>JANQPX010000034.1 GCA_028285265.1 Geminicoccaceae bacterium
TATCCCTATCAGAATGAGTTTGCGCTCGCCTGCCTCCGGCTCGGTCAGCAAGCAGCCTGACCTGCCGAAAAACTTGGCCCAAACAGGCCTCTGCCGAGGTCACCATCAATGATGCGCTGATCGTGCCTACGAAACCTGAAAAACGCTCCAGAACATCAGCTCAGAACCGAAAACAAGCAAAACCATCGGACCAAAATCCTCACGCACGCCTTCGCACACATAATCAAACGCAAAACGACCTTGATCTAACCACCCTGTGAGAAATGCGGGCTAGTGGCCAGGGAGTGCCAATTCCGGCCGCCAGGGAACCGGTGCTCAGCACCATCCGTGAGCAAAATGACCTTTAGAGTTTGGTTCCGCTTCCAACAAAGCAGCGCTCCTGCAATTTACTCAACCGGGCTTAAAACTCACCAACTGAAGAAACCTAACGTATCCATTCGAAAGGTGCGTTCGCCTATATTGGACTCGTGTCCCATGCTTGACGGAATAGTATCTTTCAACCAGAAAGCCGGGTTCCTTACAAAAAACGCGATACGAATCAAATGTTCCAGCCGGAACAGCTATTATTTCTCTTCCAGTAACCGAGCATTCAATTTTGCGAGCAATACCGTTCTGTTCGTTTATTGTGGTGCTTGTTTCTCTAGCGCCGATGCGGAGTGGAAATAGCGCGCCTGAGTGTTGAACGACCTGAGAAGAGCCGGTGCCCCAGGCGCATCCACGGTAGAAATTTCGCCGTCCCAAGGCGCCCCCAGCGTCGCTATCGGTGTTGTCCGTGTGGATGCAACCATCTGTATTTCTTTTCAACACAACTTGGGTACCGTTACTTTCGATAACGCGGTCACTAAACGTCTCACCAGTGCCGGCTTTCCAGACCCATTCTGTGCCAACAGGATAGCTAGGGTGGCCAATAGGCTCGACCTCGGCCTGCTTCTGTTGATCGAGAGATCGAAGCACCAGCTCATGAAAAACCGAACCTGATCGACCAGTACCAAAAAAAACGTGTGAGTTTGTGTCATCCAAAAACGACGCTTCAGTGTACAAATCTATCGATTCAGAGAAATGGGGTTTGAAATCGAGTCCATCGAAGCGTAAGTCAGCCTTGAATGTCAGAGTGTTTCCGACTTTTTCAATCTGGACTTTTGCAAGTCCCTCGAAAGACTCTGGTTCAGAAGTGAAGCGATCTTCTTCTTTAATTCTTGATCCATTCTCAATCCATCTTCTTACAGAAATGCCTTTAAATGCAAAGTCATTAGCGAAATCAAGAAAGAATATTGACTGAGACGGTTCATTGTAAAAATTAGGATTGTTCTGAGAAGATCCGATTCCGAAAAAGATTCCTCCAGGGCCACCCCCGCCATATTGAGTGTATGTAAGAGATGCCACAAAATCGATTGAGAGGTAGTTCGATTTCTTTGTTCGGACGTATGCTCTTATGCTCGAAGTCCTTAAATTACTTTGTTCGATTGTGTAGGCGGAAGATACATCTTCAAGAAAACTCTCAAAAGATTCCTTGGAGAAGTCTGTCACAAAGAAATTGTCTGAGTCTGCTTCACCCGGTCGCAAACCGTGACCCAATTCATGGCCAAGGCTATACCAGCCAAAAAAATGAGTTATCTGTATCAGGATAGCTCTATTTGAGTTCAATCCCGCATATCCTAGGACCAAGAAACCAACCAGAACTAATAAGAGCGCACGCTTTGAAAATCGATCAGAATTAATTGTGATGTGATTGCGAACATTGAGATTTCGACCTGCTGCCATCCCTCCCCTATCGGCCCGTACGTTAACATTTTCGCTGGAAACTTTGAGATTGGAATCGGCTTTGCCAGTCGTCTGCTTTTTGTCATTGAAGTATTTGAAAACTGTCCAGAGCCCGCCAATCGCAGTCATAAGACCGCCAAATATCCATGCAACTATCGTACGATTTTCGGGATCCGCGAGAAATGTCCAAATCTGAGCCAGCATTCCAGGTCCGTCCGCCTCTTAGGCATGAAATCCGACCAAAAACTATCATCGCTTATGAGTTTTGGATGGGCAACGGCTTTGGCAACTGCAATGCAGCCTTTATCGAGCTTGCGTCAGGTCTGGGTCAAACCCGGAATCTAGCTCTCCTGGCGTAATGTCTGCTACGCGCCGCTAAGCCGCCACTCCGGTAGAAAATCATGCGGGATGACCGCTTCCGGGCGCATTTCTGCCGGAACCTGCATGACTGGGAAGTGCCAAGAACGGACACTACATGCACTCCCGCTGGACGACCGTGCAGAGCATGTTGGCTCGGTTCATCCTTTCATCAATATTTCTTCTCACCTCTTTCATGGATAAGTCTCTTTCTTTTATCCTCCCTATGATATCTCTTAGATCCGCCTTGAACTCCCCAACGGTTACACTGTTAGCCTTTCCCAATATCGACGATCCAAATCCAAATAAAGTGGCAACACCGCCCACTGTAGCAGCGGTAACGCAAACTGCTGTTATGGGAGGATCTAAACAAAGAACCACACCGACAATTCCAGTAGGCAGGCCTACTGCACCGGTCAAAATACTGACAACACTGGTATCATCGGCAAATTCTGTCCGATCGATCCGATTCAAAATCGATTCCATTCTTTCTGTTAGATCATTTGCCATTGCCAAATCATTCTTCTTCGTTAGCTCGTCTATTTCAGAGCGGATGTCGCGGATATTTTCTGCCAGCGCTGGACATGAGGTAGTTTCGCCATCTATTTCGATGCGCTTGTCTGAAACCGGCAATTGTATCTCGCAATCGTCAGCAGGCTCTGGTTCAGAGACATCCTGAACCTGCTCAAGCTGTGGGCGACATTGCTTCATCATTTGATCCCAAACCTTCGGATCGCCAGAACCTCCACTCTTCACGAGATCTTTGCCAGTCTTGGAATTCCAGAACTCGTCTGATGGGCAGTGACCACATGCTGACGCTGCCCTCGCAGCAGCAATCGCTACCATTTCTCTGTAGATCTCAATTGCTCGCTTTCTTGCTGCCTCTCCCATTACACGACGCGAATTATGTGCGTACCGAATACAATTGCCATACACCAACACGGGTACATCTTCGCGATCGACCCAAAGCTTATAATCCAACGAGCTAGGTGTGGTATTGCAACGCGCTTCGGCTTTTCGGCATTTTTCTAGTCGAGCCTCCCTTAGCTCGATTTGTTTGTCTCCGGTTGATTTAATGAGATTCTGCGCAATAGCTGGACAGGACCACAAAAAAGCGAGCAATACGGTAACGTAAAATCCTTTTTGCATAGCCAGCCACCCCAAAATCCATAAGAAATATCCTCTCAGATCTAAGTGTGACTCGGTGCATGGGTGTCAAACAGGCGAAGGTCGGCACTGGGTCAAACCCGGAATCTAGCTCTCCTTGCCTGATGTCTGCTATGAGCCGCCAACCTGCCGTTCAGGCAGAATTCGGTGCAGGATGTCTGCTTCCGAGCGCTTTTTTGCCGGAAGCGCTTCGGCCGAGACGTGCCAAAGATGGACACAAGCGGATGCAGGTGTCGTGAGAAGAATAACGATTTTGCGGACATCGGCGACTGGAACCAACCAATTTCACCTTGACGGCGAAGTCTGTTCCGTCAGGCTACGATCAGCTCGACCGAGTTCGCCAGGAGCCAATCCGAGATGTCGGCACCGGGATGCTCGTCGGTCAGGAGGAACGTTGGTTTGTCCTGAACCGAAATGGGGACCAGATTGTCTCTGCCAAACTTGCTCGAATCGGCGACGATGATCACCCGGGCCGCCCGGCTCACCATCGGCCTGATGGCGGCGGCATCCTCGAAGAGGCTGACGGTAAACCCGCTGTCCGGCGACACACCACCGACGCCGATGATGGCGGTATCCGTGGTGACCGTGGTGAGCAGGCTGAACCCCTCAGTCCTCGTGGTCACCTGCGACCCAGCATGGTAGCGGCCGCCCATCACGTAGAGATCCCAGGTGACCGTTTTATCGACCAATGCCGGGATCAGGAGATTGTTGGTGAGCACGGTCAGACGAGTCTTTGAGGCCAGTTCTTTCGCAACCCCAAGCGTTGTCGTGCCGCCGTTGATGAAGAGCGTTTCGCCGTCCCCGACCAGAGCCGCGGTTTGTCTCGCGATGCGGTCCTTGGCCTCAACGTTGGCCTGATAGCGATTTACGATCGGTTCGTGCTGCAGGTTTTCGTCCGAGAGCGAGATCGCCCCGCCATGGGCACGCCTTAATTTTCCCTGAGCTGCAAGCGCGTCGAGATCGCGCCTGATAGTGTCGTCGCTCGCACTGAACATCTGCGACAGCTCGGCGACGCTCGCCTGCCCGTTCTGTTCGACCAACGACAGGATGTCACTGCGCCGCCTTAGCGGGAGACGCGCCGGGGCACTCGCTCTTCTTTGCGGCATCGCGTTCTCCTGTCTTCCGATGGATTGACCGTTATCATTCTTGACCCCGCCATTCAATGCTGATAAACCGCAAAAAGTCGAATGATACCGCAGAAATTGCCGCGCTAAGCTATCGCATAGATGGACACCGCGGAATGGTAAAGAATACTTGCCCGATAAATACACGTCTCTATCACGGGAAATCTACAAGGGCGCCAGCCGCCTCACCCCCATCTATTGCGGTTTCTCGGCCTGTATCGACCATCTCTACAATCTGGATCTCGTCTTGTGTGCGCTTAATGGCGCGAAAGGAAAAGCCGCCCGTACTTTTCAGGCGGAATTGGCATCCTTCGCCGATGCCGGACATGGCGGCGAGATTAAAGTCGATTGGGCCGAAGGGGCCTCATTTTTTTCGGGCTTGGCGCCAAAGCGCGTGCTTCCAGGTGGCACCGGCGTTCAGGTCGCCAACCAGCTCGCCTTGTTCGGCGCGAAGGCCGTTCTCGCGATCGAGCGTCGCGACCCGGCACTGCTCTCCCTCCTGCACCCCAATGTCATGCTCGTGCCAGCCGATCGTGCCACCGCACTCATCCCTTCAGAAAAGACGGCACCGGTCCACCCGATTATCGAATTTAGCCCGACCCGCCAGGGTAAAGGACCGACTCGGGCGGACCGCATCATCGTCCGTTTCTCCGAGGACCCGATCGAACAGGACGAAGCCTTCGCGCGTTACACTAGCAGCCCGGAGCCTTCAGCCGGTGCCGCCGTCGTGTCCGGTTTCAACGCACTCAGCGGTCACGAGCTCATACGCGCTCTAGCCTGGGGCGGTGACCTGCTACGACAATGGGCGGACGTCGGCATACCGCTCGTTCATCTGGAACTGGCGGACTTCCAAAGCCCGAGCGATCGCGACGCCATGTTCGCTGCCTTCGCTGGGCTCTACAGCTCGCTCGGCATGAACTTCGGCGAGCTGCATCAGCTTTATTCAGGCGATCTTCGCACACCCAATGCCATCCTGCACGCCGTCTGGAACCTCGCTAGCGACCTTGGCCTGTCGCGGGTGACTGTTCACGAGGATCGCTGGGCATTGTCCTTCACGATGAGCGATCCAGCGGAGGAGCTGCGCGCCCTCGAATTCGGATGCCTGACGGCCTCCGCACGCGCCCATGCCGGCCAGCCGACCCGGCCTGCCGGGTTGCCAGAAGGTGCCAAGCTCGCTTTGCCTCCCTGGCCTCCCATCGCCAAAGCGCCGACAGGCGGACATTTCGTGAGCTGTGCCGCCCCCCATCTTGACAACCCCGCATCAACGATCGGCCTCGGCGACTCGTTTCTCGCCGGCACGCTTGCCGTTCTTGCGGGATTCCGTTCAACCTCGACTTGGAAAGACCCGTAATGACCCATCTCGACGCCGATATCCTGCCGGATCCGGGAAAGCTCCGTGGCCTTCAAATGGTCACGAGTGCTGACGGCTTCTTCCTCACCTGCGCTCTCGACCATGGCGACGATTATCGGGAGCTGATTGATCCGGACCTGGGCAAGGTTCCTTACGAGCGCACCGTCGAGAGCAAGCTCAGGCTCATCGAAACGCTGTCCCCGCATGTCAGCTCGTTCCTGCTCGACCCGGAATATGCTGCAGCGCATGCGATCCTGTCCGGTAAGCTCTCCCGCGATACTGGCCTCATGGTGTGTGTCGAGGAGGAGGGCGGCTATCTCGGCACCGGCCCCAGGGGTGAAACCCGGTATCGCAAGAACTGGAACGCCTCGAAAATCAAGAAAATGGGCGGCGATATGTGCAAGCTGCTCTGGTACTTCCGCCCAGACGGTCCCATCGATCAGGTCCAGCGCGACATCGTCGCCAAGCTGGTCAAGGACTGTGCCAACGTCTCTCTGCCCCTGGTGGTCGAGCCGATCTGGAACCCTTTGGACGGCGAAGATTCATCTTCGGATGCATGGCAGGACCGGCGCGCCGAAGGCGTGGTCGAATCGGCGGTTATCGCATGTGAGCTTGGTGCCGACATGCTGAAGCTCGAATTTCCGGGGCGCGTGGCGACCGAAGAGCAACAGCGCGCATCGGCGGAGCGCTGCCGGCGGATTTCGGAAGCGGTGGACATCCCCTGGGTGATCCTGTCGGCCGGCGTCGACTATGACGATTTCCGGCTTCAGGTTCGCCTCGCTTGCGAGGGTGGCGCCGCAGGTTTCGTCGCGGGACGGTCGATCTGGCGGGATGCTGTTCCCAAGGGCGGTTCCGATAGTTCGAAGGAAGGTGTCGACCGCGCAGCCTCCAGATTGGCGGAACTTGCAGAGATCACCGCCAAGCATGGAGCGCCTTATAAGCCGATCCTGGATTCGGCTGCTGTAACGAGATCGCTTGAGAAATATTGGTATCATGACTGGCAATAGCCTTTTGGGGCATGGAAGTCCGCAATGAGGCAAGTGTCGCGTTTTTATGCAGGATTTTGCGGTTTTATCGGGTTGACCAGCAAGTCTTGCCTGATAAAGTCGTATAATATTGCGCAAAGAAGCCTTCGTCAGAAGGCATGGAAGGCTTGCTGACAGGCAAGGCGGCTAGCACGACGACCTCCTTGCCTCTTTCAAAATCCAGGCCTCGAAAAGAGCCGGCAAGTCTTCCGCATTCATCGGCTGGGCGAAAGCCGGGCCAGAACAGGGAGGACAGAGTGAATATCACAAAGACTTCGACGCTGCTGATGTCAGCAGCTTTTGCGGCGACGCTCGGCGTATCGGCTGCGCATGCCGAGGCAGATCTCGAATTCATTCAATGGTGGGAGCCGGAGCTTCCCGCTGGCGCGCTGCGTGGGATCATGGACGAGTTCGAAGCGCAAAACCCCGGCATCACCGTCTCACTGGTGAGTGGGCCCTATGCCAGCACGCGGGACCAGATCGTGGTGGGTGCTGCCTCGGGCACGCTGAGCGATGTCGTCGGCCTAGACGGTGCCTGGGTCAACGATCTCGCGAAGCAGGGCGCGATCGCGCCGATGGACAGCCTGATGGAGGCTTCCGGCTTCGATTCAGAACAGGTCGCGGCCATCATCAGCCTCGATGGCAACAGCTACATGTTTCCCGTAGCGTCATTCGTCTATCCGATCTTCGTCAATCTCGATCTGATGGCCGAAGCCGGCCTCGAAAGCCCACCCACCACCAGGACAGAATTCGTCGAGGCGGCAACGATGCTGACCGATGAGTCCAAGAACCAGTATGGCTGGGTTCTGCCGCTCTCTCTGCAGGCCCCGAACGGCATCCAGAACGACGTAATGTCCTGGGTCTGGGCCTCGGGCGACAGCATGATGAAGGACGGCAAGCCCGATCTCACCAACGACAACGTGGTCGGGACGCTCGAATACGTCAAATCAATGTATGACGAAGGGCTGATTTCGCCGGGCGCGTTCGCCAAGAAGGAGCAGGACAAAGTCGAGGAATTCGTGAATGGCCGCGTAGGTATGATGGTAGATTCGCTCGCCCACATCAACCTGATCCGCGAGCGCAATCCAGATCTCAACTTCGGGATCACGGCTCTACCCGCCAAGGACGGTTATGACGGTGCACGCGGTCTGCCTTATGCCTCCTGGGGTATCGGGATCAGCGAGCACAGCGAACACAAGGAAGAAGCGTTCAAGCTCGTCGCCTACCTTATGAGCGAAGAGGTCAATGCGAAGCTCGTGTCGATCGCCAATGCCTTCCCAGGCAATGTCAACGCGGAGCCGGACTTCGTGACCTCGGACGAGCTATTCGGCACGGCCTTCGAGATCTTCCAGACCGGCTATCTCGCCAACGAGTTCGTGGGGCTTCCGGTGGCCGAGGAGCTGATGCGTCTTCTCGGTGTCGAGGTCCAGCAAATGCTCGACGGCAACCAGTCCGCGGCGGACGCGGCGGCGAATGCCCAGGCGAAATGGGAAGCCGAATTCTGATTGTGATCGTTCCAAGCGGAGCACCGTCGCGCCCCTTCACGGCGGCGCTCCGCTTGGTCAGCATCCACGAACACCGTTGTCTTATCGTAGTGATGGCCAGCCGTTGAAGGACATCGGTGTAAAGGGTGACAGAGGCAGCACGGATCGGCCCAACCGATATTGGTGGAGCCGTGCGGCGGCACCTTATCTCTTCACCGCCCCAGCCATGTCCCTGTTCTTTCTTCTTATGCTGTTCCCCATGGGGATGGTGTTTCGCTATTCCGTTCAGGACGGCGCCATCCTCAAATCCGATCCGCAATTCGTCGGCGCCGCGAACTTCCAGACCATCTTTAGCGACCCGGTCTTCGTTCAATCGATCGGCAACACGTTGTATTTCACCACAATGAGCGTCGTCTTTCATCTCCTCATCGGCCTCTTGTTCGCCCTTATGCTCAACTCGGATAAGGTCAACAGCAGCTTACGGGCGATCCTGCGGGTTCTGTTCATCCTTCCCTGGCTGTTCACCGCTGTCATCATCGCGATCGTCTGGCGGCTCATTCTCGATCCGAACGGCGTGATCAACGGCTACCTGATCGCGCTTAACATCATCGACCAGAAGATCGAATGGTTCTCGTCGACGGCAACCGCGATCCACGCACTAACCTTCGTAAACATCTGGGCCGGCTACCCACTCTATATGGTCAGCCTGCTCGCCGGGCTTCAGGGCATCCCAAAGGAACTCTACGAGGCGGCAAGCCTCGATGGAGCGAACGGCCCGAACAAGCTTGTATTCATCACGCTGCCGCAGCTCTTTCCGATCATGATCAGCATCGCGCTTTTGGACTTTATCTGGACGATGCAGGTCTTCCCACTGGTCTGGATGACGACCGGCGGCGGGCCTATCAACACGACCGAAATGCTGAGCACCTACACCTACAAGCTGGCGTTCACGCGCTACCAGTTCTCCGCGGCCGCGGCGAGTGCGGTGGTCATCTTCTTTCTTTCGATGATCCTGACCTATTTCTACATCAGACATCAGCGCCGTACGAGATGAGACCGATGGATCGGCACCAACGCAAAAGACTGGATCTTGCGGCTGTCGGCGTTCATCTGGGTCTGGCTGTCGGTCTGGTCTTTGCCTGCTTTCCAGTTCTCTGGATGGTTTTCACTTCGCTGAAGTCCAACACGGAGATCTTCTCGCTGCCGCCGAGGATTCTGCCCGACGTTTTCTCGCTCGGCGCCTATCAAGCGATCTTCTCTGATCCCGTGAAGGTTCGTTTTTTCTTGAATAGCTATCTGGTTGCCGGCGTGGTCACCCTCCTCACTTTGGTCCTGGCGACACTGGCGGCCTACAGTTTTAGCCGCTACAGCTTTCGCTTTAAAAGTACCTTCAACGTCATCATCATCAGCACCCAGACGGTGCCGCCGATCACACTGCTGATCCCATATTTCGGCATGGTCGTGGCCTTCAAGATCTTCGATACCTATTTCGCACTGATCCTCACCTATCTGGTGTTCACGCTTCCGTACGCGATCCTCTTGATGACCGGCTTTCTCAACACATTGCCGCGAGAGCTGGACGAAGCGGTGCTGATCGACGGCGGAACGAGCTGGACCGCCCTTTGGCGCGTCCTGGTGCCCCTCTCGATTCCCGGCATCGTCGCGACCGCGGTCTACACCTTCCTGCTCGCCTGGAACGAGTTCCTGTTCGCCCTGACACTCACCAAATCTATGGAGCTGCGCACGGTGCCGATTGGCATCCAGCTGCTTATGGGCCAGCATGCGTTCGAATGGAACGAGATGATGGCGATGAGTGTCCTCGGCTCACTCCCCCTGCTCCTCCTCTATCTCCTCGCCCAACGGTACTTCCTGGCGGGCATGACGGCAGGGTCGGTGACGAGGTGAGACGGTATTGCTCTGGAGGATGCCTTTAGCTAAGCGGCCTGGCGTCGGATGGTCCGCCCGACAGGAACTTCTGTCAACGACCTTTATGGGCAAGAACTAACGGTCGCAAGCGCAGCAACCCTGCGCCGGCACCGCATTGTCGATCGAGCCCTGGATCCGGCGTTCTTCAGAGCCTCTGGATCTTGTCATCGACAGCACAGGATTGAAGACTTTCGTTCAGGGTGAATAGTGCGCCAAGAAGCACGGTAAAAAAACATCGTGGCTGGAAGAAGGTTCATATCGGCCTGGACGCGAAGAGCAGCATGATCGTTGCCTATCATCTGACAGACAAGGATACCGGCGATTCTGACCAGGTCGGTGACATCCTGAATCAGGTCGACGGCGTGTTCGGTCGATTAATGGCTGACGGCGCCTATGATGGTGAGCCGGTCTATGAAGCGGTCAAACGCTATTCGCACAACCCGCCAACGTAGGCGGTCACTCCACCGCGCCATACGGCGGTGTCGTCCAGCGAGGTCGAAGTCCAGCAAACTGAGCGAGATCGACACATCCTCGAGCTCCGGAGCAAGGGCCAGATGGCCTGGCAGAAGGCGCATGACTAAGGCAAGCAAAGCCTCGTCGAGACAGCGATTGGCCGCTACAAATCAATCATCGGCGACCGACTGCGCTCCCGCCATGATGGATGAAGATGGGCTGTACATCTCTAGGGCCCCAGTCCTTATAGAAAGTCTCGGCCCCGTCGGTTGTTGTGAAGGTAGACATTTCTTGATTTCCTTTGAATTCGGGTTGTGGTTGAGCGAACGCGATCCGTGGGAGAGGTGCTGCGGCTAAAGCAGCGGCCCCAGTCAGCCGCACGTCCCGACGGTTCGGTTCGGGTTGGTATTGAGTGAGCGGTGTCATGGATGTGCTTTTCCCGGGCTTCGATTAGGCAGAGACTTTCACGACCATCTCCACCTCGATCTGGAGGTCCGGACCGGCTAGGGCCTCCACACCTATGCCAGTGAGACTCGGCTGCGCACCATCGAGGAAACCGATGATCGCACCCATCGCGACCTCTTGGGTTTCGGGACGGAGGTCGGTCATGTAGATGCGCATCTGAACGATGTCGTCTGTGGATGCCTGGAGGGCATCCAGAGCGCCTTGCAGGTTCTCGACGACGACGGCGGTCTGCTCAGCGAGCGATGCGGGTGCCGGAGATCCATCGTGCCGCCAGGCGACCTGGCCGGATACGAAAGCTAAAGGCCCGGGCCGTGCGATGGAAATTTGCGAATACCCGACCTTACCGGCATCCGGCAGCGCGGGTGGATTCATGCGATCGATAGGCGCAGACATGTCGTTTTCCTTTTGCTGAATGTCACGCCGAAACACTTAGATGTACCAATTGGCGAATAGAGTTCGCTTCAGTAGCGATCTCAATGCTATAGTGTGATCATCATGATGGGATCGAAGGTCAACGACATCCTTGTCTTTCTCTCGGTTATCGAAACGGGAAGCTTCGTCGCAGCGGGCAAGACATTCGGTTTGTCTCGGTCAACGGCCGGCAAAGCAGTTGCGCGGCTCGAAGATAGGTATGGAGCGAGGCTTCTGAACCGCACGACACGGGCGCTTGATCTCACCGAGGAAGGAAGACGACTTTACGAGCGGGGCCTTGCCATTCGTGAGGCGATCGAGGCCGCTGACGATACTATTGCCAGCGATCGCGGCGTTCCGCGCGGAATGCTACGAATGACCGCTCCTGACGCCGTTGGACGCAGATTATTGCTACCCACCGTGCGTCGGTACCTCGAAGCCTGGCAAGAGACACAGATCGAACTGTCGCTCTCTGACAGGGTCGACAATATGGTCGAAAAGGGCTTCGACCTTGCGATCCGCGTCGGCGTGCGCCCACCGGATCAGAGCTTGATCACGCGGACTCTTTTCAGGGACGACGTTCTGCTATGTACCGCACCATCCTACTTCGAGACGCGGGACAGACCTTTGCATATCGAGCAACTCACGCGGCACGACCTGTTACAGTTCGCAAGCCGCAACGAGCGGCAGGGATGGCATCTTCAAGAAGATGATGGAAGCTGGGTCCGGGCGCAGGGCCATGTGCGCCTTCGCCTCGATAGCGCTGAAGCGCTGCGCGAGATGGCGTTGCAGGGGCTGGGTATTGCCCTCCTGCCACGTTTGTTGGTCAGCGACGACATAAGTGAAGGTCGGCTGGAATGTGTTCTGCCCAAGGTGAGCCTTAAAAAAGTCCCCATCATTGCACTTTACCCCCACAAGCGCCTGCTGGAACCGCGCGTTCGGCAGTTCATCGACATGCTCAGCGAAGACCTGCAGACCCATCGGAACACTTAACCCGTGTTTCAGTAAAGCATCGCGCTTATTTCTTTCCAGACCATCTCTGCAGCGCTGAGATATGCCGGAAGTAGCTTTTATCGGCTGCTGTTAGAGCCATTTTGACAACAGATGTCGCTCATGATCGCTATAGCCGGCACGGCGATATAGTCTTATGGCTGGATTGTCATGTTCGACTTCGAGGTACATACGTCCAAGCCCTAGCATTCGAGCTTCTTTATCGATGAGGCCGAGCACACGTTGACCAAGCCCCTGATTGCGGAGTTCTGGCTTAATGAACAATTCATCGATGAAGCCATCTCGTCCTCCAGTTTCGACACTGAAACTCAAAGTGATAACCGCATATCCAGCTGTGACGCCTTCGACGTCGATGAACCAACCTTTCGCCAAGGGATCACCTGCCACCAAGATTTCGAGTGCCCTTGACTGCCGATCATCACGATAGACGAGCCCGTCCTCTTCGTAATACGCCCGCACCATCGTCTTCCACGACGGAAGATCGGCCTTCGCAGGGTTCCTCAAAGACGGGTTCATAGCTCTGCCTTGTTTCGTTCCATAACTCGATTGCCTGTCGTATTTTAGCATCGGTTTAGAGGTCGTAGAGTCCAGGATGCAAACTTCTTAGCCCCTAGACGGGGTCGAGAAATTCTTGGCGACCTGATCGACTTTCATCCATGGACTGATTTCAAAAACGACCGATGCCACCCCAGCTTTGATAGGGACTTTTTGCCCTTCCCTGCCCTGGTCATGGCTCTTATCGGATTTCGATCGCGCCTAATTGTTCCGGAAGGAGGCTCTTTAGGGACAGCGGGGCACTGCTGCCAAAAGGGCCGTTTTAGATTCCTCTGGAAAAACTGCGTATCTCAGCGTGGCCACAGCTCACACGCTATCCCGTCTTGATCCCGGTCATGTTGGGGGTAATAGCCAGGTTTGCCGCGCACCGCCGGAGCGAGGCCAACAGCTCGGGCAGCATCGCAATTAGGTTCGGCGGCCAGATGTCTGAGGGTGACCGCTACTGACCAAGGCTTGGAAGGTGGGGACAAGGCACTGAATCCCAGGATGATGACTACCAGGAAGAAGATCACGATCCAGGGAAGTTGTTTTCGCCAATAACGGCGATCAAAAGTAGGCCGCATGCGTCGTCGCTTAGAAGACCTGATCTGATAGACGTTGCTTGTTTGGTGATTGGGCCGCCAACCCATTCCCTTGAACCTTTGACGTTTTCTCCGCGGCTACGCATTGTAGCGATGCTGATTGAGCTTAGCTTCGCCCAAGTTAATGAAGTGCTTAGCCAGATTTGAAAGTCAGCTGACCTTGTGGCGTCGTCAATCTAGTGCTGTCAGATTCTAAGATCAGGGTTGATAGGACAGGTCAGGCTGCTTGATGGATGCCGAAGATGTCACGCCAGGTTGCGAAGGCCTGAACAACCGAGCCGTGGCCTCACACAAAGCTACGCGACTCCGAGAACTGGTGATGCAGCACTTCAAATCACCACGTCATGCGCAAAGGTTTTGCGCCGCGCATGACCAGATCAACACGCTGTTGCGTCCCCATCGCCTTCGCCTCTCCAAAGCCAGTTGCCGTCACGCGGGAAACGACGCTTTCGATCTTTGGAATGACTTCGTTAACGAATTCGCCGGCGCCTAGAGTCTGACAGACCGGCGAGAGATTGGCTCGAGCCAAAACAAGGCACTCACTGCCCAGTGAGCCCTTCGAACGCGCGGTTGACTGCCTCCTTGGCACCGCCTTGTAGGCAATGGCCGTGTGCGATGATCAGATTGTCGAAATCCCAACCAAGGATCCTGTCGATGCTCCGCCGGATCGCCGTCTTGTCCCGAACGCTGAGCTTGATGTCCAGAGGCACGCCGCCGTCTTCGCCCAAGATGCCCGCCATGCGCTTGACGCCACGCCATATCCACGATTCGCCGGCAGCTTCGTGCTTCTGGATCAAATCCGTGACTATGAGCGTATTGGAAGGTTTGTGCAGAAACTCGACCTCATCGAGAACCGCATGCCCATCGATTACGCCGTGATCGATGTCACCGCTCCACGGGGCTTGAGCCTCGTTGGTCAGCACCGCATCGACGGCGATGTCGGGATGACGCCGGCTGAACCCCGGTGAGGCCCAAACCTCTGCCGAGGGATACAACGACTTCCAGGGCTCGATACCGAGGCTATGGATCTTGTTGGGAGCCACGAGATACTGTACCGGACCCAGCTGGTCGATCGCGCGGCGACCTTCCGGCGTCGGCCGCACGGGAGAGTGCAGCCACACCCCTCCCGACTTCAGCCGGACGACCGTCATCCGTGTCGTGAACGGCAGCATGCCGAACATGCGGACATGGTCGCCGTTCATGATCCAGATATCCTGTCCGAAAGACTGCATCGGGCTCACGATCAAAGACTCCTCTAGCGAGCTTCCTCAGTCGCCTGTTCCGTTCGATGAGGGACGATCTTTTGCACGCAATTGGGACATCAGCTGACCTGCTGTGATCACACCGACCGGCGACAGGTTCACGCCGCCTGCGCGCAGGAGACGCGTCGTCCAGGTGTTGCAGTTGTTGAACAAATGGAAACCGCCGCGCGCGGGATAGAACCTGCTGTTCGGGTAAAGTCCGGGGGCTATGGAAGATGCACGGTCTCGCCCTTCGCGATCGAAATAACCATCAAGGACTTTGATCAATTGCCGAAATGGCCGGCCGGTCATCGCAATGGATATGACGTTGGAATCGCCATAGACCCGTTCCGGCGAACGATTGAAGCCGGCGAGATGGAGCACGGCCGGCGTCGTCCTGAGGGCTGCATCGAGCGCCATATCTAGCATCTTCTCCCGCGCTGGATAGTAAGCCCGGTCGCCCCATCCGAATTCGATGAACCTCACATTCGGGAAGTCACCCTTCTCAGGAACCAAACCTGTCTCGACCAGCTGCGTACGTGGAACAACGATGGCGGCATGCCATCCATCACTAACCACGCTGACGACGTGGTCGTTCGGCCCGGAGCCGCTCGGCGACAACGGCGGGACGGATGCGCAGCCTGCGAGCGAGACCACGCAAAGAAGCCAAGCCAGACCGTTGGTTGCGGCGCCCATAGCCGGAAGTTAACACCGACTGAAAACGAGGTCACCAAGCGGTTGGACGGAGCCGCCAGAATTTAGCCGTCCCTGTCCTTGATGCCCTGATCGGGATGGTCGGCCGCCCAACCCTCGAGAAAGGCCGACATATCCTCATTCATGGCGGCCAGGAGATCGGAGCATCGCAGGGTAGCGCCGGCTTCCAGGACGAAGCGAGCACAGCCGATATAGTCGCGCTACTCGACGTCCAACCGATTCTCGGAACTATGTACAATCGCCAGGCTTTGGTCGAAGCGACGATGTTCCGTTGCAAACGCATCATCGGTCCCGTCTTGCGATCTCGTAATCCAGCGAATCAGAAGGAAGATTGAGGCGATGGTGGGTGTCGATACTCTCAACCATATGTTCAAGCTCGGAAGGCCCATCACCAAAAAGATCGGATAAAACGACCAGGATGGGCTGGAGACAAACCGAGAAGGCATCCAATGCACCAAAGCGAGTTTAAGTCGGTGTGTCATGCTCAGCGATTTACAGTTCTCACAAGCAGATCAACACCTTGTTCCGCCCCCATCGACACCATCTATCCAAAGCCAGCTATCGCTAAGCCCGAAACGATGCATGCCATCTTTGGGAGATTCTTTCCGGCGTATTGAGGTCGTCTGGCCAGTCGTTAGACGCTATCTCTATGACCGACTGTCAAGAAGGCGACAGTTCTACTCTCCCTCATCTCAGCATCAAACCTGGCAACCAGGTGGCGAGCCAAGGCAGGAAGAGAACGATGAAGGCGGCGACAAGGATCAAAATGAAATATGGCACCGAGCCGATAAAGATACTGCTAAGTGACGCCGTCGGGTCCGGGACTGATCCCTTGACCGTATACACCAAAAGACCGAAGGGCGGCGTCAACAGGCCCGCCTCGATCACCAAGATACCGAAGATCGCAAAGGCCAGCGGATCGAGACCAAGCGCCAGCGCAATGGGTGCGAAGATTGGTACGGTGAGCAAGATGATCGAGACGGAGTCGATCAGCATTCCAAGAATGATCCAGATGACCACCATCAGGGCGATGATCACAAACGGGTCGACGCCAAGGCCGAGAAACAGCGCCTTGATGTAATTGACGGCACCCCCCATCGCGAGCAGGCGCGAATACATCTGGGCAGTGATCAGGAGAAACATGATCGGGGCCGTCGTTTTACCGGCCTGAAAAATCGCCTCGATGATCTCCTTGCCACGCATGCCCTTGACCACGCCGATGAGCAACGCGCCGAGCGCACCGAATCCCGCGGCCTCGGTCGGCGTGAAGACCCCGCCCCAGATCCCACCGATGACCAGAAAAATCAGAAACAGAATGCCCAAACCACCGGTCAGCTCGGAACGCAATTCTGCAGGCGTCATATCCACCAGAGCCTGTTCCGTGACCGGTGCGATCTCGGGATTTCTTGCAGCGGAAATCACGACATAGCCCGCAAACAGCAACGCAAGCACCAAGCCAGGCAACAGGCCCGCAATGAAGAGCGCGCCAACACTCATCTCGGTCAAGATCGCCCAGACGATCAGGAGAATGCTCGGCGGGATCAGCATGCCGAGACACGCAGATCCGGCGACAGCACCCAACGCGAACGTCTGTTTGTAGCCAAGCTTCTTCATCTCGGGATAGGCAATGCGCGAGAACGCAGCGGCGGCAGCGATCGAGACGCCCGTGACCGCCGCGAAAACCGTATTGCCGGCAATCGTCGCGATCGCCAACCGGCCGGGCAGGCGCTTTAGCGCACGATCGCAGATCCGATAAAGATCCCCCGCCGCCCCGGATCGGGAAATGACATCGCCCATCAACACGAAGAGCGGGATGACCGCAAAGACATCCTTGCGCACAGCCTCGTAGGCCGTGTTGCCAAGGATGGCCAATGCCGCCTCCATACTGCCGAGCATCAAAAAGACACCAACAGCGCTGCAGATCGCCAGCGACACACCGATATGGACGCCAAGCAGAATCAGAACGATCAAGAGTGCCAGCATCCAAAGGGCGATGTCCCCGCCCATCAGCGCTGACCTCCGAGGGAATTGGGGGCGGCACTTTCATCGACCAGCCGGCCCTGCCAATCCAGCACAATCATCGTGAGATAGGCGACTGCGCCGAAGATCGACATCATCAGGACCAAGCCGCGTACCGGCCAGGTGGGCACGCGAAGGGCCCCTTCGCCTTCATACTCGCCGATGCGAAACGCATCGAGAAAAGACGGCCAGGTACTGAGGACAATGCCGATGAAAAAGGCGACGCCCAAAAGAGCGGTCAGCGTTCGCAGCAGCTTTCGGATCGAAGGCGGCACCGCATCCGCGAAGATTGAGGTGCGCAACATCGAGCCGGTATAAATGGCCAGCGGTAGCTGAAGAAACGTAATCGCCACCACCGAGTTTTGGATGATTTCTTTCGTGCCCGGTATGGGGCTCGATAAAAGTCCGCGACCGGCCACATCCAAAAAGATCAAAACGGCAAGGCCGAGAGTCCAAAAGGCGGAGACCAAATGAATCGATCGCGCCAAACCGACGGCAGCTCCCAAACGCCATCCTCCCGAACGTCGCGGCCCTTCCCGCGTTTTTCTTTAGATTGACGCTAACGAAAGGCTGGGAACGACGCAAGCGCGCTGGACAATCGCTGCCCGTTTCTTGCCAAGGCTTGACCACCCTCTGCGGATATGGGGAAATATCGAAAAGCCAAACGCCAGGCCGACAAAAGACCAAGGCGTCAACAGGGAGGATGAGATGATCGGATCACCGTCACGCTATGGGGTCGCAGCAGCCCTTCTCACGAGTGTGGCCTTTGCGGGCACGGCAAGCGCCGATAACATCACGCTTCGCATCGGCTCCGGCCACCCGAACGGCCCCGCCGTCTACGTTGCCGACATGGCCAATTACTTCGTGCCAAAGGTCAAAGAGCGAGTCGCGGCAGAGACCGACCACACCATCGAGTTCGTCGAGGGCTATGGTGGGGCCATCGCCGGTGTCGCTGAGACCCTGGAGGCTGTGCAAAACGGCATTCTCGACATCGGCGCCTATTGCTTCTGCTTCGAGCCCGCAAAGCTGTTTCTCCACAACTTTCCCTATTATGCACCCTTTGGCCCACAGGATTCGGACCAGCAGATGAAGGCCGTGCGTGCCGTCTATGACGAGGTCGCCTGGCTCACTGAGGTGTTCGAAAACGACTATGGGCAAAAGCTGCTCGGCCTGCACGGCTGGGACAACTACCATCTCGGCACAACGGACCCCTGGGACACGGTCGAGGATCTCCAGGGCGTTAAGGTCGGCGGCGCTGGTCCCAACCTACCTTGGCTGGAATTCGCCGGTGCCATTCCCGTGCAGTCCACCCTGCCGGACGGTTATCTCTCGCTGCAAACCGGCGTCTATAATGGCTGGCTGATGTTCCCGTCCGCCTATCTCGGCTTCAAGTTCTACGAGCCCGCCCCCCACTACACTCTGATCGGCTTCGGCGCGATGGCGGTCAATGGCCTCACCATGAACAGCCGCTCCTTCGATCGCCTGCCTCCGGACGTGCAAACCATCATCATGGAGGTCGGCCGCGGCTATGAGGACCAGGCCGGCGCGACCCTGAACGCCCGTCAGGAAGCCGGCCTCTCCGGTCTTAAGGATGTCGGTGCCGAAATCAAAACCCTCGGCGACGATGCCCGCGCCGGTTGGGCCGAATCCCTCACCAGCTTCCCCGCCCAGCAAGCCACCGACGCCGACGGCCGCGGCATGCCCGGTACCGAGGTTATGAACGCCTATCTCAAGGCGGTAGAAGGCGTCGGCTACAGTTGGCCAGTTCAGTACGAGATCAAGTAACCGATGGGGCCGCGTCCCCTTAGCGATCGCATCCCCTATCAGGCGATCGTCGATCGTCCGAAGCTGACGCTGCCAGACGGCAAGCGCATGGCCGTTTGGGTGATCCTGAATGCGGAGGAGTGGCGGATCGAGCGGGCCATGCCACGCACCGTCCTGCCTCCGCCCATGGGCCAGCCACTGCTACCGGACGTGCCCAACTGGTCCTGGCATGAATACGGCATGCGCTCCGGTTTCTGGCGGCAATGGCAGGCCCTAACGTCCCGAAACATTCCCGCGACCTTCGCCGTGAACGGCAGTGTTTGCACCGCCTATCCACGCGTCGCGTCAGCCGCCAAGGACGCCGGTTGGGAGTTCATGGGACACGGTTTCCAACAAGGTCCCATGCACAAACTCGACGACCAGCGAAGTGCCATCCGACACACCGTTGATGCTATAGCAAGCTTTTGGGGAAAGCCGCCACAAAGCTGGGAAAGTCCTGGTCTTACCGAAACCGACGAAACCCTCGACCTCCTGGCCGAGCACGGCATCCGCTACGTCGCCGACTGGGTGATCGACGATCTCCCCGAAACCATCGACACCTCTTCAGATCCGATCACCACCATTCCCTACACCGTCGAAACCAACGATATCACCGTCTACGCCCTTCAGCAGCATCGCTCCGACGAACTCCTGAAACGTGGCATCGACCAGTTCGACCGGCTCTACCTGGAAAGCACAGACAACGCCCGCATCATGGCGATCTCCATCCATCCCTACATCACCGGTGTCCCCCACCGCATTCGCTATCTCGAAGAGCTTTTAGATTATATCGGCAGCTACCAGGATATTGCCTGGATGACGGCATCAGAGATTGGGGACTGGTATCGAGACCAGCTTTCAACGGGCTACCCGTGAAGACCGCTTAGTACCCAAACTGTTATCACACCACACAGAATGAACCGATGCCGATCTTGATCTCCCAATGGGGGTAAGTGCAGGCTAAAATCCAGCACCTACGGTGCGGGCACTTGCCCGGAAACGAGCGTTCAGTCCTCAGGAACGAAAGACGGGACGGCGAACCTCTGGCCTTTGCACTAAGAGTCCATGAGGCCACCACATGACAAGACACGTTCTGGTGTCATGGGTTGTTCGGTAATCCTTGCGCCGAGGGGACGGAGGGCATCGTTGACGGCGTTCATCAGGGCCGCAGGGGCGCCGCCGGTACCAGCTTCGCCTGCGCCTTTCGCGCCTAGGGTCGACGTCTTGGAAGGGGTCGCGATGTGGGCAATGGTGATGTCCGGCATTTCGGCAGCCATGGGGACGAGGTAGTCGGCCATGGAGGCGTTGAGGAGCTGGCCGTCTTCCGAGTAGACGCATTCTTCATAGAGTGCGCCGCCGATGCCTTGGACGATGCCCCCTCGGATTTGCTCGTCCACAAGGCGGGGGTTAATCACACGACCACAGTCTTCGACCGCCCAGAAGTCCAGGACGGTGATGAAGCCGGTTTCGATGTCGACCTCAACATGGGCGGCCATGGCCGCATTGGTAAAGACGAAGGGAACGTCGGTGACACGGTAGTGCCGCGTTGCCACCAGCTCAGGCTTGACGTCTGGCGGCAACTCATTGCCGCGGTAGTAAACGATCTTCCCCAATTCTGCCAGTTGAAGGCGCATGGTGCCGTCATTGACGTTCACGATGACGCTGTCTCGAATATCGAGCTTGTCCGGTTCGGACTGGAGGATGGCCGCAGCCACATCCAAGACTTGGGCCTTGAGGGCCAGCGCTGCCTGCAGCACCGCTTCGCCACCAATGCCGGTGCCACGGGATGCCCACGTGCCACCGCCATAGGGAACATTGGCCGTATCGCCCGTTGTGACCTTCACGCGATCGACATCTGTCCCAAACACATCGGCAGCGATCTGCGCGATAATGGTGTTGGTACCCTGACCCTGCTCGGTGATCGAGGCGGCGACATGCAGGGCGCCGGCCGCGTCCAACCGGATTGAGGCTCCATCCTGCGCGGCGATCGGAGCACCGCCGATGCCGTAAAACATCGGGCTCGGATTGGTGACCTCGACCATCGAGACTAAACCGATACCACGATAGACGCCCTTCTCCTGAAAGGCTGTCTGCTCTTCCCTCAGTCGCTGGTAGCCCATGATGTCTATTAGCTTATCGAGCGTCTTATGATGCGAGAGATCATCGAGCTTCATGCCCGTCGCCGTCGTGACGGGATAGGCGTCATCAACAATCAGGTTCTTCCGACGGATCTCGACCACATCCATACCGATCGCATGCGCCGCCTCCTCAAGGAGACCGTCTGCTACGGCCATCGCCACGGGATGACCGACGGCGCGGTACTGACACATGACGTTCTTGTTCTGAAACACGACACGACCTCGCGCACGGTAGTTCTCGATGCGGTACGGAGCTCCCGTCAGGTTCAGGATCTGATTACACTCGATCGCCGAGGTGCGAGGATAGACGCTGTAAGGTCCAATGCCGGTGAGATCGTCAATCTCCAGCGCCACGATATCTCCGGACCTGGTGACTCCCAATTTGCCATTCACGCGGTGATCGCGCGCATGGATATCTGACAAAAAGCTCTCGAAACGATCGGCGATAAACTTCACCGGTCGCTTCAGGATCATCGCGGCGGCCGCGGTGGCGATATCGTCGCCATAGGTGTGAATCTTGATGCCGAAGGACCCGCCGACATCCTCGGCGATCAGGCGGACACTTTCTTCGGGTAGATCAAGATGCTTTGCAAGGATCGCCTGCATCATATGCGGCGCTTGGCCGGAATACCAATAGGTCAGCGTCTGCTCAGACGGGTCGAAGTCAACGAGCGAGGAACGCGCCTCCAGCGTGACGCCGGTATGACGATTGAAGCGAAAGTGGCGCTCGATCGTGACGACGTCGTCTCGTGCAAATGCGGCATCGACATCGCCTGCTTCAACGTTCCGTTCCCAGGCGAGATTGTTGCCATACTCAGCATGGATGACCGGCGCGTCCGGATCGAGCGCTTTCTCCATATCGCATGCTACCGGAAGCGGCTCGTAGTCGACCTCGATCAGCGCGCATGCATCTTCCGCTATGGCCCGGCTCTCCGCGACCACCATCGCAACAGGCTCGCCCTGCCAACGCGCGGTATCCACCGCAAGCGGATATTGGTGGGGTGAGCGCAATCCCTGCAGATGCGTGAGCACGCCTGACCAAGGCGTCACATGGGCAGCAAGGTCTTTTGCCGTGAACACAGCAACGACACCCGGCAGCGATGTCGCCGGATCCACGCGGATCGCGCCTATTCGGGCGTGAGCGTGGGGAGAACGGAGAAAAGCGGCGTGGACCATGCGCGGCAGCTGTCGATCATCCACAAAGCGGCCGCGACCGGCCATCAGTCGGTGCGCGTCCGGCCGGGGTACAGAGCGACCGATATAGCTGTTGGGGCGATCGAAGGCATGAAGCTTTTCCGTCATGGTGCAGCCCGTCCTTCGATCACAGCGACCATGGCATCGACGATCGCCTGATAGCCAGAGCAGCGGCAGTAATTGCCGGACAAATGTTTCCGAATGGCCCGTCGGTCGGACGTGCCTCCGCCCTCGATATATTCCAAGGCGCTCGCGAGCATGCCGGGTGTGCAATATCCACATTGCAACGCGTTGTGCTCATGAAACGCAGCCTTCAGATCACCAATCCGGTCTGACGCGTTCAGGCCCTCGACCGTTACGATATCCGCACCGTGAGCCTGCACCGCGAGCATCAAGCATGCCCGCACCGTCCTGCCATCAACCTCCACTGTGCAGGCCCCGCAAACACCGTGTTCACAGCCGACATGGCTGCCGGTGAGGCCGAGATCATTCCGAAGAAAATCGACAAGGTTCAGCCTGACCGGCACCGTGCGCGTGACTGTCTCGCCATTCACCTGGAGCGTGACGTCCCTGGTTCTCGCCATGGTCAAAGCGTCCTCATCACGCGCTTCAGGAGCACGGCGGCCAGATGGCGCTTGGTGCTTGAGGATGAATGAACATCACTGTCGAAGGACAGCGCCGCAAGCGCCTCCGTTGCACGCTGCATCGCCTGCTGGTCATCGCATGTACGACCGTTCAAGGCCCGCTCAGCGTCAACCGAGCGAAGGGCACGGTCGGCAATGCCAAAGAAAACCAGCCGCAGTTCCTGAAAAGGAGACGTTGCCCTAACTGTCGCAGCGAGACCAACCATTGCGTAGTCGCCATGCCGTCTGGTCAACTCATCGAAGGCAAAGCGGCGAGCGCCAAACGCCTTCGGTACCGAAACAGCCTTGACGATCTCGTCCGGCCGCCTCGCCGTCTCATATAGCCCGGTGAAGAAGTTGTCAGCGGCGACCTGTCGCTCGCCTGTTGTCGAGGCCAGGATAATCGTCGCATCCAACGCCAACAGCAGTGCCGGCATCTCGGCAGCGGGATCGGCGAGCGCGACACTCCCACCAATCGTGCCGCGGTTCCGGATGGCCGGATGGGCGATGAAAGGTAAGGCTTGTTTGAGAAGCGGAAGATGCCGCGTGACCGGCTCGGACGTCTCTAGGTCTGCATAGCGCGTCATCGCACCGATGACGATCTGATCGTTTTGATCGGTGATGCCCGTCAGCTCGCTAATGGCATTCAGGTCCACCAAAAGATCAGGCGCCGCAAGGCGAAAGTTCAAGACAGGCATGAGGCTCTGCCCGCCTGCAAGCGGCATGACATCCCGGCCATTCTCGTCGAGCAGCGCGAGCGCCTCGCGCAGCGTCTTCGGACAAGCATAGTCGAAATCGGGAGCTTTCATGCGAAAACCCTTGCCTCCCGCTGTCACGATCATGCTCTGCTCTTGTCAACGTCGATAATCGCATCAAACATGATCAGCTAAAGGTTAGGCTAGCAGCGCGAATTCAATCTGGGGAGTGGGGCGATGGTCACCATCAGACAAAAGACAAACGTTCAGATGAAACTCTCGGCTATGGCCGAGACCCACGCACGCACACGCATTAAAGTGCGTGATGTCGAAGGATTGATTGACGAACCGGAGGCCCGAGGTGGCACCAATCAGGGACTGACCCCAACCGAGACGCTGATGGCCTCCCTCATCGGCTGCACCAACGTTATCACGCAGCGCATCGCGCATGGCATGGGTGTCGTGGTGAGCGCTATGGATATTCGCGTCTCCGTCGACTTCGATCGACAGGGCGTGATGTTGGAAAAGGACATTGAACAGCCTTTCTCCGATCTCGTGATGGACATCGACATCACCACCGATGCGACAGAAGCGCAGATGGCGGCCATCAAGTCCGATCTTGCCAAGTTCTGCCCGGTCGCCAAAGTCATCCGCGGAAGCGGTATCAACGTCACCGAGAACTGGAACGTCACCTCGATCTGATAGGAGCTGGTTCAAGCGCCACGAGAAAGGCTATTGTCTATGAGCACCAAACTCTTGCCCAACACGCAGGCTCCAGCGCTCACCGTCGACCTGGTTGGCGGCAGTCGTTTCGATCTGACCTCGGAAACGCCCGAGAATTTCACAATGGTCGTTTTCTATCGTGGCTACCATTGCCCGGTATGCAAAGGCTACCTGCAAAAGCTCAACAGCTTGGCCGGGCCGTGCGCAGACGCTGGTCTTTCGGTCATCGCGCTGTCGATGGACAACGCCGAGCGAGCAGCCAAGAGCGCCGCAGAATGGGAATTGGCGGACCTCAGAATTGGGTACGGGTTCAGTGAACAGGTCGCCAGGCAGTGGGGCCTATATATCTCAAAAGCCATACGAGACACCGAGACGGACGTCTTTTGTGAACCCGGTCTCTTCTGGATCAGGCCTGATGGGCGACTTTATCTCGTCGATATCTCCAACATGCCTTGGGCACGGCCCGACGTCGAATTCCTGCTTTCGAAAGTTGCGTTCGCTGTCGAGAAAAACTATCCGGCACGCGGCGACTACTGACTTAGCCTTCAAACCTCGCGCCACGCATCGCCGACACGAAGACGGTGGCCGACGGTCAAACCTTTCGCCAAGGTCTGCTCGATGAAACAGCCTTTCTTGGCGGCGCTGAGGAGGCGCACTAACGCGTCGGGGCTGGCATCGCTGTCGATGTCGACATCCAGATCGAAGGCGACCGGCGATGTCTCGTAGGGATCGTCACCCGACTGCTCACCATTCCAATGCAGCCTTGCCTTGACCTCAACATGACGGATCGGCGTGTTCAGCCTCTTCGAGAACGCACGGATCTGCGTCATCAGGCAGCCAGTGAGCGCCGCAGTGAAAAGCGCAAGTGGCGGCGGTGCTGTTCCGTCGCCACCATGAAATGGCCCCTCGTCGGTCGCGAGCTCAAAAGACTCCTTCATCATCGGCCAAGTGACCGAGATGTCGTTCCGCATTTTACCGCTTGAACGCCCCACCCCTTCGAAAATGACGTCAAAGCGCTTGGTCTGCTCGTCGTTCATCGTCCCCTAGTCCCCAGCCGATCGAATTACATCTGCGCTTTCACCACCACCTTAATGGCATCCTCGATTCGTTCGCGCGCGTAGCGAAGTGCGGTTGGCAGATCGTCGAGCGCGAAGGTGTGGGTGTGAATCAGCGAGGCGTCGAAACGTTTCTCGCGCATGAAGCCCATGGCGCGGTGCGTGGCGCTTTTGCCTTCACCGCGGATGCCATAGATATAGACGTTGTTCCTGACCATGTTGGGCAGATCCACGGTCACCGGGTCGTGCGGGAAAGCGGCGAGGCAGATCTTACCGCCACGATTGATCATCTGGATCGCCTCGTTAACCGCATCCTCCGTGCCGGCGCATTCGATCACATAGTCAGCACCCTTTTCGCCAATGATCCGTTTGATGGCGTCGACCGTGTTCGCCTCGCTTCGAACATTGATGACATAGTCAGCGCCTAGCTTCTTGCCGATCTCCAGACGCGCGTCGCGTGTGCCGGTCAGGATGACGGGACCTGCGCCAAGCGCTTTGGCGACGGCGACCGCAAGGAGGCCGATCGGCCCAGGGCCGGTCACGACGACACTCTCGCCCGCGACCAGACCGCCAAGTTCAGTGAGCCCATACATCGACGTGCCGGCGGTCACCACCAGCGTCGCTTCCTCGTCCGACATGTCATCGGGAACGGAGACCAGCGTGTTGATGTTGTTAACCGCATATTCGCAAAAGCCGCCATCGGTCGTGAAACCGTTGGCACGATGACCCTTATCGACATTGCCATAGTTGAGACCATAGTTCAGGCAAGCAGTGTACATGCCCTGACGACAGCGTTTGCACTGGCCGCAACCCGCATGGATCTCGACTGTGACGCGCTCGCCTATTCGGTATTCATCGACGCCGGGGCCGAGCGCAGCAATCGTGCCCATATACTCATGCCCCGGTGTGAAGTCTTTATTGAAGGGCGGCCCGCCTTGGATCAAAGCGGGCGAGCCGTAATGGATGATTTCGAGGTCGGTTGCGCAGATAGCGACGGCATCAATACGCACCAGAACTTCGGCGCGGCCGGGCATGGGCACCGGTTTTTCCGAAAGCGTGAGAACGTCCGGATCTCCCAAAACCCAGGCTTTCATCCGCTCCGGTATCGGCATTTCATCCGAGGTTTCGATCCCGTCAGCACTACGCATGGCCCTGCCTCCCAGTTCGCCGCCTTCGGTGCGACATGTCGTTGCAATAAGTATGATCCAGAACGTCAATCAGGCCAGCCCCAATCGACCGTCGAATGGACGGCGACCTGTTTCACACTAAATCAAAAGAACAGCCCGATCATTGGAGCGGGAAAGAGCGGCATGTCAAAAAACCGGCCGCAAAAAAGGGGAGGCACAATGGCGAACAGAATTCTTGTTGCTGGCTTCGCCGCCAGTCTTGGTTTCGCAGCGATACCCGCGATTGCCGACGACATAACCCTTCGTATCGGTTCCGGACATCCGCCGGGCGTGGTTTATGCGGGATTGATGCAGAGCTATTTCCAGCCTGAGCTTAAGAAGCGCGTCGAAGAACGCACCGACCACACCATCAATTATGTCGAGGGCTATAGCGGCTCGATCGTGAAGGTCACCGAGGTGCTGGAGGGCGTGCAGGACGGCATCATCGATATTGGAGGCTTTTGCTACTGCTTCGAGCCCTCCAATCTGCCGCTGCACGCCTTCCAGGTGATGCTGCCCTTCGGCACGATGGACCCTGTCACCAGCCTTCGCGTGGCGCAGGACGTCTATGCCGCCGTGCCGCATCTGCAGAACGTGTTCGAAGAGAAGTTTAATCAGAAGCTTCTCTCGCGCATCACCGATGGCGGCTACAATCTCGGCACCAGTTTCGAGTGGGAAACGCTCGATGATCTGAAGAACCAGAAAATTGCAGGTGCTGGACTCAATCTAAACTGGCTCGAATATGCCGGCGTGACCCCGGTGCAAAGCTCGCTGGCAACTGCCTATACCGAGCTTAAGACCAATGTCTATGAGGGCTGGATCATGTTCCCCAGCGCTTGGGTGAACCTAAAACTGCACGAACCAGCACCCTACTATACCCTAATCGGCTTCGGCTCGATTACCTGGCATGGACTGACCATTAACCTGGACACCTGGAACGAGCTGCCAGCAGAGGTCCAGGAGATCATGCTTGAGGTCGCCACCGACTATGAAGAGGAAACCGGAACGGTCAACCAGGTCGAGTATGACAAGCATATCGATACGCTGAAGGGTATTATCTCTGTCAACGAGATCGACCCCGCGGTGCGTGCCGATTGGGCGCAGTCATTGGCGAGCTGGCCACAGACCATGGCCGACGAGTTGGACGGCCAAGGCTTACCGGCCTCCGAGGTCTTAAAGCTCACCCTCGAAGCGGCGGAAAAACACGGCTACGAATGGCCTGTGCGCTACGAGATCCAATAGTCTTTTGTCAGTAGGCTCGGATGCGTACCCAAAACGGCGCGCATCCCGGCCCAGGCTCGTCAAAGAAATATGGCCCTCATACGCGTCGCTGACTGGCTCACCAAGCTCCTGATGGTCCTGGCCGCCGCCTGGGCGTTTTTGCTCTGCTTCGTCATCCTTGCGGACATCATCTTCCGCGCGCTCAACATGCCGCTTCAGGGCACGAAGGAGATCGTCGCTAACTCCGTCGTTATGATCGTCTTCTTGCAACTCGGTTTCGCAATCCGCAGCCGCTCGATGCTACAGGCGGATTTTCTCGTACATCTGTTCGGCAAGCGCACGCGGTCGGCACTCCGTGTCTTTGGTTACCTCCTAGGCGCCTGTCTGTTCCTCCTGTTCCTGAAAGGCGGCATCGATCCGGCGCTCCGCTCGTTCGCCAATGGCGAGTTCGACGGCGAAGGAGCACTTCGCGTTCCTGTCTGGCCGACGCGCTTTATGATCCTCGTCGGCAGCGCACTCGGTGCGTTCAATTATCTTGTTCTGGCGATCGTCGAGGGGCTCGGGCTCGAAGCCGAGGAACCCGTCCTTTGATGGTCTTCCGGGAAACAACCACATCTCGTCGCGCTATGACGCAGGCGTTCCGATGTCAACGATCTGGACGATCGTCTCGTGTTTGATGTCAATACGGCTGTATTGATCGTCGTTCTCCTGTTGATGCTGGTGTTTATCGGCGTTCATGTCGCCGTTGCGCTTGGGATCACGAGCGTGATCGGCCTGTACCTGGTCACCGGGAAATTTCGAATCGTCGAGGCAACGCTTGCCAGCACGGCAGCGGAGGCGCTCCGCGACTTCACGTTCGCGGTCATTCCGCTCTTTATGCTCATGGGCGAATTCATCGGCAGATCGGGAGCGATCTCGGATATCTATGTCGCGATCAATCGCGGTATCCAGCGTCTTCCTGGCCGCCTTGCGATCGCGACCGTCCTCGGCAATGCAATTTTTTCCTTCGTGACCGGTGTCAGCATCGCGTCCGCCGCTGCATTTTCGCGCATTGCCTATCCTGAGATGAAAAGCTTCGGTTACGATCGCGGCTTCGCGCTCGGGGCCATCGCTGGCAGTAGCTGCCTTGGGATGCTCATTCCTCCGAGCGTCCTGATGATCGTCTGGGGCATTCTGACCGAGCAGTCGATCGGTCGGCTGTTCCTCGCTGGCGTGCTGCCGGGCGCGCTGCTGGTCTTTCTGTTCCTCGCCTACATCATCATCTCATCGCTCCTTCGCCCGGAATGGGTCGGGGAAGCTCACGGGCGCCCAAAGGCCATCATCGAAACCGGCAAGGACGTTCCATCGTCGAGGATGTTGGGCAGCATCGGCGGGATCGGGTTCATCATCACGGCGGTGCTCGGTGGCATCTGGTTCGGCTATTTCACACCAACCGAAGGGGCGGGCGCCGGAGCGGCGCTTGCTCTCCTCCTTGCCTTCGCCAAAGGCATGCGCGGTAAGGAGCTGCGGGAGGCGGTTTTCGCCGTCGGTAGAACAGCGGCACCGATCCTCATCCTGCTATTGATGGCCGCTCTCTACTCGCGCACGCTCGCCATGACCGGGGTCACATCAGCGATCCAGACCTTCTTCTTGGAAACGGGCCTCGAGCCATGGATGATCCTCGCGCTGATGGTGCTGGTCTGGTTTCTGCTCGGCATGGTGATCGACTCGATCTCGATTATGCTCCTCACCGTGCCAATCTTCGAGCCGCTCGCGACAGCGCTCGGCTATGACCGCATCGCGTTTGCGATTGTCGGCATCCTAGCGATCGAGGCAGGGCTGCTGACGCCGCCTTTCGGTCTCCTGGTCTACACCGTTAAAGCCGCGATCAGAGATGACGAGGTCAGCGTGCGCACGATCTTCCAAAGCTCGATCCCCTACTGGATCATCATGCTGGTCGGCATGGTGATGATCGTCATCTTCCCCGAGATCGCGAACTTTTTGCCGGACCTTCTGTTCTGACGTGATGACGACGTTGGTCAGGCTGCCGAACGGTCGATGCCATTGATCGTCCATGTCTCGGTCACATCACTGCCGGACATCTGCAGCATTTTCGAAACCGCACAATGATGCCGGAGCTTCGCAATGACGGCATCGATCGCTTCGTCCGGACCGTCCATCTCCGCAACGATGCTAATCGTCACCTCGGGGAACGGAATATCGATTGGCTCAATCAGCCGGGTGCCGCTGCTATCCATCTTGGTGACGACATCAACGTCCATCGACGTGATCGTCACACCGTGATGCGCGGCGAGCTTGTTGGTAATGACATGAGTACAGCCGACCAGCCCCATGATCATAGTCTCAACGGGCATGGGTCCGAGATTGGTGCCGCCGCGCTCGATCGGCTCATCAATCACCATCTCGATATCACGTGCCCGAACGGTCGAGCGGGTCTTGGTTTGCTGCGTCCCTGAAACGCTGAACGTCCAGATCGGTTTTTCTTTAATCTTCATCGAATGTCCTCTCTCCGCACTATCGAACAGGGCCGAAACGCGTCGACGCTCCGGCCCCTTCGATCGTTGTGTTACAGCAGTTCGAAGGCAGTCATTGCGATGTGATGGCGTTCACCAGCTCGCGATAGGCTTCGCTCTGCTCGACGCGCATCTTTTGATATGTCGGGCCGTCGATCAGATCGGTCGTCTCACCCAGTCGCCCCATCATTCGGTTGTAGGTCTTGTCATCCTGTAGCGCCTTGAACGCATCGCCGAGCTTGGCAAGTACGTCGTCCGGCGTGCCAGCGGGAGCGACGACGACGCGATGCATGAAACCGACATCGCCGCCGATGCCGAGCTCCTCAAATGAGGGCACATCATCATAGATCCGCTCGGAACCTGCCGTCGCCAAAACCCGCACCTTGCCTGACGAAACCAAGGCGGAGAGCGTCGAAGGGAAGCCCATAGTCACATCCGCATCGCCGCCAAGAAGTGCCTGCATGGCCGGGCCACCGCCCTGATAAGGCACGAGATTGAACGCGACATCTTTCGCTTTCATGATTTGCGCCGCCGGCACGAAAAGAGCGCCCCAATTTCCTGAATGGGCCATGCGAACGCTGCCCGGACTGTCGCTCGCCGCCTTGATCAGATCGTCGAAACTTTGGTGCGGACTATCAGCGCGCACCACAATCGCAATCGGCGCGTAATTGATGCGTGCGACAGGCACGAAGTCAGCGTTGGGATCGTAGGGCAGGTTCTCGACATGTTGCTGCAGCATGTCGATGTAGTTGTGGGTGAATAGCAGTGTGTAGCCGTCGGCTGCCGAATTCGCGACTTCCTGCGTTCCCTTCTGTCCGCCAGCACCTGGCGTCAATCGAACGATCATCGCCTGGCCAAGATATTCGGGGATGATGCTGGTGATGACACGGGCGTTGAGGTCATGGGAGCCACCGGCACCGAGAGGAATCACGAGCGTCAACGGCTTCTCCGGAAATTCCGCGTTCGCCTCAGCGAAGCCGAACGTCATGGCAAAGCCTGCCAGGGCCGCCGTCAAGAAACTGCGCTTCGAAAGTCTCCAAAACATTGCTCTCTCCCTTTGCATCATCATTGATCCGGGACCCGTCGGGTGATGCAGCCCGATCAGGCCTCAACCAGACGCGACGCTCGCCATGCGGCGCCACAGCAGGAAACCAACAAAGGGTGTGGCGAGAAGGACGGCGAGCATCCCCTGTCGCTCACTCAACATGAATGAGATCAGATTATCCTGTGACATCGCCATCGTCTGACCGAACGCGTACTCGAGCGGTGACCCCAAGATAAATCCCATGACCATCGGCATGACGTCGAACTTTGCAGCGCGGGCGAAGATTCCAAACGCGCCGAAGGCGACCAGCATCAGAAGATCGACCGAATCCGAGCGGAAGACGAAGACGCCAGCAAAGGCGAGCATGATGACAACGGGGATCAGGAGCGAACTCTTGATGGTCACCAATCGGGCAAAGAACGGGATTGAAAGATAGCCGATCACCAGAAACAGAAGATTGGCGAACACCATCGCGATCAGAATCGCAAACACCGTCTCGCCCTGCTGCTCGAACAATTGCGGCCCGGGCCTCAGCCCTTGCGCGACGAACGCGCCGAGCAGGATGGCGGTGATATTGTCACCAGGGATGCCGAGTGTCAGCAGCGGCACCAAGGTTGGGCCATTCACCGAATTGTTAGCCGCTTCGGCGGCGGCCACACCTTCGATCTCGCCTTTGCCAAAAGCATCGGGGGTCGCTGACGCGTTCTTGGCGGCAGCATATCCCATCATCGCCGCAACCACCTGACCGAGGCCCGGAACAATGCCGATCGACGTCCCGATCATCGTCGAGCGCCCGATGGTTCTGAGACAGCGGCGAAGTTCGGCAAGGGTCAATCGATCGCCCACAAGCTTCGCGACCGATTGCACGCGCTCGCTTCTCATGACCAGCGAGACGATCTCGGGAATAGCAAAGACGCCGATCAACATTGGGAGGAGCGGTATGCCGGACTTCAGATCGAACAGACCGAAGGTGAAACGCTCTACACCGCCCAACGGATCGGTACCGATGAACGAGAGGAAGAGGCCGAACGCCATCATCACAAGGCTCTTGATCGGATCGGAGCCCGACGTTGCAGCGATGATCACGAGGCTCATCAGCAGCACGGCGAACAACTCCGGTGGGCCGAACTGCATGACGAGAAAGGCAATCGGAAAGATCATCAGGATGGTGAAGATGTCACTACTGAGATCACCGAACACTGATGAGAAGAGTGCTGTGTCCAGCGCCTTTCGCGATTGTCCTTTCTTGGTGAGCTGATAACCATCGAGCGACGTTGCAACCGCAGCCCCCGTCCCTGGCATGGAGATCAGAATCGCCGGAACACTGCCGCCAAAAATGCCGCCTTTGTAAACACCCAGCAAAAAGGGAATGCCGACGAGCGGATCGAGAAAGAACGAGATCGGCAATAGGATCGCCATCGCCATCAGCGTCGTGAAGCCCGGCAGCGCGCCGACCACCATCCCGGCAAAGAGGCCGGCGCTCATCAACAGCATCGTGTCGAGCCTGAGCGCTAGGGCAAAGCCTTGGGCCAGCTGATCAAGCATCGATCACGCCAAGATTCATATGACGTGGCACGCATCTCATTCGCCGAGCAACCGCGAATAGCCGAACTCGATCACGCTGAGTTCAGGCAATGAGACGGCGAGGAGCCGCGTGGCGAGCAGATAGAGGAGGACGGGGCTTGCGATCGAAATCAAAGCGATTTGCAGCGGGCTGCGATTGCCAACGAGAAACGATACCGAGGCAAGGGCCAGCACAGTGGAGATGAGAAATCCAAACGGCTTCATGGCGAGCGCATAGGCAATCATGATCGCAAAGAGCAGAAGCGCGCGGCGAAGGCTCGGACGTTCGACACTGTCCTCGGCCTTCATCTTCGATGACCGTCGCACAGTTCGAACGAGGAAGAGCGCCGACAAGATGGCAAGGCCGGACAAAACAAGCGACGGGAAAAGCGACGGCTCAATGGCTGTCAGTGATCGTCCGAGCAGCACCTTCGGTTCGGCGACCAGGGACCCGATGAAAACCAGACTGAGGCAGGAAAGAACGAACAGCAGTCCACCTAAGAGGAGGTCGGCTTCGATCACGTACCGGCCAATCTTCATCGCCCAAGCCCGCCCGCAGCCTTCGCGAGCTCCTGGTCGAACAGTGCCAAGAGGTCGGTGCTAAACGCGCTCCGAGTTGTGGCCACCTCACCTTGAGTTGCTGCTACAAACGCATTGCGCTCGGTAGCGCTGAGTTCGATGAGCTCGACACCATCGGCGCGCAGCTTTTCGGCGCAGATGGTGTCATCCCGCTCGGCGAAGCCGCGCTGCGCGGCCGTCGCCTCGGCAAGCGCCGCCGTCACACCGGTACGAACCAGCTCCGACCAGGCAGCGACGCGTTCCTTATTGAAGAGCACCAGCGCGACGCCCAAAAGATGCCGGGTCAGCGTTATGTGACGATGGGTCTTGTGCAGTCCGAAATTGTAGATGTTGGTTAGGGGGTTCTCCTGGGCGTCGACCTGGAAGCTCGCGACAGCCTCTGGCAGATCACGCACATCGATCGCCTTCGGCTCGAAGCCAAGCGCAGCGAAAACGCGCTGGTGATCGTTGCTCGCAAGCGTTCGAATCTTCAGCCCCGCGCAATGCGCGGGTGTTCGAATAGGACCCCGACCGCTTGAGATCTGTCGAAGCCCGTTGTCCCAGTAGCCGAGAACGACGTAGCCGGTTCGTTGAGCGACGTCCTGCGCAAGGCTTTCACCGAGCTTGCCATCCAATAGAGCATAGGCAGCCGGTCTATCCGGAACGACAAAATGTTGATCAAACAGCCCGAGATTGGGCACACGCTTTGCAAGGTAGCTCGACGAAAAGTAACAACCGTCCAACTCTCCGCTTTCGGTCATCGATAGAAGGTCGGCGGCCTTTCGACCGCGGGCGGTAACGCTTTCTTCAAATTGCATGTCAACCGCGTCGCCCAGAATGCGTTTGACCGCCTCGCAGAAGACGCGTCCGCCGCGCGTGTGTACGGATTGATCGCCCTGATAGCCGCCAAAGCGAATGCTCGTCATCGCCGTGCCGATCATCGTAGCGCCGCCATCAGTTCCTCGGGGTCAGGCGGCAGCGAAACCGGTTCACCGCGTGCAGCCGAGAGGTCCATCGCCATGGTCAGGAGCAGATTGCGATGGCCGTCAGCCGCCGACGCATGCGGCGTGCTCTGACCTTGGTAGATCCGCTGGAACCAAGCGTTGGTCTCCTCACGCATCGGTCCCCAGAGCTGACCATCATGCAGGTCGCCCGGCGGATAGCTGGTCAGGAAGTCGACATGGCGAGGCGCGCCTGGGCTGAAGCCATCCGGACTGTAGCCGGCACCCTGTGCAACGTCGCTCGCCAACACCAGGTCACGATGGGTGTCCTCAATGTCGATCACGCCCTTGTCGCCGACAATGCCGATCTCAATACCGTAAACCGCACCCGGCCAGACGACCGGCAAAGACCAGGAGATGTTCATGCTCCAGATCGCACCGTCATCCATGGTGAAGATGCCGAAGGTGGAATCCTTGGTGCCCCACTCGCCCAACACCTTGTCGGTTGAGTTGGCGAAAACCGAAACGGGCGTCTTCCCCTCCATCAGCCAAAGTGACATGTCGAGGCTGTGGGTCCCGGAGACGACCATGGGCGTGAGCGTCGCCCGCTCCTGGGTGCGTTGGACCGTCGCAATCGGTACCATACGGTTCATGAAGGCGCGGGTGACGACGGAGTGAACATCACCGATCTGACCAGTGATCAGTCTCTCTTTGACAGCGAGGAAACGTCGGCGAAAGCGCTGGGTGTAACCGATCACGGCATCGACGCCGGCAGCCTCGATCGCCTGAAGCACGCGCGCCGACTCGATCGCGTCGGTTGCGAGCGGCTTCTCGATGAAGAGATCATGGCCTCGCTCGATGGCGGCGAGCGTCGGTGCCGTGTGGAAGTTCTCGTCCGTTGCGACGATCACCGCGGTGACTTCGGGACGGGCGAGCAGTTCCTTGAAGTCGTTGCTGAAGAAGTCAGCGTCGATATCGTCTTTAAGCTTTTTGCCCAGGTCCGACTTTAGATCACACAGCCCGATCCAGCCGACCCCGGGATAGTCCTGCGCCAGTTTTGCCCGAATCCGACCGATGGTACCGCAGCCGATGACGGCGAGGCCGATGTCTTTCTTTTCCGGCTTGGGCATCCAGCGATCTCCTCTCAGGGCTTTTCTTGTACAAGCGGCGCACCGGCACCGACGTCCACCCGCCTGGCATGGCGAAGAGCTCTCACCAGACCTTCCAGCAGGACGAACAACACGAAGATCATCAGCGCCGTGCCGATCCACTGCGACAGGATGTGGGTGAGGCTCTTATCCTCGAAGACAAGGAGCGAGCGGCGCAGGTTTTCATCGGCAAGCGGCGCCAGAATGACGCCGAGAACCACCGGCGCCAGCGGAAACCGGAAGACGGTCAGGAGCCAACCGACGACGCCGGCTGCGAACATGATCCAGACGTCGAACATCGAGAGTTTCACGGCATAAGCGCCGATCACACAGACCGGGATGATCAACGGCATCAGGATGCCACGCGGCAGGCTGAAGAGCTTCACACAAGGACCGATCAAAGCGAAGGCGGCCGCGTACATCATCAGATTGGCCATGATCAATGCAGCGTAGATGAAGTAAATCAGGCCGGGATGATCGATTTCGATGGTTGGTCCGACGACGACGTTCTTCAGCGTGAGTGCGGCCAGGAGAGCGGCCGCCGCGGCATTACCAGGAATACCGAGGGCGAGTGTTGGCAGCATCGAGCCACCGATGTTGGCGTTGTTCGCGGTTTCTGCGCAGACGAGAGCCTCGTAACTCCCCTTCCCCCACTTCGCTTTCTCTTCCGGTCGCGCACGCCTTCGGCCGATGTCATAGGCAAGAAAGGACGCAACATTCGCTCCAGCACCTGGTATCGCGCCGATGAACGTGCCGAGCACGCCGGAGCGGGCAGCCGAAGGCGCGTATCGCCTCAGCAGACCAAACCGCGGCAAAATCCGTCCGACCGTTGATGGAATGGTCGATGCATCCGGGTTCGGCAATGTGCGAAGAATCTCTGCGAGCCCGAACAATCCGATCAGAACGGCGACATAGGAGATACCATCGAACAGGGCAAAGGTGCCAAAGGTGAAGCGCGGCACAGCGTGGATCGAATCGAGGCCGATGAAGGCGACCAGCATGCCGAGCCACCCCGCAATCCAGCCCTTGAGCGGCATAGCACCCGCCGACATAGAACCGGCAACCATGATGCCGATGACCGCGAGCCAGAACATCTCCCAGGATCTAAAGTTGAGCGCAAAAGCGAGGATCAGCGGAATGAACAGGATGAGGAGAATGATACCGATCCCGCCGCCAATGAAGGACGCAGCGATCGCCATGCCAAGCGCCTGGCCGCCTTCGCCGCGTTGCGCAAGCTGGTGTCCCTCAATCATCGTCGGCACGGCATCGGGCGTGCCGGGGATGTTGATGAGGACGGCGGAGATCGCGCCGCCGAACACGCTGCCAGTATAGACCCCGAGCATGAAGCAAATCGCGGCGTCCTGCGGCATCGCCGCCGAGAGGCCGATGAGGAGCCCCATGGCCATCGTGGTCGAAAGCCCCGGCAACGCGCCCCAGATGATGCCAAGACAAACGCCGGCAAGCGTCATGGAAAGCAGCGTGATTGAGAAAAGCGGGAGCAGCGAATCGAGAATCATGGCTGGCTCAGAATCCCCCTGGCAAGGGAATGACGAAGATGTGTTGGAAGACCAGCGATAACGTCAATGTCCAAACGATCGCGATCGTCGACGTGATCCAGAGCGGACCCCGCCAGGCAAGGTGGATAATCCCGACAAGAGCCATGATCGTCACGGGTTCGAAGGCGCTGATCGTGTGCCGAAAATCGGCGATCACCAGATCCTGACGAAACGCCAACAACTGGAGAGCAGCGATGTAGAGGGCCACGGCAGCAGCGAGTAGAAGCGTCTTTCGATCGGTATCGCTGTTACGTTCTTCTGCGATCCTTTCTGATCCGACCCGGCGGCGTTTGATCGCCGTCGCAGCCAAGCCGAACGCCATCAGCAGGAGCGAGGCCGCCACCAGGAAAGGCAATAGGCCAGGTGCCGTCGTCCAGTCGCCGGGTATTGGCAGCGCCAAGGACGCCGCCATGATCAGGATGGAGAGGACCACCAGGAAGCCTGATGCCATCAGATCGAGCTTCGGTGGCGCGTAGCCGGCGCTGGCCTCCTCGCCTTCGAAACCGGTCTGATCGTCTCGCGCGTCACTCATCGTGCTTTACGAGTCGTCCTGGATCGGCCTCCGCATGCCAAAGACTTGGCGGTGTACCGCCCATCTGAGTTACCGCGGCGAAATCCGAGACAGGCGGCCACGCGACTAGCCCTTGATCGGCGGCGGCTGATAGCCCTCCGGCGGCCACCAACTATCGAAATCCTCGGGCGTGGGCAGGCCAAGCTCCTCCGCCGTCTTCACCTCGGCACCAATCTGATCCTGGAAGCGGTTGAAAATGTCGACGGTGATCGACTCCATCAAGGCACCTTCGCGATCCGCTTCCTCGCCGATCTTGACGTCCGCCTGGAAGAACTTGGCGTCAAGAAGTGCGCGGAAGCCATCCGAGTTCGCCGCAGCTTTGAAGGCGTCGGCGAGTTCCTGCATCACGTCGGCCGGGATGTCCCGCTTGACCATGAAGTTGTACGTGGCACCGACGGGGAGGAGTGGTCTGCTTGCTGGCAAGACCGTTGCGATCGATGGCAAAACCGTGCCGTCATCCAGGGTGATGTCGTCAGCGCTGGTCTGACAAAGATTGCGCAGCTCGCCTGCCCGGATCAGCTCGATATGCTCATGCACTCCGCCGCCGGCGATGTCAGTCTCGCCTTGAAGGCCTGCGAGAGTCGCGGGCTTGCCACCTTTATACGGCACATATTTCAGCTCGATGCCAGCGATGTTGGCAACAATCAATGCAAGCTCATGCCAGACCCCGCCAGTGCCCGAGGTCGAGATCGAAACACTGCCTGGGTTCGCCTTAGCGGCGGCAATGGCGTCGTCGAAGGTCTGGAAGGGCGAGTCCTTGCGCACCGACCAGCTCGCGAGCGCGTTGCCTGCCTTGAACGGCACCCAGTCTTGCCAAGGCACGAAGTCGGCATGCCCGAGAACGCGCACGAAGCGATTATAGTTGGCGCCGCCCAGGACCGTGTAGCCGTCCGGCGGAGCTGCCCCCACGAACTGCGTGGCGACGCCACCAACGGCACCCGGTTTGTTGATCACGTTGATGGTCCAGCCTTTGGCCGCCGCCATCTCTTCGGCGAGCTTGCGCATTATTGTGTCGGTGCCGCCGCCAGCGGCGTACATCACGACCACAGTGACCGGCCGCTCCGGAAAACTCTGACCAAAGACCCGTCGCGCAGGCATCGCGATTTGCAGACCAGCTAACCCTGCTGCCGTCCCTACCATGAAATGCCGCCGGTCCGTGCCGGTCTTTTTCGACTCTTTACTCATGGTCTTCTCCCTGAAATTTTTTTTGACTTTGCATCCGACCTAATGCCGGCTGCTTATTCTTTCGTGGGTCCTTTATAGTTGTGCTCGACGAGAAACGCGTTGACCTCAGGCTCGATGTCGGTCTGCATCAAAGCATTCCAACGATTGTTGAAGCCAAACAGAGCGATCACCGCGCCGATCTCGACGATCTGTTCTTCGGTGAAATGCTCGCGCAGCGCAGCGATATCTTCCGGCTCGGCATAGGAGGGGCATTGCCCGCCCGTCTGTGCAACACGAAGGGCTGCGCGTTCAGCATCGCTGAACACCGGGCTCGTTTCGAACGCCCAGATGGCATCCAGTTTCTCCTGCGCCACGCCGTTGTCAGCGCCGTTTTTGAAGGTGTGCGCCGAGCAATAGGAGCAGCCGTTGGAGAGGCTGGTCACGTGGGCGATCATCCAGCGCAGATCTTGCGGAACCTTGCCATCGGGATTTCGAACAACGGCACGGATCAGGCCGAGAACGGCTTTGGCGATCTCCGGACGATGCGACAGCGTCAGCATGGAATTTGCGACGAAGCCCGTCGCCGACGCCAGCCAGGCGATCTGTTCCCTGGCCTCCGCCGACTCGTCCAAATTCAGTGGCGCGACATGCGGCATGACACCCCCCTGACCTCAAATTCTTGGTCCGTAGGCACGATCGGCATCTTCGCTCTGATGTCCCTACAGCTTTTCATCGAATGTTATCCGATAACGGACGCCCACGGCAATCGACTTTGCTCGAGCGCCGCAAGGTGTCGGCTGCGTGCTGGATCGGTATTTTGGTCGGCCGGATCGTCATGCCGGAATCGAAGCCACAGTCTCGGATTTGGTCGCTTCCTCCAGAATCGGCATGACCTTCTCCGCCATGAGGATCATGGACTGCCGGCCGAGATCAACATCGGTCCAGTCGTGCCCGGCATAAACCAGATGCTCGAACGGTCCGGTCACCTCGCGAAAGGCGAGAAGTTGGTCGGCGACCGACTCGGCATCGCCATGGATCACTAGCTCGTCCAGGACGTAGTCGAGGGTAACAGCCTCGTCGGGCATGTCCTGATCCTGCTTGAACAGATTGAGGCGGCCGCCCCGACGAAACTTGGTCAGCAGCTGATTATAATAGAGAACGTATGGGCTGCCCGGATCGCGCGCATAGCGCCGCGCGGTCTCCCTGTCTTTGGCGACGCAGATGTTCTTGGCGACCCGCCAGTTTTCATAAAGCGCTGGACGGCCGCCCTGCTGACAACCCTCGACATAATTCTGCCAGTGGGTCGCAACCCATTTTGGCAAAAGAAAGTTTGCCGACAACGGTTCCCAGCCCCGCGCCGCCATCGCGGTGACGCCCTTAGAAAATGGCGCGACTGCCGTACCGACGATCGGCGGATGCGGTTTCTGATAGGGCTTCATGACCTCGCCCTGACCGATGTCCGGTATACGTGTCTTGCCGGTCGAGACCTCGTAGTAGTCCCCCTTGAGATCGTAAGGCGGATCATTGGCCCAGATATCGAGGACCATGTTGATGCATTCCAGGAACATGGCGTTCCGGTTTTTTTCGAGATTGCCAAAGGCTTCCGCATCCGACATCAACCCGCCGGGCGAAATGCCGAAATTCAGCCGGCCCTCCAGCATATGATCGAGCATCGCAACTTCGGCAGCGACCCTGACCGGGTGCGAGTTCGGCAGATTGACCGTGCCGGTGCCAAGTCGGATATTGTTGGTCGCATAGGCAAGACTCGCCATGAAAGCGACGGTCGAGGTGACGATTTCCGCCATGTCGGTAGAGTGCTCGCCGCAATAACCTTCAGCGTAGCCAAGCCGATCGGCCAGAAGAAACGCTTCCCGGTCCTCGTTCAGGCTCTGGACAATCGGCTTGCCGACCGGATGGATCGGCATGGTGAAAAACGACAGACGCATACCCGCCCTCTTGCTTGTTGATAGCTAGAGTATTGCGCTCCCCTACCTTCAGGAGAACTCATAGTCACTGATGGTTTGCAGAAGTAAATCAGATAGCGGTGGCAGGATTCCAGACCAGCGTCCGATCGAGCTCTTCCTGCAGGATGGTGGCAAAAGCCCTTGCCGCCTCAGAAAGTGTCTTCGAACTGGGCTCGATCATCGCATAGTCGACCGTTAGCACAGGTCCCTCGATCGGGTTGAGCGTTCGATCCTTTCCGTCAGCGTCCGGCGCACACAAGATACCCGGCAGGATCGTCATCCAATCCGAGCTCGAAACCAGGTCGAGCGTGCCGAGCATGGCGTCCAACTCCAGGATTTCGTCGACTTCGATGCCGTTTGCAGCGAGATAGGCGTCGATGCGGACACGCCTAGCATTGGCCCGGCTCGGAAGAACGAGCTTCAAAGGTTGAAGATCCCTCAGATGGACGGGCTTGAGATGCGATGGTCCGACGCTTGGTGATGACACCAGATACTCGCGATCGGTGCCCATCGGCGTCGCTTGGACCTGCAGCATGCCGTCGATCGCCGGCACAACGGCGAAATCAATCGCTCCCTTGGCGACTTCATCACAAAGCTGCGATGAATAGGCCTCAAGCACGGAAAGGCGAACCAGCTCGTGAGAGCGAGTGAACCGCAAGAGCACCGGGGCCAGGACCGCGCGGGTGAAGGTCGGCATGAGACCGACACGCACATGACCGGTAACGGCGCCAGAGGCTCGCTTTAGGATCGCCTCCGCTTCCGTGGAGGCCCTAAGGACTTTGACGGCTTGGGCGTAGAAGCGCCGCCCCGCCTCCGTCGGTTGGACGCCGGTCGAGCTTCGGGTCAGCAGCTGAACGCCGAAGCGCTCTTCCAGTTCTCGAACCTGCATGGAGAGGCCGGATTGGGTCGCGTTGGCACGGACGGCGCCAGCTGAAAAAGACCCTTCCTCATAGACCGCGGTGAAGAAACGGAGTTGTTGCAGTTTCATGGGACCGACCGACGCGTTCCATCAGTAAACCTGAACCATAGTATCAATCATTATGAGTTGTTGTGAAGGCAAGGAGCGGAGATACAGGACGTTGAGGCAAATGGTGATGGAGGCTTTCATGGATGCATGTGCGCACGAGGTCCGGCCGTCGCACGTTGATCATGCATCCTTGCGCCAAGCATTCGGCTGTTTCGCGACGGGCGTCACTGTCATTACAACGCTCGGCGATTGGGACGCGCCGGTTGGCATCACCATCAATTCCTTCAGCTCGGTGTCACTCGACCCGCCACTGATCCTTTGGAGCCTGTCGCTGAGAGCACCAAGCTCTGGTGCCTTCCAGCGCCACGATGGCTTTGCCGTCAATGTGATGAGTGATGATGCCAAACATGTCGTCGAGCGCTTTGCCCGCCCGTCGCCGGACAAGTTCAGAGATCTCGCCTGGACCAGTGGCTTCATGGGCGTTCCGCTCCTCAACGATGTCGTCGCGACATTCGAGTGCCGGACTGAGAGCCGGATCCCCAAAGGAGACCACGAGATCTACATTGGCAGGGTCGAACGCTTCTCAAGCACCGAACGTCGTCCACTGGTCTTCCATCGCGGCAGCTTTCGAACCTTGGGCGAGGCGCTTTGAGTGACAAAACGGAGACGTTCGGCGTCACCATCGCTGGGTACGGCTGGTGGGGCCAACATATGGCAAGGCGGCTTGCCGACCATTCCAAGATCACCGTTCGAGGCGTTACAGAGACGGATGCAGCCAGGCGGCAAGAGATTGTGGCCGCGGGCCAAAGAGCATTTGAGTCGCTGGACGAGGCATTGGCACGTTCTGACGTCGATGCCGTCATTCTGACCACGCCCAACCTGCTGCACGAAGAGCAGGTCATCCAATGTGCAAAGGCGGGCAAACACGTCTTCTGTGAGAAGCCGCTTGGGCTTACCGCAGCGAGTGCCAGGCGCTCGGTCGAGGCTTGCAAAGAAGCAGGCGTGCAGCTCGGCATTGGGCATGAGCGACGGTTCGAAACCGCGATGCTCGCGCTCAAACGCGCGATCGATCAGCACGACCTCGGCATCATCATGCATGCGGAGGCAGCGTTCAGCCATGACAAGCTCATCCATGTGCCGAATGGCGATTGGCGCACCTTAAAAGCAACCGCGCCGGCGGCGGCGATGACAGGCATGGGCATTCACCTAACCGATCTGTTGATCTCATTGTTCGGTCGCGTCGAGACGGTGCAGGCGATGACCAGCGACCGCTCGCTCGGCTGGGAGACGGGAGACGTCGTCACCGTGCAGTTCGGCTTTGAAGCCGGTATGACAGGATCACTGAGCGCCATCCTGCACACGCCCCATTTCATCCGTATGCATGTCTTCGGCTCCGAGCAATGGATCGAGATCCGAAATGCCACCCATCCCGACACGCCTGGTGGCGAGATCAGCTATGTCGAGTCCAAGACAGGTGCGCCACATGTCGAGACGACCTATCAATGGAACGATGCCGTGGTCGCTAATCTCGAAGCGTTCCACCGCGCGGCCGTCGGAGAGGCCCGCTACCCGTTCACGCTCGACGAGATGGTGCACAATATTGAAGTGTTGGAAGCGATCACCCTTTCCGCCTCGGACCGGCGCACGGTGAGGATCGACTCCCTCTGACGACCGTGGTGTTATCAACAAAAATGAAGGGAGGCGATGGATGAGACAGGTCGATGTGGCCGTCATCGGAACCGGTTGGTGCGGCGGCATTCGAGCGGAAACACTCGCCAAGTCAGCGCTGGTCGATCGGCTACATATCTGCGAGATCCGACCAGAACGCCTCAGCGAAGTCAAAGCGCTTACCAACCCGGCGACGGCGACGTTGCATCATCAAGAGATCATCGACCACCCCGATATCTCGGTCGTCTATATCTCGACGACCCCGGAAGGCACCCACTATCCGATCGCGCGCGATTGCCTCAAAGCCGATAAACATGTGCTTTTGGAAAAACCAATCGCACTCGAGCTCTGGGAAGCCGATGAGCTGATCGGCATCGCAGAAACAAACGGTCTAAAGTTCACGATCGGGTATTCGCAGCGCTTCAATCCCAAGATCGCCTATGCGAAAAAATCGATCGCCGACGGCAAGCTTGGCAAGGTCGTCAATGTGCTGGTCAGCCGGCATTTGTCGCGCTCGCTCGGCTCCAAGATCGCGAACAGGGTTAAGCTTTCGCCAGCCGCGATGGAATCCACCCACGATCTCGACTTTGTTTACTGGATGCTGGCGCCAGCAAAACCGGTGAAGATTTATTCTCAGGGCGCCTATGGCTACATGAAGGAGCGCAATGGCTCCTTCGATTGCATGTGGAGCACGATCACCATGGACGATGGCAGTCTGGTGGTGATTGGTGGTGGCTGGAACCTGCCGCCGAGCTATCCGAATTACTGCGGCACGTGGATCGAAATCACCGGCACGGAAGGAGCACTCATTCTCGACGATACGTCTCGCGACAACTGGCTGAACACGGTCGAGGGCGGCACCCAATACCCAATGTCCACCATGCCGGGGGAGCATGTCGATCATATGTTCGCAGGGCAGATGGGCCCTGAGACGATCCATTTTCTCGAAGACGTTTTGCTCGACCGCGCGACGCTGGTGGCGCCGAAGCATGCGCGCATGGTCATGGAGAGTTATCTCGGTGCCGATGTCTCTGCAGAAATCGGAGAGCCCGTCGGCCTGCCCCTATCAAACCACTCGCTATCGCTGCTCCAAGACATGAAAGCACGCCAGGCGTCGGCATGATCCAGAGCGTGGGCATCTTCGGGCTCGGGCTGATCGGCACGGCCATGGCTGAGAGACTTCTGTCTTCCGACATCGTCGTTCGGGGTCACGATCCCGCTGATGCTCGCATGGAGCACCTAGCATCGATCGGCGGATTGCCTGCGACGCCCGAGGAGGTTTGGACAGCGGATGTTATTGTTGCCGCCGTCTTCGACACCGATCAACTCGCCCACGTCATTGAAAACGCACCTGCATATAACCGCAGATGCCTCGTCTCGGTTAGCACATGCGATCCCGAGCGTATGCCCGGACTTGCGGCGGCTGCGTCGAAGAATGGCATTGATCTGGTCGAAGCACCCATCTCAGGGACCAGCAGCCAACTAGCTGAAGGGCAGGTCATCTTTTTGGTGGCAGGCTGCGAGAAGACGGCATCAAGCCTCGCGCCGTTCTTCGAAAAACTATCCCATGCCCATTTCCATGTCGGCACCATCGGCAACGGTAATCGCACCAAGCTTGCGATCAATCTAATTCTCGGCTTGAACCGGGCAGCCCTTGCCGAAGGCCTTGTCTTCGCGAAGGCTATCGGGCTCGATCCTGACAACTTTCTCAAACTTGCAGCCCAGTCTTCCGCAGCATCGTCCGTCATGGCTGCTAAGGGCACCTCCATGGCTCGACGAGACTTTAGGCCCACAGGCCGCATCGCCCAATCGGCAAAGGATTTTTCATTGATCCTTGAAGCCGCAGCAAAATCGGCACAGGACCTGCCTTTTGCTCGTACGTATGAAGCGATGATGCAGGATTGCCTTAGCCATGGTGAAGACGATCTCGACAATACCGCAATCCTCCTGGCAATCGAACGCTTCACCCGAGCGTAGAGGTCAGGGAGTCAATACGGTCGATCCGGTGGTCGTTCCTGCCTCAAGTAGCCGGTGCGCGTCAACAATGCCCGACAGCGGCATCTTCTGATCAATGTTCACGGTGAGCACGCCTTCGCCCACCAGACGGAAAACCTCAGCGGCCGCATAAACGAGATCCTCCCGCAGCTTGATGTAGTCGGCGAGCGTCGGACGCGTGAAGTAAAGCGAACCTTTGTGCTGTAAAAGACTGGGTGGCACCGGCGGAGCCTCGCCCGTGGTCGCGCCGAAAGACACGAACATTCCAAAGGTCTGAAGACTTTCTATCGACGCATCGAAGCTGGCTGCACCGACACTGTCATACACCACGGGAACGCCCTTGCCGCCGGTGAGTTCCTGGACGCGTTCCGCGACGTTTTCACTGTCGCGATCGATCGCCTCAGCATAGCCAAGCTTCAGGATCACCTCGCAATTCGCCTTGCCTGACGTCACACCGATCATGCGCGCGCCGAGATGAGCGCCCCATTGTCCCGCAAGCTGGCCGACACCACCGGAGGCCGCCCAGAAAAGAACGTCCTGCCCCGGCGTCAGATGGCATGTCCGATTCAGCAGATACTGAACCGTCGTGCCTTTCATCAAAACAGCTGCCGCAATCTCTTCTGAAATGCCATCCGGGATTTTCACGATCCTGGTAGCGGGTGCATTGCGATGCTTGGCATAGGCACCCAAGACCGGGCCATAGGCCACGCGGTCGCCGACAGCTAAATCACTGACATCGGAGCCCACAGCAATGATGCGTCCAGCCGCTTCCAGCCCAAGCGGGCTCGGCAGGGAAAGTGGGTAAGCGCCAGAGCGCTGGTAGACGTCCATGTAGTTGAGGCCTACAGCCGTCTGCTCGATCTGCACCTCGCCAGGGCCGGGAGCAGTAAGATCGATCTCCTCGAGGTGTAGAACCTCAGGCCCACCTTGCTCGTGCAACACCACGCGCGTCGTCTTCATCAGTCGTCCCCCCCAACGTCACTTCGTGAATTCGCCGGCTTCGAGCATAACGGTTTCCACTTCGCCAGCACCATTCTCGCGGCGATGACGCGCCGCTGCATCATATTGAGGCGACTGGAAACAGGCGACACCACTCTCGAAATCGGGAAACTCGATAACCACGAACCGGTGAAACTTCTCCGGTCCCTCCATGATCTGATACTTGCCGCCGCGCGCCAGAACCTTGCCGCCATATTGGGCGATGATGCGGGGCACTTGATCCGTGTAGCGCTTGTAGGCGACCGGATCGTTGATGCGTGAGCGCGCAAGCCAATAGGCGGTCATCCACTGCCTCCGTGATGATGTCGAGACTGCTTATTATCGTGGCGGAGTTCGCGGTCAGTGCAAAGTTCAATATGGACGTCAAACAACTGTCCGGGTCTCATTCAAACAAGCAATGAGGCGAACAGGGCGTCTCAAAGAGACATCATTGAGTGTCCGGCAGTGCTCACCTACCGTCCAGGCACGATGAACCCATGTCGATATCCTAAAACGGCACCACAGTTCAGTCACTTAGCCATCGAATTACCCATCCGCCTGCCGCTATCCCTTCGAACACCTCTTCCGCGAACGAACATCGTTGTCTGCCACGAGACCATGCCGCCTTGGTGGAACAGCTCGAGTGCCCCCTGACACGAGGCGTGCCACCTTCGCTTTGTCAAACAGGTGCGAGAACACAAAGGCAGCTCAGAAGCCACCGCACAAAAATCGGCGTTTTCGTCCGGCATGAGGGCACACTTGCCGTTGGTTCAGAATTGACCGTTGTCGGCATCAACCCATTGCTGGATCAGGCGAATCATGCTCGGGGTCAGGCGAGGTGCGGAATTGGCCTCGATACCGCCTGGATGGTCCCCGTAAGCATGAACACCGACCACCGTCGGTAGGTCCTCCCCGGTGCGGTAGATGTAGGCGGGCGAGCCACTTTGGCCGCCATTGGTATCGACGTCGTAGTGAATACGGCGCTGATCGAGATCGAGCACGCGATTTTGATGGTGGAGCAGATGAGTGCCCCGCCCTTCGTCCCAGGGATAACCACTGACATTGATCAAATGGTTGCGGAGCTCATGATCTGGGAGGGAGGCCGCGCCAAACCAACCAACTCTGTCACCGAGGGGCTCATCGAGGTGGATGGCGCCGATGTCGAAGTCGGGGTCATGGTGATCGACCCAGCGCCTGAGCGTCGAGAAACGCTGAACAGTATGCACGCCAAATTCAGGCGGTTCAGTACCATCGAGACCGGGCGTCACAACGATCTCCCTCGCCCAGCCATTCATGTCCCGATGAAAGACGCAGTGACCGGCAGTGATCAGGGTTCGCGGCCCGACGAACCATGCGGTACCGACGGCGTCGCCCGCCGAGGAGCGAATGCGGAGTGCGCATATGCGTCGCCAGGGCACACCGGTGGTCTCCCGTACCCGCTGGCGATCATCTTCGCCCAGGATCGATTCCGTCCTGTAACCAAACCCTAGCATTTTTTCCGTGCTCTTTGGGGTCGGAACGTCCGTCTCGCCGGGCTCGCTACCTTGACTGCCTCGGTGAATCACGGGCTCTTGAAACACCCCGCTCGAGACCAGCGCACGCTCCGTCGGCGCGGCGGCCAGATTGCTGACCGAGACAAGCTCGCCTGTATCGGAGGGCTGCACTGGCATCGAAACACTGCCACCGCCATCATCGCCTGACGGCGAAGTTTGTGGATCGACCGGAGCCGACGTCACCTGACGAGCCGGCTTGCGCGCCTCACCAAGCAAGCTTCGAAGCGGTGCGGAGACAGAGCTGGCACTTGCGGCATGGAGGGACGGTGACACCTTCGGTTTAATAACCGCGGTCTCAGTCGACGTGCCGGGGCGGAGTCTTTCCTGCGCCTTGTTGTAAGCAAGCCAGGCAATCTCCAAGCCGTAGCGCTGGCGTTCGGCGAGATTGAGACCGAGATCGTCGAGATCGTGTCCCGTGGTCCTGGCGACCAGTTCGGGGACGTCTTCGGCATCGGTTTCGTCGGCATCAGCCTGCACCGCCGCAATGATCGCACTTTCCGTCATAGGCGTCCCCATGGGATCGGCCCTCAACAACGCCTCAGCATCGACGATCCCAGTCCCATAATTACTCGGGTCCCACTGGCCGTGATCCGGTCGACGCGCGGTGTCCCGCAGTAGGCCACGGAAGCGATCCTGCAGTTTTTCACCAGGCTTGAGCGTTGCGATCAGCTTGTCACGGCCATGATAGGCGAGCCAAAGCGCGGCGACACCGGCGGTCAGAGCGACGGCGAAGGATGTGCCCTGACCTCCTTCAATCTTGTCGGTGCCAGCGCTTGGCTTTTGCCGCTTGGCGCGCCATACCAGTTCGGCCGGCGCGGACACGTCGACCGCTCGCCCAAAGCTCGATCCCTTCCAGGGCAGATCGCGCTCATTCGTACCGGCGATCGCGATACACTGCTTGAGCGCTGCAGGATGGACCACGATCCCGACGCAGTTGCCAGCGGCCGCCATGACGAGAATGTTGTCCTTGACCGCACGCTTGATCGCCTTCTTGAGACTCTTACTCTTCAAGCCGCCGAGACTCATGGTGATCACTTGTGCGCCTTGCTTACGCGCATAGTTGATACCCTTGGCGACCGAGCCCTGGGTTACCCGCACCACGCTGCGTATCGCCCGAACCGGAAGCAAGGTTGCTTGGGTGGCGGAGCCGGTGATCTTGTTGTCCTGGCGACTGACGATCACGCTGCCTGTGGAGATACCATGTCCAGGATTTTGAAACTTCTGGAATAGTCCGGACTTGGTCAGCGGGTCGATCGGCAGGCTTTCGCCCCCTTCGATGAAGTTAGCTCCAGGGCGCATGTCCAAGGCCGAGCCTTCGAGTTCGTCATGCTTGTTGACGCCCGTGTCGATATGGCCGATCAGAACATCCCTTCCACGAGGCTTGCCACCCTTTGGCAATTTGAGATTCCAAGCCTTGTCGATCCGCATATTCTTGAGCGCCCACTTCGTGTCTTCCGGCGCATCATCATCCACCCAGCAGCCACCGAGGAGCGCCGACTCGCGATCAGCCTCGTCGTCCGGCTCGATCACATTGGCGAAGTCGGTCTCGAGATCCGGCTCGATGCTGCGCAGATCCAGCATGTCACGCAGATAGTAACCTAGCTCGAACGGGCTCTCATCGAGATCGCGATGCTCCAGGCCGTGGATCTCAAGCTCATAGAAGTGGGCCAGCTCCTGATCCTCGGCTTTCCCGGAGTCATGCTCGTCAGGAAACATCGGCGAGACGTCGAACGTAACGTCAAGGACAGTGCTGAGACGCGCCCGCAGATCGTCTATGGCCTCAAGTGAGGTGGTCTCGAGCACATAGCCGAGGCTGGTTTTGAGCGCGGTCTCGGTGCTTACGGCACGCTGCACCAAGCGAATCTGCTGGAGCGTGGCTCTCACGGAATCATTCATGTCATCAATCCTCAAAAGGGCTATAGGCGGGCCGCTTGGAACACGCCTCTCTACGGCTTCTCGTCGGGCATTCTGAAAGGGGAAGGCCAACCAACGCACGCGCCTGGCAAGGGCTGCTCTGCTTATCAAACACCATCAACAATCACCACGATCGGGCCAAAAACGATAGAAATCTTAGTTACTTCAAGCACCAATAAATCGACGATCGGCAAAAGTCTGGCAGCCAAAAATCAACCTCGTAGTGAACTTCTCTAAGATCGTCAAGCAACACGGTTTTGACCGAAAAGTATGTTACAGGCACCACCCATTTGGGGTGTGTAGAAGGCTCTTACTTCATGCTTATGATGTAGAATGACGTCAAGCACGCTATAGAGAGCGCCAGGATGCGGCTGGACCGGCACCGGCTGCGGGATGATCAGGGGATATCTTACGAGATGACTGACCACACGATGGGCGAACATGTGCTCGATGCCCGGCCCGATCGCATCGATTTCCGCGACCGGCGCTACAACCCACCGTTGGTATCCCTGCCAGAAAGCCATCCATCGGACGAGGAGATCGGACAGTTTCTGCCGGACTATCACAGGACTGGCAAAATTCTCGATCAGGGCACAGAAGGAGCCTGTACCGGCTACGGCCTGGCCGCTGTCATCAACTACATCAATTGGGACCGCTGGATGCGGAAACACTGGGGCGTGCCGAAGAAAGACTGGGCGCCGAAGCCAGATCATGTCAGCCCCTGGATGCTCTACGACAATGCTCGGGTCTATGACGAGTGGGAGGGTGAGGATTACTCCGGCTCCAGCTGCCGCGGCGCAATGAAAGGTTGGCATAAGCATGGCGTCTGCGAGGAGACGCTCTGGTCCAAAAGGACCACCACCAACCCTCGCCCTGACGAAGCCTGGCAAACCGATGCGGAAAGACGTCCGCTCGGCGCCTATTACCGGGTCGACACCCGTTCCATCGCGGACATGCAGGCCGCGATCCATGAGGTCCGCGCGGTCTACTGCTCGGCCCGCGTTCACAATGGCTGGCTTTTAAGGCCAAGAGATCATCACACCGTGACCGTCGCCGAGCTTCCCCTGCCCGTGATTTCTACCAAAAGCTTCGATGACATCACCGGTGGCCACGCCTTCGCCATCGTCGGCTACACCGAATATGGCTTTATTGTCCAAAACTCCTGGGGCGAGGATTGGGGCTATAACGGTTTCGCGCTCCTTACCTACGAGGATTGGCTCCGGAACGGAGATGATGCCTGGGTCGCTGCCTTGGCAGCCCGCGCCAACTTGTCGACGCCAGTCGGCATATCGTCCAGCTACTCCAAGGCACCGATGAATCTTGCCGCATCGTTTCAAGGCACTGTCGACAGCGGCCGCGCCAAGGCCATCAAACCCTGGAGTGAAGGTAAGGCTTACGAGCATGCGGTGGTCATGGGCAATGACGGCAAGCTCCTTCGCCGGCTGATCGATACCGAAGACAGATTCGACAATCTCAAAAAAGTGGTGCTGGAGACCTCTGAGACCGCGATCAAGAACGGGGCCAAGCATGTGATGGTCTATGCTCATGGTGGCTTGAACAGCGAGCGCGCTGCGATCGAGCGAGCGATGCGCATGGGACCTTGGTTCGAGGCAAACGACATTCATCCAATTTTCGTCGTCTGGCGCACCTCGCTCCTGGAATCGATCGGGCAGATCGGCCTCGATCAGATCCAGGCCTTTCAAAAGGAACGGGACGACCTGCGATCCACGGGCTTCGGCGATGTGGTCGATCGTATGGTCGCTAGACTTCAGAACAAGTTTGACAAGGCTTTCGAAGCGGCAGCCGAGAAGGTGGTCGGCAAGGCCGTCTGGTCACAGATGAAGCAGAACGCCAGGACCGCCGCCGCCGGCGATGGCGGCTCACGCAGGCTCGCCAAGGCCCTGCGCAGCCTGAAGCAACAACATCCGGCCCTGAAGGTACATTTGGTCGGCCATTCCGCGGGATCGATTCTTCTTGGCCACATGCTCGGCGATCTCGACAAGACGTCCGGTGTCGACACGGTCAGCCTCTTCGCGCCGGCCTGCTCCATGCGCTTCGCCGCCGGTCACTACGGTCGGGCGCTAAGGGCCGGGACGATCGGCAAGGGCAAGATGCACGTCGACAATCTTTCCGATGATAACGAGCGACGGGATACAGTGGGTCCCTATGGCAAGTCGCTGCTTTATCTGGTCAGCCGCGCCTTCGAGGATGCCCACAAGACGGCACTCCTGGGCTTCGCCAGATGTTGGGCCGATCCGAAGCAAAAGAAAGAAGACTGGCTCGACAGTCTTGCCGTCGACTTTGCTAAGGGCGAGCCGAAGTTCATTCGCGACTGGGATGTGATCGTCGATGAATTCGGCATCCGCGCGAATGTCCTCGAAGATCGCGAAGTGGCGACCTATAAGGACGGCGGCGATAGCGAGCAGATCAAGGCGGTCCATGGCAGCTTCGACAACGCACTAGCCATCATGAATGCCACGTTGAAGCGTATCCTTGGCGGCGCAAGACCCAAGCAAGAAATCACCGACCTGAGGGGATTTTAGCCTCTTACTTCGACGGCATTGGCGATACCAACATCGAATTGAGATGCCCTTGCTCTAACCCTCAGAGCTGCCAAAAACAAAGCGCTTCCAAGTTCGGCTAGGGGAACCACGCTGCAGCAAGGCGCCTCCATTCACGGAGCTTGGAACGCAGAGCCAAAAGCCATCGATCTTCCAATTGTCGTGCGAGCATGGCGAGATCAAGAAGGCCCCAATCATCACACCTCAATCTGCTCAACCGCTATCCCGATCCTGCCCTCTAAGGAACTCGTCGAGCTGATCCTGCGTCAGAACTCGAGGTACGAAGCTAATGGCGCACAACATGATGAGGCCATACCAAGCACCAATCTGAAAATCAGCCAAATAGGCGAGTCCAGTCATGCTGGTCGCCGTAAGCGCGATGAGGAAAAGTTCCAGCTGCAAGACGCTCATTCCTCAAGCGCCTCATGATAAAAGCCCGCTCCTATCGTACGAATCGCCACGGCGACAACGAGAAATTTCAATGCGCTCTCCTTGGTGGAGAGACGTTTCCGCGGTTGGTTTCATTGCCTATTGGGTCTTACTTTCTACATCAATCAACCTTAAGTTGCAATCAATGACCACGTCGCTGCAGTACGATTCCAACCGGAAAAACAGCGTCAATGTTCCGATCGCCGACGAGTTTAGAGAAGAAATGGGAGCTCCAGTGATGGCCGGCTTACGGGGTCCAGACTGTCCTCCAGTCAGAAGCTGTAGCCTTCACGCTGTCGCATAGGAACCAAACAAGTGGACGCCCCGCGCCATGTCAATTATTTGCTTCGGGAGAAGTAGATTTTCTGATCATGCAACTATTCTCGAATTAACGGCTATATAACATGAATTCATTGTTATAAAATTTTAATATATGCTTTTGGCTATTTATCATTTTCACATCCTTCATCTGCGACGATACTTAGGAACCTTTCACATCTAGGGCACTGGGCTTTGAACAAACTGCTCGAAGCGTTTCGCAGAACACTGGGCACGTACAAAACGGACGCACCCGCAGACACTAAGCGAGCGCAGAAGAGAAAACATTCGAGCAAACCAAACAAGAACAACCAAGCCCCTCAGTTTACGCGGTCAAAGGCGGAGCGCCCCAAACGGTACTGGTTTGCCCCCAAGTAATCGCGCTTAACGTCGGCGACCTTTTTAAAGAAAGCGGCTGCAAGCCATCCTCGTTTCGCATCCTCCCGCTGTATGCTTTACACTTGCATCCATTCAAAGGCCGCAAAGGGACGACACGTGTCGACAGATAGTCCGATCGTTGGTGGGCCAGGTCTCGACCGGCAGCTTGCAGAAGCGCGCGCTCGTGAAGCCGCCACAAACGAAATTCTCGCCATCATTCGTGATAGCCGGGAAGATGAGCAACCGGTATTCGATGCGATCCTCGAGCGCGCAACGCGTCTATGCGACACGCCAAATGCAATCTTGATCATGGGCAAGGAGGGCGATGCCGTGCAGACCCTGGTTGCCGATCGAGGCGTGGTCCCTGATATCACCAAATACTATCAAAATGGCGAGGTTCCTATGGATCCGGAGGACTCGCTTGCGGCCAAAGCCATCATCGAAGGAAGGACCGTCCATGCTCACGACATGGCCAAAACGGAGCCCTATCTTGCTGGCCACAAAAGGTTTCTGATATCCGTCGATCAGCAGGGTATTCGGACAATCCTGTTTGTTCCGCTCATGGCGCTCGAGGGCGGCATTGGCTGCATCATTCTTTGGAAGACGAGGGTTGAACCCTTTACCGACGATCAAGTCCGACTGATCGAGACCTTCGCAGCCCAGGCCGTCATCGCCATTGAAAACGTCCAGCAATTCCGAGCGCTCGACTCGCTCAATGCCGAATTGGAGAGCCGGGTCCGAGAACAGGTCGGGGAAATCGAGAGGATCAGCCGCCTTCGACAGTTTCTATCACCGGCGGTAGCCGACACAGTGGTGACCTCAGGCGACGAACAGATGCTGTCGTCGCACCGCGCGTTGATCGCGACCCTCTTCTGCGATATCCGCGGCTTCACCGCGTTCTGCGAAACCGCAGAACCCGAAGAGACCATTGAGTTCCTGCAAACCTATCACGAGGAAATGGGCATTCTGATCGCGGCTCATGGCGGTGGTGTCGACAAACGCATGGGTGATGGGATCATGGTCATCCTGAACGACCCATTGCCATGCGAAGACCCAGCAGGCGATGCGGTACGTCTCGCGATCGCCATGCGTGCCCGCATGGCCGAGATCTGTTCGAGATGGAAGCGTCTCGGATATCGATTGGGCTTCGGTATCGGCATCTCGCTCGGCTATGCCACCGTGGGTATGGTAGGGTCGGATGGCCGCTATGACTACACGGCGTCGGGAACCGTCGTAAACCTGGCGGCGCGATTGTGTGATCACGCGAAGGATGGTGAGATCCTTCTCAGTCCGCGGGCGTTTGCTACCGTTGAAGATCAAGTCACGGCAGAGGCAAGTGACGCGGTACATCTCAAGGGCATCCGAGAACCCGTCGACGTGTTCGTCTTGCAGGACATCACATCAAAAAGTTGAAGACAGAGCATCTATTCGAACGACTATGTTGCTCCATTGCTCTTAAGGCCGACTGATCGAGAAAACCTCGAATTCAAGCGGTCGACACATCCGTCTGACCGCAAGAGGCAGCCTGCGGCAACCTGATCCCCACATCTTGATGCACATCAAGGACGTGAGAGACCAATTCCCGCCTAGTTTCTTGGATATGCGCAAACGGGGATGGGTGATGATGATCAGATCGCTTCTAGTCATTGCTGCGCTCTTGGCGCTCTCGCATACGGGCGCACAAGCCTCCGACGAGGAGAGGCTCGAGAAGGCACGCGCCGCTGCCGGCGAAGTCCTGTTTCAACATCGCTGCCGCGCCTGCCATTCACCGGATCCGGCGGAGAACACCTTTGGACCGAGCCTGGTCAACGTTATCGACCGGGAGGCCGGAAGCCTGCCCCGCTTTGCCTATTCAGATGCCGTCAAGAATTCCGGGCTCATTTGGTCAGAAGACAATTTGCGCGCCTGGATGGCCGACAACGAGGCCTTCATCCCCGGGACCCGGATGCGCCACGTCAAAATCTCGGATGTGGCCGAGCAAGACTTTCTTCTCGCCTACATCCGCTCGCTCGAAAAGTGACTCGGTTCACATAGGATCGCCAAGGCTTCGGCCGCGTGTTGTCCGTGCCTTGAGACCCGTTCCTGATCCGGAGACGACAGACAGCCTCGTTCAAAGTCGTCCCCTTCATACAGATCATCGGTAAGCGCTGCCCTTTGGCGACTCTGAGCTGATCAGCTCAGAGTCGGCTTGGATTTATATAAAACCCAAGAAAGCTTTCCGATGATAACGATTAACTATTTTTGTTAGGTCTATTTTATTCTCTGTTCGATTTAATTCTGCGGAAGCAAATCAGTTTAATACTTAAAATGTGCGAAATGACTGAAGTTCGCAACGACTGCATTGGCAGCTGATTTGGGGCCAAGAGCCGCTGTGATGGTCGTCAGCTCAACGCCAGACAGCGTTTGCCGACATCAATCGAAGGAGTGTGATAGGGGTTATGCGGCCAAAAGTAGAGCTCTTTACCACATGTCCACCGTCCGCCGGACCGACACCGGTCGCCGCCGGCCCCGGATCTGCCTACCGAGATCAGGTGCAGGAGATCGCACGCTGGAGCGAGGCGATCGGCTGCACAGGGATCTTGGTCTACACCGACAACCGCCTCGTCGATCCCTGGCTCGTCTCTCAGCTCATCATTCAGGCAACAGAAACCCTGGCCCCGCTCGTCGCTGTGCAGCCCGTCTACATGCATCCCTACACGGCCGCAAAAATGGTGGCGACGTTCGGCCATCTCTACGGCCGCAAGATCTATTTGAACATGGTTGCCGGCGGATTCGTCCGCGATCTGGAGGCATTGAACGACTTCACACCCCACGACCCGCGCTACGATCGGCTCGTCGAATATACCAAGATCGTCCGGGCCCTCGCTATTAACTCGGCGTCATCGCTCGGTATCTCCCACGACGAAATCTACTACAAGGTCAACAATCTCAAGCTCACCCCACCGCTACCGCTGGAGTTGGTGCCGACGATCTTCGTTTCCGGATCGTCTGAGGCTGGGCTCGCTGCGGCCGAGGCTCTTGGCGCCGTGGCCGTCCAATACCCACAGCCTCAGAGTTCCTATCCACCCATTGAAGGCGAGCCAACAGGCAGGATGGGAATTCGCATCGGTGTCATCGCCCGTGACGATCCAGCAGAAGCCTGGCAGGTTGCAGAGGAACGTTTCCCACCCGATCGCCGGGGCGAGATCGCTCATCAAATGGCGATGAAGACGTCCGATTCGTCTTGGCATCGGAGCCTCTCAGAATGGCCCGAAGTAGAAAAAGACGCCGAAACACCCTACTGGCTTCGACCCTTCCAAAGCTACAAGACGTTTTGCCCCTACTTGGTGGGCAGCTATGAACGGGTCGCTACCGAAGTCGCTGCGTATATCCGGGCCGGGTTCACCACCTATATTCTCGACATCCCGCCAAGCGAAGAGGAACTGCATACGATCAGGAAGGCCTTCGATATGGCCGAGTCGACGTTCCGATGAGCGTGGCGCGTCTGCAGGACTATGTCACGCGCGCGGCTGAACGCCGGCCCGATGCGACAGCCCTTGTGGATGGCGAGCAAACCTTCGCCTATCAGGCCCTCGAACAGCACTCCAATCAGCTTGCGCGACTCTTACTCGAAGGGGGGTGTAAGCCCGGCGATCGTGTCGGCCTCTTGCTTCCGAAGTCAGCGGATGCGGTTATCGCCATGCTGGCGGTCTTGAAGGTGGGTGGTCTTTACGTTCCCGTCGATCCAGAAAGCCCGGTCAGCCGCATCGAAAAAATCATCAGTGCTGCCGAATGCCGCTACGTCTTGGCAACCAGCGCGGCGACAGCGCTTCTCGAGAACCTCCTAGCGACCATCAGCGCTCCGACAAAGCCTGGCCTCATCTGGATGGAGGCGAGCGACGCACCAAGCATCAGCGGCCTTGGAGATGTCCTCACCAAGGCTGATGCAAGCGCCCTTAACAACGAGCCACTCGCCGCAGCGCTTCAGCCAGGCGCCGGTCCCGCCCATTTGTTGTTCACATCGGGCTCGACCGGCATGCCCAAAGGCGTGATCGTTACCCATGCCAATGTCATTGCCTTCGTGGAATGGGCCAAAGACTATTTTGGCATGAACGAGAGCGATCGGGTCTCCTGTCACTCGCCGCTGCATTTCGATCTCTCGACGTTCGATCTCTACGGCGCCTTTGCCGCCGGTGGCGCCGTGCATTTGGTACCGCCGAAACTCAATCTCTTTCCGAAAGGGCTGATTGGGTTCATGCGTGATCGTCGTCTGACCCAATGGTTCTCCGTTCCCTCCGTCCTGACCTATCTCACCCGATTTGACGCGGTGGAAGACGGAGACTTTCCCGAGCTCAAGCGCCTAATCTGGTGCGGCGAGGTCTTCCCAACACCGTCCCTGATATCCTGGATGCAAAAGCTGCCCCATTCGACCTTCACAAATCTCTATGGCCCAACCGAAGCCACGATCGCCAGCAGCTACTACACCATGCCGGCCATACCCCATGATCCCCATGCCAGCGTGCCGATCGGGAAAGCCTGCGGCGGCGAAGAGATGCTGATCCTAGGCGATGATCTCGAGCCACTTCCCAAGGGCGGAACCGGCGACATCTACATTGCCGGCGCTGGTGTGACCGACGGCTATTGGCGGGACAACGCCAAGACGGAAGCGGCGTTCCGATCCTCCATCCACCCTTCGGCAGGCACTGGCAAACGCATCTATCGCACCGGCGATCTCGGCTATGTCGGCGAAGACGATCAGATCCATTTCGTCGGCCGCGCCGACAGCCAGATCAAGTCACGCGGCCATCGGATCGAGCTCGGTGAAATCGAAACCGCATTGAGCAGCCTCCCCGAAATCGGCCAAGTCGCCGTGGTCGCGATCGAGATCGACTTCGGTAGCTACACCATTTGCTGCGCCTATGCGCCGGACGACGGTTACGACCCGTCACCAAAGGAGATCAAGGCGCGCCTATCAGCGTTGGTCCCCCGATATATGGTACCGGTACGTTGGCAAAAGATGGACACCATGCCGAGTAACGCCAATGGCAAAGTGGATCGGGTGGCCCTAAGCGCCATGTTCCGGGAGGACCAAGCCGATCAACGCGTTCCATCAACTAGCAACTGAAGACCCTTTCATTTTCGATCGTCCAAAGACGGATGTGGTGGACCGATGACGGAATCGAACATTCAAGAAGCCCTCTCTCAATTTTTCAGTGATCAATTCAATGTCGAACCGGCCTCGACGAGTACTGACCTGATCGAAGCCGGCATTCTGGATTCACTGATGCTTATCGAAGTCGTCATGTTCATGGAGACCGAATTTTCGGTCACCGCCGAACTGGATGACCTGGAAATCGAGAACTTTCTGTCGATCGACACGATGGCGCGCTTTGTTACTGCGAGGCAGCCAGCCTCAGCGCGTCACGAGAGCCAAGCATCCGCATCCTTCGACGAGCGAGGAACCTGACATGGGGCTCGTCTATGTTGACGTGACGGCAGAGCATATCCCGGCCATCCGGAAGCTGCTGCTACGCTACTGGGAGCGTAATTGGACTAACGATGTTGCTGACCGCTTTTTGCAATGGCGGGTCTTGGAACGGCCTGAATGGGACGCGGTTGCCGCGTTCGATGGCGATGACTGTGTCGCGCTTATCGACTCCTTTATCCGACCTTACTTCCTAGCCGGTCAACCTGTTCGGGTTCGGGAGACATGCGACTGGATATGCCTGCCGAACTACCGGCCATTTGTGGGCCTACGCGTGCTACAATCCATGATGAAGAGGCCGGAGCCGATCATCACCACAACTTCGTCAGAAGCCAACAATACTTTGCTCACTGGTCTAAAATGGCGAACCGTGGGCGACCTGCAGCAATGCGTCTTCCCGATCGGAGCAGGAGCGATCGTCAAGAGTGCGGCGCAGCGGCTTAACCGAGAACTTGGTGCCGTACCCACATTCACAGGGCGCCTGTTACCCTTTCGCTTCCGCAAACCGAGCCGGATCTCGTCGCCCGAGCAAGCCGCGTCCTTCTCCGAAATCCAAACAACCGAGGCATGGCCCGACACCGCCCCCCCGAATGACGCCTTTGCCCTTTGTGCTCTGGCCGATGAACGGGACGTCGAATGGCTGCGTCAAGCGCCCGATGGTGAGGGCGAGTTTCTCTGGTTGTTGTTCAGGATCGGCGACGAGCCGGTCGGCTTGTCCCTAAGTCGCCTCTACCAAGAAGGTCCCTATCGCGGCGCAAAACTGCTTCATCTCCAATCCAAAAGGCACGATCGCGAAACCTATGCCTGGCTTGCCAGCGCGACCTCGCATCAGCTTGCTGAACGTGGTGCCCATTGGATCGATGCGCGCTTCAGCAGCGACATCGTCTTGAGCGCACTCGACGATGTTGGTTTCATGAGGATGAGCTCGTGGCCCGTCTATTGGTGGTCGAACGATCGCTCTGATCTCGACGGCGACATCCTGGCGAGCGGCATGCGTGGCGTTGAGGGACTGATGCCCTACCCCTATCTGTCAGAAACGGTGCTGCATGCGGCATGATGGGATCCTAAGACTCGTATCATTCACCTGAACGCTTTCGCCGAGCCAGAGCACTGGATACAGACACGAACGCTACCATCAGGCCCAATCAAGCTGCATGCGTTCCGAGCGAGTCGAAGCACCCACCAGCGCGAAGAAGATCCTCTGGCGACAGAATAACGCCGCCTTCCAGGATTCGCTTGATCAGCAGCCATTCATCACCCGTCGCCACCTCGAGAGCCCCCGCCTCGCCACGCGCCAGCGTGCCAGGTGCCTCATGGCAACATCGCCCCGTCCTTTCCGCCTTAACGACATGCAACGAACGACCGCTCAACGTTGTCTTGGGATGGCCCCAGGGTGACGGCATGGGATGGTAATCGGCAGCCCTGATAAACGCATCGAGCCGCATCGCCGGTTGGCCCCAGTCGATGATGCCACCAAAGGGGACGTCGCCCCTTTTGTAGAGAACGCGCTTCCCATCACCCTGCGGCCGAGACGGAATCGCGGCCTGGTCTTCCAGGGCGGCCGTCATCAAGTAACTGACAAGTGGCACACCGAGACGCGTACATTGCATGCTGCAGCTAAGGCCGGTCGCTCTTTGATCAAGATCGAACCAGGCATCAAAGGCAATAGGTCCGGTATCAACGCCACCCGTCATCCAATGCAGGGTCACTGCATGGCGTTCTTCGCCGTTGAAGATGGCCCAGCTCGGCGCATTCAATCCCGCATAGCCCGGTAGTGGCCCTGGGTGGAGATTGAAGCTGCCGATACGCGGGGCTCTGACCACGTCCTCATGGACGATGTGGAGCGAGTGCACGTTGATCAGCATGTCGACGCACTCGTCTTGTAACCACGTGGCAAAGGCGGGGTCACGAACCTGCTTGGCAGGCAACAAAATAGAACCCAACGTGGTCGCAACATCGGCGACAACTACGCCGCGCTGCGTGCCACTCGCTGCACTGCTGAGCACGGCGACAAGCTCAACCCCTTCCCGCTCAGCAATCAAACGCAAGGCCTTCACACCTGCCGCCTCTTCAGCGGCCAGCACGACTCTCACAACACGACCACGGCTGATCGGTCGACCCTAGCCGGCCTAAACGTGAATGGAGGAAAGCGCTTGGCAACATCCAAGATACTCAACATGGCATCTGACTTTCTAGGCATTGGTCTTGTTGAACTGCGTGACCCTGCTCCACTTCGAGACACACATCGATACGATCGTTAAGTGTAAAAAACATCAATTTCAAGTTGAATATTGACACAAGATTCGAGGTGCCGGATTCGGCAACATGAACGTCGCTGCCCCATCCTCCCTAGGGGTCCTGAATTCTCGTAGCCTAAGGTCAGGATTGTTTTCTGCGTCCGGAGGTCGTCGGGTCATTGATCTGCATCATCACGCCCGCCCTTTCTCCCGGTTAGTCTCGCTCGAGCTGGGCGGCGTGTCGCTCATCGGAGTCCGGCACGATCTTTGTCCTGACGGGAGGTCTTTGATGACAGTTGTCGCCTGTATCGGATTGGGCCAAATGGGCCTTGGCATAGCAACGAGATTGCTTAGCGCCGGGCATGAGGTCTCCGTCTACGATCCGGCCGCCGGATCAGCTGATGCCTTGAGTACTATGGGCGCTGTACATGCCTCCAACCCACGCGATGCCTGTACCGACGCCGAAGCCATCCTTGCCGTCGTTCGCGACGATCACGTTTCGCGTGCTGTTTGGCTGGGTGACGACGGTGTCCTCGCCGCCGATCTTGGAGATCGTGCGCTCGCGCTCGAATGCTCAACGCTCAGCTATGGCTGGGTCATGGCGTGGGCGAAGGAGATGCAGCAACACGGGCTGCGGCCGATTGACTGCACCGTGACAGGCATGCCCGATGCCACCGTTGCTGGAGCTCTCGTGCTCAATGTCGGCGCAGCAGCCGATGACTTGGAGATAGCGAGTCCGCTGCTCAACGATATCGCAGAAGTCATCTTCCATCTCGGCCCTACTGGAAGCGGCACCGCGTACAAGCTCACCGCAAACCTGCTGGCATCGGTACAACTCGTCGGCGTTGCTGAATCCCTTGCAGTCGCTGAAGGCTTAGGCCTGGATCTCGATCGTGTCATTCAAGCCTTGGCCAAGGACCCGGCGGCAAGTCGGCTCGCGACCGACAATCTTCGACGCATGGCTGATGATCACCATGATCGGGATCTGACATTTCCGGTGAGCCTCCGACGAAAGGACACCGCCTATGGCTTGGCCCTCGCCCAGCAGGCCGGCATCAATGTCCCCTTTGCTACAGCAGCGCTTGCAGCTCTAGATAAGCTCAAAGAACGTGGCTGGGACGATCTCAATGAGAGCAAGATCTTCGATCTCTTTCGTCGTCATGAGCCATAAAGACGATCGGAGCATGCAACATCCCTCAAGTTGACGACGCCGGCCTTACATAAAGCTAGGCGACACCGAGAACGGGTGATGCAGCGCTTCAAATCACCGCGTCTTGCGCAAGGGTTTTGCGCATGACCAGATCAACACGCTGTTTCGTCCGCACCGCCATCACCTCTCCATAGCCAGTTATCGTCACGCTAGAAACGACGCTTTCGATCTTTGGAATGACGTCGCCAACGATTTCGTCGGCGTCTAGAATCCGACAGACCGGCGAGATATGAGCTCGAACCAAAACAAGACGGGACTGCCCTCGCAGCTGTCGGTTTGCGGCTGATCGTCGAGCGAGCAAGATGGCCACGATCGGAGTAGGTGGACGAACGTTATCCCCTTCGATCTGCCAATCCTCTATCATGACGAGTCAAAGGCCCGAGGCCGTTTCCTTTATCAGGAGGTCGACGACGCTGCGAAGCGCCACACGCTCGTCCTTGCCGGCACCCTTGCTGTCATTCCAATGGGCAAGCTGTCGATGCGCACTGGTGCCGCGTTTGATGATCGTCCGCCCATGTTCAACCTCCGAGACGCAATCAAAATGCTCGGCGTCCTCTCTGATCAGCTTTAGGACTTCCTCGAATAACGTCGCATAGGGCACGATCCGCCGCTTGCCGAAGTCGATGAGGCCCTCGTCGATGCCATATCGCTGAGCGCGCCAGACATTTTCTGCGACCATGAACCGATCATAGCCGCGCCAGCGCTGGTTGTCTTGGTGTAGGCGCCAGAGCATGCGTAGGAGGCAGCGGAAGAGTGCTGCAAGACAAATCGTGTCCTCAAGGCGCGTGCAGATGTCGGTCATCCGCAATTCGAGCGTTGGAAACTGTGCACTCGGACGGACGTCCCACCAGATCTTCGACGTGTCGTCGATGACGCCGGTCTCGATAAGCGTGCCGACCGTACGCTGGTATTCGCCAAAGCTCCGGAAACTGGGCGGCAAGCCGGTCCTCGGCAACTCCTTCCAGACAGCCATGCGATAGGACCTAAGACCGGTGTTCTGCCCCTGCCAAAACGGCGACGATGTGCTTAACGCCAGGAGGTGCGGCAAGAAGTATGTGACCTGGTTCATCAGATCGATACGCAGATCGTCATCATCGATGCCGATGTGGACGTGCATGCCGCAGATCAAAAGGCGTCGCGCGATCGTTTGCATGTCCTGGACGAGGATATCGTAGCGTTCCTTTTCCGTGCGCTTTTGGTCATCCCAATCCGCCATCGGGTGACTGGAAGCTGCAATCACCGCGAGCCCGTGATCGGCAGCAACCTCGCTGATGCAGCGGCGCAGTCCACCCAGCTCCTTCCTCGCTTCGGCGATCGAGCTGCAGACCTTGGTGCCAACTTCGATTTGCGCACGCAAAAACTCTGGCTTCACACGCTCGCCCAGGCGATTTTCGCATTCCTCAAGGATCGACGCCGGTGGATCCGAAGCAAGATCACCTGTGGCCGGATCGACCAATAGATATTCCTCTTCGATGCCTATCGTAAACGGCGGTTCATGGTCGTTCATGAGCGTTTCTCGCTTTGTCATCGCTATCGTCGCAGGATTTCATCGAGATAGCTCGGCAGCATGTCACGCCAGGTAGGCCAGTCATGATCGTACTCTGCACCCCAGGCGTCGACTCGGTTAGGGATACCCTTAGCACCGAGCTGATCGGCAAGTTTCCAAGAGTCGTCGGGGTTTTCCCAGCGTCCTTGGCCAAAGGTGAGAAGGACAAAGCGACTCGTCAGGCGATCTAGCTCCGGACCTGGACCAAGGTTCGGGAGAAAGCAGATGGGCGCTGCGACGTAATAGTCGTCGTTTCCTGCCGCGCCGAACATGCGCTCAAGGTCGTAGCTGCCACTCATGCCAACTGCGGCACGAAACAGTCCGGGGTAACGACAGAGTAAAGAGACCGCATTGAACGCGCCGATTGAGGCACCCGCGGCGATCACATCGATCGGCCGGCCACCACAGTCGGCGTGGATCGCCGGCACAGCTTCCTCAGCGACATACACACCGAACTGCTTCAACAGCCACCAGCGATGCTCGAGCGATGCCGTCATTTCCACCAGCGCTTTGCCGGCAACACTATCACAGGAATAGACCTTAATCCGGCCCGCCTCAATGAGCTCGCCAAGTGCCGCGATCAAAAGCATCCGCTCGACTTCCTCAGCATCACCCCCCGCGGTCGGGAAGAGAAGGACCGGCTGACCATAGTGGCCCCAGCGGACGAGCGTGACATCGGTCTCCAGCCGCGCTGAATACCATTGAGATGCCTTCTTCGGCCCGATCATCGATGCCTCAACCGCAGCCAAGTTGGGCCACCTATCGTCACGCTTAGCGACCTCAAGAAGATAGGCATGTCGCACCTTCTTGTTGACGCCAACGCTGGACGCGAGACCAAAAAAGTTCGGTAAACTCATCGATCTCATGGTCTGGAAAGAGGGTCGTCACCTTCTGGCGGATGGCGTCCCTCATGCGATCACTGCCGAAGAAGTTGTAGGCAAGTTCGTCGAGATGTCCGAGATGAGTATGGCAGAAATCGTGAAACCGCTCCGTCTCGAAGCGTTCACGGGCAATCATTGCATAGGCACGAAGCCGTTCACGATAAGGCATGTCCTGCTCCACGACCGCGTAGAACGGTGCCCAGTCCATATTGCGCCGCATCTTACGCTTGGTAGCGGCACAGAAGATCGACCAACGTAGGTTGGCTTTGATGAGCCAAGGGAAGTGGTAGTGAAGGGAGGTAATCTGGCTATCAGGGCAAGCGTTAGCAAAGTCGATGGGGTGCCAAACGCCATCACGACGAAGGGCCTCGCAGGAATTGAAGTCCCAGCCAAAAAAAGCGTTGATGGTGAGCGCCATGTCCTCAAGAAGGGACTGGTCATCCTCTGACAAGAAGTCGATGTCCAGGCGATAACGATCATGGAGTGGCGCCGAGGGGTCGTAATTGACCTGCCGGATTTGTGGGCCAAGGCCTATCGTGCGCACAAACCAGTCGTGAGGCAGAATCGCGGCCTGTAGATTCATGATCTCGGTGCCGCTTGCGTCATAGGCTTTGTGCAGGTCGGCCGCACTGCCGATTTTCGACACGCCCTTCCAACCACCGCCATGGTAGGGCTTCATAAAAAACGGGTAGCCAATCTTGTCACCGATGTCGTCCAGCGAAAACAAACGCGCGTAGCGTTTCAGCGTGACCTCAAGATCATCAGTCAGATCGTAGGCCTTGGGTGGCAACATCCAAGTGTCGGGCACCGGAAGACCGAGGGCCATCATCGCGGCGTAGGAGGTGTGCTTCTCGTTGGACTGGAGCGACCATGGATTGTTGTAGACATAGAGGTCATCGAGCAGGATCGCCTTCTTGATCCATTCTCGGCTGGTCGAATACCAGTGGGTTAACCGATCAATAACAACATCATACTTGACGGGCTGGCGGAGGCTGAAAGGCTCAATGGTGACTCGCTCACAGGCGACCTTAACTCGATCGCTTTCCAGATTGAGGTCGAGGTCAAGCTGTTCCAACAACGTTTCGTAGCAGATCGGCCAGCAGATGTCGGCACCAAGTGACAGACCAATTGTTGCGGTACGCGCACCCATGGGCCCTCCCCGAAAGCGCCGTTCCAGTCTGACAGCGCTTAGTCAGCTTTGGTTCTTGTCACCTCGGGACGAAAAACCCACCGAAGGCCGTCGCGCAATTGATCGCGCCAATTCTGCCAGTGATGGCCATCCCAAGCACTTTTGAACAGAACATCTACTCCGCGTTCGTGCAAGAAGCTTGCGAGTGCACGATTCTCGTCAGCCAGCCCTTCAAGTTCACCTGTGGAGACGAAGGCGCGCGTATCGGCAAGATTAGGGGCCCGCTTCAGCGCCAAGACCAAGCGCGCAATCCGGTGGAACACAGGGTGAGGTCGATCGTCGAGCTTTCGTCTGTCGAGAATGAAGGAACCTGACTGTAAAACCAGTCCACCGAAAACGCCGGGATAGCGAAAGGCCGTCGCAAGAGATGCGACCGCTCCCAGGCTAGCGCCGAGCAGAACGCGGTCTGCTGGCTCTTTGGAGAGCTCATATCGGTCGGAAAGCACCGGCAGCAGCTCCTGGACGAGATAACGCGCGTGACGTCGCCCACCGGCATATTCCCCAAGACGATCACGGCTCTGCACCAGAGCAACAATAACTGGTGGGATGTCCTGGGCATCGATCAGATTGTCCAACGAATTGACCAGGTCACCATGGGCGACGAAATCATCGCCATCGTGAATGATAATGAGTGGATAGGTTTTACTCACATCATACCCTGCGGGCAGATAGAGCTGCTCTTCTCGGATTTCACCGAACGCCCGGCTCTCGACGATAAGAGTTTCTATGTGGCCAGGCGGGGCACCTTTTGGCAAACTCCAGTCTGGTTGAGCATAACCGTGCGTGCGGCAGACTGAATTCTCGCCAAAGGGATCGGTCGCGCGATCAGGGTTCAGCGGATCAGTGATCCAATCCTCACTGCCATCTTTGATGATCGCGAGCTTGTATTCAAATCGCCCATCATTGTTCACGGGGAGCTGAAGGAGCCAAAGGTCGGTACCTCGAATATGGTGGAATGGTGTGCGCTCGATACCACTCTCGATCCAGCGCAACAGATCCACCCGATCGGATTCTCCCTGCCAGGCGAAGATACAAAGGCCTGGATCGACGAGCGGAAACCTGGTCGAAGATAAAAATGCAGCGACATCGCTTGCAGTAGGGGGCTTCGCAGTCAAAAGAGGAGCCAGTCGGGGATGGGTCTGCCAATTCATGCAACGACAGTCAGATCTGAGAAATTGCACTCGTCTTGATCACCATAATTTGGTCGCTCATACAGTCTTGGCAACATGATCTTAGACATGTTGGCGCGTGATCCCGCAAAGCCAGAGTGTCTGGCTATGATGGCTCGCGAAGTGAACGGGGCATCAGGCATAACGAGAGGTCGAGATAGCGATCTCGATTCCGAAGAAAGAACGAAGACTTACTGGACGATACGCCAGCGTTGCGACACGGGCGAGCATCCCTTTGGCAAGAACGAGACGTGCTTGGGTGTATCTCAGTTCTTGATAAGGGTGTTCAAGACCGGACACATCGAAGTCCCTTGTCTGCCTTTTGCAAATGTTCTCTGCCCACCGGTAAGGGGGAATGAGGCCTACTGCTGGAGACTATGTTGATCGTCCGTTCAGGTCTGACGTTAAGTCTATGTCGGCCCGAACGGGGTCGTACCCCCTCCCCTCTGCGTCAGCTATTCTCAAGATCTCTTTTGATTCCATATCTTTAACGACGCAATTTGTATGCAGCACGTTCGATAACTTGGTCACGATAACGAAAACCATCACCAATTGAACGTTTTTGAGAGAACCTGACAAACCAAGCCACCCATTCCAGAGGGAACCGGATCACCGTGTCGAGAGACCTCCAGCGTCAGTAGGCGCCTTGATCCGAATAGTGATCAAACCTGTAATTCGATCGCATTAGCGTCGAAAGCTCTAAAAGATCCTCAATAATCAGAACTTCTCGGAAGCAAAAACGTTCCATTACATGTCCAAAAGAGCGCCTAAACCCGAGCCTGCGACGCCATGTTTGATCCCCCGGCGCGCGCGGCTCGGGTTCTGACCTAAATCGGTCGCAGATCACCTTTGTGTTCTATTAGTCCGCTGACTGTTTCGTGGATGCGCTACAACGCTTGCCAAACTGAAAATTCCATGGCGAGGATGATCAGCATCAAGACAACGAAGAACACGATCAATACGCCGGGAATCATTGCAAGCATCCAGAAAGACAGGGCGGCGACGGAAAGTAATGCCAACCCGATGATTGCGACAATGCCCAACCCGAAGGCCTTGCAGATGTAGGCGGTCGTTCGTTCGAAAAGGCCGATCGGTCGCATAAGGAAGGCGGCGCCAACAAGAACCGATAGAATTGTGGTTGCCGTTCGCGACTTACCCAGCATTGTCTTGGAAATGGGAGCGGATGGGCGGTTTTGGCGGAATCCAACCTCTCGTGCCGCCATGGTGCCCTACATGCGTTATTGAATTTATTGCGAAGAGGATGCCAGGCGGGGATTAATTTCCAGCTATCACATTGAAAAAGCCCATCGGCATTGGCGGATGAAAAAACCACGCGCATTAACCTGCAGCTTGCGCAGCGATATGGTTCTCGGACTCGAAAATCGTCCTTGACCACACCAGACGAGCAATTCGAAAGGTCCAGTCGTCTTTATCTGGAGCAGCTGATCGCAGACGCTGCTTATGATTCGGCTCCAGCCTTCTCGATGACTGTTGGCACTCCAATGAACCTGTCCATCGACGGAGTGCAGCAAACAAGGCTCAAAGAACTGAACTTAATCTTCAAGGTCGACTTCAGTTGAGGGGAACGATGTGCATCACGCTGCGTCATCACCATCGACCGGCGGTCTCTCGCCGCGGAGATAATCACCGAAGCAGCGACAAGCGTCGATCCAGGTGAAAATACCAGCAAGCTTGCCCTGCCTTGTCACGACAGCCGAGCCGATATGCCGTTCGGCCATGGTCAGAACAACATTGTCGATCGGCTCATCGAGGTCGACGATATAGACGTCGGCGACACACACATCTCTTACCTTAAGCCCTCGTCCCTGCCTCTTTCCCTTGGTGACCGCCATCAAATCCTGGCCGGAAAGAATGCCGGCGATCGCATGATCGTCACCGGTCACCGGAAGATGATGGACATTATGTTCCGTCATCAATTGTCCGGCTTCCGCCAGTGTTGCATCGACGCCGATGGCATAAGGAAACGGGGTCATCGCAATTTTGAGACTGGGTGGCGGATGGTACATCGATACGAAACCTCGTCTGCGCGGTATCTCGTCAGCATCGTTGCGATGCCGTTGGCTCTTTCGCCCGATGGACCAAGCCTCTCACACCCCAACGGCGACGCCTTTGACTCAAATCAAGGGTTGAGCGGTCCTGTGGATCTAGAACAGGTCACATAACGTCGGTGAACGAGAGCCTACCCTATTGCGACGAACGAGCGTGGACAGAACGACATGGCGAAACGTGGTTTCAAGGTTATGTTAGCCGAAGCGAATGCCGTCATCGAGACCGTGTCGGTGCAGGATCTACCCTACCATCTCGAAGAAGCCAGCGCTTTGCTGCTGGACGTCAGAGAGACGGTCGAGCGGGAGCGCAACGGTCATATCCCGAACTCGATTCATCTGCCGCGTGGCCTTCTCGAGTTTCACGCTGATCCGGAAAGCCCCGTCTTTAACAAAGAACTGGCGTCCGACCGTCCGCTCATCCTTTATTGCGGAACCGGTGGCCGATCGGCGCTCGCCGGTAAGACACTCCATGACATGGGCTACACCAATGTGGCGTCGCTCGCTGGTGGCTTCAGTGCATGGCTTGTCGTCAACGGCAGATCCGTTTGACGGCGTGCCACCGGACGTCCGAGCCGAGGATGTCAGCGGATGGGCTAATAGCTCTGTAGCACCTTGATGTAGTTGGCGCGTTCAAACGCAGCAGGGTCTTGAACCTGCCGTTGGCTCATCGCACCACGCAGCTGCCCGACATCATCATAGCCCTTATCGACCATCCATTGAGCAAGACCCCGCACCAAGTCCGCCATGTGACGTGGGCCGTTACGCAGGAGCGATGACGTCGTCATCACGACATCGGCACCGGCCAGGAGATACTTGATCACCTGCTCAGATGTGCGCACGCCACTTGTCGCAGCGATCGAAGCGTCAACTCGACCAGCAAGCACACCGATCCAAAGTAGCGGCAGGCGGATTTCATTGGGCTCGCTGAGATCAAGACTGGGGGTAATACTCAATGTATCGAGATCAATGTCCGGTTGGTAGAAGCGGTTAAAGAGGACAAGTCCGTCCGCGCCAGCATCAACCAAGATGCGGGCCATCGAGCCGAAGGCTGAAAAGTAGGGACCGAGCTTGATCGCGACCGGAATTGTCACTTCAGCTTTGACAGCATCGAGAACCTCGACATAGCGCTGTTCGACGTCCGCCCCCATGGTGTCGACATCAGCAGGGATGTAGTAAACATTCAATTCAAGAGCATCAGCTCCAGCATCCTGCAGAAGTCGCGCATAGTCGACCCAGCCTTCATTGGTCATACCGTTCAGGCTGGCGATAATGGGCACATCCGTGACCTCGACAGCGTTTCGAACAAGGTTCAGATAGTCCTCCGGTCCAGCGGCGCGCTCGGCGACGTCGGGGAAATAACTGAGCGACTCGCCAAAGCTATCGGTACCGGCACTCAGGCGCTGCTCGGCGAGCTCATTCTCAGACCTGATCTGCTCCTCAAAGAGTGAGGACAGGACGATCGCTGCGGCGTTACCGTCTTCGAGCTGCCTGATACCGTCGAGTGTTTGGGAGATCGGCCCGGCCGAGGCGACAATCGGGTGCTTCAGGGGAAGACCGAGATAGGTGGTGTCCAGCTTCATAACAGCAGACCTCTCTTCATTCATCCATTCATTCGGCGGCGAGCGCAGGGTGTTCGCCAGATGTCGCCATCACTTCGTACAGATCCCATTTCCGGCGAATATAGGCCTCAGCACGTGCCATAAGCTGATCGGCTTCCTCGGGATTGGTACGCTGCAATACGCGATAACGAAGCTCATTCCCGGCATAGTCTTTGAACGCCCGACTAGGTCGAAGACTGTCGAGGACGAAAGGATTGCCATCGCTCCTGCGGATCTCTGGATTGTAGCGGATGAGCGGCCAGTAGCCGCTATGGACAGCCAAGTTCTGCTGAGCAAGGCCTTTTCTCATATCGATTCCGTGCGCGATGCAATGGCTATAGGCAAGGATCAGGGACGGGCCCGGATAGGCCTCTGCCTCGCGTAGCGCTTGGAGTGTTTGTTGGGGATTGGCACCCATGGCAACGCGCGCGACATAGACATTGCCATACGAAATCGCCTGGAGTGCTAAGTCCTTCTTCCCCACATGCTTACCCGCATTGGCGAACTTGGCGACGGCAGCGAGCGGCGTCGCCTTGGACATCTGGCCGCCCGTATTGGAGTAGACCTCGGTGTCCATCACCAGCACGTTGACATCTCGACCAGTCGACAGGACATGATCCAGCCCGGCCGCACCAATGTCGTAAGCCCAGCCATCGCCGCCCATCAACCAAACGGAACGGCGCACGAGATGATCGGCGACTGAGAGCAAATGACGAGCGTCGCGGTTATCGCGCTCGGCCAGCGCCGCGAGCCTGTCTCGCAAGGTCGCAACCCTTGCGCGCTGGGCGCGGATCTCAGACTCAATCCGCTGATCTGCGGTCAGGATATCTTCGACCAGATCATCACCGACGTCGTTGGCCAGACGCCGAAGGAGCTGACAGGCGATATCGTGATGCTTGTCCGCGGCAAGGCGCATACCGAGACCAAATTCAGCGTTATCCTCGAAGAGCGAGTTCGACCAGGCGGGACCGCGCCCCTCCACATTCTTGGTCCAAGGCGTGGTCGGCAGGTTACCGCCATAGATGGATGAGCAGCCGGTCGCATTGGCAACCAAAAGGCGGTCACCAAAAAGCTGCGAGACCAGCTTGACGTAAGGCGTCTCACCACAGCCACTGCAAGCGCCCGAAAACTCGAACAGCGGCTCGAGAAACTGCACGCCGCGGACAGTCGAAAAGCTCACCGTTGATCGGTCGTTAATCGGAAGCGTCTCGAAAAAGGCGACATCCTCTTTCGCTTTCTTCAACATCGGCGCCTTTGTGGCCATGTTGATGGCGCGCTGTCCCGGACGCTCCTTATCCTGCACAGGGCACGCCTCGACACAGAGCGAGCATCCGGTGCAGTCTTCGGCATAAATCTGAAGCGTGTAACGCGTTTCCGGAAAGCCTCGAGCGTTGATCGGCGCTGAACGGAAGTGCCGCGGCGCCCTGTCGAGCGCATGCTCGTTGAAGAATTTTGAGCGGATCACACCATGGGGACAAACAAAGCTGCAATTGCCGCACTGAATGCAGATATCAGGTTCCCAAGCCGGGACCGTATCTGAGACATTGCGCTTTTCAAAGGCCGCCGTACCTGTAGGAAATGTACCATCCACGGGCAGCGCACTCACCGGCAACTCATCGCCGCGTCCAGCCATCATCGTCGCTGTGACATCACGAACGAAGGCTGGCGCCGTATCCGCGACAGCGGGAGCCAGCTCGATCGTGCTGGTCACCTCGGCCGGCAGATTCACCTCGTGGAGATGGGCAAGCGCTTGGTCGACCGCCTCGTAATTGCGTCTGATGACATCAGCGCCTTTCTTACCATACGTCTTTTCGATCGCTGCCTTGATCTTCTCGATCGCACGGTTATGGTCCATCACACCGGATATCGCAAAGAAGCAGGTTTGCATCACCGTGTTGATCCGCCCGCGCATGCCGACATTGCTCGCAACCTTGGCGGCATCGATCACGAAGAGGCGGATATTTTTGTCGACGATCGCGCGCTGCACTTCCTGGGGAAGCCGCGACCAAACATCATCGGGACTGTGGCTCGTGTTGAGCAGGAGCAAGGCGCCGTCAGCGGCGTGTCCGAGCACATCGATCTCATGCAGAAACTGGAACTGATGGCAACCGATGAAATTGGCATGCGGAATAAGGTAGGGGCTTTTGATCGGCTCGGGCCCAAAACGCAAATGGGACACTGTGCGCGACCCCGACTTTTTCGAGTCGTAGACAAAGTAAGCCTGGGCATGGATCGATGAATCCTCACCTAGTATTTTAATCGAGTTCTTATTCGCACCAACCGTACCGTCGGCCCCCAATCCAAAAAACATGGCGCGCGTTACGCCAGCACCCTCGATATCGAAGTCGCTATCGTAGGCAAGGCTGGTATGGCCGACATCATCGTTGATGCCGATGGTAAAGCGGCGCTTCGGCTGTCGCTTGCCCAGTTCGTCGAAGATCCCCTTGACCATCGCTGGCGTGAATTCCTTGGACGAAAGCCCATAGCGCCCGCCGATGACGATAGGCAGATCCTGATCTCCCGGCATGTCGTACAGGGTCGTGACGACATCCAAGAGAAGCGGATCGCCTGCTGCACCCGGCTCCTTGGTGCGATCGAGCACAGCGATCGATTCGGCATGGACAGGCAGGGCCTCGATGAAGGCACCCACCGGAAACGGTCGATAGAGCCTCACCTGAAGCACACCAACGCTCTCACCCCGATCGCAGAGATAGCGGGCGGTTTGAGCCGCGGTTTCAGCACCAGATCCCATGATCACGATGACCCGCTCGGCCTCGGGATGGCCGACATAGTCGACGAGATCGTAGTAGCGTCCGGTAAGCCCAGCAAAGGACGCCATGGCATGTTCAACGATGCCGGGAACGGCGTCATAGTAGGGGTTCACCGTCTCGCGCGCCTGGAAGTAAACATCGGGATTTTGTGCTGTGCCCCGGATGACGGGGTTGTCAGGATTGAGCGCGCGACGACGATGGGCGAGGACCTGCTCATCGTCGACCATCGCACGGATCTGATCGTCGGACAGCAAGGCGATCTTGTTGATCTCATGGGACGTGCGAAACCCGTCGAAGAAATGCACAAAAGGCACGCGCGCCGCGAGCGTCGATGCCTGTGCGATGAGCGCCATGTCATGGGCTTCTTGAACCGACGCGGACGCCAGAAGAGCAAAGCCGGTCTGGCGCACAGCCATAACGTCCTGATGATCGCCGAAAATCGATAGACCTTGTGCGGCCAACGAGCGAGCCGCGACATGAAACACCGCGGGCGTGAGCTCGCCCGCGATCTTGTACATGTTCGGGATCATCAAGAGCAGGCCTTGGGACGCCGTGAAGGTCGTGGTCAGCGCACCGCCTTGCAGAGCACCATGCACCGTGCCGGCGGCACCCGCCTCGCTCTGCATCTCGACCACATCAGGAACCGTGCCCCAGATATTCTGGAGACCCTCGGACGCCCATTGGTCCGCGAGTTCAGCCATGGGCGAGCTCGGCGTAATCGGGTAAATCCCGCAGACTTCATTGACCCGATAGGCGACATGAGCGCAGGCTTCGTTGCCCTCCATTGTGACCATGTCTGCAGCCGCTGTGGTCATGCCGGTTCCTCCTCGGCTTCCGAGGGTTGTCGGGCCATAACCGGCTCAGCAATCATGTCGATGGCGTGACAGGGACATTGGTCAAAACAGACGGCGCAACCGGTGCAACGATCGTAGTCATAGCGATAGCGTTTACCGACACCGAGCTTGATGATGGCATCTTCCGGGCACGCGCCGTAGCAGCCGTCACACTCATAGCAATTGCCACAGGATAGACAGCGCGCTGCCTCAAACCGAGCAGCATTCGCCTCAAGACCACCGACGACTTCTTCGAAACCAGCGAGACGCTCCATTGGGTCAGTATGCAGCTGTTCTTGCTGCCGCGCATCGGTGCGATACCAAACATGCAATCGGTCGAAACCAACAATCGGATGCTTGGGTGGACGCTCATAGACACGGCCATGAAGATAGGCATCGATATGGCGGGCCGCCTTCTTGCCGTGCCCGACGGCGACTGTAACCGTGCGCTCGGACGGCACCATGTCTCCACCGGCGAAGAGCCCCTCATGCCCCGTCATCATGGTCTGGTCGACCGCCACCGTGCCGTCCTTTTCAAATCGAAGGCCGCTCACGGATTGCAGGAAGGCCGTGTCCGTGTCCTGCCCCAGTGCCATGATCATATCGTCCGCTTTGAGCGTCTCGAATTCTCCGGTTGGCTGGGGCTTACCATCCTCGCCGATCGCCATAATCTCGACCGTCACATCCGTCTGATCGATCGATTTAATGGTCCTAAGCCAGTGGATCTTGACCCCCTCCGCCATCGCTTCGTCGGCCTCGAACTCATGCGCTGGCATATGAGCGCGATCACGACGGTAGATGATCATTGCGTCGGACGCCCCCAGCCGCTTGGCCACCCGTGCTGCGTCCATCGCAGTGTTGCCGCCCCCATAGATCGCAACCCGGCGGCCAAGCTTGGGCGCATGGCCCTGCTCGACATCCTTGAGAAAATCAACGGCATTCAACATCTTGCCGGCATCCCGAGCCGGGATCTCGATGCGCTTGGAAAGGTGAGCACCGACCGCGATGAACGTCGCATCGAAATGACCCTCGCGCATCTCCGCTTCCACATCCTCCACTTTGTGGTTAAGCGTGATGGTCACGCCGAATTGACGGATGCGGTCAATCTCCGCGTCAAGTACATCGCGCGGCATGCGATAGGCGGGAATTCCGAAATGGATCATGCCCCCGGCAAGCGGGCCAGCATCCCGGATCTCAACGTCATGGCCGAGCCGGGTCAGGTGATAAGCAGCGGAAAGGCCGGAAGGCCCGGCCCCAACCACAAGAATCCGCTTGCCACTTACTTCAGTCGGACACTCGAATTGCCAGCCACGCTCTAGGGCCAAATCGCCGAGATAGCGCTCGATAGCATGAATGCTAACAGCACTGTCCACATCTTTGCGATTACAATTGTCCTCACAGGGATGATAGCAGACTCGACCATGCACGGCCGGTAGTGGATTGTCCGCGGTTAGGATGCGCCATGCCTCCTCATCGCGCCCACCCTCTATCTCAGAAAGCCAAGCTTGGATGTTCTCACCGGCGGGGCAAGCATTGTTGCAAGGCGGCAAAAGATCGACATAGACAGGACGACGAACGCGGAAAGGCCCCGTCCCCTCCTCCCTGCCGAGATCGGGCTGAGTGGTTAGGTCGTTCGACGTGGGGCTCATGGGGGTCCCTTAGCTGCAATGGACGGCAAGACGAGCAGGTCTTTCGCCATCCTTCACATCGCTTTGACGGATGACCTTGATTGAAATCAACTGGTCTTCTCGAAGGAGATCGCTTGCCGGACGGTGGGCCTGTCGGCTGTGGTAGACTCTGAACACAGGTGCAAAGACCCTTGAAGCGGACATGTATCATGGCGGGCCGCCCTGCTCGCCCAACACCAGCCAAGGCTGAATTTGCGCCGCTGAAAGCGACGTCCGCTCATGGAGAAAATTCTCGAACTTCCGAAGAAAGACCATGCGCTAGAAACCGATCTCCTTCGATTCTCCAGGCTTAAGTTCGAACAGTATTTCGTTGCATCCGATCTTGATCGGCAAGGCCGGACAGTCAGCAGCGTCGATGACAACTGTTTTGTGACCGATGGAGATCTTCAGCATGTTGCCGCGATAGCGAAGGCGAAGACGGAGCTCCTTGAGATCAGTCGGCAAAAAAGGATTGAGCCAGAGAACGTCACCTCGGGTCTCTATGCCGGTAAAGACGCGCAGCATGGCGTCCACCGTTCCGGCCATCGCGCCGAGATGAACGCCTTCCGCCGTCGTACCACCCTGAACGTCAGCGACATCGCTGTAGAGGGCTTCGCGCAGCAAGCGCCACGCATGAGCACGGTCCGAACGGTAAAGCACCCAACCATGCACCACTCGGCTGAGCGTCGAGCCATGTGAGGTGCGTTTTGTATAGTAGTCGATCGTCGCGGGAATCATCTCCGGATCGAAGTCGTAGCCGAGTTGATTGAAAAGCGTCTCCAGCTCTTCCGCCGAAAACAGGTAGAACAGCATGAGCACGTCCGCTTGCTTGGAGAGCTTATAGCGATTGGGACTATCGCCTTCGGCTTCGAGCAAACGGTCTAGGCGTTGGATGTCGCCATATCTTTTGCGATAGCCTTCCCAATCGAATTCCTTCAGCGCTTCATAACCCTCAAATTGGCTGATCACGCCGTCCTCATGGAAGACGATCTTGAGTTTTCGGCCGATCTCCTTCCAGTGCGCCGTCTCGTCGGCCGAAAGAGCGAGACGCCGGCTGAGCTCATCGAAGCGATCCGAGGGCAGGCGTTCAATGATGTCGAGAGCCCGGCCGATGCACCAGGCGGCCATGACATTGGTATAGGTGTTGTTGCTCAGACCGGGCTGCTCGCTGTCGGGATAGGCATCGTGATATTCGTCGGGACCCATCACGCCTTTGATTTCAAAACGGTCCATCCGATCGTCATAGCTAGTGGCCGACGCCCAGAAGCGTGCGATCTCGAACAACATCTCGGCGCCATAATACGCCATGAATTCGAGGTCCCAGGTGGCCTCATAATACTGCCAAACGTTGTAAGCGACTGCCGCGTTAACATGACGCTGCAGATGTGAATTGTCGGGTAACCAACGGCCAGATTTTGGGTTGAGGTGAACCTGCTGGGTTTCCTCGCGTCCATCGCTGCCGCTTTGCCAAGGGAACATGGCGCCTTCGAATCCAGCTGCTTTACTGGCGAGACGGGCTTCCCCCAACCGGCGATAGCGATACTTCAACAGCGCCCGCGTGATCGCGGGGATGCGCAGATTGATCACCGGGAAGATGAACAATTCATCCCAAAAGATGTGACCACGATAGGCCTCGCCATGGAGGCCGCGCGCGGGAATGCCTGTGTCAGACTCGATCACATGGGGCGAGGCGGTCTGAAGAAGATGAAAGGTGTGCAGGCGAAGAATACGCCGCGCTTCGATGTCCCGCTGCTCATGATCATGATAGACGACGTCGATCTCGAATTGTCGCCAGAGTTCGTCCCAGGCTTTGGCGTGGGTCACCAAGAGGCCGGCAAATTCGGGCGCTCTACGCACGGATTGCGTTGCGGCTAGTGCAGGGCTGGCAATCGCCAGATCTCGCGAGGTATAGATCGCCGCGATCTTCTCAATGGTGAGACGATCACCAATGTTGAGGTTGTAGGCGAAGTGGTCGACAATCAGGTCCTTCCCATGATCGACGTCATGGCCAACATCGAGGCGTTGGCCATTCAAGTAAGCATGGGTCCGCGCTGCTGCCGCAATCTCGATACGCGACTGACTGGTGCGCGCGGCCAGCAAAATAACGTCGTCGCTCTCGTGCGCGCTGCCAAGTGGTTCGAGATGTTTGTTCGCGAGCGACTGGTAGCGATCGACGCCGCTATTGACGACACGGCCGTCCAAGCTGGAGCGGACTTCGATGCATCCCGTCCAGTTGACCGCTTCAACACGGGTCTCAAGCGCTACCATATGCGGGTCGGCCATATGCACCAAACGGCGCTGATCGATCCGTGTCTCCTGGCCCTTAGCATCACGGCAATGAACCCAGCGATGCAGGACACCATTCTTCAGATCCAGCTCCTGGCGGTAATCGATGATCTCGACTTTGTGCAGGTCGAACCAGCCCGCACCGTCGATCCGGATTTCAAGCGGGAGCCAGTTCGGCAGGTTGACCAGATCCTCGTTCTCGATCATGCGACCGGCGATCTCGGTCGTGAGGCGATTATAGCCGCCGGCGAGATAGGTCCCGGGATAATGGCTGCCGCCGGCTGCACTTTCCGGTGCCGCGCCACGCGTCGCGATGTAGCCGTTGCCCAGCACGCATAACGCCTCGCGGAGCTTCTCTTGATCGGGATCGAAGCCCTCAAAGATCAGGGACCATTCGCTCATGGGGCAGTATCCGCAATCGGCGGTGTGTCAGGTGCCGATGGTATAAGTGCGTTCAAAAACGTTTCGACCTCGTCAGTATCGCTAAGAGCGAGCGTCGCAAAGGTCGGCCGGCGACTGCCACGAACAACAATGCCGAGGCCCTTGTTCCGGAGTTCGCGAAACGCATCTTCATCGGTCACGTCGTCGCCGATGTAGAGCGGAAACGCGTCGTTGCCATCCAGGCCGAGTGTCGACAGCAACGTCGCGACCGCTTTGCCCTTGTGCCAGTCGATGTTTGGCTGCAGGTCATAAACCATCTTACCAAGCGTACGCCGAAGACCTGGATGTTCGTCGACGACCTCTTCGGTGATTTCCTTGACGTTGGCACGCGCGGATTCGGCAACCAACCGGTAGTGCACGGCAACGCTCAGACGTTTTCGCTCAACCAAAATCCCGTCAATGTTGGCAAGGCGTGATCGAAGCGCTTGCTCCACCTCGTCCAGCAACGGCAGATACGCGGCGCCATGCTCCGATGCGATGCCGGCCTGATCGGGACCAGCGATTTCGAAGCCATGACTGCCGGCATAGTAAAGGCTTTTGAGCGCCGCCAGACGCCTGATATCCTTGAGGTCGCGGCCGCTGATCACGGCGACCGTGGCGCACTCAGCGAGGCGCGCCAACGTCTGGCGCATGCGATCAGACATCAAGGCCAAGTCTGGCCGGTCGACAATTGGCGTCAGCGTGCCGTCATAGTCCAGGCAAAGGGCGAGCCGCTTACCCTTAATGCGTTTGTTGATATCATCGATCGCCGCCATCGCGGACGGAAGATCATCCATCGGCCGCATCTGGCGCCGGGTAAGCGGCACGTCGGCAAGGCAGGCGACCACGAGATGGGCGCCGGCCTCACTGAGCGCTTCTGGATGATGCGTCCGGTCAACACCGATCACCAGACCGAAACTGCCGCGGACGCCGGCCTCAACGCCGGCGATTGCGTCCTCGATAATGACGGCACGGCCAGGCTCGACGCCGAGCGCGCGCGCTGCGGTCAGGAACATGTCGGGCGCAGGCTTGCCGGCCAGACCTGTCTTTGCAACATCGTTCCCGTCGAGCCAGCCATCGAAACATGCCGTCAGACCGGCCTTCTCGACGATCGCGCGGGCGTTTCGGCTGGAAGAGACCAACGCCGTCTTGAAACCGGCGTCGCGCACGGCTTCTAAAAAGACGATCGCCGCAGGAAAGGTTTTGATCCCTTCTCTCGCCAGCGCGTCGAGGAACACATCGTTCTTTCGGCGACCGAGACCATGAACCGTTAACGCTGACGGCGGATCATCTTCGTTCCCCTCCGCCAGATCGATTGAGCGTGACGCCAGAAAACTCCTGATGCCATCCAGCCTTGGCTTGCCATCGACATAGGCGCGGTAATCGCCGTCCGGATCAAACGGGCGGAAGTCGTCGCCGTGCCGGTCTCTTAGGAACGCGTCGAACAGCACTTTCCAACTGCGGGCATGCAGTGCGGCACTGTCCGTCAACACACCGTCCAAATCAAACAGGACGGCGTCGAAATCATCGGTATCGAGTGGCACGAGCGACATGCATCACCACGCTTTCCAACGAGTGGCCTGCCCTCATCACTAGGCTGCAAAAAAGACGCGGCCTTGATCTCAATCAACCAGAACCGCGGAGCGGGATGGTTGCATAGCGGCACTTCCGGCTAATCAATAAAAAGACGAGGGCAGCATGACGGCACGCTATGTTCGCTGGTTCGAGGATTTGAGCCTGGATGACGTCCCGCTTGTCGGCGGCAAGAACGCATCCCTTGGTGAGATGTATCGAGAACTGTCAGGTCTTGGGTTGCGCGTCCCCAACGGTTTTGCGATTGCCGCCGATGCCTTTCGCGATGCCCTCACCCAAGCCGATGCCTGGGGCGCGTTGCACGCGCTCCTGGATCACCTCGACAAGAATGATGTGCGCGCGCTCCAAGCCGCCGGGACCAAAGCGCGCGAGCTGGTCTATAAGGCCGGTCTGCCGGACGCCGCAGCCGACGAGATCCTGGAAGCCTATCAGAAACTGCAACGCGAGTATGGTGACGATCTCAGCGTGGCCGTTCGCAGCTCAGCGACGGCCGAAGATCTGCCGACCGCCAGCTTTGCAGGACAGCATGATACCTTTTTGAACATCCAGGGTGAGACGATGCTGTTGGATGCCATTTGCCGATGCAACGCTTCGCTCTTCACAGATCGCGCCATCTCCTATCGCACCGATCAAGGCTTCGATCACTTCAAGGTTGCCCTGTCCGCAGGGGTCATGAAGATGGTGCGCTCCGATCTCGCCTCAAGTGGTGTGATGTTCTCCATCGACACCGAGACCGGTTTCAAGGATGCCGTTTTCATAACCGGCGCTTACGGCCTCGGCGAGAATGTGGTCAAAGGCACCGTCGATCCCGACGAATTTCACGTACACAAACCAACCTACAAAGACGGCTACCGCGCCATTCTGCGTCGCCATCTCGGCGACAAACAAGTCAAAATGATTTACGCGCCTGGCCATACGCGCGAACCCGTCGCCAACATCCCAACACCAAAAGCCGACCGTCAGCACTATTGCATCGGGGATGATGACGTTCTGGCTCTCGCCGGACAGGCGATCTTGATCGAAGAACACTACAGCAAGGCCGCAGGCACCTTCCGACCGATGGACATCGAATGGGCGAAAGACGGTCTTGATGGAGAGCTCTATATCGTCCAAGCGCGTCCGGAGACCGTCGTCTCACAGCGCTCCGCCGCCGTCCTGGAAAGCTACCACCTCAAAAAACAGGGCAAGGTTCTTGTGAGCGGACGCGCCGTCGGCACCAAGATCGGCAGCGGCAAAGCGCGCGTCATCAAGGACGTGCACAAGCTCGGCGATGTCCAGCCGGGTGAGGTGCTGGTCGCCGACATTACCACGCCGGACTGGGAGCCGGTCATGAAAACCGCCAGCGCCATCGTCACCAATCGCGGCGGACGCACCTGCCATGCCGCGATTATTTCGCGCGAGCTCGGCATCCCAGCGGTGGTTGGTGCCGAGCATGCGACGGAGACCCTGAGCGACGGTCAGGCAGTGACGGTGAGCTGCGCCGAAGGCGACATAGGTCGTGTTTATGGCGAGGCTTTGCCATTCGAGCGGAGACAAACTGATCTGAGCAGGATCCAACGACCTTCGACCCATATCATGATCAATCTCGGCAATCCTGATCTCGCCTTCCAGACCTGCCAGCTCCCCAATGATGGTGTCGGTCTCGCGCGCATGGAGTTCATCATCAGCGAGGCGATCAAGGTGCATCCGATGGCGCTGATAGAACCCGAGAGGGTCGGCGATCCAGCAGAACGCGCTGAGATCGAGCGCTTGACAACGCACTACGCATCGCCCAGCGACTATTTCATCGAGACCCTCGCAGAAGGCGTCGGCACCATCGCCGCTGCGTTCTATCCAAAACCCGTCATCGTTCGCATGTCCGACTTCAAAACCAACGAATATGCCGCCCTCGTCGGCGGGCGTTGGTTCGAGCCGGAGGAAGCCAATCCCATGCTCGGATTTCGCGGGGCTGCGCGCTATGCCCATCCCGCCTATGAGCCAGGCTTCGCGCTCGAATGCCAGGCCATGCGGCGCGTGCGCGACGTTATGGGGCTGAAGAACCTCAAGCTCATGATCCCGTTTTGCCGGCGGATCGAGGAAGCTGAACGCGTCCTCGACGTGATGGCCCAACATGGTCTCAAGCGCGGTGAAGACGGTCTTGAAATCTACGTGATGTGCGAGATCCCCAATAATGTCATCCTCGTCGACGCCTTCTCCAAGCTGTTCGACGGTTTCTCTATCGGCTCGAATGATCTCACCCAGCTGGTGCTCGGCGTTGATCGCGATTCAGAAATGGTCGCCTTCGACTTTGACGAACGCGATCCAGGCGTTCTCGAAATGCTGAAGCTCGCCGTCGACGGCGCCAAGCGCAATGGTCGCCACTGCGGCATCTGCGGTCAGGCACCGTCCGATTATCCGGAAATCGCCGAATATCTCGTGCGCATCGGCATCGAGTCCATGAGCCTGACCGCGGATACGGTCATCGAAACCACACTCGCCGTGCTTGATCTGGAGAAGAAACTCGGACGCGCGCCCCGCGATTGAACGATCTAAGGCGTTGTTCGCTGCTCGACAGGTCTTCTCGGAATGTTGATGACACCGATTTGCCGGTTCTCTGATGCCATCCTGGCTGGCGACACTGTCGGGCTGACATCGATCATCGGTCATAAGACTGAATCGACAATTCATCGAGGAAGCTCACGATGGCGAAAACCTCAGGTCGCATGTCGATAACCCCATCTCCAGGGCTGTTTGCGACCTAGCCGATCAGGCTGCGAGACAATGCACGAACGGACGAATGCCAGTGTCCTGCGGAGAACCGTCGATGGTACGAGGCCAGCGTTCGAAAACGATCTCGGTCTAACCCGCGGCGGATCCTTCAGTCCGCAACATCAATGCTCTCCAGGACGACATCCTGCGCGCGATCGTCGGCAGGATCGTCGGAGATGGTGACGTCAAGCATCGCATGCTCGGCAAGCGTTCCCTTTGCCGCCAGCTCGAAATGCTCGGCGAAGTGGGCCTTCGTCATGTGGGAAAGCGCGCCACACCAGACCTTGACCCCAGTGACCTTCTTGGCACCTTCCTCTTTGGCGATGGCCTTGATCTGGCTGAGTAGCCCCGTCATCAGGGAGGCTTCATGCATGGGTCGTCTCGAGAAGCTGGAGGATTTCTTCGGCAACAAGCTTGACGGACGCCTGTACCGGCTCGGAGAGCGGCGTTCCGGTTTCGAAGATTGCCCCCTCAATCGCATAGACGCGGCACCGCCCCGGCAACGTACCAAGAGCACGGGCAATCTCAATTGCCTGGGGAACACCGAAGCCGTGCGAGGAGGTATCGGCAAGATCGGACGGCAATGCAGTCGCACCAACGTCGAACGTCCTATAGCGACCTGGGGCCACGCCAGAGCAGGCGGCGTCGACGATCAAGACCATGTCCCGATCCATCATCGCATCCACCAAACCGGTCGACTCGCCCCATTGCTGCATCACGTCGATGTCGTCGCGATGCTTCAGGCGGCGCTGCAACAGCTCAGCCACGACGAGACCTGCCCCGTCATCACCGCAGTCGGCATTGCCGACACCGATGATCAGCGTGCGCGCTTTGGTCATCGGATCAGCTCACGACCATCAGGCACGATCAATGTCCAATCTCAAAAAATGTGTGGCGCAGGAGATGCAGGGGTCGTAATTGCGCACCGTCTGTTCACAACGCCAGCGCAGGTCCACATCGTTCATGTCGAGCCACTTTGGAATGAACGTGGTGAGATCATCCTCAATGGTTGCCTGATTCTGCGAGGTCGGTGGAATGATGGTCGCCTGTTCGATCGAACCATCGCCGGCGAGCTGATATCGGTGATAAAGCATGCCACGCGGTGCCTCGGTGGCGGCGTGGCCGACACCGGCCCGAGGTGGCGTTGGGACGGCCGGAGGATCAGGTGGCTCATAGTTCTCAATAATCCTGAGCGCCTCATCAAAGGCGAAAACCAGCTCGATACTCCGGATAATGATGCTCTGATAGGGATTTCTGCAGACCGGGCCAAGGCCAACCTCCATCGCGATGTCTTGGGCGAGTTTGGGAAGCTTCATGAAGTTCAGGCTGTAGCGCGCCATCGGTCCGCAAAAGTAAAAGCCCCGCTCTTTGATTCGACTGTGTAGTGCCGTTGACTGCGGCATATGAAATTCTTCGAAATGATCGGGATAGCCAGCCGCTTCTGTCTTGAGGCCACGATTGGACATGATCTGTCCTTCATTGAACGGATATTCGTCGGGATGGCAAAGGCTGACGAATTCGTAGTCGCGTTCGACGTCGGGAAAATCAAAACCCGCAACCCATCGGACCGTTTCAAGCGCGATGTCGCGTCCATCTTTCAGCTTGTCGACAAGTCCGTTCAGCACCTTCTTCGATGGTGCTTTGTAAAAGCCGCCGACCTTGATATTGACCGGATGGATCTCGCGGCCGCCAACCGTGGCCACAATCTCATTACCGGCTTTTTTCATCGCCAACCCTCGCTTCACGACGTCGGGCTGGTCTTTGGCGAGCTCGATCGCACCGGGATAGCCAAGGAAATCGGGCGCGTGCAGCATGTAGACGTGAAGGCCGTGGCTCTCGATCCACTCGCCGCAATAAAGCAACCGTCGAAGTGCGCGAATCGCCGGCGTGATCCCAACGCCGATCGCCGCCTCCATCGCATGCACGGCACTCATCTGATAAGCCACCGGGCATATGCCGCAAATGCGTGCGGTGATGTCCGGCGCTTCGGCAAACGCGCGGCCGCGCAAAAAGCCCTCAAAGAACCTTGGTGGTTCAAAGATATTGAGCTCGGCCTGTTTCACCTCACCGTCACGGATGGTGACTTTAAGCGCCCCCTCACCTTCAACCCGCGCGAGCGCTCCAACTTTGATGGTCCTTGTTGTCATGACGTCGCTCTCTTCATGAGGAGCGCTGGCTCTCCCGACGGAAAGGCTCAGCGTTGACATTGAAGGTCCCGTAGACGCGATTGATCGCCTGCTGATCCATGCCTAGCTTTTGCAGCTCGGCCCTCAGGCCGTCGACGTTGGGGCTTTCCATCGGTCCAAAGCAGCCGTAGCAGCCGCGATCAACGCTCGGGCAAATCGCGCCGCAGCCGTCATGGGTCACGGGACCGAGACAGGGCGTACCCTTGGCGACCATCACGCAGACATTGCCGCGCTGCTTACACGTGACGCAAACACTGTGATGGGAGATCGCCGGTTTCCGCCCGACGAGAAAGGCGGCCAGGAGCTCTAGCAATTGGCCCTTATCGATTGGACAGCCACGCAGCTCGAAATCGACGGGCACGTGATCAGCGATCGGCGTCGATGTGGCGAGCGTGTCGATATAGTCCGGACGCGCATAGACGATGCTTACGAAGTCCTTCACGTCCTTGAAATTGCGCAGGGCTTGGATACCGCCCGACGTGGCGCAAGCGCCGATAGTGATGAGCGTCTTCGACTGTCGTCGGATCTCCTGGATGCGCTCGGCATCGGCGGGCGTGGTGATCGAGCCTTCGACCAGAGAGACGTCGTAGGGACCATCGAGCTCCGTGCGCGTGGCTTCAAGAAACATCGCGATCTCGACAGCTCCAGCAATCGCCAGGATCTCATCCTCGCAATCCAGGAGCGAGAGTTGACAGCCGTCGCAGGACGCAAACTTCCAGACGGCAAGCTTCGGTTTATGCGGACGATCGGCCATCTCAGAGTTCCTTGATGGTCAAAAGGCGGCGCAAGCGATCGAAGCTGATGACGGGGCCATCACGGCAAAGGAGATAAGGGCCGTACTGGCAGCGCCCGCAATGACCAAGCGCACATTTCATATGACGCTCCATCGATAGATGAATGGCGTCCTCACCGATGTCGGCATCGGTGAGGGCTTGCGCCGCAAAGCGCATCATGATCTCAGGCCCACAGACAAAGGCCGTGGTGTCAGAAGGATCAAAATCGGCACATGGTATGAGCGTGGTGACCACGCCGACATGCCCGCGCCAGCTGGTATCGGCATGATCAACGGTGATTTCGATCTGCAGGTCGGAACGGCGGCGCCACGCGTCGAGTTGATCCGGGAACAAAATGCCTTTGACGCCCCGGGAACCTATGAGAATGGAAACACGACCATAACGCTCTCGCTGGCTGAGAATATGGAGGATCGCTGGACGAAGCGGCGCAAGCCCGAGACCACCGGAAACAAAGACGACATCCGTGCCCTCAGCCGCTTCGACCGGCCAGGCTGTACCAAACGGCCCACGCACGCCGACAGTCATACCGGGTTCCAGTGATGCCAGAGCATGGGACACCTTGCCGACATCTCGAATGGTATGAACCAAGCGGCTCGCCCGATCCGCATGGCCACTAACGCTGATCGCTGCCTCGCCAATGCCTGGCGCGTAGAGCATGTTGAACTGCCCAGGCCGAAAAGCCAGCAGACCCGGATCGTCTACTTCCAAGGTGATGGTCCAGGTGTCGCCAAGTTCCTGCCGTCGATCAACGACCGTGGCAAGACTTGGCACCATCGGATCCGTGATGGCGACATGCTGTGTCATATCGGCTTGCCGTAGAGGTCGAGGAGTTGCAAGCGCGTGTTGTGCAACCGCTGGGCCAGTGCAGGGACAAAGCGCTTCATCAGCTCATAGCCAAGACTATTGTCCGCCTCGCACTTTTGCCGGAGACAGGTCGCATCCAAGGCAACGGCGCGCACCAGCTCCAACGCCTTGGCGTCGTAACTCCAGCGATAGGGTGGCACCAGCCACGAGATGCCGACGATCTCGCCTTCGCCTACCGTCATGAACTGCATAGGCTGACGTCCGGGCGCCTTGATCTCAAGGCTGACGCGGCCATGACGGATCAGGAAAAAGGCCGATGCTTCATCGCTCTCGTGGAACAGATAGTCATGGGCGCCAAAGCGCACATTCCTGGCGCAACCGCTAATGAGCTCAGAAAATGATGGATCAAGATCGCTGAAGAAGCGATGCGTTCGGATGATGTCGCCAAGGCCCTGTTGCTGCATGTCGTTCTCACACCGCTTCGCTGTCTTGCATGGCCTTCACCTCTTCGGTGATGTCGATGCCCACTGGACACCACGTGATGCAGCGTCCGCAGCCGACACAACCGCTCTCGCCGAATTGGTCGTGCCAGCTCGCCAACTTGTGGGTCATCCATTGGCGATAGCGCGACCTTGCCGAGCTCCGGACACTGCCACCGTGGATGTATGCAAAATCGATGCTGAAGCAGGAGGTCCACTGCCGACTGCGGCCAACCACCTCGCCGTCAAACATCACGTCCTCGTGGACGTCTGTGCAAAAGCAGGTTGGACAGACCATGGTACAGTTTCCGCATGTCAGACAGCGCTCGGCGACGTCATTCCAACGAGGATGATCAACGCTACGCGATACCACCTCACGGACGTCGCCCGGCAGACGTCTTGTCATGGCATCCGCCGTCCTTGCCGAGACCTCAGCCGCGGCGTCGATGTCCCTTGGTGCCGCGATGTCATGCGGCAGAGCATCGACGAGCCGGCGCCCGCGTTCGGTCCCGATTTGAGCCAAAAAGCGGTGATCGCTTGACGAATCGAGCTCGGTCAGCGCCAAATCGAAGGCATGCTTGGCTTTCGGCCCAGCGTCCATTGACGAACAAAAGCAGGTCGAGGCGGCTTCAGCACAATTCACGGCGACGATGAAGGCATCCTTCCGCCGAGATTGATAATGCGTGTCCTTGTAAGCGCCCTCCTCAAACACCCGATCTTGGATGGTCATTGCGCGAATGTCGCAAGCGCGAACGCCAAGAAAGGCGAGCGAACGCTCGGGCTGTGGCGATGGCCGAAAGGTGTAACCCTGTTCGTCTTTGACCGCCTGCCAAAGAGGCTGCACGGGCGGATGCAAAAAGCGTTTGAGCGACTCAGGCCCGACCACATAACCGAAACACGCTCTGTCGCCACGCCGCTTCAGTCGATAATACCCGCCCTCCTGCTCATCGGTCCAACCGACCGGCAAATCACTGATACTCTCGATGTCGCCATAAACGATGGCACCATCGCGTATGGTCGGTCCGAGCGTGCGAAAGCGCGCTTCCCGAAGAGCTGTGATCAGACCGTCCAGTGCATCTGGCCGGAGGATGACGTGGTCGACCGGCTCGGTACATTCGGTAGGATCGATGGCTCGTCTCCTAAGTCTCAAGCGGTCCTATCGACCGCCGCTATCACATCATGAACACCGAACATGGCGGCATGGATGGACGTCGTCTTTGCACTCGATCAAATTGTCGTGGCTATTTTTCGGCATACTGCGCAAACCGGCTTCGCGAAGTGCTGCAGCATCGGAGACCCAATGAAGCCTATCGTCACGCTGACCTTGAACCCGTGCATCGACGCGTCGTCGGAAGCTGACCACGTTCAGCCGATGCGCAAGAACCGCGTTACCAATGAGCGTTTTGATCCCGGTGGCGGTGGTATCAATGTGGCGCGGGTGGTCGAGATTCTCGGTGGCAAAGCCCATGCCATCTACCTTGCGGGCGGCCTCACCGGCCACACGCTCGACAAGATGATCGATGACGTCGGGCTTTCGCGAACGACGATTCCCATCAAGGGCGACACGCGGATCAGCCACACCGTCTTCGAACGACGTACGCATCAGGAGTATCGCTTCGTTCCAGAAGGCCCCGAGATCGCCGAAGCCGAATGGCAGGCTTGTCTCGATGTCGTGACTGAACTGGACGCCGATTATATCGTCGCGAGTGGCAGTCTACCGCATTCAATGCCGATAGACTTTTATGCACGCGTTGCACGAATCACGGCAAAGAAGGGCGTCCGCCTGATCCTCGATACATCAGGCGAGCCTTTGAGCGCCGCGCTCGGCGAGGGGATCTACCTCTTGAAACCGAACCATCGCGAACTTGCCCAAGTTGCCGGCGCCGACCTTCCGACCCGAGAGGCCCAGCATGCCGCCGCGATGGAGATCACCACCCGCGGACAAAGCGATCTTGTCGCCGTCAGCCTTGGTGCGGAAGGAGCCTTCATTGCCGATCAGCAAGGCTGCTTTGATCTCGCTGCACCGCCAGCCGACATGCATAGTGCCGTTGGCGCAGGCGATAGCTTCGTTGCCGGCATGACTCTCGGTCTCGTCAAAGGCCGTGACATCCAAGGATCGCTACGTTTGGCCGTTGCCGCCGGTACAGCCGCCATTATGACGATGGGCACAGAGCTCTGCAGGCGCGCTGACGTCGAGAGATTGGATCATCACCTCGCCACGCAGTAGGCGTGGGCTAGAGATCGGAAGCCTCAAGTATCATCAGTTCACTCAGCATCCGGGGTCGACGGCGTGAACTCGTGGACATGAACATCTGATGTCGCATGCTCCATGAGGATCCGAAGGGCGGTATCCCGTCTTTCTGGCGTCGACAACGTCACCCAGACGAGCAACCCACCACGCTCCAGCTGTTCTTGAAGATGATCCGCATGGCTCTTGTCGAGCCAACGAGCTAGCACGGTGCTCAACACGGCGCCACTGAGAGCAGCACCGGTGATGACCGCCGCGACCACGCCTGCTGATGCGACGACCGTTCCCGCCGCAATCACGGCAGGTAAAAGCGTGAGCGACGTGGCGATCGAACGTTCATCGTCAGCAATGTCCGACAGGGTTCGATAAACAACGCGCGGTGCTTTCGGATCGTCTTCGAGCTCTTCGACACGCTGATAACGATGACCAAGCTTTTCCTCGACCGCGGCTTCACTTGCCAAAAGGCTGATATCGTCTTTGTGAAATCCGGCTTTGATCAAGGCTTCGACGGCTTCATCCAAACGGGCAACATCGTCGAAGATCGCGACGGCTTCTGTTTTTGTCATCCTGGACTCCGCTATCGACGGCTGATGAGCTCCGATGCAGACGCTAGCCGATCACCATCAAAACCCATTTGCTTTGGATCAAGACATGGACGCTGTCCCGCCAAAAACATCATCGGACCCAAATGATCGTGCGTCCCTGATCGACCCATCTCCTAGCAACGACCGCAAACCGGATGGTGCGGCCCAAACGCATTGAGATCTCAGCGTTTTTCGGGCGAGCCTAGAACATCGTCGAGAAGCCATCGGCGAAAGGCCGTGATCTTGGGTTGCTCAACCATGTCTGCCGCCGTCACGAGATAATAGGAGAACGTCAACGGGGTACTGAGTTTAGGATCGAAGGGCCGCACCAGCCGACCAGCGGCAATGTCGTCGGCCACCAACACATCGCCGACCAAAGCGACTCCGTTGCCGTCAAGCGCCGCCTGCACCGCCATGGCCTCCATCGAAAAGCGCGGGCCGCGGGTCGAGTCGATGTCGCTCAGTCCGGCAGCCAGCAGCCACATCCGCCAACTCGCCTCGGCCTCCTTCCAGTCGATATGCAAAAGGGTGTGATGGCGAAGGTCGTCAGGTTGGCGCAAGGGATGCTCGCCATCCAACAAAGCCGGGCTGCAAACCGGTGTGTTCACGTGGCTGAAGAGTTCGTCGACCCGCACACCGTCATAGCCGCCAGGGCCATAACGCAAAGCGACATCAGCATCACCACGGTTGACGTCCACGAGACGGTCTGTGCCATCAAGGCGGATTTCAATGTCCGGATGCTTCGCCCGGAATTGTTCAAGCCTGGGCACGAGCCACATGGCACCGAAGGACGGACTGACACTGATCGTCAAAAGCCCGCTGTCGAGTTGAGCACGCATGTCCACGACCGCCTTGGCAAGTCTATCAAATCCCTCGCCAAGCGTAGGGAGGGCCGCTTGACCGGCATCGGTCAACCGCAATGACCTGGTCAGACGATGGAATAGCGGCACCTTGAGCAAGTCTTCGAGCGCCTTGACCTGATGACCGATCGCTGCCGGCGTGACGTTCAACTCGGCCGCCGCCTTAGTGAAGCTGAGATGTCGTCCGGCCGCTTCGAAAGCACGGAGCGCGTTCAGAGGTGGAAGCTGACGAGTCATGTTTTATACCGTAGTTTTTCTAATATACATGCCGAGATCTTAGCGTTTGTCCAGCGCTCCAATTCTTGCATAAGATGTCAATAAGTCGAAGAAAAAACGTACCTACGACAACTTGAATCCAACCGTTTTAACCTAGAAAAAATATCTCACAATAACGCGATGCCGTGTGCGCACGAACCGTGCCGTAAGCGACGGACGCTGCATCTTGAACCAGCCCTCTCTCGTCAACGATGCGCAGCAAAAGGCGAAAGACCGGCACGCACGGAGGAGAGTCGAATGGTGGTGAAATACAGGGCTGAGTCTGGCTATCGTGTCGGGGTCCTTCTGGTCGTCACGGCGGCCATCACCTACAGCACCGCAGGACTGTTTACCAAAGGCGTCGATGCAGGGTCTTGGGATGTGATTTTTTGGCGAGGCGTCTTCGCCGCCGCGTTCACGATCGGCTGGACCCTCAAAAGCCGTACATTTGAACAGAACTTCTTGGCGATGGGCCAAAGTGGATGGGCGGTCGGCGTCATCGGTGCCTTGGGCACCGCTGCTTTCATCCCCGCCTTCAAACTTACGACCATCGCCAATGTTTCGCTCATCTATGCCGTTGCACCGGTCATCGCTGCCCTCCTGGCATGGATCGCCATCGGAGAACGCGCTTCAGCCCGAACGATCACCGGATGTTTCTTTGCCATCTTGGGTGTCGCCATCATCGTGTCGGGCTCTCTTGGTGGTGTCAGCCTAATCGGTGACATGCTGGCCATGGGCATGACCTTCGCCATGGCTTCCATCATGGTCATCTATCGAACGTTCCCAAGAACGCCAGGCGCTGGCCCCGCCGTACTCCAATCGGTTTTCTTGCTGCCGTTCGCGTCGATGTTCGGCAATCCCTTCAGCGTTGCCCCAACCGAAATCGCTATTCTTGCGGCATTCGGATTGCTCTTTGCTATCGCTTCAGTCACCTTGGCGGAAGGCGCCAAACGGATCCCAGCCGGCCAGGCAGCCCTTCTCAGTTCCCTAGAAACGCCTCTAGCACCCATCTTCGCCTTTATCCTGTTTGTCGAAATCCCCAATATCGCGACATGCTTTGGTGGAACGATCGTGCTGCTTGCTGTGACGTTATCCCTTGGTAACGATCACGCCCAACACGGCGAAAATCCATGCGATCACGAACCAAGCCATCGGCGTTGATTAGTCATTCTTCAGGAGCAGCACGCGCCGCGCTTGCCCCTCCAATGCGAGCTATTCCAGCTTGGGGAACCTTGTTTGAAGAATTAATGGGCACCTGGCCAGTCGTTCGATGCCACCTCTGTGACCGCCTGCCAACAAACCGACAGTTCCGGCTCAGACCATCTTTCTCTGATGAAGCAATTGTGACGACAACCGACGCCAAGTTCATGCCGCAACAAATGAACCCAGTGCCAGGGACTGGTTATCTCCTTACCATCTTCCTGAAGCCTGCAAGCCGCAGCTTGGCCGATATCTCTCGATATGGTAAGCGCCTGTCGCGTCAAACTCGTCACGGACATCGAATATGAGCTTCGAAGATCTCAAATCTGCCGTCGCCGCGAAAGCTGGTCTATCTAGAGCAGAAACAGACCAGGCACTTCCGGCGTCTTCACATCACGATCGATAACTATGCCTTCTAATCACCAAGCGTCTTTATGAACAATACCTCTAAGAAACCTATATCTGCAGATGACGTCCTTGTCAGTACTCTTGGCGTTTTTCTGACATGCTTCCCGATCTTTTTCTACCAGATCTCCATAAATTTTCTTTTAGATCACTATCACATAATAGCCACCGACATTAGTGACGCTATCACATCGACATTTCGTATTTTTTTCTTTGCCTTTTTTGCAGCGCTTTATGCCACATGGCGACAATGGAAAAAATTAAGCGATTACCTTATTCTGGGAACTGCCGCCTTTCTTCCTATAATGATTATCGTTTTAGCCTTTCCTGTGGATTACAATTATCCAATACAATCACTTGAAAGTTTGTCATCATCATCTGCTTACATTATTGTAATTAAAAGCGCCCCAAGCATCTATGTGACTACTATTGGATACTGGCTGATTGTCTTCAAGTCGCCTCTCGCAAAATGGGTCAGAACCGAGACGGTTCGATCAGAGGGCAACGATGAGGATGGTCATCGTATTAAAACAACCCAAAGTAACCGAAACATTCTCCAGTTCGAAATCAATCGATTTCTGCGCAAACGGTTCCTTGAGCAGTCTTTTCCAGCAATTGTTCTTTCAATTAATGTGGCCGTTCTAACGGTTCTAGTTCTAATAATCGCAGATATTTCTCTCCAAGAATCTTTCGCTTTTTGCTTAATAACGATGACATCTGGACTCATTTCTCTTTTGATAAGACACTATCTTATTCAAGAAAATAGATTTGGCGCCATTGCAGAATGTGGAATCATTCTGATGAATTTGATCATGGCAGGATCATGGGGCAGCTTAGCATTTTTTATCTTTGACAAAGAGAATTTACCGCTGATCCATCTTCTTTTGTCGCTTCTTGCCTGTGGCGGCTTCGCGATGGTCACACTCTCTGGGCAAAGAATATTTGCAGTCATAACATCCGCCCTGGCACTCCTATTTCCATTTATTCTATTGTTATTTTATCATACGCCTGACGATTGGGGTGTCTATGTTGCAGCTTCATGCTTTTGCCTCCTCGTCATATTGGGATTTGGCTATACAGTATTCAAACAAAATGAGGAGCAGGCCTGCCTGCACCTTAGTCTCTTAGCTGCAAATGAAGAGATCAATAGAAAGTCAGGTAGCCTTGAACAGGCATTGATGGAGGCCGATCAAGCAAATAGGCGGATACAGCAAGAGTACGGGTATAGAGAGCGCGTCCTTCGAGCAGTCGGACACGATTTGAGACAACCCATCAATGCACTTGATCTCTTCCTCTACCAGCTTTCAAAGGCTGGCGTTAACGCTGCCGCTTCCAACATAGTAGCTATGTGTCGTGATTGCACTCAGTCAGCAGGCAAGATCATCGAGAGCCTATCACAGTTGGCTTGGCTTAGCGGCGAGATCGTCCCTGACACTGACCAACCGCTCGCCCTAACACCTCTGTTTCGCCGTCTGTGCACTGAGTTTCAAACGGAGGCAGCGGTGAAAGGCATACGGGTTCGTTCCGTTCCGTGCAGCCTAATAGTGACGGCCGATGAACGCTTAGTTGAACGCATTTTGAGAAACTACCTTTCCAATGCTGTCCGCCACACAGATCAGGGTGGCATTTTGCTTGGAGCGCGGCGTTGCCGGCACAAGGTCGAGGTGCTCTGTGTAGACACTGGCCCTGGAATCCAAGAGGAGGAGCAAGAGCGAATTTTCGAAGAATTCTACCAAACCCGGAACAAGTCTGATCAAACCCATGGAATGCTCGGCATGGGACTTACGATTGTCAAAGAATTGGCCGACCTGATCAAGGCCGACGTGCTTCTCCGATCTAGCGTAGGGAAAGGATCAACATTTGGCATAGTTTTGCCAATACACCGAGACAATAGTGAAACGAGTTAGAGGATTAGCATCAATTTTCGACAAAAAGACCTGCAGAACGTGCCCAGTTGATAAGGCTAACGCGGTTTGTTGTTTCGGTTTGCCGATATATTACAGCAAGATGTGTCTTCACAGTTTCGGGAGAAATATTCAATGCAAGCGCGATTTCCTTATTCGACTGACCTTTTGCGATTTGTTGTAATGTATCAACCTGCCTTGGCGTAAGGCCTAGCCCCGCAAGAGCATTTTTTTTCGGGGCGCAAGGCTCTGGAGCCTCGCCATCAAGGAGCGCTCGAATTGCTGCCAGGAGAACCGATGGCTCCGTGTGCTTTCGCAAATATAGATCTGCACCAACCTCGCGCGCTGCGCGCTCGTCTGCAGGACTAGATGAAGCCGACACACATACAATCTTTGCTTCTGGCACAGACATCCGCAAGTAAGAGATCGTCTCTTTTGCATTATATCCTGGAATGTAAAAGTCAGAAATAATCAGATCGACTTGGCCGTCCAAGCCCGCAACCTTTCCTGACGCTTCCGAAAAGTCTGTGCAAACCTCAAGTATTTCAAAATTGAACTCGTTATTGAGAATTAGACATAGACCAGCAGCAAACAGCCGATGGTCGTCGATAATGAGCCCGCGAAGCAAAGAATCCGAATTCATCAATGTGCTCTTCATAGTTCAAGCCACCAACGCGAAAGAACAATGATCCATTGCCAGCCTGTCACTCGAGATTGGACGAGCATGATAACAGCTTATGCCGAGGGAGCGTCTCCCCCAATCGGGGGATATACAGGCAACCTATTTTCGATTTCTATCGGTAAATCAATCAAAATACCGTGAAATAGGACAGGCGTATGATTCCTATCTAATGAGTTAGACAATCGTTCATCATCAGATGCGGCGACTATTGTGCACCATTTATCCATTGGATTTTTCTGTAAGTATCCAAAATATGGGGGATCAACATACACGTGTAATCCAATCAACGTCATCGAATAGAGGGGGGATTAGATATTGAGCGTATGTTGATTAAGCAGATCACGACCAACAAGCATCGACTCGGAAGCGAGTCGGAGATCATCATAGAGCCACATGTCACGGCTCCGCCGATCGCGCTTGATAAGGTCACGGAAACCACCGCACCTCCTGAAAATGTGGAGCGATATATCGTTGAGGACGTGCTAGAGTCTCTACCAAATGAGCCACTCGGAAATATTGCGCTCATACATGTCTCACGAGCGACTTGGCAAGATAGCCCTGACGATTGGAAAGCGCATGGGGATATCGACGTTTACGATCCTTCCGCGCCAGTGGTTGGATCAATACGACGATTTTCGGGGACTGCTCGCAACCACAGTTTCATCCTCCCATGGCAGGCTGCCTTGCAGGCGGTGAGAGCAAATGAATATGTGTCTGCTGATATCAATAGCGGCGCCGAACCAGTCGCCAATCGCACAAATCGTTTCTCCTGCGAGACATTCTGGCTTTATGTGCTGGGATATGACCGATCGTTCCCTTGGGCCGTGTCGAACAGACATTGGACCTTAAGCGCTGGAGGGGTCGGCGGAACCTGCATGGCAGGAGCGCAAAGGCTCCGACCATACAAAGCACCAAAGTGAAACTTTGCAACACAGTTCGGGGTAAGCGTACCCCGAATGTTGATCCGCGGTCGGAGAATTGAATGTGTTCAAAGCTAGAAGTCTCGCTGCTTGGAGGCTTGCGGGTTGTGTCGGGAGGGCGGGAAATTTCTCTTCCTGCCTCACGCAAAGTGCGTTCCCTTTTTGCCTTTCTTCTTGTCACTGGGCGCCCTCAAAGACGCGAGACTCTGTGTGAATTGTTATGGGATCGGCCAGCAGACCCAAAGGCAGGATTGCGGTGGGCTTTGACGAAGCTGCGCAAAGTCATCAATACGCCCGATCGGACTCGGATCCTAGCGAATCGAGAAAGGGTTCAGATCGACACTGACGGCATCCGTATCGACTTCCGTCACATCCAGTCACAACTCCAGGAAAGTCGCTCGTTGCTCTCTGTCAGGGACCTGGGGCAAATTGCGGAACAACTGAATTCCGGTCTGATGGAAGGACTTGATGGAAGTGGGGACGAGAAGTTTGATGCTTGGCTGACGGCCGAGCGCAAGGAGGCCGAGGGCGTTCGTGTCGAAGCTCTAAAGAAGTTGGCCACCCACCCTGAACTTACTCCAACCCAGGCCCAGAAGTGGCTACATCTCTGGCAAGCTGCTGATCCGGTGGGTTTTGAGCGATTTGAGAGACTTGCCCCAGATCCTCCTATTGCCAATTCAGAGTCTACGCGAAGGCAATCGAGGCATGGAACAGACCTTCATGGTGCAAGTAGACCCGTTCATCAGTGTATTGGTTTCTGCACGGCTCGAGACGGAGCAAAAATTGCGTACGCGACAATGGGTTCGGGGCCGCCGCTGCTCAAAGCTGCCAATTGGCTCAATCATCTTGAACTGGACTGCTCGACTCCGATTTGGGGAGAAGGTTTTACTGCGATTGCTAAAAACCGCACTTTCATACGTTATGATGAGCGGGGCTGTGGGTTGTCGGACTGGGACGTAGAGGATTTAAGTTTCAATGCCTTTGTCGAGGACCTTGAACTTGTCGTTGACAAATTGGGCTTAGATCGCTTCCCGCTGTTGGGCATCTCACAGGGATGTGCGGTGTCCATCGAGTATGCAGTCCGCTACCCGGAGCGGGTGACCTGCCTGGTACTACTCGGCGGCTTTGCGGCCGGCTGGCGACATGCCGCTAGTCCCGAAGAACAGGAGCGTCGAGAAGCTTTGATAAAGCTCACTGAGCTCGGCTGGGGAAGCGACAATTCTGCTTATCGGCGTATCTTCTCCCAGACCTTCATGCCAGATGCAAGTATGGATGACCTAGACTGGTTCGATGAATTCCAGCGCCTGACCACGTCAGCCAGCAACGCGGCACGATTCCAAGATGCATTCGGAAGAATCAACGTCCGGGACAGACTGAAGGAGGTGCGGACACCGACGATCGTTTTTCATTCTCGTCAGGATCAACGGATCCCCTTCTCTCAGGGCCGAGAAATTGCATCCGAGATCCAAGGCGCTCAATTCGTACCTCTGGAAAGCCGCAATCACATCCTAGTCGAGTATGAGCCTGCTTGGAGGGTGTTCTGCGAGACAGCCAATCATTTTATTTCTAAGAAAGGACTCTAACCAGGTCAGGATAAGCCAGATCTGGATTGCCGGTCAGACGGCGCCAGTCCACATCAGATAGCAATGTCGTGCTGTGCTCTGTCGTCAAGTGCAACGTTCGTCAGTCGCCGATTGTACATATGCCGATCCGGCCTTGGCCTCACGGCCTCCGCTCGATGCGTGAAAGCCGACACGCAGCGATCTCAGCAGCTGCTATAGTGTCTCGACGAAAACAATCCCAGCCATCGGTCCTTACAGTCTGTGGAGATATAGAACTCGACGGCCTTCATCGTCTTTGATTGCCGCCAGAGCAGAACTTTGTGGCTCCTGGATGGAAGCCATCAAGGCCTTCCTCTCCACGGTGACCCATCATGGGCTCAAGGACCGCTTTTTGCTCTGCCTCTCTCATTATCGATCAGCAGGTGATCAATGACTATTATCTCTACAAACGCCATGCCGAATCCAAGTCTTTGGTCTCAGTGAATTCCGCCAGCAAGTTCCTGGACTGCTCGATCCCACGGGTACATCTCACCTATTGGACCAGCCAGTGTTTTTGAGTGCCCATCATTTGGCAATCAATAGATCTCAAATAATCCATCCTAAAATTCATGCCGTCGGATTCTTGACATCCTTTCACCATCTTTTGCCGCTCTGTCGGATATGCATTGGCGATTTTCCTACACGGCCGATATTTCTTCGAGGCCAATTCTAATTTATTGGCGATTAACATAGTCCCCTTCAAAGTGAAATTTGACATCGCTATCAATGATCTTCTTAAAAGCCATGCACCACAAAGAGAAACGGAACAAAAAGCAATGTAAAAAAGGTTGATTTCTTACCTGCTTAATCAAAAACATTGGCAATTACAATTCACTTAAAACGGTTTTTACAACTCTTCTGACAATGTTTGTATGAGACAACACTCTACACATGCAGTGTCCAGTTTAGTCGTTTTGGCAGAAAGTCTAGGGCGGCAAGGTCCTGTCAACACTTCCACGACGTGCGGCAAAACCAGAGCGAAGTGCACTGGTAGCTCAGTCGTCAAATGGCATGGTCATCGGAGATCAGAAGTATGAATATATGTTCATGTAACATTGGCGATCTTTGTCTTTGCTCGACGTCTTCAAAGTCGGTCTCCGCACGTACCCTGTTGCGTCGACTTGCTATCACTACATTGTTCTTTGCCCAAACTTCGCACGCTTTGGCTGCCGAGTTTGTGACGTCGAACAACATTTCAATATCGGGAGAAATTGTCAGATTTGACTCCAATCTCATAGCCATACAACCAAGTGTAGGCAGCCTCATTAACTTACCCCGAAGCGATATCAATTTGGTTCGTTTTAAATTGAATGATGGAAGTATTATTGAAGGCCCGCTTATTGAATGGCTTGAAGGAACCTATACCATAAAAGTTGATGACAGGCTCACGAGTATCAAAAACGACAAGATTATATCTGAAATCGTAGCAGAAAACTCAGATCTGACCGAGACTTCTGTCGAGCCTGAGGCTACGGAAATCCGTACCGATGAAGGCCGTGCACTCTCTGTGATAACAGAACTTGGTCTTGTTGACGTCATTGTCGATGTCGAGGCAACTCCAGAATCTTCGCCGACTATTGTCTTTGATATCAGCTTATCGAAACAACTGAATGAAGATATTGTTCTATTTTATACGACGATCGATAGCACAGCAGAGTCTGGTTTGGACTTCGAGAAAGATAGTGGCGTTATAATATTTCCTCCCGGAAAAACCAAAAACAAACTTTCTATAAATATAATCGATGACAACAAGACCGAAACAAACGAAACCTTTTCGCTATTCTTAGGAACATGTTCCAATATGTCCACGAGAAGACAAACCATCACTGCCGTCATTGAAGACGATGATGGATCGTAATTACTTGTTGACGATACATCACGACTTGTAATGCAGGTCGGCGACAGCCACTCGGATCGAGCTGGGCTTCTAGGCTGATCATACCCTTCGACCATTGGCTGCTATCGGAAGACGCGACCTTCGAGAAATTGAGCCTTCATAGGCTCTCTTTAGTTCATGAGAAAAGCCAATTGCTAGAGTTCTCAATTGGCCAGTTGGAATGCAATGAGTGGAGGAAACAAGTGATCATCAATTTACGTAGAGCCGCATGGATCATGGTTCTATCGTTCTTCTTCGCAACTATTGGCGCTACACTCAGTAATGGAGGAGGACACGAGGGCGTTCGAGAACGAGTCAATCAGGGCCATGTCGGTCTGATGTGCGGCCGCACAACCGGCTCGTTTCTCTATTATTGCGAAGATATGGCCGTGGCGATGAATGACAACGTTGGTTATTCAATGAGGGTCGTGCCAATGATTGGCGAAGGCAGCGTGCGCAACGTCGAGGATATACTGTATCTTCGCGGAGTCGATCTGGCGCTCGCCTACACAGACACGCTTGAATTCATGGAGAAGCAGGGCGTGCATCCCAATATCAAACAGCGGGTATCCTATGTCACAGCCATGCACGGGGCGGAGCTGCACATCATCGCTCGCAGCGACATCGCTACCATCGACGATCTTGCTGGCAAGAAAGTAAACTTCAGCACACCAGGCACTGGTACTTTCTTGACGATGAGCAACGTCTTTGATGCCCTTGGTCTTGAGGTGGATGTGCAAAATGATGCAGAAGCAGTGGCCCTCGATCGACTGAAGCGTGGCGAAATCGACGCCATGGCATTGGCCGCCGCGGCACCTTGGAAGCTCGCCTCGGAATTGACTGAATTCGATGGGTTGAAGCTTCTCGACATACCTGCCGACCGAATTGAAGGGCCATACGAGCCTGTCTCTTGGACCAGCAACCTCTATCCCAACCTGATTGATCAAGGACGCACTGTTGAGACGATTAAGGTTAGAGTCGTGCTCCTCGCATACAATTGGCGAAAGGATGATCCACGTTGTGGCAAGGTTGACCGGTTTGTCGACGCATTGGAGGCGAATCTCAATAAACTCAAAGAAGGCCCGTATCAGGAGAAATGGGGCGACGTCGACTTCGCTGCTGAGGTCAAAGGTCTGACGCAATGGTCGGGTGGCTGCATCAACTAGGCAGTATTGCACTGAGGCCGACAGGCCTGCCTAGCTTGAATACACGGTTGAGAACGTCGACGACAATCGTCTCTTCATTCTTCTGGGCCGCTGGATCATGGAACCGCAAACTTGAGCCGATGATGCGCTTGTAACAGGATTAGGGCCGCTTCGACCAAAGCCGGTGATTGTAGCCAGATGACTTTTACCTGGTCGTGCGACCTTGATCCTTAGTGGCTTTGACATGGCAAACCCGTTGGCGCAACAGGTCCCTGGCTTTGGCAAAGCCTCAAGCTCCCCTTGGCGGCTTGATCAGCTTGGACAAGTCAAGGCTTTGAGTACGTTGTCTCGGATCTGACGACCAACATGGCGCTCAACGGACATGAAAGGCTGCCGCACTTGTCATGATCGAGGAGTGAAGTATCTACTCAATCGGCGGAGGCCCACCATGACCATTTACCCGACCGCTCCATATCACTCACTCGCGGTTGTCGCTGACGCATTTCAAGCAGGTACTCTGAAACCCAGTGCCGTCGTCGAAGCTCACCTCGATCGGATTGCCCGTCTGGATTCCCAGATTGGCGCTTTCCAGGCCGTCTATGCCGATGAAGCCATGGCTGCAGCGGAGGCTGCCGACAGGGCTATCGCTTCAGGGCATCGGATCGGGCCGTTCCATGGAATACCATTCGGTCTAAAAGACATCTGTGATGTCGAGGGTCGATTGACGACCGGGGGTTCGCTGGCGATGAAAAACCGCGTATCGCCCGCTACCGGCACCTTGACACGACGCCTTCTGGCAGCTGGTGGAATCTTGCTCGGCAAAACCAAAACGGTGGAATGCGCCTTTGGTGGATGGGGCACAAACCAGCATATGGGAACCCCTTGGAACCCATGGGACCTGAAAACTCATCGCGTCCCAGGCGGCTCATCGGCCGGGTCCGCTGCAGCCGTCGCCGCCGACATGGTCCTCTGCGCAGTCGGCACCGATACTGGCGGATCGGTACGTATACCAGCCGCCTTCTGCGGTTTGACTGGCCTAAAACTAACCGAAGGTCGCCTTCCCACTGACGGAATCATCCCACTCTCCCACACACTCGACACGCCAGGGCCGATCGCCCGTTCGGTCGAAGACACGATGTTGATGTTCGAGGTTATGGACGGCGCTGAAGGCTGGAAGATGGACCGCGATCGCGCCACGGCCAAAGGCATCTATGCCACACTAGGACAGGGCATTGTCGGACTACGCCTCGGGAGCATGGATTCGCAAGCTCGAACGGTTTGCGAGCCGGACGTATTGAGCGCTTATGATACCTCGTTGGATCTGCTACGCGATCTTGGTGCCAAGATCGATACTTTCTCGGCTCCCAGAGACTATGCCGATATAGCCGACGCTAATGGCAGACTCATTGCAGCAGAGAGCTACGCTTATCACGGCGAGATGTACGAGGATTTGTCCAAGCCGATGGATGAGGATGTTCGAACTCGTGTATTGGGTGGCAAGGGGATCACCGCGGCCGACTACATCCACATTCTTCAAGACCGGCGCGTTGCTCAGACGGAGTTCTACACGGCAATGCAAGGCTTCGATGCCATACTCACGCCAACGATCGCTGCGGCAGCGGTGCCCGTTGCCGAGGCTGATCCACTAGGGTCTCCCGCTCATTTCACCCGTCCCATCAACTACCTCAGCATGTGCGCTCTCTCGCTCCCGACAGCTCTCACTCCTGACGGCATGCCGACGAGCCTGCAAATTGCAGCGCGAGGCGGTGACGAGCTCATGACATTACGCATCGGTGCGGCACTTGAAGCCGCTCAGACTAAACCAAACTGGCCCGATCTCGGATAGTTTGCAGAAGGCTATCAGCCCCTGCCCCATGCGTTGCAGTTTCTTACTAGTTTAGCGCTGGTCAACGTCAGAGCTGATCCTCATTGCTAACGGGGTCTCGGCTTCGCTGAACGCTTCGATCATGACGCAATGCATCAATCATTACTCTGTTGAGACGAAGCATGAAAAGTCCATCACTACCTGGCGATCTTTCAAGTTCACGCCCCAATTCGTCCAAACCAGAACGCAAAACATACGGCGTCGAGTCCCGCACGGAGATAATGGCGGCGGCGTCATGACGGAAAATCCCAAGGCTGTTGGAGATATCAAAGCCATCACCTCATGCCCCTAAGAGCATTAGAGCTGCCGAGGCGAGCAGCATCAGTCCCAACAATCGATTGAGCCATCGATGAGCCGGCCGATCCTCCAGCAAGCGAGCAATGACCGAACCGCACCACGCCCAAAGAAGCAAGCAAGCTGTACAAATTAGGATGATGAGGGCTGCGAGAACCAAGAAACCGAGAGATGCATGCGATGCCGCAGCCGTCGCCGTTGCAACGAGCCCCCAAGCCTTGGGATTGAGCAGTTGAAAGATGGCGAGGCCAACGATTGTTCTGGGTAAGCCGTCCGCTTGTTCAGAATTATCGCTCCCGTCTTGGCGGGATGCTTGGCGGAGCACAATTAAACCCAGACCGCCGACATAACAGGCGCCGACAATCGTGAAGATCGGTGCTAAGGAGGGAACATCGTTAAGGGCAATCGCAGTGCCCGACCATATCAAGGCCAGCAACACCAGACTGCCAAGGATGACGCCGAGAATCGCTGGCAGTGCTCCGATAAAACCGCCTTGCCTGGCTTCTGTCAGGACGATGACATTGTTCGGCCCAGGTGTAATCGCCGAAACGAACAGAAAGCCAACCAAGGCGAAGAGCGATTCCATAATGATCTCAGCGCGCGATGGGTTGCAGCGTTTCGGGATCGATGGGAATCCGCTCGCCAGTCCAGTCCACGAGCTCAGCTTGACCAAGTGCCGCGCGATGATGCCGGGCACGCCAGTTCATCTCGGGCAACGTGCCAATAATCCCAAAGGGATTATGCTGCCCGTCATATCGATAATACCCCTCAAGAATGGCCTGAAAATCGACTGTACTTGCGATGCATTGGTAGCCGTAAAGATCACGGGCGTAGCCCCAGAGACTGGAGTAGTCTACCAAGCGCCGACGCGTACATCTGAAGTGAGGGCCGTAGACCGCATCGAACCGAACAAGCGTCGCAAACAATCGCCAATCGGCCTCGGTGTTCACCGTGCCGAAAAGATATCGGCGGCATGAAAGACGCTGCTCCAACCGATCAAGCATCGAAAAGACAGCGTCGATGGCGCGCTCATATTCGTCTTGCCGTTCCGCAAAGCCCGCGCGATAGACCGCGTTCGAGAGCTCGCGATCTATGTCGTCATTGAGCGCGTCGATATCGCTCAAAAATGGCGTTGGCAAAAACGTCCATGATGCCAGTCCTATCGGCGTCCCGGCTGCATCGAACGCCCGCATGATCGTCGCGGATGAATTGCTGACAATGCACGCCTCCTTGGCATCCCAAAGCACGGGTACGGTCGCACGCCCGGTATAGGTCGCATCACTCAACCGATAGAGCTGGTGCAGATGCCGAATGGGCACATCGGTACCTGGTACCAACCAAACGTGGCCCTGATTGAGAGCATAACCCTCGACCCTCGGACCGCCGGCGATGTGCACGGGGACGCGTTCTTCGAGTCCCTTCAGCCGGTGCATCATCAAGGTTCGGTGAGACCAAGGGCAACTCAGCGACACGATCAGATGAAAACGACCCGGCTCAGACAACGACCTTCCGAGCGCGTGAGGGCTTAGACCCTCACCGCATTCGCTCTTATGCCTGACGAAGATACCGTCTCGAATCCGACGGTCTTCCTCAGTCCACGCTCCTGCTATCAGCATGCCCATGGTTTGTCTTTCCGGTTGGATGATCATGTCAATCCTACCCGGAGCCGGTCATCTTTTCCGTTCTCTTCCGCGGCCTTTTTGGTCTAATTTTGAGACCATGAAAGATCTGCCCCTCAATGCGCTCCGCGCCTTTGCCGCCATCTATGAGACAGGTGGCATCCGTCCGGCCGCACGATCGCTGCAGGTGACCCACTCCTCGATCAGCCGTCACATCCGTGAGCTTGAGAGCTGGATCGGTCTGGCGTTGGTTGAGACACCGAAAGGCATGAGAACCCTTCAGTTCACCGACCAAGGCGAAGCTTTGGGACGATCGGCACTTGCAGGTCTCCGTGAACTCGAGAGTGCGGTCGCGACGATACGCGAAGCCAAGCGCGGCAATTCAGTGATGATCGCCACCACAGCATCCTTTGCGTCTTGTTGGCTGCTACCGCGTTTGGCAGATCTGGAGGCAACCCACCCTTGGATCGAACTGTCGATCATCGTTGATCAGCGACGGGCTCATCCATCTGAACAGGGTGCTGACTTTGGGCTCCGGGTTGGCCGCGGCCCTTGGTCCGGACTCGTCTCAGAACCGTTCATGGATGATGCGCTCTACCCCGTCATGAGCCCAGCACTTTGGGAAGCTACCGGCAAACCGTCAGCTCCAGATGACCTTTTAGGCCTTCGTCTTCTCCATGATCGTGACCCCAATTCGACCTGGAAGCTCTGGCAGAAGGCCTTTGGCCCTAATGATCTGGATCTGCGCCGGGGGCCGCGGTTCACTGCAACCGATCTGGTGCTCAAGGCGGCCAATCACGGTTTGGGTGTAGCCTTGGCGCGTGACCGCATGGTTCGCGAGGACATCATTGCAGGCCATCTAATCAGGCCATTTGGCCATGCTGAAGTCGCGATACGACATGCCTACTGGATCGTTCGTCCGGAGAACGCTACATCGCGAAAGGCCGTTGACACTGTGATCGATTGGCTGAGGCAACAAGCAGCAAAGCCAGCAGCCATGCTCGCTGATCTGACCGAGCCCTGACGGCAACCGTCAGCCTAACTCGCCATGATGGCACCGCGGACACGTCGAGGCCTTTGACCAAGCGACAACCTATCTTGATCAATCATTAGGACGAGACATCGTCCACAATGACGACCTTAAGGTCACGCGGACCATGAGCACCTTTGACAAGGCGACCTTCAATATCCGTGGTGCCCGAGGCACCGGTGATGAGGCAGGCATTGCGCGGCGTAGGATCGCCAGCAGCTCTAGCTGCCTCAGCGTAGTCCTCAAGATGGCACAGGATCGCCGACCTACGGATCGCAACGATATGAACGGCCGGTAGGAAGTTTAAAAGAATGGGTAGATCAGCCGCTGAATGGAAAACGAGCGAGCCCGTCTCAGCGATACCAAAGCGTGCAAGACCCACGACCACTTGGTCGTCTGGGTCATTCGTCAAAGCAATGCCTGCATCGGCCCAGTTGAGACCAACCAGCGCAGCCGTGGGCTGCAACGATACCTGAAGCGGTCGCTTCGTCTCTTTGAGCAGTCCTGCGATCGTCAAAGGCAAGTCAGCGAGATCATTGATGAGATCAACCGAGGCGCCAACCTTGGGACCCGAGACGCGGTTGATGAAGGACTCGATCGGATCATTGTCCGTCATTGCCGGCCGCATCTCTTCCGGCACAGAAATGAGGGCCTTCGCCTCCTCAGCGATGCGATCAGACGACGCCTGATCTGGGCCCATGGCCTTCTTAATCGCTTCAAAAATCGCCTCTCGTGCGTCGCTCATCGAACCGGCTTTCGTGCCCTATAGGCCTGCATGAAAGTCTGCCGTCTCGGTGCTGGGAAGTCGCGATGGTCGGTCCAGCTTCCGACAAAGGGAAGTCGCTTGATCCATCCGCGTCGGCTTAAAAGTCGAAGCCCGATAAGAGCCAATCTGTTGCCGAAATGGTAAAGGGCGGGACGCTGCGCCATGAAAGCCCATATCTTCATCCCGCTGCGCGCCACAACCGGCTCCAAACCCTCGCGCCAGCTCTGATCCCGCCAGCCACGCAACAGAGTCGGAAGTGGGATGTCGACCGGGCAAACTTCAGCACATTTGCCATTGAGCGTGCAGGCATGAGGCAAATCTCGGGCTTTGGCGAGACCATCAAGAGCCGGTGTCAGCACGGAGCCCATCGGTCCCGGATACACCGAGCCATAAGCATGTCCTCCGATCTGTCGATAGACCACGCAGTGGTTCATGCAGGCGCCGCAGCGAATGCAGCGCAGCATCTCTTTGAGGCCGTCGCGCAACATCCGCGTGCGGCCGTTATCCACCAACACAATGTGAAATTCTTCTGGACCATCGGCATCACCCTCACGCTTCGGTCCGCAATGGAACGTGGTATATTGGGTGAAATCACCACCTGTGGCAGAGCGCACCAAAAGGCGAAGCAGAACGAAAGCATGCTCCATCGACGGCACCAGCTTTTCGATGCCAGCCGTCACAATATGCATCCTAGGTGGCGTCGTCGTCAGCTCGGCATTGCCTTCATTGGTCACCGTGCAGACAGCGCCGGTATCCGCGATGAGAAAATTGGCGCCAGAAATGCCGACATCGGCGCTCAGGAACTTTGCTCGAAGATCACGCCTGGCGCTGGCGACAAGATCCTCGACCTCGCCACTTGCCGGCGCTTGCCGATGTTTGTCCCGAAAGAGCTGTGTAACCTCTTCCCGGGTCTTATGCATCGCAGGCCAGACAATGTGCGACGGCGTTTCGTCGGCGAGCTGCACGATATGCTCGGCAAGGTCGGTCTCGATACGCTCGATGCCCGCGTCTTTGAGTGCGCGGGGAAGGCCGATCTCTTCACCGAGCATAGATTTTGCCCGCGTGACACGCTTGGCATCAGCCGCCTTGCAAAGATCGATGACGATCTTGCAAGCATCCTCCGATGTCGCTGCCCAATGCACATGGGCGCCCGACGCCCGAGCCTTCTCTTCGAACAGACGGAGATAGTGAGCCAAATGCGCAATGACGTGATCTTTGATCTCACGACCGCGCACACGCGCCTCAGCAAATTCTGTGAAATCATCAACGGCTAAGGCGCGCTTCGCTTCCGCCGTGCCAGCTGTACGGTCGATCGCTAGCTTGAGCCGCTTGTCGGCAAGGGCCGTCGCTGCGCGTGTTTTGAAGTTGGTCTCAACGCTCGGCATCATGCTCGCTCTCTTCGCCGATCGCCGCACCATCTCCCATGCCCGCGATCACCTCAGCAGCATGCATCACCCGAACCTTGTCGCCCCGCCGAGCAAGTTTGCCCGCGATATTGATCAAACAGCCAAGATCACCACCGAGCAGCAGATCCGTGCCAGCGTCCACCGCCGACGTCGCCTTGTCACCAACGATCGCGTTAGAGATCGCTGGGTACTTCACACAGAAGGTGCCGCCAAAACCACAACAGACATCGTTGCCTGGAAGTGGCTTCATTTCGAGGCTGTCGACAGCATCAAGAAGCGCTCTTGGCTGCTTATAGATGCCGAGGTCGCGTAAGCCCGAACAACTATCATGATAGCTGGCACTTTGATTCAAGCGAACGCCGCTAGGCTTATAGCCTCGGACGTCCACCAGGAAACTCATCAGCTCATAGGTTTTGACTGAAAGCGCCTCCGCGCGTGCCAGCCATGCAGCGTCATCGGCAAGTGCCTCTCGATAGTGGACCTTGATCATGCTTGCACAGGAACCAGACGGGACGACCAGATAGTCGAACGCCTCGAACTGCTCGATGATCTGGCGCGCAAGCGCGGCCGCGGCATCCTTCGCGCCTGCATTAAAACCGGGCTGGCCGCAACAGGTCTGCGCCTCAGGCACCTCGACATCACAGCCTGCCTCATCCAAGAGTTTCAAGGCGGCAAATCCCGTCTCCGGTCGCAAAAGATCGACCAAACACGTGATAAGAAGACCGACACGGGGACGCTTCAGCTGGGCAGTCGCTTGATCGGCCAAAACCACCTCCTCTCTACGGTCGCTTCTTCGGCGGCATCAGGTCGGTGATGGTCCCTTCGAACATCTCAGCGGCAAAGTTGACGGTTTCGGACAAGGTCGGGTGCGGGTGGATGGTGTGCCCCAAGTCGGTCGCATCCGTGCCCATCTCGATCGCCAGCGCGACTTCGGCGATCAGATCGCCGGCACTGGGGCCGACGATGCCGGCGCCGACGACACGGTCGGTCGCCTCATCGAACAGGACTTTGGTAACGCCTTCGTCACGGCCAAGCGAGAGGGATCGGCCGGAAGCGGCCCAGGGGAAAACACCCTTCCCCACCTTGATACCATTCGCTTTCGCGTCGCCCTCGGTCATGCCGACCCAGGCGACCTCCGGATCGGTATACGCAACCGAAGGAATCACGCGGGCATCGAACGCGCGCTTATGGCCGGCAGCGACCTCTGCTGCGACTTTGCCCTCATGCACCGCTTTGTGGGCGAGCATCGGTTGGCCAACGATATCGCCGATCGCAAAGATATGTGGCTGGTTGGTGCGCATTTGTTTGTCGACCGGAATGAAACCACGCTCATCCACGGTGACACCCGCCTGCTCGATGCCAAGCTTCTTGCCATTCGGCGCACGGCCAACTGCAACAAGAACCTTATCGAACATGTCCGTTGAGGAGCCGTCGGGCCCCTCGAACGTTACCTTCAAGCCCGTCTTTTGGGCCTCGACCGCCGTCACCTTCGTCTTCAGGAGAATCTTCTCATAGCGTTTCTCAATACGCTTGTGCAGTGGTTTCACGATGTCTCTATCAGCACCGGGGATGAGCTGATCCATCAGCTCAACCACGGTGATCTTCGAGCCAAGCGCATCATAGACACACGCCATTTCCAGGCCGATGATCCCACCACCTAACACCAACAAGCGCTTCGGTATGCCATCGAGCTCAAGCGCGCCGGTGCTATCGATCACACGTTCGTCGTCATGGGGAATGAACGGCAGTTGCACCGGCTCGGATCCAGCGGCGATGATGCACTGATCGAAGCTCACGCTCTTGACGCCATCCTTGGTCTTAACCGCAAGCAAGTTCGCACCTTCGAAGCTGCCAAGGCCTTCGACCACCTCGACCTTTCGACCTTTGGCTAGGCCCTTGAGCCCGGTGGTTAGCTTGGTGACCACGCTGTCTTTCCAGTCATACAACGCGTCGACGTCAATCCTGGGCTTTCCGAAGCTCACACCGGCATGGCCCATTTCCTCCGCCTCGGTAATCACCTTGGCCGCGTGCAAGAGCGCCTTGGAGGGAATGCAACCGACATTTAAGCAGACACCACCCAAGGTCGGGTAGCGTTCGACAAGGACTGTCTTGAGGCCGAGATCGGCAGCACGGAAGGCTGCCGTATAGCCACCGGGCCCCGAGCCAAGCACCAACAGGTCAGCGTGGATATCACCGCTTGCTTTCGCCTTGGGCTGCTCGGCAGCGGGTTTGGCTTCGCCGTTGCTCGCCGATGGCGCCTTCTCTGATGGAGAGGCTTCAACAGCGCCAGCCACATCCATCGTGAGGATCACGGAACCTTCTGAGACTTTGTCACCCTCCTTCACGGTCAGCGCCACAACCTTGCCGGCCACAGGCGACGGCACCTCCATCGTCGCCTTGTCGCTTTCAAGCTCAATCAGCGGATCCTCTTTGGCGACCTCATCTCCCGGCGCCACCATGATCCCGATGACCGGGACGTCAGAGAAGTCCCCGATATCCGGGACCTGAACATCGATAATGGCCATCCGCCGTCTCCCTAGAGCATGATCCGGCGGACGTCGCCGAGCAGGTGTTTCAAGGTCGCGCAAAAACGGGCAGCGAGGGCGCCATCGATCGCACGGTGATCGTAGCTCAAGGAGAGCGGCAACATGTTCCGAGGCTGAAACGCTTCGCCGTCCCAAACGGGGGCCATCTTCGAACGCGTAACGCCGAGGATCGCGACCTCGGGTGCATTCACGATCGGTGTGAAACTGGTGCCACCAATCCCGCCAAGCGACGAAATCGTAAAGGTGGCGCCTTGCATATCGTGACTCTTGAGATCACCGGAGCGCGCTTTGGCGCTGAGGTCGCCCAGCTCTTTCGAAATCTCGATGATGCCCTTGCGATCGGCCTCCTTGATCACCGGCACGACCAAACCGTTCGGCGTGTCGGCGGCGAAGCCGATGTGATAAAAATGCTTCCGGATCAGCTTGTCGCCGTCCGGATGGATTGAACTATTGACCTCCCAGTGCGCCTTGAGCGCGGAGACGCTGGCCTTGATCAAAAAGCTCAAAAGCGTCACGCGATAGCCCTGCTCTTTGGCTGTCGTGTCCAGCTCCTTCCGGTAAGCGTCGATCTCGGTGATGTCCGCTTCCTCGTTATGCGTGACATGAGGGACATTCAGCCAAGAGCGATGCAGGGCCGGACCGGAGATCTTCTTAATCCGAGGCATCTCGACATCCTCGATCTCGCCGAACTTAGAAAAGTCGACGGTTGGGATCGGAGGAATGCCCATACCGGCCTCTGCGGCTGGTGCTTTCGGGGCGGCGGCTTCCGTCGCACCCTTGAAATAGGCCGTCACATCGTCTCGAAGGATACGCCCATGACGCCCCTTACCGCTAATCTTTGCGAGGTCAACGCCGAGTTCGCGGGCAAAGGCCCGAACCGATGGCGAGGCGTGTGCTTTTGCAAAGCCGGCCTCATCGACGGAAGCGAGTTGGCCTGCGGTTGCCGATCCATTGGTGGCGGCAGGCACGGATGCGGCACTCGCGGCCGAGGCCGACGGTGCCTTCGCTTCAGGCTCTTGCACGCCGTCCGGATTCGGTGCATCGACCGGCGCACTGGTTTCGCCAACCTCCAGCATCATGATGAGCGAACCTTCGGAGACACTATCACCGGCGGCCACCTTGATCTCTACAACCTTGCCGGTGGCAGGCGACGGAACTTCCATCGTCGCCTTGTCGCTCTCCAGTTCGATCAAGCCTTCCTCTTCCTGCACTTCGTCGCCCGGCGCGACCATAATTCCGATTACCGGCACTTCAGAAAAATCGCCAATGTCAGGGACTTTGACTTCAATCAGGGACATGTCTTCAGCCTCTTCTTTTTGCCGGTTACGCCGTGCGCGGGTTCGCTTTTGCGGGATCGATCTCGTATTTCTGATACGCCTTCTTCAACTCGGCAGCGGTGACCGATTTTTCTTCGAAAAGAGCGTAGAGAGCGGTGGCCGCAATGTGATTGGCGTCCACCTCGAAATGACGGCGAAGCGCAACCCGGCTGTCCGAGCGGCCAAAGCCGTCAGTGCCGAGCACATGGTAAGCCTGCGGCACGAACGGCCGGATCTGCTCCGCATAGTTCTTCATGTAGTCGGTTGCCGCTATCACCGGGCCTTTGGCTCTCGCGAGACACTGCGTGACATACGCCTCGGGCCGCTTCTTCGCCGTCGGGTTCATGCGCCAAGCGCGCTGAGCATCCTGACCATCGCGGGCAAGCTCGTTAAAGCTGGTTGCCGACCAGATGTCTGACGTGATGCCAAAGTCATCCTTGAGCATCTTGGCCGCCAACATAGCCTGGCGAAGAATGGTACCTGAGCCCATCAGATTGACATGCTTCTTGCCAGGCCGGGCCGTTTTCGAGAAGCGATAGAGGCCCTTGACGATGCCGTCTTCGACGCCCTTCGGCATATCGGGATGACCATAATTCTCGTTCATGACGGTCAAGTAAAAGAAGACGTCCTCCTGATCGGCGAACATGCGCTTGAGACCATGTTGGACGATCACAGCGACCTCATAAGCGAAGGTCGGATCATAGCTGACGCAGTTCGGAATGGTGCCGGCGAGAATGTGGCTATGGCCGTCCTCATGCTGGAGGCCCTCCCCGTTCAACGTCGTGCGTCCCGCCGTGCCGCCGACCATGAAGCCACGTGCTCTGCTGTCGCCTGCCGCCCAGGCGAGATCACCGATCCGCTGGAAGCCGAACATCGAGTAGTAGATATAGAACGGCACCATGGGCACACCATGGACGGAATAGGCCGTGGCCGCCGCTAACCAATCGGCCATGGCACCGGCCTCGTTGATGCCTTCCTGAAGAACCTGGCCCGACTTGCTCTCCTTATAGAACATGAGCTGATCGGCATCTTCGGGTTTGTAGAGTTGGCCTTTCGGGCTGTAGATGCCGAGCTGGCGGAACATGCCCTCCATGCCAAAGGTGCGGCTTTCGTCCGGGACGATTGGCACAACATGCTTGCCAATCTTCTTGTCACGACAGAGCGTGTTGAGCACACGAACAAAAGCCATCGTTGTCGAAATCTCGCGATCACCGGTCGACTTCAACAAGGTCTCAAAGGACGACAACTCAGGCACGTCGAGCTTGGGCGCATCTCGCCATTGGCGCACCGGAAAGGCACCGCCAAGCTTGGTCCGATGGCTTTCGAGGTAGGCGCGCTGCTCCTTGGTGAGCTCGACATAAGGCGCTTTCGAAAGATCCTCATCAGAAACCGGAATCTTGAAGCGATCGCGAAACGCGCGCAGCTGATCCTCGGCCATCTTCTTTTGCTGGTGGGTGATGTTCATGCCTTCGCCGGCTTCACCCATGCCATAGCCTTTGACCGTCTTCACAAGGAGGACCGTCGGCTGCCCCACCGTGTTGGCGGCCCGATGCATGGCGGCGTAGACCTTGTGCGGATCGTGGCCGCCTCGCTGCAAATGCCAAATATCCTCATCCGACATATCAGCGACCAGCGCTTTGGTCTCGGGGTAGCGGCCGAAGAAATTCTCCCGCGTATAGGCACCGCCTTTCGATTTGAACGCCTGGTAATCGCCGTCGACCGTTTCTTCCATCAACCGGCGCAGCATCCCAGAGCTGTCCCGCTCCAAGAGCTCGTCCCAGCCCGCTCCCCAGATTAGCTTGATGACGTTCCAGCCCGCACCGCGGAATTCACCTTCAAGCTCCTGAATGATCTTACTGTTGCCACGCACCGGCCCATCGAGACGCTGCAGGTTGCAGTTCACGACAAAGATCAGATTGTCCAGATTTTCACGCGCTGCGAGGCTGATCGCGCCGAGGCTCTCTGGTTCGTCCATCTCGCCGTCGCCGAGAAACGCCCAGACCTTGCGATCCGCCATATCGATCATGCCGCGGTTGTGCATGTATTTCATAAACCGCGCCTGATAGATCGCCGATAAGGGACCAAGTCCCATCGATACCGTGGGAAACTGCCAGAAATCTGGCATCAACCAAGGATGCGGGTAGCTCGAAAGACCATCGCCGCCGCACTCCGCGCGGAAGTTGTCGAGCTGTTCGGCTGTCAGCCTGCCTTCCATAAAGGCGCGGGCGTAAATGCCCGGAATGGCATGGCCTTGGAAGAAAACGAGATCACCACCATGCTCATCCGTGCGCGACCGCCAAAAGTGGTTCAGACCGATGTCGTAGAGCACGGCCGATGACGCGAAAGAGGCGATATGACCGCCGTACTCCGAGGACACTTTGTTGCGCCGAACGACAGTCGCCATGGCGTTCCAGCGATTGATGGTTCGGATACGCCATTCCAAAGCGACGTCGCCGGGATGCGGCTCCTGTTGATCGACCGGAATGGTGTTTTGATAGGCTGTGGTCGCGCCAAACGGCAAGTTGGCACCGCGGGCACGGGCTGCAGCGACCGAGCGGTCGAGCAGATAATGAGCACGACCGCTGCCATCACGGTCGATCACGTCCTCGACCGCATCCAGCCACTCGCGCGTTTCAATCGGATCAATGTCGTGCTCGACGCCTTCAAGCCTATCGTTCATCAGTCATACCCATCCATCAACTGCTTGGCATAAGCCGGCAAACGTCATCGCAACGACGGACGCTTGCCGGCCAAAACGATCAGCTAAAGAACTGCCCGCCATTTGGTGAAATCGTCGAGCCCGTGAGAAAACCCGCGTCATCAGAAGCGAGAAACACCACGCAGCGTGCGATTTCCTCGGGCTCGCCAAGGCGACCTACCGGGATTTGCGGGATGATCTTTTCATCCAGCACCTTTTGCGGAATCGCGCGCACCATCTCCGTGCCGATATAGCCCGGACAAATCGCGTTCACGGTCACGCCCTTGAACGCGCCTTCTTGAGCGAGGGCACGCGTAAAGCCAACATCGCCAGCTTTGGCAGCGGAATAGTTGACCTGACCCGCTTGGCCTTTTTGGCCGTTGATCGAGCTGATGTTGATAATCCGCCCAAACCCGCGCTCGCGCATGCCCGGGAAGATCGGATGGGTCATGTTAAAGAGGCCCGAGAGGTTGGTATCGATCACCTCCTGCCATTGCTCGCGTGTCATTTTGTGGAACATGCCATCGCGCGTGATGCCGGCATTGTTCACCAGAACCTCGACAGGCCCAAGATCGTCTTCAACATTGGCGATACCGGCCACACAAGCATCGTAGTCGGCGACCGACCACTTATAAACGGGAATGCCGGTTTCCTCTTTGAACGCTGCCGCGGCCTGATCGTTGCCCGCATAATTCGCGGCGACTGTATAGCCTGCCTCTTTCAATCCTCTCGAAATCGCCGCACCAATACCACGCGATCCGCCGGTTACTAATGCCACCCGTGCCATCACTCGTTCCCCACTCTTTGTTTGGAGATGCGCCTTGCGCGCATCTCCTCGATCAACAACTCAATCGCGCTCTACACAAAGCGCAACACCCATGCCACCACCAATGCAAAGCGTCGCAAGACCCCGCTTGGCGTCCCGGCGCTGCATCTCGAACAGCAGCGTGTTCAGCACGCGGCAGCCGGAAGCACCAATCGGATGGCCGATCGCAATGGCCCCGCCATTGACGTTCACGATGTCCGGATCCCAGCCCATATCCTTGTTGACAGCACAAGCCTGCGCGGCAAAGGCTTCATTCGCCTCCACCAAATCAAGATCCCCGACCTTCCATCCGGCCTTTTCCAGCGCCTTCCTCGAGGCCGGGATCGGGCCCGTGCCCATGATCGCTGGATCAACGCCAGCCGTTGCATAGGACGCTATTCTCGCCAGGGGCTTGAGGCCGCGCTTCGTCGCTTCATCCTCACTCATCAAGAGCACCACAGCAGCTCCGTCATTGATACCGGACGCATTGCCTGCGGTAACCGTGCCTTCCTTGTCGAAGGCAGGGCGCAGCTTTTGCATGTTCTCGATGGTGGCGCCATGACGGATATATTCATCCGCGTCGACGATCGTCTCGCCCTTTCGGGTCTTGACGGTAAAGGGCGCAATCTCGTCTTGAAACTTACCCGCCTTTTGTGCGGCTTCAGCTTTGTTCTGGGAGGCCAGGGCAAACTGGTCCTGCTCATCCCTGGTTAGCTGCCAGCGCTTGGCAACATTCTCAGCCGTCGTACCCATGTGATAGCCGTTGAAGGCATCCCAAAGGCCATCCTTGATCATGCTATCGACCATTTTGAGATCACCCATCTTCTGACCCGCTCTGAGATGGGCGACATGGGGCGAGAGGCTCATGCTCTCTTGACCGCCAGCCACAACTATATCGGCATCACCGAGCTTGATATGTTGGGCTCCCAAGGCAACGGCACGAAGACCGGAGCCGCACACCTGATTGATGCTCCAAGCAGAACTCTCTTCCGGTAAACCCGCTCCGATATGCGCCTGGCGTGCCGGGTTCTGCCCCTGCCCCGCGGTCAGCACCTGACCCAAAATAGTCTCGGAAACATCCGCGGCCGGAATGGCCGCGCGCTCCAGCGCCGCTTTGATGGCTGTCGCGCCAAGTTCATGCGCGGGCGTGCCAGCGAATGATCCGTTGAAACTGCCGACGGCCGTTCGCGCCGCCGATGCGATCACCACACTCGTCATGTCTCTCTCCTCGATTGGCTGCAGATTCTCAGCATGATCACCTAATTTTTTGTCCTAACCAGGATCAGCCGCGACGGGAAGACGTTTTTGCTTCGACGCCTTGCCAATGCCCGGATTAAATGAGTTGGTCGGGTCAAGCTCCTCGTAAAACGATTTAAGGGCTGGCTTCGCCTCATAGAGATGACCAACATTGTGCTCGGCCGGATACTCCGCCCCGCGTTTGTCCAGCAGGTCGAGCATTTTTTGTTTGATCAGCTTCGGATCGGCCCCCCTCTTTACGATGTAGTCCTGATGGAAGACGTGGCAGAAGAAGTGTCCATAATAGAGCTTGGCGACAAGATCCTTCTCGATGTCCTCGGGCAGCGTCTCCAGCCAGTTTTGGTCATTGCGTGCCAACGCGATGTCCAGTGCGATGACATCTTCGACCTCATTGGCATGCACTGCGTGGTAACGTACAGCCGCGCCCGCGGCTGCAAAGCGGTGTAGCATCGCCTTTTTGGCCTCGGCATCGGTGCAAGCAAACCAAGCATCCGTGCCCAATTCATCGGCCAGGATCGACTCGGTGGAGTCCGCCGCACCGTTGCCGACCTTCAGGATCAGATGATGCTCATAGCGCGCGTGCCAGTCCAAGATCCGCTGTGGCAACGGCTCAGGGATCAGGCGACTCAAGCCTTGCATCACACGATCGACGAGATTGCCCGGAAGGAAGGGCAACTTGCTCAAACGCGCGTCGAGAGAACCCTTGATTGCGAAGAACCAAGGCAGACGATCCGTGCCAAACCAATGGATCATCATCAACGTGTCTTTGCCGTACTTGCGCGCGACATCAAAGAGCTTTCGGTGCACATACTCGCCGCTGATCGGCAACTCGGTGCATTCCGTCAGCATGCGGCGGCGCAGGGTGGTCAGATCTGCCGGGTCATTGGTGCCGATATAGTACACCCGCGCGCCCTCAATGGCGGCATATGTATCGAGGCGAACCGCGAAAACCACCAGCCTGCCGGCAGAGCCAGACGCCTCAAACAGCCGGTCCGGATCAGCATTGTAGCGCGAGGGTGTTGACGCTGTGATATCGCGGACTTTGTCCGCATATCCCTCGTCCGAGGCACGGCCTACCCCATCGCTGATATCCGCTTCCGTGAACTGGCCGTTGTCAAGCCGTTCCAAGATTTCCTCGGGTGTGTTGCCCAGGGCGATCCCAAGGTGATTGACCAGTCGCAGCACCCCATCTCTGCCCACCTGTGCATAAAGCGCAAGCTCGGTGTAGGCGGGCCCTCGCTGTACCAAAGATCCGCCAGAATTGTTGCACACGCCGCCAATGATTGACGCGCCAATACTGGAAGAACCAATGACCGAGTGCGGCTCTCTGCCCAGAGGCTTCAGAATTCTCTCCAGCTGATAGAGCGTACCACCCGGGTGGCTGACGATCTGATGCCCATCTTTGAGTACATGGATCTTATCCAGACGCAGCGTGCTGATGATCACAACATCGCGATCATAACTACCCTTCGGCGTTGAGCCCTCAGTAAGGCCCGTGTTCGCCGCCTGGGTGATGATGATCTTGTCGGCGGCAACACAAACTTTCACGACATTCCAGAGTTCGAGAAGTGTGCCCGGCACGACCACAGCTAGGGCCTCCCCTTCGCCGGACCGGAAGCCCTTTCTGAAGCGCTCGGACTGATGAGGGTTGGTCAGGACATGTCGACGCCCGACGATCGCCTTTAGATCTTCAATGAACGGATTGGTTGCCATGTCTGCCTCACTAGAACGCAACGGAAGGAAGCCAAGTGGCGAGCTCGGGAAGGAAGAACACGATCGCCAGTCCGATCAGCTGCAGGATGACGAAGGGAATGACACCCTTGTAGATGTCGGTGAGCTTCACCTCGGGCGGACAAACGCCTTTGAGATAGAACAGTGCGAAGCCAACCGGTGGCGTCAGGAACGACGTTTGCAGCGTTACCGCGACCAGGATCACGAACCAGACCAGCGTCGGCTCGTCCAGCACCTCGAAGCCCGGAACGTCGAGGCCAAGACCCGCCACGATGGGACGCATCAAAGGAAGCACAATCAGGGTGATCTCAATCCAGTCCAGGACGAAACCCAGGAGAAACACGATGAACAGGATAAAGATGACCGTGCCTTCCGGCCCGAAGCCGGTAGAACCGATCATGGTCTCGATCAGCTCATCCCCACCGAGTTCGCGAAGGACATAGGAGAACGCTGTGGCGCCTAGAAAGATCGCGAAGATATAGGCCGTCGTGTTAAAGGTCGAAATGCAGACGTTCTTCAATTTCTCGAGGTTGAGTTTGCCGTAAGCCAACGCCAGCAAGGTCGCGCCGATCGCGCCGACGCCGGACGCTTCGGTCGGCGTTGTGATACCGGCAAAGATCGAGCCGAGCACGGCAAGGATCAGGGCAATCGGCGGGAGCACCGCGATCATGACGTCCTTGACCGCCGCCCAGTCCGGTGCCCTCGCATCATCAGGAACGGGCGCGGATGCCGGGCTGACCATCCCGACGGCCAGGAGATAGATCAGGTAGAGGCCACCGATCAGCAGGCCGGGAAACAGGGCGGCCATGAACAAGTCGCCGACCGAGAGCGCCATCTGATCGGCCATAATCACCAGCATGATCGATGGTGGAATCAGGATGCCGAGTGTGCCCGAAGCCGCAATCGTGCCCGTCGCGAGTGGCTTGGCATAGCCCTGCTGCATCATCGCCGGCAAGGAGAGCACGCCGAGTAGAACGACAGACGCGCCAATGATGCCAGTGGAAGCGGCGAGAATGATGCCAATCGCGGTGACGGTGATGGCAAGGCCGCCGCGCACCGTACCGAAGAGGCGCTGCATGGCGTTCATCAGCCGCTGAGCAACACCTGATTCATCCAACATCAGGCCCATGAAGATGAACATCGGAAGGGCGACGAGCACAGCGTTGGACATGACCGCATAGACGCGATTAACAACGGCGCCAAGCGTCAGGTAGTCCAGACCGGTCAGCGTTTCCTCGAGACCAGTCCAGTTCATCAGCCCGTTATCGAAGAGATAGGCGATGCCACAATAGAGCACACCGGTGCCGGCCAGTACCCAAGCGACCGGAAACCCGGTGAACAGTAGCCCGATGAAGGTTAGGAACATAGCGACAACCAGCTTTTCTTCGGTCGTCTCTACGAGGCCAGCAAGCAGCACGGCGACCAAGGCGAAACCCGCCAGTACGGCCAGCACGGTGAGAAGGCCGCGGCCCTCTGTCCTCGGTGCCGCATAGATCGCGTGAACGTCATGGATCAGACGAGCGGCGGCCGCAATCGCCAGCAACACAAAGCTGATGGGAATGATGGCCTTGAAAGCCCAACGTGCCGGTAGGCCGATCGGGCTGTCGGAGCGCTCATTCACCCGGTAGGATTCAGCGAAATAATCGTAGCCTTGATCGACCATCAAATAGATGAAGGGCACGAGAAGAGCGAGAATGCCGATGATCTCGATCACCCGCTTAGCGCTATCGTGCAAACTCAGATGCAGGATATCGACACGAACATGGCTGTCTTTCACCATGGCGTAGCTAAGGCCTACCATGGTGGTCAGGCCATAAAAATGCCACTGGATCTCATCCAGTTTCGGATAGTTGATATCGAACAGGTAACGAAGGGCGACCTGCGCGATGATGGCGATGATCAGCGCAACATTGGCCCACATCACGGTCTGGCCGACAATGATCACGAAGCGATCGAGTCCTCGCGCGATCGGCTGACGATCGCTGTCCTCGTGTTCAAGCACCTGCTCGAAGGCTTCGACGGGATCAATGGGCTGCTGATGGGTCGTATTCGACATCGTGTGCCTCCTCTTGAGGCGGCGTTCGGGCCGCATTGTTCCTTCCGCCTTTTGAGGCGGTTATCAGTCCGTTTTTTCAGATGGCGGGCGGCTTTGAGGCCGCCCGCTGCTCAGGGAAGCGTTACTTGCGTGGCAGGAAGGCGTTGGTCTTCCAGACGCCGTAGTTCTCGCGAAACGCGGTCATGTCATCGAGCACCTTCTTGAAGAAGGGATCGTTGGCAGCCTCTTCCGCGGCAACCTCACTCCAGGTCTCCTGGAACACTGCAAGCATCTCATCGGACCACTGCTTGATTTCGACGCCGTGCTTCTCGACGTTCTCCGTAAGCGCTGCATATTGCGCCGCCTCACCTTCGGCGAAGCTGTCGGCCATCGAGGCTTTGCAGGCGTTCTCGATGATCGCCTGATGCTGCTCTGAGGTCTCGGTCCAAACATCCTTATTGATCAGCAGCTCGAACAGCGTGGCCTGCTGATGCCAACCCGGGAAGTAATTATACTTGACCAGCTTGTGGAAGCCGAGGCGGGCGTCGACCGCGGGCATGGAAAATTCGGTGGCGTCGATAGTGCCCTTCTCGAGGGCTGGGAAGATGTCGCCACCGGGAAGCAAGGAGGTGGCGACGCCCAACTTCTGCATGACTTTACCGCCGAGGCCAAAGAACCGCATCTTCAAGCCGTCGAGGTCTTCTGGCGAATTAATCTCTTCAGCGAACCAACCTGACGTCTCAGGCGCAATAATCGCGCAAGGGACCACATGCACATTGAAGCCAGCTTGGTCATACATCTCCTGATAGAGCGCTAGGCCGTTGCCGTAATAGAGCCAAGCCATGTATTCGCCCGCTTCGGGACCGAACGGAACCGCAGAAAACAAAGGCGATGCAGGGATCTTGCCCGCCCAATAACCCGCTGTGGTGTACCCGGAATTGATCTTACCCGACGATACCGCATCCAAAATTTCAAAGGGCGGCACCAGCTTGTCGGGTTCATAGACTTTCATCCGAAGCGTGCCGCCGGACATACGATCCAGCTCCTCGGCGACCCGCGGGATCGGTGTCCCCAGACCTGGAAGGGCGGTGGCGAACGCAATCGGCGTTTTCAAAAGAAGCTTGTCGGCCGCGAGGCTGGCCTCAGGCGCTGCAAACGCGATCGCGGTGGCTGCTGCAAGGCCCATGAGATAACGAGATGTCATTTGATTCTCCCACATTCTTGGTTGATCCGGCGCCTGCCGCCTGTCCTCAATACCATCGCCGGCTGGCTCATTGCATCGATAGGTAAATTAATTTTACCTCTATGACAACTTGTCAATTTAATTTACCTCTTAGTCAGATTGTCGCACTCTCGACATGATGATCTCCGGGCCGAACCAACCATTCTCTCGTCGTGAGGGCGCAATCGTAGGGCCGATTCGGGAGAGTAATATGCAAAACCATTAATGCTGCTGCGCCGATCGATGAGACAAGTGCTAAGACAATCTGTTCATGGCGCGAAAAGGTTTACAAAATTGACCAGATCACATATTGGTAAAGCAAGAAAACCACATGGATGTGGACATGGACGCGGAAACAAAAATCTTTGAGCGCATTGACCTCGACTCGATCGCTGAAGCAGTTGTCGTGCAGATCGAACGCCTGATCATCGGTGGCGTGCTCAAAGGCGGACAAAAACTACCCTCCGAGCGCGAGCTTTCGGAGACCATGGACGTGTCTCGCCCTAAGGTTCGAGAGGCGATCAAGATTCTCGAAGAGCGGAACCTTTTGACGGTCCGCCACGGCGAAGGAACCTTCGTCAAGCCACTTGCCGGTGCCGCCCTTAGCCCGGCAATGATCGACTTGTTCTCGCGGCATCCAAGCGCCTTTTATGACTATCTGGAATTCAGGCGTGAGGTCGAAGGCTTCGCCGCCTTCACAGCAGCACAACGAGCGACAGCTGAGGACAAAGAGATTCTCCGCCGTCATCTGTCCGACATGGAATCAGCGCATCAACAAGGCGACGCCGCACTCGAGGCGGAAGCCGATGTGGCCTTTCACATCGCAATCGTGGATGCCGCGCATAACGCAATGCTGATCCACATGATGGCTTCAATCTACGAGCTTATGTCGCGGGGCGTGTTCTATAATCGAAAGTATCTGGTTGATCTTTCCGATGCACGTGATGTCCTGCTCAAGCAGCATCGAGCCATCGCAGACGGAGTCTTGAAAGGCGATCCCGAGGCTGCGGCCAGTGCGGCGGAAGCCCATTTGGATTTCGTCGAAAGCCGTTTTCGCGACAGCGACGATGTCAGCCGCCGCGCTAGCCTCGCACGCAAACGCCTCCTCTTGGTCGACTCGCCTACGAGTCATCGGGGCCTTCGTCACCGGGCAACCCGCTCCGTCGCTTAATTATATGAATCGGAACCTCCTCGCGGCGCCCACGATTAGCAAGGGCCTGATATCGATCTGCCCCGCCGCCTTCGCGCAGCATCGACGCGATAAGCATAAAAATGCTGCAATGCAACAAAAATGCTTGAATCTTCTTTTTAAGCCTATAAATACTAATTGTGCGATGCAGCATAATCCTGAAGAGGAGATGATCATGGCCAAACCGAGCTATACCTATCCGACGTTCATGCTTGATGCGGACACCCTGGCAGCTGTTCAGCGTCGCAATGTCGACACGTTGACGATTGCGAGCAAAATCGTCGCCGACGGCTTCAAAGCCGCCGCTAAGCAGCAAGGCGATCGCATGCGCGCGACCGTCGAGCGTTTTGTCGATATCGCCAACCAGGCAGCCAAAGAGCCAAGCGCCTTGAAGCCGAACGAGCAATTGGCTGAGATGAAGGCAGTCTATTTGACAGCCCTCGATGATGCCAACGCGGTCACCGGTTTGGTCCTCGAAACCCATGCCGAAGCTGCGAAGGTGATGACCCAGGGGGTCTTGGCAAATGTGGGTGATCTCATGGGATCGACGAAGACGGCTTGACGTCGAGGCCTCTGATGTTGAACGTTGCGTCCGTTACCCAACGTTAGCGACCCGGATCGCCAACAGTGATCGGCGTTCCGGGCCGCTTCGTGTTGTTACCAACAACGCCCGTTCCGATGATCGAGGAATCGAGCAAGACCGATGAGTGAAGACCGCACCTCAACGTCCGATCAGCTGTCTCTCGATATGGAGGCAGCCGCAAAACAGCTTGTCGATGTCACTGAAAAGGGACAGCAGGTCGCCGCAACTTGCTTGCAGCGCCAGATCAAAGAAAATGCCGAAAACGGGTTTTCGCTGGTCGATCCCATGGCCGTCAGCGATCTTTTTGCGAATTGGACCGTCAAGGTCTTAAACGACCCAACCCGCCTCCAGGAGGCACAGCTGGCACTTTACGCCGCGCAGGCCCGCCTTTGGCAAACCGTGGTCAAGCGCGCTCAAGGCGATGATGTCGCGCCGGTGATCGAACCCGAGCCAGGCGACCGTCGTTTTAAAGACAAGACCTGGCAGGACGATCCCTTCTACGACTACCTCAAACAGTCCTATCTATTGTCGGCGAAATGGCTGCGGGACCTAGCAGGCAGCACGGCGGGCACCATGGACCCCAAGGTCCAAGCCCGCATCGACTTCTATATGCGCCAGTTCATCTCAGCAGCCTCCCCGTCCAATCTTGCCGCTGCAAACCCGTTGGTCATGAAAAAGGCCGAAGAAACCGGTGGCCAGAGCCTTCTCGATGGGTTGCATCATTGGCTCGATGATCTGGAACGGGGTGACGGCCGCCTGAAGATCAGCATGACCGACGAGGCCGCCTTCGAGGTCGGCAAGAATGTGGCGACCACACCCGGCAAGGTCGTCTATCAAAACGACCTGATGCAGCTCATTCAATATGAACCGACAACAGAGAAGGTCTACAAGCGGCCTCTTTTGATCGTGCCGCCCTGGATCAACAAGTTCTACATCCTCGACCTGCAGCCCAAGAATAGTTTCATTAAGCATGCCATCGACCAGGGGCACACCGTCTTCGTGGTCTCTTGGGCCAATCCGGACAAGTCGCTCGCGGCCAAAGGATTCGGGGACTACATGACGGATGGCCCCCTCGCCGCTCTGGATGCGATCGAGCAGGCAACCGGCGAGCGCACGACCAATATTCTCGGCTTTTGCATCGGCGGCATTCTGGTGAGCGCCACGCTCGCCCATCTCGCAGCCAAGGGCGAGGCCGATCGCGTTGGGGCAGCGACCTTCCTTACTACCATGTTCGACTTCGAGGATGTCGGTGAGGCCTCGGTCTTCATCGATGAAGCCAAGGTCGCCGAGCTCGAACGACATGTTGCCAAGAAAGGGTATCTCGAAGGTCGACACATGGCCGACATGTTCTCGATGATGCGCGAGAACGATCTCATCTGGTCCTTCTTTGTGAACAACTACCTCATGGGCCGAGAACCCATGGCCTTCGATCTCCTCTATTGGAATGCCGACAATACACGGCTGCCAGCGGCCATGATCGTCTTCTATCTCCGGGAGATGTACCTCAAAAACAGGTTGAAAGAACCGGGCGGCATCACCCTTGCCGGCACGCCGATCGACCTGACCCAAGTCAAGACCCCCATCTATTTTATGGCTGCTAAGGAAGACCATATCGCTCCCTGGCGAAGCTGCTATCCCGGCACGCAGCTGTTTGCCGGGCCGAAGCGCTTCGTGCTCGCCGCATCAGGGCATGTTGCCGGGGTGGTCAATCCGCCATCGGCCAAAAAATATGGGCATTGGACCTTCGACAAACTGCCGTCGGAGGCCGACAGCTGGCTTAGCAAAGCCGATTGGCATGAAGGCTCTTGGTGGCCGGACTGGTATCGTTGGCTCGGCCGCCGCGCTGGGAAGAAAGTCCCTTCGCGCACCATCGGCGACGGCAAACTGAAGCCAATCGAAGACGCACCCGGCAGCTATGTGCAAGTCAAGGCCAGCGATTGAAAGCCGCAACGGCCTCCATGGCGAGCTGACGGAGCCGACGCTAGCACGCTCAAATCCGAGAGAAACCAAGTCGACCAGCGAAGAGACTGACAGCCGCCTGTCCTTGCGCGCAATGAACGGAATTTCAGGGGCGATTTTAGGCCTTGTTTGAGGCCCTCTGAGCCTTGTCATGCCTTCCCGAATTTGCAGCTGTCCTATGCGAATTTGATGCTTGTGTCAGCTGTCAGGTGGGCCTAGGTGAACGACTGTTGTTTGAGCGTCTGCGGCCCTGCGGGCGCATGGTTGTTGTCCTGGATTCTTACCCATGTTATCCGCCTTCTCCCGTTTTGGAGGCCTGGCCTTCGCCCGAATCCTACGCCATTCGGACGATGCTTCGGCGTCCGTAGGTCTCGGCATCGGCTTCGGCGGGATCGCTTTCCTGCTGTTCAGCAGTATGGACACGCTGGTCAAGCTTTTGAGCGCCGGCTATCCGATCCATCAGATGCTGTTCTTGAATGCCCTGTTTGCGATGCTGCCGATCACCTTTGCCATTCGGCGCGCAGGTGGTTTCAGGAACCTTCGTACAAATCGGCCGCTTGCCCACCTCACGCGCGCCCTCTTCGGTATGGTGGCATCGTTTGCTGCGATGACCGCCTTCAGCCTGATGCCCATGGCGAACGTTTACGGCATTTTGTTTGCGACGCCACTGATCGTGACGGCTTTGTCTGTGCCACTCCTTGGCGAGTCGGTCGGATGGCGGCGCTGGTCGGCCATCATTGCCGGGTTTGCCGGTATCATGGTCATGCTGCAGCCGGGCCATAGTATGATCGGTCCAGGCATGATCGCAGCGCTAATCGCTGCTCTCTCCGCGTCTTTTTCAGTGATCATGGTGCGCAAGCTTGCCGCGACCGAAAGCGGCGCCAGCATCGCGCTTTATTCAAATCTCCTCATCGCTTTGGTGATGGGTGCCTGGCTCACGCAGGATTTTCGGCCCATGCCGCTCGCTGACCTTGCCCTTGCCGGCACCGCCGGCATTGCTGGTGGTGTGGCCCTCTTGTCGCTGGTCGCCGCCTATCGGCGTGCAGCTACCGCGATCGTCGCGCCCTTTCAGTATTCGCAAATGCTCTGGGGCGTTGTTTTCGGCTTCTTCGTGTTTGGCGACGTGCCAACACCAGCCGTTTTAGCCGGTGGGCTCATCGTCGTGGCGAGTGGTCTCTTCATCATTTACCGAGAGTTGAAGCTCGCAAAACACAGACGGAAAGCAGCCAGTCGCTCGAAAACGCTGCCAGTACCGATGCCGACCCAACCAGCTTGAGCCGACGTCGTGCGGCCCATCGGTAGGCCCGTCATGCAGCAGCGTCATCCCTGGCATCGACAGGAAGTGCTAGGGCCGAATATACGCCCACCCCTCGCCTTGCAGCTCGATCAACTCCACCACGCCGGACGGGATCATCTCGGCTTCGGTGATGAGCGTCACATCCCCCCCCGCCTTTGACGACATCGCACGGTGGGTATTGCCGCATGCGGCAAAGGATAAACTCTCGTGTTCGAGCGACATCGCTGCGATCCGTTCCTTAACGGGTGATGTGTCGTCTCTCAGCATATGCAACCCGGGACCATTGGCCACCAGGCGAACTTCGACGGCCTCGCCTTGTTCATTATAGTACTTGTAGATATTCGCAGCGTTGTTCAGTGCCATGTTCATTCGCATAGGATCATTTTCATCCACATGAATGGCCACGCGCTTGATGCTCTCCGCAACGGCACCCGACGACACGGTCAAGACGGATCCGATCATCACGGCGAATCCGACAGCAATTAGTCTCATCATGGCCCATCTCCCCGATGAAGGTTTCCTAAGAACCTTAGGTTTGTTCGGCGACGTTTCTATCCTATCGCTCTTTCGGTCTCGATCATTCAGATGACGTAGATGACAAGAAGAATAATGGCGATGGCTGGCAAGATCGCCATCAATGCATATGAAAACAGATCGATGACGAATTTCTTCTTGGACTGTTCAGAACTCCATAGTTGCCAAACGCCAACAGCGACAAGCGCAGTAAAGATAACAAGACCTAAGATACCATACAGCAAGCGCTTCTCCTAAAACGTCGATCGACGACGGCACCGTCTTTTGCGCAATCAGTTGGCAACAACATACCAAGATGGGCGTGATGGATCCGCGTGTCCACTGCCAAAGAAGGCGCTGGAACGCCAACACCCAAGCTTCGCTTTCGTAAGGACACGTCTTAGCCCTAGAGCGTTGACTGGTCCGGGAACAGCATTTGACGAAGCGGAACGTTGTCGCCGCGTTTCGCCCTTCATAGGTATCGATAAGGGCCGGTCTTCCGTTGCGAGGTGGGTGATGAAGAGTGCAACAATTGTCGATTGTGAATTTCTGACCGCAGAGGGCTCGCCATCACGGTTCTGGTGTGGCCCCTTTGACCCCGATCCGGTCATCGCCCAAATCGGGGCGGTCCGGATCAGTTTGTCCGACGATTATTCCATCCTCGACAAGCGTCGGATCTACGTCACACCCAAGGATCGCTTTGGCGATCCTTACCACCTCGATCCCTTTTTTACATCACTGACGGGGATTACCGACGACTGCATTGCAAGGCATGGCATCCCCCTCTCTCTAGCGCTGGAAGAGTTGGATAAGTTCTCTCACGGGACCAAACTCTGGTCTTGGGGCAAGGACGAGTTCAACATGGTGGCGATCAGCTGCTATGTTGAGAATGTACCGGCCTTGATTCCGGCAACGCGTTTCGGCAATGCCTGCCACCTGTTCCTGCGGGCCGGCATGCCGCGCGACGACCTCAAGAAAACACGGAGCCATCAGCTTTCCGGCTACTACGGTATCGACCATCCCCCGCTGCAAGGCCACGATGCACTCAACGACGCACTTTCAGTCGCCTACGCGCTCCAACATTTGCTGAGAAACAAGTCGCTGGACGCCGCAGACTTCCTCAGATCCCCAAGCACGAACGCATCGGCAAGCGACAGGTGAAGGTTTGACCAAGACTACCATCGGTTCACGATCACCTTTGAGGGCGCAAAGACGAGTTCGTTGGCAACAAGTCTCGTCGATCAGCGATCCCGATATCGACGAACGCTGGACACGAGAGCACTGAGCCCGCCAAGACTGATCATCTCTCATGGGGAAGCCTCGCAGCGAGACTTCGCCTCTATGAGCGATGCACGATCACCTCAAAACCTTCGTCAGGCCTGGGCGCCATGAAGTACCTCGTGATGAGATCGAACTCTGCATCACTGGCGGCAAAGTGGTGCGAGCCAGAGGCATTCCGCGCACGTAGCCGAGCTTTGCAAACCTCGTCGGATACGTCGAGATAATGCAGCTGGTGCGTGGCGTCAGCCTTCTCGAAAACGGCGCGCATCCAAGCCCTATTGGCAAGCGTATTGGCCGGGAAGTCGAGCACGATCGACGTCCCAGCACGGAGGATATCGACCAAATGGGACGTCATCGCATCACGGAGCCTTGCCGAATAGCGAACATAGTCGTGCACAGAAGAGATCTCTCCGGCATACAGCCGGGCAAGCCAATCGTCCTCGGACACCACGATAGTTCGCGGGTGTCCACCAAGTTCCGCTGCAAGCGTTGATTTGCCAGACGCGATTTTTCCGCACAGCATATGCAGCATCGTCGTCCTCACAGACATCGAAACGGATTGTCAGACCTTTGTTCATTCTTGCCGCGTTCGCTCTTCAAATCGTTGTGCTCCTCGTCGTGCCGCTTTGGTTCGTCATTTGGTTGGCCTTCTATCGATCGCCCAACAGAATTGCTTTCTACGCTAAGAGTTTGCTCATTGCCGCGTCTCTAGCATTCCTATTCTTGATCGGGCGTTGGGATATCGTCGGCATATGGTGCCGCTATCTTTGGATCGGTGTCTATATTCTTGCCTTCGCCTGGGCACTGTTTCGCTATCGTGGAATGCCACTCCTGCCCAACTTGGCGCTCCGTCCCATCATCTCGTTGGCGGTAACGGTGACGTTAATCGTCGTCTTTGCGAATGCCGTTTGGACATTACGAAACAACGCGTCCTTTGAAGGTGATCCGGCCGATCTTGCGTTCCCGATAGGGGAAACCCGTTGGTACGTCGCCCATGGCGGCAGCGCGCCTGCGATGAACCATCATCATCATGCTGACCTGCGCGCGCAAAACTATGCACTCGACATCGTTGGCCTGAACAGCTTCGGCACCAGAGCTACGGGACTCCTGCCGACAAGCTTGAAGGCCTATGCCATCTTCGGCCGCGATGTGGTCGCACCGTGCAGTGGGGAGGTCACGTCTGTCGAAAATGAGCTGCCAGATTTAACGCCACCCAACGTCGATCAAGCCAGTCCTGCAGGCAATCACGTTGTCATTCGCTGCGGTGATGTTGCGGTCCTGTTGGCGCATCTTCAACAAAACACTGTGTCCGTAGACTCTGGCGACGAGGTGGCCGTCGGTCAGCGCATCGCCAAGGTCGGAAATTCGGGAAACACGACTGAACCGCATCTTCACATCCACGCCATTGCAACTGAAGCGGCTGATCTCAGCGAGATTGGAAAGCCGATCATTGCAACCGGAAAGCCTATTCCGATGCTGTTTGACGGCGTATTTCTGACGAGAAACGCCTGGGGCGATGCGGAGTGATCACCCCTTGCTCTTGCCCATTGCGGCTTCTGCGACTGACACGCGCGCGCCCCTGAACGGTCACGAGGCAATCACGCCTACTGATTTACCTCATCCGACGATCGGCCTAGTAACCATCCGATGGGGGCATGCTTCAATTTCTTGCATCCCCACGCAGTCTTGGACGACAAACCTTCGCGAGACAGCGGATGCGGCTTTAACAACAACGATCATTAGGCGGGATAAAGACGCCTCGTCAAGAAAAGGCGCAGGGCAGGATCTACTGGGCCAAAATGCACGCGACGGGGATGTTGGGGAGCGTTCTGCTTGCGGTCTCATCCCCGAGACTTGCGATCAGGACATCCCGCCTCGTCGCCTGATTTTTCTCGTTATCGGCCAAAAAGCACAAGTACAGATCCGTATCCCGCATCATTCCAAAACTTGCCTTGCCGGAACTGCTCACAGGGAAAGGCTTAAATCCCGCAATGGCGAGATCCGAGACCCACACAAAATCACTTTCGCCGACCTCAAGCGCAACGGTCGTCATCGGTATCGACATGATGCAGGTAGCGAGAAGAATCCGGCGCAACGACTTCATGGGTTTCTCCAATCAAATCTTGGATCGCAAAGTGCTGATCATCCAATCGCTAGGGTCGCTTCGTCGGCTCGAAAGTCGAGGAAAATCTGTCCCTAAATTGAGGGTAGACACTGATCAGCGGATGTCGAGCGTCCGCTATGATCGAAACCTTGCTGACGGACGTGGTAGGGTGGCTCGGGGACATTGGCCGTTCACCTCTTCGAGTGAACGATAACATCGGAAACGTTCTGTCATGGCAAACGCATCCAGGGTTCATCGCAGCCTCATTGAGGGACGTCCGGCCCTTATCGTGATCGACATTCTCGCCGGCACATTTCGCGATGACTCCGAGGTCAGGGCGATTGACCACATGCCGGATTACAAAGACAGAATGCTGAAGGCACGAGCGGCAATCGATCAAGCGCGCGCGAACAATATCCCGGTGATCTTCATTCAAGAAGTTCATCGGCCGGATCTCGTCGATTTCGGACGCGAACTCGATGGCGACGAAGACGTGCATTGCTTGGAGGGCAATCCAAACACCGAAATCGCGAAAGAAATGGGCTTTCTGGACAATGACTATCTGATCAAAAAACGCCGATATTCCGCGTTCTTCGGTACTGACTTCGAAATCCTGCTTCGCGGCCTGAAGATCGACACCCTCTTACTTTGTGGCGGACTAACCGATGTGTGCGTACACTACACATTTGTTGACGGACATCAGTCCGACTATTTCTGCCGGGTCATTGAAGACTGTGTCGCTGGATCGAGTCTGGAAGCGCATGGAGCAGCGTTACGAGCCATGGAGTATCTCCAAGCCGGGGCTAGGCGATCATTGCCGGACGTTCTCGCCGCCATGGCAACATGCCAACCACCGATGGGTCAGACATCGGCCTAAGTCGGCCTGTCCGCGAGTCATGGCCCTTTCGTAAGCCACGACCATTCCGCGATAGAGATGGAGATCGCATGAACATAGCCTTGATGGATCAAGATCGATGGCTCCATTAGACCCGAAAATAATCCTTAGGCCGATGGCGCTGTCAGATCTGCCGCTTTTGAAACTCTGGGACAAGCAACATCACGTGATTGCCGCCACCAGTGACGATCCGGATAACACGGAGGCCTTTGGTGGCCTTGACTGGGTGAGCGAACTCGCCCTTGTCGCTCCAGACTATCAGTACATCATGGCTGAACGCGAAGGCCGGCCGATCGGGGCCTTGCAAATCATCGATCCCTACACTGAGCCAACCCATTATTGGGGCGAGATCGAGCCAAACTTGAGAGCCATCGATATCTGGATCGGTGCTGCCGACGATCTTGGAAAGGGCTACGGCGAAACGATGATGCGGCGAGCTCTCCAACTGTGTTTCTCAGATCCTGAGGTCAAAGCGGTCGTCATTGACCCACTGTCCAGCAACAAACGCGCCCACAAGTTCTATCAGCGCCTCGGATTTGTACCCGAGGGAAGGCGGATGTTCGGAGACGACGACTGTTTGGTCCATCGGCTAAGACGAGACATCTGGTCTGACCAATTTCCAGATGATTAAAGAATGGCAGTGCCTTGGGAACGTCCGTTTAAGCCTTTAGGCGCCTCGGGTTTCGGCTAGCGTGCCCTTGACCGCTGGCTCGATGTCTTGTGGTCAAGTGCGTGTCGAGCACCGCTCGCCAAAGCGCCTGCCCATCAATCGATGCTTCCTCGATAAGGGTGAGATAGGAAGGTAGAGGCGGCCAAATGCGTGCCTCGACCTCGCCTTCGCGAAACGTCAGGTTAGCCTCCAACTTGCCGGCGATATGCTGCATCCTGCGGTTCTCCAAAAGGCAGATCATATAGATCCTACCGACAAACCGATTACGCGAGATCGTCAGCATTTTGCGAAGCAGCATCGTCCCGATGCCCTTGTTTTGAAATGATGTTTCCACGGTGATTGCGAGTTCGGCGATCGAGCCTGTGACTTGCGTTCCCATTTGAAGCTCAGCCATCCCGCGCAAGTGCCGATCGATGAAGCAACCAAGACCGATCGTCCGCGACCAATCGATACGCTCAGAATGGAGAGCAATCGATCGATCGCTGACGACATGGCAAAACCGCATACGGCGATCCGTTGCGTCCAGCCGCAAGAGATGGGTCTCGATATGATGCCGATCGACCGCCCCGAGCTTTCGCAAAACCGGGATGACCGGTGCGTCGATCGACACCGAAGATGGATTCGGAACGAGGGGTTCGCTGGATCGTGCAGTCATGGCATCTGACAAGGTCTCGGATGCCATGGAACAGGGCTCAGCGAGATCAGCCGTGGCTGCCAATCTCCGACTGGCGATCGCCAGATGCTTTCAACCCATATTGGAACCAGGCAACAACCGACGCCTTTAGGCGTCGTATGGGCCAGCTCAGGCTTCGGATGAAGCTCCCGACCGCAACGGCGTGGTTTCTAACCACCTCGGCACGCAGCCGGTGGGCCTCTCGTACATGTTGATCGACAAAATCGTTCAACGGATTCTCGCCCCAAGCTGGTCTCGGTCGTATCTCAGAAACATGCTGAAGACGCTCGTCCATGGTCACTGTCCTTTGCTCAGTGTCAGGGAAGCAAGATGGTCCGGGTTCATGGCTTTGGCGGAGGTTTCAATCTCGACCTGAAGAGCGACGATCGACCACGGAACGCCAAGCGATCTCGGGGATCTGCCATCGCGGAATATTAAGATCGTCGAGCTCACGGTCAGATAGCACGCGCAGCTCAGCAACGGAGGCGTGGTAGCTTCGCATATCCGCCATCCAGCTCGCGAGATTCTTTCTCACACGCTTGAGAGCTGCCAACGACGATCTTGTTCCGGCATACAGTCGATCTGTAAGTCCATGATCGTGTTTGGTTTCGGCATAGGTAGCCGTCATCTCGTATCTCCTTGCTGCTAGCGAAGGGGCCGACAACGTGAACTGCGCCGGTCCGATGCGCTCTATCGATCAGCAAGATGAGAAGATTTTGCCCCGAGCAGAAGCTTCAATACTGCAATGCAGCATAGTCATTGTTGCATGCCATATTCTTCATCATCGGATGAATTGAATTTGATTAGCCAAAAACTCAATTTGTCTAAATTATTTCGCACTCATGCCCACTTTGTATGCAGTTAAAATCCCAAATTTATTTGCATATTGCGTTGCACAAATATGACATCGCATGCATTGACCGAAAATTTTTTGAACATATAAGAGCCTCGATTGTTCACCAATTTGGTGTGCCGATTATTCTCCAACATGCGCATCTACAAAACTCACGCTACAGCAGCCGTTGCATCCAATCGGGTTAACAGCGAACCACGCCTCTTTCGAACGATCTGCCAACAGTCGTCTGATACAAACCTGACGTGGGCCGAAATCACCAGCAGGACGACCGAGCTAATCGAGGCCTCTCTTTGACAATTTCACAATTTTCAATTGATAAAGTTTACAACTTGCTTCTATTGACACCTTGAAGGTGAACGACAAGGTTTGCGACGCATTCTTAGAATGCGCTCGGGCTCGTCGCTGGTCCCCGCCTGATCGACGAGCCCGAGTTTACCAACCCGATGAGCTTATCGTGATGACGATACAAAAAGAATGGGCACATCCAGGATTGGATAAAGGAATCGAGCCCATCATCAATGAGCGACGTGATATTTAGCGCCTTAACGGCCACCTCCGACCCTGTCGTGACTTCATTGACGTAACCGTAAGACCTCAAGGCCTGACAGCAATGTCGGCGATAAGAATGGCATCTTCGAGCGTCAATCTTGTCCTCGGATCGTCTTCTTGAAAAAGAGCCCAAACGTTCGCTGCGGCCAACCATACGCTCCACGTCAAAAGGCCCGCAGCCAACCAAAGCGGTCCGTTGGTCAAGGCATGCATCATGATGTGATTTGTTGCGTTATCGCAACGTGTTGCTTGAATTTCGCAATATCACGGAATTGTGCTTAATTTTATATGGAATAAAATGTAGCTCTCCTTTTGAGCACCCACCAGGCGAATGACCCGTCATCCTGATTAAGGGGGAATCCTGAGGATTGGCGGCCGGTCAGCGCATACCGAATAAGAGCACGTTTGATTGCATGGCATTAAAGATCGAGGTCATTGAGTCGTTTAAGGAAGCCGAACCAACATGGCGAAGTTTGGAAGCCAAAGGCCACGCATTCGTTTTCCAAACCTTTGATTGGCAGGCGACTTACTATCAGACCCTTGGCTGCAAACACCTCTCCAACCTTTGCCTCGTCATTGTTAAGGCAACAGATGACCGACCGTTGATGCTGCTCCCGTTGGGAATCGTTCGTCGGCGTTTCAGCCGCGTTCTGATCTGGCTGGGTGGAAAGCTGACTGACTATAATGGCCCTCTTCTTGCCAACGATGCTTCGGACCATTTCGATCAGCGACGAACAGCTCGTCTTTGGCAGCAAATCTGCAGAGTCTTACCCAAATTCGACTATACGGATTTTCAGCGTCAGCCAGCCCACATTGGCGATCAGCAAAACCCGTTCTGGCAGCTTGGAACGTCTGGGAACCCCGTCTCTGGCTGGCAGTCGAGCCTCAGTCTCGACTGGAATGCCTATTATCGCCAAAAACGAGGAGTGGAAACGCGACGAAAAGACCGGAAGAAAGAGGCTAAGCTTGCTGAGCATGGCCCTATCCACTTCAAGATCGCGCAGACAGAAGAAGAGATCGATGCAATCCTTGAAACGCTGGCTGCCCAAAAATTGGCAAGTTATGCGCAAAAGGGGATAACAGGCGTCTTCCTTGATCCAGCATCAATCGACTTTATCCGATCGTTTACCCAGGCACGTTGTGAGAGCGGGCTGGTCGTGCTTGCTTGTCTTAAGGTACGCGATGAAATCATCGCGGCGCAATGGGGGGTGATCCAAGAGGCCCACTTCTACTGCCTTGTTCTGTCTCGAGACCATGGACGCTTCGCGCGCTATTCGCCCGGCAACATCTTATTGAGACGGCTTCTCGAATGGTGCTGCGCGAGAGAGATCAAGACGTTCGACTTCACATACGGCAATGAAGCCTTCAAGAGTCACTGGTGCGATAGCAAGGTCGAACTCTGCGATAGTTTTCTTTCCGCCACCCTTCGCGGCAGCGTGATGGTTTGTGGTATTCGACTTATCCATAGCATACGCCATCTGGCACGACGGTCGTCCCATGTGTACGCATTGGCAACCCGCTTCCGCAAGCAACGCTGCAAATGGCACCTACAGATGAGGGGATATCTTGCGGCCTATGCCCGTGAGCCTTAGACGCCTCACGGATGCACCCTACGTTTGTCTGTTTAAGCGGCGTTAGATGTCGGCAACGATCAACGTGACGCTGACAGATGACGAACCGAGTGGATTTCATCAAACCGAGGCTTATGTCTAACGCATCAACAGCGTATCGCTTTCGATAGGCTGACAGGTCTCCGGAGACTATCGTTTGCAAGGACTTTCGGCCAAGGGATCGATCGTTGTACTGACCGGTGCAGGAATTTCGGTCGAATCCGGCCTGCCCAGCTTTCGTGGGGCAGATGGATTGTGGCAAGGTTTCCGTCTGGAAGAGGTGGCCACGCCGGAGGCATTTGCGCGGCAGCCTGACGTGGTCCAGCGCTTTTACGATGAGCGTCGCCGCCAGCTTCTGGCGGACGGCATTGCACCCAACAAGGCGCACAAGGCTCTTGCTGAACTGGAGCGACATTGGGCCGGCAATGTCCTGTTGGTCACACAGAATATCGACGATCTGCACGAGCGCGCAGGATCGACATCAATCATCCATATGCATGGTGAAATTTTGAAAGCGCGCTGTCTTTCGTGCGATGCCGTCGTCCCATGGACCGATGATCTCGAAACAGCTCATGCATGCCCCTCTTGCAAGGTGGTCGATCGCCTTCGCCCACACATTGTCTGGTTCGGCGAAATGCCGCACGATCTTGATCGGATCTATAAGGCGCTTGAAGGCGCTGATCTTTTCCTGGCGATCGGGACATCGGGTCAAGTCTATCCAGCAGCCGGCTTTGTTCAGGCTGTTAATGAGATCGGCCACGCTTGCACGATCGAACTCAATCTTGAGCCAAGCACGATCTACCAGCAGTTCAACATGAGACGCATTGGCCCGGCCACCGATTCCGTACCCGCGTTGGTCGATGAACTGCTCCAAATCTCATCTTAGAATTCGCCCGGCGTCTACTCAGCGATCTCGGCTCTCGCTTCGTGCCTGCGTCCTGCTCAGCCAAAGGAGCATGTCACATGCACCGCCAAGGCGTTTCGACATGAAAACGGTGGTATCAAACGGTATGTCTGGGCAATTCGGCGAGCAACCTATTGTGGGAGGACGTCATTGAAACTGATTGTTGTTGGAGCGGAAGGCGACATCGGCAGGGCGGCTTGCGAAGAACTGCAGGACCGCCACGACATCATCAAGGTTGGCCGCAACAGCGGCGACGTTCGCGCCGATATCAGTGGTAGGGAATCGATTGAAGCAATGTATCGAGAGGTCGGTGAAGTCGATGCCGTCGTCTCTGCAGCCGGCACAGTGCACTTCGGTCCGCTTGACGAGTTCACAGAGGATCAATTCATGCTCGGTCTGACCAACAAAGTGATGGGTCAAATCAATCTCGTCTTAGTAGGCTTGAACTATGTCACGAGCGGCGGCTCCTTCACACTCACAAGTGGCGTGTTGGATCGCGATCCGATCCGTAGCGGATCCGGCGCCGCAACAGCGAATGGTGCCCTTGGCGGGTTTGTCGTCGGCGCCGCCATCGAGATGCCTAGAGGATTGCGTATCAACGTTGTCAGTCCAGGCCTCCTCGAGGTTTCCGAAAACAGATACGGGAAGTTCTTTCCCGGGCATGAACGCGTGTCGTCGGAACGGGTTGGCCTCGCCTATGCCAAGAGCGTCGAAGGAGCCCTGACGGGTCAGGTCCTTATTGTTGAATAGGGATATCCACGCCGGGATCACAAAGATCAGGCGCTCTTGAGCTCTTCAAAAACCATGAATTTTGACAAGGGGGCACTAGAGGCCGGTCTTGATACACTCTCCTCTTAAGGTTTCCGGTGGTAACCGCTCAATGGCGGCCCTTTTTTTGATGGTTCAATTAACAAAATAGATAATAGTGTTAAGTTTTTGGGACGCTGTACTGAGCCGGAATAAACAAAAGCCGCAGAATTCCGCCATTCTCTATTTTTGCTGGGGCGACATTCGCTCTCGAAAAGTTAACAAAATTCATGTGCAATGTTCAACATGGGATCGTTTGCGGAAGAGGGCCGAATGGGTTGATGGTTTTGGTCGCTCAGACCCACGTTTCAAAGACATGACATCTGATCGCCTTACGACTGGAATGTAGGCGGCGGCGTTAGGCTCCGCTTAACAGCGATCGCCTTACGATAGATGCTTTGCTCTAGCACCAGAGTCTCAGATGCCCCTCTTCACATATCTCGTTTCCTATCAAGGAAGCCTCTTTGTTGAACAGGATCAGAAAAGCAACTTCCGCGGTTTTGCGGCTCATCTCTTGGGGCAAATGCCAGAAAACGCGTTGCCAAATTTGACCCCTGCCTTACGGAAAGAGCTTACCGAAGCGTTGATGAGATCTGAATGGCAGCCGGTGCCAAATCGAACCAGAGTATGGCGTACATCGATCGAGCTACGAGGCAAGCCCTTTGTCATTCACTGCGTGCAAACCGAAAAATGATCGAAATATTTGAAGAGAAGTACGAAGAGATTTTGTCATTGGACGAGGTCCTTTGGCGCGGTGACCTTCTCGTTATGGATCCGAGTTGTGGTCCAGACTGCAAAATCTACATGCTCTATATAGCTGAAAACAGGAAAGAATTTGGGCTGATCAACTATGTCGGCTATAAGGGAGGTGCCCAAATGAATGCTGTCATTCCCAAGGAAGCATCCTCTGAGAACGCCATGAATGTTCGCCTGCTTTGGCTCAAGGACAATTGGAATGACTGCATCCCAATAGGCTCATTTGAATCAACCAAGTTCTTCCGGTGGAGGTCTGAATAGCACGAGCTGACCTCATCCAAGGTCATTCTCAAATAATGTAGTTCGAGGCGGATGATTGCGGTCCGCCATAGATAGTTACCAATAGCGCAATTCATGTGGCGTAGATCAACATTATGGCGAAGCCAAACGACCAAAGTACAACGCCGTTTCGTTGGATCCCTGGCCAAGGGCCAGATCTGAATGCCCTCGCGAGGCTACGTTCCCATTTTAGGCGACCCAATCGTGCAATGGGTGAGGCATGGTTCATGAGCGAACAACGCGAGCATTATGATTGGTTGCTCGAACAAGACATCACTGCTGTTCCGTACGATAACATTCAAACTGTTCTGGAAGAGATCGCCAGCGGCCTCACAAATTTTGGACACGCAGATGCGTGGGCAGAATGGTATGGGCATCTTTTACCCACGTGGAATAGGAGAGCGTTCGAGAGGAAACACGACTACATCGTAGAAGACTTGGTGACTGCCTTCATGGCGGTGGTCCCGAACCCAACTGTGTCATGGGGCTATCGCTCCTTCAGGAGCGATGCGCTTTTAACGCTTGGAAAAGCGATTATGTCGCCGCCGCTCTGGCCCGATGGGCCGAACAGATCCGTGAATTGCTTGCATACGGAAGATACGCTTCCCACTGGCTATCCGGTTTGGGGAGATGCGTGTGGGGATTTTTCCGCATCGATGTTTTTCTGTCTCAAATACCTACCTTCGAGCCATGTTGCCGAGTGGACAAAATCAGTTTTCGCTATCTCCTGTCCGCGATGGAGAGCGCAGGTTCTAGTTTGGCTGTGCGGTGCAAAGGATGTCATTGATGGAAAGATCGAACACCCATCGGATTTGCCAGATAAACACCAGACTAGCGTTAGCTGGGCGCGGTCGCATCTAATTGGACCGAAAAACTTAGCCTACCAAGAGGACATCAAAATTGAGAGCGAGATGGTTGAGTTCTTGTCAAAGGAGAATTGTGCTCGCTTTGATGAAACTGTCTCTAACCTCCTCAATGAGAGGCTACTAACGGAATGGCTCGAATCTCTTGGGGGCAACGAGCAGGTATTTGACCAGGTTACCAGCACTGCAGTCCCTGAACGACTTCGCCACTCATACTCTTTCTAGGTTTTGCCCGCCCGGTTCGTGGCCGTTGTCGATGACAGAACAGCACCATGATTTCAGCTTTGTGCTAACAGCTCAAAGTTCGCAAATCGGCATTATGACAAATTGTTTGCAGTCGAATCAACATCTTAGCATGTATCCAGCAACAACTCCACTGAGCAGACAATAAACACCCAATCAAACAAACTCGATTTTCCCGCAACGCACGAGAAGATTTACTTGTCTCGGTCAATCCGAGGGGCAATTCGACCATACGCCGTCGACGAGGGTGAACTCGTATCTCCAGTTAAATGGGAGCTTTGGTCGTGAGCCGCTAGCCATTGCTAGTACGGATTGGATGATCTTCCTGACATCTGACGAACCAGGAAACGGTTTTTTGGAGTTCAGCATTCCGAAGCGGATAACCGCACTTACCATTTCGATCTTAACTGGATCAAATGAGAGTGTTGCTGAAATTGGCTCTACATAGGATTGGTTGCCAGTGACATAGGCAATGCCATGTCCGGCGAAGAAGTCCACCTGGCGTGTCTCGGTCTCGAACAACACGCCATCAACAAAATTCGGGAACTTACCGGACCAATCATTATCGCCAGCGCTGCGCATTAACGCATCAAGAAGACGCCCTAAGGCGGCTGAAAACACACCATTGCTGGCACAGTGCTCTTGAGCAACGGCAGTCTGTGCACTCAATATGTCCATATGACATCGTCATCCGCAGATAGTTCGTTTGTCCTAGCGGCAGCTTGCCCGCACGGATTGCTCCTGATCTTCATTTCTTAGGACCGCCAGGTGGTTCATTTCGAGGCTAAAGCGGCCTTGCATCTGGGTAGGTATTCTTGAAGCTCTCGGCTGCTTCAGGGCTGATGCCGATTAGAAGTGTCGCGCTGCTGTCCCAGCAGACGATTTCGAACAGTGCACCATCGAGCTGAGGCGTGATTGCTGTGCCGTCCCAGAAGCTACCATTACCGTCGGCATATGGGCCATGTGGCGGACATGGGACATCGCAACGAACGCCTTTAGGTACAGCGCTAAAGACCGCCCAGATGAACTGAATTTCCTGCCTCTGCAACAGGTTGTCGAGTTCATCGCCCGAAAGCCATCGGTCCTCGTTAGAGACGTCAGGGGCGAAGCACTCCAGATCGCTTACGTACCAATCGTAATCTGGCGCTGAAATGTCCAGCGCGTTCAGCACCAGGCGCATGTCGGTAAAGAATGGCACTTGGTCGGTTTTCTCAAGGATGAGGTTCACCGAGCCTGCTTGCATGATCGTTTTGGCGTTGCTGCCGCTGATCGCTTGAGCAAATCTTTGAATGGCTCGGCAACGACCTGATGATCGTCTTCATAAACGATATATCCAGGTCTTGGCGACTTAATCATCGTTACGAAGAAGCCATGCTCATCTAAAATCGAGCCGATCCGCCGCATTTTGGCGACGTGTTCAGAAGCCGACGATTTCAGCCACGAGATGCCTTTTGTTCTTCGGCGATAACAGCCTTTGGACTTCGTTCGGTTGAAACGTGTTGGGATTTCCAAATTTTCTTCCATCCAGAGTAACAGATCTAGAAGCTCCTTGTCCTGGCCCCCTGTCAGATAGCCACTCCGTTGGAGAGCATAGGCATGTTGGAAGATACCGTCTTGGACACCGGTATCGGGGTTTCGGGTCGAAAGAACGAAGCGGAGATAGATCATCTAGAAGATGCCGGCGAGCTAATCTGTGGCTTCAAAGGCCGCGCTTTTTCCACCAAGCGTCCGATTTGAACTCTTCTGGTGTTCGATCGTCGGCGAAGCCGTCAAAGTCTGGAAACATTTCATCCAATATCTCAAACCACTTGTCGGAAAGTGATTCGGGAAGCCGTGAGCCACACCACGGGCAAAAATTGATCTGCTGCTTGGCACTACCGCCGTCGAAGATTGGAATTCCATATCCTCGAAACCTTGGGTCGTATCGGAGCGCAACTTCACCCTCGTCGAGATGCTTCGCCATTTCTGCGCAGCAATGCGTCATCCCTTCCGACACCGTGATCCAGGTCGCCTCATAAGAAGTGCATAGCCTTTGCCACCCAACTTTTCGGCCCTTTCGCCGCCTCGATGATAGTTTGAACGGGTATACTTTTCGTGAAGAGCTGTAAGCCAGGTCAAGGATGTCGGATATCACCAAGAAAACGGACGTTTTCCTGGCGATGTCCGAGATGGTCGGTCGAACTTAGTTCCTTCTTAATCCTCGCTCTGTAGGCATATCAGATTGAAGAGGGATCGAGGATGTATCCGGAAACTGCCGTCAGAAAATTCAGCTTGGTGAATGAAGGTCAATCCTCCGAGGTGACCGTCAGGCTCTTTCATCCCGAGCCCTATCCTGATCATTCTGGCTATCAATGCCGGGTAAAAGTGGAATGGCCTTCGAAGACGCAAGATCTCCATGTAGGTGGTGTCGACGCGATACAGGCTGTCATTTTGGCTTTGCAAACTCTCGGTGCGATCATCAATACCTCCGAGGAGGCAAAGGAGGGGCGACTGGTATGGTTTGAGCAAGGGAGCGGTTTTGGTTTGCCGGTCTCAAAGGGGATCGGGGATCTGCTCCAAGGCGAAGACAAAAATCTTTGATCCTATCAGTTCTATGCCGAACCGACCGAAATCCGGCGCTTTCTCAACGGTCAGCTCGACAGGCCGACCCCGAAAACTCACCGATCAAATGCGAGCTGCGGGACTGGCTTTATGATGGCTGGATCAGGAGGTCGATATGGCTGATGAACCCCGCTACATAAGACTATCTGAAGGCGATCCGCTCCCTGATCTTTCGGCTCTACGTGCATTCAAGGCATTGCTGATAGTCGATGAAGAGCCATCTGCCGATTGGCAGAATTCAGTCAGTGCTTGGCTGGTAGACCAAGGTTGTCTTTACATGATGGCTTGGGGGAAAGACTGTTCAAGCTGGGACACAAGCGTAGACGATGCCAACCTTGCAAACGAACGGCTCCTGCAGAATGAGGCCGACTTTCGGAGTCTGGTGATCGAGCGGGGCAGATGAGGATCTAAAGCAGCGATATGAAGATCTCTTCACGATGGATGCCAGACCTTGATGGTAAACCTATCGGTTGGATGGGATTGTCTACCTTTTATGTGACCCTATTCGGCGGTCTCTTGGCTCTCGTCATTTATTGGCGGCCGATGGTATTCATTTTACCGGCCTTCGTCCTTGTTCTCTGCTTGCTTGGCCGAGATGACAGCTCACCGGCTGTGAAAGCCAGGATGAGCGAAACGATCTGTGACTTCGCACGATCCTTTGACTGTCGCGACATCGATACATGGATCATTAGAGCCGTTTTTGAAGAGTTTTCTGACAGGCACCCCATTCGATCGACGGATAGCTTCGAAGACGACCTTTGCATTTACGATGAGGACTTGGAGGACAGCATCGTTAGCATTGCCAACCGGATCGGTCGGAGCCTTGACGATGTGGAAGGCAATCCCTTCTACGGACGCATTCACACCGTGTACGATCTTGTCATGTTTTTCCAAGAACAGCCGCTTTCGCAAGGCGTTAGACATAATAGATGATGATACTTGTGAATCTCCTAGACAGAGTCACAAGCCTCCTGCTCGGGGAGAGGAATCTCTGCTTGCAGGTGCGTCAGATCCCAAAAGGTGACGGTGAGGCACATTTTCCCAGCGACCGCAATCTGAGCTTTCGAGTGCGCTGGCGCGCGAACAGTATCGTTATCAATCCTCACCACAGATGGAATTTCGTTACGGGATTCTTTCCGCTTTATCGCTTCAAGGGGGCCTATCGCCAGAGCGGCAATCAAGCCGAGTTATCCGGAAGAGTGGTCATGACGCCTTTCGTCAAGGCATTCGTTTTCATTTGGATGGGTGGCGTTCTTCTGATTTGGACTACAGCAATCGGCATAGCAGGCTTTACGATATTGGAGTTCATCCTGAGTATGGAGCCAGAGCCAGGCACCTTAGCAAGGCTTGAGCTCGACGCCTCAACAACGCACCGCCTGATGGTTGCTGGGGCGATTGTAGGGCTTGGGCCAATTCTGATGGCTTTCGGTGCGAGCATTGTAGGGATGAACCGGATGATCAAGCGGAAAGAAAGACAAAGGCTAATAGAATTCTGCAGACGATTCGCTGCAGGCAATCCTAACTAATAGGCCTGCCGCTTCTAATGAGCTTTGTCCGAAGCTGGCATTTTTCCACCATGCTTGTAGCCGCTTTCGCGGTTAAAGCAGCCCTCGTTTTTTGAGTCTCATGTTCGTAAATGTGAATTATGGCAAATGGCGGCTTCTTGGCTGAAAACGGCCATTCAGATCGGTCAGCTTAGGCTCACAATTGACCCAATCCCTACTCTTTAGCATTTCAAGGATTCGCTCCTGGCACCAAGATATCGGATCGTAGTCTGACCTATCATTTCAGCATCGCACTCGTTTGCAGGAGGTTCTGCATGCTCTCATCTCCATTCATAGTCGTCGGCGCATGCATGTTGAGTTGGTCGTTAGTCTTGGTGGTGTGCCGATTCATCTTATTCACTTACGAATTCGATCCATGGTTGTTCACGTTCATCCAACTCATGGCAGGCGGCTCCTTTCTCGTAATCCTTGCTGGGTATACCAGCGGAGTCCTCGTGGCTCTTCGCGATCCCTTTACCTGGCTGTATGGAGTTCTACGCGTTGCGACAGCAGCGCTCTTTTCGGCGGCTTTGCTCCATACGAGCACGGCAAACGCAAACTTCTTGGGCATCACTGCTGTCCCGATGACCATGGTGATGTTCTGGATTGTGTTTTCGCGCCGGCCAAGCACCTGGGAGCTACCTGGCCACGTTCTGATTATTGTTGGTCTTATAATGCTTGCGAGGAACCTGGACGGCGGCTACAGCAACCCCGCTTTGCTGCTCATGATACTTTCGGAGGTTTGTGTTGTAACGTCCACACTGATCGCCGAGCGTCATAGCCTAAACCAAACTGAAGATCCACGGACGAGAGCGCTTCTCAGCGGCGTCATGCTGCTCGCCAGTGCATTTGCTATGCTAATGGCAGCGTTTGTCCTAAGTGCAATTGTCCAATGGCAACCAGTGTTGCGACCCGCACTCCCTATACATTTCTCCTGGCTCGATCATCCGGCTCAGATCCTCGACACTCGTCTCTGGTTTACGGCGGTCTTGATCGGCGTGGTACTGCGCGGTCCTGCATTGTTTCTCTCACTGAAGGCAATTCACCTCGTTGGAACAGAAAATTACATAATCGGCATGGCCATTTTGCCGTTTGCCAGCTTCACCTTCGAGGCTATTGCGGTTCATCTAGGCTTGCTTCCTCCGACACCAGCAGCTGTTTTAACTCTAGTTTTTGGGACGGTTATGATCAGCGGATCACTGGCGATCTTCTGGGCCCGGATCAGTAAGATCAATGCCACCAAATCGTCGATATTGCATCGAGACCAGCACGAATAGATCAGCTAAGACGCAGCGCTTAACGCACGAGGCTTAATCGAAGTAAGGGGCGCCTTTGGTGCGGAGCAAGAATGAGGCTTGCGGTAGAAAACGAAAGCGCCACCGCCAGTAGAATCCCGGCCAGTGGCCGCTTTACGGCGCATTCTACGCGCTACGAGCCAATGCGCCTATGCAAAAGTTTGACCCGAAACCGCCCCAAGCTCAGCTTATTTTTGATGCCAAGCTGCTTCAGTGGACCGATGATCGGAGCGGTTTCTTAGACAGCCAGAAGCCCGGTCCATGATACCAAACTGCCCTGCTATTTGGTGGCGCACCAAGCTCTAATGACTTTACCGGAGGGAAGTCTTTTCGGCTGCGCCTGACCAGATTCTGCAGGCGGACTGCTGATGCTGTGTCACGCCCGGTGCCGCCACAATGAAATATGTTGACGTGGCTGATAGCTTGCGCGCTATACCCTCGCTCCTGCCGCTCTACCCGAAAATAGAAACCATTCCAGTCATTCGCCGTGAGGGGTAGAAGAAGCCGCCCGCCAGGTTTGAGAGCATTGAGCCAAGAGGAGGCTGGATGTGTGACACCGGCATTGACGATGACGACATCGACAGGCCCAGGATCGTATGTCGCGCCATCACCTTGAATGACCTCAACGTCGGGCATATCCTGCAGATTGTGTTTGGCGACTTCCGCCAGCTTGGAGTCAAACTCGATCGCAATGACGCGCCCACCCGCACCGCTGATCTCTCGAAAGACTGCGCTGTAGTAGCCGGTCCCTGCGCCAATATGGAGGATGGTGTCACCTGGATGTACACCCAGGCGATCGAGCAGATAAGCCCATAGCCGCGGCTCACCATTGTTCAGATCACGAGACTCGTCGATGGCAACAAGCACATTGTGATAGAGCCATCGTGGGTCATCATCTTTCGTCGTGTAAGTATCCCTTCCCGGTGGGATAATTCGCCAAGGTCCAGCGGGCAAAAACTGCTCTCTCGGCACCGTAGCGAAAGCCTGGACAATGGCATCGTTGCCCAGGATCGGTGCTGTGCTGCGCAATTCCTCAGCGTACCAGCGTCTCGCGATTTCCAAATCATCATTGCGCATAAGAACTCCAATCTCTGCCGATCCATGGCAATAGAATCTATGGTTAGATCAAGAACTTGCAATGAACCAACGAGCAAGTTCTGGAATGACCGGATCTGGCAGATTTTGATGAAAAAGGCGGTTGTTGACTGTCGTTAGGTGACGTGATTCGTTCTGCTCAACAAAGTGAGTAGGAGGACGCTTCGATGATGGGCAGGCAGGCTGAGCCTGAGCAGTTATTTTATGACTTTCGTCTCGACGATCATGTCCCTGCCGATCACCTCCTTCGCAAGATCGACGTCTTCGTCGACCTTGAGCGTATTCGCCAGGATCTGAAGCCGTTTTATAGTCAGATCGGCCGTCCTTCCATAGATCCTGAGCTGATGATCCGCATGCTGATCGTTGGTTATTGCTACGGCATCCGCTCCGAGCGTCGGCTTTGTGAG
>JANQPX010000046.1 GCA_028285265.1 Geminicoccaceae bacterium
GGCACCATCGACACCGAGGCGGTTTCCGAGATAATCGAAGAACGAGACGCGAAGTTTCTGACAGGTTTTGAGTAAGCCCAGGAATGTATCACGCGCCTGGCCTTGGTTCCGACGTTTGAGAAGTTACCACCATGCATCGTTGGCATGGAGGCATGCTTGAGCGCTCACTTTGTCAGCCGGACGCTGCGCAAGCTTGGTTTTCAGCCAAGGATCATTCCGGCGATGTATGTCGTACCGTTCGTTAAGGGCCAAAAGAATGATTACAATGACGCCGAAGCCATTGCCGAGGCAGCGTTGCGGCCGAACCTAAAAGCCGTACGGGAGAAGACCCAAGACCAACTCGACCTGCAGGCATTGCATCGGGTGCGGTCGCGTTTGATATCTCGGCGAACAGCGACGATCAATCAGATCCGCGCCTTCCTGATCGAACAGGGTATTGCCGTTCGAACTGGTGCTCACGCACTTCGCAAATCGCTGTTTCCCATCCTTGATCAGCGGCGCGATGAGATCTCCGAACGGATGCACGACATCATCATCGGTCTTTATGAGGACTGGCTCTGGCTTGATGAACGGATCGAGAGTGTCAGCGGCGAGATTGACACTTTGTCGGATCGCGAGACGCATTGCCAGCGCCTGAAGAGTATTCCGAGTATCGGCCCAATCATCTCGACAGCGGTGGTCTCTTCTATTGGCACGGGTGAGGCCTTTGATCGTGGCCGAGACTTTGCCGCCTGGATCGGGCTCGTACCAAGACAGCACAGCACTGGAGGTAAGCCGATCCTCGGGCGCATGTTGCGGATTCCGATGAAGCCGGACGGTGTTTCCAATCGTGAAGTCGGACACCGTTCCGATCCGAAGCCGGACGCGATTCCGATTTGATGCCGGACAGTCAGGGCTTCGTTTCCTTGGGTCTTGTTGATCATCGATTGACGTGTTCGCTGGGTCAAGCCTGTCGGTTTTGGCCACGGATTTTGCGCAGGCTCTCACCCGTGAGCTCGACGCGATAGGCGTTATGGACGATGCGGTCGAGAATGGCGTCGGCGATGGTGGGATCGCCGATGATGTCATGCCAGTTCTCGATCGGCAGCTGACTGGTGATAAGGATTGAGCCGGCGTCATAGCGATCCTCGACGATCTCTAGGAGATCACGTCGCTGGTCGGCGTTGAGAGGCTCAGGCCCCCAATCATCAATGATGAGCAGTTTAGTTCTGGCGATCGATCGGAGTACGCGAGCATATCGTCCGTCGCCACGCGCCAAAGCGAGTGCTGCGAACAGACGCGGCGCTCGATGGTAGACGACGGAGAGATCATCACGACAGGCTTTGTGGCCGAGCGCGCAGGCCAGGTAGCTTTTACCGATTCCGCAAGGCCCGGTGATCATGAGGTTGCGCCGATCGCGGATCCAGTCATTGGTCGCCAGTTTTTGGAAGAGGCTGCGATCGAGCCCGCGAGAGGCTCGATAGTCGACATCCTCGACGCTGGCTGCCTGTCTTAGCCTGGCAGCCCGAAGGCGTCGTTCGAAGCGCTTTTGCTGGCGTGACGTGGCTTCATAGCCGAGCAGGAGGCCGAGCCATTCCTGATGATCGAGGGCCTGGGATTCGGGATCGTTCTGCAGTTCCTTGAAGCCTCTGGCCATGCCTTCGAAGCCGAGGCTGTGCATCAGATCCTGGGTCGGATGGTTCAACATAGGCGTCTCCTTTAATGGAAGTAGTTGGGGCCGCGAAGATTGGGATGGTCGATGACCGTCCCTTGTTCGGTTCGTTGCTGATGACGGTCGGTTTTGTGTTCGACGATTGAGGCGATGCTTTTGTAGGTGAGCGCGCCGATCTCGATAGCGTAGGTCGACACGGCTTCGACACGTTCCGCTTCGAGCCCACGAAAGAGGCGCAACACGCCAAGGCAGGTGCGAAAGCCCTGCTCGGGATGGGGACGGTTGGCGAGGATGGCGATAATCAGTCCCTCTGTCTCAGAACCGAAGCTTCTGGCCCATCGTTTGAAACGTGCTGGCGACCAGTCGGCATAGCGCCGATGAGAGCTGGGCATGTGATCGGGATCGGTGCCGTGGCGCCTGCCTTGATAACGACGCTGATGGCTGGCGACGCGCCGGCCTTTGTGAAAGATCTCGACGATCCGGCTGGTCATGCGCACATCGACCTGAGCACGGATCAGGCCGTGGGGCACGGAATAGAAGAACTTCTCGATCTCGATGTGGTAGTCGAGACCGACCCGGGCGAACTGCCAGACGGCAAACTCGTAGTCTTCGGCCGGCAGCGGACGCAGTGCCGGTCGTTCGATCGTCTCGAACAGATCCTTGCGGCTGACGCCGAGCCGTCGCATCGGGCGGCCATTCAGATCCTCGAGGGCAACTCGGATGGCGGCATTGCAGTCGGCGAGCGAGAAGAAGGTTTGGTGACGCAACCGACCCAGAATATAGGTCTGGGCGAGGCGTACTCCGGCCTCAACCTTAGCCTTGTCCCGAGGCTTTCTCGGTCGGGCGGGAAGGATGCCGACACCATAGTGGGCGGCCATCATGCCGTAGCTGCGATTGATCTCCGGATCATAAAACGATGCCTTGTTCACGCCGCTCTTGAGATTGTCGGGCACGATCAGCCTCGGCGTGCCACCATAGAACGCGAACATGCGGACATGAGCGCCGATCCAATCGGGCAGGCTCTGAGACCAACTGGCCTCGGCATAGGTATAGTTGGACGCACCGAGCACGCCGACGAAAATCTCGGCCTCGCAGACTTCACCGGTCTTGGGATCAGCGATCGGCATCTTCTTGCCGGAATAGTCGACAAAGCCCTTGTCGCCGGCGACATGATCCTGGCGCATGACCGGTGACAAGCGCTGCTCGAAGTCACGGAAGAGTTCGCAGAACCGCGAGTAGCCATAGCCTTCCGGATGAACCTGCCGGTACTCCTCCCAGAGCACCGAGAGATTGACGCCAGGCCGCTTGATCTCGCGAGCAAGCAAAGCCCAGTCCGGTTCAGGACGACGGCGGAAACCGGCTTTGGCGCCTGTGCGAGCAAACAGTGACTGCTCGAGAAAATCATCCGTCAGATCAGACGGCAGTGGCCAGGCGAGACCGGCGTCCCTGGCGCGCTTCAGATTGTCCTGGATTGTGCTGCGCGCCACACCGAAGCGACGCGCCATGTCGCGCACGCTGCATCCGTCATGGGCTAAGCGAAGCAGCTCTCGTATCTGCCGCATGGTCAGCTCTCTCTTGGCCGGCATTCCCGTCCTCCTCGTCGTTCCTGAGGAGGGCGCTCATGCCGCGTTTGCTGACCCGCGGAAACGGTCCCTAACTGTCCGGCTTCATATCGGAATGGTGTCCGACATCAGATCGGAATGCCGTCCGGCTTCAAATCGGAATCCCTGTCCGGCATCAATCGGAATCTGCAACGTGGGATCGAGACGGTGGCCTAAACGCGGTGGTCTGTTGCCGATTCCCATCTGTCTGAGGGCTGCCCTGCGACGAGACTTATCGTCTTTTTAACTCTGCTGCGCTATGATCCAGTTGGTGGCAGCATGTTGGTACGGTTATGACAGTATTTGAAAGTCTTAGCGTCTACGAGAAGGGCGTGGTCGCACAGTTCCTCCTTCAGGACCTCATCAAACAGGGGCGGTTCGGCAACACGAGCGGTGACGAGCCGGAAATCATCATTCCCATTAAGAAATGGCAGTTAGACCTGCTCGCTTGTTTCTGCAAAGAATTGGTCCGTGGCGATGCCTTGCCCCTTAGAAGCGAACAGCCAGCTCCCACGCAGTTGGTTTCATAATGTCCTGGGCCAGCAAGGCTATCCATCAGTTCTTCTGTTCGTAGTTTCTGTAGCGCTCGAGCCTATCGATCTTGAGCCGCCGTCAGGCGATGTCTCGTCAGACAGGAAACAGCTTGCCAGCGTCTAACCTGGACTCCTAGGCTGATCTCTCAACGATACTCAAGCTTATCCATCGAATAACCGCGCAGTTGAGGCATTTCTGGAAAGCGGAAGGCCGGCACGAGTTATCTTCTCTTCAGGAGCGTTGTTGGCAGCGGTCTATTGTCGGCATGTTGTCCAGGGCAGTACCTCATCCGAGGTGCTGGAGAAAGGGCGGCGCCTCGCTTGATGGCCATTGATCTCTGCGATAATTTCTCTATATGTCATACAACCAAAGGTTATCTTCATGGCAATGCGAGATGAAAGATGGGTGTTTCCTTTGGAGATGTTGAGACTGCCAACGCTGGTGTGAACATGCTGGTGTCTGTCATGCAATGGTCGCTCTTGGTGGCTATGGCCGTCTCGCTCTTCGGCGTTGGGCTATTTTTGTCCGGCTACCTCAGAACCTTTCTTATGCATCGATCAAGAGATGTTCTGATGCGCCACCGCCTTTCGTCTGGTCACGCCATTGACGAGTTGATGCAGCGAAACAATTAGGTAGAAAAAATGCTTTGAGCGTTGGAGACTTCAGTCTTCCGAAAGTAACTTCATTCTTCCAATGAAATATTTGATCGGCTGCTGAAGATTATAAGAGAATCATAAAACCACTCATTTCATATTTGGGATGATCTCCCTTTCGGCAGAAAAATAATGAGTAAAAATGTGAAAGTTCTTTATCACATCACTGGATATCAGAACAGTCGGCAATTCGAATGGCTCTACCGAGCCGTTTATAATGAGCATGATCTTTTTGTTCTGCATATCGACAAGAAAGCGCCAAGTCACATTCATGACGAGTTCCGAAGGATTACAGGGACGAAGTCTAACGTATCCTTCCTCCCCAGTCTTTCCGTGGTTTGGGGGGGCAACGGCCTGATCGATGCCGAGCTGATGGCCATCCATTTTGGCCTCGATCACGATCCGTCCTGGACCCACATCGTCAATTTGACGGCTCAGGACTACCCGTTGATTTCTCCCGAGGCGATTCGAGAACAACTTGAAGCGTCATGGCCGGCCAACTTCGTGCTTTGTAATGATATCCGTAACGTCCATTGGCGGATCAGGAAACGGCCTCTCTTTCGATATGTTGAGTGGAATAACAAACGTTTCTTCACACCGATCCCAAGAGTGGCACCAAAGGGCCTTCACATCGGCTGGGTCGGGCCATGGTGGCATATACTGACCCGTGAATTTTGTTCTTGGCTTGTCACTGATGATAAGGCTCACCGGTACCGGCGCTTCCTTCGAGACGCCGGCATGCCCGACGAAATGCTGATCCAGAATGTGATCAACGACAGTCCCTTCAAGGACCGGCTGATCTCTTGCTGTAAGCATGAGATCTTATGGCGTCGTCCAGGAGAGCCGCGTTCATCAAGTGCCCGCCCCAAGGTTTATACGGTCGAAGAGCTGCCGGCACTCGAGACGTCGACGGCGTTTTTTGCAAGAAAGTTTGACCATCGCTTAGATGATAAGGTCATGATGGCCATCGCTTCGCGGCAGAGATTGAACGTGCCCGAACCAGTCTCTTAATGACACGCAATAGGCGAGTGCTGGCAGCTGACATAGTGGTTATTGAGACGTAGCGCTTTCACGCGTATCGATCACCATGAACTCATCGTCACCAACATAATCATAGCGCTGCTTGATGCCCTCAATCATTGTATCGGGGACATCGTCCAAAAATTGTAAGACGATATAGTCAAAGCCCTGGGCGTAGTCGGAGAGCTTCAATCGGTCCGAAAACTCCTCTTCATGGCCATCTGGTTGACTGGCCTCGAGTGGCGCCAAGTTTATGCTGATATCCTGACATTGACGATCACCACCAGACGTCAGAAAGATCTCGTTGGGATGCCAGGTCGAGGCGCCACCATCGCCATAATCAAGATGTGCGAATTCTTCAGATAGTGAAAGGACCTGTTTATCCGGCCAAACAAAATGCATCTGCGAGAAGGCTGAGAGTTTTGTCAGGGGCAAAATCGATGTCGAGTGAAGTGCTGGAATGTTCAATAGCGCGAAATGCCAGTTCGGCGCCTTCATTCGAACATTATGCCAGAAACCTAAGCTCTTGCCCTGAACGCGTGTGAAGGGTGAGGCAATCATAACGGATGCAGCCGGCTCGATCTGCTCTAAGGCCCGAGCCATCCGCTGATAGTAGATATCGCTTTCTCGCCACGACGCACCCAAGCTCCAGCCGCGAAAGACGACTAGCAAAAGGAGCAGGCCTGCCAAAGTGACTTCTTGACGTCGATCGAGACGTTTGAGGTTCGTGGCTGCTATAACCACCAAGACGATGGCAATGGGAAGTCGATCCATGATGAAGGCGGCTTCCAACAGATGACTTGGTAATATGATAAAAAAGAGAAAGGTCAAAAGACATCCAAGGATGAGACCTCGCTCATAACGAATGTTCTTTGCGATCAAGAAATAGGCAAAGGTCGCGAACAGGAACATCAAAACAATCAGATCAAGGAAGTAGTCACCACTCATGATGGGCATGAAGATGCCACGAAGCTTATGAGATAGACTCCATTCTCCAATGATCATGGGCGATGGGCCTGAAACGACCTCCAGCAGTGAATAGCGTATGTACAGACAGATCGGTAAGAGAAAAGCGGGGAGGGTTCTGAAGAGCGCGCGCGCAAATTTCCTGAAAAGGCTGCTTTCCCTGGCTGTTGTTGGGTTCGAGAGTAACTCATAGCTGAACAGAAATATCGCAAAGATTCCAAAGCTTACGATATGGCAAAAATATAAGATGATCCCGAACAAGATGCTGGCGACTAGAGCGGGAACTGAGTGACATCGCCTCAAGGCGATGTAGGTGGCCAAAAAAACGAGTAATAGAGACAGGCCGAGCGAATAATTGAGAAAGCCCGCTGTTAACGCCCCGTGATAAGCGGGAAACACCGCCAAAAATGGCCACCAACTCCAATCCGAAAAGATCACACGATGTAGAACGAGGACTCCTAGCAAAGTGAGTGTGATGATGATGCCTAGGAGTAACCGGCCTGCAAGCTCGATCGAGACAAACTTCGTAAGGAGAAGAAGAAGTATATCGCTTCCAAGATTGGGAAGCGGCCGCCAATTGATGTTGAACATTGAGCCTAGAAAGGCGTTTGTTTCATAGTGGTTGTAGATATACACCCGCGATAGATGGATGGGATAATCCAAGAGCGGCGGAACGGCGGCTTGAGAAAGTGGAAGCAACAGGATGATGGTCATAACGGCGACCGTGATGGCGTAAACCAGTTTGTTGTAAGATGCCGATTGCAAAGATCTGATCTCGCTCAGTGTTAACGGTCAGTATGACTGAGTCTCGATTTTCGCCGAGATTGGCATGCTGCGCATCATTCGTTCATGTGAGAGTCGCTGCTTGTTCCGGCCGGGATTGATGAGAACTGTCATTCTTGAGAAGACGGCGTTATCGAGACGTATTCTCTCCGGCATGAACAATGGTCGATCGTCTCAAGGAGGGGACGCCGTTCTCGTGCGATGTCAGACAGTAGGACGCGTCTACTGTGTGGTGTGGTAGAGATCGTCTTGTTGAGATGAGCTCAAGCGGGGATAACGTCCTCGCTTTCGCTCCTGCGCGGCATAGTAGACATCGAGATAGCGACCAGCCGTTGCCTCGGGCGCAAAATCCGCTGCTCGTCGCATCAACTCGGTCGGGTCTTGAGGAGTGTCAAGCGTCCGTTCGATAGCGTTCGCCAGAGCTTCTGCATCGTTGAGCGGTACAAGACAGCCTAGCGATCCGCCCATCAAGATTTCCGAAGGGCCACTGGGACAATCTGTTGCCACAACCGACTTGCCGAGTGCCATCGCCTCAATGAGGACGGTCGGTAAGCCTTCCCATTTCGATGTGAGGGCCAGCAATTGGGCCTCGCGCATGAGAGCGTAGGGATTGTCGACGAATCCAGGTAGGTGGATGTCATCCGCATAGCCCGTTTCCCTTGCCTGTTTTTCAAGCTCTGGCCGTTTCGGGCCCTCACCGGCGATCATTAACTTCAGTGGTCTCTTTGAGCGAACGTGTTTGAACGCCTCAATGAGGAGGCCGAAGTTCTTCTCGAAAGAAAGTGCGCCGACACCGAGAATAAAAGGTATCTGTTTAGGGTTCAGTTCTTTCAGCACGGCCGTCGGCTTTGTGAGCTCGGCGGTTTTGGGTATCTTGACCGGGTTATTTAAAACGTCGATCCGTTCGCGTGGGATCTTGATGGCTGCAGCAATGCTCTTCCTGATCCCGTCTGAGACCGCGCCCACCGTATCAGCATCGGGATAAAGATAGGGAACGAGTTTGAAGGCGAGGCGGACCGCCAGTCCGAGATTGTCGACCTTGCCATTCAGTTCTCGCTCAATCTGATGATTGTGCTCAATGACGAAGATATGAGGCTTCGACCTCATGAATTTGACGGATAGGAGCGTGCTGACATTAATATGGGTAAGGGCGCTGATGATGAGGTCCGGTTTCTGATGCCGGATATACTGGCGAAATCCGATGGCACTGGTCAGGGTCCGGTTCTGGTCCAGCTCTACGACGGAAACGCCCGGATTGATGGCATCAAAGTAAGCAGGATTGCCACGCTTATTGACGAGGACAAGGGTGACGGCGTGGCCCATGCGCTGCATAGCGTTGGCGAGGTGAACACTAATCCGCTCGACCCCGCCTCCTCGTAGATCGTGAAGAAAAAAGGCAATCTGGAGAGCTGTCTTCTGACGATTATCAAACATCGATATTGGCTCGTTAGTTATAGCTGAAACGCTGCGATCGGAATTCTATTGATGCCATCGTCGGAGCAGCTTTGTTTGAGGTTTGTCGCGCGAACGACAGATAGAAAAAACTCAAGACAAAGATCGACCAAACGATGTCTGATTGTTCAAGAATGCTTCGCTCTGTAATGCCAACGACAAGCATGTAAGCTGCAAAGATGACCATCCATAAGTTGACCTTGTCCTTCTTCTCTCGAATTCGTCGAGACAGGCGCTTCATGAAGAGCATCAAAACAGCGAGAAAGCCGATAACGCCAAGAAGGCCAAGATCGAGGGCGAGGTCCAGATAGGTGTTGTGGGAGTGACTGATTTTGTCGCGCCAGCTTTCGGTGGCGGACAAGCGTGCGGGTGACTTATCACTCCAGAAGACGCGGTAGCCATGCCCGAACACCGGTCGGTCCAGGAAATTCTCCCAGGCAAGAGACCACGTGTCCGTACGTCCCGTAAGCGTCGCGTCTTTCCCTAGCGAGGAGAAGATTTCGTCTCGATGCTGAACGGCGGCTGTGATCCCCACGATCAGAATAGTCGAGACGAGGACAATGCGTTCTAAGGTTCGTAATCCGCGACCGGATACCCAGTGAATGAGCGGTATGAGAACGGCAAGGGTACACAAAATCACAAGGGCTGTTTTGGATTGCGACATGACAACGAGGAGAACAGCGATTAAAGCGCAGAGAAAACCAAGAATGACTTCTTTTTGATTGTATTTCGGGCAAACCATGATCGTCGCTGCACCCAGGGCCATCATGCCACCGAGCTTATTCTTATGCGCGAACATCCCGCGCCAGACCCCTGCATAGGGGCCTGACTCATGCGTCCCAATGCCGGGAAGTGCGACGGCGAAGGCGAAGCTCACAAGGGCGACGATGCCAAATGTCGTTGCTAGAACGCGAAGCGCCCGCTCGGGCGTGAGTGAGATCGAGATATAGGCAATAAAGAGCATGGTGCCGGTGAGAGCGATGATCCGGCGAATAGAGACATCAGGTGCAATCGACCAGAAGACTGAAAAGATCGGCAGGCCCAGAAAGAGAAAGATGATAATATTCTGTGAAAATAAATGTAAAAATCGCCCCAGTCGATAGACGATCAGAAAAGCTGTTGGGCCATAAATCATCATGCTGAACATCTGAATTTTCAGATTGCCTGATGAATTCGCGCCACCGACGCTACTATCGAATGTGGTTAGAAGAGCATTCAGCGAGCCGATGAGAAACGCAAAGCCGAGAAAGGCAAGTGTCTGATCGATGTATTTGAAGGGGATCACGTGAGTCGGACGCCCTCTTTTGACGCTGCGGTATAGAATTCGCTGGCTTGATTATGCCCATCAGGAGAAAAAGTCAATAATCAACTATATTATTGGTTTATTTTTTCAGCATCATCAGGCGAGATTTGAAAGAAGGAATCGTCGACCAATAGACATTGCTCGAGCGTGTCTGATGACGCCTCCGTGTCTTTGAGTGTTTGGATCATGGAAGCCGTTCCAAGAGCCGCTTCCGATCACTGACATCAGCAGCCAAGTGCCGTGACATCGCGCTCATAGGCGATCGACGTCTACGAGTTGCTGGATGCGGCGAAAGGTCAAATGAGAGGCGTTGCGATATCTGTTTCCAGGAAGTTCCTAGTAGGACCTGAACCTGAGGACTCGTTACGCGATGTTGAGATCTTTTGGGTTGGCCATGGGCGTTAGAGGACGGCCTTGGCGAAATAGCTCCCGATCGGACCAAGCAGATAGCTGACGAGTGTTCGGCTTCGTTTTTGGATGATGACTTCTGCCGGCATCCCCGGCATGACACTCAAGCCTTCTCCAAGCTCCTTCCAGTCTTGCACTTTTGCATGGACTCGATAGTAGGCATGGTTCTCTTCAGCAATGACATCCGCGGAAACCAACGAGACTTCGCCGTTGATCGACGGCACGTCTTGGGCCGCAAAGGCGGGGAAGCGAATTTCGACCTGAGCGCCTTCATGGATGCCTTCGATGTCTTGCGGCGGCACGCTGGCTTCAACGATGAGTTCCGAATGTTGAGGGACGACTTCGAGAATGGGCGAGGCAGGTAGCACCACGTCATTCGCCGAACTTACGTGCATATCGACAATGACACCGTCAATATTAGAAAAGATGCTGGTATCGTAGATTTTTGATCGAACGAGATCCATCCTATCTTCTATTTCTTTAGCCTTTCTGATGGCCGATGTTCGCCTATCCTCGTTTTCGGCGATCATGTTGGCGTGCAGAGACTCTTTTTTCTTTTTGGCATTATCAATGCTGACCAGGCTTTCATCGATTTGGCCTTCGATTGAAAGACGCTCCTTAATATAGCGTTCCCTTTCATTTTCAAGGTCGTTCAACGTGGCCTGTTTGCCAAACCCTCGTTTGATGAGTTTCTTGATATCGTTGATTTTATTGTCGGTAATATTGATCTGTCGGCTCACTGAATAGACTTGAAGCTGCAGTCGGTCCTTTCTTCTTGTTGAATGTTCGATTTCGCCTTCGATCAGGGATGCATCGATCTCATGACTGTCCCGTCTCGATTTGAAATTTCTTCTCTCGCCTTCAATGAGCTCATAGACGATGGAATCACTTTGCGACGCGTTGACGAGAACGTCGCGGAAGCTGACCTTTTGAGCAAGCTCCTGTTCTGATGTGAGCCGGTCGATCATCGCGTAATTCTCGTAGAGTTGATACTGAAGAATCTTCAGTTCCGTCTGCAACGCTTCATCATTCAATTGGATGAGCTGGTCGCCCTGTTGGACTTGATCGCCAATCTCGACGTAAATCTCGTCAATCTTACCACCATCGACATGGGCGATGGTCTGCCTGCCACTTCCGACCGTCACTGATCCCTGGGTTACCGACGAATCATTGAGCGGGACGATCAACGACCAAGCCAAGAACAGTAACGACAGGCCTCCGATGCAGAGATAGCCCACGCGAATGAACGTATTGATGCTGCCGAGTTCGATTGAATCTTCAGGGATCATTGGACCGATGTCAGCCGTCTTTGTTGTGCAGGAAGCGCTCGAATGTTGGGATTAAGGACTTCGTCCGGATGGCTGATGCAGGTCTCACCTCGGGCGTTGAAGGCGACAATAAGATCGGATCGTTGAATCAAGGCGGCCTTATTGGTGACGATGCACACAATGCTGTCGTGGAGGAGGAGATCGCTAATGGCTCTGTGCAACGAGCGTTCACCGGCCTCGTCGAGATGTGAGCTTGGTTCATCAAGAACAATGAGGTTGGGAGAGCCGCAGCAAGCACGCGCTAGGTTCAGGCGCCGTCGCTGTCCTGCGGAAAGATAACAGCCGCCTTGACCAAGTCTTGTGGCATATCCATCGGGCAGTGCCAAAATCATGTCATTGGCATCGGCAAGGCAAGCTGCCTGTAGGACGTCCTCGGCGGAGAAGGCTCCAAATCGCCCGATATGATCGACGACGGTTCCTGTTAGCTCCATGTCAGCTTGCGGCATATAGCCAACGCTTTGCAGACGGAGCTCACTGTTCATCAAGGCCATATCGAGGCCGTCCAGCTGGACCATACCCTCTGAGCCTCGCTCTAACCCGACCAGATGCCTGGCAAGTAATGATTTGCCAGCCCCGCTCGGGCCAGCGATTGCGACCATGGTTCCGGGTTGAGCGTCAAAACTCACATTCCGAAAGACCACCTTCCGGCCATCAACGAAGGCTAGCCGATCAACCGACAATCCGGGGCTGCCGGTCCTCAGATCGAGTTCTTGATCGTCTGTTGGATCAGCTTCGATCAGGTGAAGGAGCCGATGATAGGCGCGATCGGCGTCGATCAGTCGGCTCCAAGCGGTGATGATGCCCTCGACGGGCGTCAACGCCCTTCCGATAAGAACAGACGATGCAATGATGGCACCGGCCGAGACAGCATCGTTAATTGCGAGATAGCCGCCCAATCCGAGAGCCAGGGTTTGAATGAGGAGGCGCGATGCTTTGCCTGCCGCCGCAATCATCGCGAGACGTTCGCCGTGATGGTTCCTTTCTTCCGACAAGGCCCGATAGCCCTGGCTCCACCGACGAACAACATTGCCGATCATGCCAAGCGAGACGATCACGTCCGAATTTGCGATGGCGTTTTCCGTTCGAATGAGACCGTCTCTGTCCGGAGCATGGCCCGCAGGTCTTGGCGCCGAGACGATGATATGCGTCCAAATCGCAAGCGAACCAAGCCAGACGGCGCCAATGAGGCCAAGAACGGTGAAGAGAGGGTGAAGAAAAGCCAGGGCGATGAGAAACATCGGAAACCATAAGATATCGAAGAAATGGACGATGTAGCTCCTCGATAGGAACGTGCTTATGACCTCGACGTCATCCAGGGGATTGCGGTGTCCGTCTTGTTGCCGAGGAGAGCCTCCTGACAATCGGAAATAATTTTCAAAGATCTTTTCTGTTGAATGATGCCTAAAGCTCTTCGAAATGGAGATGAAAATGAGATTTCTGATAGCGTCGACCGCCGACATGGTCGCGATAACAAGAACAACAATCACTGTCATAAAGACAAGTGTCTCCTCGCTTCTTGTCGGGATGATGCGATTATAAATCTGAATCATGTATATCGGCGATGAAAATAGCAATACATTGTAAAATATGCTAAAAATCATCATATGAGAAAAAGAGTTATTTGAAAAATTGACGATGAAGCGCAGAAAACTTTGTTGTTGATTTCCTGTCATTCAATCGGTCTTTGTGATCATCAGGCGTCCTTGCGCAAGTGCTGTGGCATTCCAGCGTGTCGTGCGTTCATGGAAGCATGGCTATAACGTCTTGGTCGTAGGCTCCCATGATGAGCTTTGTCGTTCGTCGCCCGCATCGTCGTGCAGGCTATGACGCGACCAAGGAATCAATCGTAAGGGCGCAATCGGTGTCGTCAGACAGGCAGCGCAACGCTGAGGAACCATTGATAGAGGCCCGACTTATTGAGGTGGGTAACTAATATTCGCTCTAATGATTCCATGAGGCTAACGAGGATCCTTTAAAGTAACGTTAATTTTTAATTATCGTTATAGGCGTGTTATTGCTGTTGCCGGAGTGGTGGATATTGAAGGGTGTCTATTGTGCGTTTTCCCCGAGAAGCAAACCGCCAATTGGCAGGGGCTTTCTCGATTTGGGTTCGGCTGGCCTCGTCGAAGGGGACAAGCGCGTCCTATGGCATGTTGGCTATGGCGTAGGTGCCTAGCTGCCTAGGCAGTATCGCCTTCATCAACCCGGTAGATTGTGATCGGTGATGGCTTCCAGGTGGAAACGGATTCGAACAAAGAGGAGTGGGTAGGCCGCCAGCGAACGGCTGGGATGACAGTGTTTGGCGGCTCTGGGGCTTTATCAGCGTTAGGCAAGGGTCTCAGACTGATCCCAGCGAGAGCCATGATCCTCGATGGTAAGATCGTCTATTCGTCCGTCGAAGAAGTTGGAGAGTGCGTTGTTCTCTCCGGCCTGGCTGTACATAGCGCTGGCGCCAACGACCATGTCTTCGCCATTCGCTTCGATGCCGCCCACATAGGCATTGGTATCGACAAGCTCGCCATCCAAAAAGAGGCGCATACCTTCGGCGCCGAACTCGATGGAAGCGACGGTTTCTTTGCCCGCCTTAATGGAACCTGGACCACTTGAGACCGTGTGACTGGTGCCTTGATCCTGAAGCCGGGCGAAGAGCCTCTCTCCTTGGAGATACATGGTGAAATGGCCACCATCGCCAAAGTTCATGGCGTCTTTCGAGATGAGGCCCTGGATGCCGAGGGTGTCGTCGGGCGTGAATGACAGTGTGATCGACCCATCCTCAATTCTGAAGTCGTCGCTATGCTCAATGATGCGGCGATCGTCGACGCCATCGAAGAGGCGATCGATTTGCCAGCTTGAGACAAGATCGGACTCGGGTTCTGCAGGTGGGGAGGCTGGCTGATCCGCCGCTGGGGCGAGATGGTCGCTCAAGGCAGCAATGGCTTCTGCATCAAGAGCTGTACCATGGATGCTGACGTCGCTGATCGTGCCCTTGAAGTGATCGGTCACGACATCAGCGCTGTTGTCACTGCTGTAAACGGCTCGGCCGCCCAAGACGATAGGCTCACCATTAGGCCCCATGCCACCGTCATACTCGTTCATGTCGACCAGGGTGCCATCGAGGTAAAGCTTGAAGCCGTCATCGCCAAAGGTCAAAGCAAGGTGGGTGTCGGTGTTAGGCGCAACGCTGCCTGGCTCGCTCCTCAGGGTGTAGCTGCCGTCCTGGCTTTGCAGCCGAGCGACGACGCGCTCACCGTCGAGCCATACGGAGAGATGGCCGCCATCACCAAAGAACTTGGCGTCCTTTGAGAAGAGGCCTTGAAGGCCATCGACGTCGGCAGCTTCGAAATGCAGGCTGATCGTGCCGGAGTCCAAAGCCCAAGCATCGCTATGCTCGATGACGTGGTGATCGTCGACGCCATCAAAGAGGCGATCGATTTGCCAGCTTGAGACCAGATCAGGCGTGGGGTCGGAAGGAGGGGGCGTCGGATCAGGCGCAGGCGCTGGCTGCTCCGCAACGGGGGCAAGGCGGCCGCTCAAGGCTGCAATGGCTTCGGCATCAAGGGCTGTATCATGGACGTCGACGTCGCTGATGGTGCCCTTGAAGTGATCGGTCACCACATCAGCGCTGTTATCGCTGCTGTAGACGGCTCGACCGCCTAAAACGATGGGCTCACCATTGGGCCCCATGCCGCCGTCATACTCGTCCATGTCGACCAGGATGCCGTCGAGGTAAAGCTTGAAGCCGTCATCGCCAAAGGTCAAAGCGAGGTGGGTGTCGGTGTTAGGCGCGACGCTGCCTGGCTCACTTCGAAGGGTGTAGCTGCCATCCTGGCTTTGTAGTCGAGCGACGACGCGCTCACCATCGAGCCATACGGAGAGATGGCCGCCATCACCAAAGAACTTAGCGTCCTTTGAGAAGAGGCCTTGAATGCCGTCGACATCATCGGCTTCAAAACGAAAGCTGATCGTGCCTGAGTCCAACGCCCAGTCATCGCTATGCTGAATGATGTGATGATCGTCGACGCCGTCAAACAGGCGGTTGATTTGGTCCTCCGAGACCAGGTCCGAACCCGGTTCGGCTGGTGCAGGCGCGGGGGAAGGTGTTGGCTCGGGGGCAGGCGCAGGGGACTCCGTTTCGAGCCATGTCAAACTAAAACCGTCGATGGCATCGAGGCCGACGTCCTGATCCCAGGACCCTGACTGTCGATTATTCTGGACGACCAGACCTTCGCCTTGTCCTTGATTTACCTGCAGCCAATTCTCATCCAGAATGATGTTGTCTTCGATCGTCACATTCTTCGATGACAATCCCCAACGGCCCGACTGAATATTGACAGTCGCGGGATAGTCGTTGTTGGGCTCGATATAGTTCCCTTCTATCGTCGCATCTTCACCGCCTAAAATGTTGATGGCACGTTTTTCAACGCCTTGAATGAAGTTGTCTTTGACCAAAACGTCTTTGGCTTGAAATTCCAACGAAAGTTCGGTCAGAAGACTCTGATCGGTCCACCCGCCGACCGTGATGGCATCGGCGCCAACGTCCTTGATCGAGTTCTTCTCAATGGTGATCCGCTCGGAGCCTCCCTTAACTGTGATGCCCGAACGGCCGTCGAGACCGTTGATCTCATTTCCGTAGATCACCGAGTCAAATACCGTCACGAGATCAATCGATTCCTCAGCCCCACCGTCTATCGTGTTGCCGATGACCTCGACATGGCGTGCTTGTGCTAGCTTGATGCCGTCAAGACCAGTGCTGAAAATTTGGTTATTCTCAATAACAACGTTGTTGACCCAGTTATGATAGGTATGGCCGGCCTGGGTGAACTCAATTGCATGTTGCCCTTCGGCTCCATCAACGCGGAAACCGCTAATCACGACATTGTCGGTACCGCGTCCGTAGACCGTCGACGTCGTCTCGATTTGGGGGACGATGGTGGCTTCATGGTCGCCGTCGGCGGACACAATCCAAATCGGCTTCTGCTCGGTGCCGCTTGAAGTAACCTTAACATTTTCTTGATAGGTTCCAGCCGTCACAAGCACCGCAGTTCCCGGCGTCGCCGCCTCGATCGCAGCCTGGATCGAGCCGAACGGTGCATCACGTGATCCATCGTTGGAATCACGACCGTCGACCGATACCCAAAGATACCGATCGGGGATCAAATCTTGGAACTGGTGCATCTTATTGCTCCGGACGAGGGCTTTTGATTACTAAGTTACCAGTAGAGAATTTTTTAATTATTAAAGAACGTCGTTTCTTTTTGGCTGTTCCTTTAATTGAGTGTTAGTCTTACTTGAATTGAGGGTATCAACCTTGAATTGCTCGAGCTTATGTTCTCTCATTTGTGTATCGCTTTGTAGATCACGGCGAAGCCCCATTGGATCGAGCAATCAAGGCTTTGCAGAATTAAGTCTTTGCTAAGTATAGATTTTGCGTCTTCGAGCAATGTGCATCAACTCGGGCAATGTCCTTCAGTAACCTAAACGATACGTTCCGTTTCCACAGCGGCTGTTCCGTTGGCCAAGAGCGGCGGGTTTGGCCGCTATGTGTTTCTAAGCGAGGGGGGGGCCTTCTGACGGCCTGTTCGATGCCGAGATCATCAATACGTGGACAAAGGTCGGCGCGCTTCCAAACCTTAGAAAGTGATGATCCGTTAAAAGACGCATCACCTCCTGACATCCCACCAAAACTATCACACCCGATGCATGGCTCGAGAACCGGCCGGGTGACATTGAAGAGGAGCTGAATGAAGAGGGCGCTTCGATCAAATCGGGTTTTGGGTTGTGCGTGTCCTTAAACCTCGAGTTCTTCTGTGGATTCTGCCGCGTTATGGATCGATGGAATTCACCTCGGGGGAGCGATCCTACAGGCGCTTTGGAAGTTCTGGCGGTGCCTTGAAACGATCGACCTCGAGACGCCGTGACGATGATGCTCCGTATCCAGTAGAGACAAGAATAACCTACTGAAAAACATGGACTCTTTTCTGGATTTCTGCACTTGCTCGGACAGCCTGCAGGACTTGGGCTAACCGAGAATCTACAGCACATTTTGGTGACGAGATCGCCCCCAGGGTCGGCAAAGTTCCTTTTCAAAGAACAAAACCTATAGTAGTATTAGATGCTCTTTTGGATAACCTAAGGAAAATGCTGGATGATCGTATCGGAGGTAGAGCCGAGCACAGAATCTCGCTTTCAGTCGCGACCGATCTTCGTGCTTGGATTACAGCGCTCAGGTACGACATGGCTTGCCAATTTACTCTGCCAGCATATGTCCTGCGTCGGCATTCAGTCGCGGGATCATGACGGCATTCATGAAAGTGTCTTCTTCTCGCATTTCTCCCGGAGCTACGGTGATCTGAAGGTTGAGAGTAACTTCAGGCGCTTCGCAAGAGACTTCGCAAAGAGCGATTACTTCCTGCTATCAAAGCTGCCAACAAGCTGGTTTGACGAACTTCAATATCGAGACTACGGCGCCATCTTCCATGATCTTATGGAACGCGTTGCGCGCCGGGAAGGTGCGACGCATTGGGTCGAGAAGTCGCCGCATCATACCCTTCATTGCCAAGATATCGCGCAATACTTCCCCGACGCGAAGTTTGTCTGCCTCCTTCGGCAATCGAGAACTCTCATACCGTCGTTGATGAATGCTCCCTGGCGGGAAAAAAGCCGCTATCCGATGCGTGGGCTGGAGATTCTGCGCTCCTGCAGCACCTACACATTGTACAAAAAGCATCTCCAAGAATTCGCGAAAAATAATCCCAATGCGATGGTGCTGTACTATGAGGATGTTCTTGCTCGTCCCCAGCAGGAGATGGAGCGGCTTTGCCAGTTCCTGGGTCTCGCTTGGCAACCCGAGATGGTCGATGTGCCCTTTGAGCAGAACAGTAGCTTTCGATCAAAGAAGGAACGGTCGACAGCGCTGAATAGGCTCGACCGCTTCTCCATTCAGGCCTGTTTGGCTTGCCTGCAGCCGATCCCCAAGCGTGTCCTTTACATGTCGAACAACCTTAAGCAGAGCCTTCGCCCAGAACCATGGCCTGACTGGGTCTGGCGGCGCTGTCCCTTGAGCGAAGAGCCACCTGTGGTTCGAGCCTAGGGTCTTTGCCGAAACGTTAGGGCCATGTCGTTTAGGGACGAAGCCGCTGTCAAGGCGCCGTCCCTCGCCGAAGCTCTCGAGCTTCTCAATCTCCTCGACAAAAAATTCCAAAAACTGAACGGAGCCGTACTGGTGATGATAAGATCTACTCGACACAGCGAGAGCCGACCCGATGTGATGACACAAGGTGTTGGTCGGTTCGCATGATGTTTCGTTTCATTCTGGTTTGTGCCCTTGTCGTTTCTCTTGAGATGGGCTCGGTTTTGGCCGGCCCGGTGGGTTTTGGTGCGGATACAAAGGGAGGTCTCGGTGGCAGGATCGTTCGTGTCACCACCTTGGACAGCGATGGCCCAGGATCCTTGCGTGAGGCCGTCGAGAGCCGAGGGCCGCGTTTGGTGGTTTTCGAAGTCGGTGGGCAGATCAAGCTGGAGCGCGATCTTATCATCGCTGATCCAGCTATTACCGTGGCCGGTCAGACAGCGCCATCACCTGGCATAACGCTGGTCGGCGCCGGCATCGTCGTCAAAGCGAGTGACGTTGTTCTCGAGCACCTGCGCATTCGCATTGGTGATGGCCCGGGTCCATCGCCGCATAATCGTGACGGCATCTCCGTTGAAGGGAGGCCATCTGGGTCAAGGACGGTCGAGAATGTCCTGATCGACAACTGCTCGATTGCCTGGTCGATCGATGAAGGCGTGACCTTTCTTTATCCCGGCGTGCGCCAAGCGACCATCCGCGACACGATTGTGGCGGAGAGCTTATCCCATTCGCTACACCCCAAGGGGGAGCATTCCATGGCTCTTCTTATTGGGCGAGGGGCTCAAGAGATTGCCGTTCTCGAAAATCTCCTGGCGCACAATACGTTTCGAAATCCCGTGGTCGCCCCGAACGCCAGTGCCTTCATCGGCAACAATCTTATCTACGACTTTGGATTGCACGCCATTCATGTCTATGGCGATCGGAGTCTGCCAGCGCCCGTGCTAGCGGCTGTCGGCAATTTGGGGATCCTAGGCAACAGCAATCGCGGTCAGACCGGCCTGGTTTACATACCGAGGAGTGGTGACCCCAAGACAACGCTCTATCTGCGGGACAATCAGGGGCCAGACGGGACCTCGATCGACGAGTACGTCTACTTTGAGAAAGGGGCGCCGCATTTCGATGTGGCGGACAAGCCACCCTTTTGGCCAGTTGGCTTCGAATCGCTGCCGGCGGCGGATTTGGAACAACCTATTCTCAGACAGGTTGGTGCGAGACCAGGCGAACGTGATTCGGTCGATCGTCGGGTGATCGAGCAGGTGCGCCTTCGAACAGGCACCATCATAGACAGTCCGAACCAGGTCGGCGGCGTTGATCAGTCTGTTCCGACATGGCGGAAGCTCGAGGTGCCGGGTGAGTCCTTGCCCGAGGGGTCCGACGCAAGAGAGCGTTTGTTGTCTGACTGGCTGCGACTGCATCGTCAGTTTGTGGGCGACCTTGATGGATAGGCGTCGTCATTCTCGACGTTGTTGTCGATGGCCGCACGTCTTGGCCATCGCTGGCAAGCGACCACGCATGTCCTTGCCGGATTGCTATGGCGACCTGACCTTTTCTCAAGACTGTAAGGTTCTCTAAACGGATGAAAGGCGTTGACGCGATCAGGAGAACCATCGCCGCTTCGAAGCGGCAAGCGTCAACGCTCATTCCGTCCCAACGTCACGGTGCCATTGCCAAAAACGTTGCTGTTTTGGGTTTTGGAACGGCACTCGCTCAGTTCCTGAACATCATCATCACGCCAGTATTGAGTTGGTACTATAGCCCCGAGTCCTTCGGCGTGATGGCTGCTTCGCTCAGTATCGTTTACATCGTCGCTAGCCTCTCCAACGCAAACTACGATGCTGCGATCGTCATGCCGAAAGAGAGAGAGGAATCGGCTGATCTTCTTGTTTTGTGTTTGATGATGAACGTGACGGCGGCGGCCCTTTTCTTCGGTGTTGCCTGGTTCGCCACAAGTTTCTTGGAGCGGTTTGCGCCTTACTCGTCCTTGTGGCTCCTGACGATGCTTGCCGTCGGTGTGTTGCTCATGAGTAGCTTTAACTGCCTCCAAGTTTATGCCGTCAGAGTGGAGGATTATGCGGCGTCGTCGGCGTCCCATGTGATGAGGACGCTGTCTTGCATTATCGTTCAGTTGGTGGGTGTCCTCTTCACAAGCTCAGCCTATTGGCTCATCGCGGGGCGTGTTTTTGGCCTCGCACCAGCTATCGCCTATCTCTTTCGACGCGATCAGTGGGCGCCGCTAAGTCGCCGGCAAGGTAGGCCTTTCTCGTCCCTTCTTGGCGTCGCAAAGTCGTATCGACGGTTTCCCATGTTCGCGGCGCCGCAGCGGGTGATCTCACTGTTCGCCGAAGAAATGCCAACGCTTGTCCTTGCGAGCGTGTTCGGCCCGAGCGCTGCTGGGTACTACTGGTTCAGCAGCCGTCTTTTGCAAATGCCATGCGGCGTGATTTCCCAAGCGATTGGCCGGGTGTTCTCTCGCGAAGCTATCAAGAGGATTCATCGAGGCCAAAGCCCCTTTCGGCCGGCATTGATGATCGTGATCGGGCTCGCATGTGTCGCCTTGCCGCCGGTCTTGCTGATCGTCCATTGGGCGCCGGAGTTGTTCGCCCTGGTGTTGGATCCCCAATGGCAAAATGCAGCCGTCTATTGCCAATGGATCGTGATCTGGACGTTCTTTCGCTTTTCTCTGGCGCCGATCTTGTGTCTATACACCGTATTGAGTGAGCAGAAGCGGCTCTTGAAGTTAGACAGTGTCGCCTTTGTTCTTCGCGTGGCGTTGATAGCCTACTGCGCGCTCCAGCTTGATGCCTTAGCGCTCGTCATTGCTCTGTCCCTTTTCGAGAGTGCAAAAGTTGCGCTGTATGGCGCGGTCATTTTGTACGTTGCACGCCATGCCGGAGCAGGAACCAGCGTGGCTCTGTCCAACGACTCATCCATTGAGCCTGTCTCCCAGGGGTAAGCCATGAAATCGCCCCTCTCTTTGGGCGATTTGACATCTAGTATTTCTACCATAGGTCATATATGACCCATCATCAAAGCCAAGGGGCATCGGCTCGTGTGTCTATGTCGGCATCCTTGATGTGACGGACAACGTCTGTCGGCAGCGAGAACAATCTGAGACGATCGGGTGAATGCATGACCGACAGTGAGAACATACTATTGCTAACCAAGCTTGCCCCGATTTTTATCTATCCGGTTGGGCTGGTCATTGTTTTGTCCTTCGTCGGTTTGTTGATCGCTGCGTTGGGGCGCCGCCGTCTGGCGCTTTCAGTCTTTACCGGTGCCGCTGCCTGGCTTTGGATTGCGTCGACGCCTGTCTTCGCAGATTGGGCCATCGCCACGCTGGAGCGTCAATATCCGGCCATGCCGATCCAGGAGATCCCTAATGCTGATGTCGCCATCGTTCTTGGCGGCGCCGTCAGCCAGCCAGCGCCGCCGCGCTTTGACGTCGACTTGAACCAGTCGTTTGATCGCGTGTTCTATGCGGCCAAGCTCTATCACGCCGAGCGTGTCGAGAGTGTTCTGGTCACCGCGGGTAATGTGCCGTGGCGACCGTCATTCGTTCCCGAAGCCGAACTCATCAAGACCCTTTTGATCGACTGGGGTGGCGTGCCTGCCGATGCTATTGAGATCGCCACCGAAAGTCGCAATACCTACGAAAATGCTCTTGAGATCAAAGAACTCTGGGAGGAGCATCCGTTTGACTCGGCTCTTCTTGTGACATCAGCCGCCCATATGCCGCGCGCCATGGCCGTTTTTCAGAAGGCTGGCTTGCCGGTCGCAGCGGCAACCACTGATATCGAAGCTCTGAAGGGTGTGCCTTGGTCACCGCTTCGATGGCTTCCCGATGCATCGGCCCTTGCCATGACAACGAAGGCTCTTAAGGAGTGGCTTGGTTACATGGCCTATCAGATGCGGGGTTACATCTAGCCAAACTCGGCCTAGTTAAAGTCAGATTAGGTGTGGAAGTGCTTGTGGCCTAGCGAGCGTTTTCGGTTGCCGAGCCGTAATTGTCATTCGCCGATCGAAGGCTGTTGCCGTAACGCTTCATTAGCTCGATCCACCAATCCTCGCAGGAGATGGGTAGGGCGGGGGATCCGTTCACGGTGACGACCGACTGTTGGTTATCAACCGAGCCTACAAGAATGAGACATTGTGACATGGGCACACCGGGACAGCAGCTGGGAAAATCCAGCATGCCTGCAAGACGTTAAAGCCAGGTAAGTTCAACGATCGCGACAGACCAGAGAGCAAGCACGGTTGCAAGGAAGGGCAGGCCGCCGTTCTTGATCGATGGAGTGGGTCGCGGTGGGGGCTTTTTGTCATGCATCATCTATGCCAGCTGCGAAAATTTAAAGAAATCATCCTAAATCTTTTACAATAATTTTTTAAGTGAAAATTGTTCGTTATATGATTTTTCTTGTTCATTTCATTTTTATGAATGAAGATCAGTAATAAATTTATCTCATTAACTTGAACGAAAAAGGCAGATGGGTTGGCAAATCTCCATGATAACTGAATCTAAGAGGCGATGATGATGTTCAATATTGTCAGATATTAGCTTTGAAGCGTTCTGGCGGTTTTTTGGAGAACGCCGACCGCACCGCCATCGTGTTTGCTATCATAGATTTTATTTCTCAATTTCATTTATCTTTATAGTTGACTTTATCCGCATGTCTGGCATCTGTTGATCGTCTGCTCTTGATCGGATCGCCGATCAGCATCTTGAGCGCCAGCGCTGCTAACAACGCTTCATGTGATGAGGGGTGTCTATTGTGAAGAAGATTGGGATCATCGGCACGGGCTTCGTATCACGGCATTTTGTTCATGAGTTGCAGCGCCGAAAAGACTATGCCCTCGGTCGTGTTCTCACGCGGCGACCGATCACCAGCTGTCGCGAGTATCCCGAACAGGAAGCCCTGACGGACTCGCTCGATCAGCTCATCGATGAGAGCGATGTGGTCTTTGAGTGCACAGGCGATGTCGCCTATGCGGCTTCAACGGTTGGCCCCGTGCTCGATGCGGGAAAGCCGGTGGTTACGTTGAACGCTGAATTCCACGCCACCCTTGGGTCCCATTTCGTCAACCGCGGCCTCCTCACCGAGGCGGAAGGCGATCAGCCCGGATGTTTGGCTGCTCTTCACGAAGAAGCCATCGCCATGGGTTTTTCTCCCCTTGTCTATGGCAATATGAAGTCTTTCCTCGACCGGAACCCTTCGCCGGAGAGCATGCGGTTTTGGGGGGAAAAGCAGAACTACTCGATCCCGATGGTGACCTCCTTTACCGATGGTACCAAGGTGCAGATCGAACAAGCGCTTGTAGCGAATGGCCTCGGCGCCGGTATCGCCAAGGAAGAGCTAATCGGTCTCGAAACCGGCGATCTTCAGCATGCCAAGCAGGAACTCGGCAAAGCGGCGGACAAGGCGGGCTATCCTATCAGCGAGTATATCTTGGACCGCGGCCTGCAGCATGGGGTCTTCATCGTCGCCCGCCATCAAGACGCGCAAAGGCAACCCCTGATGAACTTTAAATTTGGTGAGGGGCCTTATTACCTCTTGGTCAAAGATTATTGCCTCGTCCATCTCGAGGTTCTGAAGACGATCGATCGTGTCGTGCGTAACGGGCGACCACTGCTCAACAACAGCGCTCGTCCGAAAGTGAGTGTCGCCGCCGTCGCCAAACGCGATTTGGCGCCGGGAACCGTCATTGAACGGGGCTGCGGCAGCTTCGACATGCGCGGCATCTGCGTGAATATCGCCGATCGGCCGGGTCATTTGCCGATCTGTCTGGCGAATGATCTCAGGCTGAAGACGTCGGTGGAGAAAGGGCAGGTCCTGACCATGAGTGACGTGGAGCTGCCGGACTCCGATGCCTTGAAGATGTGGCAATCGATCGAACGGCAAACGGCCGATTTAGACAGACTTGCTTCTTAAGGAGGAGCGTTGGTTGGGCTACTGCCTGTTTCGTGCTTCAGGTAGAGCCCGCTGACGAATGACGAAGAATGGACCTCATCGAGACTGATTTGCCTGAAGTCAAGCTCATCACGCCACGGCGATTTGGCGACAAGAGGGGCTTTTTCTCCGAGACCTATAATCGGCGTGCTTTTGCCGAGATGGGGATCTCGGGCGAATTCATTCAGGACAATCATGCCCACTCAGCGGAACGCGGAACGCTGCGTGGTTTGCATTTCCAAGCGCCGCCTGCGACCCAGACCAAGTTGTTGCGCGTGTTGCGCGGCGCGATCTTGGATGTCGTCGTGGATCTTCGCCACGGCTCGCCGCGTTTCGGCCAACACATCATGGTGGAGCTGACCGCCGAGAGTGGCCAGCAGATCCTCTGTCCCAAAGGCTTTGCGCACGGTGTGTTGACCCTGACACCCGACACCGAGATTGCCTATAAGGTTGACGCCTACTTCGCACCTGAGCTTGATCTTGGCGTACGGTTTAATGATCCCGATCTCGGGATCGATTGGCCGTTGCCTGAGAGCGAGATGATCTTGTCCGACAAAGATCTAAATCAACCTTTCTTGCGTGATCTGCCCGCGATCTTCACCTATAGTGACGCCGCATTTCCGAAGGGCAAAGCCGCTTAGACCGGATGAGCTTTTAGTTTCCTTTCACGAGGGGCCTGGCCAGGGACTGCGGTGCTGTCGGATCGTTGGTTCAGAGCTTTTATTGATCGAGTGATGTGAGGTAAGTCATGGAACGTGTTTTGGTAACCGGTGGTGGTGGTTATATTGGGACGACGCTGGTGCCGATGCTGCTGGCGGGCGGCTATCAGGTCCGCGTTTTGGACCGG
>JANQPX010000071.1 GCA_028285265.1 Geminicoccaceae bacterium
AATTTCGACGCCAGCTGCCCCCTGAGCCCAGATCTTGCGCCACATATCGGCGAGGCTTTCGATGTCCTCGTCCCCGACTTTCGTCACAACATCAGCAACCTCGATTCCGGCTTCGTCGGCGGGACCACCTTTTGCCAGGCCGACGACAAAGACGTCATCGTCGCTGCCGTCTGCAGTGAACATACCAAGCCATGGTCTGGGCGGGCGTTGGACCTGACCAAAACGAAGGAGGTCATCCAGGATCGGCGGAAGCAAGTCCACGGGCACGATCATGTTGCCGTCTGCTGACGCTTCCTCGCCACCTGAGTGTTGGATCAGGAGTGAGCCTATGCCAAGCAGTCGGCCGTCGATGCCGACGCATGCAGCGCCGCCCCAGTTGGGATGAGCCGGCGATGTGAAGAGTGCCTCATCAATCAAATATTCCCAATAGCCGGCAAACTCGCGCTTGGCGATGACCTCGGCTTCGATCGCTTGGGTTTGGCCGCCATGGCCTGCGAGGATGACGCGGCTTCCTGGATGCGCATCCTTAATCGAGCCGAATGACATCGGCGTTACGTCGAGGCGCGCCAGCGCTTGAACCAGACCAAATCCAGTTGCTTGGTCGTAGCCGACGACGTGGGCCTGGGCGACCTGGCCGTTGTTAGCGGCAAGCCAGATGTTCTCCGCTTCGGTAATCAAATAGCCGATGGTGAGGATGAGTCCGTTGTCGCTAATGACAACACCATGGCCGGCGCGTTCCGTGCCGAGAACTTCGGCGGTAAAAGCATCTTCCGGAATCTCCGCGCGTAGCGATACCACACCTGACAGCATGCGATCGAGATCGAACCCATAGTCCGTGGCCCTGGGGCGCATCTCGCTCGGAATCGATCCTTCCTTCGACTTATCCACAAAAACCTCTCATTGCATCCGGACGTCTTCAAGGGTGTCACAAAGGTGGGACACAACGTCAAGGGGGATAACTACTCAGATGGCGGAAACGAGAGGTTCCGATCCATCCGACCACTGCGGCTGAGGCATTGGCGGACTGGCCATGTCGTTTGGAGGGCCGCAGAGACGTTCCTAGATCAGATCGCGTTCTTCGGTCTGATAATTGAAGCTTCATCGCTGGCAAGAACATCACGAGCCTTGTGCACATTGGCCGACGCCGGTGCTTGGCCCTTTTGCATAAGGATGTCGATTTCGCCGCCATATTGGTCGACGACTTCCTCGCCGAAGCGCGCCCTGATCCCACTGCCGATGAGAAGCTCTTGGCGCCGCGCGAAACTGATCTGACTTTGGCGGCCGGCCAGTCCTTGAGGATCAATGTATTCTGTGCGCTTGCCAATGATAAAATAGTCGAAGCCTTGTTCGTCGGTCAGCTCCGCAGCGCGATAGCGCAGGTAGCGATCAACCGTCTCTCGTGACGTTATGCCATTCCCGTTGAACCCGATTCGATACTGATCCTTACCGATCACTTGTTCACTATAGCCAAAGCCGCTTCGATCCGCGGCAGCCTGATAGGGGGTCGGCTTGGCACAAGCCGCCAGCACTAACAATGCCGAAATAGCGGCAAGCGAACTCAGACGAAACATGAAGAAATCCCTTCTCTTGGGCTAGCTAAAACGCCATGTCTGACGTTTCTTCTTGTTAATCAATCGCGCGATGTTGGTGTTAACTGGAGGGTCTTGCGCTCACGGCCGCGCACCACCACCAGGTCGATGGGCTGACCAACCTTCAAACCATCGAGCGCATGAGAATAGTCGTAGATGTTCGCGATTTTACTGCCTGCGATCTCAACAATTAAGTCGCCGCCTTGGAGCCCGGCTTGCGCAGCAGGTCCACCATCTGTGACACCGTTGATCAGTGCCCCTTCGACACCGCTTGCACCGTAGTCTGGCAGTGTGCCGAGATAGACTGACGAGGTGCGGCGACGGCCGGCGCGTTCACCGGGTTGTTGTTTGATGTAGTCGGGGATGTCGTCGGCTGCAGCGACCGCACGGGTGATGAGAGCGATGAGATGTGTCACATCCGCGGCGCCGTCATAGTTGAGCGTGTCTGCGGTATCCGCTGGTGTACTGTAATTGCTGTGCGGCCCCGTAAATGCGTTCAAAACGGGTACGCCCTTGAGATAGAACGAAGTCGCATCTGTCGGCAGGAAGGCGTTGTAGTTGGTTGTGATCGCCAGGCCGACCGGTACGTTCCGCCGCTCAATTTCACCTGGCCAGATACTGCTCGACCCAACACCCTGAAGTATGAGGCTATCGCGATAACGGCCGATCATGTCGAGATTTAGATAAGCAGCGATCTCAGGCTGCAGGGTGTCACGCTTGTCGCCGGCAAAGCGTTTCACAAAATGATTGGAGCCCAGAAGGCCGAGTTCCTCACCGGACCAAGCTGCAAAGACCACATCGCGCGGTAGATCGAGTTTCCCTTTGGATTTGAGGTCAGCGAAATACTCCGCGATTTCGAGCATGCCTGCGACGCCCGACGCGTTGTCGTCCGCGCCGAAATGTATGTCGTTTTGCTGCTCGCCCAGGGCAAGGGACTTACCTTCAACCCCGCGCCCCAAATGATCGACATGAGCGCCGACCATGACCGCACTACCAGTGCTGCCGTCGCTCAATGTGAGTCGGGCGATAACGTTGCGACCAGAGCGGATTTCCTGCTCGAGTACGACAGTCGCATCAATTTGGATATCGGGAATCTCGAAGCCTGGCACAAGCTCGCCTTCGTCAAGATCGCTTTGCAGCTGCTCGATATCGCGCTGCAAGCCGGCCAGGATCAAATTGGCGAGATCATTGCTTATCGAGAGCGCGCCAAGCGACGTACCCGCTGTCGCTGCATCGAAGCTGAGCGGTACAAGTTCGTCCTTAAAGCCGGCCTTTGGACCGCTGACGACAATCAATCCGACCGCACCGCGTTCACGGGCGACGGCAGCTTTGTAGCCAAGATCGCCATAGCGATGAAGATGTTGGCGCCGCTCCGCGCCGATCTGTTCGGGTAGACCGCGCAAGATCATGACCCATTTCCCGTGGACGTCGAGATCGCCGAAGGAATCGTATTCACTTTGGTTGTCATCGCCTTTCGGCGCCACCAGACCGTAGCCGGCGAAAACGACGTTCGCGGCCTCGATGTCGCCCTCCTTGGACAGGCCGAGTGGCCGCCAATCCCGATCAAGCTCTGGCGTCGCCTGGACGCCAGAGATGTCCAGACGATTGCCGTCGCCCAAGGATACGCCAGCTGTAAAGTCAAACGGCTGGAAGTAGCTGCCATCGTCGCCAGCGGGCTCAAGGCCAAGACGTTGGAATGCGCTCGCAACATACTCGGTCGCCAGTTTTTCACCGGGGCTTCCGGTAAGCCGTCCCTCCATCGCCTCACTTGCAAGAGCTTCAACATGAAGCCGGACGTCATCTGGTGATATCGCCGCAACGCTTTCAGGAAGAGCAGGCGCTTCGCCTGCAGGCACGGCGACATCCTCGCCTAGGCCGAGAAGCTCGCGCGCCGCTTCGTCGCTCCAATTGGCTGTAAAGAGCTGTGGCCTACCTTCTGCCGTCCGCGAGGACGACCAAACCAAGGTCTGGCCATCTGGGGAAAACACGGGAAGGCTATCGAAACGCTCATGCGAGGTGACGCGGACCGGCTCTTTCTCTCCGGCACTATCCACGAGATAAAGTTCAAAATTTGCAAAGCCGTGCACACTGGTCGCGAAGATCACATAATCGCCTGACGGATGGAAATAGGGTGCCCAGGACATGGCACCGAGATCGGTGATCTGTCGAACGCCCGTGCCGTCTCGGTTCGCGATGAAGACCTCCGCGCTATGCCCATCTTGGGCAAATCGACGCCAGACAATTTGTTCGCCATCAGCACTGAAGAACGGACCGCCATCATAGCCAGGCGTATCGGTCAGCCGCCGTACGTCGGAACCATCCGCCTTCATGATGTAAAGTTCCATGAAAAACGAGGGGTCCTTTTCGAAGCGTGCTTGGTCTTCCGGCGACAGCGGTTCCTCGTAAGCATGACGATTGGACGCGAACAGGATCTCTTGGCCATTAGGCGAGTATGAGGCTTCAGCGTCATAGCCGGGAGCCCTGGTAAGATTGGTTAGTTCTCCGGTACCGTCGATGCTGCCTTCGAAAATGTCATAATGCTCATCGAAACTCCAAGAATAGCGGCGCCCGCCCTTTTCGCGCTCTGCATATTCCTCCTCCTGCTTGGTCACCGCATTTGGATCGAGATGGGTTGAGGAGAAGAGGAGACGATCATTGTCGGGGTGAAGCCAGGCGCAGGTGGTCTTGCCGATGCCCGGCGATACCCGCTCAGTGTCTCCTGTTTCCAGATCCAAAAGATAGATCTGATAAAACGGGTTGAGGGCTTCCCGCTCGCTCTGAAATACCAGCTTTGTGCCGTCAGCGCTGAAGTACCCTTCACCGGCCCGAAGACCTTCGAACGTCAGTTGCCGAATATGTCCCAGGAGTGCAGTTTCGTGGCCGGGAGTGTCCGCGTCTGATTGTTCGGCATGAGCAGAGGAACTGAAGCCGCCGGAGGTTCCTGAATTGGAGGCTAACAGACCCGCTAGAAGCCCCAGAGCGATCCGTCCCCGGTATGTCGCCATAACATGCTGTCCCTGGTCGTGCGCTGTTTCAAAGTAGGCCGTGATACTAGCCTTGCGGCATTGTTGGTCAATGTCGCGCTGTCGCCTGCTGGCGAAAATCCTTGACCGCTCCACGCTTGGCTGTCCGTCGAGACTTGAAATCACCTTAGGCGTTTGTCGTTAGCTTCGGCATCGGGAAAAAGGAGAAGACGAAGCCCTCGCCAAGCGGTTCTCTCGAGCGTATGGTGACCGGTCTTCGACAGATATTGCTGCGATCCGAGCTGGTATAGGGCTTCTATGTCCTCGGCGGTCGCCTTGCGGGGAGGAACCCATGGACGAGTTGCAAGATGAGGGTACGCTCTCGGGTACGCCGAATGACCTGGATTCATTCTGGGTCCCCTTCACGCCGAACAGGCAATTCAAAAAAAACCCCCGGATCGTCGTTAGCGCTAACGGTATGCACTACACGTCGCACGACGGTCGGCAGATCCTCGATAGTTCATCTGGCCTTTGGTGCGCCAATCTCGGCCATTGCCATCCCAAAATCGTCAGCGCTGTACAAAAAGCCATCGGCACGCTCGACTTTGCTCCCTCTTTCCAATTCAGCCATAACCAGGCGTTCGAGCTTGCCTCCCGCGTCGGTAGTCATATGCCAGGCGATCTTAACCGGGTGTTCTTTTGTAATTCCGGCTCCGAAGCTGTCGACACCGCGCTCAAGATCGCGCTCGCCTATCACCGTGCGAAAGGCGATGCCGGTCGCTACCGGCTAATTGGGCGTGAACGGGGCTATCATGGCGTCGGCTTTGGTGGCATTGCCGTGGGTGGCATGGTGGCCAATCGCAGGACCTTTGGCCCGACGCTTGCTGGCGTCGATCATTTGCCACACACTCTTAGCCTTGAGCAGAATGCATTTTCCCGAGGCGAACCCGAATGGGGCGCGCATCTTGCCGATGATCTAGAACGGATCGTCGCTCTCCATGACCCATCGACCATCGCTGCAGTCATTGTCGAGCCAGTGGCAGGTTCGATCGGTGTTTACCCCCCGCCGAAGGGGTATCTCCAACGTCTCCGCGAGATTTGTGACAAGCACGGTATTCTCTTGATCTTCGATGAGGTCATCACCGCTTGGGGCCGGTTGGGTAAAGCTTCGGCTGCGGAATATTTCGGCGTCACACCCGATCTCATGACCAATGCCAAAGGGCTAACGTCGGCACACGTGCCCATGGGGGCGGTCGTGGCACAAGACTTTATCTACGACGCCATGATGGAAGCCGGGGGTGGGCCCAACAACGAGCACATGATCGAGCTTTTCCATGGCTACACCTATTCTGCCCACCCTATCGCTGCGGCAGCCGGGCTAGCCGCGCTTGAGGCCTATCGTGAGGAGTCGATCTTCGAGCGGGTGGCCGACAACGCTCAATATTTCGAAGATGCTCTACATGCCCATCGCGATCTTCCAGGCATCATCGACATCCGCAACATTGGTTATATGGGCGCATTCGAGTTCGAGCCGCTTGCAGGAGCGCCTGGCAAGAGGATGTTTGAGGTGATGATTGAGTGTTATGAGCGTGGTCTGATGATCCGGGTCACTGGGGATACCGTCGCCTTTTCACCACCGCTTGTTTCGGAGCGCGCGCATCTCGACGAGATGATCGGTACGGTGGCTGACGTCATCAGGGCCAAAATGGCTTAAGGGAGATTTGGATATTCCACATGATCGCTTTGTGGAATATCTGTTTCATCACCAAGCTGGACGCCGCCCTAGACTTCGCGCTATGTCATGGACGCTCGTCGGAAAACGACGTCGGGAATAGGGGAGGAAGCCGTTGGCAGCATGTTGGGTCGTTTGCCCTGAAGAGCTCCTAAGCGTAGCAACAATGTCTGGCTCGGCTTGATCGGTATGATGAGAGGCAAAGCAATATGAAGGATATCGGGCACTGGCTGAACGGCGCGCGGCACGCGGGATCGAGTGGTCGGCATGGGGACATCTACAACCCCGCAGTGGGTGAGGCGTCCGGCAGGGTCGCCTTAGCGAGCGCGTCGGAGGTCGATCTGGCGGTGCAAGCGGCCAAGGCCGCACTGCCTAGCTGGTCAGCGCAAACGCCGCTTCGTCGTGCACGAACCATGTTTAAATTGAAAGGGTTGATCGAAGCTCATATGGATGAGCTTGCTGATCTGGTGACCAGTGAGCACGGTAAAACCGTCGATGATGCCAAAGGGTCGATTACCCGTGGTCTCGAAGTGGTCGAGTTTGCATGTGGCATCCCCCAGCTCCTTAAAGGCGAATTCAGCGAGAATGTTGGCACCGGTGTCGATTTGCTGTCATTCCGTCAGCCGGTTGGTGTCTGCGCTGGGATCACCCCCTTTAATTTCCCTGCGATGATTCCCCTTTGGATGTTTCCCCTAGCTCTAGCTTGTGGAAACACCTTTGTGTTGAAGCCATCAGAAAAAGATCCATCCTGTCCAATGCTCCTTGCCGAACTTGCGCAGGAGGCCGGTGTTCCGGCTGGTGTTTTGAATGTGGTCAATGGCGACAAGGAGGCGGTGGATGCACTTCTGACCCATCCCGACGTCGCCGCAGTCAGCTTTGTCGGCTCCACCAAAATCGCCGAATATGTCTATCATACCGGAACAGCCCATAATAAGCGTGTCCAGGCACTCGGCGGCGCCAAGAACCACATGGTCGTCATGCCGGATGCGGATCCTGCTCAAGTGATTGATGCGTTGATTGGTTCGGCCTATGGCTCGGCCGGCGAGCGTTGTATGGCGGTCTCGGTCGCCGTTGCCGTTGGCGATGCCGGTGACCGCCTGGTGGAGGATTTGGCGCCGAAGGTTCGAGCGCTCAAGATCGGCCCCGGTAATCAGCCCGGCGTCGAGATGGGGCCATTGGTTACCGCGGAGCATCTGGCCAAAGTCAAAGGGTATGTCGACCAAGGCGTCAACGAGGGAGCGGACCTAGTCGTTGATGGACGGGACTTCAAGCTTGACGGCTATCAGGGGCACGATAACGGCTTCTATATCGGCGGCTGTCTTTTCGACAACGTCACGCCTGAAATGAGCATCTATCGGGACGAGATTTTCGGGCCGGTCCTCTCCGTGGTTCGTGCGAAGGACTTCGACAGCGCGGTCAAGCTTGTGAATGATCACGAATATGGCAATGGAACCGCGATCTTTACCCGAGATGGCGACGCGGCGCGCAGTTTTGCCCATCAAGTCAACATCGGCATGGTCGGCGTGAATGTGCCGATTCCGGTGCCGATGGCGTTTCACAGTTTTGGCGGTTGGAAGCGATCGCTCTTCGGTGATCACCATGTGCATGGTCTCGAGGGAATCCGCTTTTACACCAAGCAAAAGGCCATCACCACTCGCTGGCCAACGGGGATCAAGGAAGGCGCTGATTTTAACATTCCCACCATGAGTTGACCAAGGTCACGACGTGATTCGAGGAACCGCCGCGGAGCAGCAGAGCTAACGCTGCCCGCCTTGCCAAACGGCAATTGAAATTAAGCAAGTAAGAAGGGAAAGTTCATGCCCGAACTCCCGGACATCACCGTCTACGTGGAGGCGTTGGAACGCCATCTCCAAGGAGAGGTTGTCGAAGAAGTTCGCCTCGCCAGCCCTTTTCTGCTACGCACGGTCGAGCCGCCTCTCGACGACGCCATCGGTAAGCGGGTTACGTCCGTTCGCCGCCTCGGCAAGCGGATCTTGCTGGGTCTAGAAGACGATCTCTGGCTGGTGTTTCATCTCATGATTGCTGGCCGATTTCATTGGAAACAGCGTGGTGCAAAGCTCGCGGGACGCCATGCGCTCGCAGCTTTCGATTTCGCCAAGGGGTCGCTCACGCTCACCGAGTTCGGTCCCAAAAAACGAGCATCGCTCCACGTGGTGCGTGGCGAAGCAAATCTTGCCGAACATGATCCCGGCGGCATTGAGGTGCTTGAGGCTAGTCTCGAGAGTTTCAGGGAAGCGCTTAGCCAAGAGAACCATACGCTAAAACGTACACTGACCTCGCCGCATTTGTTCAGTGGCATCGGCAATGCCTATTCCGATGAGATTCTGCACCGCGCTCGCCTATCGCCAAAAGCAATGAGCGGCAAGCTTGCAGAGGACGAGGTTGAGCGACTGTACGAGGCCACGCGTTCGACGCTTACGGAGTGGCTTGAGCAACTTCGTGCTGAGGTCGGCGACGGTTTTCCGGAAAGCGTGCGTCATGACCGCGCCGGTATGGCAGTGCATGGCCGCTACAATGAGCCATGCCCAGTCTGTGGCACGCCGGTGCAGCGTCTTCGACGGCAGGATAGCGAAAGCAACTACTGCCCCCGCTGCCAAACGGATGGCGAGATTCTTGCAGACCGCTCGACCGCTCAGCTCTTCAAAGGCAGCCGCCCTAGAACCCTCCAGGACATCGCATCCTAAACTCAGGTGTTCGTATAATGAGGGCGGCACCGTAGGTCCGCCGGAACATCGTTTGTCCGTATCGATTGGGTCAGCGGTGAACGCCGGTCTCAAGGGTTTTCCTATCGTCGGCGACACGACGAGGACACAACATCAACTGAGGCTAAGATCAGCCAGGTTTGGCCATCATATCGGGGCGGTATAGCCACCTGTCCTGAAACGCCCTCATGGCGCTGAGCACCAACTCTGCGGTACAAAATCCTCGATCTTGCGTGAGCGAATGATGCGCAGGTGGAGAGCTAGGCTTCTGCGGTTCATTTGGGGTGTTGGTTCTTGTGGTTGTGCACAACAACGCACGTCATGAAGGTTATCCGCATTGTCTGAAGGCGTCGTCATCGGCCAGGATGACGTAGCTGGTCGAATCGAGATCCGCATGGCCATCAACGGCATAGAGTGTACCCAACAGCAGGCAGCAAAACAGCCAGGCTGCTACTTGCGTTTTCGACGTGATTCGTCTGTCTTTCGGATTGTACGAGTCATAGTGCATCCGATATCTCCTTCCGGTGTCGAGGGCAGATTACGCCCGACCTTGCACATATGGGGACTTGGCCTTGGAATTACGCATTCAGATACTGGGGTTTGTGATCAAAGATCTGTGATGAGTGAAAGTTTTCGTAGAAGGTCTGCAAGTCATGACTGGTTCAGATCATCTAACTCTCTATATTCCCAAGGCTTTTTTGATGAAGTGCTTTGATAAATGTCTCGTGTCCGGCTTCGCAAACTGAAGAAGGTGGCGCTTCCGGAGAACGGTTAGGCGGAGGCCACTTGAAAACCCAATAGCAACTCCATCAACAACTAGGTTGCTTCGCCACATGTGAATTGATCGACGGCCCGCTCTGTCAAACAAAGACTAGACGAAACCCAAGATGGTTAACGCGAGCAGCATTTGGCAACCAAATCCTGTGAGAAACGCGGGCGTGCGGAGCCATGGAATCCCCGTTACATAGACACCGTAATGAATGAAACGAGCGCCAAAGTAGAAGGCTGCCGCTGCAGCCGTCATTGTCGTTTGAGTTTCCGTCATGGCGACTGCGACGGCTAACGTGCTGAAAACGATTAGATTTTCGACAGCACTCGCGTGTGCACGAATGGCTCGTTGGGCCCAGGCGGCTCGGGCAGGGATGTCGTGACGTGGATCTCGAAATGCCTCATAAAGGAGCTATTGTGCAGGACGGAAAGAGACCTCAGTGATCGTCGATGCAAGCATCGTAGCGAAAGCAATCGACGACATGATCATTTACCATGCCAGTTGCCTGCATAAAGGCGTAGCAGATCGTTGGTCCACAGAACTTGAAACCTTCCTTTTTGAGCGCCTTTGACATGGCTTTTGACTGTTCGGTCGCTGCCGGTACGTCCGCCAGGCGTTCAAAGCGGTTGGCAATTTGCTGCCCGTCCACGAACTGCCAAAGAAACTCAGAAAGACCACCTGGCCTGTTCATAAGGTCCAGCGCAACGCGAGCGGATTGCACGGCGCCTTCGATCTTACCGCGATGCCGCACGATGCCCTCATCTTGCAGCAGACGATCGATTTTGGCCTGATCATAGGCGGCAATCAATTCGGGATCGAAGTTGTCAAAGGCTTTCTGGAAACCTTCCCGTTTCCTCAGGATTGTGATCCAGGAGAGACCGGCCTGGAAGCCTTCGAGAAGCAACATTTCAAACAGCTGCCGGTCATCACGCTCAGGAACTCCCCACTCTTGATCATGATAGTCGATGTAAAGGGGATCCTCACCACACCAAGTGCAACGGGTCGTTAGTTCCCTTAGCAAGCGTCGGCCTCCCTATGTCCATGTGACGTTTGATCCTGACTGGCATCACATGACGGTCGTTGGTGGAGACGTCAAGCTTTTGGATCGTCTACCGACGTCCGTGGCGATTAAAGGCGTTATTCTCTGGGACGAACGGAGCCTTGCTGCGTTTCACCATCACGCCGAGGCTGCTCAGCATCTCCTCGATCACATGGTCGTAGCGGAGGCGCAAACCACCGTCACCGACGATTTGGATGGGCAAATGTCGATTGCCAAGATTCCAGGCTAGCCTGATGGTGCTCGCGAGATCCTGCTCTTCGATCATGAGGACGTCTTCGGGGGCCGCCTTGATCCGTATCCACCCCTCATCGTTCTCGATCGCGAGACCATCGCCATCATCCAACGGCTGTGGTTTGGTGAGATCAAGTAGCACGCTCTCGCCAGCCTCTGTCGTCAATCGAAGTCGGCGACGATGACGGTCATCGAAGTTCAGGATGACGCTGTCCACATCCTCAGATTCGGGCCAATCACCAGCTTTTGCCACCAACACCAAACGTCGCATAGAAACCTCTGAAGCGAACAAAAATAAACTCTATCACCTAATACTAGTGTCATTGGATTAACAATCAATTAATGGTTGATATTGTGATGTTGCCATTCCGAGTGTTGCCAAAACACACCGAAAACCGTGGATATCTAAGGAGGTTCTGCGTCGAAAGGCGTTAGCCAGACGCCCAGTCCATGGTCGAACCGGCCTTGTTGGCCTTACATTTCAAGGAATCTTGTCGCCCGGTAACATTGACGTTTCCCTTTGGGGTAACGGACACCTCACAGTACGCGTCGCTCTCCAACGCTTTGATTCCGAGCGTCACATCAGCCTCGCCGATTGCGCAAGCTTCGTCCTTTGGTGAGCAGCAGGCCCGTTTGTTGTTGGGGAGTTCCAGGCCAAACCTTGCCGTGCCATCGATCGCCTCGACGCGGATCGGGGCGCCGGTGTCGTTCCGGATACAAAAGGCATGGGCGGGTCCGATACTCATTCCCCAAGCCAGCGCGAAGACGATGGCTGGTCTCGACGAGCAAACTTGTCGGATCACGTTGATCATGCACTGCCTCCCTTCGAATATTCGGCTGTGTTTGGCGCCGTATTGTCAAATAGTGTGCCAAGGGTTGTTCTGTTTTGTACAGACTCCAGGTGCGACCTTGCCGTGCTGGACGTCGAGGTTATCCGCTGCTTAAGCTGAAGCCCTCAAACAATCTGGAGCGAATAGGCTGGCCGCATGAATCATTTGGATCATCTGACGTCGTTGATCGATCTTGACGGTGTTGCCGTTGTCGATGTCGGTGCAGGAGATGGAAAGTTCGCCCGTGCTTTTGCGAAACGCGGTGCCAAGGTAACGGGTATCGAGATCGACAACGCGAAGGTCGAAATCGCGAGACAAGCCAGGCACCCTGATGTCCGTATTCTCCTTGGCAGGGGAGAAGATCTGCCGATTGCCGATGGCTCCAGCGATCTCGTTTGTTTCATGTTTTCTTTTCATCATGTTCCAGAGGCCGTGCAGGATACGGCTTTGGATGAGGCTTGGCGGGTGCTGAAGTCTGGCGGACGGCTCCATTTCGCTGAACCACGTCCAGGAGGACCGATGAGCGAAGTCATGGCGCCGCTTGATGACGAGACTGAGGTGCGCACGAAGTCTCAGGCCCGACTGGACTTGCTTGCATCCAAGGGACACTTTCGTCTTCGCTCGAAGCTGGACTACCCGATCAGCCGGACGACACCAGATTTCGAGACGTATCTCAATGCCCTGATCGCCGTAGATCCAAGGCGGGCGGACCGGCTACCTGCTGTGCGAGCTGAGATGGAAACGGCTTTCGCTCGCCTTGGCAAAAGCACTGACGGTGGCATGGTGTTGGAACAGCCTTGCGTCGCCTATCATTTCGAAAAGATCGGTTGAATGATGCGCCAAGGCACCTACGCAGCTGCAGCAGGACCAAGTTCAGGCACATGCGACAATGCGGCTTCAATCACTTCGGGTCCCGCATCGTTGTGGACTGCATGTTCCGAGAGATGCCGTCGCCACGCCCTGGCGCCCGGGAGCCCGTTAAAAAGACCAAGGATATGCTTGGTCATTGATTTAAGCGGCACATTCCGTTGACGCTCGGTCTCGACATAGTCAAGAAAACGCCTGACGATCTGATGACGCGTTGACCTTTCGCCATGCACGCCGAACAATGCCTCATCCATATCGATAAGCGCACTGGGATTTTGATAGGCCTCGCGCCCGATCATGACACCATCGACATAATCGATCTCTGCCACGATCTGAGATGCTGTCTTCAATCCGCCGTTCAAAACTACCGTCATGCCGGGAAATTCTTGTTTAAGCCGGTGGACACGCGGATAATTGAGCGGTGGGATTTCACGGTTCTCTTTAGGGCTGAGCCCTGAGAGGATTGCCTTCCTTGCATGGACGACAACATGTCGACAGCCCGCCTCTTCGATCTTACCGACAAAATCGCGAAGGAAGGCATAGTCGTCCTGGTTATCGATGCCAATTCGCGTCTTGACCGTCACCGGGCAATTGATGCGGCTTCGCATAGCAGTTATGCCGGCCGCAACCAAATCGGGTTCGGCCATCAGACAAGCGCCAAATCGGCCATGCCGCACGCGATCGGATGGGCAGCCTATATTGATGTTAATCTCATCATAGCCAAAACGTTCTCCAGCCGCTGCCGCTTTCGCGAGCGCATCGGGGTCGCTTCCACCAAGCTGCAGAGCAACGGGGTGCTCGGCCTCATTAAATCGAAGGAATCGTTCCTGATCCCCAAAAAGAATGGCGCCCGTCGTCACCATCTCGGTGTAGAGCCAAGCGTGGTTACTGATCAGCCGAAGAAAGTAACGGCAGTGTCGGTCGGTCCAATCCATCATTGGCGCAACAGCTAGGATTTTTTCGGAACGGATGGACGTGACCATCAAGAACTCCCTAGGACCAAGCCTTCGGTAGCGAACATAGCATCTCGTAAAGGAGGTTTGCGCCGATCAATGCTGTATTTCCGGAGCTGTCATAGGGCGGTGAAACTTCTACAAGGTCGCCGCCGACAAGGTTCAACCCCTTGACACCGCGCACGATTTCGAGGGCCTGGATCGTGGTGAGTCCTCCAATCTCGACCGTGCCTGTGCCAGGCGCGAAGGCCGGATCAAGACTGTCGATGTCATACGTCAGATAAAGTGGTGCGTCGCCGATGCGTTCTCGGATATCGCCCATGAGCGGTGCCAGTGACTTGTGCCAGCATTGCTCGGCTGGAACCACGGTAAAGCCTCGTTCTCGGCCCCAGTCGTAGTCACTTGGCGAATAGCCCGTTCCACGAAGACCGATTTGGAAGACCTTATCATTGATCAGTAGGTCTTCCTCGAATGCGCGACGAAACGGGGTGCCATGCGCGATTTTTTCACCGAACATGGCGTCACTGGTATCGGCATGCGCGTCCACCTGGATCAGCGCAACCGGCCCATACCGCTTTGCGATAGCACGGAGGATTGGGTAGGTGAGAGTATGGTCACCGCCAAGCGTCAACGGCACACATGCATGACCAAGAATGTCGTCATAGGCTGCCGTAATGATATCGGCGGTGGCTTTCAGGTTGAAGGTATTGATTGCGATATCGCCAATATCTGCGACCTGCATATGATCGAATGGAGCAGCCCCGGTACCCATATTGAAGGGACGAAGCATGCAGCTTTCAGCCCGGATCGCGCGCGGGCCATGGCGAGTACCGGCACGGTTGGACGCGCCGATGTCCATGGGCACACCGACAAAGCAGGCGTCTAGGCCGGCGGCCGAGCTCTGTGTCGGCAATCGCATCATCGTCGCAGGACCGCCGAAGCGTGGCATATCATTGCCGCCAAGTGGTTGATTGTAACGATGTGGCGTGTCGGCGCTCATGGCACATCCCGTCCTAAGGATCCAAACCAGCTATTCATGAGATATAAAAGGGCTAGCGTCATGCCCTTCAATAGCTTTCGCTGGCTACAGACAGATCAGTGAGGACCGATTGACCATCGACTTTGTAACCCGTGCGCTTGCGGACGTCGTCTTTACACCGTTTTGGCTGGATCGTGATGATGTTTCGGATCTAGAACCGCCCCATGCTGGCAAGACCGACGCTGAGCTGCTGATCGTCGGTGGTGGTTTCACAGGTCTTTGGGCTGCCATTCAGGCGAAAGAGGCCGATCCTGTGCGTGATGTCGTCTTGATCGAAGCCGAGACGATCGCCTCTGGGGCCTCAGGACGTCCGGGTGGCATTCTCTCGACGTCCATCATGCATGGTCTTGCAAATGCTGAACGCGTCTTTCCTGATGATCTGGAGCGGTTAGAAGCTCTAGGTCGTGCCAATCTTCACGGTTTTCGGGACACCCTTGAGCGCCACCGGGTCGATGCTGACATTGAGTGGACGGGTGAAATGACCGTCGCGATCGGCAAAGGTGGCGTTGGAGTCCTTGATGAGGAAGAAGCGCTGCATCGCCGATTCAATTACGATGTTGTTAGGCTCGACCGCGACGACGTGCAGGCGGAACTCAGGTCACCGTTGTTCGAGGCTGGCCTCTGGTCGAAGCGAGACAGCGGAACGGTTCATCCAGGGAAGCTTATCTTCGGCTTAAAGCGGATGGCCCTTCAACTTGGAGTCCGTCTCTTCGAGAAAACGCCGCTGGTGAAAATAGAGGACACCGGCGCGACGTTGCGGGCGATTGCGCCGAATGGCGAGTTTCATGCGAGAGGCATTCTCTTGGCCACGAATGCGTTTGCTGCTGGTCACCCTCATATCCGGCGACGTGTCGCGATGATTCGGGATCGCATTTTAATGACGGATCCATTGAGCGCTGAGCAACTCGCCCGAATCGGATGGCGGAACCGCCAGGGTATCTACGACACCCGAACGCAACTCAACTACATGCGGCTCACGTCAGACAATCGCATCCTCTTCGGTGGTCGGCTTGGCGTCTTTAGAAACGCGCCGCGCGATCCCGCATTTGATCGCACACAACGCCCGTATCGACGGTTGGCCGAGGCCTTCCAAAGAACATTCCCGCAGTTGGATGACGTCCGCTTTAGTCATGCTTGGAGCGGCCCCATCGCACTCACGACACGCATGGCTGTGCATTTTCAGCGATATTTTGGCGGACGGGTGATCTATGCCGGCGGCTATTCCGGCTTCGGCATCACCGCAAGCCGCTTTGGGGCAGCAGTTGGTCTCAAGCTTATTGATCAGACCGCTGTGCCCGAGACGACGATGGCCTTCGCTGCAACGCTTCCACGTAGGATCCCGCCCGAACCCCTCCGATATCTTGGCTCCACGATCACCATGCATGCCCTCGACACGGCGGATGAAAAGGGAGGTTGGCGACTCCCATGGCTAAAGTTGATCGAAAGAATGGGCTTCCCGCTTTCGTAGGTCGACGATCGGGATTGGGAGCATCCGTGCGGATATCGCTTTAAGTGCGGGTCGTGCCGTCGATCTCGTCCATCTCGACGATCCAGTCTTCTTGCAACGCAGCGTCCTCCCACGCCTTAAAGAGTGGAGCGTTCCGAACCGCGTTCGCGTAGTCCTTCGTGATGTCGTCGAGCTCAACAGCATATGTGGCAAAGCGGCTAACTACCGGCGCATACATGGCGTCGGCAGCGGTCCATGCGCCGAAAAGGAAATCCCCACCATCCGCCGCCGTTCGGCACTCGCGCCAGATGTCGACGATCCGATCGATATCTTCTTGAACACCAGGTTTGCGTCCCCAACCCGGCAAGGATTTTCGCATATTCATGGGCATGGCGCTGCGAAGGGCGTTGAAGCTCGAATGCATCTCGGCGGCGATTGATCGAGCCTTCGCTCTCGCTGATACATCCGAGGGCCAAAGCCCGGCCTCAGGATGAATTTCAGCAAGATATTCAATGATGGCGAGCGAGTCCCAAATCTTGCGATCACCATCGATCAAAACCGGCACCTTTGCAGCCTCAGAGTGCGTCCGAAGCGTTGCTGCGAAGTCGGGCTCACCAAGATCGACCAGAACTTCCTCGACGTCGATGCCCGCCTGTTTGACCGCGAGCCAGCCTCTGAACGACCAAGATGAGTAATTCTTGTTACCAATGATGAGTGTCGCTCTGGCCATGGTTTGTTAGCCCTTATCTCCGCCCGTAGGCATCGGCTTGAGAGGGATGGGGTTGATGCAGCAACGCTGATCCGTCGGTTGCGGCCATCAGGGAAGACGTGCTCCAGATCCGCATCGTCACGGCAGCAAAGAACCTCAATTCGACTCGCCACGTGGCGGTCATCGGTCTCCTTGGTGGACGCGCCGGCCTTAACCGGAGCAACAAGGCTCTACAATTCCACGCTGCCGTCGAATTTGGTATCGGATGAAGGCACCGATGTCCACATCAGACGCACCCATAGGTACCGTCGGCTTTGCTGTTATCATATGCCGCCGTAAACCGTCGCCCCATGCCCTTCAATCGCGCCACACGACCTTGCTCCGGCGAAAGCTCAGCCCTCCACGTCGCATCGGTCTCTTTGGCGTTTACGTGCATGTCGTTGGCCTTACCTTTGAGCTAGGGCCGACAGTAGGTCAGTGAAGGATGGCTTCATCATGCGACGTTGAGATTGTTCCAAACTGCTCGACAATCCGATAGAGCATCGTCTTGATATTGAATCGCTCACCTTCAAAAATCGTCGACAATGTTCAAGACAAGGATCCGATCCCATGACGGAGCTGACTCCCTTTGAGGTCCTTTTCGAGCTCGCCGCTTCTCGAAAAGGGGGGGTATCCGCATTCGAAAGCACGCTGGCACAGCCGATGTCGGTCGATGATCTTGTTGCCATTCCGGATGATCGCTGGCTGTCCGCGTTTTCCAAAGGGGTCTTTCGGGCAGGGTTCAATTGGAAGGTTGTCGAGAACAAGTGGCCGCGGTTCGAGGAGGTCTTTGATGGCTTCGATGTTGGTCGAATGTCTATGATGTCGGATGATCATGTAGACGGCTATCTGAAGACCGACGGCATCATCCGTCACGCAAAGAAAATTCTGTCGATTCGCGATAATGCGGTTTTCTTGCGGGAGCTTCGCGCTGAGTATGAAAGTGCGGCTCGGGCCATCGCGACATGGCCGTCGACGAACTACGTTGGCCTGCTTGATCTGTTGAAGCGACGTGGCAGCCGCCTCGGCGGGACGACCGGTATGTACGCGCTGCGTGGCATGGGCGTTGATAGTTTCATTCTGTCCCGCGACGTGGTGCGTGCCCTGATTCGTGAGGGGGTCGTCGATAAGGCCCCGAGCGCCAAGCGCGATCTGGCAAGAGTTCAAGCCTCCTTCAATCAATGGTCCGAAGAAAGCGGTCGTCCGTTAACACATATCAGTCGGGTGCTTGCCTGCTCGATCGAGTAAGCAGGGTAAAAAGGGACGTCGCGCGCCTGTCATACCCATCTTTTGCCGGCTTGAATCGGGACCTAGGCATGACCATTTATCGGGCATGGCGAAACCGACATCATTGCCCTACCGAATACAGATTGAGCAGGTCAATGGGCGGGTAACCGCCTATGCCGACAACCATGTCCTTGCGTCCAGCGAACGCGCCATGATTATGCGTGAGACGCGTTTGCAGCCGGTTGTCTATTTTCCCAGGAGTGATGTCCAAATGCTGGCGGCCCAGCCTTCGGACAAACGCACGTTTTGTCCCTTTAAGGGGACGGCGACCTATTGGGATCTCCATCTACCCAATGGCACGATCAGCAATGGCGCTTGGAGCTATGAGAACGCGCTAGAAGAGGCGTTGAATATCGAGGGCTTTATCGCCTTTTTCCCTGAGGCTGCCGACCGTTTCGAGGGGCCGGATGGTTTTCTCGATCAACCCGATGATGGCCATGTCAGCGGCGCGCTTGTTGATTGGTTGATGCGCGAGGCCTGGCGGCATGATGATCCGGTCGAGCTAACTCGCGCATTGGGCAAGCGATTTGTCGAGGATGGCATCACGGTTTTCCGACTCAATGTCGTGATCTGGGCGCTCCATCCCGAGCATGCCGGTATTGCCTATGTTTGGAATCGCGACAGTGATCAGGTCGAGATCCGCCGGGCTTCCTACGATGATCTCGTGAGTGCTGGCTATCAAACCAGTCCGATACGCCATGTCAGTGAAGGCTTGGGCGGCGTTCGGCAGTGTCTCAAGGTCGAGAAGGGCGAGTTTTCCTTCCCGGTCATGGCGGAACTGAGGGCACAAGGCGGTACGGATTATGTCGCCATGCCTTTGCCGTTTTCGAACGGTCAGATCCACGTGATGACCATGGCGTCGGATCATCCTGAAGGATTTTCGACCGCGGATCTTGGCCGGGTGTTCGAATGTTCCACCGTGATCAGCCGTTTCTTCGAGGCGCTTAGCCAACGCTCCAATGCAACGGCCCTGCTGGAGACCTATCTCGGGCAGGGAACGGGTGCTCGCGTGCTCGGTGGTGAGATCAGGCGTGGTGACGGTGATGACATCGATGCCGCGATCCTGTTCTGCGACCTTCGTAACTCAACGGGATGGGCTGAGCGCCTAAGCCGCAAGGACTATTTGGCACTCTTGAACGCGTTCTTCGAAACTGTTGTGGACCGCGTTCATACCGTCGGCGGCGAAGTCTTGAAGTTTGTCGGCGATGGTGTGCTTGCCGTGTTTCCCTCAGATGCCAATGGAGGTCACGCGCGCGCAGCCGCTCTTAAGGCGGCCATTACGATCATTCGGGAGGTGGAAAGTCTCCGGGCAACGGGTATCGATCAGCCCGTCAGCTGTTCGATCGGACTCGATTTTGGACGGGTCACCTACGGCAATGTCGGTTCGAGAGACAGGCTCGACTTCACGGTCATCGGCAGGCCTGCGATCATCGCATCAAGGCTATCTGATCTCGCTAAAGTTGAGGGGCATACGATCTTGGCGACGGAGGCGATCGCTCGCGCAGCCGAGGGCAAGCTCAAGACTATCGGTCATCATGTTCTCCATAACGTCACCGAGCCGATTGATGTTTATGCGCCTTTGAACGAGGCCGACGCGGATGATGGACATCGGCCGTTGCAACGGATCATAGCTTAGCGACGAGATAGGAGACGAGGGCATCGGCAAGCCAACGATGACCTTCTGCGTTCCAATGATGATCGCTCGGGCTTCGTGTATAGTCTCGTTGTGGTGCAAGGCGATCGCAGGCTGAAAGAAGATCGTCCGGCTTGAGGGACATGGCGGCTATGTCGAGATCAAAGCGTCCCCTACGACATTCCTTTTGTATGGGCTGAAACAGTAACAAGAAGCGCGCGCCTTTAGACTCAGCATGTTGCTTGGCGCGAGCCATCAGCCGGTCCGCATTCACGAGAAGTCGGCGCTCGACCCAGCCGATGTCATCACCGATAGACCAGAAAAGGTCCGCGAAGGGCAGACGAAGCTCTGGACAATAGTGAGCGATCTCTTCGAATTGCCATCCATCCGTGGTCAGCCTCGGGAAACGCCCGGCGGTCAAGCCGGCACGATCATGTCCGCAGACTTGTGCCATGCCAATGAGGTTGCGTCGAATATCATCGGAAATTGGTGGGAATAGGACCAGGTCTCCGGGCTCAACCGTTTCCAGTACTTCTTCCAGTCGGAGCACCATCTGCTCAAGGCCGTAACCATTCACCGCATAGTTCAAAATCT
>JANQPX010000010.1 GCA_028285265.1 Geminicoccaceae bacterium
CGACCAAGGCTGCTACCAGGCTGGCAATGACCAAGATGCCTGACTTCATTTTCCGATCCCCTCCTCGCCGGCTATCACGAACGGCCGGAGCCGCGCCGACCACTTCCTTGCCCTGCTAGATCTTGATTCCATCTTCGGTGAGTACCAGGTATTCACCTGCTTCCAGGTCACCAATCTTCAACCTGCCAAGTTGAATCAAGTGCGGTGCTTCGATGGCTATTTCCACCGAAGAAAAGACCTTCAGGATCTCCTGATAGCCAACGTTACCCGTTTTGAGCAGCAGCGTTTTCTGATCATGTTGTTCTGTCTCGGGTGGTGGGCCAACCCTGTTTTCTGAAGACGCGAGCCACGCATCCTTTAGCTGCCGAAGCCGATCCTCGCTGATGAGATCTCTTGATCTGATTTGGTATACATGCGGTTTTGTCAGGAGCCTGCGCTTTGTACGGCTGGTCCAGCGCGCATCATCGCTGAGTAACACTAGACCGGTAACCTCAGGTGCCAGAACATTCGCGAAATAATAGTAGTGGTCTTCCGATCGGTTTTTCAGGAGTTTCAAGACGGATGGGTACTGTGCATCTTTCGTCGTACAGCCGTAAGATGCCGGCTTATGCAACAGAATGTACTGGAATTCGGCGATCGAGATCGATCTGCCATCAAAAGTAACGTGACTGGCATCGTCGACTTCAAAATACGGGTCAGAGATCACGTCGCCGTCGACGGACAGGCGCCCTTTCCGAATGAAAAACTTGGCCTGGTTTCGGCTCATCGCAACCGCAAGCGATAAGAACTTACTTAGACGCATGACCTGGAGTGTTTGTTCGGAAAAATAATCAAGCACTTAGGATACACAATTGAACGGCCCCTCTATAGGGCCCTCGTCCAGGCCTTTTTCGCCCCTTCGCCTTATCATGGCAGGGTAGTTCTTCTCGAGGACCGAAGTCACTCCGTGTTTGATCGGCGTGCATCTCGAATTGGGTGTTCTAGACTTCATAGTTGGAGGAGTGTGACAAATGCGAGTCCTAATTGTCTGGATCAGCTTGCTGCTTTCATCGACGGCCGGAGCCGCATCGATAACGCTCGTTATCGGACATGAAAAGCGCGTCGATGATTTGTTGGCGTTTGCGCTATACAAAAACGCCTTCGTCGAGCAGCGCGACGGACTTGTTTTCATCGACTATGACGAAACCGTTCTGGTCACTGCACAGCGCGGGGCCGGCATAGCGGGTATCGCCAAACTGCTTGCCATGCGCGGCAATGTGCTGTTGGTTATCGACACCGGCCGAGGTTATGACCAGGTCATCTTCGACCATTTACTCATGACCCGGCAGGCCGAGCGAGCTAGGGCAACTATCTACTTAAGCAATATCGACGGAGTCCTGGATGCGGAAGACCCGGTCTCTGTGGTGAGGCGTATCATCCGCGACACCAAAAACACGATGAAAGACATGGGCTTGTCGACGAGAGTCAACGTATTCCATGAGAAGAGTTCCGGTGCCGATTCAGGCAGGTTCTCGAATGGCTTCGGCCGCGATCCGGCCTTTGAAGC
>JANQPX010000070.1 GCA_028285265.1 Geminicoccaceae bacterium
GATTGTCTTGGGCGCTCGCCTGCTGGATAGCGATTGCCGCAAGGACGGCGGTGCGTGCGTCATCGAATTCGAGCAGCAGTCCATCGCCGAGCGACTTCACCAGATGGCCTTTGTTGGCCGGCATCAAATCGTTCTCGATCTGCCGAACGAGCGCCATCCAACGCCGGACCACGCCTTCCTCGTCTTCTTGGATCAGCCGAACCGACTCTACGATGTCAGCGATCAGCACAGCGCGATGCGCGCGCTCCATGAAGAAATCTGAAGATGTGCTACTGCAAATCATTCAAGCGGACAGCCTATCTTTGGCAATTCTGATCCAACTGAGATACGTTTCGGAACGATGTCTCCACCACCATCATGGCTCCCAATGGACAGTATAGAGGCGCCTCGCAAAAGGACTAGCTGACACGACGGTCTTCCCACGCAAGGGGTCTATGGCTGATCGCATCGAAATCGAGATGTCCACCTAACTGACGACAACCTTCGCCAGCCTCTGCAAAGCAGTTGCAATGACGTCATGTCCCAATTGGAGAGGATGCTTAAAACTTGGATGGCAGCAGACGCTTATTCGTAGAAGGATGAATGGGAGTTGTCGCATCTCAATTGCTGGCTTAGTACAACAAAATGCTTACGGGAAAAGAGTTTGAATCCCTCATGATCATTTGAACCAGACTAAGCTCAATCGGCCCGAGACTGTTGGCCTGCAGACAGATTACAAACACTGCTCCGAAGAAAAATTGGGTATAGCGGCGCCCAAAGAACGACTGCCACGCCAACTTATTGAAATCACGCCAGAGAGAGTTTGAACCCGGTTTCCTTCCCTCCGCCATGTAATGCGTTCATCGATCTGCAATCATCGACTTTCGGCCTAGAATCATCGAGCCGTCATTTCCGCTTACCAACCTCGATGTGAAGCCGTGCTCCATGACTGCATTCTTTTCAGGGGCAGGAGCCGTCGGCGTGCAGACGGAATGCAGCCCGGTGATGAGGGCCATGGTGACCAGGACGACGGGCTGGCCTGTCGGATCTTGGCCGTTGGCTTGATCTCAGACGGCTCCGACAAATTCCAGCAAAGGATGAAGATATCCCGCATCGGCGGCCCTTAAGGCAGCGATGTACGCATCACGCCGTTCATTGTCAGCTTGCAAGTCAAAGCCGCTCGCCCATGGAATTGGGCGATGATCGAAGTAGTCTTCCAAATAGATATCGGCAGAAATTCGGGCATGTCGGCCATTGCCATTTGGAAACGGGTGAATCTGCACCATGCGGTGGTGAAAACGCGCGCCAGCTTCAAGCGGTGCATAGGTATTGTTTTCGGCCCAATAACGGGCGTCGTCCAAAAGCGCGCGAAGCTGAACTGCAATCTGTAATGGGTCAACGCCGATGTTTTTCTCACGTAGGCGATAGATTCCTGCCCATCCCCAGACATCACCAAAGAGCCGTGCATGGAGTCTGCGGACGAAATCATCAGTGAGGATGTCACCACCGCGTCTCCGCCCAAGCCATTGGAGACCTTGCGTGATATTAGCCTGTTCGAGCTCGTCGAGTTCGCCGCGTGTTGTGATATGCCCAAACTTGAGACCTTCCATCTCGTTTGGGTCAAGCGGCGTTGCGCCGTCGGGCTCGATCAGTATCACCGATTGTCCCAAAAGTCTGATGGGCGCTTGCGGCGCAGTTCAGCGGCCAGGCGTTCGATTTCATCTTCGATCTGCTGAGCTGTCAGAGATTGTTGTTCGAGCGCCATGTGGGCGCTGGCGCGGTGAATGACGCTCTCGGCTTTCCTACGGGCTTGTGCATCGAGCATGTCGTCGATACTGCCACTGGGCACGATGGCATAGACGAAACGTCCACCAAGGGCTTCGGCCAGGCGTTCCAGGTGATGGATGGTGATACCGCCCTCACGTTCCTTGCGTTCGGCTTGATAGATTGCGGGCTTGGTGACCCCCATGCGGCGCGCGAGTTCTGGCGCAGACATGCTGAGCGCTTTGCGCATGACACTAATCCAGCCCTCTTTTGGAGGATTGACTCCTGAGAGCTGATCGGCGGCTCGATTTAGGAGCCTAGCATATTGCCGTTTTGCCGTGTCTTTAACGCTGGGCATGACGATCCATCTATAGCTTTTTGTGCTAGAAAGATAATATATAAATATTCTCTTAGTGTCAAAAAGGATATATTTATATACCTTTATTTCATAAAAAGTGTATATTTAGCTTACTATATGGCGTCATATGAATGAACGGAATGAGATAAAAAATACTATATATCAATATGTTATGGCATGATTTCTTCATTGTTACGAGCTCGGCGCTCCAATTTCAAATCGTCCCCATAGAAATGCAACGGAGGCGTCGGCTGGTTGAATGAGGCTGTCGAGGCCGAACCGTCTGGGTCCAATAACTCGGCAGGTGGGCTCATCAGCTCCCGAGTCATGCCTGGCTATCGGCTTTAGAGCATTGATATTGAGCTTTTGCGAGCCACTCGGGTGCGATCTCGACGCCCCAGCCTGGGCGGTCTGAAACCTGCGCATGGCCATCCTCGATGCGATAAGGGTTTTCGACGAAGAGGCTTTCTTGCCAGGGATAGTAGTCAGCGCCCTCAATCGAGAATTCGAGGTAGTTGCCGGCATTCGGGATGGCGCGCAGGAGATGCATGGTAAACAGCGTCACCATGGAAAGATTGGCGCAATGGGGCGTGACCTTGAGACCTGCAGCCTCAGCCATCCGACAGACGCGTAGCGTGCGCGCGATGCCGCCGAGATAGCAGATATCTGGCTGAACGATGTTGACCGCCCCCATGTCGATCATGCGTTTCCAGATGGAGAGGTCGCAGTCTTGCTCGCCGCCGGTGACTTCGATCGACAGCGCATCCGTGACCTGCTTTGTCTGTTCAAGTTCCCAATACGGGCAGGGCTCTTCAAAGTGGCAAAAGCCATGATCCTCCAACATCCTGCCCACATCGATGGCGCGTGCGGGCGCATAGCAGGAATTCGCATCAATCAAGAGATCGACGTTTGGACCGAGGACCTCACGCATGGTGGGAATGATCTCCTCTGTCCGTCCCGGCCATTCATCCTCACCACGTCCGACCTCGGCGCCGGCCCGCACCTTGAAGGCGGTGAAGCCTTTGTCGATGGCGAGTTTTTTGAGACGATCAGCTTCTTGCTTTGGTGTGATGTCACGCTTCATCGATGAGGCATAAGCGCGGATCGTGCCAGCATGACCACCGAGCAGTTCTGCCACGGGGCAGCCGGCACGCTTGGCGCGTAGATCCCAGATCGCCGTATCGAAGCCGGCGATCGCACGTCGTAGATAGGACCCTGGGAACTTGTGCTCACGTTCGGTGACGAGGTCGACAAGATCGTCGAGATCCGTGGTGTCTTGGCCAAGAACCCAAGGGGCGACTTGGCGGTGCAAAACCTGACATGTGATGTCAGCATGATAGGTCGAGACCTGACCCCAGCCTTCAGCGCCGTCTTGATCGGTTACGCGCACAAAACCGACGAACTCGTTGCAAAAGCTCTCAATGACGATGGGGATCATGGACCAGGTCCTGTCAGTCGTTGTCTTGAAGGATGAGTTCCGCCGCTTTCTCGCCGACCATGATGGACGGCGCATTGGTATTGCCGGACGGGATGATCGGGAAGACGGAGGCATCGGCAACGCGTAATCCCTCGACACCGTGGACCTTGAGCTTTGGATCGACGACCGACTGGTTTGGATCAGTGCCCATGCGGCAGGTGCCACAAGCATGAAAAACGGACCAGGCATGATCGCGCACGAAGGTCGCGAGTTCCTCGGTCGATGTGATCTCAGGACCGGGTAGCAGTTCAGCATCGATAACGGTGGCCAGCGAGGGGGCTTCGGCAATCCGACGAACGAGGCGGATCCCATCAATCATGGCGCTTCGATCTTCGGCGGTCGCGAGATAGTTGGGCTGGATTTCTGGAGGGGCGAGGGGATTGGACGTGCGGATCTTCAGTTCGCCACGGCTGGTCGGCCGGCAAGGGTTGACGCCGAGCATGAAGCCAGGGAACGGGTCGGGCTGCATCAAGGGACGTTGGCCCGAAGGCGCGCGTGAGTAGCTCAGGGGTGAGAAATAGAGCTGCAGATCCGGCCGTCCTGAACCAGGTCGTGTTCGTACAAAACCGCCGCCTTGATTGACGCTGAGGCTGAGGGGACCTGACCGCCGAAGCAGATAGATGAGGCCCGCTCGTATCCGACCCAACCAAGGGCGAAGTGTCTGGTTCAACGTTGGTACGCGGGCCCGATAGAGATTGTCCGTACCAAGATGATCCTGCAGATTTTTGCCGACATGAGCGGCGTCGAGCACGACGCGCACACCCTTGTCCTGGAGCAGCTCGCCTGGACCGATACCTGAAAGCTGTAAGATCTGCGGGCTGTTGATCGCGCCTGCCGACAGGATCACCTCACGATTCGCAAGCGCGATGCAATCCTGGCCTCGGTGTTGGTAGACGATGCCTTTGACGGTGCGCCCCTCCATCAGGAGACGGGTGACATGGGCATGCGTTATGACGTTGACATTGGCTCGTCGCTGAGCCGGCCTTAAATAGCACGCTGCTGTCGAGGCACGCACGCCGTTGCTTGTGGTCAACTGATAGATCGAGGCGCCCTGCATGGACTCGGCATTGTAGTCAGGATTGATCGGAATGCCGGCTTCCGCAGCGGCTTGCAGATAGGACTTGCAGAGCGGATGCACTTCGTCCGAGATATCGCATACTGGTAGTCGACCACCGCTGCCGCGTTGGGGATGGGCGTCGCCCGACCAGTCTTCCATCCGCTTAAAGATCGGTGCGACGTCGGCCCAACTCCAACCAGGTGCCTCATTCGCCCAATCGTCATAGTCTTCGGGATGGCCACGCACATAGACCATGGCGTTAATCGAGCTAGAGCCGCCAATGACCTTACCGCGCGGCCAGTAGCTCGTTCGTTCGCCGAGGCCGGCGATCGGTTCTGTTGAATATTTCCAATTGATCCGGTGGTCGTAGAACGCTTTGCCATAGCCGATGGGCATCCGGACCCAAGGGGTGAGATCTGAACCACCGGCTTCGAGGACCAAGATGCTCCTTTGCCCATCCGCGCTCAGCCGGTCGGCGAGGACCGCGCCGGCGGAGCCAGCACCGACGATGATGCTATCAAATGATGGTGCATCAGAACTGCTTTGGCTCATCTGCCCTTCGTTTCTTTGACGTTGTCCCGTCTCTTGCTATGCCGCCCATCTTCAGTGATTGGCACGGCGTGGATGACCTTATCGAACCGCAGTTTCTTGGCATGCCAACCCCGGCGTCGGTCGTTAGTGAACCATTATGATGCCTTCGCATTGGGGTTGCCCTGCCATGTAGCGAAGGACGACTCGGCTCGATCGCACCAGCGAAACCAGGCGACGGCTGCAGACAAGAACCAGGGTGTTCCTGCGTAAAAGGGCCGGGTTGGGAATGGCAGGTTATCGAACGCCGTCTGTCCCTCCTTTTGCCCAATGACGCGCTGGCCCAAGCGGGTTCCCAAATAGCTGGCCATGCCCACCCCGGAACCACAATAGCCGAGCGCATAGTGGATCCCATCATGGGTACCAGTGTGCGCCAATTCATCGAAGCTGTAGGCCACAAATCCCATCCAGGAGTGGTCGATCGCCACCTTGCCCATGTCGGGAAAGATCTTCGTTAGCTCGGCATGCAGGCGTGGCCCGCTGATCGCTGGATCCGTTTCACCCGAGGAGACGCGCCCACCGAAAACGATCCGGCGGCCGTCAGGCGAGGGCCCGTAGTAAAAGACGACGCGGCGGGTATCGGTGACCAATCGCCTCGAGGGGAAAAGCCTGTCCATCACATCGAGCGCGAGGGGTTCGGTCGCGATCATATAGCTGCCGATCGGGATCACCCGTCGCTGCAGCCATGGGATGAGGTCGGTGGTATAGCCGTTGGTGGCGATGATCACATCGCGTGCGCGGATCACGCCTTTCCTCGTGTCGATGTTGGTGTAATCGCCGTCACGACGCACGGTTCGAGCAGCACAATGGGAATGGAGATCAGCACCAGCCTCGATCGCTCTTCGCAACAGGCCACGATGAAATTTGCCGGGATGCAGCGTCGCAAAATGTGGGTAGACAACGCCGCCGTGATAAAAGTCTGTATCGATTTCCGCGCGTTGCTCAGATCGAGGGACGGCAAAAGACGCAATCCCTTCGTCATGCCGAGCGCGCTCGGCCGACCGCGCAATGCGCTCATACATCCGGGGCGAGTGCGCGGCATGGAATCGGCCACTCCGCCTGAAATCACAATCGAGCTCTTCAGCGCGGACGAAATCTTCAATCCAGTCCAGGGATCGGCGGCCTTCGGCACGAATCGCGCTAGCTCGCTCAGGGCCATAACGTTTTGCTAAGGTCTCGAGTGATGGCTTGACGCTTGTGCTGATATGCGCGCCGTTACGTGTGCTGCAGCCTTCGCCGGGCCGGCCGGTTTCGAGAATCACCGTCGTCTTGCCGCCGCGTGCTGTCTGAAGGGCCGCCGAAAGTCCCGTATAGCCTGAACCAATCACAATAACATCGGCGGTCTTTGGCAGTGGGCCGGCGTTGTCATCAGGAGCCTCATGCTCCCTGAGCCAATAGGGGGTGGTCGTTACGTCAGGTGACAAGAGATCGTTTTCCCAACGATCGCGCGCGACCTCGGCGCCAGATTCGCCGCCTCTCAATCGCCTTGATCCCTTGCCTGGGCATGGGTCTTTTGCCTTTGCTCACGCAAATTCTTGGTCGGTCAAAAGTCGAGCAGGTTTTGAGCAATGTCAATTGGCGCTCCTTCAACAAGGCCATGCTTGGCATGCGATGTCGATCATGGCTGCCCGTTATCAATCCGAGTCAACTCCCCGCTATCGGACCTTGATGCTCGCTGATCATTGGTTTTTGATGCGGTGCCGCGCCCGAGCTGTAGCGGCGACGAGCTGGTTTCCAAGGCGTTAATTTCGAAGCGATCCATGTTCGAGACCAAAAGCCCCGAAAGACGCAGCCCCATTCGGCAAGAGCGATGACGATAGGATTGCTGATATTGGCCGTCTTCGCGGCTGGCTTCACCATGATCGCGAACCGCTTGTCCAAGACGGCGTTGACGGCCCCGATGGTTTTCATTGCCTTCGGCCTGATGCTCTCCGGCGCCGATCTTTTTCCTCACGCCGAAGCGGAGCATATCCTTCATATCGTCGCCGAAGTTGCCTTGATTTTGCTCTTATTCCTGGATGCGGCCCAGATCGATTCCATGGCCTTGCGCCAGCGTCATGTCTGGCCCGTCAGAATGTTGGTTGTCGGCTTGCCGCTGTCGATTGCGCTTGGCACCCTTGCTGCTTTGCTCTTCCTGCCGAGTTGGCCGATTTTCGCGTTGGCTTTGGTCGCATCGATTCTCGCCCCGACCGATGCCGCGCTCGGTCAGGCTGTCGTGACCAACCCGCTCGTGCCGGCGCGGTCCCGCCGAGCCTTAACGGTCGAGAGCGGCTTGAACGATGGCCTGGCGCTTCCGGCAATTCTTCTCTTCGCCAGTTTGACCGCGGAGGTCATGCAAGCGGATGGCCCCAATTGGTTGATCTTCGGTGCTATGCAGTTGGTCCTTGGACCTCTTGTCGGCGTCGTCATGGGTCTTATCGGAGGACGCTTACTCCTGTGGGCGAAAGGGCGCGCCCTGACGGCAGAGACTTACGAAGGTGTTGGTGCGATTGCCTTGGCCGGCGCTTCGTATTTGGGCGCGATCACGGTTGGAGGAAACGGGTTTATTGCAGCCTTTGTTGCCGGGCTATGCTTTGGCCATGTGGTCAAGGGACGCTGCAAATTTGTCTACGAGTTCACCGAAAGCGAGGGTTTGCTCCTGACGTGGGGGGCGTTCTTCTTGCTGGGGCTTGCTCTCCTGCCGAACGCGCTGGCGCACCTGACTTGGCCTGTGGTCGGTTTGATCTTGACCAGTTTGTTTGTGGTTCGGCCGCTGGCCATTTGGATCTCGCTCTTAGGGACCGATTCCTCGACGATGACGCGTTTGTTCTTTGGCTGGTTTGGCCCCCGGGGCCTTGCAACCGCGCTCTTCGCCTTGCTCATCGTGCCACAGGTCGGTCATGAGCTCGCGGAGCCTATTCTTGCCCTGGCGATCAATGCTGTCTGGATCAGCGCCTTGCTGCACGGGTTGACGGCACAGGCGGGGGCGGCTTGGTATGCTGCCCATGTGAAGGCGATGGGCGACTGTGCGGAAACGGAGCCCATCGACAGGTCCGCGAAGCCGCTGATCACGATTGATCCCTGACATCGACGCAGGCCTGACCATTGATGGGGCAAGATGAATGAAGAAGATCGCTGTTGCAAAGTTCGACGAATTGGCAGATCGCCAACCCGCCTATGCGCTGGTGGGTGAGGTTGATCTCGTCGTTGTTCGATTCGACGATGATGTCTCGGTTATGTATGGCCGTTGCCTGCATCGCGGGGCGTTGATGTCTGACGGCTTCGTGCAAGGGAATGATCTCATCTGCGGCGTCCACTATTGGGACTATCGCTTGGACAGTGGCGTCTCCTCCTACAACAATGATGAGGCGCTGCCGAAATTTAACAGCTGGATCGAGGGTGGCGAGGTGCTGGTCGATCAGGATGAGATCGAAGCCTGGGCCTTGGACAATCCTCAACCCTTTGATCGTGACGCCTATCTCGGCCTCTATGCCGATACCAGTCACGGTATTGACGAAGAGCCATATAACGGCTTGATCCAGCATTATGCCCGGGAGGGCTTAAGCAAAACCGGCCATCACGGCCGGGTCGAGGCGATGGGCGTGCCTCGGCATGAGCTGCCAGATTGGGACGATATCCAGTTGCTGACCGGGCAGCTGCATCGACCACCCTTGTTGGATCACGATGCGGTTGGCACCGACGTCGTGATCGGGCCTAATGCGCAAAAACCGCTCGCGTTGAAGATCCCGATCTTCGTTTCCGACATGAGTTTCGGCGCGTTGTCACAGCCGGCAAAGACGGCTCTTGCTCGTGGTGCCGAGCTCGCCGGAACCGGAATTTGTTCTGGCGAGGGCGGTATGTTGCCGGAGGAACAGGCCGAGAATTCAAGATATTTCTATGAGCTCGCTTCGGCCCGGTTCGGGTTCAGCTGGGATCAGCTTTCAAAGGTGCAGGCCTTTCATTTCAAGGGCGGTCAGGGGGCCAAGACTGGAACAGGTGGCCATCTGCCGGGCGACAAGGTCAAAGGCAAGATCGCCCAGGTGCGTGGTCTCAACGAGGGCGAAGCTGCTATCTCGCCGCCGCGGTTTCCGGATTGGACGGACGCAACGCAGATCCGTGACTTTGCCGATCAGGTCCGCGATCGCACGGGTGGCATTCCGATCGGCTACAAATTGTCCGCGCAGCACATCGAAAAGGACATTGATGCAGCCCTGTTGGTCGGCGTCGACTACATCATTTTAGATGGTCGTGGCGGTGGCACGGGCGCAGCCCCCATTATTTTCCGAGACAATATCTCGGTGCCGACCATCCCGGCCTTGGCGCGCGCAAGACGTCATCTCGATCGGTCAGGTCGCCAGGACGTCACGTTGGTCATCACCGGTGGTTTGCGGAAGCCGGCGGACTTCATCAAAGCGCTGGCGCTTGGCGCGGACGCTGTTGCCTTGTCGAATGCCGCCATGCAGGCGATCGGCTGCATTGCCATGCGCGCCTGTCACACCAACAATTGCCCTGTCGGCATCGCCACGCAAAAGCCACATCTCGTGAATAGGCTAGTGATCGAAAAATCGGCCCGGCAACTCACAAACTTCTTCGAAGCGTCCGTTGAGCTGATGCAGGTGATGGCGCGAGCTTGCGGCCATGATCACGTGTCAAAGTTCTCGATCGACGACCTGACGACCTGGAAACGGGAGATGGCCGATCTTTCGGGTGTGGCCTATGGCGGCGTTGCGGCGCATTAGGAGGTAAATGATGGATAAGCACGACCTGGATTGGATCTCTGTCGGCCACATCGATGACTTGCCGGAGGGTCGCGTGAAGACCGTCACGGCACGCACGACGTCGATTTGCTTGGTCCACTTCGACGGACAATGGGCTGCTATGGACAATCACTGTCCCCATCAAAACGGCCCGTTGGGCGAAGGCACGATTGAGCGAGGAACAGACGACAAATGCTGGGTGCGCTGCCCCTGGCATGGTTGGGACTTTGATCCGTTGACCGGCAAGCCGCCTGGCGGTCATGAGGATGCCGGCCAGACGATGTATGACGTCGAGATTCGCGATGGTGAGATCTTCATTGGGTTGGAACCCGAGCCAGCGCGAGAGCGGACGGTAACCGACGTGATGGTCGAGACGTTCGCGAATTGGGGTGTGCAGTCGGTCTTTGGTATGGTTGGTCATTCCAATCTCGGTCTTGCCGACAGCATCCGCCTCGCGGTGGTCGACCAGAAGCTCAAATATTATGGCATCCGACATGAGGGGGCTGCGGCCTTCGCCGCATCGGCCTATGGCAAGCTTACCGGTCAACCTGCGGCTTGCCTCACTATCGCGGGGCCTGGTGCTACCAATCTCATCACCGGTATGTGGGATGCCAAAGTTGATCGCGCCCCTGTTTTGGCGCTGACGGGTCAGGTGCAAACACAAGTCTTTGGTCCGGGCGCGTTCCAGGACATCGATCTGAAATCGGCGTTCCAGGCCGTGTCTCGTTTCTCTCAGCCTGTCTTGAGCACGTCGCATCACGCGGAACTCGCATCACTCGCTTGTAAGAATGCGATTGTCGAGCAGGATGTCGCGCACCTGATCTTTCCCGACGATGTGCAAACGCTGCCGTCAGAGGAAGCAGCGGCCTCGCCGACCGGGCGGGTGGCTCGGGCGGGCATTTCGCCGGCGCCAAGTGAGATTGAACAGGCACTTGAGATGATCGAGGGGGCCAAGCGTCCGATTATCATCGTTGGCCATGGCGCTTATGGGGCCCGTGACGAGGTCATCAACCTTGCTGAAAAACTCGGCATGCCCGCCATGACGACTTTCAAGGCCAAGGGCCTCGTGCCGGATGACCACCCCCATGCTGGCGGTGTCCTTGGCCGTTCCGGTACTCCGATCGCCAGCTGGTTCATGAATGAAGCCGATCTGATTTTGGCACTTGGCACCAGTTTTTCCAACCACACCGGGATCGACCGCTACCATGCGATCATTCAGGTCGATCATGATCGCATGCAGCTCGGGAAGTTCCACCCGGTCTCGCTTCCCGTATGGGGCGACGTCGGCGTCTTCTGCAGCATGGTGGCTGACCGGGCGCGTCGTCATCCCGATGCGGCCGATCAGACCCGCGAGCTTGCCGAACGATGGGCAATGTGGCGCGATGAGAAGCATCGCCGCCTCAAAGAGGAACACGGTGCTGGTATCCATTCTTTCGCCATTTTCGATGCCTTAGGCGAGCTTGCCCCCGACGATGCCATTTTTGCCGTGGACGTCGGCAACAACACCTACTCCTTTGGTCGTTATCTCGAGACCAAGGGCAGCCAGCGGGTTCTCATGTCGGGTTATCTCGGGTCCATCGGCTTTGGCTTCCCGGCGGCGATGGGAGCGTGGGCGGCAACGCAAGACCTTGACGCGTTCAAGGGCAGGAAGGTGATTTCCATTTCTGGTGATGGCGGTTTTGGTCAATATCCGATGGATTTCACCACGGCTGTCAAATACGGCATGGATATCACGCATATCCTGTTGCACAACGGCGAACTCGGCAAGATTTCCAAAGAGCAGCGCGCTGGCGAGTGGCCGGTTTGGGAGACCAATCTGCACAACCCGTCCTTTGCGGCGTTTGCTAAATTGTGCGGTGGGCATGGCGCCAAGGTGACGAAAACAGAGGATCTTCGTGGTGCCATCGAAGAAGGCTTGAAGCGCGACGGGCCAGCCTTGATCGAGATCATGACGGATGCTGAACTCGTCTAACGGGTAAGACGCCGACCTGGCCGCGTGTTCGGCGCGTGGCCGTTATGGCCGCTTGATCACCGGCAAGGTTAGGGTCAGCAAGATCCCGAGAATGGCCATGGCAGCAAGGGTAATGAAGGCAGGCGCGTAACTACCGGTCACGTCGAAGATTCGACCTGCCAGGATTGGTCCGATCGCGCCCCCCACAGTGCCGAAGAAAACGACCGCGCCGAAGATTGCGCCCACGGCACGCGTGCCGAAGAACTCGGTGAGGGTCGGTGCGACAATCGTAAAAAGCCCGCCGTGCGCGAAGCCGTAGATCACCATAGCGGTAAACAGTAACCACGGTTGCTCGAAGGCTAGAAGACTACCGAGGCTGACGATCAGCGGCGTGAGGCAAAGGAGATAGCCTTTCTTTCCGCCGATGCGATCGGAGAAGCCACCGACGGTGAGTCTGCCGATCGCACTCGCTCCCGCCGCCGTCGAAAGCAAGGCTGCGGCGGTCGTTTTGGCCATGCCGAGATCCATGCCGTGGACCGGGATATGAAGAGGCACTGTCGTCAGTGTCGGAAAAAAGAGGAACTGTATCGCGCAAAGTGTCCAGAAGACACGGGAGCCCATAGCCGATCGAAGGTTCCCGCTCGGCTCGTCAGGGTTGTCAGTGGTTTCGGCAGCTGCCGGCGGTCGTTTCATCAGGAGCGCTGCTATGAGCAGAAAGAATGCTGCGCCAACGCCAAGGGTCATGGCAGCGGCACGCCAGCCGATATCGGCGATCAGCAAGGCCGCTGCCAATGGCATGAGCATCTGCCCCACGGCAGTACCTGTCTTGACGACGCCGGTCATCATACCGCGCCGCCGTTTGAACCAGCGGGCAACAGTTGAGAGCGTAATCACGTCATGGGTGCTCATGCCGACGCTGATCAACAGTCCGAAGATCAAGAAGAGGTGCCATGGCGCTGACACCTGCGAGATCAGCGCGAACCCCAATCCTGTAAGCAGACCGGTTGTTGCCAAGACGGGCCTTGGACCAAATCGATCTCCAAGATGCCCAAAGAATGTCGCCAATACCCCCATCATCAGGAAAGACAGCGATGCCGCGGCGGACAATGTTGTTCGCGACCAGCCGAATTCATCTTCAAAGGTTTTGAAAAACAGCGAGTAGGAAAAGAGCAGCCCGATGACCATGAATTGCGTCAAACAAGCACCGGCGACCACCGCGTAGCGAGGATCGAGCGTCTTGGGGCTGGACATTGAGCAGGGCTTTCAGAAGCTGGGGGCGCTGGTGACCGCGGATCGTTCTAAGCGACAATGCCAGGCCTTAACAATGCGGCCAGATAGCGCCGCAAGTCGTTCACGGCCGCGGCGTTCGGATGAGGTGACCCCCATGCCAGCCCGCGTCCATCTTTGTTGATTGACGCTGTGGTCTAAGCCTTAACGCCGGCACCAATCGCCGGAGCAGCATGCGGGTCGAGTGGCCAGCGGGCGCGCGCTTGCACCGTCAGATCGTCATGGAGGCCTAGGGCCAACCGCTCTATTCCCGTCCAGGCGATCATGGTCCCGTTATCGGTGCACAGTCGTGCAGGCGGGACGACGAGGGACAGCCCAGCCTTGGTGGCAAGGTCGATGAGGCGCGTCTTGAGATAGGTATTGGCCGCAACACCGCCTGCAACAACAAGGGCTTTTGGAGGAGTCTTCATGCTTTGCACGACCTTGGTCGCCCGCCTTGTCCGGTCCAGTAGACTGTCAATGGCCGCCGCTTGAAAGCTTGCGCATAAGTCATTGATGTAAGGCGGGTCGAGGCTCTTGGGCCCCAATGCCTGGATCGCATGGCGGAGGGCGGTCTTTAGCCCGGAGAAGGAGAAGTGGCAATTTGGTTTGCCCGCCATCGGCCTCGGAAACTCGAAAGCATCGGCGCGGCCCGCCAAGGCCGAGGCTTCAATCGCAGGACCGCCGGGATAGCCTAAGTTCAGCATTTTGGCGGCTTTGTCATAAGCTTCGCCGAGCGCGTCGTCGAGGGTGGTGCCAAGGCGTTGATAGTCGCCGACGCCTTTCACCATCAAAAGCTGGCAGTGGCCGCCAGAGACCAAGAGGAGAAGATAGGGGAAGGCGAGATCGGGATCAGTCAACCGGGCGCTCAGCGCGTGGGCTTCAAGATGATTGACGGCAATCAGCGGACGCTGATGGACGGCGGCGATGGCTTTTGCCGTGATCACGCCGGCGATCAGCCCGCCGATGAGCCCCGGACCTGCGGTGACGGCAATCGCGTCGAGATCTTGAAAGTCGAGTGCGGCGTCCTTCATCGCGTCTTTGATGAGGATATCCAGGATATCGAGATGCGCGCGCGCAGCGATTTCCGGCACGACGCCACCAAAGGGCGCGTGCATCTCGAGCTGCGAGCTCAGACGCTCGGCCAGGATCCGGCGTTCGGCATCGACGATGGCGACGCCGGTCTCATCACAACTGGTTTCGATACCCAGAACGAGCGAAGAACGGCTTGGGCTAGACAAAGTGGACATGATGGGAGCACATAGCGCGACGTGCCCTGGCTGACCAGCCATGGCGTGCGCATCGAGGCTCGTCATCCGCCGAAAGATTTAAACAATGGCTATCAAGACTCCTATCCGTCTCGGCACCCGTGGATCACCACTCGCCCGCATTCAGACCGACATGGTCAAAGATCAGTTGATGAAGACGTTCGATGATCTGCGCGAACCCGGCGCCATCGAAGTGGTGGTGATTAGCACCACAGGCGATCAGGTCGCCGACCGGCCGCTTGCCGATATCGGCGGGAAAGGTTTGTTTTGCAAAGAAATCGAAATGGCCCTCTTTGACGGCCGGATCGACGCGGGCGTCCATTCCATGAAGGACATGCCGACCTGGTTGCCAGACGGGTTGGTCATCGCGTCGATGCTGGAGCGTGCCGATCCCCGGGATGCACTCATCTGCCGAAAGGCTGACAGCATTCACGGTCTACCGGAAGGGGCTGTCGTCGGCACGGCTTCGCTTCGTCGCCAGGCCCAGGTCTTGGCGAGGCGCCCTGATCTTAAGGTGATCAATTTTCGCGGAAGTGTCGGCACGCGGTTAGAAAAGCTGGATCGAGGCGAGGTCGACGCAACGCTGTTGGCGCGTGCTGGCTTGGATCGTCTGGGCTTACCAGATGTTCCGGCGAGCGTCCTATCCCCTGAAGAGATGCTCCCGGCCGTCGGGCAGGGCGTGATCGGGATTGAGTGTCGCGAGTCGGATGATGCGCTGATCGAACTCTTCAAGGCGATCGATCATGGTCCGAGCAGTCAGTCCGTTCATGCTGAACGTGCCATGTTGGATGTTCTCGATGGTTCCTGCCATACGCCGATCGGCGCCTATGCCGTGATCCGCGATGACCAGCTTCATCTTCGGGGTTTGGTGGCACGCGCCGATGGCTCGGCGTTCTTCGAGATCGAGCGTTTCGGACCGCCAAATGATGCTGTCGTTCTTGGGCGCGATGCCGGACAGGAGCTCAGAGACCGCGGCGGTGCCGATTTGCTATCCTAGTGATGCCGAAGCGCGCATCGCCGACGGTGCTCATTACCCGGCCGATCAAGGCGGCTCAGACGCTACAGCAGGCGCTTGAGACGAGAGGCTTTGCGACCATGGTCGAGCCGATGCTCTCGATTGAATCATGCAGTCCGACACCGATCGCTTTGGAGGGAGTTCAGGCGATTGTCCTGACGAGTGCGAATGCGGTGCCGGCGCTCACGGCCGAGGCAAAGGGCGTGAAGATTTTTTCGGTCGGAAATGCGACGGCTGAGGCGGCGCGCGCTGTGGGGTGCCGAGATGTTATCGCCGGCGACGGCGATGGGGCCGCGCTGGCGTCATTGATTGCGGCGACCTGTCGTCCGGAAGATGGCCTCCTGCTTCATATCGGTGGCGAGGTGGTCCGTGAGGATCTCCATCGCCATCTCGAAGCCGAAGGATTCCACACAAAACGAGAGGTTGTTTATCGCGCGGTTCCGGTAAGGGCGCTTTCAGAGCAGCTGATTACCGCCTGGCAGAGCCGGGAGATCGCTTCGGTCCTGCTGTTTTCACCGCGAACCGCCGAAGTCTTGGTTCGCCTTTTGATCGAACATGGGTTGCAAGGCCATGTTGACAGGACGGTAGCGATATGCGTGAGTGAAGCAGCTGCCACGCCTTGTCGAGAACTCGATTGGGGGGAGATCTGCCTGGCGCCGCAACCGAATCAAGATGCGCTGATTCGGACATTGGAAGGCAGTGGAATTCTATGCTAGATCAACACACTGAGATGTCGGCCGATCGGCGTCCCATAATTTTCCAATATTACGCGAACTCTGTCGAAAGAAGAGGCCTCTGATGGCGCGCAATCAAGGCAAGCGGCCTGGTGCCGCTTCAGGACCAGCGGCACCCAAAAAGACTCCGCCGAAGAACGGCAAGGCGGAAGCGGACAAGGCTGCATCCGCTACCACGTCGCCGTCGACAAGCGGCACGTCTGCATCGTCGACATCCCGACCGCCGCCCAAATCGGCCCCAGCGGCCAGTTCCGCCATTGCGGCGAAGATTGATCCTCCGGCATCAAGCGCGTCGCCCATGAGCAGCTCGGCCAAGCCAGCAAGTGACGCGGCTAGGCCGGGAGAGGCATCGAAGTCAACATCGAGCCCGAGCGGGGCGTCCAAGACGCCAACGACATCGGCCTCATCGGCGGCCTCATCGGCGAGCAAAACATCGGCCGTGCCGACGAGCAGTAAACCGGCAATGTCGGGACAGGGCGGTCCAAGCGGCCCTGGTGCCCGAAGTGGCGATTCGTCATCGGGAGGTGGTGGCTTCTGGCCTGGCCTAATCGGTGGGGTGATCGGCGGGGCTGTTGCAGCCTTCGCAACCGTCTTTTTGTTAATGGGTGGCGACGCTGACACCACGGCGGCCCTCGAAGATCGGTTGACTGCAGCGGAACAACAGGTCGGTGAGCTGGATTCATTGAACGGACGCATCGCCGCGCTCGAAAATCAGCCGGCAGAGGCCGCGGACGGGACGAGCGAGTTCGCCGCGCGCTTGGAGGCGTTGGAGACCGATTTAGCGGCCCTGTCTCAGGGAGCAGCGGAACCATCGGCATCAGGCGACGGTGAGCTCGATGGACGGATCGCCGCTTTGCAGCAGCAGCTTGATGGCTTGGCAGGCATGGAAGCGAAAATCGAGTCGCTCGGCAGCGAGATCCAAGCGGCAAGCCAAGCTCAGCAGACCAATGCGTCAGCGCTTGCCAGTCTTGAAACCGTCCTGCCGACATTGGAATCCACGTTGACATCGACCGGTCAGGCCGTCGAGCAGGCAACGGCCAAGACCGCAACCCTCGATCAATCCATTGAGGCCTTAAACGGCGATATTGAAGCTTTGTCGACGCGCGTTGGCGACGCGGAGGGCCGGCTCGATCACATCGGTGGCGCTTATCAACGTGGTGCTGCGATGGTCGTAGCCATTGGCGATATCGATCGGGCCGTTTCCAACTCCGAGCCGTTTGACAGCGCACTGCAGTCCCTAAAGCTCCTTCTTCGCGATGAGTCGCCTGTCGGCGAATCCATCGCGGTCTTGGAACCGTTAGCGGTGGATGGCGTCCCGTCGTTAACCGAACTGAAAGGTGACTACGGTTCCATGGCCAGCCGCGTCCTACTGGCCGAAGAAGGGGACAAGACGCTTGCCGATCAGGTCAGCAACAACGTCTTCGGGATCTTGAATATGCGGCCGTCGGGCGGCGATGTTGCTGGCGACAATAGCCGGGCAGTGCTTGCCCGAGCCCAAGCTCGGCTATCGGACAGCGATCTTGTGGCGACGATCGGCGAGCTTCAGGCTCTTGGTGATGTTGCGTCGGCTGAGGCAGCGGGTTGGATCGAGCGGGCTCAGAACAGGCTCTCGGCAGAGGCCGCTGTGGTCGATCTTCGGGCCCATGCCCAGACTCTTGTTGCCCAGGGCTCCTAGTGATGGGGTCCGACGTGATATTCGCACCTGGCCGCGAGGGGACCGGCCATCGTGACAACGGTCGCAGACCAAGGCGGCCTAGCATCGTGAGAAAGCCATGATTCGGCTCATCATCTTTTTGATTATTGCCCTTGCTGCTGCTGCGACCGCGGTGTGGTTTGCAGACAACCCAGGTCAGGTTCAGATTACGGAACCTTGGGGAGGCAACACATTTAGTCCTCCTTTTGGTATCATGATCTTGGGAATCCTTGCCGTCGGTGTCGCGATTACGGTTCTGTATGAACTCTATCGCACCATTGTCACCGCGCCGAAGAAGATCAGCCGCTATCGCAAGCAAAAGCGCAAAGAGCGCGGCTATGAGGAACTAGCTACAGGATTGGTGGCGGCAGCCGCGGGTGATGTGCACTCGGCACGGACGTCCACCCGTCGTGCAGAGAAACTTCTGGAGCAGGCGCCAAGTACGCTGCTTCTCGGGGCCCGCTCGGCCCAGCTTGATGGCAACGAGACTGAAGCACGCGGCAAGTTCAAACAGATGCTGCAGCACAAGGAAACCGAGTTTCTCGGGCTGCGAGGTCTTCTTGGTCAGGCGATCCAGGATGGTGACCGCGAGGAAGCCTTGAGGATTGCCAAGAAAGCCTATCTCAGGCGTCCCAATACGCCGTGGGTGTTGACCACGTTGTTCGATCTTCAAACCGAAATGGGTGATTGGCGCGAAGCCATGGCATCGGTCAATGACATGGCCAGACAAAAGCTGATCAATGCCGAGACCGCCAATCGCCATCGCGCCATTTTGGCGCATCTTCAGGCAGAGAAGCGTGAAGAAGAGGAGCGGTACCAGGAAGCTTTCGAGAATGCCAAAAAGGCGCATAAGCTTCTTCCCAGCCTTGCGCCCATTGCGGTCACGGCGGCACGAATCGCGGTCAAGCTCGAGAAGCATCGAGCGGCCAAGAAGATCCTGGAAACGTCGTGGAAGGCGCAACCGCATCCGGCGCTTGCAAGGGCGTTGGCCGGCCAGAACCCTGGTCAGACTCCGACGGAGCGTTACAGAACGTTCGAGCGGCTGCATCAGCTCAACCCCAATCATCTCGAAGGCGAACTGGCGCTGGCTGAACAGGCGGTGGCTGCCGAACAATGGCCGGCGGCACGTGAAGCCTTGGAGCGGGCCGTTAAGCTCGGCGCAACGGCTTCGGTCTATCGCATGTTTGCAGATGTTGAGCGTGCGACCGGTGGTGATGCCGACAAGATTCAAGGCTGGCTTGCCAAGGCCGTCGATGCACCGTCCGACCCGACTTGGATTTGTCGGGCGACCGGCGAGACGCGGGCGCGTTGGTCCGCGTTTGGCCCCGATGGCAAGTTCGATAGCCTACGTTGGGGATCACCGCCGACCATTGTGCCCATGTTGAGCGCGGACGCTCCGGCTGAACTCATCTTGCCGGATACCACGAGGGACGTGCCAAAGCGCAATGAAAGTGACGAATTATCGGTTGCGCCGACCCGAGCGGCGCCCGCAGTCGACGGTGAAAGAGCAGACAAGGTTGACGCCGCTTAAGACCGTCGCTAGCGTGCGCAGCGCTTACCGATTGCCGCAGTAGCTCAGCTGGTAGAGCACATCATTCGTAATGATGGGGTCGGGGGTTCGAGTCCCTTCTGCGGCACCACCAACCTTGGTGTCCAGCCCGGACACATAGGTAACAGAACGTTCCTAAGACATAGGTGACAACCTCGAGCCGAACGGGTTGTCGATTGTTTGCAGGGTTTTCTGTTCC
>JANQPX010000077.1 GCA_028285265.1 Geminicoccaceae bacterium
CACCTCTATGCCCATGGCGGGACAGTCCTGCTCGAAAAACTGCCTGCTAATGACGAACAGGTCGTTGGTCACAATGACGTGATCGCCCGATCTTGCTGAGATCATGATCGAGATAGTCACGGCAGACATCCCCGATGCGGTAACCAAAGCCGCTTCTGTGCACTCCAGCGAGGCCAGTTTTTGCTCCAAGGCAGCGTTCGTCGGGTTGGATGTGCGGGAATAGAAGTGATTATCCGAGGGGTTCATTCGATCCGGGTCGATTGCGAGCTCTATAGCCGCAGCAAACTCCTCCGCGCTGCCGAAAGAGAAAGTGGCCGTTTGGTAGATGGGCGTATTGTGTGCGCCCGTCTTGGTGTCCGGGCCTTCGCCCTCGTGGATCGCTCTTGTCGAAAAACGTCGCGTCATATCGATTCCTGAACTACAGATTACTTACCAGATAGTTGATCAGGACGATGAATATCACGCCCGGTACAACCCATTTCACCCAGGCAAAATAGGTATCGTGCCAAGGTTTATCCACCGATCCGAAAATCTGCGCCTTGGTAGCGAGCCGACCTAACCCCCACGCCACCGTGGTCACAGCGATCGCACTGCCGAGCATTTGCATTCCAGACCCGAAAATCAGGTCCAGCACGCCAATCAGGTCGGGGTCCAAAGAACTCGGCAACATGATCGCTGCCTCAATCAGCAGGATGATCAGGATGACGATGCCGCGGCTGGACTTCAGCTTCAGTTCCTCGCTGATACTGCCGACGACGGCTTCGAGAGTGCCAACCGCTGAAAGAAATGCGATCAGGCAAAGCGCGAGCAGGAAGCCACTGCCCAGGATTCGACCGCCATCCATCACGCTAAACAGTTGCGGCAAGGTCGAAAAGACCAGCGTCGGCCCTTGTGACAGATCGAGGTTGAATACAAGTATTGTCGGAATGAGAAACAGCGATGCCAACATCGCTGCGCCGACGTCTCCCAGGGCGGTAAATGACGCCGTCTTCAGCATCCCTTGTTCCGCCGGCATATAGGATCCGTAAATGACCATGATCGTTCCGGCGAGACCAATAGAGAAAAACGATTGGCCCAATGCGGCGAATATGTGCTCTGTGGTCAATACGGAAAAATCTGGCTTCAGAAACTCGGCTACCTTGGGCAACGCGCCCGGCAGAAACAATGCGTTGGCAACCAGGTACAAAATCACAAGAGCAAAAAACGGAACGAACAGGCGACTCACCAGCTCGATGCCCTTGTTGACGCCGAGATGCAGAACCAGCATCACAAAGCCCAGTACGCCGAGCCCGAAAACGTACTGCAGCCAGCCATTTGACATCTGACCGTCGAATTCCGGAATCGTTGATTCGGAGAACCCAGTGAGCACCGAGAACGATGCGGTGAATGCGATGTTCCCAATGACAACGAGGTAGTAGGAAGTCGATACGATGATCGTGAATACGATCAAACCGCCAATTCGCCGTCCCCAGGTTTCGCCCAAAACGCTCGATAGCGCACCGATGGGCCCTTTACGCGTCGCTCGGCCAAGCGTCCATTCGGCCGTCAAGGCCGGAATAGCCAGCAACACCGTGAAC
>JANQPX010000050.1 GCA_028285265.1 Geminicoccaceae bacterium
TATTGCTACGGCATCCGCTCCGAGCGTCGGCTTTGTGAGGACGTCCATTTGAACCTGGCGTTCCGTTGGTTCTGCCGGCTGGATCTCTACGGCAAGGTAATCCACGTTTTCGAAGAACCGTCACGGCCGCTTCCGTGAAAGCGATCTGTTTCGCCGCGTCTTTGAGAGCGTTGTTCAACGCTGCATCGACGAAGGACTGGTTGGTGGTGAAGGTTTTGCTGTTGATGCCAGTCTGATCCAGGCCGATGCCAACAGCCAACCAATAAATCGGGCTTCAACCCGATACAATGACCTCGACGTCATCGCGAGTCAGAGCCACAGCCTCAAATCGAACCGCCTTTTTCATCAAAATCTGCCATAGGCGGCCTCTAGGCGCCTTGCCGAAACATGGACACCAGAGATGCAGACTGTCTAGGATTGGCAATGCTCTACGAATGTTTGGCATGAACCAACGTTTGCTCTCCCTGGCCTTCGTTTTGGCCTGCACAATCATATTTGGCACTGCTAGCGCGTCGGCGGAGTCACGCTACGTACGCCTCGAATTGTTGTTGGCTGTGGACTGCTCATTCAGCGTCAGCATTGAAGAGTTCGATCTTCAAATGGAGGGTATCGCTCTCGCATTCGAGCACCCATCGATCCTCGGGGCAATCGAGCAAACAGGTGGTCAAGGAATAGCCGTCAGCCTTGTGCAATGGTCAAGCTTGAATGAACAGGCCGTGGCCTTGGGTTGGACCCACATAAGAGGCATCGGAGATGCTTTGGCATTTGCAAGGAGTGTTCGAGGTGTTGGGCGCTTGATCAATGGTGGATCAACATCGCTGGGTACAGTCATGAACAAAGCGGTTGGGTCAATCGAGTCTAATGGCTACGAAGGCGAACGTCGGGTGATTGATGTCTCCGGCGACGGGCGCGCCAATGAGGGCGAATCGCCGGCACATGCCCGAGCCTATGCTAACCGGGCCGGCATCACCGTCAACGGCCTTGCGATCTTGAATGAAGAGCCTGACCTCGCCGCCTACTATCTCGCTTGGGTCGTAGGTGGTCCTGGAAGTTTTCTTCTCACTGCCGACGACTATTATGACTTCATCGAAGCCATCCGTCGCAAGCTCTACATGGAGATCACGGGCCCGCCGATTGCCAGTAATCCCAACGGCGAAGAGCGCTATGGTGCCCTCGATTAGTGCTAGCGGCGAGGACATGGTTCTAGAGGCAGAATGTTCAACTTGCGACGCGAGAGCCCCCGGCCAACCGTCCGCAATGCGAAGGCAAGCTGCCGCTCCGCCAGAAAATCACACGGAATGGCGGCTTTAGCGCGCATTTCTGCCGGAGACCTTATGTTACAGCGTGCCAAAAATAGACAATACGCTTCCTAGATAGCGGTAAAATAGGGGCCATGCATGATTTCATCGCCGAACTTTCGATCCGCTTAATAATCACTCACTTCTGGAAATATCCGTTTTTTACCCATCCAGAACTTGAGCAACTGACCACAGCCTACGTCTCTCGAACGCTCCTCAACGACTTGATAACCCAGGCTTTCGTAAAACCGTTTGGATGGGAGCGAGATACTCAGAACCATCTCTGTCGCGCCATTCTCCCGCGCTTGGTCCTCCAAAAGCTTCATCAGTCTTTTACCGAGACCAATTCCTTGGAGCTCGGGATCAACAAAGACGGCAAGAATCTCTGCTTTGCTAAGGCTGGCGGTTGCTACGAGTTCTCCATCTTGTTCGACCACAAGCACCGTCCCGGAGGCCGCGCGTTCGAGAATCCTTTCTTCAGAGTGGAATTGCTTGAAGAAGTCGATTGCACGTGGCGGATAAACGGTTTGGTAACTGATCTCGATTGTACTGATTATGAGCTCGCTGAGAGCCGACAAGTCTGCCTTCTCGAATGGGCGGATGATTATGCTGCTATGCGCGCTCATAGGAACAGCCTGAAATAACTGATGCGAGATCTCAATATCCAAGAGGGCTCTTTTCTCTCGCAGCAGGAACTGACCTAATGCAGAGGCCGGGGTCGAAGAACGACATAAGACCCCGGCCTAGAAGCAAGGCCTTCGGGCGCATTTCTGACGGAAGCGCTTTGGCCGAGGTGTGCCAAAAAAAAGGCCGCTAGTCACGTATCAATAGCGCTTCACTCCAGCATGACCACAGTGCCGAAAACGGCGTTTGGCAGCCTCGATTTGCAATCTTTGCCCTGAAGGTCGATCGAAGCGCCGCCTTTGGCCTGAAACTCGATCGAATTGGCGATCAACACATTGCAAGAATCCAGCGGTGTCATCGCGTTGTCAGACTTGGACGAGAGATCACCTGACGGCAGATAGATGGTCCCGTGGAGCTCGTTCGGCACCTTGCTCTTCCAACTGTGCGTTCCGCCAAAATTACGATCTTGAAAAATCAGGATACCGGCATGAGGGCCACTTGATGGTGCCGTTAGCGAGACATCGGACTTTGCTTTGAAGTCCAGAATCGCGCCAGGTCCAGTGAGATAGATCATGACCTCTTGGCCCGAAACAGCTCCGTCACTCTTGATGGAGAAGGCACCATCTTTGATCACATAGACACCGGGCTGAAGCGTGATATCTGACTTCGTCCCAACATCGAGGCCGCCGCAGTAGACACCCGGGCTTAAGGTCGTTGTGACTTTCTTGAACGACTTATTCGTATGATCGCACGCATCGAATTCTGGTGGCGCTAGGGCAGCTAGAGGATCGAGCTGTTGGGGGCAATAGGTAGTTGGCTCCGGACTGACATGAGCTGCACCAGTGATGGAATCATCGCCAGCCACGCAGATTGAACTCGCAGTGAGTGATCCCTTGCCCACGATGGAAAGAGCGTTGGAGGCTCTAGAATTGACTTGAACGGCACAATCCGGCGCATCAAGGCTTGATGTACCCGTGATGCTCAATGCGCTTGCTGCCGTTGGGTCCAGCGCTATGACGCAGGTTGCTCCGCGTTTGCCGGCGCTCGCGCTTGCTGCGACATCCATAGTTTCATGACCGAAGACGGCGGCGAAGATCGTTGAAACCGCGTTGCCTCGATCCTTGGCTAGCCGCAGCGTAACCCTTATGGCGCTTGGCGCGAGCTCGTCCTTAACGATCTTTTGGGCGGCTGGGCTCCACTGGCCAAACTCTATGTCACTGTCTGCAACCACTAGCGGCAACCCGTCGCCGTTCTTAGCGGCATAGGCTTTGGCTGCGTTTCGTGCGGCCTCTAAATCGGGCAAATTGATGGCTGCAGCGAGAACCGCTGCGTCAGCAGCGATCTGTAGCTGTTGTCGAAACGCATAAGCACGGGCTAAATCGACAGCAAGCGCGCCACCCGCCGTTGCCACGATCATGACCAACGCCAAAATTGGCGTCACCGACGCATGATCATCTCGGATAACTGACCGGAAACATCGCTGCAGTGCCCGCATGTCGCCTCGAACGCCCTCCAAGTCTCGCAGCAGCTAGTGTTAGATCGCTACAATTTGATCTATCCGGCTTAAGATTCGATTAAGATCGGCCGAGCCTTCGATGATTGAGGCAGGACTGGGTCGTGTGTCACGAGCGTCGTCGGTCCAAACGTCGGCGCGCAACTTTACGAGAGATGAGGGTAGGCCCCTCGAGGTCGGCAGCCAGGTGCGGGCCTCAAACCACTGCAAGCTGCTTTTGTTAAGAGATGCTATGAGGCCGAAGGAAGCGGCTTCAAGCTCCTTCGATTGTTTGAACAGCGATCAGAAGGAGCGAGATACCATGACACAGTTTCTTGCAGCTACGTCCAGCGAACGAACACTCCATGCCGCTCTTGAGCTTAGCAAGAATAGTTGGCTCTTGGCGATCCAGTTTCCAAATCGGGATAAAGCGAGCCTCTATCCGATCAAGGGCGGCGACGCCGATGGCCTGATGGCCAGACTTGATGCGGCGCGGGACCGTCTGGCCAAGGTCTCTGGTCAGAAGCCGAAGGTGACGCTTTGTTATGAAGCAATGGTGGTGAGCGTTGCAGAAAAGGCGGGACGAGATCCTGCCAGGTATGATCCAGAGAGGCGAGCGTAAGCGAACCGCTGATGACGTGTCGAAA
>JANQPX010000017.1 GCA_028285265.1 Geminicoccaceae bacterium
TCTTAGGTCAAAGCTTCTTAGGTCAAAGCTTCTTAGGTCAAAGCTTCTTAGGTCAAAGCTTCTTAGGTCAAAGCTTCTTAGGTCAAAGCTTCTTGCCAATAAACTTCCGCGATTCCTATCTCGTCGCCGCCACTTACGATCTCCTGACCGAGCAAGCAAATCAGCAGATATCGGGTAATGTCGCGTTCTATCCAGACTGTGCCCAAGGGTTCGGCGACCCGATACTCGAACTCGGCGTCGGGATCGACCGCTCAAAGACGTTGCTCGACGCTGCAGGCTGAGAGCTAACACGCGACAAGGTGCCGTCGCCCAAAGGCTCGATCTCATTTGGGCAGACCTAAGCGCATTCGATCTCGGCAGATCGTTCCGCGTACCTGTCTGACCTGCATTCGAAAACATCTCGATTAACAAGGCAGGCTCGTTCGCGATGTCTTCGACCCAACCCTCGATGCCGACGTTCCTATTATCCTCACACCTCATCCGGATCGGGAAGCGATTGACCCAGAGAGCGGGCAGCCGTTCCGAAGACGCAGCATGGCTCGTACCAACAATCCGCTCAGCCAGACCTTCATAGAGACTTTCGATTGGAGCGGATCGACAGATCAGAGAAACTTTTAGGGAAAGACGATGCCTTACAGCGTCCCTTTTGGGCTGCCAGGCAGGTGATGACGTCTCTCTCTTGAACTTTGCGGATTCGAGTTGGACGTCTAATATTCAGGGTCCGTCGGCGCACCACCCGCTTACAGCAGATCTGGACCGTGAAAGTCCCTTAGCACGCGGGTGATATTCGAACCTCTTAAGATCGTACGCGCCGTCGCTTACCCTGAGACGACTTGATCGGAATGGCATAGAGCTCGACCCGATGTCTAACAACATCATAACCAAACTCCTTGGCGATGAACTGCTTCAGTCGCTCAAGGTCCGGGTGATTGAACTCATGCACATCTCCCGAGACTAGATCGATCAAATGATCATGTGGATCTTTCGTTGAGAGTTCGAATCGAGCAAAGCCTTCACCAAAATCGTGGCTCTGGATAATTCGGGCCTCTTCAAGAACACGAAGCGTTCGATAGAGTGTCGAGAGGCTAATCTTGGGGTCAATCTCAGTGCACCGCTTGAACAGTTCATTGGCGCTCGGATGATCGGTTGCCTCGGTCAGTACTTTCGCGATGGTTCGGCGCTGCCCCGTAAGCTTAAGGCCAGCTTCACGACACTTTTGCTCGAGCTGAGTTTCCATGAATTCACACAATGATGGAGCGGTAGTCGTAGGCTACCAAGCTGGCCGCTCGCGATCAAGCGCAAATTAGAATTATTCTCATTTAGGAGCTCTTGCTCCACGTAACACTATACGTAATTCCGGCCTTTACGTGAACTATGGCTTAACGGTCTGCAGAACGTCGAAGCCTTCGAAATTCGGATGACCTAGATAGACATCGCCATGGCTGCCAGCGTCTTTATGGGCTTGGCGGAAGGCCTCAGAGCGCGTCCAGTCCTCGAATCTCTCGCGTGATGCCCAGACTGTGTGGGACGAGTATAGTGTGTAGTCGTCTGCTTTTGGCCCTTTCAGAAGATGAAACTCGACAAAGCCTGGCACGGTCTCGAGATGGGTCTCGCGGCTGAGCCAAATGTCTTCGAAGGCCTTTTCCGAGCCAGGCTTCACTTGAAATCGGTTCATGGCGATGAACATGGCAGGCGGTCCTCATAGAGATTGAAGATGAGTAGAGATCTTACTGGCTGATCGGCCAGCGATCCTAGAAACGCATACTTAGTGTGAGGCGAAAGTCGCGGCCAGCCTCCTTGATATCCGACCCAGCTCTTCGATAGTCCTCATCGAAAAGATTGTTAATCCGAAAGCCGACTTCTGCGCCAGCTAGTGGTCCATCGGTCCCCGCCCAAGTGATATAAGCATCGTGCACGAGATAGTCGTCGGTAGTGCGCTCGTCATCGGGGACACGGTTCTGCTCTTCAGCATAGGTACCGCGATAGCCAATGGTAAGTGTTGGAGTATCAAAGCGCCAACCCAGATCGAGCGCCCATTCGTCAGCCGGCATGTCCGCGAGCGGCTCATTTTCGACAACATCGTCACCACGGATCTGGCTGTAGGTCAGCCCACCGAAGAGGTTGCCATTGTCATAGCTCAATGACGCCTCGAATCCATCGATTTCTGCCTCATCGATATTTTCGAGGGTTGTGGTTCCGGCGAGAAGATTGACGTCTCGTGCGATGAAGTCTTCGGCATCGGTATGAAAGTAGGTCACATCGAAGCGAAGTCCATCGCCGTTGACAAGCAGATCATCAAAGCCGAACCGCGCGCCGGCTTCAAAAGTCTCGGTCCGTTCAGGTTTGAGGTCGGGGTTGGCAATGAAGAAGTTATTAGGAACGATAGGCCCACCAGGAAACAGCGGGAAGCCCCCTGGAAAGTGCAGACCGCTGATGAAGAGATCCTGCGCGCGCGGGGCATTGAAGCCTTCGCCATAGCTGCTGAACAACGTCAGAAAATCGGTAACATCGACGCTTGCACCTATCTTGAGCGAAGTCTGGCTGTCAGACCGTTCGACGTCAGCTTCCTCGCTCTCTATGTCGAATGAGTCGTACCGTATCCCCGGAATCAAGGTTAGCCGGTCGAACAAGCGTAGGTCGTTTTGCAGATAGAGACCAACCTGATCGCCGGTCGCATCAGGGAAGCTTGGCAGCGCTGTTGGGTCTGTAGGGTCAGGTGGACCGCTGGCGCCAGGTCGAAGCGTTGCGCCGTCGTTCTCGTCCCGAAAATACTCGAAGCCATAGGTGAAGCTATTTTCGACAGTTTTGCCGAAGGCGAAGCGCATAGTATTGTAGACATCAACGCCATTGGTCGCCACTTCCCGCTGCTCAAGCCTCAGATCGCTCAACCGCTCTTCTTTGACGTCGGTCGTCGTTCTGTAGGCGACGGCATGGAAGTCAAGCCACCAAAGCGAAGGCGACAGATCATAGGCGATGCGAGCGGTCGTCCGCTCGCCATCACGATCACCGACCTCACTCAGATCATCGGCTTCCTGCTCACCATTCAGGGCCGTCTCACCTTCATCATCAAACGCGTCATACGAGAATTCTAAGCGTTGAAATGCCGTAGGCTCGAATCCAGCTTTGACAAGAACATTGGTCGTCTCCAACCCTGAAAATGCTAGCGTTGAACCGTCGCCCAGTTCGAGATCATCCGAGTCTGCGTAGTCCAGGGCTAAGAGTGCATCGAAGATACCAGCTTGACCGTAGACCGCTCCAAGCGCACCTAACTCATCATTAGCGGTTCGGCCATTCACACTTAAGAGTGCGCCAAGCGGGTCGCCAGGCTCAAGAAAATCATCAGCATCTTTGGTTTCGACTGAAAGGACACCGCCGAGGGCGCCACTGCCATAAAGCGCCGAACTTGGTCCTTTCACAACCTCGACACGCTTCAGCAAGGCCGGGTTGGCCAGTACACGTCCTTTATGTCCACTTTGAAAATTCTGCCTTGTGCCATCTTGACGAATAATGATTCGATCGCTGCCAAGCCCTCGAATTTGCGGGAGCTCAGCTGTGCCACGAGGGCCGCCAATCGTTGTGACCCCTGGAAGCGTACGTAGGACGTCATCAAGCGACTCGGCCTGCAGCCGCTCCAGCGCTTCGCCTTCGACAACATCGACCGAAGCGGGGACGGTTCGTGTGGAACTTGGTGTCTTCGTCGCAGTCACGGTGATGGGGTCCAAGCTGACAGCGGCGCTCTCCTGTGCATTGAGCCCTGACGTTATGAAAACTACGCCCCCGCCAAAGACAAACAGTCCTGCATGGAAGATGCGTGATCTGCTGCTTTCCTTCATCTGTATCCCTACCCATGTTCAATTTTTTGATTTTGCATTCCATTCATATTCGGAATGATTGTCATTTTCAATATGAGCTGGTTTGACGACAGACAAAAACGCGAAGCAATGAATTGTCACTTCACAGTATAGCCTCTCGGTGAATTCGATTTCCTCGTCCTGCTCCACCAGAGTAGCCGGCAGCATGCGCGCATGGGCCAAGCGAACCTCAGTATAGATCGCAGGTTTGACTACATGAGCGGCCATCGTGCTAAGACCTTGCTCAGCGATCGCCCATGCGATCCTCAGTCAGATTATCATCGTGATACCGCGATCCAGCCATTGCCGATTCGGATCAGTCGAGCACGAAGCTTATGGGCACGACGAGGGTCAGACTCTGATCACGAAGATCATCTGGCATGGTTGGCAGCGGTTGCGCGCGCTTGATCAGCGTTTCGACGGCACGATCGAGAAGGCGATGGCCTGAACTCTTCTCGATGTTGTAGTCGAGGATTTGGCCATTACGATCCATGACAAATCGAAGTGAGACGACGCCCTCGAGGCGCCTCGATAACGCCCGTCTCGGATAAACCTTGTGCTGTTCGAGCCACGCTTGGAGTAAAGCAAAATAGTCAGCCTGCGCGCCCGTCGCACCGCCGCCGCTTGAACTTTGGCTTGTTCCTAAGTCGGCGTCGGCCTGATCGCCGGCCTTGCCGCCGGCACCTGCCAGTTGAGGCGGATCAATAGCGGGCTCCTCTGTTGGCGGTTCGGAACTCTCTTCTTGGGGAAGCGGTGGTTTGCGCGGCGAAGGGCGAATATCGGTGATCTCGGCGACCGCTGCCTGGGTGGTTTCGGGAAGGCTTTCGCTAGCACTGTCTGGGACGACTTCAGCTTGTAATGGGAGTTCGCTCACCTGCGCATCGTCAACAGGCGTATCTAAGGGTCTCGTTGTCGGCTCAACGATGCTTTCGCTTGCTTTCTCTGGCACGATCTCCCTAGCCTCAGCGAGCGCTATCTGAGTGGTTGCTGGCCGGGTTTCGTTTGCGCGATCGGCAGCTACGACCGCCGCCGGCGGCGCGTTATCGACCGGTACATCGAAAGGATGCGTCTCCGCAACCGACGACTTCACCAAGGGGTCAGCCAACGTAACCTCATTTGCCTGATCAACTTCAACCGCCTCCACCGCGTCTGGCGAAACTCCAGGTTCGATTGTTTGAACGACGTCACGCGCTGGAGCAGTTTCGATGACTGATTCCTGGGACGGGTTCACCGTTTCAATTGGCGCGGAAGCAACCTCCTCGGCCTCCTTTTCGGGTGTGAGTGGTGCATCGGACGGTTTGGGGTTGGTTGCCTCCGCCAATGCCACCGTCGAGATGTCTTCGGGTTCTGAAATTTCAGCCTCATTCGGCTCACGATCGATGAGCGTCGTCTCGCTTTGAAGGGTATTCGCAATGACTTCCTCGACGTCTGACACAGCATCCGGCGTCACGTCGTCAACGGCCTGGTCTGGCGTCACTAGCTCGGACGGTGGGTGCGGCTGATCCTCAACCTCGGCAACTAGATCCTCATTCCGAACTTCGAGCTCTGGGGCTGTCGTTTCGCTTTCGTTGGCCTCAATTTTCTCCAGGTTCTTGGGCATGACTTCGTCGATGGTGTCCGCAGCAGCCAGTTTGGCATCTTTCGCAGCTTCTGCCTTTTCATCTGGCGCTTCCACCTCCACGGCATCTTCAACAGGTGGTTCGTCGATCAGTTGGTCGTTGGGCGACACCTCTTCCAGCTCTTCCGAAGTCTTCGCAGTCTCCCGGGCTGTCGGCGGAGGCACAGCTTCGACGGAACCGGGTGCGCGGCCGGCTGGGCCAAGAGCGACACTAATGCCGCCGGCGCCGGCAGCGACCGATCCTGCATCTGAATGTGCGTACAGGACAAAGAACGCGCCACCGATATGGATCAATATCGCGATCGTCACTGCGAGCAGCCAGTGTTGTCGAGAAAAAGCGTTCAAGGCTGTCGTGCCGCCGTCATCAGCCGAAGGTCCTCAATTCCGGCATCACCAAGCCGAGCGATCAGCTCGATCACTTCAGGCGCCGATACTGAACGGTGCGCCTTAATCTGCGCACCGCTCGGCGGATCGGTCGACAAGCGCGCTTCCACGATTCGATCCAACTCTTCGATCATGATGGTCTCACCGTCAATCGCCACCTCGCCTCCTTGTCCGAACTGGACGATCATCAGCGCCGGTTCATCACCCAACTCGCTGGTCGACTGCGGCAGTTTCAGATCAAAGGGATCAGTCGCGGCGAAACGCCCGGCGAGCATGAAAAAAATAAGGAGGAGAAAGACGATATTGATAAGCGGCAATATTGGATCGCCATCTCGCTTTCGATGACTGGTCGGTCGAAGTGACATCACCTAGCCCCTTCGGCGCGCGCAAAGGAGATGTCTTCGGCGCCGGCGGCTGATAGCTGATCAAGCACATCCACCAGTTCTTGCAGTTGGACGCTATCGACAGTCTTGATGATGAAGCGCTGATCGGGCGTACCATCAAGTATAGGCTCAAGGCGCTCGGCGATCTCGTCCAGTTTGAGTACCTCTCCCGAGAGTCTGAGCTGGCCCTCGCCCCGCACTTCGACCAAGACCGCGCCAGTGAACCCCTGACTTTGACCGCTCGTGGCAAGCGGTGGTGACACAGCGATCGTGCGCCAGTCGGCAAAGGATGATACCAGCATAAAGAATACAAGGAGTATAAAGACCACGTCGATCAACGGTGTCAGGCTAACCAGCGCACGATTCTTCGTCGATCTAAGCGCCAGGGAGTGGGGTTGGCTGGAGGCTGGCATCGGCTGTGGGGCTTATACGGTAAGCGGCGGATGCCTCCGACGTGATGGCATCACCGGTAAAGAGACGACTGATTAAGCTGTCGAGCTGATGGGCGAAACTGTCGACCCGTTGCTCAAGGAGGTTAAGGATCGCCACGGTAGGGATGGCGACGGCGAGACCGACGGCAGTCGTCAAAAGCGCCTCCCAAATGCCGCCAGAAAGCAGCGACGGATCGACCTGGCTGCCTGCCGCCTCCAACTCACGAAAGGCCTCGATCATGCCGAGCACTGTACCGAATAGACCGAGCAGCGGCGCGAGTGATGCGATGACCTCGAGCGTGCGGAAATGTTGCCGGAGCGAGGCAAGATGATCAGAGGCGAGACGCGTAACGTTCTCGCGTGCTGAGGCAGGGTTGAAGGATCGAGTTTGCTTGGCATCAATGGTCCACCCGATAATCTCGACAGCTAGGCCGCGTTCACCACGCAGCATACTTTCAGCATCGCCAACACGCCGATCGCAAAACGCTTCGACAGCAGAGCTGACGGTGTCGGACACCACTGTACCTGCACGAGAAAATTGATAGAGCTTGAGAAGAATGACGGCCAGCGCGATGATCGATAAGATCAAGAGAATGGCAACGACCGGCCCGCCAAGCTCTATCCATTCCCATATCGTGCCGAGCGCAGTCAAAGCACCGTCTTCACCGAATGAAGCCAACATCTGACGCCCGCGAAGCCGTATCAATCAGCGCCAGACAGTTACTTTGGTCACCTTCTTGATCGGTACATTGGGTCAAACCATTCAAAAGTACTCTGCCGATCTGATCGCAGGCGAGGTCCGGCAAGTCGAAGACCTTCACCGCCATTTTGCCGGGAGGAAGTGGAGCTCCTTCTACCGCCACACGCCGAGCGATAATGCCGTCGAGGTCGAACATTACCAGATCTAATTTCAAGCTCCCGAAATCAAGGTCGGTCTTGTTCTCAAACACGAGGTAAGGTCGGCACCCGCTCCCGTTCGCTTCCAGTTTGTTAAGCTCGACTGCAACCATGCTATCATTGGCTTCATCGGCTTGGGCTGGCACAGCCATTCCGTAAGCCGCGATGAGCAGCGCACGAATAGATCTCACGACTTCCCCCTACGAACCCGAGCTAACTAAGGCGCACTAATTGCGAATGCTTCTTAATTGTATCTTAGAATGTGCTGTCGTCAATCGGTCAGGGCGACCGAAAGCCAAGATCGTTCAAGTACGTTTGCGATAGTGGTCGACCGAGACGGTTTTACGAGGTCATGATCCGCCATCTTTAGATGCGTTTGGACGAGTGTGAATAAAAACCTCGACCTGTTCGATTTCCATGCCCTCAGGCGGTTTGGGCAGTTTGGTCAAGCGAATCTTGCTGTTCGACGTTTCCACGTTCTTGCCAGTTGCCTTGTCGACATGACACTGCTGGAAAAGCACAATATCGGAATACGCATCCTTGGCCATCTCACTCTCCCAACGGTCATATCTATCGTCAATGTCACCTGTCAGTTCGACCTTAGAACACCGAGCCGTATCTGTTAAAGATCAGCCTAATACGCGAAGCGCTAGATTCCTTCTTTGATTCTCTTGATGAGCTCTGCAGCAACCTTCTTAGACCTGCCGGGATATCGAACGCCCTCGATAGCTTCGATATTTAACGAGGGATCGCCAACAACAACGAAACCTACCATGCCCATACCGTAATGTGGCGTACACTTATAGGCGTAGACGCCCGGCGCGGTCACCGTAACCTGGACATCCTGACCAATCTTGCCCCTCCACCCCTCGGCGCCTTCCGGAATCATGATACTCTGACTGTTATGACCTCTATCAAACGAGATAAAGGTAATCGTGTCGCCTGGCTCGGCAATAACAATTGCGGGCTCGAACCACATGCGCTGACCATCTGGCCCTTTGTTGAGCATCTTTACTTCGTGATCCGCAGCAAAGGCCATTGAGCCCAGAATGAGCGGCAAAATCGACAGAATTGTCTTAAGGCACTTCATCCTGGCAAACTCCGAAAACGGTAATTGGGTAAGTCAGATCGCTTTCGCGCTCATGCATCGGTATCGCTTAGTCGCACGGCGAGCGTGCCCCTTGGCTTAACGCCGCTGGAGACTGCATCCACCATCCTAAGCAGTATCGCCGCGGTCCTTTTCGGTCCCTCGTCGTCGAGGATCTTGTTAACCCCCAGGTTCACGAGCGCATTGCCGAAGCCCGGATGTCCGACAAGTTCGGGTTCGTCTTCAAGATGGTCCTGAAGATCACTCATTAGACGGCGGAGGCTAGCAATGTTGCCGCCTTCGTCACGTAACATGTTGTGCCAACGAGCATCGACTGATTCGTCGTCTCGGTGATGTCTCGACATGGCTAGGCTCCTTGGCAGAGGGTGTGGTTGCTCAATCGATTCACATTTTGGATCGCCCTGTGAAAGCCCAATTCTGCTGACTTTCTATAGAGCTCAATGGCGCGACAGAGATCGACGGACACGCCTCGCCCCTCTTCGTAGATAAGGGCCAGCCCAAAGTAGGCGCGAGGATCATCCTGTTCACTGGCTTCCTCGAGGAGCGATCTAGCCTCGACATCGTCCTGCTCAACACCTTCGCCACGCAAATAGCCGACCGCCAGATTGACCCTTGCGCCGTTATGCCCATGGTCGGCAGCCCTTCGATACCATCTCGCTGCAATCTCCTTGTTTGCCTCTCCCCCCTCCCCATTATCGTGCATGATGGCGAGAAAGAACTGCGCATCGACGTAACCCTGTTCAGCAGCTGCACGATACCAGCGGCGCGCCTCGATAAGATTTCTTTCCATATGAGCCCCTTGGTAGAGCATCTGGCCAAGAATGAATTGCGCCGAAGGGCTTCCGCCTTCTGCTCTCATACGTAGGACTTGGATGCTGCCTGATGCATCGTTCTCCCCCCATTCCGTATGAGGCTCACTATCGTCCGAAGGCGCAGCAAGGACACCGAGCGACGTCGACAGACAAAGGGCGCAAGCAACAACCAGCGTCATCAAAGAGGAAAAGGACATTCAAGTTTTCCTGTTACTGATGGAACGATGAGCCCATCATCCCGATGGAGGATTGTTTTTGCAAGCCATTCGCAATGACGGCAATGAAATTTAGCTTATGCAGATTCAATTTTTTTAAATTGTGATTATAGAATTGATCTCAAGATGATGTTTTTATGAATATTTATTTTTGTAGCGGTAATATCGATTAGTAAAATAGAAATAGAAAAGTTCTAAAAGAGCAGAAAATATTTGCAAATTTATGCTTCCTCTTCATTAATGTCGGTCAGGCTAAATCCCACACATGCGATGGAGGAAACTCGAAATGGTCCAGGTCAGATCACCATTTAGGCGGATAGAAACAGTTGCCTGGCAGGCTGCCTGTCTTGTGGCACTCGGGCTAACTTTGGGTGCAGCGGCTACCGCCATTGCTGAACCCATTGAGGTGACCGATATCGCTGGTCGTAAGGTCAGCGTCGAGAAGGATGTGCAACGTGTCATTCTCGGTGAAGGCCGGATGATGTATTCTATTGCTGTGCTTGATCGAGAAGAGCCCTTTAAACGGATTGTCGGCTGGAAAGATGATTTAATTCAATATGATCCAGACGCCTTTCGCAAATTTAGTGATGCTTTCCCTGGTGAGGCTGACAAGATCACCAACTATGGCAGCCCCTATTCTGGTGAATTCAGCGTCGAGAGCGCCATCACCCAAGAAGCAGACCTTGTGATCCTTGATTACGGCAATTATTTCTCGGCCGAAGAGTCGGGCATCCTCGAACGACTGGACAAAGCCGGCATACCAGCCGTCTTTATCGACTTTCGTGAGCGTCCCCTGCAGAATACCGTTCCAAGCTTGATGCTGCTCGGCAAAGTCTTCAATCGTGAAGACCGTGCTGCTGAGTTTGTTGATTACTATATGCAGCAGATGCGAATCGTTACGAATCGCGTTAAGGATATTCCGCTAGAAGAACGCCCCCTCGTCTTCATTGAAAACGCTGCCGGTTGGTTCGAGGAAGGTGACTGCTGCAACACGTTTGGTGGCGCCAATTTTGGCAAAATGGTTGATGAGGCCGGCGGTATGAACTGGGGCTCACGTAAGTTCCCGGGATTTCGTGGTGAGGCCAGTTTCGAGGCGATCATCTCTGACGATCCTGATGTCATCATCGGCACCGGCGCCAATTGGGCGGAAGCGCGACCGTCGGTTAGAGCGGTTTTGTTGGGCTACGAGGCCGAACCCAAAGCTGTGCAGACAAGGCTCACCGCGCTCGCGGATCGCAAGGGCTTTTCGACCATGCGTGCAGTCGAAACGAAGCGCTTTTACAGTATCTACCATCAATTCTATAACAGCCCATATCACTTTGTGGCGCTGCAAACTTTCGCGAAGTGGTTCCACCCGGATCTCTTCGAAGACGTTGACCCTATTGCCAGCTTTGAGGAACTGCACGATCGCTTTCTGCCGATCGACTTCAGCGGCGTGTTCTGGGCGAGCCTCGAATAGGACTATGACGTGACCGATCTGGTTTCGACAGAGTCCCCAAGAACTGCAGCCGGTTCGGGGGCACGATTTCAAGAGCGCTCGAACCGGCGCTATCTTTTCCTCGCTATTATCGGCGCGATACTCATCATCTCCATTCTTGTTGACGTGACGACCGGACCTGGCGATCTCACCGTTGGTATGGTGATCGAGACCATCCTCGACAGCGATGCTCACGGGATACCGATGGAGGTCATCGTCTGGGATATCCGCCTGCCTATTGCGCTCATGGCCGTTCTGATCGGCGCCATGCTTGGTGCTGCCGGCGCCGAGATGCAGACGATCTTAAACAACCCACTGGCTGATCCCTTTACCTTGGGCATCTCCTCAGCCGCGAGTTTTGGCGCCGCTATCGCCATCGTGCTGCAGATCAACCTCATTCCGATCGCCGGCCCCTTCCTGGTCACCGCCAACGCCTTCGTGCTGGCGCTTTCGACGTCTTTCGTGATCTACGCCTTCACCTTCCTGCGCGGCGTGACGTCGGAAACCATGGTGCTGGTTGGCATCGCGCTCATGTTCACGTTCAGCGCGCTTCTTTCACTGATGGAGTATGCAGCAACACAGGTGCAGCTATCGCAGATCGTTTTTTGGATGATGGGCTCCTTGTCCCGCGCGAGCTGGACCAAGATCGGCGTCTGTCTAGCCATTCTTGGCGTGACATTGCCCCTGTTCGTCTGGCGCATGTGGTCGCTCACAGCTCTCCGTATGGGCGACGACAAGGCAGCGAGTCTCGGCGTCAACGTCAAGCGCATCCGGGTCGAGATGTTGGTCGCCATCTCGCTACTCGCCTCAACGGCCGTTGCGTTCGTCGGCACTGTCGCTTTTGTGGGCCTCGTTGGTCCCCATATCGCACGTATGGTGGTTGGTGAAGATCAGCGATTCTTCCTACCATTCTCCATGCTCTCTTCGGCGTTGATCATGTCGTTGACCTCGATCGTTAGTAAAACAATCACGCCCGGTATCATTTATCCAATCGGAATCATCACATCGCTGATCGGCATCCCCTTTTTCGTGAGCCTGATCCTCGCGACCAGGCGGGCGAATTGGCGATGAGCTTGAACGTAAAAGGCCTCTCGTTCGCCTACAGCAAGGGTAAGTCGGTCCTCTATGATGTCCATTTCGATATCGCGTCGACAGATCGACTAATCGCGCTCATTGGACCTAACGCTGCAGGCAAATCGACACTCTTTCGCTGCATCGCCGGCATGCTTCGGCCAGCCTCAGGTACCGTATTTCTCAATCATGACGATATGACAGCTGTCGATCGTCGCGATTGGTCGAAACGCATCTGTTACATGCCGCAATCTACGGCAAGTTCGGCCGCGCTCACTGTCTTCGATGTTGTTCTGATCGCAAGAAAGCACCTCAGTGGCTGGCGGATCGCCGATGATGACATCGAGACGACCGAAAAACTTCTCGCTAGGTTGGGCATTGAGCATCTCGCAGATTCCTACGTCGGCGATCTCTCTGGTGGTCAGCAACAGATGGTCTCCATCGCCCAGGCTCTCGTGCGCAATCCGGACGTCTTCCTGTTGGACGAGCCGACTAGCGCTCTCGATCTCAAGAACCAACTAGAAATCATGTCGGTCATCCGTGCCGCGACCTACGAGCGTGAGATCACCACCATCGTCGCACTTCATGATCTCAATCTCGCTGCCCGCTTCGCCGACCGCTTCATCTTGCTTCGTGAAGGACAAGTGGTCGAAATCGGGACGCCAGAGGACATCCTTGGATCCGAAACAGTGGAAGCGACCTATGGCGTCAAACTCGAACTCTTCAGCAGTGCTGATGGCAGCATCGTTGTTTCTGCCACGGTCTAGTCGTTCCATGAAATTCGCCCTTGTACGCTTCATTGTGCTTGGATTCACCGCGCTATTGTCGGATGCAGTCACGGCCATTGCTGGCGAAACCCATGTCGTTGAGATGCGCAACGCCAATCCTGACGATTCCAACGATGCCAATGTGTTCACGCCGCCAATCCTCAAGATCGATACTGGCGACAGCGTGCTCTTTAAGGTGATCGACAACGGTCACAATAGCGCTTCCAAGCGCGGCGTGATTCCCGAAGGTGCTGAACCTTGGAATGGTGGCATGGACGAGGAGATCGAGATTACCTTCACGGTCGAGGGAACCTACGGCTATATCTGCCTGCCCCACTATCAAATGGGGATGGTCGGCCTCATTCTTGTCGGAGACTATTCGGTCAATCTTGAAGACGCCAAGAAAGTTCGGCAACGCGGCGGTGCTGCGAAAGCGTTCAAGATGTTGTTCGAGAAATTGTCGTGATGGTCCATTGAGTCGTCTTGCTGTTGAGCGGGGGCTGCATAAGTCCAGACGTCCTGCATCTCGACGTCAAAGCAGATCAAGCAGTAGCCGATCCATTCCATGCGCCTAAAGACTTCGCTAAATCTGCACTCAGACCGGCTCGTCTCTCTTACGACCCAACCTGATGATAACCTCAACGCTGTCGATGCCGTGACCGTCAGGTGCTTTTGGCAGCCTATCGACATTGACCTCGTGTTCGGGAATGTCGATAAGCTTGCCCGATTCGGGGTCAAAGAAATGATGATGCCTCGATGTATTGGTGTCGAAGTAGCTCTGCCCCAGATCAACAGCAACTTCTCGGAGCAAACCAGCACGCGCGAACTGATGGAGCGTGTTGTAAACCGTCGCCAGCGACACGGCCACGCCTTCAGTCTTCGCTTCCTCGTAGACCTGATCGGCGGTCACGTGACGATGCTCACCTTCAAACAGTAAACGGCCCAACGCCAATCGTTGCTTGGTCGTTTTGATGCCGTGGGCCTGTAAGCGGTCCAGCGCACGACGATACATCACCTTTGCCCCTTTTTTGATCTAGGACCTTCACTATCATCGAAATGATCATGAAATTCAATGTTGTCAACATGTTGCACGTCTGGAGACAACAAAAAATCGTCAAACATGACGACCTCTGAAGAAGTCTCAAGATGTCGATCGACGGCGTCGGCGAAGAGTCAGTTTTGGTGTCCGATAGGGCATTCCTAGCGCACCGACAGCCAGTAAATCGGCCAATCGCGTTTTATATCGGTTCTGAACTTCATCATAAGATCCGGCTATTTGAAGATACTTTAATGCATGCAGAGCGTCTTCTGTCACACCTGCGGTGTGTTACCAAATCTGCGATCGCCACTCCAAAGCATTGGCGAGATGAACCTTAATCCCATCAACGCATCTTCCGCTACTGCGCTCTGACTTCCAGACCGGACAAAAAACCAATTGGTGGGTGGACGAGGTCTCGGCCTTTAGACCATCGACTTCGAGCGCCTACGCTTGCACTTCGTTTGTCATTCGGCAAAGGTCTGAAGGCAAAAGGGGAGGAAAATGAGCCATGTCAAAAACAGCTATCATCAGCGGAGGTTCTCGCGGCATAGGTAACGCGACAGCAAGGCTTATGGCCGCGAAAGGCTGGCAGGTCGCTTTCACCTTTCGCTCTGATGCAAAAGCAGCCAATACCACCGTTGAGGAGATCGAAGCCCTCGGGGGAAAAGCGAAGGCGATACAAGGTGACACGTCGGTCGAAGAAGACGTCTTGCGAGCTTTCGACACCGCGATCGAACACTTTGGCAGTCTTGACGTTGTCGTGGTCAATGCTGGGATCGTTGGACCACCTTCACCGCTCGCCGATATGCCTCTCGAACGGCTGAAGTCGATGTTCGATACAAATGTCCTGGGCTCATTTCTTTTTGCGAGAGAAGCGGCACGAAGGCTGCCCGAGAGCAAAACGGGTGAGGAAGGTGCAATTGTTATGGTTTCTTCGGCTGCCGCGCGGCTTGGTGCGCCTGCCGAGTATGTTGATTACGCCGCCAGCAAAGGGGCGATTGATACGCTTACGCTCGGCTTGTCAAAAGAACTTGCGCCGCTGCAAATCCGCGTGAACGGTGTGCGCCCCGGGTTAATCGAAACAGACATCCATGCAAGTGGCGGGCAACCGGATAGAGCGCAACGCCTGGGACGAACCGTTCCCTTGGCCCGGCCGGGAACTGCCGAGGAAGTGGCACATTCAATCGTTTGGCTTTGTAGCGACGACGCTTCCTACTGTACCGGTGCGATCCTCGATGTCTCAGGAGGCCGATAGACGCCGTTGAACACGGACGCTCAACGCGCCATCCATTGATGCCGATGGATTATTGGACACAGGGCCGTTAGCCTATCGAATCCTGCAGATCATCGTGGTTGCTTGTTGAAATCGAAAGATATGCCGAAGCGGTCCCATGTTTGCGGTCTCCAGAGCAACAAATCCCTGACGCTCATAGAGGGCGCGGGCCCGTGGATTCGTATCGATGACGTCCAGTCGTATCTTGGCATAGCCATCGGCCCGGGCCCTATCCTTGATCGCGGCCAACAAAGCAGAGCCGATACCAAGACCACGCATGTCGCTGCTGACAAAAATACCATCCATCAACAGCGTGTCTCGCTCAATCGGACGATCAAGAACCGAAAGGGCAAGGCCGCGCCAAAGGCCGCCCAGGCCTCCATAAACGTCGCACAACTCCTTCAAACCGCCGCCGATGAAAGCACCATCTTTGGTTTTGAAGCCCACAACGCCTAAGAGCGTCCCATCGGCTGAACTCGCGCTGATCGCATATCTTGGATCGACAGCCATATCGAAAAAGCGAAGCGCCTTTTCATCAGGCCTCATCAGCAACTCGAGTTTGCTTTTGAACGCTTCCCAGAAGAGACCGATTGCTCGACTGCGCTGACTTGGTAGAAAACCATCAGCGATCGAGAATGCGTCGTTGGTCATCGACAAATCTTCCAAGAAGACGCGCTAATGAACATTGTCATTGGTGAAGTCATCGAAAATGCATCGTGCATTACCAGCGATCGCGATTCGGACTTGGAATCGACACCGTCGCGCCTTTGTCAGTTCGAACGTGATCTCGCCCCGATCGTCTTCTCCACATCACGCCGGTAAGTCTGGCTGACCGGCGCCCTCAGTCCACCTCTTAGTTTGAGACCGAAGCCCGAGGCACTCTGATCGAATGCCTCGATCGCATCCTCAGCTACCCACCAAGATCGGTGAACCCGAAGACCGGAAAGATCTTCGACGTCCTTGAGCGCATCGCGGAATCGATACAGCACGTGCTTGCTGCCAACATCCGTATGAAGTCGGACATAGTGCTCATCAGCTTCAACAGCCAAGAGCTCTTGGCCCGAAATTTCTGGAAAGCGCCGCACCAATGCAGACACCCCCTGCCCTCGTTGAACGGCCTGGTCAGTTGCACCGTCGCTGCTGGTCGTCTCGATCTTATGTGGCTGGATCTGCATGTCAGAAACCATCGAAAACGCCAAATCCAGCACTTTGATCAAGAGCCAAAATCCCGCCATGGCTGGAAGCAAATTCAGATATTGATCAGCCCAGACCCAAACCAGCGGCGGCGTGGAGTCGACGGCCGACGGTGTCGCGAACATGCTATCCGAGTCAGGCAAAAGCCCCTCGATCGAAAGGCACATCAAAGCGATGGGTAGCGTTACCAGGAAGATTGTCACGGCACCGATGAGGACGGTCTTAAGAGACATCGCAACACCAACATCGATCGAAAGGCGGGTGATCGTGATGTCGATCGCTGTCAAAAGAAAGGCGGCGGTGCAGGTGATCGTCAGCCAGAAGAGAAGCGCTTCGCCAAAGGTAGCGTCGTTGGGGAGCTCGGCACCAACCAAAGCAAGAATGACGCCGAGAAAGCATGCGGCGATGGCGACGACGAGTATCTTGGGGGAATCTCTGTTCATGGCTCACGAACGCCATTCATGCGGCACGAAACCGTCCTAAGGACAATGTCGACGTGGCGACGAAGCGTAAGAACCATTTGAAGAAACACACCTTTCGACTGGAGAGAGCGCGACCATAGCCTGGCCCACGGATGCCATTCAACAGCAAGGCTATGCAAGAAGGCGCTACACATGAAAACCACAACGATTGGACTTCTCTCCATGCCGCTCATCATGAGCTTGATGTCAACGGCAGCGGCGGATGCTGACGGTCCGGCAACGGCGATCTTGGACGATCTCGACATCGCACTTGGCGTCGAGGTCTCCTACGAGCCCGACTACCAGGGCTCCGACGATTACGAAGTCGATATCCTGCCGCTGCTACAAGTGACGTACAAGGACTGGCTTTATCTCAACGGTCTAGCAGGCGGCGCGGTCTGGCAGCTTCCTGGCGGCTTTCGGCTGCAAACTGGTGTCAGTTTCGAAGAGGGACGCGAAGAGAGCGCGAATGATGCCCTTGAAGGCCTAGATGACATCAAAGATACCGCTGTTTTGGATGCTGGTCTCTTTTATGATATCGGCGATCTGACACTCGGATTTGCTCTTGAGCAGGATCTGCTCGGACGAGGAAAAGGTCTCGTGACCTTTCTAGGTGCCAGCTACGCGTTCGAATTTTTGAACGATCGCCTTCGAGTCGCGCCGCAAGCCGACATAAGCTTTGCTAACAAACGTCACCTCAAAACCGAATTTGGTATCACCCCAGAGGAGGCCCAGAACAGCCAGTTCGATGCCTATCGCCCGGGCGCCGGGCTGAAGTCTTACGGCATTGGCGTGAACATGGACTTCGAGCTGACTGAGCATTGGACTGTTCTCGGAGAAGGCGGCATCGAGTTCTTTGGCCCAGAGGCAACGGACAGCCCTCTTCTTGACGAGGCCGGGGCCGACTACGGTGCAGAGGTCGAGGTCGGTTTAGCCTATCGTTTCTGACGCGAAGCTTGGGCGACTAGGACAAGGAGATTAACGGCCTCGTGTTCGTGTCCATCTCCTGCTAACCAAAGGGGGCGGGTCATCGGTCAAGCCGTCCCCTTTATCAAGGCTTAAGACCAATCCGACCGATGTTCGCGCGTCGATCAATTCCTGGCCTGATCCGTCGCGACCGAAGATGATGGCGGCCCTTGCAGAGCCGATCAGAAATGATCACCTATCGACTTGAACGGCGCGATGATTGGAGTCGTAAACATGATTGTAATCCTCTCCATGATCGCTTTCCTCATTGTCTTTCTCTTGGGATGGTCAGCATTCCGACTCGCTGAGAGTAAGCGTCGCAACCCCCATCTTTGGATGATCGCGACCGTCATGTTCGGTCTTCCGATCCTCATATTGTTGTTACTGCCAGCAAAGACCTCCTAAGGCTGTTGGCAGCGTCGATCGCCGAAAAGGGGCTGTCCCTTGTTCTCGCCGGGCGAGCATCCTCAGCGACAGCAGAGCTATAAGGTTTGGTCCGCTGGCCGGCTTGGCCGACGGACCGAATGCTCTTGGATCGCGTCAACCAATTCGGTGGCTCGCAAGGACCAACCCGCTGCCGCAAATGCATCGAAGTGAGAGGCTCATACTTCGATTTTGAAACGGCAAGTCAGCGTTTGCTCACGAATGCAGCGTTCAGAGGCTTTTCGCCCTGTTGCCGCTTCGAAAAACGCCGCGACAGCTTTGCAGACACATGGCTGCTTTCGAACGGCGGTTGCAAGGGGGCAGCTTCGGCTCTGCACAATGAAGCCCTGATCATCAACGATCAGCTCAGTGCCAGCTCCAAGATCATCAACAACGGAGCGAGCGGCAGCTAGCCTATCGTCGAAACTCGCATCGGTCATGGGCGGCATGTGATCTGCCATCTCACGGCCGACGTCCATCATGAACCTTTCGATGTCGTCGCGCGATCGCTCTCGCGAAAGGACCGCTAGCATCAGCTCGACAAAAGGCCGATAGGCCGATGAGACGGTATCTTCATGGCCTGGGACAATTTCAAACTCATGCGCAGGTTTGCCCGCCTGACCCGATCGACGCAACGCAGCACGTCGAACCAACCCTTCATTCACCAATCGCTCAAGTGGCAAGACCACGGCATTTCGACTCAAGCCCAAATGACGAGCTAGCTCAGCCGTGGTCAGATTGCCACGTCGGAGCTGAATAAGGATATCATCGCGAGTCGTCATGACATCCTTTTGCACCAGTCAGCCAGCTCAGATCAATGCTCGCGCCAATCGCAACCCAGGTCCTGCCGCGCTGTTTGGCCTTCAGCATAATGCTACAATCCTTTCCGCTCGGACAGCATTGGCAATATGATTTGACACGTCATCCAAGATCTTTATCGGCAATTATAACCAATATAATTGTCATTATATAGAACATTTGGCATAATCGCTACCGTATCCCATGCCGAATTCGGCAAGAGACCATGCAACAGGAGGGAGGCTCAACAATGAAACAACTCGCAATGACGACAGCGCTCATGGTGGGAGTGGCAGCAACACCACTCATTGCTGCTGACGACATAGCTTTAGACTTTCCAGAAGGTTACAAAGAGAATTTCACACTCTACTTTACGGGGGATCGTTTCCTAGAAGACGAACAGACAATCAAAATTTACGCCAATGACATCGCCCTCGGCGGCGTGCAAAGCGATGGCAAGCTTCCTGACGGTTCGGTCCTTGTTGCAGAGCTCTATGCCGCCCTAAAGGATAGTGATGGCGAAGTCTTGGAAAGCCAGATCGGACGACGTGTATCGGGAGATTTCAAGGCGATAGCCGTCATGGAACGTCGCACGGGTTGGGACGACCAGTACCCCGATGAATTGAAAGTCGGCGATTGGGAATTCGAAGTTTTCAGTACATCGGGCGAAAACCTCGGCAAAGACACCACCGCCTGCCGTGAATGCCACCACCCTCTAACCGACACCGAGTTCATGTTCTCGATCGAGCATCTCGCTGCGGTCAAATAGACATATTGAACACCAAAAGGGCTTTGTCAGCGGCCTCGCTGACAAAGCCCGTCTAACATTCCGAAGATCATCGTCCTCTCCCACGAAGCTCGCTGGGCTCAACGGTTCCAGCGCGTGGCACATCTGCACTTTGCCGGAATTTAACTGGCGCCTTTTCATCAAATGCGATACGATTCTCCTCAATACCGAAAGGTCAATTAAGAAAAATCAAAACCGGCCAACGGCACGCGCCTCCTGACACCGGGGAGAGAGGCAATGGTCGACATTATTTCGAAACGCGACGGTCCGCGTCGCGAGGACGTGGCTGCTCGCAGGGTGCTGCAGGAGAACCGCGGCACAATCCACAAGATGATGGATCATCTGACCGGTGGACAATTGAAAAGCCAGGCACAACAGGCGCCAACGCCTGAACCGGAAGGTTTGATCATCCATGCCGGTCGCGTTATCGATTCACGAGAAACTGCAAGGCCTTACGTGCGCATAAGTGTCAATGGGCGCGTGGTCGTCGCCGACCAGGAGACCAGCAAACAGCTGCATTTCCTCGGGGAAATCCGGGGGCCGCGGCGAAGTCAGCACTTTGTCCTTGCCACCAAGGAGAATGGCTTCTTTGCGCTCATCGACAATGAACTCGGCACCAAGCTCGCCGATCTTGATGGCTGCTCGATCACCTCTGCGTTCTCCGAGGATGATCTGATCGACGCTCTAACCAAACGGTTAGGCATCGGACGAGACGAATAATGGCCGCAAGGTGGCAATGATGCCCAAAGCAGCACGTGCTAAGCCCAGCCACATCCAGCCAACGGCTGAGCGCAACCGCGTCGCCTATGACGAAACACGAACCATGCGTGCCTGGGAGAACTTCCTGACCGGCGATGCGCCCGGCAGCGATGAGCAAGTGCGGGATGTTATCCAAAATTCCTGGGCGCGAAGTGCGACCTCCGGTGTGAATGCCCACGCATCAGCGACTCCGCTTGTGATCGATGACGACCAACTCGATCGGAACAAGCGCCAGCGCCAACAATTGCTCGCCGCTGCCGACCACGCGCTGCAGCATGCCGCAGATCTCCTCGAAGAGACGTCGGCCATGGTGGTGCTGACCGACGAGGACGGTGTTATTCTCGATACGCGGGGAGACAATCGTACGCTCGATGCCGGGCAAGAGATCAAACTGCAGCCAGGCGGCCATTGGAACGAGAACGTTGTCGGAACAAATGGCATTGGCACGGCGCTTTCGACGGGCAAACCCGTCTTTGTGCATGCGGCCGAGCATTTTTGCGAAGGCATCAAGAGCTGGACATGCGCAGGGGCCCCGATCCGCGACCCGGTTGATCAAAGCGTCATCGGTCTGATCGACATTTCCGGGCCACCTGAGATCTTCCGCAGACACAATATCGCCCTTGCCGTTCTCGCTGCCGAGAAAATCGAACTTGCGCTGGGCGAGCATGCAAGAGTTGAGCGACTTCGCTTGCTCGAGGCATGCCTCTCCTCCATGCCGGTCACTGATGGCGCTGACGGCCTGGTCATCCTCGATCGTCATGGCCGTGTCATTCATCTGAACGGCTCATCGATCCCGAAACCCGCCGGGTCCGAAGACGGCTTTGGTCTGAACCTCGGCCATCGCCTTATCGACCTGCGGGATGCCGCTACCGAGAAGGAGATCTATGATCGTCTGCCTGAGCCTCTTCGCCCAGCCTGGGTCCGACCGCTCAGAATCGGTAGCGATATGTCAGGCGCCATGCTCATTTACGCCGCCGAAGGCCGATCTCACAAAAAGCCCAGCCCACTGAAACCGACACTCAACGTACCAACGGCGCCACATCCTGAAATTCAGGGCGAGAGCGTGCGCCTGCTCCATGCCATCGCGAAAGCGAAGCGCGCGGCTTCTAGCCGTATCCCTATTCTCGTCGAAGGCGAAACCGGGGTTGGGAAGGAGCTGTTTGCAAAGCTGATCCATAGCGCCGGTCAGGACGATCCGAAGGCCCCCTTCATTGCCTTCAACTGCGGCGCCGTCTCCAAGGATCTCCTGGGTGCAGAGCTTTTCGGGCATGTCGCTGGTGCTTACACGGGAGCTGCAAGAGAAGGTCGGGCCGGCAGGTTCGAACTCGCGAGCGGCGGCACCCTATGCCTCGATGAAATCGGTGAGCTACCGCTCGACTTACAACCCTATCTCCTCCGAGTCCTTGAAGAAGGTGCTGTCTATCGTCTTGGCGACGGCAAGCCTCGCCCGGTTGACGTCCGCCTCGTGGCACTCACCAACCGCAACCTCAAGGAAGAGGTCGCAGCCGGCCGTTTTCGCCGCGACCTTTATTTCCGGATCGCAACCGTCACGCTAGAGATCCCGCCACTTCGCGAACGGCTGGGCGATATCGACCAGCTGATCGATCACTTTAACCACCTGTTCGCCGCCAAATATGGTGTCGAAGCCTTGACCATCGAAGCCGAAGCCCGCCATGCCATGCGCCATCATGATTGGCCCGGCAATGTGCGCGAACTTCGGAACCTGATCGAAAGCCTCACCCTTATGTCCACGGAGCGGACGGTTCACCTTGATGACTTGCCTGAGGAAATGGGCGGGCCAAGCGATTCGGATGAGGTCCGTCTGACGCTTGACGGTGGCGGTAGTCTTGAGGATACCGAACGGCAGGCGATCGAACAGGCGATCGAGGCGGGCGACGGGAATCTTTCGCTGGTCGCCAAAACTCTGAAAATCTCGCGCAGCACACTCTATCGCAAAATGAAGCAGTACGGGCTCGCTCGCTGACGATCCGAAAATGTGTAGCGCTTACCAGGACAAGCCACTCTCAAAATTCAATCCGAAAGTGCGTGATCCTGTCACGCTCATGAACCGTAATACGTTTAACGAGCAACAATCCGGCTTGATTATGCGGCCCGTCCAACTCTCTCTTGTCATCGGCAGCAAGGGCACTGGCGTGTCGACACTGCTCCGGAACTTCGGCAAGCGGGCGGATGCCCAGGACACATTGATCGTCGATGAAAAAGGCAAAAACGGTGTCGCTAACCCCCTTCCCGTTGCTTGGAACAGCGATGCAATCACTGCATGGCTCAAGGCAATAGAAGAACCGTATCATGCGAGCCACATCGTCTTGGCCGCGAGCGACCTTAAAGCTCCTCGCTACCTTCTCCAGTCTCTTGCGAGCGATCCTGATCTAGGCGCGCTCTACCGCCTGAATGCCACGACCTACGTCATTAACGCCGCTGTAGCCGAAAGGTCCGGCACCCAAGACTTCGAAAGAGCCGCCGCGGTCGCCGACCGATTCATCCTGACCCACACCGACCAGGCGCAGACCGAGTCGGTCAGTCAGCTTGCTAGAGCGCTAAAGAGCCTTAATCCGCCAGCTCCGATTCTTCGCGCCCGCGGCGGTGACATCGGCCCAGCCCGGCTGGTCGACAGCGGTCTATTTGATCCCATTGATGGGAGCATTGACATCGACCGATGGCTCTGCGAAGCCGCCTTCAACTTCGAAGCCACGCGGCGGGGAGGCAGCGCCATCAGGATGAACCTACCGGAGACAACGCTGAGCCGTCTCAACGTCGATGCCGGCGTAAGGTTCTTTGCCGTCACGATCGATCAGCCGCTGGATAGCAACGTACTATCCGTGTTTCTGAAACTTCTGATGGCCGACCGTGGCGCTGACCTACTTCGCCTGAAAGGCATCGTTGCCACCGAAGATCATCCAGACCGTCCTGCCCTGATCGATGGCCGCGAACACCTCATCCAACCCCTTCTCTGGCTCCCCACCTGGCCCACAGCTGACCGCCGTGGGCGATTGGTCTTCGTTACCGCCGATACGTCTGAGGATTGGGTGAGAACGCTCCTCACCACGCTTAGCGATCAGCTCAAGCTACAGGCGATACCAGAGTTGCAAACAGCGATGATAGGGAAGATGGGATGATCAAACAAATCTCTCATCATCAATAGACTTCGAGAAGTGTTGACGATCGGAAGGATCTTTTCTCTCTACTAGCAAACGGGCTTCAATCTCGTTATTGCCCAGTTGAGAAAATGCTACCGGTGAGGGCATGCTTATCGCGGTCTCTTTACCACTTTCCACGTCTGCATTTTTACGATTGCTGCGCTGGAGAGTTTGCTGGAGAACCTGGTTCACTGCAAACGGACGATTATCTTTCGTCCCAGCACGTAGCCAAAGTCGAATTCACGTCACCTCGACGGCACATTGGTAAAGCCTTGGCAACGGCAACATTCAGTACCCTCGCCCGTACCCCCTTGTCATGTCACGCAGCCGCGTCAGCACTGCCTCCTGTTCCTCAGTTACACGCCAGGGCGCTGCTTCGGCGATGCCGCCTGTCGTGCCAATAAGGGGCTGGTCAGGTTCATGGTGTTCGAGGACGAGAGCCATCGCCCAGCGGCTGAAAAGACGGGCCGACACGTCGCCAGCCTCGCGGATTTCGACACTGTCATGGCGTGGATCCTTCTTGATGCTCGCGATCAGTGCTTTGACGGTCTCCTCAGGTCCTTCCAGAACTTGGGCGAAGCGACCTTTCTCTTCGTACAGAATAAGGGCACCGGTGACACCCTGGCGCTGATTGTTCTGCCGCGCGACCCGCAAGATTTCCGAAAGTTCCGCCTCGCTCGCCTTTGGATCTTTAGGGAGGAGACTGCGACTCCGATAAATGAGCCTGAAGCAAGGCTCGGTCTTGGCGTCGACATTTTCTAAAGTACCGGTTTCGGTCGTCACAGTCTCTCCCCCAACTGACCGGTGCCGCTGCTCGCGGCCAATACAGTAAGGTGCCGCAGTAGCCTGCTATGTTGGCCACTAATCATCGTGGCTTCAGAACATAACCTCGCCACCATTTGGAGAGATGCAGCTACCATGGAAGAAGCTGCCAGCGGGCGAGGCAAGGTAGGCGACGGCTGGCGCTATCTCATCAACCTCGGCAAACCGAGCTAGTGGGATCGCGGCCTTCAGTGTGTCGAGGACTTCATCCGCAAGCGGCGTTAGCAGATCAGTATGCGTTACACCGGGTGCAACTGCGTTGACTAGCACGCCGGTCCCGGCGCACTCCAGCGCTAACGCCCTAGTAAACGTTGCGTTAGCACCCTTTGCCGCAGCATAGTGGGTGAGCATTGGTGCACCTTTATATGCCAGCTGTGATGTGATGTTGATGATGCGGCCAGACCCTCTCTTGATCATGTCGCGGTAGACAGCCTGGGCCATGAAGAATGTGCCTTTGACATGCACATTCAGCATGCGGTCGAAACTCTCTTCGCTGATGTCTTCAAAGTTTTCCGTGATATTGTGACCTGCATTATTGACGAGAATATCAATCTCTCCCAAGGCCGACTTCGCTGCGTCGTAGAAGGACCGTACTTGTGAGACAGACGAGACATCGCATTCGGCCGCGTAACATCTGCGCCCTAATGCCTCGATCTCCCGCACCGTCGACGAAGCTCTCTCTTCGTCTCGATAGTGGCAGAATGCGATATCCGCACCATCGGTTGCCAAGGCATGTGCGATGCCACGGCCTATACCCCGTGATCCGCCAGAAACAATGGCCGTTTTGCCAGTAAGTGTCGTTCCGCCCATGGGATATCCCTCCCCGTTTGTGAGTTCCGCGTCCTTAACCGACATTTCCCAGATGGCCCATCTCAAGGCCTCCAATAGTGATCCAAACCACCTCCTGCGGAGGTCCTGAGGTGCTAAATTGGCTGGAACAGTAAATCTCGATCAAGTTGCGTTCTTTGATCGATAACGCCCCGTGTCCCATTCGAATCAGCCCAATTCGCCCATCGTCACATCCTTATCTCTAGTTGGCCCTAGCGCACGTTGTTGTGCCTCACTCTCTTCCCAAATACTCCGCGCCCCCTCCCAAAGCCGGGCCAACGGTCGGATCGGGCGCTTCGGACATGTCGCCAACGAGCGTGTTCGTCGTCAGTACCAGGGTCGCAACCGAGGCGGCGTTTTGAAGGGCCGTATAGGTGACCCGGACCGGATCGATCACGCCCGACGATGCCATGTCTGAGAAGTTCTCCGATGTTGCATCAAAGCCCGTGCCGGCCGGCGACTGGACCACTTGCTTGACCACGCTGTCAGGATCGTGTCCAGCATTTGCGGCGATGCAAGCGGCTGGCTCCGAGAGCACGCTCTGCACCAGCTTTACGCCTGCACCGATATCGCCATTTGTCTGGCCAAGTAGTGCCTGCAACGCTGGTCCACTTTGCGCAAGCGCAGTGCCACCTCCTGGGACAACTCCTTCTTCTGCAGCTGCTCGTGCAGCGTTCAGGGAATCGTCAATCAGCTGAATGCGTCGTTTTTGCTCGACCGGTGTCACGCCGCCCGCATAGATCACTGCAGTTCCGCCGGTGAGCTTGGCGAGTCGTTCCTGTAGCTTGTCCTGCTCGATATTGGGCGGAGCCTCGTGATACATCCGCGTGACCTGCGCGCGCCTAGCCGCAATTGCGGTAGCATCGCCCGCCCCGCGTCGAATAATCGTTTCAGAGCTAGAGGTCTTCACCTGCTCGCAATGGCCAAGATCATCGAGCATAACATTCTCAAGACGCCCGCCGAGATCGCGTGCGATCACTCGACCGCCGGTGAGAATGGCCAGATCCTCCATCATCGCCTTCCGCCAATGACCATATTCCGGGGGATGCACCACGAGGATCTTTCCCTTGCCATCTTCGCTCAAGAGCGTCATCAGCACCTCAGGCGAAATCTCCTCCGCAACAATCAGCAAGGGGCGTCCTGCAGCACGGACTTGGCCCCGTATACCTTCCAGCTCTGATGGCTGCTTAATCTTGAGGTCAGTAAGCAGGATGTACGGTTTGTCGAGTACCGCCTCCATCTTCTCGACATCGGTTACCATGTGATGGGAAACGTAACCGCGATCGAAGGACATACCCTCGATGACCGAAAGGCTGTTCTCGAC
>JANQPX010000066.1 GCA_028285265.1 Geminicoccaceae bacterium
GAGTACCGCCTCCATCTTCTCGACATCGGTTACCATGTGATGGGAAACGTAACCGCGATCGAAGGACATACCCTCGATGACCGAAAGGCTGTTCTCGACTGTGACGCCGAAGTCCGAGGTGATGATCCCGTCGGCGCCGACGCGCTCGATTGCCTCAGCCACCATTGCCCCTATGCCCGTGTCACCTGCAGCTATCGAGGCAACGGACTTCAGCGAACCGTTGGCGACTGGCTTCGCGGATGCCTTTAGGGCATCGATGATCACGGCGACCGCCTGATTGATACCCTTCGTGAGATTGACCGCATTCGCACCATTCTCGAGCGCGTCGATGCCGCCTTGGATGAGCGCATTCGCCAGCACCGTCGCCGTCGTCGTACCGTCCCCGGCGACTTCGTTGGTCTGGTATGAAACCTCGCGCACAACCTGCGCACCCATGTTCTCGAAGCGATCGGTAAGCTCGATCTCGGCAGCGATACTGACGCCGTCGCGCGACACGATCGGCGTGCCAACGGGCAGATCGATCATTGCGTTCATGCCCTTCGGACCTAGCGTGCTTGCCACCGCCTTGGTCAACTGCTCGACACCTCGTGCTAACGCCCGGCGGGCATCCGCATCATGAAGAAGCTTCTTCGCCATCAATGCCTCCCCTCTTCATTTTTGTTACTTGGCATGAGTGCCTGGCACTCGGGTTCACGCCGTCGATGCTGTGTGTCTGCGTGGTGGTACACGGCCTTGAATGAAGTCCACGAGGGTCGGTTCCTGCCCCTCTTCCAGCTTCGCCTCTTTATAACGGGTCGACAAAAGCCCACGGCAGATCGCACCGTTGAACTCCATGTTGATCCGCACGCCGCGGAGTTCCTGAAGATATGTTTCGAAGGCGTCTTCCGGGATGCAATCACCTAGCGCTGTCACGAAGGCCGGATCGCTCGGTCCTTTCACCAAACCAAACTCACGCAAGATTCGTAGATACCGCGGTTTTTGCCTTGTCCCTTCTTCGCCCGCCATCGACAAACCTTCGAGCGTTGCCACATCCATCCCCACAATCGCGCGATCGTCGAAATCGAGTTGACGCAGTTCTCGAAGCACCGCTTCCTGGCGGCGCTGAAATGCCTTCAAGCGGAATTTCTTCCGGACTTCATCGAGCGTCTCGTCAGCACCGAAATCGTCGAACACATCCTTAAAGGACCGGCCACCGCCGGCAGCGCGGTTCACTTCATCTTCATACATGTGGTCGAGCAATCGGGGCCGCACGCTTTGGCACCAAGGGGCACCTTCGACCGCGATGCGGATGTCGTCCACCATAAGGAACGCGAAGTTGGCTGCACACCAGTAAGTCGGGAGGCGAAAGTCGACGTCGACGACGTCGCCATCGACCTGCACCCGCTCCACGAAGCCAAGCTCGGTGACCGACTCATCAAGCTCCGGGTCGGTTACCTCACTCAGCCTGCTCCATATCTCGGCGAGACGTCGCTCTGCTTGTTCCGAGCTCATCGTCTCACTCCGCGGCGATGGCAATAGTCTCGTTCTCCAGCTTCTTTTTCTTGGCGTCGATATCAATGCCGTAGAGCTTGGCGGCATTCAGACCCATGATTTTCTTCTTGCCTTCCAGCGTAAGATCGACGCCGCGCTCCTTCTTGATCTCGTCCGGCAGTTCCCAGGCCATGAATTTGTCGACAATCCATTTCGGCGTCCAAATGGCGTAGTCGGAGGCAAAAAGGAGCTTGTCTTCGCCGAGCCAGAACAGAAGTTCGGCCATCACTTCGGCGAAGTAATGGGGCTTGCCGTGGATAAACGGCATGGCAACGGCAAGACCTCCATAGACGTTGGTTTCCTGAACCGCGATCCAACAAAAGTCATCGAGACGCGGTAGTCCGCAATGTTCGATAATCCAGTTCAAGCCCTGAAAGTCGGTCGCGGCATGGTCAACGTCATGCACATCGAAGGCATCCTTGGATAAGGGGATGATGGTCGGCCCCTTGTGCACATGGATATTCTTGATGCCGAGCTTGTCGCAAAGCTCGAAGCAACGGTATGCGTTCGGATCATTAAGTTTCCAGCCGCGACTGTCGCCCTTCCACTCCGCCGTGTAGAGCTTCACACCCTGGATGTCGAACGTCTCTTTCATGTAGTGGATGTAGTCGAGAGCCAGCTCACCGTCGCGCGGATCGAAGGAGCCGTTCAGAATAAAGCGATCGGGATAGGCCTTCGCCACCTCGGCATTCTGCTCGATGGTGTTGAAGCCCTTCTTGTAAAAATCCTTCAAATAGGTGCTTTGAATGATGGCCATGTCGTCGGGGCCGTCGACGAACAGGTCATTGTACATCTTCTGTGGCCCATATTTACTGAACTGTTCGAGTGTCCAGAGCTCCTCCGGCGGACTGAGCGCCGTGTGATAGGCATAGAAGCACTCAACGAACTGCTTGCCGTGAATGTTGCGCTGATTTTCCGGCGTGCCATCCCACATGTGGGTGTGCCCGTCGATGATGAAGATCTCTTCCCCGTCGGGTGTCTTGTACATGTCGATACCTCCCCGATGGACGACGCCGTGGCTCCAATTGGGCACCGACGCCGCCCTAAGTCTCCGTCAAATCAAGCCAGCCGGCATGGCTGGTTACTCAATGAACTCGAACATCTCTTCCATGTTGCCGTAGAGGCGAATGGTGGTGTCATCGACTTTCACCATCCGGCCGTAGTGGGTGGAGGTGTTCACCTCGAAGGTCTCGACCGTCATGTCCTTGCCGAGGATGTCGCTGATCTCCTCCATATCGAACGTCAGCGTACCTTCGCCATCGATGCGGATCAGAGCAGGCTGATAGGTCACGGTTACGTTCGGTTTGTCGGCCATGTATTCGGCAATCGCGCGCGCCTCGACGCTATCGTTCATGGTGATGCCGCACTGATGGGAGATCGTGTCCTTGAACTCAATCTCGTCCATTTTCTTGAAGACGGTGTCACTGTGATATCCGCCGGTCTGGGTGGCCATGATTGCGTCTCCCTAAGCCGTTAGCCGAGGCCAAGCTGCGAGGTGATGGTGGTCAGGCGCTCTTCGCTTTTCGCCTGCGCGTCGGTGAATTGAATCGGCTTGCCATGGGGCTGCGACCAGATTGGCTGCAGGCTGTTGGCGGCCTCGCGCGCGAGGGCCGAATGGGTCTTTAGCCAGCCATCGAACACTTTCTTATTGTGCTTGGCGTGCTTCTCATCATTGAGGAGCAAGTAGATGAGGTCGGTGCAGTTCGCGAGGTTGCGGTCGTAGTCAGCCTCAGCTGCAGAGACGACAGCAGGCGTTACGAAGTCCCGGTTCGACGGCGCTGCCTGCATGACGAAGCCAGAACGGAACAACTCACCAACCAGCGGCTCGAAGCAAATGTTCGCTGCGAAGTACTGCTCCAAATAGTCGTCCGAACCCATGATGTGCTCGATCGCCTTCCGGGTCGGCTTCCACTCATCATTCTCCATCCAAGCCTTCTTGCCGGCATCGTCATCGAAACCGTCAATGTCCATGCCAATCTCTGCAAGATAGAGCGTGAGATCCTGAGCGAACCGCAGCTTGTAGCTGGAGTTTGTGAGCACAGCGTTGTTGATCATCTGGGTGTAACCGTAACGCTGCGCCTGCATCAGCGACGTGCCAAGCCCAAACTCAGCATGTTTCCAGGCACCGAGATGGTTTTGCAAAACCTTGACCCAGGCATTATCGAACGCTTTGGGAGCACCTGCGCGTCGAGCATTTTGTACAACGTTCTGGATCATCCCTTCGATAGTCGACTGACGTTGGTAATGCGTCCGTTCCCACTCCTGATCCGGGGCACGGAAGGCATGCCAGTTCGAGCTCTTGGCCGCTGTAGCGTCCTTGACATAGGCGCCCTTGCCGTCCGGGAAGGAGATAATCCAGTCCTGCATTAGATAGCGTTCGGGATCGGGCTGGACGTCGACGGTCATGTCTTCGTAATGGGTTGCCCGTTTGCCCCGAGGCTCGAAGTAACGATATTTGCGGCTGTCACTGTCTGCGAACTGCGCAGCACCCGCAGCACCTGATTTCACTTCCGCTGGATTGGTGGCCATGGTTGTCTCCCTTTCCCTTCCTTTGCTCTCTTGCACGCGGATCGCCCGCTGAACGTCGAAGCGGAGGCTATCCGCTGGCCTGGGTAAACTTGTCGAAAAAGATACGGTCGCCATCGAGGCCGCCGATCTGTAGCACCGGAATGACCGCGTCGATCATGGGTGGCGGCCCGCAGGTGTAGGCTTCGCCCTCGTCGTCTAGATCGAAGCCGTTGATGTGCTCGCGTAACACTTCGTGGATGAAGCCACGCTCGCCGCTCCAGTCTGCGTCATCGCCGAGATCCGAGAGTGCCGGGATGAACTGAAAGTCGCGCAGCTTCTCACCAAGCGCCTTGATTTCATCCAAATAGAACAGGTCTGCCTCGGTCCTGGCGCCATAGAAGAAACGTACCGGCCGCTCCTCGCCGCTCGCCACATGATCTTGCAGGATCGACCAAAGAGGCGACATGCCCGAACCACCACCTACCAAAATCAACGGTCCGGTTCGTCCTTCCCGTCTGAAGCAGGTGCCGTACGGTCCCCGGAGGCTGAGTCCGGTTCCGACCTCGAGTCCTCCATCAAGCTGTCCGGAGAATGCTCCTCCCTCGTATCGCTTGATGATGAACGCAAGCTTCTCCGCCTCGCCCGGCGGATTTGCCATGGAAAACGAGCGGGTAATCGCCTGGTCCGGTAAGGTGATGTCGACATATTGACCCGCCCAGAACTTGAGAGGATTGTCGATCGTGATTTCTAGGAGGCGGATGTCATGGGTAAGCGGCGTGATGCCGGTAACCTCCGCATCAAAATCCTTGACCGGGATGGAGTGGGAGAGGAGCTCCTCGTCATAGTTCAGGAGCTCGATTTCGAGATCGCTGAACGCGAGCGTACGACAAAGAAGGATGTGTTCCTGATCGCGCTCCATGTCACTAAGCGCGAAGGTCGAGTATTTCTTGAGATCGACTTCGCCGTCGATGAGAATCGACTTGCAACTGGCGCACTGACCTTCCTTGCAGCCATGGGGCACTGCAATCCCCTGGCGGAACGCTGCGTCCAGTACCGTTTCGTCTTCTTCGACCTCAATCTCGATGCCAACCGGCTCAAGTCGTACGTTATAGACCTCTTTCGAGCTCATCAGCGATCCGTCCCCACGCTTGATTTGTCTTAGGCCCAATCCCCATTCGGACCCTGGGGCTACACGTCGTCGTCTCGAACACTGACCCGTTGCCGGATCATCTCGTCACCTGCTGACAATCGGCCGCTTCCCAACCTGGAGTGCAAAGAAGCGCCCGACTGCCTGCGAGTGTCGGGGTCAGACCGCGAACGGTCTGACCCCAGGGGTAAAATCAGTGGCAAGGATTGATTTCGAAGCCCTTCTTGTACTCGGCGACATGCGCTTCGCGATCCGCATCGGACATTTCGCGCAGCAGCGTCAGCGGGCTCAGCAAGGTGTGACCGCGGACGTCGTCGAGTGTCCACATATCCTTGTCGTCGAAACGGAGATGTGGCTGCGGAATGAGGGTCTTGCCGTCCGTGCGGACAAACCCGAGATCCTCGATGGCATCGGCGAGATCCCAGCCGTGGTAGCAGGTTTCCCATTCGCGCCGTCCGCTGAAGCGTCCCATAGCAGGCGTTGGACGGCCTTCATATTCACCGGCAAACGCTGTCTTCACCGTCCAAGCATCGATCTCGTGGGCAAACGTGTGCAGCTTGCCGTCGATTTCTTCGACCACCATGTCCTCGCGGATGAGGCAAGGTACCAGGCAACTCCAACAGCGGTGTGGATACACATAGCCGACCTCTTCATTGAAGGTGACGACCTTCTGGCCAGGCTTGCTAAGCTTCGCGTACCACTTCCAGAACTCACCGAACTTGGCGTACCAACCCGGATATTTGTGCTCGAACCACTCGAAGTCCTTCTCGGTCTGCGCTTCAATGCGCCAGAAGTTAACAGGCCACCCGACCGCGAAGAATTGACCGACGGTGTGGACATACATCTTCTCGGTGATGCGCTTCCACGCCTCATGGACATCATCATGATGAATCTTGATGCCGTATTTCTCGAGCGGCAGCATGTAGGTCCGGTAATAATCCTCAAAGATCCACCGGTGCCACATTTCAGCATAGGACTCTTTGTTCTTATCACGGTTGGTGGTGCCGTATTCGATAAACGTTCCAATGGCGGCATCAACAATCGCGTGGTTCTGCCAGAAGGCATATTTGAGGTCGCGCTCAAGGAGCTGATGATTCTCAGGCTCTTTTAGCATCGACATCAACATCGAGTGGCCATTGCCGATGTGACGGCTCTCATCCGACTGCACGGACAAGAACACCGTCGGAAGAGCGTAGTCGCCATTGCGCGCTGCCTCGGAAGGCATCGCCACGAACAACGTATTGGTGAACGCTGTTTCAGCAACCACGGTCAAGTAGACATTGGCCGACGTGATGGCATCACCGGTGATGAAGCCCTCGCCAAACTGACGACCAATCGTCGTGGCGTAACACTTACCGAACGCCGCCTCGGTAATGTCGAACCCGGCAGGGTCGATATAGTTCTCCATGTACCACTTCTTGAGGTTCATCTGGATGGTCGAATGACGGAACTCGTCGACCATCTGCATGGTGAAGCCGGTCCGGAGATCCTCACCCGGGGCCAGACGGCCGACCATGGCCATCGAGCGCGCCGCTGAGATTTCGGGGAAGGGGATGATCGCTAAGAACAGCTTCATCCACTCGACCCAGCGCGGCTCGACATTGCGGAACATGTCACCGCGAAGGGCAGCATCGAGCGCGCCATAGACGCGGTTGTCCTTTTCTTCCTGCATCGGGAAGTAAGACCGGAGTACCTGGCGCATCGGATCCTTCGGCGCCTTGGTGATCTTGTAGTCGGTCGGGAACGTCATCGCTTCCTGGACGTAGGATGGATTCCATCCCAGATCGGCGATCTTTTTTGCCGCCTCGCTAACGGGGATTCCCCGCTGCGACGTAATCTTGTTGAGGGTCAAGCCTTCAGCCATTGGGTCTGTCCTCCAGCATTATTGCTCCATTGCGTTTCGCCCATGGGCTTCCTTGTCCCACAGCGAAAGAACCGGCGATCCGCTCAGCCTTTCGCAGCATGAAGCAGCCACACGGGTAGGAGAGCGCATGGCTGTGTCGAGGCTGGCGAATAGACCGAGCGGATCGGATGGGATGGCGAAGGTCCTGGATTGCGACATCAGGCGGGATCAAAGAAACAACACCTTCGGCATGACGATCTTTCGACGGGACCATCTTGCTGTTTTGGGCGGTGCGGCTTTCCCTGAACCAAAAGCCCATAAAGCTTCCCTTCCTTCGTTCTTCGGCGATCCGTTCGTCATCGCATCAGCTGCCATGTCGGATCGACTTGTTCGTGAAGACAATAAAAGCAAGGGCCGTGCCAGATGCCCATTTTTACGCTTTTTCAATATGTTAAGCGAGCATGCGGCAATCAGAAATTGTGTCAATGTATCATTTTAGTACAGCTCTATTGAAACATAGTGTTTCATATTGAAACACATCAAAATCACAATCTTACTATGAAGATTTATTATTGATTCTATTGCCTGTCAATTTTGGCATAAACCAGTTGACGTGTGATTATATACTTGGTCACTATTGGAAAATTTCGGCGATTGACATGCCCTTCGGTGTGTCGTGCTGAACGTATCGGGGCAGGCATCGTGACAGTGAATGGCTATGCCATCCAGATGACCGAACGCACCCTACCACGTGCGGGGGAAAGCGAGACGCTTTCCTTGCTCGTGCTCTATGACGGCAAAGCAATCGGCTCGGTCACTGTCGAGTGGCATGGTGAGTTTGAACTCTCCCTCTCGTCGAGCAAGTTTTTCGGCGGCAAGAGTCCCGGTATCGACAATGCCTGGCAGCTTGCCGGCCTCGTGCGGCGTGCCGTCGAGGCCGAAGACTCAAGAGGTATAACCAGCGCAGCTGATAGCTTCATCAATGGGGATGGCGAGGATGTCACCTGGCATCTCGGGCTTGAGGCAGGTCAGCCATGACGGGGCCGGGTGGCATGGATGGCCTCCCCGACGAACTGCAACCGAAGCCGTTCGGCATCGCCGCCGAAATCATGGCGCGTGCCGAACGCGATCTGGTGTTCGTCGTCAAATTCCTCGGTGAGAGCCAGCACATCCTTCAGCGCCACTTTCAGAGCTTTGTGCAGACCGAACTAGAAAAACGCGGCATCACCTTTGGGGACCATCCGCTCCTCCTTCCCTTCATCGAAACCCATGGATCAGAACTCGCCGAATTTGTCGTGACAGGCATCGGCCTCCATCACCAGTTCCACCTGACGGCCTTTGAAGAGATGGCCGGCGATCCACAGCAGCTGCTACGCCTCGACATTTGGAATACACTCCAATCTTATATCGACAAAGCCGAAGCCCATTTCATCTCCGATATCGGCGGTCTTCAGCAGATTTTGGCAGCAGTCGAAGAGGCACGCGCTCTGCGTGTTGATCTTCCGAAGGGCGAGCCATGAATGACATCGCCGACCTGATGCAGGTGCGCATAGCCCTGGTCGAAAAACTTTCCGCGCTCAACTCAAAGCAGTTGCTCAACACACAAATCCGCTCGGGCATCGAGATCGAACTCCTGACCTGCATCGAAACGATCGAACGTATCGGCAAGAGCGAAACCGTTCTGAAAAAACGAACCGAGCTGGAAGCGAGCTACAAGGAGGCAGCGGACGCCTGCAACGCCTGTGAACAGGAACTGGATGCCTTGGCAGAAGACTTGATGACGTTGGATCAACAGATCGAGCAGCAGATGGAATCTTGATCGCGACTTGCCCGAACCAAGGCGATGTAGTGGCGGCATACCAACACCAACGTGGAGCCGAGGAAACAATGGATCGAATGGAAGCGGAAGACTTCAGCTTATTTGGTCTGCTTGGGCGATCCTGGGAACTCGACACACCGGTCGTCGATCTCACTTTCGACAACAGCGACGGCGCCGCTGCCTTTGCTCTTGCCGATGGATCGGTAGCGATTGCCAAGACGAAAGACGCCGAACCCGCTACTAAGCGCATCCGTATCAGCGCCGAGGATGGTCGCTCGTCGATTCTCCCCCGCACCAAACCGCTGCCGCCGGTTACCAGAATAAGCGTGCAGGACGACGCGCCCGTTGCCTTGTCCGCTTACGGTAAACACGGTTTCGTCATCGGTGAGGCATCCGGTGCTCTCACCAGCCTCACCATCGGTGGCGAACGCACACCCTTTTCGAAACCGCTCGACGCTCCGATCATCGCGCTCGAACACGTGCCAAAAACCGGCGATCTCGCCAGCATAACCGCCGATCACCGTGTAATCCTGATTCGCCGAGGCGAGATCGAGCCGATGGTCCTGGAGCACACGACGAACGTCGGCACACTCGCCTTCTCACCCGATGGCAGCCAGCTCGCCGTGGCCGGGGAAGAGCACGTAACGCTATGGAAAATCGACCAAACGCCTGAAAAGTTGATCGAATTAGGACCCTGTCAAAATCCTTTAAGCCTCGCCTGGAGTCCCGACCAGGCAAAGCTAGCACTCGGCCAAGAGAAAGCGGGGGTTACCGTTTGGCAGTTGGACAGCAGAGACCATATCACCTTCCCCGACTACCCCGCCCCGATAAGCACACTTGCCTGGACCGCCGACAGCGAAGTTCTGGCTACGAGCGGCGCCTTTAGGATCATCGCCTGGCCACTCGACAAGTGGCGAACTAATGGCACGCATCCAACCTCTCTCGAGTCGGGCAAGCCAAGCCTCGCGGCCGTTGAGGCCCTCGCCTGCCATCCAACCCGAGCCTTGATCGCTGCTGGCTACGAGAACGGTATGCTCATCATCGCCCAGCTGAGCAAGTCCGATGAGTTGGTGATCAAAACGGAGGGCCAAGGCGCCAATGGATCACTGCAATGGTCCCACGATGCCGGCTACATCGCGATCGGCAGCAGCAAAGGCCTAGCAGCATTGATCGAGCTTCCAAAACAAATCCTCAAATAGACAAAACAAGAGCCATCAAAGGGAGAGATGTCATGGCAAAACAATTGACACAAGAAGAAATTAGTAAAGACTTATTCTTCAAGAAACTAGCCGATCTCTCAACGGAGATGATCAGCGAACATGGTAAAGACTTCACGATGGGAGCCTTGCTCTTAGCTGCGCGCTTCATTGCAGAAAACAAGCCCTTTGAGAAAGAATCGGAACATCCAGAACGTGTGAGTTCCGCAAGTTAGTTTTGTCAGATTCTTCAATCTGGGCTCATGCGAATGCATATACTTGTAACAGCGAAAAATTTGCTTCGGCTTCTGGCCGCTCCATACTCTCAATGAGTCAATCGATGCTGAGGCGTCATGCACTTAGCCCCAAGTGCAGCAAAACAATCCATTTGTTAGCGGAATATTAGAACATCGAAAGGACACTCATGGTGCCCTAACTTCGGAGTGCACCATGGTCGACATGTCATCGAGCCTTCAGGCCATCGCTGAAAAAGGTCGGGTCAGCGCTGAAGACGTCCTCCATCTGCGTCGACATGTCTTCGCGGACGGCGTCGTCAGCGAAACGGAAGCCAACGCCCTCTTTGACCTCGCGAACAAGGCCCCCGAAGGCGATAAGGAGTGGCCCGAATTCTTTATCGAAGCCCAGTCCCTCTATCTGGTCAAACATCGGAAACCGGCGGGCTATATCGATGATGACCAGGCCGGCGATCTCATCGGCAAGATCAGCCATGATGGCCGCATTGAAACCCGACTGGAGCTGGATCTCCTCATCAAGACACTTGAAATCGCAACCAGCGTCCCCGAAAAATTGATCACCTTCGCGCTCGATGCCGTAAAGCAGATGGTTGTTGCCGGCCAAGGCCCAACGCGCCATGGCAACGCTAAACCAGGTGTGATTACGGCCAGTGATGTTACCTACCTTCGCCGTATCCTCTATGCAGGGGCCGGGGCCGGCCAGATAGGCATAACCCGCGGCGAAGCCGAGCTGCTCTTCGATCTTAACGACGCCACCGTCGAAGCCGAGAACGATCCCGGCTGGTCCGACCTCTTCGTTAAGGCCATCGCCAACTTCCTGATGGCCAATCTCGGCTACAAGCCGCCCACGCGCAATGAAGCACTGCGCCGCTCCGAATGGCTTGAGGACCATAGCACTGATGTCGGCGGCTTCATGAAACGCATGGTGAGCGGTGGCTTCAGCGGCATCCTCGAGGCTTACCGACAGACCGATCCGCATCAGGACTATCTCGACCGGCAGGAAGCCGCCATTCAATCGGCACAGCAAGTCACCGAACAGGAGGCGAATTGGCTGGCAGACCGCATCGGCCGAGACGGTCAGCTTCATGAAAATGAGAAAGCGCTCATCGCCTATATGGAGACGCTGGGCGCTGAACTCCCCACTCCTCTTGCCGCCCTTATCTGTCCAAACGCCAAAGCCAGCTAATGGCTTGACCATCTCATGGTCCCTCGGCCGTGGTCGCCAACCATGCCCCGCATTCCCTCAAGCGGCCCAAACGTTGGCAGCCATGTCCTTTGAGGGGGCCTGTATCGGATGGCTCGCCCAAGCCATGAAATCACGCCGAGGGAGCATCGCAAAACGGAGCGCCTGATGAGCACTTGGTATTTTTCCGTTCAGGGCGAACGCAGTGGGCCCTTTGACGACCAAACCGCCACCATCTTTGCTGAGAACAATGGGGACGCCCTTTGTTGGCGCCAAGGCTTTTCCGATTGGCGAAAGGCCCGTGATGTTCCTGTACTCAATGGTACCATCGATCCGCTGAGCTTGTCCTTAGGCCCGCCACCCATCCGCGCCAACCAAGGTGGCCAAGCCGATGTGATCGACTACACGATCAGCGGCGACGAAATGCAGTATGTCGAGGTCGAGCTCGATCCGGGCGAGAGTGCGGTCGCCGAGGCTGGCGCTATGATCTACAAGGATGCGGCCGTCGAGATGACGACCGTCTTCGGCGATGGCTCAGCTGCTCAGGCGGACGGCAGCTTTATGGGAAAGTTGCTCGGCGCCGGCAAGCGGCTGATCACAGGGGAAAACCTGTTTACCACCGTCTTCACCCACCAGGGTCACCGCAAGGCCAAGGTTGCTTTCGGGGCCCCGTTCCCCGGTCATATTCTCCCCATCCATCTGTCCGACGTGAACGGACGCCTGATTTGCCAGAAGGACAGCTTTCTAGCGGCGGCCAAGGGAGTCTCGATCGGCGTTCACTTCCAACGGAAAATCATGACCGGCCTCTTCGGGGGTGAAGGCTTTGTCATGCAGTCCCTCGAGGGCGATGGCTGGGTCTTTGTTCACATGGGCGGCACCTTGATGAAGCGTGACCTGGCGCCCGGCGAAACACTGCATGTCGACAGCGGCTGCCTCGCCGCCCTGACCGACACAGTTGATTATGACATCACCCGCGCCGGCGGGGTGAAAACCATGCTGTTCGGGGGCGAAGGCCTCTTTTTTGCGTCGCTCACCGGCCCTGGCACCGTCTGGCTCCAAAGTCTTCCCTTCTCCCGCCTAGCTGGCCGCATGCTCTCAGCGGCCAATGGGCAACAAGGTGAAGGCTCGATCCTCGGGGGCGTCGGTGACCTTCTGGATGGCCGCTGAATGCGGCGACGGCCCAGCAGCGTCGACATCAGATTGAAGCGAACGCGCGCTCCAATAGCACTACAAAGCCGCCAGATCTGGTTCGGAAAAACACGCCGAATCCTCAATAACATCGGCCCGCAGAGAAGGCCCTCATCGGCCGGGGAGCGGATCCTTCGGACTCACCCCGTGGCTGTTTGAATCTGTAACTCGCCAGGCAGAGACTGTTCGGTGTTGAGAGCAACACCCTGCAATTCGAACACGAAGTCACTGTCATGCCAACGAGCCATCAAGATGGCCACGTCCTCGGGCGTATCCTGGGCAGCAAGAACTTGGACAAAGCTCCCACCTTCCTGAGCGATGATGGCTTCGGCCTCAGCTTCTGAGTTCGCAGTATTATGCACATACTGGCGGGCCTGATCTCGCAGCTCGATCAATTCCTCAGGCGAAAAAGTGAGCTGCACATGACCGTCGGAGCCGAGAGTGTTCAGCAATTGTTGGTCGCCGCTCAGCGATCCATCAACGTTGTAACCGCCAAAGGTGCTTTGCAAGAATGTCGGTCTCTCGTCGCCAAAGACAGCGACGGCGCCCGTTTGTCCCGGAATCGCCTCACCGTTCTCATCGAGTTGATAATTGAACTGGACTGTCCGGCTATTCAGGCTGGTGGTGGCGTCAACCTGGAACGTGCCGTCGTCGAATTCGGTCATAGCATAGTTCGTATTGCTGCTATTGATCTCCCAACGCGGGCTGATGGGCCCAAGCCTGAGAGCTATCGAAGCTGAATGGCTGGAGTCGAGGACTTGCCTGGTTCCAGCGTGAATGCTGCCATCGACCGATGTGTCGGGAACTTGGCCTGACATAATGAACCGTTCGTAGGCTTCTTGCCCCTCAGGCGTGCTGAGATCCAGCTCGGCATAGGTCAAGTCATGCTCTTCCAGGGTCTTCTCTGCGTGCAATGCGACGGGTAGTCCCTTCCGCCCAAAGAAGGCCTCGTTCTCGACAGCGTCGATGGATCCTGCATAGATCGCGACACGATCCCCATCGAGACGCTGAACGCCAAATCCGAGACCATTCAGTTCCGTTACCGTTCCTTCGACGTTGAATTTCTTATAGCTCGCGCCAAGGGTCGATTGTGAGAGAAGGCTGCCGCGCAGCAAGACCGATGTACCCTGATCCATCTCGAGCGGTTGAAGGATATTTGGTCCTGTGATGTCCCCATCCGCGATGCGAGCGCCCTGCTCCGGCGTGACAACCGCTTCGTAGGAGAGACGAATGCCCGCCGACTCCTGATAATTGACGGAAACCGGCAGGCCCTTTCCTTGAAGAGCCGCTTTCAGCAGGGGTGACGAATCGAGGAGACGCTGAGCGCCAAGCGAAAGGCCGCCAATGGAGTCCAGTAAATCAAACCGATTAATGACTCGTTGCAGCAAGGTCTTACGCGTACCGACGCGTGCTTCGGCGTCAGCCCGAATATCCAGCTCAAGCGTTAGGGTTTGGGTCTGATTGAAGCCAGGCCCAACCGATACCCCGGAAAGCTCTGCGCTGCCTGCAACCGTCAAATCCGCGCCAAGACCGACCGGCAAGAAGCCAGGCGTACCGACACCGCCACGCGACACTTCAAAATCGAACGTCATCCCCGGATTGAGCAACGGAGCCACGACATTCTGCGGCAAGGCGAGGAGCAGCTCTTGGGCTGCTGCCATTTGGCTTGGTGTGGGGTCCGAGGGAAGATCAATCCCTAGAGAAGACAAAAACGCGATCTGCTCAGCATCAGTGAAATTGCCGTGATCGGCGGCGACTGCCGGATTGGTTGGTGGGGCCGTCGGCCTCAATGTCGCCTCGTCTTTAATCCGAAGCAGCTCGTCCACGAATGGATCAGCACCGTCTGCGCTTGCGGGATTGGTTCGGTTCGTGTAGTCCGCAAGCGCCGCATCAGCGATAGCGGCACGTTCCTCGTTAAACTTTCTAAGCTCGCTCTCATAGACCTCCTCGCGAAACGCCTCAGGAATATGTGCGAGGTCAGCCTTGCTCGGAGGTACCAACTTGTTCAATTCACGGACCGACGTCTTGAGTTCCGCATCTCGATAAGGCTCGAGATCCTCGTAAACATCATTCAGCTCAGCCTGGAGGTCGGGTCGAACATAGCCGCTGAATGAGTCCGTCGGCAGATTCGCAAGTTGCTGATTGAGGTCGAGGGCACGGTTCTCCAGATCGATGATCTTGTTCTGGCGATCCGCCGCCATGTTGTAGAACTTTTGATCCGATGGATCTTCCGCACGTTCGGGCTTCCCATGCGGCTTCGCTCCGGGGATTGATGGCGTTGATGCTGGTTCTGGCGGTGCAGGTTTGCTTTGCGCAGAGAGGGCAGCATCAAATTTCTCCAGCGCCTGTTTATTACCGTTCTCCGCGGCCTTGACATAGAATTTGCGATCAGAGGCATCGACGGCAGGTGTGCTTGTCGATTGCGGGGTTGGCTTGGGCTTGGGCGGATCTGCGGGCACATCGTTGATACGAAGAAAATGGTTCATCGACAGCCCCATAGACTCGCTCCGACCTATTGTTCATTCAATTAGCTGAAGACAGATTGCGTAACGGCTGACGGCCTGCAATCAAAAAAAGCACGCTAACTCCCTGAAAAATGCGATTTTTTCTTTAGAGCTGCATCAATTGTTATCCGTTCTATTCCTTGGAGAAAATAAGCGACCTCAAAGATGCTCTAAGCCGGCAATAGCACCGAGGGCCTTTGTCCCGATGCAACCAACGGCGGAGACAATGAATGAGATGCTGCTCTCTGTCCGGTCGCAGATCTCAAGATTGGTCTTGGCGACGTTGACATGCCAATTACCGTGATAGCCCTCCTGAAGAAATCGAAGCTCCAGGAATGCCCTGGTTCGGGCATCAGCATCTTCCGAACAGCGATCTTATGGTTACAAAAGTGGATGATTGCTGATGGCCAGCGATGCGCCCAAAAGGGTGCCGCCGAAAAGCACGATCAATGCACCACCAATAATGGCAGCCAAATTCATCAAACGTCCTAAACTCCGCCCTTCCACCTCGAAGGCATTGGCAAAGGCGATGGCACTCCGTCGTGCGTAGACAGACAGAGTTGCAAGTGCCGAGATGCTGAGACCGGTTCCAAGCGACATCGCTGCGACCGCAGCGATGCCAGCGGGCAGTTGTTGCAAAGCAAAAGCAAGAATTAGAACCAAGATGGCACCGCTGCAAGGACGAATGCCAATGGACAGGATCATCGGAAAGAACTCACGGAAAGACATTGGCGTTTCGAGCTGCTTGGCGCTCGGACCGTGTCCGTGACAACAGGATGTGTGCTCTCCTCCATGTCCATGTCCATGTCCATGTCCATGTCCATGCTCATGTCGATTGAAGGATTCCCGGAGCCGCCATAGTCCTCGTCCGGTCAAGTAGACGCCGACAAGCATCACCAGACCATAGCTTATGACCTCCAGCTGCACACCAAGACTCTGACTTTCCCGCATCGAGCGTTCTGCGACCAAGGCAACGCCACCAACCAACAAAATCGCAGTCAGGCCTTGAATGAAAGACGACAGGAGCGACAGCAAGATACCACGGGCAAGTCGGCTCTCATGCGTCGCAAGGTAGGTCGTGATGACCACCTTTCCATGTCCTGGTCCGACAGCATGAAAGGCACCGTAGACAAATCCGAGGCCAACCAAACTCCAAAACGCCGTCCCGCCCGATGCCTCAACCGCCCGCACTGCTGTGGCTAAGTCCCGGTGCAGGTCACGCTGTATATCCACGCTATAAGCGACGAGCCTGTCCCACCATAGGGAAAGATCGAATGCAATATACGCAGCTACCAGCGCCAACAACGTCAGCGTGGAGATTACGATTGGCTGTCTGATCGCAGCAACAAGCATTTACCGGCGCTCCGCCAAGACCATAACGACTCGCTTCCTCGGCCCCGAGAAACTGTCTGGCGGCAGTTTGCTACACAGTTGGGTTCGGTTGTACGGCGTCAAGAAGATGGTCATCGACCTCAGCAACACTTGTACTCTCCTTTTGACGGACAACGTCAGGCATGATCTAGGATTTTAGAAGTGTAATGTTATTACATTACTAATCTTCATCATTCAACACAGAAGTGATGGAAGTCTGGCCAACAAGACCGCTGAGCTCACTTCCTTACCAGGCCCTAAACCATGAGTGGCTTGAAAAACCGATCCAAGCTCGCCAACCCACTGACGTTGCTAGACCGTAGCCCCAAAGCAGGGACGGTTCAGCCGGCGACGCGCGCCTCCGGCAAGCGCGAGACCATCTGCGCCGCGAAAGCATCAAGATCGGCGTCAGAGAGATCACAAGCAGCATTTTGCGCCATGCCGATGTTGGCAGGCGCCTTCATCAGGGCGGCTAACGCCTCGGCGGTGACCCCCGCACAGGCATCGGGTAGCTCAGGCCCAATTCCACAAGCGCGCATCAGTTCAGTAAATCGGATGGGTAACGATTGGGCATTGCGCGAAGCACCCAAGGCTTCAGCGGCAGCGGCATAATCCTCGCCCCCTTCTGGGCGCGTCACCAATTCTGGCAGCGATACTTCCAGCGCCAGGCCTGTCGCCAGACCGTGGTGAACCGATACCAGAGACCCCAGGGCGTGGGAAATGTTGTGGCCCATATGTGTGTTGCAATTGTGGAGCGCAAGCCCGGCTGTTGTCGCCCCCCAGAGCATGCTTCCCCGCACATCAACATCGTTTCCATCGGCGACGGCGCGCGGCAGTGCCTCGACCAGAATCTCCAGTGCTTGCAGTCCAAAGAGGCGACCAACCGCATTAACCTGACGGGACGTCGCGGATTCGAGGGCATGGGCGATGGCATCTATACCAGTCCAAGCTGTAATGTGTGGCGGCAGACTCACAGTCAGCTCGGGATCCAGAATCGCGTGGTCGAACATCAACGCCTCGCCCCAGTACCAAAGCTTGGCCCCCTCGGCCGAGGAAACGATGGCGGTCCGTGTCACCTCAGACCCGGTACCCGCTGTCGTTGGAATGGCTATGGATGGGACCGTCAGGACGGGGAATTCTTTGGCACCGAGCGCATAGGAGGCGGCAGCCATGTCGGCGCTCGCAATGCCAGCAACGAGCTTGGCCGCGTCCATGGCCGCACCTCCGCCTAAGCCGATGACCACACCAGCCCCTGTCGCACGTGCCCGGGCGGCGAGCCGGTCGACGGTGGTGTCTTTGGGCTCACCGGCAATCTCAGCAGCCATCTCGACCCCAAGCCCAGCGTACTCTAGTGACTCGGTCAACCGCGCTGTAACGCCAAGGCTGTCCAGAATCTCGTCGGCTACCACCAGCACTGGGCCCGTACCCAGTCTGGCGGCGATCGTTCCGGCATGCTCGAGTCGGCCCACACCAAAGGTAATCGGGGGGACACCCCCCGCGTCGAAGGCCTTCATCGTTTGGCTCCCCGCATGTGACGCATTGCGGTTCGCTGCATACAACGAGACAAGCTATCTGCGCAATTCTGCCGTTAGACGATCGACCTCACGCATCAGGAATTCGGTCTTCGCTCGACATTCCCTGTTCCTCATTGGTGTCATTGATGCCGCGCGGGCAGGTTCGATCGCCTACCCGCGCGAAGAATGCAAAAGCGCTCCGTTACTCCGGAACGATTTTTCCAGGCAGAGAATTGACCGTCATGGTGTCGCTCGGTTGGAAATGGACGACGGATCGGATCGACTCACCCGCTTTCAGGAGGTCAAAGGCCGTGTTGATCTGGTCATGTTTCATGTGGTGCGTGATGTAGGGATCAACACTGAAGTCGCCGCGCATCCATTCATCGACCATACCGGGCAGTTCACTGCGACCCAAGACACCGCCAAAGGCCGTGCCTCGCCAGACCCGACCCGTGACGAGTTGGAATGGCCGCGTCGCAATTTCCTGTCCAGCCCCTGCGACACCGATCACAGTGCATTCGCCCCAGCCCTTGTGACAGGCTTCAAGCGCTGAGCGCATCAGACCAACGTTCCCAACCGCTTCGAAGGTGTAGTCCAGACCTCCGTCGGTCATCTCGACCAGGACATTCTGGATTGGGTCGCTGTAGTCCTTGGGATTAAGGCACTCGGTCGCGCCGAGCGCTTTAGCCAGGGGGAACTTGGACGTGTTGATGTCGATGCCGATGATCCGTGAGGCACCGTTCAAAACAGCACCCTGTATGACCGCCATGCCAACGGCGCCGAGACCAAAGACCGCAACGGTCGCTCCTGCCTCAACCTTGGCGGTGTTACGCACGGCGCCGATGCCTGTTGGTACGGCGCAGCCCATGACCGATGCCTTGGACAACGGTGCGTCCTTGGTGATTTTGGCCACCGAAATCTCCGGGAGCACCGTATATTCACTGAACGTGCTCGTGCCCATGTAATGGAGGATCTGTTTGCCCTTGTAAGAGAAGCGGGACGTCCCGTCAGGCATGACACCAGCGCCCTGGGTCTTTCGGATGGTTTGGCAAAGATTGGTCTTGCCTGACTTGATGTAAGGACAGTCAGGATCTTCCGGCACGTAGAGCGGGATCACATGGTCGCCTGGAACGACCGATGTAACACCCTTGCCTACCTCTTCGACCACACCGCAGCCCTCATGTCCCAGGATACAGGGGAATAGTCCTTCGGGATCTTCACCCGACAGGGTGAAGACATCGGTGTGACATAGGCTGGTGGTGACGATACGGACAAGAACTTCGCCTTCCTTGGGTCCCTCAAGGTCGATTTCCTCGATCTCCAGAGGGCGGTTCGCTTCCCAGGCGATAGCAGCGCGGGTTTTCATATTGGATCTCCTTCCCTGATTAATGCACGTGCATGGACACTTGATCCGGCTCGTTCACCGAATCGCTTATTGGATCGAGGACGAGGACAAGGCGCGTCTCGCCAGTGCCGGCGATGGGCGGTGACCGGTGGAGTAGGCCAGACCTAGGATTCTCAGGCCAGAGCTTGCCACGTAGCAAAATCGGCGCGCCGGTAGGAACGGTGAGAATCTGTCCAGGCTCTGCACCGTCTGTTGAGACGCCGTATTGTGTCCCCGTGCCTCGGTAGGTGCAGATGAGACGCGCCTTCACGACGTCAACATGGAACTTTCGGCAAGAGTTCGTCGAGATAACGTCCAAGCGTAACCGCAGATAAGGCGCACACATCACGTCTGCGAACAGGTCCGCTAACGCCGCTGTGTCATCAATCAACATCCGCCGCTCATCGCAATCGGGCGTGCCGCATGCTTCGCAGATCTGAAAGGCAGCGTCGCGAACGTCTTCTGGACGTAGGGTCACGCGCGATCTTGGCAGGCGCTCAGGCTCCAGCATATCAATCCAGGACTGGAACCTCGGCAAGGGATCACGTTGCCAGATCGCTGCGGCACATCCCGGATCGTGAATTGCTGAAAGACCTTCCGGCGTCGCCGCAACGCCGACGCCATCGGCCGCATGACTGACCTCGTCAAGAGCAACGTTCATGCTGCCTCCGTCCGTCGCCAGATTGGGAAGGGGTCTGGAAATTCGGGAAGATCGTCGGGACCCTTGGCGAGGTACTCGGGCACGAGGCACTCATCGAGCTTTGCTTTCAAAGCCGGCCAATCGATGCCGGAACCGATAAAGACGATCTCCTGCCTACGGTCACCCCAAGGTTCCTGCCAATGCGCCGCCATGTAGGAACGCGCGCTTTCATGATCCGGCCAACGCTCTTTCGGAACCGTAGCCCACCATGTGCCGAGCGGCTTAATCGACGACAGCGCTCCCGCGAGGGAGAACTCCACCACCCACTCGGGCCGCGTCGCGATCCAAAAATGCCCTTTGGCGCGAATCACGCCTGGCAATGCAGCATTCAGAGCGTCATGAATTCGTTGCGGCTCGAAGGGACGACGGGCACGGTAGACATAGCTTGTGACACCATACTCCTCCGTCTCCGGAACATGGTCAGCAAAACCATAGAGCTCTTTGGCCCACATTGGGTGCTCATGGGCCTTCTCGAAATCAAAGAGGCCAGTATCGAGGATCGCGTCTGCTGAAACGTGGGAGTAGCTGGTCTCGATGATGCGAGCGTCCGCGTTTAGACTGCGGATGATCTTCCGCGCTGCGTCGACTTGTTCGGGCGTGGCGTCAGTGATCTTGTTCACGATCACGACATCCGCAAACTCGATCTGATCCGTTAGCAGGTGAACGAGCGTGCGCTCGTCTTCATCACCCATGGTCTCGCCTCGATCACGAAGGAAGTCATGGCTGGCGAAGTCGCGCAGAAGGTTCACCGCATCGACCACCGTGACCATCGTGTCGAGGCGGGCGACGTCCGACAGGCTCTCGCCCTCCTCGTCGCGGAACTCGAAAGTCGCGGCGACCGGCAGAGGCTCGGAGATGCCGGTCGACTCGATCAGCAGGTAGTCGAACCGGCCTTCTCCAGCGAGGCGTCGCACCTCCGCGAGGAGATCGTCGCGCAGCGTGCAGCAGATGCAGCCGTTTGACATCTCCACCAAGGTCTCGTCGGTACGACTGAGTTCGGTGTCCGCACGCACCAAATCGGCGTCAATATTCACCTCAGACATGTCGTTAACGATAACGGCAACGCGTCGACCATCTCGGTTGTTCAGCACGCGGTTGAGAAGTGTGGTCTTGCCGGCACCGAGGAAGCCCGAGAGCACGGTGACGGGAAGACGGGCGTCTAGAGTGTCCATGTTGTCACCTTCCCTGTTCTTAAGAACCTAATGCCTGTGCGAGGGTCGCCGCGTTGTGACGCATCATGTCCAGATAGGTAGACGCTGGCTCTTCCGGCCCAGAGAGGGCATCAGAGTAAAGTGTGCCGCCAATCGTGGCGCCGGTCTCATTCGCAATCTGCTCGAGCAAGCGGTTGTCGGTTATCGATTCCACAAACACGGCCGTAATACCTTCGTCACGGATCTGCTCGATAAGCTCGGCGACATCCGCTGCTGAGGGCTCGCTCTCGGTGCTGAGCCCCTGCGGAGCTTCGAAAGTCAGCCCATAACGCTCCGCAAAGTATCCAAACGCGTCGTGAGAGGTGACAACGGTGCGCGCCTCTTCGGGTAGGGCCGCAACGATGTCTTGGATCTCCGCATCGAGCGCTTTCATCTCCGCAACATAGGCATCCGCATTGGCCTGGTAGCTCGCGGCGTTGTCGGGATCGGCCGCAGCAAGGGCGTCAGCGATATTGTTGGCGTAGATCTCACCACTCGCGAGGCTTTGCCAGGCATGCGGATCGAAGGCGCCGTGGTGGTGGTGGTCGTGCCCCTCGGCTTCCGCGTGTTCCTCGTGGTGTTCGTCCTTGTGGTCGTCATGCGCGTGCTCGTCATGGTGCTCGTCCTCGTGGTCATCATGCGCATGCTCGTCATGATGCTCGTCTTTGTGGTCGTCATGCGCGTGCTCGTCATGGTGCTCGTCTTTGTGGTCATCATGCGCATGCTCGTCATGATGCTCGTCCTCGTGGTGATCTTCCTCTTCGAACGGGATCGGTTCAATTCCGTCGGTAGCAACCACGCGTGTGCCATCGAAACCGGACGCATCAACCAGGCGATCAATCCAGCCCTCAAATTCGAGCCCATTCACGATGAGGAGATCGGCCTCGCTGACGGTGCGGGCGGCGGCTGGTGTTGGCTGATAGACATGGGCATCGCCGTCAGGACCGACGAGCGTCGAAACGGCTACATGCTCGCCACCAATGCGCTCCACCATGTCACCGAGGATCGAGAAAGTCGCGACAACCGGGATGGGTTCACTCGCCTCTACAACGGCAGGCCCAGCCAGCAACATGGTCATAAGGATTGATGCGGAATTGAGCAGGGCTCTGCGGGTCGTCATGGTGTTTCCTTTCAGGCTTCGAGGATAGGGCGCGGCCGAGCCCGCGCGATTAGGCTGCCCACCGTCCCGAACACCAGCGACACCACGTAAGCGATACCCGCTACGAGGATAATGGCCGGCCCAGACGGCAGACTGAAATGATAGGAGAGCAGCAAGCCGATTAGGCTCGACAGGATGGCGACGGCGACCGCAACGATGATGAGCCCACCGATGCTAGCGGCCCAAAATCGCGCTACAGCAGCGGGCAGGATCATAATACCAACCGCCATCAGCGTACCGAGTGCATGAAAACCACCGACAAGATTCAGCACCACCAAGGTGAGGAAGATAAAATGGGTGACCGCGCTAAGCGTGCTTACCGAGCGCAGAAATTGCGGATCTGCACACTCCATAACGAGAGGTCGGAATAGGGCGGCGACGACCATCACCGATAGGCTTGCAATCGAGCAAAGGAGCACCAACGCAGCATCATCGAGCGCCAGCACGGTGCCAAAGAGCACATGCATCAGGTCGACATTGCTGCCACGGGTCGAGACAATCAGCACCCCAAGCGCTAGAGAAATCAGATAAAAGGCCGCAAGGCTCGCATCTTCGCGAAGGGCCGTGATTCGGGTGACAAAGCCAGAGAGCAGCGCAACCGCCATGCCGGCGATAAGTCCACCTATGGTCATCGCGCCGAGTGATAGACCCGAAACAAGATAGCCAATGGCCGCACCAGGAAGGATCGCATGCGCCATGGCATCCCCAGTGAGGCTCATGCGTCGCAACATCAGGAAAACGCCCACTGGCGTTGCACCCACAGAGATCGCGATGCAGCCGAAGAGCGCGCGTCGCATGAAGCCAAAATCAGCAAACGGCGTGACCACAGCGTCCCAGATCATGCGGCACTCCTGCCGCAGACATGGGGTGGCCCCGCGCAGGCTTCGCACATCTGGCGGGCCCGAAACTGGTTCTCAGCCGTTAAAACCTGTTCGGTCGGTCCGTGCGCAACGAGCTCTCGCGCCAGCATCAGCGTTCTTGGAAAGTGCGTGCGAACTGTCTCGACGTCGTGCAGGACGGCGAGGACCGTCCTTCCCTCGCCATGCCAGCGACGTATGACGTCTATTAGGTCAGCCATCGTCCGCGCGTCGATCGCAGCGAAAGGTTCGTCAAGCAACATAAGCCGCGATTCCTGCAGCAGGAGGCGCGCGAACAACGTCCGCTGCATCTGTCCGCCCGACAGTGACCCAATGGGCCTGGACTCGAAGCCTGTAAGGCCGACGGCCGCAATTGCAGCAGCAATACGGTCTTGATGTTTCCTTCTGAGCCAGCCAAAGGCGCCGATCTCACGCCAAAGCCCCATGGCAACAAGATCGACCACAGAAAGTGGAAAGGACTCGTCGATAGCCGACTGCTGCGGCAGATAGGCAATATCCTCGCGGTTTAGCGAACCCACCGAGACTCGCCCCTCCAACGGAGCGAGCATGCCCATAACGCCCTTCAACAGGGTCGACTTGCCAGCGCCATTGGGACCGACAATGGCTGTAAGGCTTCCTTCGGCGATCTCAGCCTGGAGATCACGAACCGCCGGAAGTCGATCATAGCCCAGCGTAAGGTCTTCGAAAGCAAGGGCCGTGGTCATAACGCCCCCGGCGTCGACGTCGCCCAAAAGAAGCCTGCCCATAGTGCCGCCACGATCACCGCCGCGCCGGCTAGCCGAGGGCCTGCGCCAAGAAGAAGGAGGCGGAATATCATTCGGTGATTTGTCACGACGGCATCTGCCTATTTCCGCAGGCCTCGCACAAACCGTGCAACTCGATAACATGCCGCGTCGGCGCAAACCCAGACTTGTCCGCGATCCTGGACAGTTCTTTTAGCACGCTCGGAGCGACGCTTTCCTCTACGGCACCGCAATCATCACAGATTGACAAAACCGAGGCTTGGCGATGACCATTGCATTGACAGGCGATATAGGCATTGAGCGATTCGATACGATGTGCTCGTCCGTGATCCATCAACACCGCAAGGGCCCGGTAGATCGTTGTCGGCGCGATCTTGGGGTTGGCCTCGCGCAATTCTCCAAGGACGTCGTAAGCCGTTAGAGGGCCACGTTGCCTGCTCAAAATCGCGAGCACTTCGGCTTGGACCTTCTCTCCCCGCTTGCTCATTTCATCCTTCCTAGTGTAGCCGTCTTTAAGTAGGTTATATTATAACATTACACAAGAGGTCTATCGATGTCTCGGCTAGACCGATCATCACCCCCAGGCGCATGGGCACGCTAGGCAATACCAGCACTTCTGGTTCCCCCTCTTGAGACAGGTGGTCATGGTGGACAACAACGGACTGACACTTTCGATCTGCCTGCGCTGCCGGGATGGCCGCGAGACTCGCGACACCGATCTCGACCAACGTGGCGGCCGTCGGCTCTCGCGTGCTGTCACGAATGCCTTTCGCGACAGCCTCGCCGCTCGGCAAGGACTTTGCCTTCGCGGTGTGCACTGCATGAGCCAATGCAAACGGCCTTGCACGATCGCGCTCTCAGGCCCTAACCGTTTTACCTATCTCTTCGGCGACCTGGACCCGATGTTGCATGCTGGCGACGTCCTCTCTGTAGCCGCCGCCTATGCCAATTCGACTGATGGCTTTCTGCCACGGTCTGCACGACCTGAGGTGCTGCGATCGGGCATTTTGGGCCGCATTCCGCCACTTGATTTCGGGGGCGATCTGGTCGAACCGATTCTTCCAACGCCCCATGGTCTGCCAAAGAAGATCTTCGATTAGAAAAGGTTGTGTAGACTACAAAAAAACGTGACTGCTAGGCTCCTCCTGTCGAACCCAATGTCCCGCTCGGGCTGTGGAGCGGGACTTGGAACTATCTCGCTCCTTATGCCCGAAACCTTTTAACCAGGTCCCAGGCGGCCCAGTTCTCCTCGAGATGGGTGATCGATGTGGTGCCCGGGATGACAACGATGTTGGGTGAGCGCTTGAGCAGCCAGGCGAGCGCCTCACGTGGCGAGAGCGTTGCACCCTGTTTCATAGGGTTCGCGCCGAGCGGGCCGTAGGGGATGAAGGCAATCCCAGCTTCGGCTGTGAAGTCGACCAGATCTTCCGCATCCCTCTCCGCCATGTTGAATCGATTCTGAACACTTGCGATCGGCGCAATGGTCATGGCGCGATCCAGCTGTTCGCGTGTGACGTTGGAGAGGCCGATATGGCCGATCCGACCATCCGCCTGCGCCTCTGCAAGGGCAGCAACCGAAACTTCTATCGTGGTCTCGGGATCAACCCGGTGCAGCTGGAACAGGTCGATCCTATCGCGGCGGAGGTTGACCAGCGCACGGTCAATCTGGCGCAACAGCGTCTCGCGGCGCCCGTCGGTGATGATTCGCCCAGGTTCTGGTTTATCGACGCCACCTTTGGTGGCAATCACGACATCTCGCCCTTTCAGAGCCTCGCCGACGATCCGGTCGGCGTGTTCTGGCCCATAGGCCCAGGCGCTGTCGAAGAAGTCGACGCCAATATCAGCGGCACGGCGCAGCAGCTTCACGCCGCTTGCCCACTCAGGATAGGGCCCGAAGTTGCTTGGCTGTCCGGTCAGGCGCATCGCGCCATAGCCTAGTCGATTCACCTTCAGGTCGTCGGCAATTTTGAAGGTCGTTTCGGTCATCTTGATCTCCTCGAAGGGTGTTGTGTTCGAGGATGACGATGACGGACTTAGAGCTTATTCTGTAGACAGTTTAAATAGCTAGTTGTTATTCGTATTATACATGAGCAAACCCCTCGACCGCCTCGCCCTTCTTGAAACCTTCACGCGTATCGCAGATCGTGGCTCGATAAGCAGTGCCGCACGCGATTTAGGGATGTCGCAAGGTTCCGCTAGTCGGCAGTTAAAGGACTTGGAGGAGCGCCTAGGGGTCCAGCTCATCCGCAGATCGACCCACTCATTGGCGTTGACCGAAGCCGGACTGGAGGTTCTCGCCGATGCGCGCGAGCTGATCGCCAGATGGGATGCTCTGGAAGAGCAGCATGGACCTGACGCTGACATCCTAAGAGGACCACTCCGAGTCGTCGCGCCCATCGCGCTTGGTCAACTCCATCTTGCGGACATCGCAATCGGATTCCAGGCGACACATCCAATGGTCACGGTGAACTGGCGTTTGGAGGACGAACCGATCCGCTTCGCAGAGATCGGGTGCGATTGCTGGATCAAGATCGGACCAGTCACCGACGAGAACTTGATCGTACGGCGATTGGGACGGGTCGAACGTCTCATTGTTGGCGCATGGAATATTGCAACGCGACTTGAAGCGCGAACCCCGGACGCGGCCGAAGGCATTCCCTTCGTGACCCTCACGCCCTTTGAAGGCGCAAAGATCCGGTTGTCACGATCGGATGATGAGCAATGCGACTTTACAGTGACGGCAAACCTGTCAACGAACAACATCATGTCACTCAAGCGCGCGGTTCTAGCTGGCCTAGGTGCCGCTATTCTACCGAAGTGGTTCGTCGCCGAAGAGCTTGAATCAGGCACGCTTATCGATCTTTTCCCTGACTGGCGAGCTGCGACGCTTGACGTGAACCTGGCCTATCTTCCGGTCCGTCGGCAACCTCGCCGCTTGGCCGCATTTATTGAGGCGCTCGAAGTAGGTTTCCGAGCCATTCCGGGTATCAGGAAGTGAACCATCGATGCATCATCGTTTTTTGATCGAGGATCTCGTGCCGCCCAAGGACGATCGACGCAACGTACTTTTTTTGTCGCAACTTTTACGCTGTTTCCCCCACTGGCTAGACAGCCTCTCGCCTCATAGTTGCTAACACTTTTGTATCTGCTACGTCGCTATTTGGCAAAAAATGCCAAGCTATCTCTTTCGAAACATCAAGAGTCGTTGGAGACTTTTCTGGCACGATCGATGCACCTGCGAACAAGATTGCAGGTGGCCATAGCGTCATGCCACCATAGGAGCCGACCACCCACCGCCTCGATGATCAACGGGATAACGTCGCCTCTGTCGAACTAGCATCGTCCGGCGGTCCTATTGTCTTGTCCGGTCGACTGAAGAGCGTCCCAATCCAACGGCAGACTACATAGAAGACCGGGGTGAAAACCAGGCCGAAGAACGTCACGCCGAGCATGCCGAAAAACACTGCCGTGCCCAACGATTGCCGCATCTCAGCGCCAGCGCCGGTTGCGATGACCAGCGGCACCACACCGAGGATGAAAGCGAAGGACGTCATCAGGATCGGGCGCATTCGTGTCTTCGCAGCCTCGACCGCGGCGGTGAACCGGTCCGCACCTTCATCCTCGCGCTGCTTTGCGAACTCGATGATCAGAATGGCATTCTTGGCAGCGAGCGCGATGAGGACAAGGAAACCAATCTGACCGAGAATATTGATCTCCATGCCGCGGATAAGAAGGCCGCTGACAGCAGCCAGGAGGCACATGGGCACGATCAGGATCACCGCCAACGGCAACAACCAGCTCTCGTAGAGGGCGGCAAGCGCAAGAAAAACGAAAACTGCACCGGCGATAAACACCAAGAGGCCGACGTCACCTTGTTGGCGTTCCTGAAGCGCGAGCTCGGTCCACTCAAAGCCGAAACCGTCCGGTAGAAGCTGTCCCGCTAGCTTCTCCATTGCCAGGAGGGCGGCGCCGGTGGATGTCCCCGGCATCGTTGAGCCCTGCACTTCGGCCGCTGGGTAAAGATTGTATCGGGGCACGCGGTAGGGGCCGGTGATATCCTCAAAGCTAGCGACGGAGCCCAGTGGTACCATGCCACCGCCATCGCTTCGGGTTTTGAGATTGGCGATGTCGCGCAGATCCTGGCGAAATTGGCCGTCCGCCTGTGCGGTGACCTGAAAGGTACGCCCGAGGAAGTTAAAGTCATTGACATAGGTGGAGCCGAGATAGGTCTCCAGAGTCTCGTAGACCCGTTCCGCGGTGACCCCTAGCATCTCGGCCTTCACCAGGTCGATATTGGCGTACACTTTGGGGGTCTGCGTGTTGAACAAGCTGAAGACACCTACCAAGCCTGGTGTTTGGTTGGCGGCGCCGACCAGTTCGTTGGTCGCCTGAGCCAACGCGTCGGGACCACGACCGCGACGGTCCTGCACCATCATCTTGAAGCCGCCGCCGGTGCCGATGCCACGTACGGGCGGTGGTGCGATAGTGATAATGAACGCCTCTTGGATGGTGCTGAGCCGTGCGGTGAGATCACCGAGGATAGCATCAGCACTCAGGCCACGTGCGGTACGCTCATCGAACGATTCAAACGCCGAGAATATCGCACCTGCATTGGGCGCATTAGTAAAGGTAGCACCATCAAATCCGGCAAACGGTACCGCGTGGCCGACGCCTTCGGTTTCGGTGATGATCTTGGCCGCTTCCCGCACCACGGCATCAGTCCGACCGAGAGATGCGCCAGGCGGCAGCTGCACCACAGTGATCAGATAGCCCTGATCCTGCTCCGGGATGAAGCCGGTAGGTGCGCTCGTGAACTGATGGTAAGTGAGGCCGATCAGTCCACCGTAGACGACGAGAACGATTACCGCCATTCGCACCAGCCGGCCTGTCATAGCGCCATAGGCGCCTGACAACCATGCGATGAAGCGATTGAAACCGCCAAAGAACGCTTGGACCGGGCGCATGAAGACGGGGCCTGACTTGCCGTTGGCCTGGTGAGGTTTCAAGAGGATGGCACAAAGGGCGGGGCTTAGCGTCAGGGAGACGAAAGCGGAGATGGTGGTCGAGACCGCAATGGTGGCGGCAAACTGCCGAAAGAACTGCCCTGAGATGCCCGGCACAAAGGCGACCGGCACAAAGACAGCGATCACGACCAAGGACATGGCAATGATTGCGCCACCCACCTCGTTCATGGTGCGATGCGCCGCGTCGCGCGGCTGCATACCGGCTCGAAGATTGCGTTCGACGTTCTCGACCACAACGATGGCGTCATCCACCACGATGCCGATCGCCAGCACAAGGCCGAACAAGGAGAGCGTGTTCAGGGAAAACCCCAACACGGACATCACGGCAAACGTGCCAATGAGAGACACCGGGATCGCGACGATCGGGATGACGGCTGCCCGCCACGTCTGGAGAAACAGGATCATCACTAACACGACCAGGGCGACGGCTTCGAAGATCGTGACGATCACGGCGTCCACCGACTGGGCGACAAATTGGGTCGGGTTATAGACCACGTTGTAGCGAAGGCCATCGGGGAAGCTTTCGGAGAGCTCCTCCATGGTTGCCAGCACCTCATCTGCAGTTGCCAGCGCGTTTGATCCCGGTCGTTGAAACAGCAGCAGCGGCACCGCCGGCTCCTGATCGAGATAACCATTGGCGCTATAGTCCTGCGCTCCCAACTCGATACGCGCGACGTCGCCGAGACGCGTGACGCGGCCTTCGTCGTCGGTGCGCACAACGATACGCTCGAACTGTCGCACCTCTTCCAGCCGCCCCTGGGTTTCAATGTTGATCTGAAAGGCGGCGGCGGTCGGAATCGGCGGCTGATTGAGCACACCCGAGGCAACCTGCACGTTCTGGGCGCGAAGCGCTGTAACCACGTCGCCCACGGTAAGCGAGCGGGCGGCGACGCGCTCGGGATCAAGCCAGATGCGCATGGAGTAGTTGCGCGCACCGAACACAAGCACATCCCCAACGCCATCGATACGGGAGAGCACGTCGCGGATCTGCAAGGTGGCGTAGTTGGACATATAGAGTTGATCGCGCGAGCCGTCCGGCGAGCTCAAATGAATGACCATGAGCATGTCCGGCGAGTTCTTACGCACAGTCACGCCCAGGCGGCGGACCGGTTCTGGCAAACGCGGCTCAGCGATCGCGACGCGATTCTGCACCAACACCTGGGCGGCATCCAGATCCGTTCCCAGCTGGAAGGTGACTGTCACGGTCAGTCGGCCGTCGCCAGTAGCTTGGGACGACATGTAAAGCATGCCATCAACGCCATTGATTTCCTGCTCCAGCGGGGCGGCAACCGTGTCGCTCACCACCTCGGCGGACGCTCCGGGGTAGCTCGCTTGAACTTGGATCGTAGGCGGCGCGATCTCCGGATATTGCGCCACTGGCAACGTGAAGTAGGCACCAATTCCGATCAAAACGATAAAGATGGAGAGGACCGATGCGAAAATCGGTCGGTCGACGAAGACGTGCGAAAAGCCCATCGATACTCCTTTCAGCCGGCCGTTGATGCGTTGTCATTGGCGGCGGCTGCAGGCGGCCCCTCGATGGTTCCCTCTTCAGGTGTCACCGGGCTACCAGGTCGCGCGCGCATCAGCCCGTTGATGATGATTCGATCCTCAGTGCCGAGCCCTTCGCGCACGATACGCAGCCCACCTGCATAGCTCGGCCCCGGACGGATGACGCGCGGTTCAACCATGTTCTCGGCGTTGACGGTCATCACCATCTTCGCCGCCTGGTCCGTAACGATTGCGCTATCTGGGATAAGGATCGCCTCATATTCCGGCGAACCGGGTAGGCGTAGGCGGCCAAACTGACCAGGTAGGATAAACTGATCTTCGTTCGGTAGCTCGGCGCGGGCGCGGATGGTGCCGGCATCCTCGTCAATGCGATTGTCGACGAAGTTCATTCTGCCGAATCTTGGCCAAGTTTCGGTATCCGGCTCGTCCGGTAGGCGAAGCTGCACCTCGGTCCCGTTGTCACGCGCACCTGGCAACACGCCTTCATTGACAGCACGTTGGTAGCCTAGGAAGTCGCTTTCACTGATATCGAACGCGAAGTAGATAGGATCGAGAGCGACGATGGTCGTGAGCAGGGTTGCATTGGGATCGCCAGTCACGAGATTACCGATATCCACCCGCCGATCCGACACCCGCCCTGTAATGGGAGCACGCACCTCGGTGAACCCGAGGTCGAGCTCGGCCCGGCGAAGCGCGGCGTTGGCAGTTTCAACGGAGGCTTCGGCGACCCGCTTTTCCTGAAGGCGCTGATCATAGGTGGAACGGGAGACATTGCCGCGGTCCATCAGTTCTTCGGCGCGCTCCAATTCGGCATCGGCGAGCTCGACCCGCGCACGAGCGCTCTCCAACGCCGCCTCAGCCTCTTCGACGACGGCTTGGTATGGCCTGGGATCAATGACGAATAGCGGTGCGTCTTTTGTTATGATGTCGCCGTCGGCAAAGACGATCTCCTCCACATAGCCCGAAACCCGGGCACGCACGTCGACTGCCTCGACAGCTTCAAAACGGCCGGTGAATTCATACCACTCGGTGATGGCCTTCTTCAGCGGTGCCGCCACTGTCACGACCGGTGGCGGGGGGGGATTACTAGCCTGCTGGCCCCCCGTTTCGCTGTCGCAGCCGACAAGAAACAGCGCGAGCAAGCACGCCAGGTGAGGCCCGCGACATCTGCCGGACGTCTTGAATGGGGTGGTCATCGCAACTCCAGAACACGTGTGAACACGCCCACGACAGACAATGCCGTCGGCACGGTTGCATCGATAGAACTAGGAATGACAAGCACAGATGACGTTGGAATGACGAGCAGAGCTACGTCGCGAACTAAAAGACACAACGGACGATTTCGAACACCCTCAAGCCAGGGCTCCCTTGTCCACGAGTTTGCGAGCGATTTCAAGATGCCTTGGCCCCGGCGCTTATGGACGCATCGATCTTTGAACGTGCTGCCCGCGACACTCACGATCGCGGCACAGACCGCCTACTCCTCGCCCAGACCCACATCGTCGAGATGCCCAAACATCACTTCATGCTTCACGGTTCGATCAAAACGCACGGCGTGGCCTGCAATCATTTTTCGAACTGTTGCACCAGTTCATCAATGAACTTGCGAATTCTTGGCGAAACCAGGCGCCGGTCCAGATAGAGGGCGTGATAAGGGATCGGAGGCGGACAGAAATCGATCAGCACCTCTTCGAGCTCGCCGGCTTTGAGAGACCGCTCGGCCATGAAGGTGGGCATTTGAGAGATACCACATGAGGCAAGCGCTGACTCGCCTACCGATTGGCCATCATCGAGCGTGAGATACTCCTCGACCTCACGACGTTGGACGTTGCCATCGATCGTGAAGGTCCAGGGCATGAGACGGCCAGTGCGCTGATTGCGAAAGTTGATACATCGATGCCCGATGAGATCGTCTGGATGAGTTGGACGGCCCGCCTGCGACCAGTAGTCGGGCGTGGCCACAGTAACGAGTCGATCGTCAAACAGGTGTCGTGCCACGAGCGTTGCGCTGTCCTCCAGCTTGCCAGCTCGGATCGATATGTCGATGCGGTTCCCGGCAAGATCAACAGCTCGGTCATTGAGCGAGAGGTCGATCAAAACGTTGGGAAAGCGCTGCTGGAACCCGCTCGCAATCGACACCACGCGAAGCCGGCCCAAGGCTACCGGCACACTCACACGAAGAAGCCCCTTCGGTTCATCGAGGGATGATGCGACTTCATCCTTTAGGACGGCGAATTCGCCTAACAGATGGCGCGAACCTTCGAGAAATCGTTCACCTTCCGGTGTCAGACTAACGTTCCTCGTGGTTCGATGCAGGAGCTTGACGCCTAGCTCATCTTCAAGCCGCGCCACAGCTTTGCTGGTCGCGGATGTCGAGAGGCCGAGTTGCTGAGCCGCTCTGGCAAAGCTGCCGGTCCCGGCAACCTCAATAAAAGCGGAAAGTGTGGTTAGGCTTTTCATGGCCAATTCATGACAAAAAGTGGACAAAGAAGCCACTTAATTCCGCTACAGCGCCGTTTGTACTGATGTCATGTTGTTTTCAGCAACAACACGGAAGGGACATTCCTATGAAGATCGGCATCATCGGCGCAGGCGGCATCGGGCAGCTCTATGCAAGGCTCTGGTCAGCTAGAGGCCATGACGTCATGCTCAGTTCACGCAATCCCGATAAGATCATTGATGCGGCGGCGGCAGTAGGTGCCAAGACAGGTACCGCCGCCACCGCCGCTGCATTCGGCGATGTGGTTGTGCTCGCCGTCAACTATTGGACGGTCGACCAAGCCATTGATGCCATCACCCCTCACGTTGAGGGCAAACTTATCATCGATACGACCAACCCGCTCCAGTACAATGCGAATGGTGGCGTCGAGCGGGTGATTGCCGAGGACGAACTTGCCGCCGCGATAATGACGGCGAAGCTGCCGGCGGCGCGCATCGCCAAGGCCTTTACGACGCTCTGGACCGGCCATGTTGAAAAGCACAGTGACGTCGACGCGCCGACCACTGCCATGCCTTATGCCGTAGATGACGATGTCGATCGCCAGACGATCGCAGGACTGATCGGCGATGCGGGCCTGGTGCCTGTCGATCTCGGGACACTTGCCCAATCCCGGCTGCTCGATCCACCGAGCCCGATCTGGAATGTCGTCCTGAGTGCCGACGAGCTTCGCGCCAGAGCGAGCAAATCTGCCCGACGGAATGGATGACGACTTCCTAAATCGATGTCGGACGAGCGAGCGGGCGGCGGTGATTTCCTTCAACGCGCTGCCCTAACGCTGCGGCGACTTTCTTCTCTTTGTGCTGGAGAGCGAGCTAAGTAACGATGGTAAGCTGAGCATCCGGTAGCCTTGCGAAATGAGATCAGGTCGTTCGAGTGATGGAACCGGCCAATCTCGTCATCATTTGGCGCAACGACGCAGTCGATGCTCTTGGGTGGCCTGACGAACTACTCGATCATGTTTGTCGCTGGAAACCATCCACGTTGAGGGGCAATTTCAGCCATTTTCGATGAACTGATAGACATGCGCAGCCAGCGGCCTCGCTTTGGTAGTTTGCGCAATTTGAACTAGGCAGGCGCCAAACAATAAGATGATCAATCCCGTTGGTCTTTAAGTAACTGTACAATATTGATCATTTACATGATTTATAAGGCAACAATCGAGCATCAATAATGATAGCGATCGTTGCCATTGGATATGGGCGAACGCATGCTAGGTAACTGACCGCTTCATTTGAGTTACTTCACGGCAAATACGCGATGGATCGGCCCGCCACCGCCGGTTCGGGATTTTGTTACAGCTATAATGTTGTTCAGCCATGCGTAACGGGGGTCGCCGGTCTCGAACTGCGGCGCTGCGCGGAAGTAATAGCGCCAAGCACCCGCCGGATCATCGGGTTTCTCAAGATCGGTCGCGTATTCAGCATCTTCCGGCGCAGACCAGAACCGCCCCTGCCAATAGACATAGAGTAGAGCGTTGTCGTGCGTCTCCAGGCAAAAGCGCACATCGAGAGCACCTGAGCCGTCTGGGCGAATGCGTACCCAGTCCGCCCCTCCGTCAGGCACCACGCGTCCGCGCAGCAGGGGGCCTTCGAATTGCCCTCCCTTTACAAGGAAAATCAGGCGCTGACCATCGGGTGTCGGTCCTGCGTCCAGCGGAGGAAGGTGAATCTGGACATGGGCTTCAAACAAGAACTCTAGCTCAGGCGGACTGTTCGCGTCCCAGCCATCGGGACTGAGCTCAAGACCTTGAGCATTGCCACGCCCGACGACTGAGGTTGCTGCATAAAGTCCCGCCCCAACCAGCATACTTCGACGAATTGTGTCTGGCATTTGCCGCCCTCCGCTCAGGTCACACCCGATTCGACGAGATGACCGCCCCTCCTCGCGACAACATCGGGTCATCGGTCAGCCTCGCTCTTTGATATGTGCGCGATGCACATATTTTTATTACGTGCGCAACGCACATATTGTCAAGTTGAAGAATGTGCTCGCCACACATAGTCTCTGACGGATGATTGACCGTACTGCCAATTTGCTCGGTGTTGTTGGCCTCGCCGTTGCGGATCGCATCGAGGACACGGCGCGAGACATCCTGAAACACGCTGGTGAAACACCTGCGGCGGTTGTCGTTATCGGATATGGCTGCGGCCCATCGAATGATCAGCTGCGACGCATTCTGGGTTTGTCTCATCCAGGAACGGTGCGCCTCGTCGATCGACTGGTGGCTGACGGCCTGGTCGAGCGACGCAAAGGTCGCGATAAACGCGCTGTTGCGCTTCACCTCAGCGAACAGGGCTTGGCCATTCGTGAGCAACTTCTCAAGGGGCGCCTTGCCGCCCTCAGGCCGCTTCTGCTGCCGTTAAACAACGCCGAGCAGGAATCCCTTGCAGCACTCATGCACAAAATACTGTCGTCAATGGAGACGACAGACATGGAGCGCCGCACACTCTGCCGCCTTTGCGACGATCGTGTCTGCAACGACTGCCCAATCCCGGCTGACAAGCAAACGAAGGTGTGAGCACCGGATCTGTGCTGCGTCGGCGTGAGATCTGAGGATCTAAGTTGCCGTTGACGTCGCGAGCTAGCGGAGAGCGTCTTGCAAGGAAAGGTCAAGGGGTGCCTCAGACTATACAGACTTTGCCACCAGGGCATTCTTGACGCTGCGATTAGGCTTCCATCAACCAAGCCTGTGAGCTTAAGGCTTCAGTGGCTCGATCTTCGACTTTGACATGAGCCATTCGGTAGTCTGAACGTGTCAATGGTTTTGTCCGCAGGTGACATGTTGGGTTAGGTCTCTTTGTCCATTTGATCACACGTTCTGAGCCTGAGCACCGCCATGCTGTCTGAAGAAATCGTTCATGGCGTCGATGGCCCGATCGACGTCTTCCGCTACATCCTCGAGCGAGACATGGCCGGAGCGTCCACATAGTCAATCCGGCCCGTCACAATCTCGCGGTCCATCGCCTCGAAATAGCTGGCATTGTTGCCTAGTATGCCTGACGAAGATGCAATGGACTTCTATCTCTTGACCGTCGTGGCGAGTAGCGTCATGTAGCCGCCGGATGCACAGACGCCGAGGCCAAACGGGTTGTCGCGGCTCACGAAGGGCAAACTACCCATGATACTGATCGCGTCCCGAATGCTCTCGATCTTGACAAAGGCACTTTCGTTGTTGCGGATCGCGCCTTCGCTATCGCGATAGCCGATGTGATCAAAATCGATGGTGACATAACCCAGCCTCTGTCGAAGTCTTCCTGCCGATTAAACTTTTTGAGTGCCACACGTTGACGGAGGACCAAGGAGCTCCACGGATGTCACACAAAGCAACACCCTCACTACTTCGATTCCGTGAGTGGATGAAAAGTCAGCATGAGGAAGAGAAACGGCAGGCGGAACTCAATCCGTTTTTGGCCAAGGCTCTCGAAAAAGAGAAAATGGAGGGACACCGGATTGCAATACGAGCGCGTACTGTAGCTTTTGTGTTGCTGGGCGTCCTGCTGCCAATTCTCAATCCCAGCCCATACGTTCTCTACTATGAAGTCGCCATCCTGTTGTTTATCGTCCTAGGCTGGCTTCAGCTTTGGCTCGCAAGCGTCAGTTATTCTAAGGCCGAATTGGCGCTCATTTTCCTCGATCTCAGCCTATTAACCTTCCTCATTGTTGTACCAAACCCGTTTCTCAACGAAGAAATCCCGTCCGCTTTCGTCTACCGATTCGACAACTTCATGTATTTTTTCATCTTTCTCGCTCTGGGCACCTTGGCTTACTCGTGGCGGACCATTTGGGGCATCGGTATCTGGGTGGCAGCGTTGTGGCTGATCGGATTTCTGAGCATTGCTTGGTTTGGTCACACAATTCCTGATTTGAGCGAAGCCACAGTGCGCGCCTTTGAAGGTCACAAGGCTGTTGCAGACGAAATGGACCCTAATAGCATTCGCCCTATCAATCGTGTTCAGGAGATCTTTGTCGTTTTAGTCGTTGCAGCTATCCTCACCCTGAAAGGTTGGCGATCCAATCAGCTCTTGATGCAGCAGGCCAACATAGCTGCTGAACGGGCAAACCTCTCTCGTTACTTCCCGTCCAATATGGTCGATCTCCTTGCGTCCACCCATCACGACATAGGAGCGGTCAGAACGCAGAATGTGGCGGTACTTTTCGCTGACATCGTCGGGTTCACAAAGTTTGCAGAAGAACACTCACCGGAACAGGTGATGGATCTCCTGCGCCATTACCATGCCTTTATAGAGCGTTCGATCTTTCAGAACGGCGGCACCTTAGACAAGTATCTAGGAGACGGTGTCATGGCGACCTTTGGCACGCCGGAAGCCACGCCGGGCGACGCCGCCAATGCACTGAAAGCCGTGATGCAGCTGATCGAGGAAACGGAAATTTTGAACAAGGAGTTGGAGGCCAAGAGTATCGAGCCTATCAAGGTGTCTATCGGCGTTCACTTTGGACCTGTCATCCTAGGTGACATAGGGCCCGCCAGACGGTTGGAATTTGCGGTTGTCGGCGACACCGTCAATGTTGCCAGCAGGCTCGAGGCCTCCACGCGCGAATTGGGATGTCGCTGCGTTGTTAGCGACGAACTGATCCATCAAGCCAGGGATTCCGAAAGCTCGGATACCTCTTACATGGGCTTTTCACCAAGAACCCCGATCACATTACGCGGTAGGCAAAATGCTATCAATGTCTGGACTGTCTAAGGTGTTCTGTTGCATTCAGTGACAGTGAGATGAGCCTTTGTGCTGCTCCACGATATCAGCTCAATAAACACCGACGTCGCTCTGTGGATCGTTGATCCGATAGCTAGTTTTCGAGTGAGCCGTGCTCAGGCTAATCGCTCCTCAGTTAGTAGAAATGTTGCATGAGCTTTGCGTTAAGTGACAAGCTAGCAACGAACGGGATCCGCCAAATCTGATCACCATCAAGACCCTCCAGATTGAAGCCAGGGCCGGTTGCGCGGGCCAGTTCAGTGACTTGCTTGAAGGCGATAGAAGCCATTTGTGGATGTGCTAGGCACCTTTTCCATCTGTCGCCAGTTGGACCTAAGTATTCCGCTTTCCAAACATGTGGCGGTATGTTTCGTAGGTGTTCGGACCAGGTTGGTCCTTAAGCTGCTCCCATGCCTTCATCACTTCAGTACGCGATGCACCCGCATTAGCCGGATCATCGCGAAAATCGGTAACGAAATTGTTCATGCGTGCCGATGGGATCTGGGGCAAACGGCCCTCCGTCGTCATTAGCTCATAGAGGCGATTTGCAAGATCCTGATACGAAAAGCGGCGCTTCCCTTCCTGTTGTTTCCTGCGCCAGTCGTTCAACCAGTACCATTGGCCAGACTTATCCCGCAGCTCAGGGTGCCTGTCCGCGATTAATGCGCGGAGAAACGCTTTGGTTTTGCCGTCTCCCACGTAGTTCACAACAAGGTTGTCAGCCCGCAACGCATCGCGCGCTGCCCCTGCTTTGCGCGGAGGAATGAGTTTGTGGCTCGGGACAAGGCCAGTCCGAAGGTACTCCCTGATCAGGCCTTCCAACTCGAGCTTGCGGAAGTTGCCAACGCGGATGCCGATTTCCCGGGCGAACGACTTGAGCTCGGCTGCATAGAAATACCCGCCGTCGAATTCCTTGACGGTCATTCCAGGGTGGAGTTTGGAGTTGCCGCGCATATCTTCCCCTTTCTTTCTTGGTATAGCGGCCATCGGAATCCTTGCATCGGCTCTCCACTCTGAACGTTGCGGCGCAAAAGTATCTCGGATCAGACGCAGAACCGAATTCAGAAGCTCCGCCTTATGCGTTATCGTTCCTGTCCGCTCGCTAACAACCGGCATCCGGGACGTAGTTGAGCTTTCGACGATTTGTAGCCAGCATTTAATGAGTGACAGAACGCTGCCGTCGACCAACATAATAGTAGGATCAAGCTTCCAGTCCGTTGCGACAGAATATGCCGTCAGACAACTGACTTGTCTGCATCGAAAATGGCGACTACTCAGGGGCTGATGAATGGCGGCGGAGGATGACGCAGTGATTGGCTATACGATGGTGGGAACCAACGATTTACAGAATGCTTTAACGTTCTATGACCCTCTCTTTGCCGAGATGGGTTTGGATCAGTGCTGGCGTGACCGTTTCGTAGCATGCTGGGGCAAAAAGGACGACGACACCTACCCACGCTTCTTCGTGTGCCATCCGTTGGATGAGAAACCGGCAACCGTCGGAAACGGCACGATGACGGCGTTCTTGATGAAGGGTCCAGAGGCAATTGATCGGCTCTATGCGATCGCCATGCAGAAGGGCGGACGAGACGAAGGAAAGCCCGGCCCTCGTCCTCATTATGGGGAGCGATTCTACGGCGCTTATGTTCGAGATCTCGACGGTAACAAACTTGCCTTCGTCTATTATGGCACTGAGACTGAGCACGACAGTTGAGGTGTGGTAGCAGGGGGCACTGATTGCACGGCATGTCGCCACGTCATGGCGCAGCTCGCGACAGAAATCGCAATGGCTATTGGGACAGTTGCTGGTCAACGTTGCGACATGACGCCTTGAGAGACCTTTCCCCTGCCCTGCCTGCCTACGATAGTCAGAATCAACATAACGCGAGATGGAATGCCGCCGGCCATCATCGGTGCCGGATGGTATTGATCGATGGCGTCATATTGGTGACATCTAGCAACGTCAGCGATCAGCCTGTCGCTTCCAATTTTTGAGTTGCCATGTAATAACATTACATTATCGATGTCTGCAGTCAGTGCAGACGTCTAGGAAATGCGAAGGATACCGACGTGTCTTAGCTGTTAGCCTCGGACATGGCTGAACTGATCGTGCAAATCCGCGCCATGGCCGGCCAGCCTTGTCTGGGCAATCGGTCGCCAACAGTCGCGTGCTCGAACAGATCGTCAATGACCGGCATCAACTTCATTTGACGCGGAACAGACACCTCAAACGCTGGTGCACGCGTCAAGTACTTGTATCAAAGGGATTAAACCATGCCTGAACAAGTTCCCGTTACCGTACTCACCGGCTTTTTGGGAGCCGGAAAGACAACACTTCTCAACCGCATTCTCACCGAGCAACACGGTAAAAAGTACGCCGTCATCGTGAACGAGTTTGGCGAGACAGGAATCGACAATGACCTTGTCGTCAATGCCGACGAAGAAGTGTTCGAAATGAATAACGGCTGCATCTGCTGCACAGTCCGAGGAGATCTGATCCGCATCCTGAGCGGACTGATGAAACGTCCCGATAATTTTGATGCGATTCTCGTCGAAACCACAGGCCTTGCCGACCCTGCGCCGGTCGCGCAAACCTTCTTCGTCGATGCTGAAGTTGAGGAAAAAACGCGGCTAGACGCCATCGTCACCGTTGCGGATGCACGTCACGTCGAGTCTCAATTGGAAAACAGCCACGAAGCGGCCGAGCAGCTAGCCTTCGCCGATCTCGTGCTCCTGAATAAGATCGACCTCGTGGATGCGGAGAGCCTCGCTCGTGTTGAGACACGAATCCGCTCGATGAATCCTTACGCACGCATCGTCCATTCCGAGCGCTGTAGCGTACCCCTTGACACGGTGCTCGGTCAGCATGCCTTCGATCTCAAGCGCGTGCTCGAGATCGAACCGCACTTTCTCGAAGACGATCACGATCACGAACACGACGACGACGTAACGAGCGTCTCGCTGCATGCCGACACCCCGCTCGATCCAGACAAGTTCCAAGAGTGGTTTGGTCGGCTCCTGCAAGAAAAGGGACAGAACATTCTGCGCTCAAAGGGCATTCTCGACATCGTCGGCGAGCCCGAACGCTACGTCATCCAAGGTGTTCACATGCTCATGGAAGGCAACTCCATGGGGCCGTGGCCGGAAGGTGAAGCACGCAAGTCGCGGCTGGTCTTCATTGGGCGTGGGCTCGATGGGATGGGTCTCGAGGAGGGCTTTGCGGCATGCAAAGCGGCCTGAGCACGGCGAGACGAACCCGCGAGGGCTTCCCACCGAGCCCGCTAGAGGCCACAGGCGCCCGGATCGACACGGGTGCCCATGTCACCGGTGCTGTTGCGCTCGGAGAGACGGTGGTGACAACCCATGGCGACGGCTGCCTGCGCTTCTTCGAAGGCGATGCTCCGCCAAGAGACGTGACAGCTCATCGCGGCCCGGTCCTCGTCATGGCGGCAGCAGACGCGACGTCCGTCGGCACCGGCGGGGA
>JANQPX010000074.1 GCA_028285265.1 Geminicoccaceae bacterium
TGTGCCATTTGCGGTCGCTAGGGTTGTGTATATTGCTTGGGGGCAATGCGTCAGCTATAACCCGCGCCGTCGCAATTTCGAGAACGTCATGGCCAACGAAGAGCATTTGCATATCTTAAAGCAGGGCGTAGAGGCCTGGAACACTTGGCGAGAGAACAATCCAGTAACAGAGCCAGACTTCATCAATGCCAACCTATCAGGAGCTAAGCTTGCGGGGGCCAACTTCGACAGGGCTACCTTCATAAGTGCCAACCTCGAACGAGCTGAACTCACGAGGGCTACATTTAGAAAATCGAAGCTCTCACGCGTCAAGTTTGGAAGAGCTAACCTTAACAGAGCTGTCATCGGATTTGCCGAACTCACATTTGCCAAACTTATAGGCGCCAACCTCGAGTATGCTACTGTTGCATATTGTGATCTCTCAGGTGCCACCCTTACTGGGGCCAACCTTAAACGAGCAAATCTCGATGGGACGAACCTACGAAGAGCGAAGCTTGAAAGGGCGAATTTCGAAAATGCAAACCTTACATGGGCCGACCTTCGCAACACTGAACTAAGAGGGGCCAATTTCAGAAGCGCTTCGCTCTCAAATGCAAACTTCGAAAGCGCTGTGCTCGAAGATGCTGATTTTCATGATGCTACCATCACGCTTACGATTCTCAGCGGTGTCGACTTGTCGAAAGTCAAGGGTCTGGGTGACTGCTATCACATAGGGCCATCAATTGTTGATCACCGCACTCTCGAAAGATCCAGGGATGTACCGATCAGTTTCTGGCGAGGTTGCGGTTTGCCCGACGCTCTAGTCGATTATATGCCATCACTGACCGGAAACGCGATCCAGTTTTATTCTTGCTTCATCAGTTATTCGTCGAAAGATCAGGAGTTTGCGGCACGACTCCACGCAGACCTGCAAGATAAGGGCGTTCGCTGCTGGTTTGCACCGCATGATCTGCCAATTGGCGCGAAGATTTGGGATGGTCTCGACGAGGCGATCCGATTGCGGGACAAAGTCGTGCTGATTCTGTCGGAGGATGCCATCGATAGCGATTGGGTTGAAGACGAGGTCGCCACGGCACTTGAGGAAGAGCGCAGGCGGAAGGAGATCATGCTGTTTCCAATCCGCTTGGATGGCGCGGTTATGGAGACAGGGGAAGCCTGGGCAAGCAAGCTTCGGGCTCGTCACATCGGCGACTTTACACGCTGGAAGGATCACGATGCTTATAAGGCTAAATTTGAGCGTGTTCTAAGGGATCTTAGAAGAGAGCGCTAAGGTCGGCTCCGGGTCAACTTGCGACGCTAGCGCCCTCGGCCATCCGACCGCAATCCGCCACCAAGCTGCCGCTCCGCCAGAAAATCACACGGAATGGCGGCTTTTGGGTGCATTTCTGCCGGAAGCCCTATGACGAGGTTGTGCCAGGACCGGCCAAAGAGAAAATGTTCCTCTTTCCTTGCGAACTGGAATTGCACCTCATCGATAGGTAAGGCTGATAGCTGCACAGGAGCTCGGAGACGGTTGGTCCGCTACAGTGCTACATATTGCAGCGTACGGTTAAGGATAAGGAAATGATGAACTGTTTTGTCATTATGCCGTTTGCACAGGACTTTGATGACGTCTACGAGACTATCAAGCAGGCTGTTGAATCTGCAACTAGGTCAGAAGGAGCACGTTGCTTCCGATTGGACGAATCAAGACCAGCCGGTCGCATAACAGATCGCCTGCTTGGTGAGCTGAAAAGCGCAACGTTCTGCATTGCTGATGTCACGGGCACAACCTCGAACGTCATGTGGGAGCTTGGGTTTGTCATGGCGCTGGGGAAACCCGTCATTATTGTAACCCAAAGCTCAGCTGAGCTCCCATTCGATATCCGAGATATGCAGAAGATCGAGTACCAGCGAGGTCGTTTAACTGTATCTCTGGCTGCACCTCTGAAGAGAGTTGTGCTCGACACAATTGGAGGCGTGGATACTACAAGGCTGCACTCAAATAAAGAAGATCAACAATCGGAAGTGATTGGCATCCTACTTGACGAGGTGACAGAGCTCAAAAAGATCGTTTCAGAGGTGGTCGGTGAATGGAAGAAATCTGAACCTGAGCTTGGTGCGACAGAATCAGCAACCGAGGTTGAAGGGTTAGTCGGTCATTGGCTCGACACCGAGAGCAATAGCCACTTCTACTCAGAGCTTATCAACGGCGAGCTTGTAACCCCATATTGCTTCGATGGCAATGAAGCACTGACAGGCATATACTTCGGATGGAAACGCATCGGTGATTATTGGTTTGCTCGTTACCAGTGGGTCGGACTCGAGATATCAGGCTTCGCCTTCCACAAGCCCGATTCACCAGATTCTATCGTAGGAGCATGGTGGCTGTCAGAGCATGAGGATTATGATGGTATGGTTCCGCCTGCACAAGAAGGCCGGCATTCGAGGTGGGTTCGTCTGAAAGACAGCAGTACGCCTTATTGGGCAAAGAATGCGCTAAAAGAAATAAAAGGCGTAGGCGTTGCAAATTACCTCCGACCCCGCGGCGAGAGCACAGATTGATCGGAGCGTGGCGGACTAATCGAAACATCATGCCCAAGGTCCAGAGCAACCATCCGGTCCTGTACCCATCGGAAACATGCCGCTGATTGCATTAGAACTCCGGCACCGCTCAATTGTCGACTCAAGAAGCTAAGGTATGTCGGCATCGGGTCCAGACCGTGTCAAAAGACGGTTTCAGTCTGTGCTTCTTGAGTATTTCTGGTGAGTAAGATGTTTACGTAGTTGATGAGCTTACTCGTGCTTATGCAGGGCGTGATGGTGCCGAATCGTCGAGAGGGGCCGGTCTGGGCTGTCATGGCTCTCAATAAACCGATAAGAGCCTTTCGATGAGCCCGGATGGCCTCCAGGAGCGGCTTGATGCCGAGGATCTTGATGATCCGTTTGATATTGTAGGCGAGCACATAGAGGCTCATCTCGGCGTTGACCTTGTCCTTCGTCGTGGTCAGGAAGTGGGTGGCGCCCATCCAGGATTTGAGCGTGCCAAAGGGATGTTCGGCCGTACACCGGCGTACCGCCATCTTTTCAGGATCGAGATCAAGGCGCCGTTGAGCCGCTTCCACCACCGCTTCGTGCTCCCAGCGTTTGATGCGCCGCTCTTTGCCTGTGGTGCATTGCTCTTTCAAGGGGCATTCGGTGCACGCCGTCGTCCAATAGGAATGCATCGTCTTGCCACCTTCGACTGAGTCATACCTCCAGGTCAGCTTTTCGCCAGCCGGGCAGCGATAGACGTCCTCCTCAGGCAAATAGACAAAGTCCTGCTTGCCGAAACGCCCTTTGGCTTTGCTGCCTGACCGCAGCGGCCTTGGCACAAAAGTGGTGATGCCGGCGTCATTGCAGGCCCGAAGCTGTTCGCCTTCGAAATAGCCACGGTCTGCCACCACCGTTAGATCGTCGGCGCCGATCGCCTCCTTGGCACGTGTCGCCATCTCGCTCAGTTGACCGCAATCCAAACCGCTCTGGGTGATCTCATGATCGATGATCAGATGGTGTTTGGCGTCAATCGTGGCCTGAACATTGTAGCCGACCATGCCTGTGCCTCGGCCACTGGTCATCATCGACCTGGCATCCGGGTCGGTCAGCGAGAGTTGCCTATCCTCGGTCTCCAGCATCTCGGCTTCGAGCGCCTTCAGCTTCTTGGTCTGCTCTTTTAGGATCTCGATCTTCTCGCCAAGGCGACCCTTGCGCGCTTCGGCAATCTCGGGTTCCTGGCGATCGGCGGTATCCATCATCGCCATATAACGATCAATGCTTTTGTCGATCTGCTCCAAACGCCGTTTCATCTTGGCAACCGTGAAGTTCCGATCCCGATTGTTCACCGCTTTGAACTTGCTGCTGTCGATCGCCACCAGTGCGTCCGAGAATAGATCCAGGTTGCGGCACAACACCACGAACTCCCGGCAAATCTCGCGCAGCGCCTTGGTGTTCTCTTTACGAAAATTTGCGATCGTCTTGAAATCCGGCATCAAACGGCCGGTCAGCCACATCATCTCGATATTGCGATGGGTTTCACGTTCCAGCCGGCGGCTCGATGCGATCCGGTTCAGATAGCCATAGACGTAGATCTTCAGAAGCACCGAGGGATGATAGGATGGCCGCCCTGTCACTTTCGGCACCACGCCTTTGAAGCCAAGCTCGCCGAGATCTAGAGCATCAACAAAAGCCTCAATCACTCGAACCGGATTGTCATCATCGACATACTCATCAAGTGAGGCAGGTAACAATGTACTCTGCGTACGCTCCTCGCCCTCAATAAATCGTTTCACGACCAATCCCCGAGTTCGAATTGGCAAAAATGTACACGATCAAGCGTTTTGACACACCCTGGGTCAAAACCCGCCTCTACAAGCCGCCTAAGGGCACCGGCGGCTATAGAACCCATTGCAGACGCTACCACACGCCGGCCTGCGCCCCACGCGTTGACTCGAGGGCATAGCGCACGGCGTCCACCGTGTGATTGTTCTTGTCCAAAATCAGAGGCGTGACATCGCCCGTCTGCGGATTGGTCTTGTGCCGGTAGCTGCCGAATTCGTCGATCGTGTGAACGCACCGCGGGTGAATGATGGTCTCGTAGCTGTTGACGAACTCGATGCCGTCCTGGATGGAGCCGGCTCCCTTCTTGGCTGGCCATACCTGGAAGTCTTTGCCGTTCATGTAGCTGATCGTGTCTGGACGCTGGCTGTCTGCGGTGATGAGCCAATCCTTCGACCCGGGCACCTCTTCAAAGAGCTCGGGGATGTCCTCGATCTCGCATCGGACCTTCCAAGCTTCATAATCGATGTAGATTCGCCTGGCGTCCTCATCGACCCAAAGGCGCACAAGGCATGTGGGATCCACCGAGAAGCCCCAGTCGGCGCCGAAGAGGAAGTAAACGTCGTCAGGCGTATCAAACTCTTCCACCCGCCAATTGCGCATGATGAGACTGTCTGGACGCTGCTTCGTCTTCCCCTTCCAGACGTGGAGATACTTGGCGTTATCGTGGGACCTGTCCCACTCCATCTCCTCCTTTAGGGTCTCCGGAAAGAATGGGTTGTCGTCGTAATTGACCATCTTGACGATGGCATTCGGCCGCTGTTCTTCCGGAGCAACAAAGTCGGCATAGACCGGATCCTCCGGCTCATCCGGATTGAACGAGATCCAGATTTCGGAGTCTGCTTTTCGAATCGTGGGGACAAGGATGTCGAGGCTCGCACGGCTTATGCGGTTGGCCTCCTCGAGCCAGACGATGTCGACGCCTTCGAACGATTTAATCTTGGTCGCATTGTCTCGCAGGCCAGCGAACCGAAAGAGCGATCCGTTTCGGCCGACAATCTCAGTCTGTTTGCTCTCGAAGAAAGTGCCCTCAAGCCCCATGGCCTCGATGCGATCGTCGAGCAAGCGTTTAACGCTGTCTGCTATGCTGAGCTGGATCTCTCGAGCACAAAGGATCCGGAGAGGCTTTGCGGCCGCCAGCGCAACGAGGATCGTTGCGAATGACCAGCTCTTCGCCGAGCCCCGGCCGCCATAATAGACCTTGTACCGAGCCGGCCGCAGGAGATCTTGAAACGCTTCAGGAACCTGAAGATTGATCTGGGTCATTCGGAGACACGAACTGGATGACAATGCTGTCCGGAGAGCCCTCTATGGCGCCGCTGTGATCGACCTTGGAGCGATCGGCATACTTCTCCGGAGCAAGGGCCTTTAGCCTTAGCTGCAGGAGGTTGTCGCTAAACTTCGGGACAAAGCCGCATATGCGCCCCTCAAAAAACTTCGGCTCGAGCCAGCCAATGCGAGCTCGGAAGTCGGCCACCTTCTCGCACTCGCTGAGCTGGATCTGGTCGCCGATCTCTTTGGCTTTGTCCCAGGCGTCACGAAACGCCTTGTGATCCCGCCTGGCCTTGTAGAGGGCCTGGCGGGTCACGCCGAGAGCGTCCGCAATGTCGATGATCTGATCACC
>JANQPX010000015.1 GCA_028285265.1 Geminicoccaceae bacterium
TTCTGGATAGAGACCGAACCGATCCATGCTCCGCCCGATCATGGTCTGGGCTGCGCCAACCTCAGCTTGGCGAATGGCGCGCGTTGCTTCGACATCGACAATCACAGCGTTATCAGTGTCGACCAGATAGTTGGTGGCATAAGCGAAGAAAGCTGGACCACGCAGCGCGCCAGTCCATTGGGCTGCCGGATCTGATGGAGAAATGTATTTTGGCTTAACCTCGCTTGCGGCGCCGAAGGCCGCATCGTCAAGCCTTGCCACATAATCCTTAACGGCTTGCTTGGCGTCAGGCGGGATATCCGCAGGATCCCATTCCTTGCCAGGAATGGAGCGCTGCTTGTTCGCATCAGCTTGGATCAGACTGGCATCAACAGCAAAACCTTCACCACCAACCAGTCCTTCGTCGATACAGCGTTGCACAACACTTTCAAAAACTAGGCGGAAGAGATCGCTCTCACGGAAGCGGCCGTGGCGGTTCTTCGAAAACGTGGATTGATCCGGTACCTTGCCGTAGAGATCCAGCCGGCAGAACCAGCGGAAGGCGAGGTTTAGATGAACGTCCTCGCACAATCGACGCTCAGAGCGGATGCCATAGCAGTAGCCAATGATCAGCATGCGGATCATCAACTCCGGATCCACGGAAGGCCGACCAATCTGACTGTAAAACGGCTTCACATCCTGACGAGTACGCTCAAGGTCAACAAAGACATCGATCTTGCGAAGGAGGTGATCGGCAGGCACATGATCGTCGAGACGAAAGTCATAAAATAGCTGTTCAGGCTCAGCCTGCCTGCCCATCATCGAAACGTCCTCCTACTCACTTCGTTGAGCAGAACGAATCACGTCACCTAACAACAGTCAACAACCGCCTTTTTCATCAAAATCTGCCAGGATCGGCCAAAAGGAAAAGTTTCCGCATTAACGGTATCCTACTTTTCACTTGTAAGGATGCATGCATACTGAAATAGCGAATCCCTGAGAAACGATACACGTTCTATGCAGCCTAATTCCCATTTGAATTCGGCCGTCTCACTGCGAGGCAGCAGCATCCTCTGAATTCGACCAGTTATCACAGGTTGCCTTCCAAGGCTCCTTACCGAGATAAGTCTGCCACTCGTTTCGCGTCAGATTCTTGCCAACCCTCGTGCACAACAAATCGACTACCATATCCGGATGATGCAGCAGGCGGACCGTGTTTAAGCTAACTGTAGCAAGGGTTTTATCATCGGGGTTGACGGCGACTGCACTAACACGATCGCCGTGATCAATGCGGGCGATTTCCTGACCGGTCGTGGCATCGATAAGGCGTGCGGTGTTGTCGAAGCTGGCTGTAGCGATGCTTTCACCATCGGAAGAAAAGGCGATGTCCTGAACAGCTGCAACGTGATCGATGCGGGCGATTTCCTGACCGGTCTTAGCATCGATGAGGCGGGCGTCGCCAGTGGTACCACCGCCGGCCGTGGCGAGGATGGTGCCATCGGGAGCGAAAGCAACGTCCTCAACAGGTACGCTGTGTTCGATGCGAGCAACTTCCTGGCCAGTCCTGGCGTCAATTAGGCGGACATCGCCGGCGCTGAAGCCACCAATTCTTGCGCCGCCACTCGCGGTGGTGACTGTTTCTCCATCGGGAGCGAAGGCAACAGCATTTACACGATCGCTGTAATCGATGTGGGCGATTTTCCTGCCGGTTTTTGCGTCAAGGAGGAGAACGTCGCCGGTGGTTTCGAAGTTGATGTGGAGTTGCGAGCTAGCGATAGCGATAGCCTCGCCATCAGGTGCGAAAGCGATCGCATTTGTGGGAAATTCGTCGGTAGTTCCAGGACCTCCGTGATCGACCCGCGCGATGTCCTGGCCGGTCTTGACGTCGACGAGGCGAATGTTGCCGGCGCTGCCAGAGTCGCCGCTGCTCGCGGTGACGAGAGTGTTGCCATCGGGGGAGAAGGCAACGTCTTGCACAGGTGCGTCGTGATCGATCCGCGCGATATCCTGGCCGGTCTTGACGTCGAAGAGACGCGCAGTGTTGTCGAAGCTGGCGGTAGCAAGGGTGTCACCATCGGGGGAGAAGGCCACAGCATTCACACGATCGCCGTGTTCGATGCGGGCGATTTCCCGGCCAGTATTGGCGTTTATGAGACGGGTGGTGTTGTCGGCGCTGGCAGTGGCGAGGATGGTGCCATCAGGGGAGAAGGCAATGTCCTGTACAGGCGCGCCGTGATCGATGCGAGCGATCTCATGGGCGGGCTTGGTATCCATAAGACTGGCGCCGCCGTTGCCGATATACAGGCCCATACTGCCGCTGGCCGAAGCGAGGGTGTTGCCATCCGGTGAGAAGGCGACGGCACTCACAAAATCACCGTGATCGAAGCGAGCGATCTCCTGGCCAGTCTTGGCATCGATAAGGCGGACGTCGCCTTTGTCGGGACTCAGGTTGCCGGATTTGCCAGTGGCAGTGGCGAGGATGGTGCCATCGGAGGAGAATGCGACGTCCTGTACAGGTCCGCTGTGATCGATGTGCGCGATCTCTTTGCCAGTCTCTGCGTCGATGAGGCGGACGGTGCTATCGGAGCTGGCGGTAGCAAGGGTCTCACCATTAGGGGAGAAGGCGATGACATTTACATGAAGTCCGTGGTCGATGCGAGCGATTTCCTGACCAGTCTTGACGTCGATCAGGCGGGCATCCCCAGCGGTGCCACTTCTCAGGTCGCTGCCGCCACTAGCGGTGGCGAAGGTTTTACCATCGGGCGCGAAGGCGATGTCATGCACAGGTACACCGTGATCGATGCGAGCGATTTCCTGACCAGTCTTGACGTCGATCAGGCGGGCATCCCCAGTGGTGCCGGCGCCGCTGGCAGTGGCTAGGATGCTGCCATCAGGTGCGAAGGCGACGGCATTTACGCGATTGCCGTGATCAATGCGGGCGATTTCCTGACCGGTCGTGGCGTCGATAAGGCGGGCGTCGCCACTGCCAATGATTCTGAGCGCGGCGAAGTCTGTCTTGCCGCTGGCGGTGGCGAGGGTTTTGCCATCGGGCGCGAAGGCGACGTCATACACAGGTGCGCCGTGGTCGATGCGAGCGATTTCCTGAAGGGTCTTGACGTCGATCAGGCGGGCATCCCCAGCGGTGCCACTTCTCAGGTAGCTGCCGCCACTAGCGGTGGCAAAGGTTTTGCCATCGGGCGCGAAGGCGACGTCATGCACATCCGCACCGTGGTCGAAGCGGGCTATTTCCTGACGGCTCTTGACGTCGATCAGGCGGGCATCCCCAGCGGCGCCAGTTATCACGTTCCCGATACTGGCGGTGGCGAGGGTTTTGCCATCGGGCGCGAAAGCTACGTCATGCACAGCAGCACCGTGGTCGAAGCGGGCGACCGGAAGAGAACGAAGCAGGCGCTCAGCCGTGGCGTAGGCTTCCGGTGTCGAGGCGCGCTGCCAAGCCTCGCGCGCGAACACTGCAGCTTTCTCGATCAGATCAGAGGAGTTACCGTTTTCGGCCATCCACAAGGCTCGAACTCCCAGTTGGCGTCCTAGGGCGATCTGCCTTTGGCGTTCGGCTTCCTCAGCTCGCCGATCGGCCTTTGTCATCTGGTTCCATGCAATCAATCCTGCGACGCCGGATACAATCGCCAGCGAAGCCGCTATAGCTGCGCCGATCTTGGTCCGTCTCGCAGTTCTCTTTTGCTCCGCTGCGATTTGCTCAGCGTCCTTAATTCGTCGTTCCTGTTCCTCCTTTTTGGCCCTTTCGCGTGCCAGCTGGGTGGATTGACAAGCGTCGAGATAAGCCTTTTCGTCTTCGCCTAGCGCAAAGCGTTGGTCGCGTGCCAGCTCAAGGGCATCGGCAAGGCGTCCGTCGCGATGGGCGAGCAGATCGTCTTGGTAGCCGCTCTCTTTCCATTCTGCAGCATTGCGGTGGAGCGATTCGAGCAGGCGAAGCTTGTCCTGATCATCTTCAAGCCAAGTTGTGAGCACCGGCCACGTGCGCAACAGTGCTTCGTGGGCCACTTCGATCGTCTCCCGGGCATCCTGATCACGGCCTGTGATGAGTAGCCGCGCATCGACAAATCGCGTTAGCAAAGGTATGGCGCAAGCTGGCATCTCGTCGAGATAAGCACGACGCCGCGCAACTTTACCCTCGGCATTCACACGCACCATCGTAGGCACAAATGCGGCGTGCAGCTGCCTCAGCTCGTTCTCGGTTCGTCGCGGTGCATCTAAGGCTTCGGCGGCGGCGGTGCGAACCGCCCCGTCAAGACCGCCAAGCCTGTCGTACTCCTCGAGTTGGAAGTGATTGTCTGCTCGGATCACCTCGTCGTCCCACATGCGACGCAAAGTGAAGGCGAGCAGCGGCAGCGCGTCGCGCGTGCCAGTATCTTGGACCATCTGGTCGACAAGTTCCTCGTCGATATCGAGCCCAATGAGTCCAGTAGGACCACGAATGATCTCTCGAAAGCGTTCCTCCGGCAGTGGATCGATTGTAACTTCCTGATAGGCGAACAGATCAGAGTAGCCACGGTCGTCCAAGAAAGGATGTGTCTGAAAAGTCCCGAGGAAGTCTGAGCGCAGCGTGGCCAACGCCATAAGCTGCCGGTCAGATCGCTCCAGCGCGGCTCGCAGAAGACCCAGGAAGCGTCCAGCTTGCACCTTATCGCTGTAGCCGAAAAGCTCCTCGGCCTGATCGATGGTAATTAAGACTGTCGCATCACGTTGCTTTGTAGCACGCTGAAGGTCACGAACCAACTCGAGCAAACTGTCGCCATCCGGAGGAAACTTGTCAGCGGCATCGGCGAGCTTTTGTCGAATCTGGTTAAGGGGCCGCGCCTGCTCATTCGCTGTGAAGGCATCCGCCAATGACCAGGCCAGCTCGTCCAGTGGATTCTCTTGGGGACGAAATGGCGGCAGTGGAAGCCAACTATCACGATTGCGCTTGAGGCGTGGCAAAACGCCGGCTCGGGCGATCGAGGACTTACCACTGCCTGAAGCACCAAGAAGAAGTGCGAAGCGCGGCGCCCCACGGCCCTGGCGCCTAAGGCTGTTGAGCTTCTCGATACTGGCTGTGATTTCGGGGCCACGACCAAAAAAGATCGCTGCATCGTCTTCCTGAAATGCCATCAGGCCCGGATAGGGTGATCGCTCATTGTCCCAGTTGAAAATCTCACTGAGCCTGCTCTCGAGGCGTTGTTCTCCTTCGCTACGATTATTTGTCGTAAGATCGATTTGTTGGGTGTCGCCGAGCACGCCATTCGTCTCACAGAGTTCGATCTTGACTGGAACGATCAGCTTTCCAATGGCGCGGGCGTGGACAACCTCAGCGAAGCACCACTTGGAAGAAAGCCAGTTCAAAGTCAAAAGCGGCAGGACAACTTGACACTGTCTCAGGCGGTCGTAGAGCGTCTCCTCCCACTTGGCACCACCTTCGATACCGGCTTCTGGGTGAAAATCGAGAAAGACATGGTGCTTACGCGGTTCGGCCTCGAGCCAGGCTTTCATACGCTCGGCAGCGTCATTGTCCTTGCTGCTATGGCTAATGAAGATCGTGGTCATTCAAATTCTTCCCGCCTTCGAGGGCGTGCAGCCAGAAGTGCTTGCTTTACTAGCTCCCCTGTCGGTGGCCGCCGACCATCTCCAATGGTATAGTTGATTGCCGGTAGAGGTAAATCACAGAGTTTCGTCAGATACTCCGCGATCTCGTACGACCGTCGCTTCCTATCTCCAGCATTATGTTAGAATTGGTTTAGAAGAGGCCCTACCTCCAACTTCAATACCCGATATTCCATAACACTAGGATGTCGCATTTCAAGTCTGGACCCGAGCCAGAGCGCAAGCATCAACGTCTGGACCAACGATCACACGCCGATCATCGCAAGAATGACTCCCATCTTCCCAGTATTGATTGCCGTCGGGGGTAGAGGTTCCTCCCGGATGACGGCCGGAAGCAAACCAGGTTCATCCGCATCACCAAGACCACCGTTACGGTAAAGCCGCCGCCAATTGAAAAGCAGGGCGTTGGTGATCCCATAACGACGTGCCGTGGCTGATGCCTGGCGATGACCCCGGCAGCTCTCCTCGACAATCCGGCGCTTCTCTTCAACCGTCCAACGACGGCGACGACCCGTATCGATGACATCCAAACGACAAACTTGAGGACTGTCTTTATGCATATCCATAAACACAGTCTCTACATAAAGATCATCTCGAAAAGGCGGTGCTCACCGGATGGGTACCCTTTAAGGACGTATCTTAGCAACGCACGGGCTTGGAAAAACGGCGGTACTCAATGGCCGCTTACGGCAGATATCGATGCCTCGCTCGAACAGGAGATCTTCGACGTGGCGCAAGGAGAGTGGGAATCGAATGTACATCATGACCGCGAGGCTGATGACCTCGGGTGACGTCTTGAAGTATCGGAATGGATTCTTCATGCCCGGAGGCTATGAGGCACCAATTTGAAACTCAACCGATTTTCTTCTGACAGAGCCCATCAGGACATTCAGGTCTGACAAAGCCACGCTACGCGTGCGATATACCGTTCAATTGCATGATCAGCGACGCTTGGAAGCAGACCCTCGGTACCGATGCCTGCTTCCTCAGATGCCTTGATTTGTTGCTGTAGAGCTATGAACTGAGATTTGGTCAACATATCATCAGTTACGCGAACAGTCTCTCTGCTTGCTTTTAGCTCACCGTTACCATCAAAATGATATAATGTACCGACGTGCGCATAAAGCGGCGGCACCTTTGGAACGACATCGTCGTCATTGACAAATCGAAACATCTTTCCCGAAAGCCTTTGTCGCATCGTCTCCTTGTATTTCTTGTTCCTGCCAACAGCCGGCTGGCCGAATGTATATACGCCATTAACTGGGTATTTTTCACTCCACACGCAGGCTGCAAGTGCAGCAATAGCGCCCCCGAGGCTATGTCCCGTCAAAAGAATTGGGCGGCTGGAGACCCTGTCGATCACATCGGTAACAACTGGTGCTGCTGCTTCGAAAGCGTTCCAAAACCCCGCATGTACGCTTCCGATTTCTGTCGATGTCGATAGTGCATCGAGATTCGTCAGCCAGTCGCTCAATTCCTTTGTGCCTCTAAAGCTAACCACTATCGCACTGCCGGTCACCGCAACGAAACACTGTGTCCTATTGCGGTCGATAAAGCTGCAGCTGCTAAATCCCCAATGACTAATGGCACGCGCTTGGACCGAAAGCTTGTCATCGTATGCAAGCTGACTCGCCATTGCCAAAGCCAAGGTCGTTCTCCAGTTGAATGATGCTTCTCCGAGCGAGCTGATGTCAAATGTTGGCTCGGCCTCCAATTGCGGCCTACGCATTCCGAGCAGACCTTCATCACTCGGTGGGCTAGAGGTGGTTGTACTTCGCAGCTGCGGTTCCCCAAACGTCAAAGATATGTGCAACGGTATCGTCACATCCACCTCGCCGCGCGACTGAACTAACATTAGATCAGAAGTAGTTGTGGAAACGGATATTGTTTCTTTCGACCGAGTCTGGCGGGGATTGGGCGGCTCGGGCAATTCGTCCCAAAATGGCTGGTAGTCAGCACTAGGGGTTGCGGAAGCGACGAAGTTCACACCCGCCTGTACGACCCGCCCGTCGCGTGCAAGTTCGAACGAGGGAACAGCGAAGTTTGCATCAAGATAGACACCTGCGAAATGGAGACCCACAACCTCGCCTGACTCTATGTCGAGTAGTACAGATCCCGAATTTCCGCAGAGTGTGGAGCAATCATGAGTAACAGCATTTACTTGGCGTCCATAGCTTTCGTGAAGTCGCCTCTCTCTCAAGACACCTGGCTGCAGTCTCTTGACATCGAATTGCTCGAAAATCCGCATCTGATCGTGATAGTCGTTATAAGGACTTTGAGCTGGGTAACCGATAATCACCATATATCTTTCGTCTACGCCGCCCCTGAGTTCGTCAGTATCGGCAACGGAGAGTCTCAACGGAGATGTGGATTCGGGCAATCCTTCGACCTCGAGCAACGCCATGTCCCAATATGGATGAATCATTAGCGGTTTAACGATCCTCAGCGTGGCAGAGGCCGTTGATGCTTGCTCCTGCTTGAAGTCGACAAGCGCCGTCTGACCTTCCACAAAGACTAGGTGATCGCCACGGCCCGATACGAAGTTCGCTGCCACATGGCGGTTAGTCATCAGCAGACTCTTGCCGACGACGAAACCGGTTCCAGCGTATGGTAGACTAGGATGATTCGGAAGATCGATCCGGCCAACGGCCGGAATAGCTTCCTCAATACGCTTTCTCGCCGGCCCTTCAAGTATCTTATCCCATGGTGCTGGTCCCCCACGGTAGGAATTATCGATCACGTATAGTGCCGGGCGATATCGTCGATGTATGATTGCCTCAAGTGCTTCGCATCTTTCATGATCGATCGACTCTATGCCATTAGAAATGAGAGCATCGAGCGACTCAACGGCAAACTCCTCGTCTGAGGCATTCAGCGAATCCAGTGCTTCAGTAGCACTTGTTGGACTCGAGGATTGCAGAACCTCACGCAGGTTTGCCGGGTCTGCGTCCGGAGCAATCTGCTTCAGCATCTTGGCCAAGCGACGAGTACGCTCTTGGTAGGACATTCTCATGTTGTTCATCCTTCCCGGTATTAATTGCTCACCAAGCAACGAGGGATGAAAAGATCTCCTTTATGATTTTTCCCAGTTGTCAAAATTGAGCATCATGATGAATATTTTAGAGGCTTCCTGATACCTGGCTTCCAATGATTCCCCTTCATCGCGCATCGATTCCAACATTCTGATAAGCTCTGTCAATTTGTCCACACGCACATGCTCAGATAATGCGTCGGGGACGATATCAGCAGGTATCAGTTCGTGCCTCTCTTCTTGTCTTTGTTGGCGCAACATCGCCTCAATTGCACGATGAATGTCGGCTTCAGCGGCTTCACGGGTGCCGCCAGCTACTGCAGCAACGGCCGCGCGAATCAGCAGTATGTCGAGGATAGAGTTCATATTAAGCGATGAGGCAGTATCCGATGCGCCACGAAAGCACACATATGCTTCCTCAAAACTTCGATTGCGCAACAACAGGTCGCCAACCTTGGCGCGGGCGTCGACGCCCGCCAGAGAGTCACCCGCCGTCCCGGCGATTGACTCGAACCTCGTAAGTGCTTCGTCCAAATCTCCCGCACTTTCATATGCTGTCGCCAACTGGAATTTTGCGTCGTACTCTGTCTTATAAGACGCCGCTACCTGCGCGAGGAGAACTTTCTCGAGTTCTTGGAGATCGTTCGTGTCATTCGCGCCCGCTTCGGCTATCGATAAACCAACATAGGCTCCATGCTTGAACTCATCAGCATTACACAGTTTTAGGTAAACCGTGGCTCCCTCAGCAAACTTCCCTGCAGCAATTAGTTGCCGAGCACGGATTGCCTGAAGAGCAATTCTCCCAGTTTCGTCATCGACGGCAGCTATCGCATCGGCAAGTTCGCTTCGTGAAGTCAGGCATTTTGAATGCAACAACTCTCTTCTTTTGGGCAATACGTTCTTAATACACTCATCGATTAGCTTGGTATGTTCTTTTCGATGTTTCTCCGAACCCGGCATCAAATCCATATACTTCAAGGCAGCTTTCTCCAACATATCGATCCACGGCAGTGTCGCAGATTCGATAAATACCTGAAAATCACTTTTGGCGGCTTCACGATCACCATTCGAGAGAGCTAGAAAGGCACTATAGAAGTGGTCGTTTGTTTCAACCGCTTCAAACTGTCTGGCCACGTTGAGCCAACTCAACGCAAGGTCCTTGTCCCCAGCAATCGTTGCAGCAAGTACTTTGGATAGATAGTCTTCGCGACCTGCTGCTGAAAGTTTGAGAATTTTCCTGAATGCTGCGCGAGCCTCGTCATGCTTGCCCGTCAGAGTCAGCGCATCAGCTTGCTGTCGCAGCGAAAAAATCCTCGTTGGATCGCGTTCTATACCCTTTAGCGCGAACTCGACGGCTTCATCCCATCGCCCTGTTCGCAAAGCCAACCAAGCGTAGGCAGCATCATAGTACCCGTCTGGATATAGTTCTTGTCGCCGTCTAAGTGTAGCCTGAGCGTCGTCGTAGCGCCCTAGTTCTGATAAGCATACAATTTTGTAGTCCAGACCATGCGCATGCTCGGGATCAATCCCTAACGCTTCCTCCGCAGCCTCCAGCCCGACTAGCATAAGGCCAACATTGCTGGTAAACTCTGAAACATATGACCATCGCGCCGCATTTCTTGGCCGATGAATGAGTGCCTGTTCTGCGTATATACAAGCAAGCCAAGCGTTGCCCTCTTCCGCAAACTCTTTTTCAATGCAAGCGCGTGTGAGGTAGGCCCATGAATGCTCAGCCGATGGTGGACCTTTCTTCCGCGACCAATCTTGCCACGTCTGCTTAGATTTGGATAACTTCTCTTTGTCAACATTTGGTGCGTCGCCGGATAGTATCAGCTCAGCGTCGGCCAGCAGCCAGCCTGCTTCGATGGGTTCTCCCCGCCCGATCCTTGATTTCACAAACCAGTCCGCCGATTCTTCATATTGTCGACTCCAATAGTAGCGACTGCCCGCCTCAAGTGAGGCATCTGCAAATTCAGACAGCGGGTGCCCTAGCTTCCTTACCACGTCAGCCCGCGCTGCATAGGTTCTCGCGTCGGGGTATGTGAGTTCACCGCGAACTCCGCGAACCAATGCCTCGTCAAGGAGACGAAGCGCGGACTCATCATCGCCGCAACCGTGAAGCTTTTCGCCCGCAATCGTCAATAATAACCCGCTTGGTCTTAAGAATGAGCAGGTCGCATCGAGTTCTTTAATCGAATAAAGGCTCATTCGATCAAGACCCGCCTCGTAATAGTCGTTGGCCTCGGTCCATCTAGTATTTGTCTCTGCCCAACTGCCAATTTGCATAAAACCTTCGAACTCGTCGGGCGCCAGTTGAATCGCATGTTGCGAATTAGTATATCCGAGTTCTAGTTCGTCTTGCAAAAGAAGTAGTCCAGCTCTTTCAGCATATGCCTTGGCATTACTCGGATCTTGCTCAATAGCACTGTCCAGATGCTGCGCACATCGGTTATCGAAACTGTCTTTCGCCCTGCGGGAGTCTGCGGACTCATCCATGATGAGCCACGCAGCAACTAGATGGAGATTGCTACGCTGACGATCGTCAAGAGGCAACTTCCAACCATGGAACTCCAGTTGGGTTGCAAGTGACTCGACGAGGGCTATGTCGACTTTGTTGTCATAAATACCGGCGCGAAGCATACTAACCGCATTGCGAATTTTGTCAGGGAAGTCGAAATCGTGGTGAACAACACGTGCTGCCGCATCAAATTTTCTCGCGTCCAGCGCTGCAACCAGCTGTGCAAGCCATTCGGCAGAACCCTTATCAGTGTCTTTCGCTTCGAATGCATTTGAAATTTCTTTACTCTTGTCCTGCCAACCTCTTTCGGTGAAGCGCTCTCGCTCAAGCCACTCTTCTTCTAGGTATTGAAGGTTATCGAGTAAAGCTTGGATACTCTGCTTCCAGATATCTATCTTCCGCAACATTTGCTGGAGAAGCTGCCGAGTATCGGAGAACGGTTCCCGTGAGCCGCCCTCATCGAGCAGCTCCTTCTTCATCGTCACCCGTATGGTGTTGACGTTATCTTCAGTTGGGGGCGATAATCGCTCCAGCCATTTATTGAATTCGCTATCGAGTTCTGCAGGACCCAGCGTCTTGAGCATGGTCATCAGGAGCCGGTTCAAGAGCCCAATTTTTCCTTTGTAGGCCATGTGCATTTCTTCCAATCATGCCTTTAATAGCCGGGATCTTCGCGCCGACAAAGAACCAGCTCTTCAGGTCCGACTGTAAAAAGCGCTGGCGAGACACAACGGTGAAGATAGCCAAGGTCCATTATCATCCGGGCCTCTTGGACTGCGATCTGCAGTGGCTCGCCCTCCGAAAGAATCGTGTAGAGCCGCTCATTGAAGCGTTCGATGTGGTCAGCTTCCACTGGGTCTCTAAATGCGATGACGCCTTCAATCCCCCTGTCAACGATGGCCGGCGCCAATACGCCAAAGTCAGCAGGAACATTGGACCTATTGCCCATTGCGCCGTTCCTCGAATGACATTGCTCGAGTATTACCAGCCGCGGACAGGGGACAAGTCCGTTGGCAAACAAATTCACTTCGACAAAATTGTCTTCGGAAATTAGGAGGTGATGTTTTTTGTCTAGATAACGGCCTATGCCAACGTAGTGGACAATGTCATAGCTTTCATCATTTTTCGTCAACAGGCCGGCTAAGGAAGTTGTCGAGCACAACTCCGCGAATTCGATCTGGATCTTTGCATTGTTGTATCTCTGGAGCTTGTTAACAATTTGAAGCAAAGCTTTCTCGGTGTCGGTTTCACTTTTGCTGGTAGAACTCGGGTATAGAACCAGGGCGCGTAGTAAATCTTTTGGCGCGGCGGGCGCAGACTCCGCATTGATGCAGCGGCTGAACGCGATCCTGGATTCGGAGGCGAAATTGTTGAAGGTCCCGGGAACCCTTGGGTCAAAGCTTCCCAGGTATTCCCATGGTAGATGCTTCAGCTCGGGCTCTACGTCATTGTCGATCAAAAGTGAAACATGCAGTCTTTTCTTGTCTTTGCCTTTGCGAATGGTCGACTGCAGGATCTCGCGAAAGTTCTTGTTTAGGATTGTTGTGTAAAGAATTTTGCCTAGCTGCCTGACTTTATCTGACTCATTGACGCGTCCCCGCAGGGCCCAATCGAGGAATAATTGGGCTACTTCGCCACGTACTGAGTTCAGATCCACGCAAATAGGTTTTCCAGCCTCGCCGCCCGGGGGCTTTCCGTCTACTTGCACCGATACTTGCCAGTCATCGTCGCAATTAGATTCGATGCTAATCAGAAAATTCTGCATCGGTTTACGCGCTTTCCGCTGAGCAACCGAGGCGGCTCGATTCCGCAGGCCGAGCGATCCTGATCGAGGGTCTGACTGACTAGCTGCAGGAATCAGGCTAATTTGGTTTCTTAGTTCTCGTCCTATGTGATCAATGGCAATTGATACGAATTCACCACTTTTCTCTTTCCTAGATCGGTGGATGCCCCACAGCGTCCCATCCGGTCCGAAAATGCCACCACCACTCATGCCAGCCTTGGTTTCTTCGCCCCCACGTAAAGTGAGAAGGCCATTTGACTTTTTTGTTAAGCGGTAATTGAGCAGCGGTACCGGCTTGACCACCCCCTTGTGAAAACTCTCGACTCCGCCAGGGAAACCAAAGATCTTGATACCCTTCTCATCGCCCAAGCGAGTGGAACTGGGCGGCTCGCCCCAACTGTCCAATGCCTCCCCGTTCTCAGTGAATGCAGCGTCGTCGACTGTCAGAAGAACCCAGTCAATCGCGTGCGCGTCTCGCAAATCGTTATCTATCTCTTCAAGGGAGAAATCCAGGTCCTTCTCTATGTGCGCTTCTTTCGCTTGTTCGTCCCCATATGCACCACCCGACTCCCAAACCCGAATCGTCGGCAGAACGCGCCCATATCCTTCCCTATTGTCAGATGATGCATTGCTGCGTAAGACATGTCCGCACGTCAGCAAATACCGTTTGCCCGTGTTTTTTGAACTAGGCTTCAGCCAGACCGCCACCGCGCTTCCGGACTTCTTAGTGCCGTCGTCATCGCTGGCTTCTACATACCAGATGTACTTTTCGAATTCTTCCATAGGAACAGTTTAAGGTAATGCATTTGGCGCTTAAGGAGGATCTTCCAGACTCGTCCGGCCTCCTCGTGGAATTGAGCCTCCCGATCCCGATCACATAGGCCAAGTATACCGTCAACGGAGAGTTGAGCATAGCCTTCTGTGATTCCGGCCTTGCGATGCGGTCCTCTTTGCCGCGGCCGATCGCGGAAATCCGGGGAGCGAGCTTACTGCCCATCCGATGGATGACCGGCTGCAGCGCTCACACTGAGACAAATTCAATCGGCACAAATGGGACAAATTCAGTTAGCACTGACAGCTGACAAGATGCTGTTTTGCCTGCAGTTCTCCGAAACAGGAGTCTTGCGCCGCCAATCGATTGAAAACAAAGGATCTTGCCCCCCATCCTCCCTTTCGACCCCACCCCTACACCGTAGTCAATGCGTGGGGTCGGGCTTCGGAACGCGCATGTCGCGTCAGAAGCCGCCATGCATGCCGAGCTTGCGAAGATCAGCGCGAAACCGATCGGATCGTTCAAGCGATCTGCGACGGTGTCCCTGGCAGCAAGGTCAAGGACCGCATGACCGAGGTGGAAGCGCGCAAGGTCGAGATCGAGGGCAAGAAGACGCTGGCGATCGACCTGCATGGTCATCTTGCAGGGATTTTGTCTCTTGCGAACAAGGTTAAAGGTGGGATTGGGGAGGATGTTGCGGAGAAGTGCACAGCGATGGTTGCGGGGGAGCGATACCAACGATACTTACTGGGGCTTTTTAAGGTCGCTGCGTAGTGCAGCAGCCCTTCGTAAGAGTATGCAAAAAAAATGGCCTTAACGGCCAAAACTCTAAAGCATACAAAGGATCTAGAGTAGCGCTCCTATCGGGTCTTCCCGCAACCTGTATATGTCGAAGAACACAATCTTCTCGGAGCTGAGCTGCGGATGGGCTTTCGTGAGCCACGATGGAGCCCGACTAGCTTCTATCCGCCAGGGCCCGTTTAGAACAACCTTTCTTGCCTTTAGTATCTGCAGCCACGCCAATGCGTCTCGATCCTCATTTCGCGGCGGCGACGGAATGTACAGATAAAGCCCGCCAAACTCCTCGACGCTGTAAAGTCGCAGCACTTCGATCAACGAGGCGAAATCGCCGATCTCGGGCTTGGTCTTTCGACGTTTCTGCCCAACCCAAACAGCCAAATCTCGTGAGAAAAAGAGCAAGGAAGCCAGACCAATCCAGAGCCATACCTCTGTTTGTGCAGCCTCATTCTTGGGGCTCAGCGTCAAGCCGCGCGAGAGCGCTATCAAAGCAACAGTTAGCCAGCGCAAAGGCATGCCGACGAGGAATTCCGCGGCTGCGTTCGATACTCCTTCTGAAAATCCTCGTCCTAAGCCATCCTGCAGCATCATCGTCACTCCCGATGATCAAGCATTTAAGCACTACGATATGCATCAAGAAATCGTCTTGTCAATGTAACGATATCGTAACACCGTGACAGTTACGTTTTGACGCAACAAATATGTTCTATTGATTCTGCTTGGCGAGCCGCTTATGTTTAGGTATATAGCAGCATCAAACTGATGTGGCGCTTCCGATAAACGAGACAGATGCTCGACAAAGCCGAGACGAAGGGGAACTTTGGCAAGACGCAAGAGATAAAGGATCTCTTGGCTGAGATTGACCGAACGGGGAAGGCGCCAACGAGCGTTGTCGAGCGGCCCGGAGAGTTTCTGCGCCGATTTTATGAGGCCTGGTATGAAAATGGAGGCCTTGAAGGCGGAAAGCCAAGAAACTCCATCAGGCGCATGCGGAACGAGTGGCTAAAGGGCAAGGCCATAGTTCCCTCACTTCATCCAAAGCTAACTGGACAAATTAAACTCAGTCGAGCTGAAGCAACATCACTCATCGATCTGTTCCTCACAAGATGGGAATATGTCGGCAATCGTCGGGATGTCGACAATGTCTCGCCTGAGGGCTACATCCAATTTCCAGCGTCAGACAAAGCGACTCTCTTGCGGACGGTTGCGGAAGCACTCTTTGACGGCGATCCGACTTCCGAAACGGAGAGTCTACTTCTCCCTGACCAGTCAATCAGCAGATTGGTCCAAGAAGATGATGCCGATGTTGGAATCGATCAATATCAAGATATTATATTACAATCAGATACCAGTATTATCATGAGCCGACAAAAAACGGTCCTGGGGCCAAATTCTGAAGATACAGCAAGAATATTTTGGCATTACTTGAGTAGCATCTACAATTACGACAAAGAAAATAGGAATAGCCAGCGGAATCTTGTCTGGATGGTCGCCTCAGGTGAGCGATACATAGAAGACCAAAGATCAGTGGCGGAGTTTTTTAATATCGGATTCCTTATAGTCCTTCTTCGGATGTTTGTGTCTTTCCATTCTGAGCGCGATCAATCCGAAGACATCAGCGGCACACTCGCAAGAAAGCTCTGGTTACCAGAGACGACACAACGCCACGACAGAGCCAGATGGCTTCACGAAAATGCAGCCATCATTGTGCAAAATCTTGATAGGGAGACTTTTAAAAAGCTCTACCCTGAAGAAGTCGAGTTTTTTCACAAACTCCGACTCAAAGACACTGACATTACACCTGAGCATATTTTTCCGAGTGTCATTCCAAACATCTGGGCCAAGCCTATAAGATCAATTTACAAAAAAGGCTTGGATACGCTGGATCAAGCGACAATCACAGTGCATTTGGGAGAAGGCGATCGGACGAAAAGTTCGAACTCGGTGCGATATGCCGTCCATGGTGGCACATCGGAATTTTCTTTAGCGGACAAGGGAGATTTCAGTGATCTCGTTTGGCAGTTTAGATCACTCGATCTCCAATCACCTGGAAGCAGCTACGACGACGCTGCCCAAATTGTGCGCTCAGCGGTGACATACCGACTCAGGCATACAGGTGACTACGAGGTTACCGACGAGAGTGTTGCGCTTGCCTATCTGCACAAGCTGGGCTACCAAGTTCTATCTTTGAGTGATTTCTTTAAGGTTTTTTCTAGTTAAGGGGGAATTTACCTCACAGGTGTGTGAAAATCTTTTTGTCAATGCGGTTTGTTGATGCACTAAGCGTTTTCATGTTCCAGTGTGTCAATTTTCTGTGGTTGTTACGGGGGTTCTCCGTTCTTTTTTCATGGAGGATCCGATGGGCCTAAATGCGGCCGTGCCGAAGTCAATGGCTGACTCAACAAATATGGTTCTAACTTTCGTCGTGCCGGCGACAGACGGCTGCAATCTGCGTTGCCCCTACTGTTACATTGAGCAGCGGGCAGAGCTGTCAAAAAACAAAACACTTTCGCCGTACGACTACGAGCAATTCATCCTACAAGCCACCGCATGTGAACAGGTAGACCTCGTTTGTGTTCAGGGGCACGAGCCACTCCTGCCCAGCTCATTTGAATACACCAAAGTTATTCTTGATGTCGGTCGCAGGCTTCAAATCCCAACAAGCCTGGTAAGCAATGGCACGTATCTGAAAGAACGCGTCGATGAGCTAGCTTTACTCGGGCCCGATAAAATTTCTGTAAGCCTAGATGCCGCAGATCCAGCAATTCATGATCGTCAAAGAGGGGTTGTCGGCACGTTCGAGCTGGTTGTTGATGGGTTGAAGCAAGCTGTGCTTCATCCGGAGCTGAAGCATTCTATCAGCGTTAACTCCGTATTGATCCCGAAAAAAAGAGATAGTCTCATAGGAATGCCAGCTCTTCTTGCCGAGATCGGTGTTCGGCAGTGGACGATCAATGCACTTGTCAAAGTTTCCGGCAGCGACAGCATTGGCGGACCGGTTGGCAATCGCGCCAAGATTTTCCAGGACCTTCTCGTATTGCAGCGGGAATCCGAACGATTTTCGATTGAGATGACGGTTGATGATGAGTTCGGCAGACTCACCGAAGAGGACAAGAATCGGGATGTCGTCGATATCAATCACCTGCGCATTCAAAGACTCAATCGCCCCTCGGGTGTATTCCGTCTCATGCCCGACGGCCGCTGTAGCATCGGCATAGAGCTCCTGCAGGAAATGCCCAAAGATGCGCCAAAGTGGCATTGCGGTGCCGAAAACGGTTGGGATTTCATCGAGCGTGTTCGACGGCAGTATCATTCAAAACTGGAGGCCGCCTAACTTTCTAAGACTCCGGCAGAAGAATTGATCTGGTCGAAAGGCGGATCCTCTCGATGATCCGCCTTTCGCTTATGCAAGTTCTGTAATCTAACTCACCGTTCCCTATCGTCATCCCAGCTTCTACTCCCCCCACGGCTATGCTGCCGCGAGGCGCATCGTTCTTCCCGTTCTCTCAAACGTTTCAAGTTCTCGCGTTGCTGCTGATGGAGCCGCTGCAGACTTGCCTGCTGCCGCTCGTAACGATGGCGATCCCGCTCCAACGGCTCCCACTTCTCTCGAAATTGTCGCCACGCTTCACGCCGTGCTTCGGTACGCTCCGCCCATTTGCCGGCGTAGTCGCGTTTCTCAGCGTCATAACGGCGTAGCGTGCTTGCACGGGCCTCGAGATGGCGCTCGTGGTTGTTATGAAGCCGACGGTCGTTATCGGTGCTTAGCTCTTCTTGGCGTTTTCTCGCTTCGGCATTCAAAGCTTGAAGGGCTGCCTGGCGTTCTTCCTTCTGATGCTGACGAAGCGACATCAACCGGGACGTCGCTGAAACTGATGCCCAGAGCGTTTTGCCGATCTGGCCGACTGCGTTCTCCGCCGATCTTCCAGCATCGTAGGCATTCCATGCCCGCCCTAGCAGCGAGCGCTCCCGCCATGCCGTCTTCTGCCATTCCTTCTGTTGTCGAGTCAGCAGATCGGCTTTCGCTTGGCGAAATTCGGTCGTGAGCTGTTCTCGAAGCCGTCGACGCGCCTCCCTCCATGCCTCGAAAATCTTCGCCTTGTCCCGACGATAGTAAGCGGCAAGACCGGAAAGTTCTTCGCGATAGTGCTGATGCATGGCGCGGCCTTGCACCATCAACTCGGCCGCCTTTCGTTGTTGGTCCGCCTTCAGCTCTGATGCAGCCTGCCGCGCATCGCGATTGTCATTGAAGGCTCGTGTACCGTCGCGGATCCCCTCAAAGATCGACCGCGGGACATTGCTGCTGCCGCGCACGAACTCGCCCTGCTCGCGCCGTTCATTGTTCTGCACCCGCGTCTCGCACCAGATCTTGCCGTGCCGCTTCTCCCATTCCTCCGCCCAACGCGACAGCATCAGATGATCGCCTCGCATATTCGCGGCCCGCCCATCCTCCATGCTCACGCGATTGACGTGCGGATGAGGTTCGTCGCTGTGGCTGACGATCAGCGCCTGTCGATCCTCGACACCGAGCGCCTTCAAGCTCTCCCTGGCAGCTTCGACCATAGTCGCCTTGTCCGGCTGCTCGTCGGGATGCCAGGAGAGGCTGTAGACATAGACTGGCTTCTCCAGCTTACGCCCTGTCGCTTTGATGCCGGCCTCGATCTTCATTTCATGCTACGCCATGGCGGTTGCTGCCATCACTCGCATAGCCTTATCCGGATCAGTTGTGATCAGGTTCACCGTTTCGGTCCAGGCAACGCGCACATTGGCCTCCGCCTCCTTGTCATGGAGATAGTAGGCCGCCGCCCCTTTGAAACTTGCGCCACCCCTGGTGACATTCGGCACCATCAGGATGACCGCTCCAGCAGATCGTCAATAGCCGTCTCTAACCTCGATAGCGCTTGATCCAAATGCCGTGCTACCGGTGCAAGATTGCCCTTCGCATTGGCATGGCGCGCAAGTTGATTGAGATTATTGCCGACCCGGTTCAGCGCCGTGATCGCAGCACCGGATACCATTGGCACGCGGTTCGGCTCGATCGATCGTCTCTTGCTGATCAATCGCCGGACGTAATGCGACACCGGCAAACCAACCCGTCTCGCTTCGGCATCTAATGCGGCCCGTTCCACAACCGTCAGCCGGACATTGAGATGATCGCTCCGGCGCTCCTGTTCACCCTTTCTAGGGCGGCCGACTTTCGCCATGTTGCCGTCTCCGTCTGATCTCGCTGCCCCCAAGGCCAAAGGCCGTCGGGGGTGCCGCTAACGCTTTCGCGCTCTATAAGACGGAGCAGAGGGCCAATTCCTGCTCGCGAAAGTGAATTTTTTTGCCGAAGGCCCAGCTTTTTGTGCAACAAAAAACGAGCTGGCTATCCATCAAAACATGGTTTCAGCCGCCAAAGGCACTGGTTTTCAATGAGTTGGCAGCTGCTTTTCTCAAAGGCCTGCCTCCGTCGATGGTCTGAATTTTTTTTGTGCGGCTCGGCCCCGATCGAGCCGATTTCGTCGCTATTCACCAAATCTCGGACGCTAAATTCGGCTGTGATAAGACCGGTCAACCGCCAGTGAATCGATGCGGCTATGCGCGAGACAATACTGCGGCACCACTGGACAACCTGGTTGGCCAACCATGGCAAGTCGGTGCCAACTTTATGCCGACCCGACGTTTTCCATAGCTCTGGTGTATAAAGAGCCACACAGTCAATTCGACCGATTGCCATCGAGAAAGCACAAAAAGAATATTGGTCAGCTGGCCGGTCAACCTGATCCGCGAGTCTGGTTGGCCAGCGATCCCATGGTCAACTTGGCGGTTCGGTCGACCTCTCGTATAGGCTTGGTTGTTTCTATGTGGGGTGATACACCCTTGCACATCGGAATCCAATGTTGTTGCTTCTTGATCTAACGTCGGAGCGGCGTCGACTAGCCGAGCGCGCGCTCAGCACATCGTCGACCCATGATCCTCCGCGTATGACCCGTGAAGTCAAATTGGTCGAAAGCCGAGCGCTCCCATCAATAGGAGCTTCCTTGTAATTCCTGTGATAGCAATCTTGACACCACTCCCAAACGTTCCCGTGCATATCATGTAAGCCCCACGCATTCGCGGGGTACGAACCGACTTCGCTAGTCTGGGCGATATGAGGCATGAAATTTGCCTGATGACTCGTCAGGTGTTCACCGAAGGAATAGGCTGTCATCTTATCTGCCCTGCAGCCATACTCCCACTGTGCTTCGGACGGCAAATGATAGCGCCTTTCCGTAATCTCGCTGAGCCACGCGCAATATGCCGCCGCGTCATTATAGTCCACATAGATCGCAGGGTTCTGACCGCGACCCCAGCGTTCATCTCTCGGCTTCTGTCTGCCGGTAGCTTCACAAAAATGATCATACTCCTGAAACGTAATGGGATATCGTCCAAGCGCAAATCGGTGACTGATCATGACTTCGTGCTGCGGACTTTCATTGCTCGGGCAGTTCTCTTCAATATCCGGCGCACCCATCATCAGCTTGCCAGCCGGGAGTAGTACCAATTCTGGACACCACGGCGCATCAATGTCTCGAAAGGCATCAAAGGGTGTCCGCGATGAGGACGGTGTCGGCTGAGGTGATACTGATCTGAGCTTTGGCGGAGCCCTTCTTGATGGTTTGGTTTTGCCCTCTGCGATAGCTCTCCTGGATTTTTCGACCCTATTCTGGGCTTGCTGGATCTTTTCTCCGAGCCTCTGCAAATTCTGTCGCACTTGAAAAGACCTTCGCTGCCTCAGACGAAGATCGCGCCAGTCTGAGAGTTGACGCTCACCAATCGTTCGAGCCAGTTTATTCTCTGTTTTCAAGCTTTCCACTTCCAGCTCTTGGCAAGTGATCCAATAGATAGGTAGCACCAAATCTTTCCGGCCTGCCTTCCTCTCAAGCCTAAGAAACTTTTTGAGCTCATCGCGGCAGTTTGGACTCGCAAAAAAGCTTGGCGTTAGTATTGGAATGAAGAAGCGAGCCTGATCCAACATTTCGTCCAGCTTATCTTTCCAATGCTCACCAAGGCCAATTCCCTCTATGTCATCAACGTCCTGAAAGATATTGAAACTCTTGCCAGAAACCTCCCGAACAGCGCGACTGAGCTGCTGACGGAATGCCGATATATCGCCGTCTTCGTCATCAAAGCGAGTGTAGCTCAAAAAGGCATCTGGCTTCGTTGTTACCATCGTTCAACGTTCACAATCAGAGTCACTTTTAACAGTACACTTCGACCAAACACGACAATGTCGATGTAATCAAAGCAAAAATCACAACAAAAAGCCATATCTGCGCTTAATAACAATAAATCATACGAATTAATGTAAAATATAATTCATTGACAATCCAACAAAACATTCAATTCTTTAACTTAGTTCTGCATTTAGATGGCAAATCATCATGTGCGCAACTGTATTTTTACAATCAAGTGTAGAAATTGAGCCAGTTGATGATTTCATTACTCGCTGGCGGCGACCAGGTAGCTCAAAACTATCCAAATTCCACCAATTCATAAACGAGCTCTGCGAGATACTCGGTATTGAACGGCCCAATCTCTCATCTGGTAAACTGTGCAGTGATGATTACTGCTTTGATCGTCCGGTAAAAATCCCGGAAGGTGACGGCAGCTTCAGCTCCGGGCTAATCAATCTCTACAAGCACGATTCCTTTGTCATGATGGCAAAACAAGCCTCAGGCCAGGAGGCCAGAGAGCAAGGGGCTAGAAACAAGCCGCGACGCAAAGAAACGAATGAAGGCATTGCCCACTATCGGAATGCGGCTATGCAAAGGGCGCAGGCACTCGCCGAACTTTACAGCAGATCGACAGACGAAAAGGGCCGTCCACCCTTTGTAATCGTTGTGGACATCGGTAATTCTATTGATCTCTATGCTGACTTCAGCCTGTCCGGGAAATGCTATGCTCGTTTTCCTGATGCCCAAAGCTTTCGTATTCCATTGGAAAAGCTACGCGACCCAGCCATCCGATCCAGACTGAAAGCAATCTGGACCGATCCGCTTAGCCTCGATCCGACTCGCAATGCGGAAAGAGTGACGGAAGAAGTTTCAGAAAGCTTTGCAAGCATTACCCGGAGCTTGGAGCGACAGGGACACAGTCGAGAAAGAGTCGCCGGTTTCCTGATACGGTGCCTGTTTTCTATGTTTGCCGAGGATATCGGTCTACTGAAGCGAGAATGCTTCACTCGGCTATTGAAGAAGCTGAGTAAGGAAAAGCCGAAACGGTTCGTTCAAGAGCTTGAGACATTCTGGGGAGAAATGGATCAAGGCGCATCATTTTCGTCGGCCGTAGGTGATAGGATTCTTCGATTCAACGGCGGGCTCTTTAGAGACAGGACTGTAATCCCACTCAAGACTGAACACTTTGAACTTTTGATCGAAGCCGCAAACAGGGATTGGACAGAGGTAGAGCCGGCGATTTTTGGAACCTTCTTGAAGCGGGCCCTTGATTCCAAAGAACGCAAAAAGCTTGGCACCGAGTTCACGCCAAGACGTTGGGTGGAGCGATTGATCCTGCCAACAGTGATCGAGCCACTGCGAAAACGCTGGCAAGCAGTGCAAGCGGCAGCCTTTCGCGAGCATGACGCCGGTCGAAACCAGCAGGCGATCGACGCGATTATGTCTTTCCATGCAGAACTCCGTGAGCTTCGCATACTTGATCCTGCATGCGGCACCGGAAACTTTCTCTACGTAACCATGGAGCACATGAAACGGCTTGAAAGCGAAGTTCATGCCGTTCTCAGAAATGATCTAGGAGCGTCACAAGCGGCCTTGGATCTTGAGGCTTCGCCCATCAATCCGAGGCATTTTCTTGGCATCGAGACGAATGACCTAGCAGCCAAAATTGCTGAGGTCGTGCTTTGGATTGGCTATTTGCAGTGGCATTCTCGCATCCACGACGATGCCTGGCGTGCTGAACCAATTTTGGAGGACTACGATAATATCCAAAATCGAGATGCACTAATCTCTTATGACCGGATAGAGGAAATACGCGATGAACAGGGCGAACTAGCTACGCTTTGGGACAGACACTCGACGAAGTTAGATCTGGTCACCGGACAGGAGATTCCGGACGAGAGTAAGCGCATCAAACGCTACCGATATATCAACCCTAAACAAGCAAATTGGCCAGAGGCCGACTATATCATCGGGAATCCACCCTTCACGGGCGGCAAGGAATTGAGAGAGCGACTGGGTGGCTATGCCGATGCTCTTTGGTCCGCCTTCCCTGCAATGCCGAGGTCAGCGGATCTAGTTATGTACTGGTGGCACAGAGCGGCTGAGCAGGTTCGGACTGACAAGGCAAAGCGTTTCGGCCTGATTACCACCAATTCGATTGCCCAAACTTTCAACCGCCGAGTAGTGACGGCTGCTCTCAATGCAAAGAAGCCACTCAGCCTGCTTTTCGTCATCCCTGATCATCCCTGGTACCTAGACAACAGCATGGCGTCCGTTCGGATCGCGATGACGGTAGGCGTACCCGGCAAGGCAGCGGGCGAGCTATTTAGGGTTGTCGATGCTCAGAAATCCGCGCCAAGCGGCGGCGATGCACTACTGCCACCGACGGTGGGTCAAGTGCAAGCTGATCTCTCAATCGGGATCGATGTCGATCAAGCAAGGCCTTTGGTTTCCAACAGCGGACTTTGCTCACCAGGCGTAAAGCTTCATGGCAATGGATTTATTGTAACGCCCGATTATGCGCGTCAGCTTGGCTTAGGCAGAGTAGAGGGCTTGGGGCAACACATTCGCAAGTATCGCAATGGGAGGGACCTGGCCCAGCGACCACGCAACGTAATGGCCATCGACTTTTTCGGTCTAAGTGAATCCCAAGCTCGAAAACGTTTTCCAGATGCTTATCAGCATATTCTACAAAACGTAAAACCAGTGCGCGATCAGAACAATAGAAAGTCTTACCGCGACAAGTGGTGGATCTTTGGTGAGCCAAGATCGGATTTCCGGCCGGCCTTGGACGGCCTAAAGCGCTACATAGCGACTGTCGTGACAGCTAAGCATCGCATTTTTCAGTTTTTGGATCAGGAAATTCTCCCGGACGATATGCTCGTCTCGGTCGCAAGTGACGATGCCCATATCCTCGGTGTGCTGTCATCGCGTATTCACACGAGCTGGGCTTTGAATGTTGGAAGCACCTTGGAGAACCGACCTCGCTATCTAAAATCTCGCTGCTTCGATCCTTTCCCATTTCCCAAGGTCAAAGAAGGAGTGCGCAAGAACATTCGGAATCATGCCGAAGAGCTAGACGACCTTAGGAAGAAGGTGATCGCAGAGCATCCTGATCTAAACCTAACTAGGCTCTACAACTTCATGGAGAAGATCAGTGCGGGTGAGCTCTTGTCAGATGACGAGAAAGACGCCGTTCATCGTGGTTTTATTCCAATAATGATGCGACTACACGAAGAGATCGATAAGGCTGTTGCTGCTGCCTATGGCTGGCCCGTCGATATACCTGATGCCGAAATCCTGACCAGGTTGGTCAGCCTGAATCGAGAACGAATGATCGAAGAAGCAGCAGGAACTGTCCACTATCTTCGACCAGAATATCAAGAGCCGATGCTGGATCTTTCTTCGAGGCTAAACCAATTCGAACTTGAGCTAGAAAAGGCAGATTACAAACAAGGCTCGAGGAAGATGCCCTGGCCTGAATCGATTGGAGAGCGCGCCACAATTGTCGCTGAAATTATCGCCGAACACACTGCTCCTAGCACATTGGACAGCGTAGCTAGAAGCTTCAAACGTCGTCCCAGGAAGGATGATCTTCGGGACATCATAAAAACCCTCGTTGAATATGGAGCTGCACGAAGGGTTGGGGATGATCGTTATGCTGCTTAGGTGTTCCGACTGCCAACAGGCATATACTTTAAGTCCTAATTGTACCCCATGGATCGGCAGCGTGCACGTATCTCCCTTGGTGATGGAAAATTCTATCTGGTTACAGGTTAATTTGTTTCGGACACGGGAATAAATCGTCCCGTTTTTCCGTCTTAGAGCCGGGCAAGACGCAAAGCAGGGACACTGGCCACACTGTTCCGTCGATCCGATGCCGAGCCGATTGCCGTGGAATCGGGCGCGGTCAAGGCCGGCTTGGCCGCCGCAGGGCAGCCTTGAGGGCGTTCGATCCTACGGCCAGCCTTGCATCGTTGGATCGATGGCCAGTTTTCTTGAGTTTTTCTAACTGTAGAATGCAGGGAATGCACCGCTTGCTCCGTCTTATGGCCCAGGACACAGAACGGGAGCGCCGGATGACCGAACAGGATCAATCCAAACCTGATGTCGTGTTGGAGGCTGCCAATGATGACCGTGCCGATGGCGTACAATCTGGAGAGGTGGAGCTGGATAGGTTATGGTCGACGACCGATTTGAATCTCTTGGTTCGATTGCTGGCGCGCCAAGCCGCCCGCGAGATCTTTTCGGAAGCTGCGAACGACGACCGTCAATCGTCGACGGAACAACGATCGTCAAAAACATGCAGCCGCTGGAAGCGCGCCAGGAGCTACTGGAGGCCGAGCTGTCGCAAGCCGACAGCCCGCCACCGCTGCTGCATCCCAACATGGCGGAAGTCTTTCACCGCAAGATCAACGAACTGCATCAGGCTCTGACCAGCGACGACAGCAAGACCGAGGCAGCGGAGATTCTTCGAACGCTCGTCGACGCCATCATCCTGACACCAGAAGACAGTGAACTGTCGGTCTACCTGAAGGGCGATCTGGCCGGCATTCTGACCTTGGCACAGAACAAGACGAAGACCCTCGCGAAGGTTGTGAAGGGCTCTGGCGTTCTCGCGCAGCAAGTATCGTTGGTTGCGGGGGTGGGATGTAAACCTATAGCGTTCGGGTTGTGCACCCAATCATCTTGGACCGATGTCTCAGGGATCAGAAAAGGACGAGCCGATTAAGCCCATATAGGCCGATTCAGATACGTGTAAGCGCCCGCGAACAAAACATCGACGATCGGTGACCCGGCCACAAGATCGTCAATGCTAAATCCCCGCTCTCGATGCCAGCGAGTTGCTGGAGCGTTCATAATCAGCCTTCTATCCTGGGCGTCGACTACAGGCGTGGCTCTCGCAGGCACGCAAAACGTGATCGACTCTTTGAAGCAGAATTCGAACTCAGGATTCGCCTTGAGATTGGCGAGCCAATCGCGTTCTCTCGGACGCCCGAACCTACCGTTAGCAGATGGCGTTCCGCAAATGATGATACGCCCATCGATGTTGGTGAACCAAATCTCAGTGACCCGCCTGAGCCCAGTCTTTGCTCCGATGGTGATGATATCGATCGTTCGGTCTGTTTTGAGCGCGTTTTCCAGATCAGTCATGTGCAGTCCAATGCCGACGTTGCAAATGGCATGCTACAACCTCAAGCCGACTTGAGATCAAGGGCAGTTCTGCGTCGAGAGACGGCGCATCATGACGACGGCGGAGATGACGGACTTCGCCCCCCTGTCCATCGCCGATTTCCTAAACGATCTGCCGGCAAATGAGGTAACGGGTCGCCACTCAGAGACGACGGTCTAGTGCCTTGCTTGGTTGAATACCTGCATCACTTCGTCAACAATTCTGATGATGAGTTTAACTGGAGCGAATCGTCTCGAGCCAATTCGGCCAGCACTCAGTTTGGAGTCTCCGATGAGTCGTGACTCTCGATATGACGTCTTGTTCGAACCTGTTCAGATCGGCCCGGTAACGGCGCCCAACAGGTTCTTTCAGGCGCCGCACTGCACAGGTATCAGTGATAGCGCACCAAGAGCGATTACGCGCATGCGTGAGATCAAGGCTGAGGGTGGCTGGGGTGTGGTCTGCACGGAAATTGCCGAGGTCTCACATGATACCGAATTTTGGCCGTTTCCCTCACTACACCTCTGGCGCGACGAACACGTCGCGCAAATCGCGACAATTCCAGACGCCATCCACCGACATGGCGCCTTAGCTGGTGTCGAACTCGGTCATGTCGGGTTGGCCGCCGGCAATCGTGGCATCCGCATACCACCGCTCGGACCATCAAGCGCTCTCACTCTTGAATCGGTCGAGCCGTTTCAGTGCAAAGCCATGGACAAGACTGACATCAAAAACTTCCGAAAACAGCATCGCGATGCTGCACGTCGAGCGCGCGACGCAGGCTTTGACATTGTCTATGTCTACGCGAGCCATGGATTGTCATTGCTCAGTCAATTCATGCAGTCCCGTTACAATCAGCGCAGCGACGAATATGGAGGGTCCTTCGAGAACCGCATCCGACTCCTGCGGGAAGTGCTCGAAGACACAAAGGATGAGATTGGCGCAGACTGCGCGGTTGCCCTGCGCTTCGCCGTCAACGAGATCACAGGCGAGGACGGCACAGGTCACGATGTCGTCGAAGCGCTAGCTGAGTTACCCGATCTCTGGGACGTCAACATTTCCGATTGGACGGAAGACAGCGCAACATCGCGATTCGCAAAAGAAGGCTATCAGGAAGCTGCTGTGCGTTTTGTCAAAGCGCTCACGACCAAACCCGTCGTCAGCGTAGGACGGTTCACCTCGCCGGATACTATGGTCCAACAAATAAGGAACCGCGTGTGTGATCTCATCGGCGCCGCACGCCCCTCAATCGCAGATCCGTATTTGCCCAAGAAGATTGAAGAAGGGCGCATTGATGCCATTCGTGAATGCATCGGTTGCAACATTTGTGTTAGCGGTGAACTCTCCTATTCGCCGGTTCGCTGCACGCAAAATCCGACATTCTTAGAAGAGTTCCGACGCGGCTGGCATCCGGAGAACGTCCGACCCAAGGGCTCTGATGACGCTGTCCTCATCGTCGGCGGAGGGCCCGCCGGGCTCGAAGCCGCCCTTATCGCGGCGAAGCGCGGCTATGATGTGACCTTAGCCGAGGCACGCACGACCCTAGGCGGCAGGGTCACGAGGGAAGCCAGCCTACCTGGGCTTTCCGAATGGACTCGCGTGCGTGACTGGCGGCTTCATCAGTTGCGGCAGATGGCCAATGTTAGTCTGTACACGTCAAGCGAACTTTCGGCAGATGAGATCTTGTCCTTCCAGCGGCCGCGGGTTGCCATCGCGACCGGCGCTCTTTGGCGCAAAGATGGCATCGGACGATTCAACGAAACGGCAGTTCCGGGATGGGATGCGAACCATGTTGTCACACCAGACGACGTCTTTGATGGTGTTGAGGTTCAAAGTCCGGTTCTGATCTATGACGAGGACGGCACCTATCTCGGCAACCTCCTCGCGGAACAATTCGCATCTGATGGGCTCGATGTCATTCTGGCAACGCCGGCTTCCGAGATCGCCCCCTATCTCGCCTTGACCATGGAGCAACACAAGGTCGTTCCCGCCCTACTGGATCGCAGTGTACGCCTGGAGCGGCTGAAGCAGATGGCCTCGATCGACAGAGCCTGCGCACGAATGAACTGTGTTCATGGTGGGGAGCCGATGCGCATCGACGCCCAAACGATTGTCATGCTGACGTCGAGAATGCCTCAAGATCAACTCTTCCAGGACCTAAGCTCTCGACGGTCGGATTGGTCAGATTTTCACGTGACATCAGTCAACCGACTGGGCGATTGCGAGGCACCCAACATCATTGCTGCCGCTGTTCACGCTGGGCATCGCTACGCTACAGGATTGGACGTAAACGAACCACAAATTCCCGAGTCCCTGCCGGAGCGCTCTTAAACATGGCACCTCGTCGGGCCACAGAGGACCGACGCGACAGGTGCACATTCCCAACATCGTTCCAGAAATACATCAAACGCTTAGAACTTCAGATAGAAGCCGCAACGCTGAGTGCTTCGGCTTTTTGAGCTGAAGTGTCAGTCTTCGTTTGGCGCACCAACCTTCCAAGAAAAACATCACTGGGCTCGATCGTTAGCGCAGCCTTTTTGCGCTTTTATCAGGCTACAGATGTCTGCATAGGATTCGCTGCGTGCTCGTAGACCCTCAAGACTTGCTGGACTGACGACACTAAGAGCTGATCAGGTTGAGCGCTCATCCTTTGCTGAACTAAGTCGCCCAGAAATTGCCTCAAGACTGGTTCGGGTATCGTCCTACCTTCGAAGCGCCCCAGCAACGCTGCCACAGCCGACTTTGCCTTTTCGGATGGCCAGTAGTAACGAATCCGATCTGAATAGCTGAAATGCCGCTGCAGCCAAAGCTCGCGATCGCTTCCGCTGTAGTAGTTGCTCCAGTTCTCAGGGGCGTGCTGCATCACCTCCTCCATCGCTGCCATCAACCGCCCCTTGGGAGGATGACCATCGATGACATCGGCAATGGCGTCGAGGGCGTAGAGGGCCTCGCGCAGCGCAAAGGTCAACCAGGGTCCCACTTTCAAAATGGCAAACCCCTGCTGCACCAACCCGCGCAGCCCTGCCACCGTCTGATAGTCTGTCGAGTGGGCCTCGAAAACCATGCCTTGCATATCGTTGAGACAGGCAGAAAGCTCGACCGCCTCTTCCGGATCGAAATGAACCACATCCGCATGACCAAACTCGACACCGGGTTGCACCACTAAAGCGATCACGCGAGCAAACGCATCCTCCAAGTCGCGAGTCTCAAAGGCGTGTTGATGAACGTGATAGGTCTGCGCGACAGCCTCCGGCTTGGTGATCTGCAGGTGGTCCAGGTCTTCTGTAGCGCCGCCCGGCACCGGCACCTCCGTCCCGATCACGTAGACGGGCGGGATATCGCTACTGCTTCTGGCTTCGGCAATGACCGCCAATCGCGCTGCACGCGCAGCCGTCGCTGCGTCATCAAGAGCGACAGGCTCACCTAAACACCCCATCGACGTGTCAAGGTGGATTTTGGTAAAGCCCGCTTCAGCGAAGGCGGCGATCATGACATCAGCCTTCGCCATAGCCTCATCCGGGGGCAAACCTTTCCAAGGATTGGGACCGAGATGGTCACCGCCTAGAATAATCCTTTCGGATGGATAACCTACTTTCTCGGCAATCCTCTCCACGAAGCGCCGAAAGTCGGCAGGGGTCATTCCGGTATAACCACCGTCCTGGTTTACCTGGTTACAGGTCGCCTCGATGAGTGCCGGGCGATCCAGATCGCGAGCAAGGCACAAAGCAGCTTCAATCACCACAGGATGTGCCGAGCAAACCGACGTAATCCCCCTGGGCTCCCCTCGATGAAACGCGGCGGGAATATCCAGAAGCGGGTTTCTCATCAAGGGGCCTCACGTTGCTCAAGCTTGAAGGCTTGAAGTGTCTGAAGGTCAAAAGCACCTTCCATCGGTCCGCGCTTGGTCACAGCTTTCGCACCCGCAGCCACGGCGAGCTCGAGCGCTTCTTCGATATTCGTTCCCCGTAACCAAAGGGACGTGAAGGTTGCACCAAAGCAGTCACCGGCACCCGTGGGATCAACCTCCTCAACGACAAAGGCGGGGCGAAACAACGATTGCGCCGCATCATAGTAGTGGGCACCCTTAACACCATTCTTATGCACGATGGCTTTGATCCCGAGACCAAACAGCTCTTGGATCGCCGCACCGTGGTCACTGGCCTCGGTTAAGAGCGTGAGCTCCTCGTCACTGGGCAAAAACAGGTCTGTCAATTGCAAAATGCGAACCATTGCCTTGCGCATACCCGGCGTGTCGAGAATCTCTTTCCGTAGATTGGGGTCGAAGGAGACTGTGCCGCCGCGCCCTTTGACGGCCTCCGCAGTTTCGACATTGAGGGCAATGAATTCCGGACTAGAAAGCGACGATCCCATCACATGAAAGTGGTCAGCAGTCTCGAGGACGCGTTGGGTGCTGTCAGTCATCTCCAGATAGCCGCAGGCGCTATGGCGGATATTGAAGACGAAATCCCGTGATCCGTCAGAACGGTAGCGGACGAACGCACTGCCCGTAGGACGATCCTGATCAATACGGATCGCCGAGACATCGACACCGTCCCGCTCAAGACGATCGATATTGACGCGTCCGAAATCGTCATTGCCGACCGCTGATACGATCGCGCAGGGCTGGCCCAACCGTGCCGCTTGGTCAGCGAAGATCGCTGGCGCACCTGAGGGAAAGGGACCGGTCAGGGCGATCGGCTCGCGAAAGCCCTGCCCTTCGCTGTCGGCCATGATCTCGACAAGGATTTCGCCGACGACAACGATCTTCTTCATGCTGCTTCCCATTCGCGTTCTGCTGTCCTTATTCGCGATAGTTGGGCGATCCAGCCAATCGGAACGACGATGAACATCTCCTTGACCGGTGCCATTCAGGGTGTTTAATGTCAAGAAATAACTTTACGCGCGAAAAGTTTTTGCTGGATCAGACCGCCTCCCACCCCAAAAACTTGGGTAACGGCAATTCCGGCATGGCCGCAAGCCATTAATTGGCGACGCGAGACGCAGCAAAGGGTTGACGATGGACGAACAGAAGATTCGAACGATGGAGGAGTTTGCGGCGGTCAGCGGCATCTCTCGCCCCACCGTATCGAAGTACTTCAATGACCCTAGGAGTGTGCGGCAATCAACGCGCGACCGGATCGAGGAGGCTATCGAACAATATGACTATCGCCCGAACATCTTCGCGATCAATCAAAACCGGCGGCTGACCAAGAATATCGGGGTTGTCGTTCCCTATCTGAGCGATCCATTTTTCGCCGAAATCGCGCGCCGTATCGAGCGGCGATGCATTGACGCTGGCTTTTGGCCCCTGCTCTTCAGCTCCCATGGCGAGCAAGGCCTTGAGATCAATGCGCTTGACACCCTGCAGTCGCTGAAACCCGCAGGCGCTCTGATTGCGCCACTCGGCCGTTCCTCGGATTTGAAGGCCGTCGAGAAGTTTTGCAGTAACGTGCCGACCGTCCTGTTCGACAGTAATATGGATATTGGTCAGACATTTGTCGGATCCGACAATTATCAAAGCATCGGCCTGATTGTCGACTATCTCTGCCGCACAGGCGAGCCGCCCTGCTTCTTCGAAATGCCGCCGGTTAATCCCAATGCGGTCACCCGGCGACACGCCTATGTGAAGGCCATGGAAGACCTCGGACACACGCCAGAGATCATCCATGTCGATGGCGATCACTGGGGCTTTGAAGACATCGGCTTCACCCAAGGAGCGACCTTAATCGCCGAACGCAAACTTCCGTCGGATACGGTGCTGTGCAGCAATGATCGGCTCGCCATCGGCCTTGTGGCCGCCGCCTACGAAAAAGGCCTGCGCGTAGGCCGTGGTTCCGGCTGCGCCATGCGCATTGCTGGGCATGACGATCATCCCTGGTCACGGTTCACCTGCCCGGCTTTGACCACGGTCGCCCAAGATTACACAATGATCGCCGAACGTAGTGTCGAGGCTCTTTTTGCCCTCATGGACGCCGACCAACCACAGAATGAACCTGAGCAAACATTGCTCGAGGGACGCCTTGTCATGCGCGCGTCCGCATGACAAAACTACAGGATAGGGAAGAAGCTTAACGCCCAACGAAGATCAAAACAGCTCAAAAAGTTGACGCGTGTAAAAAATCAATTGACATCGCGTCACATTGTCTCTTAGCTGTTTTGGAATTCTGAACATAAAGGGAGCACTGGGATGCTACTGAAAAAGTCACTCTATGCAGGCACAGCGATTGCGCTGATCGCCGGCACGAGCGCCATGGCGGACGAGATCACGATCGCGACTGTGAACAACTCCGACATGATCATTATGCAAGAGCTGTCGTCGCAGTGGGAAGAACAGAGCGGCCATACGCTGAACTGGGTCGTTCTTGAAGAAAATGTGCTTCGCCAGCGTGTTACCACCGATATTGCGACCGGCAGTGGTTCGTTCGACATCATCACCATTGGTGCTTACGAAGCGCCGATCTGGGGCGCTCAAGAGTGGCTGGTCGGCCTCGATGACCTCGGTGATGCTTACGATTACGACGACATCTACGAGACCGTTCGCAACGGTCTGTCCGCCAACGGCGCGCTCTATGCCGTTCCATTCTATGCAGAAAGCTCCTTCACCTTCTATCGGACCGATCTTTTCGAAGCCGCGGGCATCGAAGCACCAAGTGAGCAGATCACCTACACCGAGTTCGGTGAGATGGTTGCCAAACTGCACGATCCCGATAACGGGGTCTATGGCACCTGCCAGCGTGGTAAGGCCGGCTGGGGCGAAAACATGGCATTCGTCGGCCCAATGGTGAACGCTTTCGGCGGCCGTTGGTTCGATGAGAACTGGCAGCCGCAGCTGACCAGCGAACCTTGGGTCAATGCTGTCACCTACTATGTCGACCTGATGAACAACTATGGTCCTCCAGGTGCATCAGCCAACGGTCATAATGAGAATCGGGCCCTGTTCGCCACCGGTAAGTGTGCCACTTGGGTGGATGCGACCTCGGCAGCTGGCTACATCTTCAATCCGGATGAGAGTCAGGTCGCCGAAACCACTGGGTTCTTCCAGGCTCCCAAGGAAGTGACGGACAAGGGTACGGGTTGGTTCTGGGCTTGGGCTCTTGCGATCCCAACAAGCTCCCAGAACGTTGATGCCGCCAAGGAGTTCTTGGCCTGGTCGACGTCCAAGGAGTATGTGGAATTGGTCGGTGAGACCAAAGGTTGGGTCGCTGCACCTCCAGGCACCCGGAAGTCCACCTACGCCAACACCAAGTACACTGAAGCCGCGCCGTTCGCGACGACGGTTCAAGAATCGATCCTCGCCGCCAATCCGGCAGACGCAACGCTGGAGCCTGTGCCTTACACCGGCGTTCAGTTTGTCGCGATCCCTGAGTTCCAGGGCATCGGCACCTTCGTCGGGCAGCAGATCGCCGGCGCCCTTGCCGGTCAGGCGAGCGTCGAAGAGGCTCTTGCCAACTCGCAGGCCTTCGCCGAGCGCGAGATGAAAAAGGCCGGCTATATCGACTAACGACGCCTATCCTAAAGCGAGCCGGCAACCACCGATGCCGGCTCGCTTGACGGATACGTCGCCCTGAGGGCCGCTCGTGATCTGGCCCGACGGTCCAACCAAGAATTTCGATGCCGATGTCGGCGGCTGTTACGCCTCATAAGGACATCGATATGAGAGCGATCAATTATCTCGCCCGCGGTGAAGTCACGTTTGACCAAGTGGCCGATCCCATTGCAGGCGACGGCGACGTGGTCGTCGAAGTCAAAGCTAGCGGTATCTGCCATACCGATTTCGAAGTCTTAAATGCGAACTACGGGACCTCGGCCTTCCCGGTTGTACCTGGCCATGAATATGCCGGCGTCGTGGTCGACTTGGGTCCAGGCTTATCCGGCGTGACTGTTGGTCAACGCGTGGTCGTCGATCCCAATATCGAATGTGGCGCCTGCCGAGCCTGTCGCCGCGGCTGGGCGCATTTATGCGAAAGGCTCGGCGCCTATGGCGTGACAGAAAACGGTGGATTTGCAGAGTTCAGCGTTGTCAAAGCCTCTGCACTCCAACCGATCGAGGATATGGATTTCAGTATCGCAGCCTTGGCGGAGCCGATGGGTTGCGTGCTGAACGGTATCGAGGCCGTCTACGATACCACGATAGAGAACACACTCATTTTTGGCGCGGGGCCCATGGGGCTGCTCATCGCCATCGCGCTCAGGACCCGCGGAGTGACTGAGATGACCTTCGCTGATATCGACGACGCCCGGCTAGACTTGGCCGAAAGCTTTGGCTTTCACGGCGTTGCCTCAGAATCAGCCGAGCTCGACAAGCTGCGACACGGTGTCGACCTCGTTGTCGATGCGACCGGCGCACCGTCGGTTGCCGCAAAGCTGGTCGATTACATCGCCAACGGCGGCAAGGGCCTCTTCTTCGGTGTTTGCCCAGCCGACGCGCGTATCGAGATCTCGCCATTCGAGGTTTTTCGTCGCCAATTGACGCTGGCCGGGTCCCACTCGCTGAACCACAACATCCCGGCGGCACTGGAAACCATCAAGGCCTATGGGCCCGACATCGCGCGCATCGTCTCCCACCAACTGTCACTTCAAGACGTCGCTGCGGTGCTATCCAGCAAGCCCGAGCCGGGTAGCTTGAAGATCCAGGCAGTCACGGACTGATGGCAAATAACCAACATGTAGATCCTTATTGCGACGACTTTGGTGATAACGCTTCAACGCAATTGAGAACGAGTAAGAGACCGACGAACAGGAATCCCAGCAGTCGCCCTTGGGGGAAGGCTCATGGCCACTAAACAAACACAAACCGCTGCGCGCTTGATGATGTCGCCGGCCGTCATTCTACTTCTCGCCTGGATGATCGTCCCGCTGGGGATGACCATCTACTTCTCGTTCCTGCGTTACAATCTCTTGATGCCGGGAACTGAGTTTATTGGGTTTTTTAACTACGAGTTCTTTCTAACCGATCCGGTCTTTCTGGAAGCGTTGGGGAACACGCTACAGCTAGTTGGTGGCGTCCTCCTGATCACGGTCGTGGGCGGCACCTTTCTGGCCATCCTTTTAGACCAACCGATGTTCGGTCAGAACATCGTCCGACTGCTGGTCATCGCTCCCTTCTTCGTCATGCCCACTGTGTCAGCCCTCGTCTGGAAGAACATGCTGATGCATCCGGTGAACGGCTTGTTTGCCTGGATCTCCAATGTGTTTGGCTTGCCAGTGCTCGACTGGTTGACCGTGATGCCGCTCGGGTCGATCATCGTCATCGTTTCTTGGTCCTGGCTGCCCTTTGCCACCCTGATCATCCTCACGGCCTTGCAATCCCTGGATCAGGAGCAAAAGGAAGCCGCCGAGATGGATGGCGCGGGCGTCGTCTCAATCTTCTTCAGCATCACGCTGCCGCATCTCTCCCGCGCGCTGACCGTCGTGGTGCTGATCGAGACGATCTTTCTCTTAAGCATCTTCGCTGAGATTTTGGTGACCACCAACGGTGGCCCAGGCACCGCCAGTACCAACATCGCGTTTTTGGTATACGCCCAAGCCTTGCTGCAGTTCGACGTCGGCGGTGCCTCGGCCGGCGGTATCATCGCCGTCATCTTGGCCAACATCGTCGCCATCTTCCTCATCCGCCTCATCGGCAAGAACCTGGAGCGCTGAGCCATGGCACGCGACGTCACGACAAGGCGCAAAATCACCTTCACCTTCATCGGTTGGACGATCGGCCTCGTGCTTTTCTTTCCGATCCTCTGGACCTTTATCACCAGCTTCAAGACCGAGATCGAAGCCGTTGCGACACCCCCCAGTTTCTTCTTCTTCGATTGGACCACGGAAAACTACGGGGTGGTGCAGACGCGCTCGGACTATGGCAAGCACGTGATGAACTCGATCATCATCTCGTTTGGCTCTTGCATCCTCGGCCTCTTGATCGCCGTGCCAGCCGCATGGTCCATGGCGTTCTCGCCGACCCGACGCACCAAGGACATCTTGATGTGGATGTTATCGACCAAGATGCTGCCCCCGGTCGGTGTTTTGGTGCCGCTTTACCTTATCTTCCGCGACGCCGGGCTTTTGGACACCCGCACCGGTCTTGTGATCGTCCTGATGCTCATCAATCTCCCGATCATCGTCTGGATGCTCTACACCTATTTCAAAGAAATACCGGGCGACATTCTCGAAGCGGCTCGTATGGATGGAGCACCGCTCCGATCGGAGATCATCCATGTCCTAACGCCCATGGCGTTGCCGGGCATCGCATCGACCTTCCTCTTGAACATCATCCTCGCTTGGAACGAGGCGTTCTGGACCCTCAATCTGACATCGTCAGAAGCGGCACCACTGACCGCCTTCATCGCCTCCTATTCCAGTCCTGAGGGACTCTTCTGGGCGAAACTCTCGGCGGCTTCGATGATGGCGATCGCCCCCATTCTGATCATCGGCTGGTTCAGCCAGAAGCAATTGGTACGCGGCCTCACCTTCGGCGCGGTGAAATAGGAGACGACCCATGGGACGCATTGTACTGAAAGATGTGACCAAGAGCTTCGGCGAGGTCAACGTCATCCCGCCCCTGCATTTGGAGATCGAGGACGGAGAATTCGTGGTGTTCGTCGGGCCCTCGGGCTGTGGCAAGTCCACGCTGCTTCGCCTGATTGCCGGGCTCGAAGACACGACATCTGGGCTGATTGAAATCGACGGCAAGGATGCGACCGATCTACCGCCTGCCAAACGCGGCCTCGCCATGGTCTTTCAGTCCTATGCGCTCTATCCGCATATGACCGTCAGAAAGAATATTGCTTTTCCCATGCGCATGGCCGGGCTGCCAAAAGAGGAGCAGGAAAAGCGGATCGCGGCCGCCGCCAAGGTGCTCAATTTGACCGATTACCTCGACCGACGGCCTGGCCAATTATCGGGTGGTCAGCGCCAACGCGTGGCGATCGGACGGGCCATTGTCCGTGAGCCCAAGGCTTTCCTCTTTGATGAGCCGCTGTCGAATCTGGACGCTGCGCTGCGCGTCGGTATGCGCATCGAAATCTCAGGTCTGCATCAGCGCCTTAAAACCACGATGATCTATGTCACCCACGACCAGGTCGAAGCCATGACCATGGCGGATAAAATCGTGGTCCTCAATAGCGGCAATATCGAGCAAGTCGGCTCGCCACTAGAACTCTATCGCAACCCTCATAATCTCTTCGTGGCGGGTTTTATCGGATCACCCAAAATGAACTTTATCCAAGGCAATGCCGCGTCTCAGCATGGGGCGGCGACCGTCGGCATCCGTCCTGAACATATCGATGTCTCGAACGATGGTGGCGAGTGGAGCGGCACGGTTAAAGTGTCCGAGCATCTGGGCTCCGACACCTTCTTCCATGTTGAAGGTTCAGGCCTTGCCGAGACGATTACGGTGCGTGCCTCAGGCGAGGTTGGCTTCAGACATGGTGATACGATCCATATGACACCAAGGCCGGACATGCTCCATCGGTTCGATAACAATGGCTCGAGGGTGCAATGAACCGCCTTGAAGGGAAAGTAGCACTTGTCACGGGTGGCGCACGCGGCATTGGCCGCGCTATCTGCGAGGCCTATGTAACGGAAGGCGCTAAGGTTGCGGTTGCTGACCTTCTAGAAAGGGATGCGACGGACACCGCAAAGGCGCTCGGCGATCAGGCCATGTCCCTGGCCATGGACGTCACGGACCTTGGGTCGATCAAGGACGGGGTCCAAACGGTCGAAGCGGCTTGGGGCGGTATCGATATCCTCGTGAATAACGCCGGCATCTTCAATATGGCCAGCATCGAGGAAGTCACCGTCGACGACTATCGACGACAGTACGACGTCAATGTCGGTGGCACGATCTTCGCTATTCAGGCCGTGGTTCCCGGGATGAAGGCACGCGGCCGAGGGGGAGCGATCATCAACCTCGCCTCACAAGCCGGGCGCCGAGGCGAGCCGAACATCGTTCTCTATTGCTCGACCAAAGCCGCGGTCATCTCAGTGACACAATCGTTGGCACTGGAACTGGCGAAAGACAAAATAAGGGTGAATGCCATCGCGCCAGGCGTGATCGACACGCCGATGTGGGACGTGGTCGATGGACTCTTCGCCAAATATGAAAACAAGGTTCCAGGCCAAAAGAAGAAAGAAGTCGGCGAGGCCGTACCTCTGGGCTATATGGGCAAACCGGACGATGTCGCCAGCCCTTGTGTGTTTCTAGCATCGCATGATGCGCGCTACGTCACGGCACAGACGATCAATGTCGACGGTGGCAATTGGATGAGCTGACTGAGTTGGATAAGCAACAATATGGTAGCTGACGAAAACACCGCCCTGTTTCTCGCGGCTTGCACAATGCTGTAGAGAACGGGATGGTAAACCTCACATGACTAAACTTTCGAACGAAACCCTCGCCGAGCTGCCTAATGGCGTCCGCATCCCGGCCTATGATCGTAGCAAGCTCACACCGGGTATCGTTCACGTTGGCCTAGGCAATTTCCACCGGGCACACCAAGCCTGGTACCTGCATCGACTGTTCGAGGCGGGCATCAATCACGACTGGGCGATCGTCGGTGCTGGCGTGCGACCCTATGATGTTGCCCAGCGTGACAAGCTTTTGGCACAGGATTGCCTCACCACGCTCATCGAACTCGATCCGTCCGGGAAATCCGCCGAAGTCATCGGCTCGATGATTGATTATCTGCCGGTCGAAGAAGGCAACGGCGCTCTCATCTCCAAAATGGCGGACCCGGCAATCCGCATTGTCGCGCTGACCGTGACGGAGGGCGGGTACTACATCGACCCGGTGTCGAAAGGCTTCGACGCGAACCATCCGGACATCCAATTTGATGCGGCCAACCCCGAAACCCCACGCACCGTCTTCGGCGCCATGGTCGCCGCGCTCAAGCGCCGCCGCGACAACAGCGCGGGCCCGTTCACCGGGCAAAGCTGCGACAACCTTCAAGGCAATGGCGCCATACTTCGCCAAACGGTCGTCTCGCTAGCACAACTGCACGATCCGAAACTTGCAGCCTGGATCGATGCCGAATGCAGCTTTCCCAATTCGATGGTTGACTGCATTGTCCCAGCGACCGGTGACAAGGAAATCGCGCTCGCCAACGACTTGGGCATCGACGATGCTGTCCCTGTGACGCACGAGAATTTTCGGCAATGGGTGATCGAGGACGCCTTCTGTGCTGGCCGCCCCGATTGGAACCGTGCTGGTGCAACCTTCTCGGACCGGGTCCACGATTTTGAAGCCATGAAGATCCGTATTTTGAATGCGGGTCATCAGGTGATCGCAAATCCGGGTGAAGTCCTGTCGGTCAAGACGATTGCGGACTGCATGGCGCATCCGCTCCTTCGAAAGCTATTCCTCAAGGTCGAGCTTGAGGAAATCGTGCCGCATGTGAGCCCAGTACCGGATATGTCGCCGGAAGCCTATGTCGACCTCATCGATCGCCGATTTTCCAATCCGGAAATTCTCGACACCACACGTCGTGTGGCCTTCGACGGATCGTCTCGACACACCGGCTTCGTCCTCCCTGTTCTGCGCGATGGTCTGACATCGGGAACGCCGGTCGAAGGTCTAGCCCTTGTCGAAGCTGCATGGGCACGCATGTGTGAAGGCACACGCGAGGACGGTAGCAACATTGAGCCCAACGATCCCTTTTGGGATGCGCTAACGGCTGCAGCCAAGCAGGCAAAAGACCGACCTCGTGCCTGGCTCGAACAACGCCAGTATTATGGCGACCTCGCCGAGCAGCCACGCTTTGCTGATGCCTTCGATCGATGGCTGAGCTTGATCTGGGCCGATGGACTGGAAGCTTCAATCCGCGCTTATGTCGAACATTGAGGCTCGATTCCGATCAGTCCAACATGCATCGCCGTCTTCGCGTCGGATCGGATGCAAAGTCTTCATGATCCAAGACCGCCACTTGCCATCGGCAACGTCTAAATCCGGGCCATAATCTGCAGCCTCTGCCCAAAAGCCACCTGAGATCGGCTGAAAGCGACAGCTTATCGGTGGCAGAACGATGAGCTTGATCATACCATCCTTGATGATCAAAGACCGCTGATCGAGGGCAGCGTCTTCGCTTGTTCTCGCGCCTTGAAGGTTGAGACGACGCAATGGCGACGCCTCCTCTACCAATACAAATACCGGAATGGAGTGCAATCGATGGCCGGCAATTTTCTGTCTTCACTACCCAGACCGGAAATTCCAGGCTGGACGCCTGCGTTGCCCTACAAGCCGGACAACCGCCTCGTTCAAGAAGCACTCGAGCGCCATAAGCAAGAAGGCATGGAGCTGGCCGTCAAGGCGCGGACCATCGCGATGAGTATCGTCATCGTGATGCTTTTCTTTACCACCCCATGGCCGTTATTTCTCTACTACCAAGGCCTAGCACTTCTTTTCATCTTAAACGGTCTTGCCCAGCAGCGAGTCGCCAAGGTTGGCCTATCCAGACCAGAATTGGCCCTCCTCTTATTCGACCTCGTTTTGATGACGTTTGCCTGTTTGGTCCCGCCCCCCTTCAATGGCGAGGCCTGGCCGTCGCCGGTGCCTTATGCATTTCAAACGTTCATGTATTTCTTCTTGATCCTGGCCATCGCGACGCTCGCCTATACATGGCGGACCATTGTGGCGATTGGGATCTGGACCACACTCCTCTGGTCGCTATCTGCTGTCGTGATCTGGCTCATCAATACAGGTGACCCCGAAATCACGCGCGCGCTCGACACGCTCTATGCCGAGACCCCGCGAATGCGACAGCTCTTCGATCCGACGCTCATGAGTTGGGACATACGCGTTCAGGAAATCGTCGTTTTCCTGACGGTTGCCTGCATTCTCGCCGTGTCCGTCAGGCGATTTAATGCCCTGGTCCTCAGTCAAGCCGAGGTGGCGCGCGAGCGGGCTAACCTTGCTCGATACTTCTCGCCCAATGTGGTCGAACAACTCAGTCAAAATGACGAGCCGCTCAAGCAGGTTCGCACCCATGACGTCGCTGTGATGTTCGTCGATATCGTTGGCTTCACAGGTTACGCGTCCAGCCGCGATCCGAAAGAAGTGATCGCAACCTTGCGGACCTTTCATGGCCGAATGGAAACGGCGGTTTTCGATCATGGAGGCACGCTTGATAAGTATCTCGGCGACGGCCTGATGGCGACGTTCGGTACGCCGGTGGCAGGTCCCAACGACGCTAAGAATGCGCTCGCCGCTGCGCGCGCTATGCTTAAGTCGGTCGATGACTGGAATGAGGAACGCCGCGCTATGGGCCAAATAGAAGTCCAGGCGAGCATCGGGCTCGACTTCGGCCCGGTGGTGCTCGGCGACATCGGGGCGAACCGGCTTGAGTTTGCGGTCATCGGCAACACGGTCAACATGGCGAGCCGGATTGAGGCTATGACCCGAACGCTGAACGCCCAGTTCGCTGCAAGTGATATGCTGATCAACCGGGCAGCTGCCGAGACATCTCTCGAGGATCCAGATTTTGCAGACTTAGTGCGTCAAAACGATCAAGACGTTCGCGGCGTTGATCACAAGATCACGGTCTGGTGTTTACCTCGTCCCTAGTCGACTTGCACAAAGCAGGATGGCTTTTCCTCAGATTTCTGGCTCTCGCCCGAACTGATGCCGCAGGATCCTCCATCGCCGCGTTCAGAGCCTCCATGGCTCGATGAACATAGGCCGAATGCTGGGCTGACGCATGGCATAGGGCGTCGAGGGACCAAGCCCTCAGAAAGGGCCGGTCGTGAGCGAGAATCGGTATCAGCCATCGAACGATCGTGTCTGCTTGCTGCTCGTTCGGACGGAGATGTCTCACCAGCTGACATACATGAAGCTGAGATGCCCACGTCTTGAGCTCGCCCAGCTTCGAGACCAGCCTCTCGAATTGTGGCTTCGTCAGCTCGCCGCCGGCATCAAGGTAAGCTTTGATCAGCCAGGTCGCGCCATCAGAACGATGGCTCTCAGGGTCATCCGCGGCAGCGAGTAGACCATCGACATAACCAAGATGTCCCCCATAGCGAACCGCGATTTCACTCAGAACCGTTACGTTCTTGCCATCAAAGGCCAGCAGGTCGCTCCTCAAATCACGGATCAACATGTTGAATTCGGCGCCTCCAGTCTCTGTTCGGGGAAACGATCGCCCATCCGATCCACGTTGGGGCAAGGAACCATCAGTCAGGACCAGCTTAGTGCAGAAAACCTAGAAGACGTTAAAGCGACCATCTCGGTAGCAAACTGAGCTTATGGTGTCAGCATCAACCATCGTTGAGCAATTCCGTCTCCCTGTAGAGGAATTCTATATTGTGCCCATCCGGATCGAACGCGAAGGCAGCATAATATCCTTTGCCGTAATGATCGCGAAATCCGGGCTTCCCATTGCACGTCCCGCCACCTGATAGAGCGCTAGCGTAAGCCCGATTCACACAATCTTTATTTTGCGCGGTAAGGCAGACATGCAGCTTGGGTGTGGTTTGTTGGCCCTCGGTGAGTAACAGCTGAACGATCTCGCCAGTGCCATATCCAACCGATCTGTCTTCCTCATCGAAGAAGATCTCGTGGCCACCGACGGCGACACAGATGGGTCCATAGAACTTGCGGGCAGAGCTAATGCTCCTCACCGAAAATTCGACATGGTCGAACACGGTTTTTCTCCTTGTTCCGTGGTGTCAAAGCGATGGTCTAACAGGGAGTATCGATCATAGAATGACATCTTCAAGTGCAGTTGGGTGCGCTGTGACGGCTTCCCACCCACTATCTGTGACAATCACACTGTCACCGACTTGAGCGCGGAAGGTTTCGACAGAAACCGAACCATCGACGGCAAGGACCATGCCGGGCTCGAGACGTGTCGTATCGCCTGTCACCAGCTGTGGCTTTTCGAGGAAGCTGAACCCGGTCGCCCGGCCGCAACGGAACGGATAGTCGTAGCCAGCACCCTGGATGACCTCGGCATAAGCCGCATGAACACTCTCGGCCGTCACGCCTGGACGGAGCGCCGCCAGCGCGGCTTTCTGGCTGGCCAAGGCAACCTGATAAATCTCCGCCTGCGATTCGTCTGCGATCTCGCTAATCCAAAATGTGCGATCAAATCCTAGCTTGAAACGATGAAAATTGGTCATACCGCAGAAGCAGAGAAAGACCGGCTCGCCACGGCGCATGATCCGGGTCGTGGCTCGGTGGTGGGTTTTGGTGATCGTCTCGCCCGAGGCCATAATCTGCAAAAAATGCGTATTGGGCGACATGTCGGTATCGTCGTAATGTGTACTCAGGAGTTCTGCGGCCTTGCGGGTGCCGGCCTGGGAGGTTGCCAAAGCGACCTCGTACTCGGGCACACCGTCAGCGATTGCAGCTCGACCGGCCGACATCATGGCATTGGCCACTTCGCCGGCATGACGGGCCAATTGGAGTTCCTTCGTCGATTTGATCATGCGCATGTTGGCAAGGAGCGATGTCGCACTGTCCAATTGATCGTCCGATACAAGCGTATCGACAAAGGCTCTTACCATCGGTGGCATGTGGTCAGGCTCAATCGCAATCCTGCGTGCCCGCGCGACTGCACTTGGTAGGTGCGTCCGCCATTCCTCACCCATGCCATCGTTCCAAGCAGCGATCCGGTCGACCCTGGCCGACGACCGGGCAGTCTCCAAATCAATGGTAGGCGTGATCAGCAGGCTCTCGCTATCCCGCGGCACAACCAAAATCGTAGGCCGCCCGAATTCCATATGCAGATAATCGTAGTAGCCCGTCAGGTAGTAGACGTTGTCATCATCGGTAAGGAGCGCAACATCGATCCCAGCATCCGTCATACGCTCTCGAAAGGTCTGCATTCTTGGAGCAAACATCGTCGGTCTCCGTCACGCGCCAATACCTGCAAAGGCCCATCCTTTTGAATGACAAGACCTGGTTGCTTGCATCGTCATAGTACGCAGTCTCCGTGCGTACGCACCATGCACACAAGTACCATGCTGCCGATCCATCATTCCATCGTTTGCGCATGAACGATCATGCCGACGAAACGGCTATCGCCCGTCGGCGAAGACGGGTGACGACCTGGTGCCTAATAGAGCGACCAAAGGCACGATGCTTTGGAAAACACGTCCGCCCCTAGTCAGATGTAACAAAGAAGCTTTGAAGCCGTTGGCCATCGATGGGCCGGCAGACATGGCCGGGCGGGCGAAGCGTTGTCATGTCCTCAGCGGCGAGCATCGCATTGATGACGGCCTCCTCTGTCGACTCAACAGCAGCCATATAAATTGGGTCGAATTGTTGGTCACTGATCATCTCAAAGCGGCGCCTTGGACCCGTTAATTGGGGGATCGGGCCGCGATTAGCCGTGCTAAAAGCCAAGAAGATGTCGCCTGAGTTATTGCCGCCTGGTGAGCCGCCGCGGCCGACGCCAATCGCTGCGCGCTTGGCAAGTCGTTGAAGCTGGTGGGGCGCCATCGGGATGTTGGTGCCGAGGATGACAATAATCGACCCCTGTTCGGCGTCGAACAGACGCCCCTCAGGCATCGCTTCACCGATCGATTTCCCCAGGACATTCAGCCATGGACGCATGCCGTGATTGGCTTGAACCAGCGCGCCCAAATGAAAGGTCTCGCCATCGATCGTAAGTTGCCTGGATGCGGTGCCGGTACCGCCCTTGAACTCATACGTGATCATGCCGGTTCCACCACCGACATTACCCTCAGCAACCGGTCCCGGTGCAGCATTGTTCAGCGCCTTGAGCGCGTCCGCTTCCGTAAGATGTTGCCCGTTGATGTCGTTCAGGACGCCGTCATAAGTCTCAGCGACCACAGGCATGGCCCAAAGATGCTCCCTTTCCCAAGACTGGAAATAGGTACGGATCATCCAACGCACGGCTGCATGATGAACGATGCCTACGCTGTGGGTATTGGTGATGCAGATAGGTCCGACAAAATAGCCACCGTCATGGATCCAGTGGGTGCCAGTCATCTCACCATTGCCGTTCAGCGCATACATGCCCGCCCAAACCGGCTCCGGTTCGGACAGTTGGCCAAGCGGCAGGATGGCGGTGACGCCGGTGCGAACAGGTCCCTGACCTTGGATCAGAGGACCGTCGCCTTCGATGCGCGTGCAAAAACCGACCTCCACGCCAGGCACGTCGGTGATGGCGTTGTTCGCGCCCGTCTCGCCTGGAAACGGCAAGCCAAGATCGCGGCCGCGGGGTTTGGTCATAACATCATCTCCCTCTTACCTCTTGCGCCTGAAATAGAGACCGAGTGAGGCGATGGCGATCGAGAAGAGCAGCATCAAGGTCGCGATCGCGTTGATCTCGGGTTTCACGCCTCGCCTCAGCATGCCGTAAATGAAAACCGGCAAGGTGGTCGAATCCACTCCAGCAATGAAGTAGGTGATGACGAGATCGTCCATTGAAATAATGAAGGCAAGAAGTGCTCCGCCAATCACACCCGGCAGAATGAGGGGAAGCGTGATTCGGCGAAAGGTCGTCCAGCCGTCAGCGCCGAGATCAGCCGATGCCTGCTCTAGGGTTTCGTCCATCCCGGCAAGGCGGGCACTCACCACCACAAACACGTAGGAAATAAGGAATGTGCAATGGCCGATGATGATCGAGACGAGGCCGAGCTGCACACCAAAATTGACAAAGAACACCAAGAGCGCGATGCCAAGCACGATATCCGGCATGACCATCGGCATGTAAAGCAGCCCTTGGTAAAAGGGTCGGGCGTAGAAGCGGTAACGGTAAAGAGCAAGCGCCGTCATCGTGCCGAGGATGGTCGAGATCGTGGTCGTCGTCGCAGCGACGATCAGGCTGTTCTTCACAGCTGCAAGGAGTTGATCCGTGGATTCGACGTACAGCGTCTGTTCGTTTAAGGCGGTCGGGTAGCCGAAGATCGTCCAGTACCAATCCAGAGTGAAGCCGGACCAGATCATCATGTTGATCGGATTGGCATTAAACGAGAACACCACGATCATGATGATTGGCGCGTAGACGAAGAAAAGAAAAAGGATGCCATAAAGGCTGAATATGCGCTTGGTCCAAGGCGTCCGTTTGCTCATCCTTCGACCCCGGTACGGCCTATCCGACGGATATAGACGAGGATCAAGACGAACATCACCGACATGATCATCACCGAGAGCGCGGCGCCGAAAGGCCAGTTGCGCGCGGAGAGAAACTGTTGTTCGACCAGATTGCCGATCATGAGGACTTTGGCGCCACCCAACAAATCTGGAACAATGAAATTGCCGAGGCTTGGAATGAAGACCAAGACCGACCCCGCGGCGATGCCGGGAAGCGTAAGTGGTAGGGTGACACGAAAAAAAGTCTTGAGCGGTCCAGCACCAAGATCGGCGGACGCCTCTAAGAGCGAGTGATCCAACTTCTCGACGCTTGCATAAATCGGCAGGAACATGAACGGGAGGAGGACATAAGCAAGACCGATCAAAACAGCGGTCTCGGTGAAGATGATGTCAATCGGCTCGCTGATCAGACCGAGCCCCATAAGAGATGCGTTCATGAAACCGGATGGACGAAGGATCAGGACCCAGGCAAACAGGCGAACGACAAGACTAACAAAAAAGGGAAGTGTGATCAGGAAAACGACCAGCGTTTGCCAGCGCGCGGCAAGCCGGCTGACCCAGAGCGCAGCGGGATAACAGATGACGAGCGTTATCAGGACATTGGTGAGCGCAAGGCGTGCCGAGCGTAGAAAAATTTGAATGTAGACCCAATCAAAATCCTCCCACTCGCCATCCGCCCAGCCAAGAATCCGGCCGTAATTCCAATGATAGAATTCCCAAACGACACCCCCGTAGAGACCCGGCGCCAGGTAACTGTAGACGATCATAACCAGTAGCGGGCTAAGGAAGAAAACACCCAGAAAGATCGTCGCTGGCCCAAGGAGCGTCATCAACCGGCGGCGCTCTTGCCTAGCCGCCATGGCCAGGCTCCAGGATCAGATGCGGGCGATCAAGGCGATAGGCCAGTTGGATCGACTGGCCTTCGACGAGACTGATGTCCTGTTCGCCGAGGCCGGCGGGGGCGGCCGTGACGGTCGCGCCATTGGCGAGCTTGCAAACAAGTTGCCGGGATGCGCCAAGAAAGATCGATTGCTCCAACTTTGCGTCAAATGTTGCAATGCCCTCGTCGCCACCCTCTTCGGCAAGTCCCAGATGTTCCGGACGAAGTAAGAGTGTCATCCGCTTGCCGACAACAGCGCCAGGCGACACACGAAACTGAAGGCCGTCCTCGGTGCAAAGACGCGGGCTCTCCTCGGGTCCTTCGATGGCACCGGAGAAAAGCGAGCCGTCACCGATGAACTCGGCGACGAAGCGGGTCGACGGCCGATGATAGAGCGTTTCCGGCCTGCCGGACTGTTCGATCTTGCCCTGGTTCAGCACGACGACGCGGTCCGACATCGTGAGGGCTTCTTCCTGATCATGGGTGACGAAAAGAAAGCAGATGCCGAGATCATGCTGAAGCGACTTCAGCTCAAGTTGCATGGACTGACGAAGATTGCGATCGAGCGCCGAAAGCGGCTCATCCAACAGCAAGAGTCTCGGCCGGTTGATAATCGCGCGTGCGAGCGCCACGCGCTGACGCTGACCACCTGACAGCTGATCAGGGCGTCTCTTCTCGTAACCGGAGAGCCCCACCATCTCCAACGCTTCACCAACACGCGCCACCCGCTCGCGCTTGGGCACGCCGGTGACTTCTAGGCCATAGGCGACGTTTCCTTCGACGCTCAGATGCGGAAACAGGGCATAACTCTGGAAGACCGTGTTGACCGGACGCAGATGCGGCGGGACGTCCGTCATCACCGAACCGCCGATCCGAACCTCGCCCTCATCCAGATCCTCGAACCCGCTGATCGCGCGCAGCAATGTGGTCTTGCCGCAGCCGGACGGCCCGAGCAGCGTTACGAATTCACGCTTGCTGACATCCAGCGTGACGCCGTCGAGGGCAGCGACCGTGCCACCCTCAGGCGTTACGAAGCGTTTGACCGCATTGGCAACGGCAGCAATCGGGGCTTCGGGGACGCCGTCCCCCTTGCTCATTGCGCCGTGCGGACCTTGGTCCAGACCCGATTATACTTACGCAGGTCATTGCCGAGATCCTCGAAGATCTGCAGCTTCTCCATGACCTCGGCCGGTGGATTGGTGTTCGGGTTGGCCTTCAACTCATCGGGAAGCAGATCACGTGCCGGCACATTGGCCGTGCCGTTCACCTGCTGCACCGTATTCAAGGCCGCGATCTCAGGTTGCATGTAGAACTCAAGGAAGCGAAGGGCACTTTCCTTGTTGGGCGCGCTTTCGAGAACACAAATGTCCTCCTGATACATGGTCGCCCCCTCTTCAGGGATGACAAAACCGAGCTTCTCTGGCTCCTCCAACGTATAGATCGTTGCGCCGACATACCAATGAGCCGCGGCGATATCGCCAGCCTGAACAAGCGGAACGATGTCGTAGGAAAACGCTGAAACCTTATCCTTCCGTTCCAAAAGCCAGGCTTCCGCTTGATTGAGCGCGTCGCCATCGGTGGTGTTGACGGAGTGACCATTCTTGATCAGCGCGACGCCAATAGTCTCGCGAAGATCATCCAACATGGTGATCTTCTTACCCTGGTCCGGAAGCGCGAAGAAGTCATCCCAGCTTTTGATCTCGCCAGCTTCCTCTTTATTGTAAAAGACGCCTACTGCACCCCAAGCATAGGGCAGGCAATACGAGCTTTCCGGATCGACTTTCGAGCGTTTCGCCGCCGGATCGATATTCTCGAAGCCGTTGAGCGTATTGACCTTGGCATCATGAAGGAGCCCTAGCTTTTGCATGATGTCCCGCATATGAACCGACGGAAACACAATGTCGTAACCGGTTGCACCCGCCTGGATTTTGGCGAGCATTTCCTCGTTGGTGCCATAGGTATCGAGCGTCACCTCGATGCCGGTTTCGTCGGTGAAACGCGTCAACACTTCTGGATTAATGTAATCACCCCAATTGTAGATGTTGAGTTGACCCTCAGCTTGGGCTGCAACCGGTGCCGCCAGCAGCGTGGCCATTATGCCTGTTGCGAATGTCCGAGATGATGGCGTCATACCGAGGCTCCTTTGTTGTTGTGTGATTCTTGTTTCTTCTCATTGAGCCGGTCCTGACCGGACCTTGTCAACATACCACTTGCGGGCGTGGTCGCGGACGTTGCGCCGCTCGTCCGACACAGGAATTGTTCTGCAGCATGGCCATTTCAGAGGCATTGAAGCCGACCCTCCCGGAGAACCTTGCTGACGAATCGTCATGCCGCGGCTGATGTCGTGGGACGAAGCAACATCGATCGGCTTCAGCCCATCAAGCCTCGTGGGACATGGTTGGCCAAAGCGCTCGTCTGCTCTCAGCATCGGGACGTCACCGCTTCGCAACGATGTTCATATTGAAATGCATCGCGCCATGTTCGCATGATCCCCTTTCGTTTTGGCCACCGGCTCATCACCTCGTTTTCGTCAGCAAGTTTGATGCCAAGTGATCACGGTGGTGGCGCTTCAGGTGTGTGTGCCTGCTTGCTGACACCAGGCCCAAAGGATGGGCAGGCGTTCCATGGTATCGGAACGCTCCCGCGAACGACGTTACGCTTCGGGCAAAAGGTGCACATGACCTGTAAGCATGCCGCTTGCTGCGCGTTCCAAAGCCATCGATAGGGAGCCGAAGCTCGTTGGACAACAGCGCAATCGTCTTAGGGTCTAGCGACCTCAAGGCGGCGCCGTAATGCATCGTCTGCCCTGGAGATTGGGGCTTGGGTTGGCCTGATATCCATCCTGTCGTCGATAGCCGCGACTCCCGAGACCTTGAACGAAAGGGCGTCCTGCTGACGCATGGTGGGCAAACCCGTGGCGACTACAGCCATCGTCGACTAAGCGCACCATCTTGAGCAAACATCAAGAAGGTGAGGACAGTAACGAAGACAATCGTCACTTTGAGCCCCGCTCGGGTGACCCAGAGGAACTCAAAGAGGGCTTCTGGCTGGATCAGATAGGCGACGTCACCGTTTGACAGAAACAAGCAACCAACGATCGCTGCGCCAACAGTGACAACGACCAGCAAACAGACAAAAAGCACCACGGCTTTCAGACCCATTTTGAGAAGTTTCATCCGGTCCCTCCTGGATGGTCTGATGATCGAAGGGCGGTCGAAAGTCGCTTTGATCTGTTGGAAAAACAGGCAGAACCCAGCGCCTTCAGCCCATGTGTTGGCCGAGGCTAGGTCGCTGAATTGACGGGGTCTTCCGCGAGAGGATCGCGCTTTCTGGCAAATTGCTCCGCTGGTCAGGTCTCGCTTTTTGAGAACCGAACGAGCGGAAGACTATGGGCCAAAGACTGTTTGCTGTTTGATGTGAAACGTCCGACAGGAGATCACTCGATCATGTCCAAGCAAGCCGGGAGATTTGACCGAGTGCATTTCGGATTTCTTCCCAAACGTATTGAGCAAGTGTTGCCGGACGTGGGGTTCGTACAACGCTCCAACAATGTGAGCGTAGAGCTCGTTCCCAATCTTGCCCTGCCCCCTGATCAATTCGAACTTTGCATTCCGGCTGTATCGGTCATGGTCGCTTTTGGCGCAGGTTCGGCCTGGGAGGGCGTCGGTACGGATAAACTGAGAGAGCGTCACTTTCGAAATCGCTTCCATTTCATGCCGGCAAATACCGAAATGCGCGTGCGGCATGATAAAGCCACGCCGGAATTCCTGCTGCTTGGCATCAATCCGGAATTTGCACATCAAGTCATCGTGGACATGTCCGAACGACGGAATGCCGAGCGAGACCCCCTTGTCGGTGAGGCCCATACCAGACTTCTTGCCCTTGGCGATCTTATCCGCAGAGACCTGATCGGCCGGCGTCCGCTCACCCCGTTAGAGCTGGAAAGCCTGGCCACGCTGATCTTGGGTGAGTGGTCAGATGATACGGTGAAAACGCAGCTGGACGCCGCAAGCCAGAAGATGATCGCAATCGTCAGAGACTTCGTTGATGCTCACCTTCACCAAGAATTGACCTTGACCGATCTCGCCTCGATCGCAGGTCTCAGCCCATCGTATTTTTTGCGGTCTTTTAAACAGGCCACCGGACAAACACCCCATCGCTTCCTGATGGAGAGCAGGGTTCGACGAGCCCGTGAGCGCCTCGAGCAAACCGACCATCCACTCGCCGACATTGCGTATGATTGCGGCTTTGCTTCGCAAAGTCACATGACCGATGTTTTTAGAAGCCACCTGAAGACGTCACCCGGCCGCTATCGCCGATCGATCCGGTCCTGAGAATGCAAGATCGGGTGATCGTCCATACTAACGCGACAGGTTTCAAGAGTGTCGGTGCCAAGATCGAACGCCCTTTGACGTTGAGAGCAATTTTAAGGAAAAAACGCAATCTTGCGGAATACACCGGAATCCAGATGGGCTAAATGCGCCAAGACATGTCGCTTATGACGGCATCGACATCCAAATCACGACATCGACAATCGTCGCTCGATAGAGGACGTTGTACGAAGGAGTACCGAACATGCAGGGATATCGATCCCTCCTCATGCTAAAAGATCGTCTCTCGACGTTCGGCGCACCCCGTTGTTCGATATCCGTGATTGTTGCCGGCATGATGCTCATCGCAGGCCCTGCTCTGTCGTGCGACATCGAAACGCCTCAGGATTACCACGAGGCCCGATATGCGGCGCTTCACTGTGGTTTAGTCGACGCTGTCGCGATTGATGCACCGGACTTGAAGGCACTCATCAAGATTGGCGTCAGGCCCATTTTGATCGACATCGAGCCCGTCAAGCGAACCGCGGAAGCTGACATCAGCGGCTATTGGATCGTCAATGAAGCCCATGAGAACATTGCCGGCAGCATCTGGCTGCCCAATGTCGGTGATGGTGCCCTCGACGATACGTTGACGGCTTACTTTCAAACGCAACTCGACCAGGCGACAGCTGGAGACCATCATCGCCTTTTGGTCTTCTACGGCAGTAGCGACATGGCGATGGCCTGGAACGCAGCGCAGCGCGCCATCGACCTCGGCTATGAGCGCGTCGCTTGGCTCTTCCAGGGGGCAGAGGGCTGGCAACAAGCTGGCGAGCCAACGGCGCTTGCGGTGCCGGAACCGCTTTTTCGCAAGACGACGATCGATCAGGCAACGATCCGACATTAGGTGTCTACAGAACCATCGATGCCGGGTGTCTGAACCTAATCATGGATTGATGATGCCGCCGAGAGCAGCCTGAATTCAAATGGAAGTCGCCGCTTCGAGGGTTCGAACCTTGAGCTTCGGTCCAACGAAGACATAACCCGACATAGCGTCTTTACGCCTTGTCCCAAACCTTCCGGCCGGGCAGTGCTGGGCCTGCAGATGAGGTCATTTCCCTCAAGAGGGGCGACATGGTTCTTGACCGGGATGATGAGCCATCTGTGCCAACAAGAAGCGATTGGGTGCGCCGGTGACACGCCAAGGTCTAGTCAAGTTGAGCGGACCTGCGCTTCGGGAATTGGGCGCCTGCCCGTCGTCTCGGAAACCGTTTGAGAAGACAGCGACGCTAAGCCCAAAAAACCACCTCGGCGACTGTCAGCACGCACAGCCATATGACCATGCTGATCCCTATTGCGACGGCAATGGTCCACCGCCTGATCTCCAAAATGTGCGGCCAAAACGCAATCGGGAAGATGACGATCATGAACAGGATCACGAGATTGAAGAGCGATCCCATCAGTTGCGGCAGCCCGCTTTGAAAAATCGGCGTGAAAATCGACAAGACGACGAAGCCCGAATGTACAAGATTGGAAGCTAGAAACCAGGCAGAGATGTAGAGAAAGAAGCCTGCAGCGAAGTGAATCGGGATCCTCTGTCTAGACGTCGCCCAAAGCAGAAACCCGAGCAAATAAAAGACAGCTAAGAGGACAAGCTCGAAAAGAATATTGTCGATAAATCCGACACCGACAAACTCCATCTGGCCTGAGACTCCCTCTTGCTCAGCCCATTCCAAAATCTGATGGTAAACCGGATGGTAGGCCCCGGTGGCAACACCGAGTTTGATCGTGGGCCAGACGAGGAATCCGTCAATAGCCACGCCAATGGTGGCGAACTTCAGCGGCGGTAAATATTGATGATCATCTTTCTCAAAAACATTGATGCTAAAAACACCGGTCGAATTGTTCTGTAAAACAGCATGGTAGTGTGTGAAAAACTTAAGGGGACTCAATGTTGATGCTTTGAAGGTCTCGATGTAACGGCGTAAATTCCAAACAATGTCCAACATCGTGATTGGCGCCCCGCCCGACAGCACCACCGACCCTCTTGGAGAAACACACGTCTTGTCGTCGGCTTAGTGTCCAGCTCATTACACCATAAAGATCCCGATCGGCGAAGAAACAAACCACTGCGGACGATGGCGATGGAGGCGGCCACACAACGTTTGGACGATAAGAAAACGCCAGCTTCAACGTCTGGAGTCTCTCGATTCGCTATCGATAGCGTCGTCTATGGGACGGGGAAACGCAAGCTCGGTGACCGACGCGGACGCAGTGCTGATCACGAGATGAACGCAACATGTTCAACGATAAAGCGTCGAGACAATGATGATCTACTGGTCTTCAGCGACCTTTCGGATGATCGATCCGATTGTCATGAGTTGTTCGGCCAACGGGTTCGTATTCCGCCAAATCATGCCAATGGTGCGCGATGGGCCTGGAGCGGGAAATTTGGACACCGCAACATCTGCCGATCGTGTTTCAAAGGGCAACGCCATTTCCGGAATCAAGGTTGCGCCGATACCCGCGCTGACCATCTGAACCAGCGTCGATAACGAGCTGCCTTCCATGATATGCTGCGGTCGTCTTCCCATAGTGTCACAAAATGAGAGTGCTTGATCGCGAAAGCAGTGGCCCTCCTCAAGAAGAAGAAGGCGCATGGCCTGAAGTTTTGACGGGCTAGGAACGGGCTTACCGGCCTCGCTCGACGGACGAACCAGATAGAACTCTTCTTGAAAGAGAGCGAATTCGCGTAAGGAGGCTTCGGATATCGGAAGCGCCACAATGGCGGCGTCCAGTCGCGAGGCTAACAAGCCTGCGACCAGTGACGTCGTAATGGTCTCGCGGGGCTGGACTTCGAGGCCGGGGAAACGGGCGCCAAGGGCTTTGATGATCTCGGGCAACAGGTAGGGCGCCACTGTTGGGATGATGCCAAGCCGCAACCGACCGGACGGGGCATCATTTGACGACCGCACCAGATCTTCGAGGTCGTCGACCTGGATCAGAATCTCCTGCACCCGCGCCAAGAAATCTTCACCAAGCGTGGTCAAGTGAACCTGTCGGGCCGTACGCTCGACCAAGGGACTGCCAAGCATTGTCTCCAGTTCTTTGATCTGCAACGACAATGCGGGCTGCGAAATCGCGCAGGCTTCGGCCGCCCGGCGAAAGTGCCGATGGGAGGCAAGCGCAGCGAAGTAGCGCATATGTTTGAGGGTCAACCCTATCATTTGCTCTTCTTATCAGAACCATCTGCAAATTCAATTGGAGCAAATGTTAGAAACGTTCTATTTCTTCCCCTAGATCGACGCTTGCAAGACCCGGAGATAAGGAAAGGCTTATGGACGACGTCAAAACCTCCCCAAAGTTGGGCTGTCCTGTCATGCATGGTGGCAATACGGGACTGGATAATGCGGTAACCAAGTGGTGGCCGGATGCCTTGAACCTCGACATCCTGCATCAGCATGACACGCGCACCAATCCGATGGATGCCGACTACAATCATCGTGAGGCCGTAAAGGCGCTCGACTTTGGCGCGGTCAAAGCGGATGTGCATGCCCTGATGACAGAGAGCCAGGAATGGTGGCCCGCCGACTGGGGTCATTATGGCGGGCTCATGATCCGTCTCGCCTGGCATTCGGCAGGGTCCTATCGCATGGGCGACGGCCGGGGGGGTGCAGGGTCTGGTAATATTCGCTTCGCGCCGCTCAATTCCTGGCCTGACAACGCAAGCCTGGACAAGGCCCGGCGGCTTCTTTGGCCGATCAAGAAGAAGTACGGAAATGCTCTCTCCTGGGCGGATTTGACTATTCTATCAGGCAACGTTGCGTATGAATCGATGGGCTTGAAGACGTTTGGTTTCGGCTTCGGTCGCGAAGACATCTGGGGGCCTGAGAAAGACGTCTACTGGGGTGGTGAGGCTGAATGGCTTGCACCGTCCGAGCAACGTTATAGCGATCTCTCAACACCAGCCACCTTGGAAAATCCACTGGCTGCCGTCCACATGGGACTGATTTACGTCAACCCTGAAGGCGTGAATGGAAACCCTGATCCGGCCAAGACAGCACTTCATGTGCGTGAGACCTTCGCCCGGATGGCGATGAACGACGAAGAGACCGCGGCCCTAACCTGTGGCGGACACACCGTCGGTAAGGCTCATGGCGGCGGCGGCGCGCATGACCAAATCGGTAGCGAGCCCGAGGGATGCCCCGTGCATGCCCAAGGCCTTGGCTGGTCAAACCCAGGCCATGATGGCAAGGCGACCAACGCCTTCACATCGGGCATCGAAGGCGCGTGGACGAAGGAACCCACCAAGTGGGATATGGGCTACTTTGACTACCTGTTTGACTATGAGTGGGAACTGACGAAATCGCCCGCAGGCGCAAACCAGTGGCAACCGGTCAACATGCCTGAGGACCAAATGCCGCTCGACCCAACCGATCCGTCGAAGCGCGCCAAGCCGATGATGACCGATGCCGACATGGCGATGAAGGTTGACCCGACTTACAACGAGATCTGCCAGCGTTTCCGGGCGGATCCTGACTATTTCGCCGACACCTTTGGCCGTGCTTGGTTCAAGCTCACCCATCGTGATATGGGCCCCAAAGCCAATTACTACGGTCCTGACGTCCCCGCCGAAGAGCTGATCTGGCAGGATCCGATTCCAGCCGGCTCGACCTCATACGACGTCGGCAGTGTCAAGGCGAAGATCGCGGCCTGTGGGCTCTCCGCCTCCGAGATGATCGCGACCGCATGGGACAGCGCCCGCACGTTCCGCGGCTCGGATAAGCGTGGCGGCGCTAATGGCGCCCGCATCCGATTGGCACCCCAAAAGGACTGGGAAGGTAATGAGCCCGAGCGGCTGGCAAAGGTCCTGGGCATTCTCGAGCCCATTGCAGCTGAAAGCGGCGCGTCGATCGCCGATGTGATCGTGCTCGCCGGCAATGTTGGCCTGGAGCAGGCGATCAAAGCAGCCGGCTTCAACGTGACGGTGCCGTTCACACCCGGACGAGGTGATGCCACCGACACACAAACCGACGCAGACAGCTTTTCGGTGCTCGAACCCCTCGCCGACGGGTTCCGCAACTGGCAAAAGGAAACCTATGCCGTTTCCCCGGAAGCAATGATGCTTGACCGTGCCCAACTTCTTGGCCTCACCGCGGCCGAGATGACGGTCCTCGTCGGTGGCATGCGCGTCATGGGAACCAACCACGGCGGCTCCGCGCATGGCGTCTTCACCGACAAGGTCGGTGCGCTGACCACGGACTTCTTCGTCAATCTGACGGATATGGCCACAAGCTGGCATCCCGTGTCGGACGACACCTATGAACTGCGCGATCGGCAAAGCGGCGCTGTGAAGTTCACGGCAACGAGCGCTGATTTGGTGTTCGGATCGAACTCCATTCTTCGTGGTTATGCCGAAGTGTATGCCCAGGACGACAATGCCGAGAAGTTCGTGCGTGACTTCGTGTCGGCTTGGACGAAGGTCATGATGAACGATCGTTTCGATCTTCTGGCCTAAACGGAACGATGATCGCAGCGCCTCCGGGCGCTGCGATCGATTTCTTGACGACCTGCTTATCATCGAAACCATCCGACAACGTCAGCGAAACGGCGCTGGCTAGGATTCTTAGACTTTCCCTCACCTGCGTCCTTACCGATCACCTTGCTTCTTCACATCGGCTGCAGGACGGGCTCAAGCAGTCCTTGCCGATGTCCTCCACCGTCCTCAGTTGCAGAGCCAAAGAGTGACCGTGAGTGGACGCAATAACGTGATCACCAAAACCACCGCCGTCGTGGTTTCCACCTCTCGACAAACGCCGATTCGAAGCTGAGCGTGGCAAGATCGATCGTCAGCCTCAGCTACAGCCAAGAACCGGCGCCGATACATGCCAAGGTCGGTCCCGTTACGATCAGACGAATACGAAAAGAAAAGCTCGATCAGGCAGCGTCGAACTAGCTTCCGACCTTCATTGGATCACGAAACCGATCCTCAGCGATCACCGCCGTAGGGATCAGTTCGACCAAAAGATCGGGGTGCACCAAGCCAGCGACTTGGATCATGACACAGGCAGGTGTCGTTCCCGCTTTGCCAAAGGCAGCCGCCCATACCTCTCTTATCTGCTCGAGTTGGCTCGCATCCGTGTAGAAGACGGTGAGCGTCGTGACATCGCTGAGATCGCCGCCGAAACCCTCGAGGATTCGCTCGATATGGTCAAAGCAAAGCTGCATCTGGCGGACGACATCGCCCTTGCCGACAACGCTGCGGCTCTGATCGAATGCCATCTGTCCGGTCACATGAATGAGGCGACCGGGCCCCGATGCAACACCCTGCGATATCGGTCCCCTTACTCGCCATATGTCTTTTGGACTGTATCCGATCATCATGCTGCCCCTCAAAAGCTGACGTCTCGATAGAGAGGCGAATGGAGCTTGCACGCAAACCAGAATTTCTGATCAAAGAGCACAAATAATCTGGCGTGAGCCTGAGGGCTGGCCGAGCTAGACTATGTATCTCCAAGGAGATCTGCGCCGATGACCTACCGAATCCCGCCGCTCAATGCGCTCCGCGCTTTCGAAGCGGCTGCCCGTCACCTTAGCTTCAAGCAGGCGGCTGCCGAACTCAACGTGACGCCGGGCGCCGTCAGTCAGCAGGTGAAAGGGTTGGAGGAGACGTTGGGCGTTCGTCTCTTCGACCGCATTCACAATGGACTGATGCTAACAAGCGAAGGGCAAGCCTATCTGACACCGATTCGCTCCGCCTTCACCAACATCTCAGCAGCGACCGAGATGGTTGCACCCAAGAGCAGTGGCGCGGCTTTGACCATTGGCGCCGAGGCAAACTTTGCCATCAAATGGCTTGTGCCGAAGATGTCAGCCTTTCAGCGAGCCCACCCCGATGTTCGGGTCAGGATCGGTGAAGCGACGTCGGCCGAAGCCGTTGCTCGAGGGGAGGTCGATATAGCGATCCTAAAAGGCGTGTCAGCTTATGGCGGCCTTCGCTGTGATCTGATTTTTCAGGAGATGATGTTCCCTGTCGCTGCACCGGTACTCTTGGGCGATGATCGGATTGATCTCGCTAGTGTGGCCGTTCTGGTTACTAACGATCAGGCGACCTGGACAACGTGGCTCGAACACGCTGGCGCACCAAGCCTTGCCGACCTCGAGCGCATTGATCTCGCAAGCCGAGACCTCGCCATTCATACCGCCATGGCGGGTCGTGGCCTTTGCATGGGATCGAGCCTGGAAGAGGCAGCCGCACTCAGCGAAGGTCGGCTGACCCGACCGTTTAGGGAGGCAGTTGGCTGCGGCAGTAGCTATTATGCGGTGTACCCGCCAGGTCGCGCAGACTGTGCATCTGAGCATACCTTCCTGACCTGGTTTTCCAGTCTGATGGATGAGGATGGGTCGCCCTCCGTCAACCTTGATCCGAACCATCAAACAGCAGCGGAAGCGTGAGCTGGACTTGAAAACCACTAGCTTTCGGAAAACCAGCTCACGAGCGCGTCAGCTACTTTGGAAACGGCACCGCCAGAAGGATCGTCGGATCTGATCTTACAACCCCATTTAATGTTGATACCGCCCGGCGCGAGCGGTTTGGCGAGGATGCGTCCGAGTTTGACATGCGGCTCCATCGCCCAGGATGCGAGAATGCTCGTGCCCTGATCGGCGGCGACGAGTTCGACAATGGCTTCTGGGATTTCCAGAGTCGCCGACCAGCGGGGATAGCGGCCTTCAGCGCGAAAAAGCCGCGCAAACTCGCGGTCGGGTTCGGGAACCTTGGTATAGGTGATGAAATTCTGTCCCTCGATATCCCGTGCGTGAATGCGGTCAAGCTGGCCCAGCGGATGGCTCGGCGCGCAGATGAAGACCAGCGGGTCATCGAAGAGGGGAAAGTATCGGGTATTGGGAGGTGCTTCCTCACCAGACACGATGACCACGTCGACATGGCGATTGAGCAACGCACTGTTCGTGTCCTGGCCGGCACCCGACATGACCTGAATATCGATGCGCTCGGCTTGACGTCGGAACATATCGAGGAAGGCCGGAAACCAGTGATAGCAGCTATAAGCTTCGATCGCGAGGCGGACCACGTGGTCGACACCCGCGTTCATGCGGCGAACGTCGTCCTCGACCAAAACGAGTTCATGCAGCATCCGCTCGCTGACACTGGCGAGATATTCGGCGGCAGCCGTCATGCGAAGCCGTTTGTGCAGCCGCTCGAACAGTGGCACGCCTAGACGCCGCTCGGCTTCCTTGATCCGATGCGACAGAGCCGACGGCGTTAGCCCAAGCTCATCCGATGCATCCACCACCCTCCCGGTACGGCCGATGGCGCGGATCATCTGCAGATGTCTGATATCGAGGATGGGATTGCGCATGGTCTGCCTGAAAAAGATTCAACAAAGTCGACGATAAACGAGATTGTATTTCAGCACAGCCGGACGGAGGCTCACTAGAGAAAAAGGGCGACAGGAGGTGAGATGACAGCAGCACCGGCAATCGAGGCGACACGGCAACAAGACCGGCAGCACCACGTCCATGGCCAGACTAATCTACGCACCCATGGCGACCATGGCCCTGCGGCGATGGTGGTCAAAGGCAGCGGCGTGCGCATCACGACCGATGACGGCCGGAGCCTGATCGACGGCTTCTCAGGTCTCGGCTGCGTATCGCTCGGCTATCACAACGATCGTCTGGCCAACGCTGCCAAACGGCAGATGGACACATTGCCCTACGCACCAACGTTCTACGGGCGCTCCCATCCTAAGATTGCGGCGCTGGCGGCTCGCCTGACTTCGGTGGCAGCGGCGCCCTTTGAAAAGGTGATGTTCCAGTGCTCCGGCTCCGAAGCTAATGACGCGATGATCAAGTTCATTTGGGCACGCAACATCGTCCGCGGCGAGCCGAAACGACGGAAGATGATCTCCCGCTGGCGCGGCTATTACGGCAACACGGTAACCGTTGTCGCCCTCTCGGGCCAGCCGCATATGCACGCCAATTTCGGCTTGCCGATGGACGATTTTCTAAAGCTGTCGACACCCAATTTCTATTTGCACAGCCTGGAGGGCGAAAGCGAGGAAGCGTTCTCAGCACGGATGGCCGCGGAGTTCGAGACGACCATTCTCGATGCAGGCCCAGAGACCATCGCTGCCTTCTTCGCCGAACCGATGCAATCGGGCGGCGGGGCGATCCGCCCACCCGAGGGTTACTGGCCAGCGATGCAGGCTGTTATCCGGAAATACGGCATCCATTTCCATGTTGACGAGACCGTCTGCGGCTTTGGGCGGACCGGTCACATGTGGGGTGCCGAAGCCTTCGATCTCAACCCGGACAGCGCCACCTGCGCCAAAGCGCTCACCGCCGCCTTCTTCCCGATGTCGGCCATCATGTTCCGCCAGGATCTCTACGACGACCTGATGAAGACCTCCGACAACGCCGGCGTTCTCGGCCATGGGTTCACCTATGCCGGCCACCCCGTCGGCGCAGCCGTTGCCTTGGAGGCGCTCGACATCTATGACGAGATCGATCTCGTCGGCTATGTCCGCCGCATGTCCGTGCCTTTTCTTGCGGGCTGTGAAGCGCTGTTGGACCACCCGCTGGTCGGCGATGTCCGCGGCATCGGTCTTTTCTGCGGCTTGCAACTGGTGCAAGACAAAGCCCGGCGCCAGCTCTGGGACCCTGCCTTGAAGGTCGGACAGATGGTCCAGGATCGCGCGCATGCTCGCGGCCTCTATCTGCGCTCGATTCCGCCTGATCGCATCAGCTTCACGCCGCCTCTGATCATCGAGGAGGGCGAGATCGCTGAGGCGACGGCTATCCTGAAAGCGGCACTGGACGATGTCTGGAACGAGGTGCGCGGTCGGGCGTGAGGCTTTGGCCGTCGGCCGCTGGAACCTTCGTTGTCGAAAAATCCTCAAGTCCTAAGGCGCGCGTTCCCAGGATCGTAGACATGGGGATTGTGGCGGCACGCCGCCCGGTCTTCGCCGAGCACGGTGACGGAGGCCTGCTCTCCCATGGCGAGGCTGCTGGCTTTGACATAGCCGAGCACGAGTGTCTTGCCAGTGCGAAAGCCACGGCTCGCCGAGGTGACGTAGCCTATCCAGGTCCCATCCTTGATGATCGGATCCGAGGCCAAGGGATCGGGCGTCGGTTCCTCGATCTCGAGACCGATCCACTCCCACGCCGAGGCGGCCTGCCTCTGTTTTTCGACCACCGAACGGCCGATGAAGTCGCCCTTGTTCATGTTGGCGAAACGGCTCAAGCCCGCGTCGAACAGGGTGTATTCTGTGCCAAAGTCCGCACCCCAGGCATGATATCCCTTCTCGATACGCATGGCATTCAGCGCATAAGAACCGAAATTGCAGGCACCAAACGCCTCGCCCGCCGCCATAATCGCCTGATAGACGGTGACGAGGTCGGCCGATGCCAGATGCAGCTCCCAGCCGAGCTCGCCGACATAGGAAACGCGCATCGCCGTGACCGCGGCACCGGCGATCTCGATCTCGCTGGCCGAGAGCCAGGGCGCTGTCTCGGCGCTGAGGTCGGCCTCGGTCAGTAGGGACAGCACGTCCCGAGATTTTGGCCCCATCACCATGAGGGCGGCATCGTGGTGATAGCCTCGGTTCAGGGTCACACCATCGTCAGGGAGATAGGCAGATAGCCAGTCGAAATCGCGGAGATCGGTAAGCGTCGGCCCGCAAAGGAGGAACCGATCTTCGGCAAGGCAGGCGATCGTCGCTTCTGACCAGAGGCGACCTTTGGGGGTGAGCATGTAGCCGAGCCGAACGCGGCCAGGCTTCGGAATGGCGTTGCAGAAAACCTTGGAAAGATAGGCCCTTGCCCCCGGCCCCTCGACGAAGAACTTGGTGAAGCCGCCGTGGTCCATGACGCCGAGCGCATCGCGCACCGTCTCACATTCGCGCTTGACCGCCGAATGCCAGGGTTCTTCATAGAAGCTCAAACCGTGTTCGCCTGTATCCTTGATCGTCTCGGTCTCGAACCAGAAAGCGCGCTCCCACCCAGCGATCTGTCCCATGATCGCCCCCTTGCCGGTCAGCGTCTCATAAAGCGGGGTTTGCTGTACCGGCCGTCCCGATTGCAATAGGCGGTGTGGAAAGGGGATGGCATATTGCAGATCATAATGCTCGGAGGCGCGGGCCCTGGCATAAGCGGGTGTGACCCACGTTCCAAAGCGGCGCGGATCCCAGGCGCTGAGGTCCCATTCCGTCTCGCCCTCGGTGATCCATTCGGCCATCGCTTTGCCAATTGCCGCTGAATGGGTGATGCCGATCTGGACACCGGTGGCATGATAGAAGTTCGGGGCACCTGCGGCCGGGCCGACTAGAGGGAGAGCGTCTGGCGCATAGGCGATCGGGCCGTTGACGAAGCGCTGGGCTCCCGCCTCGGCGAGCAGCGGCACATGGGTAATGGTCGCCTCGAATACGTCCAGGATGTCGTCGACGCTATCCGGGAAGAGCTGGTGCGCGAAATCATCGGGGGGCGGACCGCTCTCCCAGGCGGGGCGGCCGGCATGAGCGTAGGAGCCGAGGAGAAAGGCATTGCGCTCTCGCCGGAGATAAAAGCGGATGTCCGGGTCGCGCACCAGCGGGAAGAGGTCGGTGTGCTCGTCCAGGGCCGCAATCGGCTCGGTCACCAGATATTGATGCTCCAAAGTTGCGACCGGCGCGTCCAGTCCCGCCAGCGAGGCTACGCTCCAGCCGTGAAAGCCAGCAGCGTTGATCACAATCTCGGCGGTGACAGTGCCCTTGGCGCTGGCCACGCGCCATTCACCGGTGGGCAAGCGGTCAATCGCGGTGACCGGCGAGAAGCGCACCACCACGGCGCCGAGCGCACGCGCCCCTTTGGCAAGGGCCTGGGTCAACTGGCTCGGGTCGATGTCGCCCTCATAGGGATCACAGATGCCGCCCAGAACTGTATCGTCCGGATGCCAGAAGGGATGCATCCTGTCCATCTCGGCGGGGCTTAGCATATGGAGGTCGAATCCAGCACTCCGCGACACGCCGCAAAGATGCCGAAACAGCTCCATCCGCTCGGGCGTGTGCGCCGGCCAGAATGCACGAGTGTGGCGATAGGTGATCGCGCTGTCGACTTCCCCAGCCAGGTCTTTGTAAAGCGACCACGCGTAGTTGCCAGCGCGCATCCCGAGCCAGGACGTAGCATAGGTCGGGATATTGCCGGCGGCGTGCCAGGTGGAGCCGGAGGTCAGCTCGTCCCTTTCCAGCAAAATTGTGTCGGTCACGCCGGCACGCGCCAGATGGTAGAGGATCGAGGTGCCAACGGCACCGCCACCGATGACAACGACGCGGGCGTGGGTCTTCATGCTATGGGTTCCAGGTCGAGTTTAATGTCGAAGCGCTCGCGGATCGCCGCCTCGCGATCTGAGGGCAGATGGTGAGGCGCATCAGCGAGAATGTCTCGGACACGCGCGCACGCTCGATCCCAGATCGTCCGCTTACCGTCCGCGATCCAATCGTCGATGCTCCGCCGGTCGCCGAGACGCGGATAGGCATATTCGCTCTTCATCAAGGCGAGTGTCTGCATTTCGCCGAGATAGTGCCCTGGACCCGTGGCGACAGCTTCGATCATATCCAGATCGATGGCGCTATCATGCATATCGATGCCTCGCACTGAGCGCAGGATGGCACCACACATATCGTCGTCGATCACCAGGGCTTCCGGCGACGCCGCCATGATCGAGCCGAGCATGCCGACGGAAAGATTGATCATGTCGGCACCCGCCTGCGCGGCGAGAGCGACGGTATAGCCCTTTTCGTAGCCGGCTTGAGCATCAGTGGTCTTGGCATCGGTCATCCCCGCGGCCACGGTCGAGGGTAGCTCGAGGTGCCTTAGCAATTGCGCCGCAGCTGCATTGGCGACAGCCGCCTCGCCGCTGCCACCAGTCATGGCGCCGGTACGCAGATCGCTGATGAACGGCATGAAGGCAAAGATGCAGGACGTTCCGGGCCCGATCAAATCGACGACCATCAGACCTGCCAGCGTTTCAGCCAGTCCCTGCGCCAAGGCCCCCGCCAGAGTTACCGGGCTGGTCGCACCCGCCTGCGCAGCGGTGCAGATCTGGAGCGGCATGCCGGCCTCGATCGCACACCGCATGATCGCGAGCCCCTCAGGGGCATAGCGAAGTGGCGAGACCGCATGCACGATCACAGCAAAGCAGAAGGGCTGGGCGCGAAACCCGCCGTCGCGGCCAAGCGCCTGGTCGAACATCGTCACGGTGGGACCGAGATGCTCGGCATTGTCGAAGCTGATGCCGATCGGCTTCGGGCAAGCCTTGAGGCAGGCGAAGGCGGTATTGATGTCGAGGTCCAAGGGGGCTTGCATGTCGCGCGCCACCACCGAGCGCACGCCGTAATGGATATGATCCCCGCGGCCGACGATGCGCATCAAATCATAGAGATCGAGGAGCGTGCTGTCGCGAAAGGTCCGATTGTCGGCGTCGAGTACACTCACCGCCGCCCCGCCAGTGCCGATATGGACATGCCCGCCGCCAACGGTGATGCCAAAATTCTCGACGAACCCCGGAAGCTGCACGCGCTTTTTCGCGCGACGAATAGCAGCCTCGACCATCCCGCGTGGATAACATAAGCGTCCATCGGCTCGCTGTTGTGCTCCTTTCTCAACCGCCTCTCTGGCAACATCCGGCGGGCACTGATCGATCCCCGTCCGTTCCAAAATAGCGAAGGCCGCTTCAATGATCTGTTTCTGCTCACGCTCTCCGAGCGGCGCGTAGCGCCCGCCCAGAGGGGCCGCAGGCGGTGCGGCCAGCAAAGGCTCGCTATCTCGGCAACGGGATCGGCGTGGCATGGCAGCTGTCCGGTATCATGGCTCCCAAAGGATTAACCGGGGAATTTCAGTTGAACTCAATCCCAAAAAACGCGTTTCTTCATGAAAGAAATTCATGCAGGAGCACAGGATGAAGCGCCTGACCTACGAGACCTTTCTGGCACTCGCGAAACTCTACAATTTTCGCAAGACCGCGGAGCAGCTGAACACGACCCAGTCCAATGTCTCCGCGCGGATCAAGGCGCTCGAGGAAGATCTGGGCGGCTCACTCTTCGTCCGCTCCCCTCAGGCCGTGACGCTGACACCGCTTGGACGCGAGCTGGTGCCGTTCGCCGAGGACATTCTCCGCAGCATGGATCGTTTCGCCCATGCCGCCGGCATGAACCCCGATCAGGAAGGCACTCTTCGTCTGGCGCTTTCTGAGACGATGGTTAGCACGCTCCTGCCTGCCTTCATTAGAGAGTTTTCCGCCTTTTATCCGCGGGCCGATGTCGAGATCAGCGTCGACAGCACCACCAACCAGCGTCAGCAGCTCATCGACCGCGCGGTGGATCTGGCCTTCCTGATGGGACCGGTGTCGGAGTACGAGGTCACCAACCTTCCCCTTTTGAACCTGCCGATGATCTGGGTCGTCGCCGCGGATCACCCTTTGGCGAGTCGGGGACGAATCGGCATAGAAGACCTGGCCGCCAGCCCTGTGCTTTCTTATGCGCGCAATTCGCGCCCCTTCGTCGAGCTGCGCGAAGCGTTGACGAACGCGGGTATTCGAAGCCCCCGCCTCTTCTCGTCAAACGCGCTCAGCGCCAGCATCGGCATGACCAAGGCCGGCCTCGGTATCTGCACCCTACCCGACGTCGTTGCCCGTCCGCATATCGAATCGGGGGACGTTGTCAGGATGGACGCCGACATCCCGTTGAACGATCTAAGGTTCACAGCCTCCTTCCTAAACAACACCGCAAGCGGTCTCGCCAAGAGTGCGGCCACCATGGCAGCGCGGATCGCGAACGACTTAGAGATCTAGCCGATCGTTTTTTTTGATCGTGATCGCCCGAAAACAACGATTGGACATGATGGGCACGCCGAAGCAAAATCGTGAATGCACAATTCAGGCAGACGTCCAATGAACAAACATATACTCACCGCACTCGCCACCATCGCCGCCATGCCAGCGCTCGCCGAAGACCTTCCGGAGACCAAGCTGAACGTGGTCGGAAGTTGGGGTATGGTCAGCATGTACACCGACTTCACCTTGCCTTTCTTTACCGAGACCCTATCGGCCGCCTCCAATGGCAAAGTGACTGCCGAGATCAAGCCGTTCAACGAACTGGGCCTGGATGGCTCGGAGATCGTCCGGCTGGTGCAGCAAGGAACCCTGCAGTTCGCCTCTACGCCTATGGGATACATGATCGGCGACAATGCAGTGAACGGCGGCAACGATCTGCCGGGCATGGCGCCGGACATCGAGACCGCGCGAAAAATCTCGGATGCCTACAAGCCGGTGCTCGAAGAGATCTACGCCGATCTCTACGGGGTCAAAGTGCTGGGCGTATGGCCCTACTCGGCGCAGGTCGTCTATTGCAATGCCGAGATGTCGGGCCTTTCGGATCTTGAAGGCAAGAAGGTGCGCGCCTCCGGTGCCGCGATCGGCGATTTCGTCTCGGCGCTTGGCGGGACACCTGTTTCGATGAGCTTCGGGGAGGTTGTCCAGGGCCTGCAGAAGGGCGTGGTCGATTGCGCGATCACCGGCTCGATGTCCGGTTTCAACGCAAAATGGCATGAGGTTTCGACTCACATCTACGAGCTACCGATCGCCTGGTCGCCAGTCATTCATGTCGTCGGCATGGATGCCTGGAACGGTCTCGATCCTGCCGTACAGTCCTTCCTGACTGAGCAGATCACGCAGCTCGAAGACGACATCTGGTCCGGTGCCGGGGACGAGACCGTCGAAGGCTTCGCCTGCAATACCGGCGGCGAAGGCTGCACGCGCGAGGCTCCCGGCAAGATGACGCTTGTACCCGTTTCCGAAGACGACATCGCGCTTCGCGACAAGGTGCTTGCGGAAGCGGTGCTGCCAAACTGGGCCGAGCAGTGCGGGGATGACTGTGTGGCCACCTGGAACGACACGGTTGGTGCCGTCGTCGGCATGACCATCCAGTAGCCCGACGCGGGCAGCGGTTCGCTTCTTTGTCTCCGGAAAACGCCAGCCGGATTGAGCGGGCAGCGGCGTCGCTGTCGAGGCTGCTCGCCCGCATCGCCGGTTTCGCCATCCTCGGTTCGGCGCTGATGATCGCCATCGAGGTGCTGGCACGCCGGCTGTTCGCAACCTCCCTGATCGGCGCTGATGAGATCTCCGGCTATGTGCTGGCGATCGCGGTCACCTGGGGGGCATCGCTTGCCATCGTCCGCCGAGCGCATGTGCGTATCGACATTGTCCATCATCAACTCCCCCGCCCCTGGGCGGCCGGGCTCGACCTCCTAGCGCTCATCGCCATGCTGGGCTTCACTCTGCTTCTGGCCTGGTATGCGACGCGCCTGCTCAGCACGAATATCAGCGTTGGTGCGGTTTCCAACACGCCGATGCAGGTGCCGATGTGGATCCCGCAATCCCTTTGGGTGACGGGCCTTTGGATCTTCGCGGCGGTCACGCTGGCGCTGATCGTTCTGGCCGCCCGTGCCCTCTTCCGCCGCGACCTCGATCACGCGCAGCGTCTCGCTGGCGTGCGCGGCGCACTTGAAGAGGTACGTAAAGAGGCCGATGCCCTGGACGGCAAAGCCTGAACCATGCTCGGCACGGCGCTCCTCCTCCTTCTGGTCCTGATCGCGCTTAGCCTGCCGATCGCCGCCGCCTTAGGCGTGCTCGGGGTCATTCTCGATCGAACCTATGGCTTCCTCCCGCTCTATCAGGCCGCAGGCGAGGTCGCGTGGACGTCGTCATCCGGGTTCCTGCTGATGGCGATCCCGCTTTTCATTCTCCTGGGCGAGCTGATGCTGCGCTCCGGTGTCGCCGACGCCATGTATGATGCGCTCGCCAAATGGCTGGGCTGGCTGCCGGGTGGGGTGATGCACGCCAACACAGGGGCTTGTGCCCTGTTCGCGGCAACGTCCGGTTCCTCGGTCGCGACGGCCGCCACCATCGGCACGGTCGCGCTCCCTCAGATCGAGCGCCACGGCTATGGCCCCAGGCTGTTTCTCGGTACACTCGCCGCTGGCGGCACGCTCGGCATTCTCATCCCACCCTCGGTCAACATGATCATCTATGGCATCCTAACCAACTCCTCGGTGCCGAAGCTCTACCTCGCCGGAATCCTACCGGGCTTGCTGCTCGCGATGCTGTTCATGGCGGCCACCATCACGATCTCGCTGCTGCGCCCGGAAGTCGCTGGCAGGCGTGTCAGCTACAGCTGGAGCGAGCGCCTACGCGGCACCACGGGCGTGATCCCGCCGATCATCATCTTTATCCTGGTGATCGGCTCGATCTATGGCGGTTGGGCGACACCGACCGAGGCAGCGGCCCTCGGCGTGGTCGGCGCGCTGGCGATCGCGGCCTCCAGGGGACGTCTTTCCATCAAGATGCTCACCGAAGCCGCCGAGGCCACAGTGGTGACCACATCGATGATCATGCTGATCATCATCGCTGCATATTTTCTCAACATGATCCTGGCCGGCATCGGGCTGACCACCAGGCTGAACGCGTTCGTCGCCGAGCTCGGATTAAGCCCGACCGAGATGCTGATCGCCGTCATCATTTTCTACATCATCCTCGGCTGCTTCATGGAAACACTGTCGATGATGATCACCACCATCCCGATCATCGCACCCTTGATGTTCGATCTCGGCTTCGATCCAATCTGGTATGGCGTGCTTATGATGATCCTGATCGAAACCGCCCTGATCACGCCGCCGATCGGGCTCAATCTCTACGTCGTGCAGGGCGTGCGCGGCAAAGGGCCGATGAAGGACGTCATGATCGGGGCGCTGCCCTTCGTCGCCGTGATGGCGCTGATGGTGCTGCTGCTATCGCTCTTTCCAGGACTGGCAACCTGGCTGCCCACGATCCTTAGTGGCTGAAAGGAACAGATATGACGAACATCGCGGTGATCGGTCTCGGGGTCATGGGTCTGCCCATGGCGAAAAACCTCGTCACCAAGGGCCATAACGTGATCGGCATGGACCTCTCCGCCGAGGCATGTGCTGCGTTCGGCGGGGGCATCGAGCCGTCGGCCGAGGCGCTGAAACCCGCCGAGATCGTGGTGACCATGCTGCCGGAGGGGGCCCATGTCGCGAAGGCCTATGAAGAGGTCGTATTGCCCGGCGCCGCCGACGCCCTCCTGATCGATAGCTCCACCATCGACGTCGACACCACGCGCCGTCTGTCATCGAAGGCAAATTCGCGCGGTCTGACCATGCTGGACGCGCCGGTCTCCGGCGGGCCGGAGGCAGCGGGCAAAGGTGCGCTCAGCTTCATGGTCGGCGGCCCCGAATGTGGTTTTGCGCGAGCCCAGCCGATCCTTGAGGACATGGGCGCCAAGATCGCCTATTTCGGCCCGTCGGGTGCCGGCCAGGCGGCCAAGGCTTGCCACAACATGATCTGCGGCATCACCGCCATGGCCGTGACCGAAGGCTTCGCGCTCGCGGATGCGCTCGGCCTCGACTTGGACAAGTTTTACCAGCTTTGCGCTGGCGCAGCGGCGCAAAGCTGGACCCTGCAGAACCGCTGCCCCATCCCCGGCGTCGTGCCCGAAGCGCCTGCCTCCAACGGCTATGCGCCGGGCTTTGCAGCACGGTTGATGGCGAAGGATCTGCGCCTCGCCCAGGCCGCTGCCGCCAGCAGCGGTCAAGCAACGCCCTTTGGTGCCACTGCCGCCGAAACTTTTACCGCTTTTGCCGAAAGCGGCGGCGGTGATCTCGATTTCTCCGCCATCTATCGCACGCTTCGCCCATCGAAGACGTCAGCATAAGGACAAGGCAAGTGACCATACTCGACTACACGCTTCCGACCGACGGCCTGGCCGGCTGCTTCATCGACGGCAAATGGCACTGGCCCGAAAACGGTGCCAGGATTGGCATCGAAAACCCATCCAGGCGCGATGTAGTCTGCGAGATTGGGAAAGGCGGCGCTGCCGAGATTGACCTCGCTGTCGCCGCCGCGAAGAAGGCGCACCCTGGCTGGGCAGCACTCGCCGCCTCCGAACGCGGGCGCATGCTTAGCGAACTGGGCAACCGGTTATCGACGCATCATGAAGAAGTCGCCCGGCTGCTGGCCGCGGAAACCGGCAATGCCATCAAAACCCAGTCCCGCGGCGAGGCCAATGGGGCTGCCGGCGTGCTCAAATATTACGGCGGCGTCGCAGTCGAACAGAAGGGTGAGACGCTGCCGCTTGGTCCCGGTCTCTTCTCCTACACCACTCGCGAACCGCTGGGCGTGGTCGGCTCGATCATCCCCTGGAACTCGCCCTTGCAGCTGGGTACGGTCAAGATCGGCATGGCGCTCGCCACCGGCAATTGCCTGGTCCTGAAGCCGGCCGAAGACGCACCGCTTGCCGTGTTGCGTCTGATGGAAATGGCCGCCGATATCTTCCCGCCCGGCGTGTTCAACGTGGTCACCGGCATTGGCGAGGAGGCGGGTGCTGCCCTCGCGCAGCATCCCGGCATCGCCAAGCTGTCCTTTACCGGATCTTCCGAAGTCGGCAAGCTGATCGCCCACGCGGCCGCCGACCGCATCGCCAATGTCACCCTCGAACTCGGCGGGAAGAGCCCCTGCATCGTCTTCCCCGATGCCTGCACGCCCGAGCGCATCGACCAGACCGCCCAGAACGTCGTCAATGCCATGCGCTTTGCCCGCCAGGGACAGAGCTGCACGGCGGGCTCCAGGCTGTTCGTGCACGCCAGCGTCTGGGAGCACCTGCTGCCGCGGGTCGCCGAAAAAGCCGCCGCCATGAAGGTCGGGGACGCGCTCGACGACGAGATGGATATCGGCGCCGTCATCAACGAGGAACGCTATGGCGCGATTTGTTCCTACGTGGCCGAAGCGGAAGCCGAGGGGGCGACCTTCCTGATCGGCGAGACCCCGACAGCGACCGAGGGCGGCTTTCACCCCGTGCCCACCATCCTCACCGGCCTCGATAATAACTGGCGCATCGCCCGCGAAGAGGTGTTCGGCCCGGTGCTAGTCGCCCTTCCCTGGGAGGACGAGGCGGAGGTCGTCAAAATGGCCAACGACACCCACTACGGTCTCGCAGCCTTCATCTTCAGCCCTGATATGGACACGGTGCAGCGCATGACCCGCCAGATTGACGCCGGCTGGATCCAAGTCAACCAGGGTGGCGGGCAGATCCCGGGCATGTCCTATGGCGGCATCAAGCAGTCCGGCCTCGGCTCTGAATATTCGATCGAGGGGGCGCTGGAGTCCTATACCTTCCGCAAGAACGTGACCATCGGCCTGGGCTCATGACCGCCGATCGCTTCGGCAACCCGCTCGATTCCTCGGTCGGCTATGCACGCGGCCGCTATCTCGCGTCCAGCGCCGACGAGATCCGCCGCCTGCGCCACGCCCAGGCGGTGGCGGCCGAGGTGATCGACGAGCGCGGTCCCGAAGCCATCGGCATCTTCACCGGCAATCCGCGCTACTTTCCGCTGAAGCCCGACGATCTCACCACCTATTGCGAGGAATGGGTCGGGCCTGGCCTATTCGCACAGGAACTTAACCAGGCCGCGGTCGATCATCTCGGCGGCGGCGATACGACTGTCGTCACCAACCGTACCAGTGCGGGGATCATCGCCGCGATCCTGGCGCTGGCGGCGGCAAAGCCGGTCGTGTCCGTGAAACCCGATGGCGACCGCTCGCATACCTCGGTGGCGCGCGGCTGCAGGCTGGCAGGCGTGAAGCTGATCGAGGTCGATGCCAGCGACCACATCGAACCGATCCTGGCAAGCGAGGTGCCGGCGCTGGTCATCGTCACCACGGTCACCAGCACGCTTGCGCGCATGAGCGATCTAGCCGCAGTCACCGCCGTACAGAAAGCCAAGGCTGCGGGTGCAGTCGTTTTCCTCGACGAGGCCTATGGCGCCAGGCTGCGCCCCGTTCTGCATGGCGGCGCCAAGAGCCTGACGCTGGGCGCTGATCTTGCGATCACCAATGCCGACAAGGCCGGCCTCTCCGGCCCACGTGCCGGCATCATCGCCGGTGCGGCAACGCCTGTCCTGGCGACACTCGCCAAGGCGTCCGAGCTGGGCCAGGAGGCGCGCGCACCGATCGCCGCCGGCGCCATGCGCTCCCTGCAGCGCTTCGATCCCGAGGATCTCCGCCAGGAAGCGCGCGACGGCCAGGCGATCGCCGAAGCCCTGGCAGCACGCTTCGGTGACAACATGGTGCAGCGATCGGACCTCGGTCCGATGCTGGATGAGCAGGACGTGATGGCGGTTCTCCTGGACCGCACTGGTCGCTCATCGTCGCCGCTGGTGCCGGCGGAAGCGACCGCGTTGATCGGCATGATCCTGCTGCGCGACCAGGGTGTGCTCACCGTCAACACCCATGGCGCACCGGGCGGGCGGGTCTCGATCCGGCTGAAGCCGACCGCCGGCGCGCTTGATGCCGCAGGCGGCGCCGCCGCGTTGGTCGCAGCCCTTCAACGTGCGCTGGATATCCTCGCCAAACGACTAGACGATGAAGGCTGGGTGACGGCGACTTTGTTCGGAAGAGCCTGATCCATGAGTGACGCAACCACCACGAAGCTGGACGAACGCCTCGATCGTCTGGTCAATATCGACATCGGCAATCGCGGTATCGAGCCGCTCTACGCCACAGCACGCGCGATGACCAGCCGCCCGCTCGTCGGTGCCGCGGCCGACGCCCTTCTCGCGGTGCCCGAAGGCGGCACGGTCATCGCCACCACCGGGTCGGTTTCGCGCGCCTGGATATCGGCAGCGATCGGCGAGAATGATGGGCCTTCGGGCGCTGCCGCCATCCTACGCGCCCTTTGGCTGGCGCGTCACCCGCTCATGATCCTCGTCATCGAAGAGGCGTTGATCCCACCCATGGCGGCGGTGCTCAAGGCCGCCGGCCTATCGGTGGTTGATCCTGAGGCGGCGCGAAAGGCCAGCGCCGACAAGAGCCTCGCGACCGTCGTGCTGCAGCCTTTTCCGCTCACCGATGACGAGGGCCGTGCCGCGGCAGCCCCGCTCCTAGACAGGTTTGCGCCTGATCTGATGTTCTCGACAGAGCGGGTCGGCCGCAACGAAAACGGCATCTACTACAATATGCGCGGGCGCGATTATGGCATGGGACGCGCGCGCGTTGATTTCCTGTTCGATGCCGCGATGGCAAAGGGTGTTCCCGTGGTCGCGGTCGGCGATGGCGGCAATGAGATCGGCATGGGCAAGGTGGCCGACGTGGTCAAAACAGCCGTGCCGTTCGGCGCTCCGGGGGATTGTCCGTGCGGCGGCGGCATCGGTGCGGTCAGCAGCGCCGACATTCTGGTCACGGCAGCGGTTTCGAATTGGGGTTGCGCCGCAATCGCGGCTGCCATGGCGCTCCGCATAGGAGACAGAAGGCTGGTTCACTCGCCCGAGGCGGAGGCGCGCCTCCTCGAAGTCATGACCGCCGAAGGGCTGATCAATTCGGCCGACGGCATGATCGATCCGCATGTGGACGGCATCGCCAAATCCACCCATATCGCCGTTGCCGAGATGGCTCGAGCCATCGTTGCCAAGGCCCTGGTATGAGGGCGCGATCACAATGAACATACCCACCAACCGCGAGGCGATCTGTGCCGGCCGGCTCACCGGTACGACGTCAGCCCAAGCAACCGGGTACATGCAGGCCAATCTGGTGGTTCTGCCGGCGTAACATGCCGAAGACTTCGAGCGCTTCTGCACGCGCAATCCGCACCCCTGTCCGTTGCTCGGCGTTTTGGAACCTGGCAATCCAAGGCTGCCGACACTCGGACCGGATATCGATATCGCCACTGATCTGCCGAGCTACCGCATCTGGCGGGATGGCGAGATCACCGCCGACGTCACCGATGTCCAAGGCAAATGGCAGGCCTACTTCCTCGCCCTCACGCTCGGCTACTCATTCGGTTTCGAAACCGCACTCCTGGAAAGTGACATCCACCTCTCCCATGCGAAGGCAGGCACGAATGTCGCCCTGTAACAAAACACCTTCGATCAGCGAGGTGATGGTCCCGTCAGTATCGATCCGAATGACCGAGCTATCGGCAGCGCCTGCGGCCTCGTTCATGCCACCCACGATCATTCGCCCCTGCGGTCGGTGCAACCATCGTTCAAACACATTCCCCGGTTACCCGGTTCAATGGATGCAATGGTGTCAATGGCGCCCGTGGCCAATTCGTAGAACGCAACGCTCTCTGCGTAGGCGACGATCAGCCCTCCCTCTGCGCGCGGTGCAAAACAACAGACACGCTCAGGCGTGTCGTAGGACAACGCATTTCTTGTGATCGGATCAAAGGACCAGAGCTTTTGGCCCTTATGGGCAGCCTTTCTATTTGGCACATAGATTGGATATTTCAGTCAACAAGCGAACTGACTTGCAGGTCAGGACAGGGATCGAACGCCCCAATTTGCTGACTGAAGCCGTCCTCAATCGTCCCATGGAGAGGCTCGTCTCCGGTGAGTTTCCTTCCGTAAAACCATGCTATGGCACAAAGGCAATGCATCAGGTCCGCATCAGGCTCGGCAGCCAGGTGATGATGCCTGGAAAAATCATGCAGAGTGCAAGCCCGAGGATCATGAGCAAGACAAACGGCGTCGCCGATTTGTAGATGTCCATCATGTTCACGTCGGGTGGTACGACCGCCTTCATGTAGAACAGATTGAACCCGAAGGGCGGCGTCAGGAAGGCCAGCTCCATATTGATCACGAACAGGATCGCGAACCAAAGCGGATCAAAGCCGAGGGACGTCGCGATCGGGAAGAAGATCGGGGCGGTCAGTAGAACGATGCCCGTCGGATCGAAGAACATGCCCAGCACCAGTAGGATGGCCTGCATAGTGATGATCGCAACCCAAGGATCACCGACGCCTGTGATCAAATCGGAGACGAGTGACGAGGCGCCGGTGACGGCGTAGAGTGCGGTGAAGACCGAAGCAGCGAACACGATCCAGATCACCATCGCGCTCAGGCGAAGCGTTATGAAAAGGGCCGATGTGAAGTTCTCCCAGGTGAAGGATCGCTTAATCAGCGCACTGACGATCGCGCCAAGCGCACCGATGGCGGATGCTTCGCTCGGCGTCGCGAGACCGAAGAACATCGATCCCATCACCGCGAAAACCAAACCGACGGGGAGCAGCAACGCCCAAAGCAATCGGACTCGCTCGGCCAGTGAAAGCCGTTCCTCCGGCGGCACGCTCGGCCCCAGATCTTTTTGGATGTAACAGCGGATCAGGATGTAAGCGACGAACAAGCCGCTCAGCAGCAGGCCCGGAAGAATGCCGGCGATAAACATCTGACCGACCGATTGTCTCGAGGTCAGGGCGAGAATGATCATTAGGACGCTCGGCGGGATCAGGATGCCGAGCGACCCGCCCGCCGAGATACAACCGAGTGCGATGTCCTTCTTGTAGCCGCGCTTCCTCATCGAGGGCAGCGCAATCAGCCCCATCGACGTGGTCGCCGCCCCGCTGATGCCGACCATGGCTGCGAACAACGTGCAGATGAGCACCGTCCCGGCCGCGAGACCTCCGCGCAGACCGCCCATCCAGTGATACATCAGCTCGTAGAGTTCTTCAGCGATGCCACATCGTTGCAGCATGGCCCCCATAAAGATGAACATCGGCACGGCCACGAGCAGGAACATGTCCATGGCCATGTAGGTTCGTTTTTCCAGGATTGGCAGCGCGTGCGGGCCCCAAAGCACGATGATGAAGAAGGTCGCAACGCCGCCGATCGCGAACACCAGCGGCACACCTGCAAGCAGGAGCAAAACCAGGCTTCCGAACAGGATGATCGTCAGCAGTTCCGGGCCTAGTTCGGCCATGAACAGTCTCCCGGGGGATTATCGTTGCGGCGCAAGGTGGATGCGCCAATGCGGACTTGAGGCGGGCCATTGCAGGCCTGAAGCAAATTTGGGGCGGTCACGGAACCTGCACGCGCACGGGAAAGATATCCCGGCCTTTGATGACGATCGCCACGTCGCGGATCAGCTTGGCGACCACTTGCATCAGAAAGAGAAAGCATCCCACCGGTAGGGTCGTGCGCAACGGATAGATGATCGGTTTCCAATGGGTCATCGTCGTCTCAGCGATCTGCCAGGATAGGATGGTTCGTTGCAACGACACCCAGAACAGGACGCCCAAGAAAAGGAAGATGAAGCCGCTGGTGAGGACATCCAGAATGGCTCGTCCCCGGAGAGGCAGTCGTCCCCAGATGATGTCGACATTGACATGGCCGCCGGCCATGAAGGTGTAGGCGCCGCCGAGAACGATGTAGCCGCCATAGAGGAAGAGCGAGATTTCGTAGGCCCAAAGGGATGGTGCATTGAAGAAGTAGCGCATCACGATCTCCCAGATCATGATGCAGAGCATCGGGACGATCATGAACGCCACGATCCAGGCAAATCGCGCATTCAGCCAGTCCGTGAAGCGCAGATAATATTCGATCGCCTTCAACATCCCCTCCCTTACGGACCTGCGCGTTCAACGCACGGCCGCGACGTCACGATCACAGCGTCGCTTATGCGCGGCCCTTCGGCGCGACGCGTCGAAACGCACCGCGCCTTGTTCCAGCCCCTATCGTGGATGGCGGGGGCCAGTGGGTCTTAGACAGGAAGTTGCTTCGGGCCATAATAGCTCTTGTACATCTCCCGAGCGGCAGAATAGATGTCGATCATCTCGTCGATATGGGGCATGGATCCCCGCTTGTTGACGAACTCGTTCCAGCACCATTCGGCGGCTTCGCGAAGCTCGTCCTCGGGCATCAGGATCGTTTGCATGCCGCCATCCGCCAGAACCTGGCGTCCGCGAACATCGGTCGGGATGGTGAGTGCTGTGATGTCGAGATTGTAGACGCGCGCCGCCGACAACAGGACCTCCTGAAGGTCCGCCGGCATTTCGTTGTAGGTATTGAGATTCATGATGATCTCGGTGACGTCGTAGGGCACCACCGAGGGATTGATGTAGTAATCACAGATCTCGTGCATCTTCATGCCGGCCCACGCGTCTGGTGCACCAAACGCGGCGGCGTCGATGATCTTGGTCTGGATGGCGGTGTAGACCTCGCCGCCAGGAACGGTCACGATGGATGCGCCATTCTTGACCAGCCATTCCGCCCAGATGCCGAACGCGCGGACTTTCATCCCTGAAAAGTCGGCAAACGACTTCACCTCCCGCGTCGAGACCATGGCGCCCCACTCGTCGGAGCATGTGTAGGCGAGGTGCATCACGTTGTGCGGCGCATAAGCCTCGCGCCAAAGCTCCTTCAACCCCATGAAGTGATAGATGTTCTCGAAGAACTCGACATTCGTGTTCGGGAAGAAGGGCACGGCCCAGAGATATTCGCCCACCGGCACAGTGCCGCGATGGTAGATCGACGCCGTGACGGCCATATCGGCAATGCCGGTGCCGACGCCACTGAAGGTCTCGCCGATGCCGAGCAAAACCTCGGCGTCGAAATTCGTCACCTCGATCCGGCCGCCGGACAAGGTGTTGACGCGCTCGACGAACATCTCTGTGGCGCGGTCTTGCGACTCGATGCCAATGCCCGTCCAGTTGCTCTGCAGCTTCAGCTTCCAGGTCTGGTTCTGCGCCTTGGCAATCGTGGGCGCTCCGAGAACAGTAGCACCGGCGCCAGCGACGCCGACAGCCGCGTTCTTCAAATAGTCGCGTCGGTTCACAGCCTTCTTTGTGGCAAGCTTTTTGTCAGAAGCTGACATGGATTTAGTTTGCCCACGCGCAACAGCGTTCTCGTCACCAGACATGAGGACCTCCCCGTAATTGCTGTGTTTCTTATGGATTCAACTTGTACAAATTTGGAAAAAGGCAATGGCGCCACGCCGCGTGCCTGATTAAGACGAGCGGGAGGATCGATCGCTCGGGAGGTTTGTCTAGTCGCCGTCCTCAAGGAACGGCTTGCGCAGCTCCGTCTTCAGCACCTTGTTGGCGCCAGACAGCGGCATGGGTTCGGTGCGGAAGGTGATTCCGCGCGGAACCTTGTAGCCTGCGATTCGGGTTCGGCAATGCGCGATCAGGTCATCCGCATTCGCATCAGCGCCGTCGGCAAGGATCACGATGGCGTGGACGGCCTCGCCCCATTTGGGATCCGGCACCCCGATCACAGCCACCTGGCTTACGGCCTGGTGCGCGGTCAGCGCATCCTCGACCTCAGTGGGATAGACGTTCTCGCCGCCGGTGATGATCATGTCCTTGAGGCGGCCGGAGATGGTGAGCAGACCGTCCTGGTCGAACCACCCCATGTCGCCCGTGTGGAACCAGCCACCGCGTAGCGCCTCCGCCGTCTCCTCCGGGCGATTAAGGTAGCCCTTCATCACCGTCGGCCCACGCGCGACGATCTCGCCGATCTCTCCCCTCGGCAGCTCATGGTCGTCGGCGTCCACGATCCGAACATCCAGATAGGGGACCGGGCGGCCGACCGACTGGAGCTTTCCCGCCATCGGCCCCTCCAGCACGTGATACTCCGGCGTCAGAGCGGCGATCAGATTCGACATCTCGGTCATGCCGTAGCCGTTGGAGAAGAGTGCTCCCGGAAATGCCTCCAACGCCCGTTCCAACAGTGCCGGTGGCGTCGGCGACCCGCCCAGCATGATCGGGCCGAGGGAGGAAAGATCGTGCCGCGAAAATTCCGGATGCTCGAGCAGCATGTGCATCATGGTCGGCACCATGGTCACCGCGTGGACGCGATGGCGGGCGACGAGTTGCATCATCTCGACCATGTCGAATTTCGGCATGATCACCGAATGCGCGTTCAAGAGTACCGCTGAGAAAATGCGCGAGCCTGGCGCCATGTGGAACATGGGCCCGATGATGATCTGTGCGCGCTCCAACTGGTTCCGCATGATCGGCGGTGCCCCCAGCGCGTTGGTCAGCATGTTGGCGTGGCTGATCATCACCCCTTTGGAGTGCCCGGTCGTGCCGCCGGTAAAGAAGATGATCAGCGTATCATCGCCGCCCGAACCCTCTGTTGAAGGGCAACCGTCACGGCGGACAAGGTCCTCAAAGGGCTCCGCACCCATCGGCGCCGCACCCTCCGTCTGGAACAGATGTGTGATCGATGGGCTGGCCGCCGCAGCGGCCATCGCCTGTTCCGCATGGGCGGCATCGAACACCAAAACGCGGGGGGCCGTGTCCTCGAGCGCGGCGATGCATTCCTGCAGGGACCAGCGAAAGTTCATCGCGACAGTCTCGAGTCGGGCCATCGCGGGAGCGAAGAAGAGCTCGAACAGGGCATCCGAGTTGAAGCCGAGATAGGCCACGCGCTCGCCCGGCTCCAGGCCCATGCCTTCGAACGCCGCAGCGATGTTGCGGCAGCGGGTGTGAATGTCGGTCCACGTCCGCGTACGGCCCAGAAACGTGACGGCGGGCGCCTCCGGATGGCGATGCGCCACATTTGCGAGCAGGTCACCGAAGCGCACAATCATGCGTGCCGTGCCCCCGATCATACGTCGTTCCATTTAAGGTCAGTTCGATCGCGGGACCCGTCAAGTGCGATTGCGGCGACCGGGGAGGTCGCTTACGATTCCATTCGATCACGCCTGACCCAGGAGCCCTCATGGACGTCCTCGAAGCCATCAGAAGCCGAAAGTCGATCCGCGCCTTCAAGCCGGACCCGGTGCCGCGCGAGACCATCAACGAGATCCTCGCCGTCTCGCAGCGCTCACCTAGCGGAACCAACACCCAGCCCTGGCATGTCTGGGTCTGCGCGGGCGAGGTAAAGGAGGCGATCACGCAGGACGTGCTGGCCATGCTGGAGCAGGGCGAGGCCAAGTCCTATCACCACTACGACTATTACCCCGAGCGTTGGAACGACGTGCATAACGCCCGGCGCCGCGCGGTCGGCTACGGTCTCTACGCTCTCCTCGGCATCGCGAAACAGGATCGTGAGGGCCGCAAGCGCCAGGGGGCTCGCAATTTCGCCTTCTTCGATGCGCCCGTGGGTCTGTTCATCACCGTCGACAAATATCTCGCCCGCGGAAATTGGGCGGACACCGGCATGTACATCCAGACGATCATGTTGGCAGCGAAAGGCTTGGGTCTGGACACCTGCCCGCAGGCTGCCTGGATTCCTGTGCAGGAACCAATCTTCCGCCATCTCGGGATCCCGGACGATCAGGAACTGGTGACCGGCATGAGCCTCGGCTATCCCGACCCCGATGCCATCGAAAACACCTTGGTCAGCGAGCGTGAAGAGATCGAAAATGTCGTGACCTGGCGCGGCTTCGGCTAGTCAGTCGTACCCGCCATCACGCCGAATTGCGCCCTCCAGCCGGACATCAGACGCAGAGATTGAGCTCGGCCCGACAGCAGGGTCAAGGCATCGCCCAAGGGCTCGACTTCGTCGGCCTTGACCCTGCTGACGGCCGTGCTGTTTGGCTGTCCATGAGTTGGTTGTGAAGAACCGCGAACCAGCTCGCCAGTTCCACGAAGACACCGCTCAAAATGCAGTTGCGCCCTGTGATGCGTGGTTGCGTCCAGGCGTGACAAATCGGTCCGAAACTTGGTCCATTGGAACGGATCAGGCACGTCGAGCTAAGTCGTTGAAAAGGGGCCGCTGCGCTGAGGCTGGGTTATTGGGTCTTGCGTGAGAGATTTCCGGCGGTGGCAGTGGGGACTGTTCATCGTACGGATCGATCAAGCCCGGAGGATCTTCTCCATCGATTTACCCTTTGCGAGCTCATCGACCAGTTTATCGATGTAGCGGATCTCCCGCATCGTCGGCTCTTCGACATCTTCAACGCGAACACCACAGACAACCCCTTTGATTTTTAAGCGCGCAGGATTCAGCTTTGGTGCCTCGGCAATGAAGGTCTCGTAGTCATTTTCGATTTTCAATTGCCGCTCCAGCTCACCCTGATCGTAACCCGTAAGCCAGCGGATGATCTCGTCGACTTCTGTCTTCAAACGCCCTTTTTTCTCTGCCTTTGCGACAAGATGCGGATAAACCCTAGAGAATGCCATCGTATAGATTGCGTGCTTCGGCATTGTAGTATTCCTCGATACGGATCTCGGACTTAGGCTCATAGCGATGGGGTTCAATAGGAAATTGCGCCCCATATCCCGCCAGCAAGACACCCTATCCATCAGCGGATAGTTCTACGTTCGATGCTCGTCCCAAGATACATGCTCATCGAGCGGGCATGACCGTCACTTCGACCCGATCATCACCCCCGGCGGAGAGGCCAGTTGGAAGCGAGGACTCGACATCTGTCGCGTCGACGATCTCGATGAGGCCTTGACAGCGTCCATCATCTCGAAGCGCCGTAGATACCAAGACGGAACGTTGCAACACCAGGTCTTCAACACCGTCTTCGTCCTCCGACGAGCTTGCATACCCAACGACCCGGATGTAGCGCGCCTTCGAGGTCTCGGCGTACTCACAAGCTGCTGCCACGTGACTCCTCGCAGTGTCATCTAACGCCGCCTGGCCACTTTCAAAGTACAGAAAGAAGGAAGCATTGCCGGCAGTCCCTGTCGAGGGAACCTCTGCCAAGGGCGTGTCCGAACGCTCAACAGGTTCCGTCTGCACGACCGGCTGCGACACACCCTGCTCGCTAATATACCTCGAAGCCCCTTGATGAAGCGGCAGCTGGGATCCGGACAGAGCCCGATCAGTGGCCAAGTTCCATGAGCGCCCACTCTGTCGGCTTAAGAAGTCTCCGTTGTCGAGAATCGTCTTGCTGATTTGATAGACAACTTCATCGGGCACGTCAGCGCGGACTAACAACTCAATCGACGACGACGACGGTTGCTCATCGCTCAAAAATGTCAGGATGCGTCGCACATCACCGACAGGAGGGGCTGACGCTGCCTTTGGCATGGGTACTAAGGCTAGCTGGGCTTGATCCGCAACCAGCAAGAGTGGCGTTTGACCTTCGGCGATCGTCTTCACCATCGTCAGATCGATGCCGCTGCTCGGAAGAAGGTCCGTCTTGATTAACGACGAGATGCCAACACCGAGTTCGTAGGTGGAACTTCCGGTTTGGCCTACAGCCAGATGAAGGCTGACCTCTGCTCTCGCCAGAGTGGATTGTCCCGAAAGCGATGAAGCCAACAAGACGGCAGCCAGCCGCTCAACCCAGCGCGACATCGATGCCCTCCTTTTGGGATGCTTACCTAGCGCAACGCTGAAACCATAAGGTCGATGCGATGCGTGGAACGACTGGTTCCTCTAGAAACACAGCCTTACCAGTTCCCAATCAACGCAAATTGACGAGATGACCGTTGGGTGCAGAGAAACTGGATTAAAACGATGATACAACGGAGGTGACGAATAGACAAACGGCTACCGGCGAGAGCGTGCCTCCACCTGCTCGAACGACCTCGATCGCCACAGCGGCCTCCCCCCTCAAATCTAGCGCGCAAATTGGCCAGGCCCCTCTTTCTTGCAGCCTGATTTGATGCAGTCGCGTCAAGGGTGTCATCTGAAGGTGTGCTGGAGATCGAAGAGTCCGAATCACGCAAACATCTATGAACGTGAGCTGGCGTCAACGCGATTCCAGCTTCGTGTGTGAAGCAATTCATACGCACGCCAAAAAGACTGTTTTATTCGTCTTGTAAGGGCGTCATTGCGACTCTTCATTGGAGAAGCATCATGGAATTGTCAAAGGGCAGGCTTTTGCTTTTGGCCCTCGTCGTCATTTTATTTGACACCAATACTGCCTTAGCTGAAACACGCACGTGTCACGCCAAATGGGAACTCATCCGACAGGACACCGGCGGCCGACATGACATGGAGGTTTTCACGGCCAAAGGGACTTGTGGCAACAGAGCCGTTGCGAATCGATGCCGTAAACGAGCGCGAGCTGCCGCGAATACCTGCATGAGGACTCACTGGGCTCAGCGATGGACCCCAGCACAAGGGCCTTGGGTTAGGCCCGGAGAGTGCACCAGCGGTCACCGGATTGATGGCTATCACGTCGGCAACATCAAATGCCGCATTGAGCGCAAGATACGTGATCTCGGGTGGTGTGGAACACAAGTCAGGCTCATGCAGGTGACATCAGGACCAACCGATCATTGTGACTCCAGGACCAATATCGGCATCTACGAAACAGATCCAACATGCTCGACCGTTGAAAGGACATGCGCCATGGGGCCAGATCCCGTAACTCCGGGATAACTTGATGATACGACGCTCAAATTTGGAATCCTGCAAACGCAACAACACGTCCTATCAAGTATTTCATGCGTGATCTGGCAATAGCTGCGTTTCAGTCACTGTCGGCACATCGAGACGATACGAGCCCGATATAGCCGTTCAGGCCAACCTCGATAAAGAATCGGTAATGAGGCCGAGGTGCTTTAGTCTGCCAAGATCAAACGCCTCGACAAGCTAAAGGAACTGAGCTTCAAGCTGATGCGCTGCCCGCAAACCAAGAACTCGATCTGCAATATCCAAACCGAGAATGATTGTTGACGACCAGCTCAGCCCGAGAATAATCAGGACTTAAGCCTTACTTCAAAAGATGCAAAAGACCCACCAGGCCTGATCTGACAGGCCCGCTATTCTGGGGCACACATGGCGAGAATTGAACGAGTCGAGATCTTCATGGTGGACCTTCCGCCTAAAGTGAAGCGGACGGATGCCATTCAGAGCTTTGAGAGCCAAGAAACGCCGTTCGTCCAAATAACCGACTCCGATGGAGCGACCGGACTGGGCTACACCTACACCATTGGACAAGGCGGTCCGGCTATCGTGTCGCTTCTGCACGAAACGCTAGTCCCCCAACTTGTTGGGCGCGAGGCCGAAGAGATAGAACGGCTCTGGCGTGATTTGCTGTTCTCCACCCATGCAACCAGCGTAGGTGCTATCACGTCCCTTGCGCTCGCAGCGATCGACACGGCACTCTGGGATTTGCGTTGTAGGCGGGCGGCCTTACCGCTCTATCAGATGCTGGGCGGGTCCAAAAGCAGTGTGCCTATGTACACAACCGAAGGCGGTTGGTTGCATATTTCAACTGAAGATCTTGTCGCCGATGCGGTGAAAGCCAAGACGCTCGGCTTCTCCGGCAGCAAGGTCAAGATCGGGCGCCCGCATTTGAGCGAAGACCGTGAGCGGTTGCAGGCTGTACGCGATGCCGTCGGGGCGAGCTTTGAGCTTATGGTCGATGCCAATCAATCATTTAATCTTGCCGAAGCGACGCGCCGTGCAACAGTCTTGCAAGCTCTTGATATCGCCTGGTTCGAAGAACCAATGCCAGCCGACGACGTGGGATCGCACGCCTCCCTAGCTGCCAGCACATCTGTGCCCATTGCCGTTGGGGAAAGCATGTATTCGATCAGCCAATTCAAGGACTATCTGGTTGCCGGGGCTGCGAGCGTTGTTCAGGTCGATGTCGCCCGGATCGGTGGCATTACGCCCTGGATGAAAGTTGCCCATATCGCTGAGGCCCATAACGTCCCTGTTTGTCCACACTTCTTGATGGAGCTGCACATCTCTCTCGTCTGCGCAATTCCGAATGCACCTTGGTTGGAATATATTCCTCAGCTGGACAACCTGACCTCTGGCCCGATGCGCATGGAGAACGGCCGTGCTTTTCCCAGCGATCAACCCGGTCTGGGTATCGATTGGGATATGGATCAGATCTCCAACAAAAAGATCGAACATCTAAACTTCAGCATCACTTGAATGAGGTTATCTGGTTGTTTGATCAGCCCGGTTCACCAGAAGGCACTCTCCCGATACCCTACTTGTTTCCTCAACGATTCGGATCCAATGCATGAACGAAGTGGATCCTTGTCCCGTCGGGATGCGGGGTATCGTGCCCAGCCTGAACACGCCTTTCGACGCAAGTGGAATGGTTGATGGCAAGGCGCTGAACGTACTCATCGAGGAGACAATTTCTGCTGGATGCCAAGGAATTTTGGCCGTCGCTGTCGCTGGCGAACAAGCAAGCCTTAGCTATGCCGAGAAGGATCGAATCACGAGGATCATTACCGAAAGAGTAGGAGGACGCATCCCGGTCATTATCAGCGTAACAGCAGACAGTGAGGTCCAGAGCCGCCGGCTCGCCACGATGGCAAGATCAGCTGGTGCAACGGGCGTTTGCTGCCAGGTTCCACGCAACCTCAAAGGCCAGCCACTGACGGATTTCTTCCGTTCGATCACTGACAAAGGCCCAGATATGCTGGTCATTCAAGATCTCGACTGGGGCGGCGGTGGTCTTGATGTGTCAGAGATCATACGCCTTTTCGACGAACTTCCCTCTTTTCGTTCTCTGAAGATCGAGACCGTACCAGCAGGCCCAAAATACTCAGCTGTGTTGAAGCAGACCAAAGGGAAGCTCCATGTCAGCGGTGGCTGGGCGGTCAATCAGCTGATCGATGCGCTCGATCGCGGCGTCCACGCCTTCATGCCCACCGCCATGGACAGGATTTATGTTGCGATATATTCGGCATATCATTCAGGCAAAAGGGAAGCGGCTCGCGCTCTCTTTGAGAAGCTCTTGCCTGCCTTAGCCTTCGCTAACCAACACGTCGATGTCAGCATCCGATTCTTCAAGATGCTACGCTACGCTGAAGGTCTTTTCTCGTCCGACATCTGCCGCCCTCCGATCAAACCTTTTGATGCTCACCAACGGATGGAAGCCGCACGTTTGATCCGACACGTCACAAACATGCAATCTGATCTTGCATCTTCAACCTCGATCCGAACCTCCTGATGACAGCCGATTCGATCGACGGCAAAACAAGGCAGATCCTTTAAAACTTTCCGCCGAATTGGGAGACACGAAACGGTCGAATCCGGCCCGCTTCGCGGGCTGTCCCCTAAACACATCTTTCTGAGCTGGCCTTCCAGCCGATGGACGTGGATCTATGACCCGCCCGGCCAAGGCGAAGGATTGAGATGGACTTAAAAAACAGCCTGAATGGCATCCAAGTCGACGTCGTCCGCATGGCGTTGACCAAAGACATGACGCCAGCCTCGAGCTTGTCGCCGTTTAACGTCAGAATGAAACATCCAATGAACAAAAAATCGCCGGTTCGCACAACAAACGGCGGGCAGGGTTTCTCCCTATCAAGCCTCCGCTAAAATTTGTTCAATATTTAGGCAAGTTGCCGGAAAAATCAGCAAGACTTGAGTGCTTGCAGTTGACAATCCGCGGCGGCGATCGCTCTGATGGATAAGTCTCAAAAAATTGTAGCTTCGGCGAACAATTATTGAGACTGGCGGTCTCGGGCCCACGGTAAAGATCGGGCAATCCAGCTGTGGGCCCGAGTTCCCAGAACTAAACTTATGCCCGTACTGATATGACAAGTCCATGATCTGAACTGTTGATTCCATTCCAAAGCTTGATTGAAATGCAATTTTCGGCGCTGCATGCGCTATCCTCACGCCAATACCAGACCCCATCGCACTGAAGACAGTGGACTTTATCCGAGCCCAAGCCTTGCGATTTAGCGTGCCCGCAGGTCAGCGTGCCGCGCTTTCGATGGTTCATGACTTGAGCTTCTCGAGAAGAACGCTTAGGCCAGCGTATCGTTGGAGCGATCGCGCGAGATCACCAGAAGAAGCTGGCAAGAAAGTGACTCCGCGCCAAAATCATGGTCGTTGTGGAGCCTGGCACCCGGGATACGTCAGCTTCTGAGCATTTTGGCGATCATCAACGATCAACTTGGCCCTGTCGTCGAAGCCTCGGTTGACAATGATCCTGGATCTCTTGACGCCAGCCTTCCATCGTTTGACGATAACTTCTCAAGCAATGCCTGGGGAGGTCGCTGAACATGTATGTCGCCATCGCCAAGTCTCTCTCCCTCGCCACGATCATGCAACGCCATTGGTTTGACGTCGTCGAACGAAAGGTCGATTGCGAAACGACCTCGGATCGTTGCTGAGCCGGCGCGGAGGACGTCGACATGGCGCGCCTTGCCATTGCCGGAGGATCAATCGGCGGCCTGACTGCGGCTTGTCTTCTACGCGACTCCGGCCATGAGGTCACCGTCTTCGAACGTTCGCCGACCGAACTTAAAGAACGCGGTGCCGGCATCGTCTGCCTCGAGCCAACATCACGTTATCTCACGCAGCGCGTAGGACTGCCGATCGGCGACTTTACGATCAGAACCGACTATGTTCGCTATTTGGGACGAAACAACCAAATCAGCTTCGAGCAGGCGCACAATTACCGTTTCAGCTCGTGGACGACCATCTACCGCCTGCTATTAAAAGCGTTCGATGCGGATCGCTATCGGCTCGGTCATGATATGGTCGGGTGGTCGGTACAGAGCAACGGAATTGACGTTCGGTTTGCCGATCATGAACCTTTTCATGCCGAGCTTCTGATCGCTGCGGATGGCGTCGGCTCTTCTGCGCGAAAGCAACTCCAGCCAAACGCCATGTCGCACTATGCCGGCTATGTCGCCTGGCGGGGCGTGGTGCCCGAGGGCGATCTCGACCCTTCGCTCGCTGGACGTTTGAGTGAGGCGATCACCTATCACGTTTCAGCGAATGGCCACATTCTTGTCTATCCCATTCCTGGCATGGATGGGTCGGTGGCAAAGGGCGAGCGGCTGATTAACTTCGTCTGGTACCGCAACTATCTCGAAGGCGACGACCTGGGCCACCTCATGACCGATCGCGAGGGTCAGAACCGGCCGATTTCGGTGCCACCTGGTCAGGTCGCAGACGTGCACCAGGCGGAAGTCCGAGCTGCCGCAGACGCCCGTCTACCGGACGATCTTGCATGTTTGATCCGCTATACCCCGGAGCTTTTCCTGCAGGTGATCTTTGACATCACGGTTGAGCACATGGCGTTTGAACGTGTCTGCCTCTTGGGCGACGCCGCCTTTGTCGCCAGACCACATGCCGGCGCAGGATCAGCCAAGGCAGCGGAAGACGGTTGGGCGTTGGCAAAAGCCCTGGATGAAACGCCGACGATCGAGACTGCGCTCGATAGGTGGGAGGCGAAGCAGCTCGCCTTAGGTCGGGCATTGGTTGAACGAACCCGAAGCATGGGACGACGGTCACAGTTCGACAACAGCTGGACGCCCGGCGATTCTGATTTGATGCTTGGTTTGCGCGGACCTGGAGACTGAAGAGCCATGGGAGACGACACCGTCGCTACTGACATGATCGACGCGGCATCCATGCTTCTCGAAGCACTGGATCCAGCACAGACAGAGATCGCCAAACAACCGTTCCCTAGTGACGATGAGCGGCAGTTGTGGTTCTACACGCCGACCGATCATGGCGGTCTGCCGCTCGCCGCAATGTCACCCACCCAGCATCGTCTGGTCCACAAACTTGTGGCAACCGGGCTTTCGCGCGCCGGCTACGTGACCGCTGCTGCGATCATGGGCCTCGAAAATATCCTCGATCACCTCGAACATTGGCGCGTTGATTTCGGGCGCGAGCGCGGTCGCGATCCCGGTCTCTATTTCGTCACAGTCTTCGGCGAGCCCGATCATCGCGGTGCCTGGGCCTGGCGTTTCGGGGGACATCACATCTCGCTCCACTACTTGATCATCGATGGCGAGGTGGCGGCGATGACGCCGAATTTCTTTGGCGCCGATCCTGCTGACAGTCCGCTGCTGGGGCCTCATCTTCACCGTCCCCTTGCTGCAGCCGAAGACCTCGGCCGAGAGCTGTTTCGCGACCTGGCTGACGGACAAAGAGCAAAGGCACTGATCTCAGCCGTCGCTCCCGTCGACCTAGTGAGCGCAAATCGACCGTCGGTGAACGAAGGCGACCGCCCCCTACCGATCGGCGATCTCTGGCGAGGCCGGTTCGAAGGGGACCTCGGGCGGCTGGTCGCGAACATGCAAAGCGGCGCAGAAGAAAAGCTTGGCATCGGCACCGATCACCTCGATCGCTTGAGCTTCACTCGACATCCTAAAGGTATAGGCACAGCCGAACTCAACGATGGCCAGCTAGCCACGCTGCGGGCGCTGATCGGCAGTTATCTCGATCGTCTGCCCGACGGTCTAGCCGATCAGCAAATGGCGCTCGTCGAGAGGGAGTTCGAAAAGATCTCCTTTGCCTGGGCCGGCGGGGATGAGCGCTACCAGGCGCACTACTACCGTATTCAGGGTGAGCGTCTCTTCATCGAATATGACAATACCCAACGCGACGCCAATCACATCCACGCCGTCTGGCGTGATCTTGCCAACGACTTCGGCGGCGATGTTCTCGCACAACACTATGCCGAGAGCGAACATGGGTGACGTGATCGGTGTCAGTCCAAACCGAGAAAGCCTGTAAACGCGGCGTTAAAGGCATCAGTGTTGTCGATATTGGCAATATGCGCCGCATTTGGAATGACCTTGAACATGGCGCCCGGTGTCGCGTCAGCCATGGCGCGCATCGTTTCGGGTGATGCGCCACTATCCTGATCGCCAACAATGTAGAGGACCGGCAAGCTTAGGCTGCCAAGATGCCGCAGATAGTCGAGACCTCGGATGGCAGCCGCACACCCCTTATAGCCCTCAGCACTGGTTGTTTCGAAGTCGGCCTTTAGCCGATCGACGGCCTCCTTACTCTGAGCCTGGCAGGCGGCTGTCAGCCAACGCTCCAATGTGCCAGGCCAGAGTGATGCCACACCATTCATGTCAACAGCCGCGATCCGCTCGTCCCACATCTTGGCGAAGGGTGGCGGCGCATCGGCGCGTGCGTCGCAACAGATGAGACGGTTGATACGCTCGGGATGACCGAGTGCGATACCAAGGCCGGTCATGCCACCAAGCGAAAGGCCGATATAATCAGCCGTCTCGATGGCGTAGTGATCCATCAGGCCAATCACATCTTTGATCAAGTCGGAGAGCTGATAAGGGGCGTTCGGCGCTCCGCTCTGACCGTGACCGCGCGTGTCATAACGAAGCACGCGATAATGCTGCGAGAAGGTCGCCATCTGCGGCGCCCACATGCGGTGGGTGGCGCCAAGACTGTTGGAACAGATCAGCCAAGGAGCGCCTTCAGGACCATCGACCTGTATGAAGATCTCAGTGTCATTGACATGGATTACCGACATAGAAGCTCCTTCAGAGCTTGTGTGGGAGCTGACGAGTCGAGCCTAATCTGCCGTGCCTCGAGCGGCAGCAATTTCAGCCGGACTAACCGCCACGTCATAGCCTTCAACAATCACACGGCAAGGTGCACGTTCGCCTCTGGAGTGTTTTGTCACATAAGACCCTAAGACGACGCTAGCGAGAAGGCGGAACTCTGATATTTGGCACAAATTCCTAGTTATGTGACTACTTCATTTGATTGCTACCGTCAGCTCCCGCGTAGACGGAATGTCGCCAGTTTTCGAGGGACGCCCTGGGAATCTTCCGAAGTGGTCGTACCACTAGCTCGAAAGTAAAGCATTGAGGCCATGACAACCGTACCGGAGACTTTCGGTATCAGCATTCTGATCCTCGAGATTTAATCGAGGTATCGGTCGGCATGTCGTGAAGAGACATAGATTCATTTCGTTAAACCATATGACCTAATTGTTGACGGCAGATAGCTAACAATAGGCGTTTTTTTGCCACCAGCTATGTTGAGTTTAGGCAGGACGGCGGGTGAAGGTGATGTCATCATGGTCTTTTTTAGTTCTGATTTCCGGCGCTCGCGATCTGTGACGGCAAGACAGGCGACCATGTGCTCATAACATACACGCCCTACGGCACTTCAATGCATTAAGCGGCCGGCTACCCTTGCTGGTCGGGATCTCCAGACCTGTGAGGAAACCATGAGCAAGCGCGACGAGATCGACATCCGCTACGACGGCAGCATCCGAGCCCATATTGGCAAGTCGAAGCCGATTGGCGAGGACGAGATGAAGGCGCGGGTCTGGCGTTTTGAGCAGTTGAAGGGTTCGCCCAATGCCTTCATCGATGCCCGGGTCCCCGGCCATAACCGCGTACTCCTTGGCGCGCTCGGCACAGGCACGGCCGACGAGGAGATCACCAAGGCTGTCAAAACAGCAGAGAATTTCCATGTCGACTTCATCAAGGCCGGGCCTGGCCAAGGAGCCGCCCTTCATAGCCATGACAGTGAGGAAGTCTTCATCGTCATGACCGGACGTTGGAAAGTCACCTGGGGCACGAACGGCGAAAACCAGCTTGAGCTCTGCCAGTATGACGGGGTCAGCGTTCCATCAGGTGTGATGCGCAGCTTTGAGAATTTGGGTGATCAGGAGAACATCCTGATGGCGATCGTCGGGGGCAAGACGCCTGGATACTGCGTCTGGTCCGAGTCCATTGTCGAAAAGCTCCAGGACGTCCACGCCGAGTCCGCCTGACGTCGGAGGAGAAGGCTCAACTCGTGCTGCCTTCGATCAGTTTGAAACCGAGGTCGCTGATCTTGGTGACGTCCTGGCCGACCATGGCGTTCAGGATCGTTCGGGCGGCGCGTCGGCCGACGTCATAGCGTGGGAAACTGATGGTGGTGAGGGGGCGTTTCATCGCCTGACCGATGGTCAAGCCGCCAAAGCCGGCGATTGCGAGCTGATCCGGAACGGCAATGCCCTGCTCCTCGCAGTAGAGTAGGCCGCCAACCGCCATCAGGTCATTGCCGAAAATCACCGCCTCGATCTCGGAAGCCTCGGCGATCAATCTGGAAAGTCCGGCTTTGCCTTCGAGGACGCCTGGCGGTGAGCTGAACAGCTCAGGTGCTGCAAGCGAAAGGCCGTGCTCGGAGAGATGATCGCGGATGGCACCGAATCTCGACGATGCCGCAAACGCCGTGCCATGCCAGCCGAGAAAGCCGAAGTGCCGATAGCCCTTCGCGATCAGATGATCGGCCAGACAGCGGGCCGCCGCCGCGTGGTTGAAGCCAACGCAAAGGTGGATCGGATGGCCCGATACCTGCATGATTTCCACCGTCGGTACATGCACGGAGCGCAGCAGCTGCGCGGTTCGTTCGGTATGCACGAAGTCATTGATGATTATGCCCGCCGCGTTCCAGGACAGCATGGACTCGACCAGGCTCTCTTCTCGCAGGACATCGTAATCGGTGACCCCGATCACCGGATTGTAGCCGGCCTTCTCCAGTTCAAAGGCGATCCCGGAGGCGACTTCCGGAAAGATCCCTACCGTCAGGGAAGGCAGCACCACCCCAACTTGGTTCGAGCGCGATGCGGCCAGAGAACCGGCCATGCGGTTCGGCAGATAGCCAAGCTCGCGCACGGCCTGGAGCACACGGTCGCGCGTCCTTTTCGAGACCGTTCCGCGTCCGGTGAGAACACGCGACACCGTCATATCGGACACGCCGATCGTGCGGGCGACGTCACGCTGGGTCAGGCGTCGACTTTTAGTCAACTTATCTTCCCTAATTGTTAGCGAACAACAATCAACAATATTCGCTTCTCTCGGCGTTAGCTACGCTGAACCCAAACCAACCATGCACTTCAAATTCTCGATCAGGGGGAGTGAAATACCATGTCGACGCGTTCCATCTGGTGCTTGGCGCTGGCGTTCTCAGTCGGCGCCAGCACGGCAGCAGCCGACTATCCGGAATCGGCGATCACCGTCATGGTGCCGTTTGCAGCCGGCGGCGGGGCCGACGTGCCGGCAAGGCTCCTGGCACCTGAGCTCGAACAGCAGCTCGGTCAGACCGTGGTGGTCACGAACGTGGTCGGCGCGGGCGGCACGGTCGGTGCCACCCAGCTGTCGACGACCGACCCGGACGGGTACAATCTCGGGTTCATGCCGGTCGGCACGACGACGACTCAACCTCATCTTCGCGGCACCAGCTATGGTGTCGACAGTTTCATCCCGATCTGCATGGTCGCTTCCGGACCCTTCTATCTGGTGGTCGATCCAGAGAGCGGTATCGAGAGTTGGGACGATTTCGCCGCCAAGGCCACGAGCGAAGGCCTCACCTTCACAGGTGCCGCTCCAGGATCACTCGCCCATGTCACTTCGGTGGCGCTTGGCCAGATGCTCGATACCGAGATCCAATATCTGCCGACCAAGGGCGGTGGCGATGCGATGAACGAGCTGAAGGGCGGCCGCGCCGACGCTACCGCCTGGTTCTCGGACTACGATGTCCGCTTCGGCCTGAACGCGCTCGCAATCTTTGCGCCCGAACGCTCCGAGATTCACCCTGATATTCCAACATCCGGTGAACTCGGTCATCCCGCCGACATCGCAGTCTGGATGGGCTTGTTCGCACCGGCTGGAACGTCTGATGACATTGTCGCCAAGCTTGACAGCGCCTGCGACGCGGCAGTGAATTCCGAAGGGTTCTCCTCGAGCATGGAAGAGGCGAACCGGGAGATCCGTTACTTGAACACAGGCGAGTTCTCGGCATTCTTTCGGGATGCGTTCGAGGCCAATGGCGAACTTCTGAGAAGCGCTGGCCTCGTCAAGAACTGACTGCCGGAGTCACCGAAATGCGCCTGAAAGCGCAATGCATCATGTCTTCGGAATCTTGCGATCTCTGGCCACCGCACCCGAGGGTTAGTGCTTGACGAACGGACATTCTTGAATGCGCGTCTTGGAAATCGCCGTCGCGGCCGTCTTTCTGGCGACGGCGATCGTCTTCTTCAGCCTGACGTTTTCCGATGACTTCGACGTGCCGACGTTCGGCGGCGATGTCGGCCCCGCCTTTGCGCCGCGCGGTTATCTCCTGGTCTGGATCATTTTGGCGGCGCTGACGTTGTTCGAGGCGGTGAGGCGCTCAGAATTACCAATCAAGGAAATCGGAGATCTGCGCCGCACCCTCCTTGCATCAGCCATTGCTGTCGGCACCGGACTCTCCATGCTCAAGATCGGTTTCGTCCTCGCCGCCATACCTGGCTTCTTCCTCTTTTGCCGCACGCTCGGCTATCGCAATTATCTCGTTCTCATCCTGTTGAGCATCCTGGCGCCGCTCGCGATCTGGTCGACCTTCACCTTCATCTTCGAGCTTCTCCTGCCACGCTCGCCCTGGTTCGGGAGGCTCTGAGCGATGGAGACGATCCAAGCAGCCCTGCAGCAGTTTTCAACCCTCGGCGTTCTCGTTGCCCTAATCATCGGCGCCTGTTGGGGAACGGTGGCCGGCGTGCTTCCCGGCATGGGCACCGTCGCTGCTCTGATCATCGCTCTCCCCTTCACATTCGGGCTGTCGACCGAAAGCTCGATGGCGCTGTTCCTCGCGATCTATGTAACATCAGTCTATGGCGGCTCGATCTCGGCAATCCTGATCAATACCCCCGGCACGCCGCAGTCTGCCGCGACCGTCCTCGACGGCTACCCGATGGCGCAGGCGGGCAAGGCCGACCTCGCCATCGGCTGGGCGACGGTGTCTTCCTTCATCGGCGGCATCTTCTCGCTGATCATCCTGATCGCCGCTGCGCCTGCTCTCGCCAAGGTCTCGGTCGCCTTCGGACCGGCCGCCATCTTCGCGATCGTGCTGTTCGCGCTCACCTGCATCGCCTGGCTTTCGGAAGGCAGCATGGTGAAGGGGATGCTCGGCGGCATGATCGGCCTTTGGCTGACCACGATAGGCCAAGACAATCTGACGGGCATGACCCGCTTCAGCTTCGGTTCCGACATCCTGCGCGGCGGTCTCACCCTGATCCCGATTCTGATCGGCCTGTTCGCCCTTTCTGAAGTTCTCTATCGCGCCGCCAAGCCCGAAGCGCGCACGTCGAGCGGCGATATGAATGTCGGTTTTCGCCTGCCGCCGCTGGCCGACATGATGGCGCGCTGGCGCGAGTTCCTGCGCGCCTGCTCGATCGGCACCTTCATCGGCATTCTTCCGGGCACCGGCGCGATGGCCGCGACCTTCGTCACCTACACGGCCGCCAAGCGCTATTCGCCCAACCGCGAGAACCTCGGCAAGGGCGAGCCCGACGGGCTGATCGCATCGGAAACCTCCAACAATGCCGTCACCGGCGGCGCCCTGATCCCGACACTGGCACTCGGTATTCCCGGCGATGGCGGCACGCTGGTCCTTCTCGGTGTCATGACCATTCAAGGCGTGGTGCCCGGTTTCGATCTAATCAACAACAACCCTCAGGTGCTGACCGGGGCCTTCATGATGGTGCTGGTGGCGAACGTCATCATGTTCGGCACGGGCATGGTAAGCGGCCGGCTTTTTGAACGTGTTTTGCGTGTGCCTGAGCCGCTGCTGATGGGACTGATCCTCCTGTTCTCGCTGGTCGGCGCCTTCGTCGTCCGCGGCAATCCCGTCGATCTGATCGTCTGCGTGATCGCAGGCGTCGTCGGATTGATCTTGCGTCTCACCCGCTATCCGATCGCGCCGATCGTCATCGGTGTTGCTCTTGGCTTCATTTTCGAAGAGAAGCTGCGCCAGGGTCTGATCGCCAGCCGAGGCAGCATCTGGGGCTTCGTCAACGATCCGATCGCTCTTCCGATCTTCGCGCTCACCGCCGCCATTATCGTTCTTCCCCTCGTCTCCAATCGGCGCAGCACTGCCAGCAGGAAAGGCCATGTCGCATGAGCCAGCCGAACATCCTTATGATCGTCACCGACCATTGGCCGGCCTCGCTCCTCGGCGCTGCCGGACACCCGGCGATCAAGACGCCCACCCTCAACCAACTCTCCCAATGCGGCGTGCGCTTCACCAACGCCTATTCCGAACATCCCGTCTGCATCCCGGCCAGGCGCTCGCTGATGACCGGCACCTCAGCGAAGGAGCATGGAGACCGCACCTTCCAGGCAAAGCTGGAGATGCCCGCCCACCTGCCAACCATGGCGCAAACCTTTCGCGACGCCGGCTACCAGGCTCAAGCTGTCGGTAAGACCCATACCTTTCCGCAGCGCGATCGCCTCGGCTTCGACGACATCCAGCTCGACGACGAAGGCCGCACCCATCACGGCGTCACGGACGACTACGAGATCTTTCTCGGCGACAAGGGTTACGTCGGGAGGCAGTTTGGCCACGGCATTTCGAACAACGGCTACGCCGCCACCAGCTGGCACCTGCCGGAGGAGGCGCACGCCACCAACTGGGCGACCGACACGATGTGCCGGATCATACGAAGGCGGGATCCCAAGCGCCCGGCGTTCTGGTATCTCGGCTATCGCCATCCGCATCCGCCGCTGGTGCCGCCGCCGCGGTTTTTGGAGTTCTACCGGGACGTCGAGCTGGACAGACCCTTCCACGGAACCTGGTGTGACGGCGAGGATCTGCCGCTGACGCTGCAGGCATTCCGAAAACGCTACGACCTCAACCCCGCCGAGGAGCAGTGGGCGCGAAAACACTTCTATGCGCTTTGTACCCAGATCGACCAGCAGATTGGAACATTGATCGGCACCATCCGCGAGGAGGGCATCCTCGACGATACCATCGTCCTGTTCACCTCGGATCACGGCGAGACCATGGGCAATCACGGCATCTGGGCTAAGCAGAATTTTTACGAGTGGTCGACCAACGTGCCGATGATTCTGATGGGCGTGAAGGACTGCGCTCACTTAGGCTTCGGTGAGACCGACGACCGGCTGGTCTGTCTTGCGGATATTATGCCGACGCTTCTCGATCTCGCCGGCATTGACATCCCCGAGACCGTGACCGGCCGCTCCATGCTGAGCGAGCGGCGCAATCAGCTCTATGGCGAATTCGGTGAGGGCGAACTCAGCTCTCGCATGATCCATGACGGGCGCTACAAGCTGATCTACTACGCCGCCGGCAATCGCTGCCAGGTGTTCGATCTCGAAGCTGACCCGAACGAGCTCGAGGATCTCGCCGCCAAGCCCGAACACGTGGAACGCGTCGAGCAGATGAAAGCGCTGCTGATGGCCGAACTCTACGGCAGTGATCAGGAATGGATCGTCGACAGCAAGCTCACCGGTCTTCCCAACCGCACTTACTGGCCAGCCCCCAATCGCGGCCTCGGTCTGACCCGCGGTCACCAATGGCCAGTGCCGCCGATCAATCCTGGCGGCCTGATGAACTTCTTCCCGGAGGCGCCGCCGAAGACGATAGACAAGTGACCACCAATTGCTGCTTTGGTTATGGTTCGAACCTGTCGGTTCGTCGAATCGGTTTTGACAATCTGCCCCAAGAGGAAATCAGTTGGCCGATGCTTGCATTCCCGTGACGACCCGCCGGACATGGCGCTACAGACGAATTTCGACTCTAAGCGGTCCCACCACTTTCTTTGACGTTCTCTTTTAAGACAAAGCCCGTCGCGCCAATCATAAGGAGCCCACCCATGGTGAGCAGCATGGGCATGGACGTGCCGTCCTGAAAGACAGCCACCAAGAAACTTGCGCCGCTGGCTGCGACAAGCTGGGCCGATCCGGAGACGGCGGACGCTGAGCTTCGCAGCTGTTGATCTACCGCTTCGAGAAGCAGAAGTGGTGCCGTCGCGATCATCAGGCCGAGGCCGACGGCGAAGATGGCTATGCAGACTATCAGCGACATGGATGATCCACCTTTCAGCGACGTGATCGACAGGGCTGCCGCGATGCCGCCAACGGCGAGCAAGAAGGAAAATGCTTCGAGATAGGCCGCGTTGACTTTGCCTCCAAGCCGGTTCGCGATCGTTCCGCCGACAATGACGGCAAGGCAGACGGCGCCATAGTAAAAGCCGTACTGCTGCGTTGGAACACCATAGAGATCGATTAGAAGAAACGGCCCATTGGTGACGAAAGCGAACAATGCGCCGAAAACAGCCGCGAGCGGTAGCAGATGTGAGAGCACCGCCCGCTTGCTGATCACCGCAAGATAGTTGCGAGCGACATTGCGGAAGTTCAGCGGAACCGGTCGTGTCAGCGTTTCTGGAACTTGGCGATAAACGAGTGCCGCGACGACGGCTGCAAAGGCGGCTAGCAGCCAAAAATTTGCTTGCCAGCCGAAGTTCACAAAGACGATGCCGCCGATCAGCGGGCCGACGATCGGCGCGGCACCGACGGCCATGCCATGGAAACCGAGGATGCGGACGGCCTTATCCTGGCTGTACAGTTCATGGATCAAGAGCAGGACAACGACGGACGGCACGCTGCTTAGAAGCCCCTGCAACGTTCGACCACCGATCAGCGGGGTGATGGATGGTGCCAGCGCGCAAAGAGCGCTCGCAGCCGAGAAACTCGTGATACCAGCGACCAGCATGGTCCGGCGGCCCAACCGATCAGCCAGCGGGCCATGGGCGAGCTGGGCCAAAGCGAAGGCTGCCAGGTTGAAGCTCATCGTCATCTTCGCGGCCTGTTCTGTCGTGTCGAGCAGTCTTGGAAGATGCGGCAGGCTTGGCGCGTAGAGATCGGTGGAAAGCACGCTCACCCAGGTACAGGCCACGAGAAAAATCGGCAAAGTCCAGTGCGGTTCCGGATTGATCGAACGCAAGCGGGTACATCCTCCATCTGCAGTTAACCCGCAAGCTTCTAAAGACTTCGATTCTATGAGGTAATATGCTCCCTATCGAAGATACCGTCCTGAAACTTAGGATGATCGATGCACGATCTCACCGCGATGCGCGTGTTCGTAGCGGTTGCAGAAACACAATCATTCGCCGGAGCCGCGCGCCGTCTTGGCCTGTCAACTTCCGTCGTTAGCCACCACGTCGCCAAGCTGGAGGGGGTGCTCGGCGTTCCGTTGCTCAACCGATCGACGCGCCGGGTTGGACTGACGGAGGACGGTGCTCACTATCTCAGGCGTGCTAAGCCGCTTGTCGACGAATCCGAGGCCCTATTTCGAGAGACGCGAGAGCGTGCATCCGCTGTCTCCGGTCGGCTGAAGTTAGCAGTGCCGCCCGGCATCGCGGAGCATCTTATCCTGCCGCCAACCCTCGACTTCATCGGTGAGCATCCACGTCTCGACGTTGTACTCGATGTCGACCCGCGCCAGACTGACGTCATCGCCGACGGCTATGACGCCGCGATCCGCTCCGGCGCTCTTGTCGGCCCGGGTCTGAGATCTCGGAGGCTTGCTGATATCCATTTCTGCCTGTGCGCAACGCCGAGGTATGCTGATCGGTATGGAGTGCCCAAACAGGTCCAAGATCTCGCCCATCACAAAATCGCTCACTGGTATGTACCTGGCGGTCAGGCCCCTTGGCAGTTCGAGACGGTTGACGGTCTGACCGAGATTGCTGTGACGGGCCCGCTTGCAACCAACAGCCTACATGGTCAATTCAGGGCAGTCAGGTCGGGGCTCGCAATGGCGGCGCTTCCAGCTGCACTCGTCCAGGAGGGACTTGATACTGGGGAGTTCTTAGAGATTTTGGCGGACGCAAAAATCATCCCAGTGCCGCTTTGGATCCTTTGGCCCGAGCGAGCCTTCGAAGCACCAAAACTTCGCCGCTACATCGACTACCTAGTCGCTAGCTTGAACGATCACGAATGACAGCTTCTGGCACACACTCCCCCGGAAGGTTTCCGGCAGAGTGTGTGCCACAACGAGACTCGAAGCTTAGGCGCTGCCAGACTGTGAAGCAGACATTGATTTTCGGACGGCTTAGCAGAGGTCGAGAGCTGTCTACATCGGAGCAAAGCATTGCGACCCCACTGTCGGAACCGGATAATTCTCCTCGGACCAGGCGGCGGCGGGAAGACGACGCTCGGCCGGAAGGTTGCTCGTGCTCTGCGTTCGCCTTTCTTCGTTTTGGAACTTTTTCATCAAAATCCGTTCGGAAGCAGCCACATCGCACAAACTTCTGCCTAAACGGCAGGTTCGTGGCGCATAGCAGACATCACACCAGGAGAGCTAGATTCCCGAATTGCCCCACCGGAGACATACGGCATGGGTGACGTCGAACTTGCCAGGGAGACTTCAGGTCTGGAATCACATAGTGGGCACGCGATGCGATCGTTTCGAATGGCTACCAAAGCGTGTATCCGCCATCGATCACTAGGACTGTACCAGTCATGAAACGTGAAGCATCGCTTGCCAAATAGACAGCAAGCGGTCCGAGATCTTCGGGCTGACCGAAAGACGCCATCGGCGTCCGCTGCTTGATGCCATCGATCACCTCGGGTCGCTCACGCGCCCAGCGCCGGTTGGGTTCAGTCATGAAGATGCCAGGGCAGATCGCGTTGACCGTTACGCCGTAGGTTGCCCAGTCCGCTGCAGCTGCACGGGTGAATTGAACGACCGCCGCCTTGGCGCTTTCATAGTGCCGACCACCGATGTTCCGGCCAGCGACAAGGGCGTTAATCGAGGCGATGTTGATCACCCGGCCGCCTTCGCCACGGGTAATCATGGTGCCACCGATCATCTTTGCGCAGACGAACGCGCTCGTGAGGTTGAGATCGATCAGCTGGCGCCAGTTCTCCGTCGGCATCTCATGGATAGGCGTCGGATCGCGGCGACCGCCGACATTGTTGATCAGAATGTCGAACGGCCCCTGCTCGGTCAGTGCCTGCCGGCATGCGGCCTCGCAAGTCTCAGGGTCACCCATGTCGGCCTGCAGCGTCCAGGCATCACGTCCAAGAACTCGAATGTCGGCAGCGGTCGCCTCCAAGCTTTGCTTATCGCGGCCGGTCAGGGTGACATCCGCACCGGCTTCGGCGATCGCCAATGCCATTTCCCGCCCGAGCCCGCGGCTGCCGCCAGTGATAAAAAGCCGCTTGCCGTCCAGCCGAAATCGATCCAGCACACCCATGACAATCTCCCGATATTGGCCAATGGCAAACATTATGTCATGTTACAGCGGTTTGGGTACGATCGGGGTACTTCTCCCGCGGCAAGAATTGGCACGAACCGCCATCGCAGTCGGGGCGGCCGTTCCGTCCCAATCCACCGAGGATAGCCGCCGCAAGCAGCCTGCCTTGGTGGTTATCATGGATACTTATGGTGAATTCGTACGTCGGCTATCGTACTTTGAAGCTAGATTCATCCTGAGCCAAGCGTAAGTGCAGTCAGGCATGAGACAAGAAATTCTGATGATCTCGGGCGTCACCAAGGTGGATCGACATCAGGTAACCGCCGACGTGAACGATGCTATTTCGGCGGCCGGTGGATGGGTCGTCAATCACATGCTATTCTCCAACATCGCAATCACCATCCAATTCTCTTTGCCGTCTCAGAGGTTTGATGAGTTTCGAGACCAGGTCATCGGAGCAAGTGTCAAACTGGACGACGATAGTCTTGCCAAAATTCGGGCGGTGATTGAGAAACACGTGCCTTGGCCGGTAGATGTGACAGCAGCTTTGAACATCACCTTCGTGCACAATGAGCCAGATCTGCGACAGGTGATCCCTGCGGTTCCGGGTTAACAGCCAGGAGGTTATGCAGGAATGACCGCTCCTGGCCGATCGCTTGCTTCGCCTCGATCTGGTCATCCTGGATGAACTCGGATACCTGCCCTTCAGCTCCTCAGGCGGCGCTCTGTTCTTCCACCTGCTTAGCAAACTCTACGAGCAAACCAGCGTCGCCATCACCACCAATCTCAGCTTCAGCGAATGGGCAAGCGTCTTCAGTGATACCAAGATGACCACCGCTCTCCTCGATCGGCTTACCCATCACTGCCACATCCTGGAAACCGGCAACGACAGCTTCAGGTTCAAAGCAAGCACGGCCAAGGGC
>JANQPX010000036.1 GCA_028285265.1 Geminicoccaceae bacterium
GATCTCGTCTTCGGTTACCTTCGCCGCTTCGAAAAAACGGTTCGCCACTTCTTGGGCGAGCAAGCTCCGCGTTTGTAACTCGATCTGTGCCTGGAACTCGGAATCGTTCTTTAACTCATCGGCTGCGTCCTGAGTCGACAGCAGGTAGATATCGGTGATCTGGCCCAACAACGCTTCTCTTTCGGCTGCGGTCAGGTCTCCCGTCTGCCGTTGGGTGCGATTCTGAACGTAGAAATCAAATACCGAACTCTCGATATCAACGCCGTTGACGGTCGCAACCGCTTGAGCAAATGCCGCGGGTCCGCCCAATATCATGAGCGCGCCCGCTATCGATGCGGCGACGCCGGCCGCAGCACGTCTGGAACCATCTAACATGGCCATCTGGAATTCCTTTGTCGGGTTTGGGCGGGCAGCCGCTGTCAGGAGTCTTGCTCCGACGGTGCCAGTGCCTTGATGCGAAGTGCGTGAATGTCGGACTCTAACAGATCGCCGAGCGCCGAATAAACCAACTGGTGCCTTTCTATGCGGTTCCGCCCGTCGAAAGCGTCCGCAATGATTCGAACTTCAAAATGCCCCCGGCCATCTTTCGCTCCCGCATGGCCGGCATGTAGATGCGATTGATCCTTGATCAGGAGATCAACGGGATCGAGGGCCTCTTCGAGGCAGCGCCGGATACGCTGCTCGCGTGTTTCGCTCAAGGCAGGACTCGTTTGAACGGCTTCACCCGCACCTGCGCGTAGACGCCGGCCGCCACATAGGGATCAGCGCTCGCCCATGCCTCTGCCGCTTCCTGAGATTCGAAGTCAGCGACCACCAAGCTCCCGCTGAAACCTGCGGTGCCGGGATCTTCGGCATCGATCGCCGGATGCGGCCCCGCGATCAGTAAACGTCCTTCGTTTACCAGTGTTTGCAGACGGGCGAGATGTGCGTCGCGCGCGCCTTTCCTCAGGTCGAGGCTGTTCTCCACATCATCACTGATGATCGCGTACCACATTCAAACCTCCGGCTCACTGGTCTCCGTATCTTTCCCTTTCATCACCATCGCCAACCACACACTCTGGGCGACAACGAACAGCACCGTCAGGCCCAGCATCCCCGGCAACTTGAACTTGACCCAAAACTCTTCACCGAACCCATAGGCGACGTAGATGTTGACGATGCCGATGACGACGAAAAACCCGACCCACATCAGATTGAGCTGGAACCATTGCTTATCCGTCAAATCGGCCGCGCTTTCCATCATGCGTCGTACAATCGATTTCTCGCCAATCCATTGGCTGCCGAGAAAAATCGCTGCAAGCACCCAATTGAGAACGGTCGGCTTCCAGTAAATGAAAGTCGGGTTGCGGTAGACGAGCGTAATCGTTCCAGCGACCAACACCAGCAACGTTGATGCCAGATAGATCTTGCTGACTTTGCGCGTTATCAGCCACTGAATAATCACCACGAGCGGCATCACCGCCATCAGCACGGCGGTTGCAAAGTAGATGTCTTCATAGAAATAGGCCGCAACGAAGAAGATGATCGGGATGTAGTCGATAAAGAGTTGCATGGCGCGGGCCGAAGGAGCGAAGGACGAGGAATAATAGCCGAAATAGGCGGACCCGGAAATCGGGTGCAACACGATGAAGAAGAAAGAATAAGGCAGAAAGAAATCTGCGCTTGCTAATGTCTACGGCGCCGGTGATTCTTCACCCTGGAGGGACTTGGAGGCTCTGACCCGCTTTCCCGGATACCACAAAATGCAGATCACAAGACTAAGAAGAGTAGTGTTCAACGCGCTGAGGAGCCTTGCCTCGGTACTGATGATATCGGGCTTGACGGTTCGCGAGATCGTCGAGCTTGTGAAGGC
>JANQPX010000049.1 GCA_028285265.1 Geminicoccaceae bacterium
CAGCTCCCCAAGCTCCTTGGGCGTGCTGAGGCCGCTTTCTGGTGAGCAGGGGATTTCTTGGTAGTCCAGTCCCAGAGCTCAAATGCAAGATCGGCTCGACTGGCGGATTTGGGTCAAAATTTGCCCCTCACGTAGCCTGCGCAATGTCCGCTGTCGGCCCGAGAGCTGACTCTCAGGCTCACCCAGCCCCCGAAAGGACGCTATCCAGCGCACTTCTGCCTGAAGCCGCATGACCAGGAAGTGCCATGTTTGGACTCAAGCGGTATTTTCCAAACCGGCAAGAAACCTACACAAAACCGGACATTGGCTGAATGGCGGTTTTAGCTACGAGCGATTTTGCTCTCCCCAGAACCGCATCTGCTCGATGATGGGCAGGACGGATCGCCCCTTCTTTGTGAGGGCATAGTCGACACGCGGCGGAACTTCCGCGTAGACCGTTCGCGTGATCAACAGGTCCGCCTCTAGCTCCCTCAGCTGCTTCGTCAGCATCTGTTTCGTCACACCCGGCACCGCACGTTGCATAGCTCCAAACCTGTCAACGCCATTCGCGATGCAAAAAATGATCACTGGTTTCCATTTTCCGCCGATCATCGAGAGGCAATACGTGACAGGGCAGCTGTGTTCGGTAGGGTCAGGCGCAGGTAGTATGTTTTTCATGACTATCTCTCTTTATTTTGACTAGTTGTTAAAAAAAGAAATATGGGCAGATTAATCATCCATCGTCAATTGATGGAGGAAATCATGAAGAACCCCTTGCTTCCTTTCGCTGCTTTGCTGGCCTGCCTATCCACTTCTGCGATGGCACAGGACACGTCGCTTGAAGGTCTCCAATCTCGCATCGTCGGAAACTGGATTTCCATCGCCTGTGAGAAGCGTCCGCAGCAAAATGCAGAGAATCCCGGAATGGCCCCGACACCCACATACTTAACGCGGGATTTCACCTACGATGCTGATGGCGGATTTTCCGCCAACATCACGGTTTATGCCGACGAGGCATGTTCGATCCCGGCGGTGTCCTACGATTTCGCAGGGGGCGTGGTGTGGCACGATGCAAACCCTGCAGCGGAGGGAGCTTGGTCGCAGGACTACGTGCTAAACCGGCAACTTCAATTGACCGTGCTGGCCCCGCCCATGGCTGAACAACTGAACCAACTGCCGGATGGTGCGTGCGGAGAAGGCCCCTTCGTAGTCGGCGAGACCCGTGACATCCTGGGCGTGCCCTGTGTTCTTCTACGCTTCATGGATGGCAACGAGTTTGTCGTTGATCATGACTTTCTCTATGTGCGTGAAGACACTCCGAACATGCTCTTTATGGGCGGCAAGCACGTCGACGGCACCGGCTTTTATTATCCCGAGAACCGCCCGACGGTCGGGCTGCAACAACCTCTGATCCGTGCCAACTGACGTGAATTGCTCCGGGTCTGCCAGAAGCAACAGCAGACCCGGACGCGCAAAGCTAACCCCAAAAGCCGACATTGGGCGTTTCTCGTTTGGAAGAGGCAGGCTCTTTCTCTCCAGAACGGCTATTTGAACGGAGGTCTGGAGTGGGCTCATTCCAGCCAGAATAGCCGTCGCTCCTTGGAACCGGAGTGGGTCAAAATTTGACCCTAACGCAGCCTGCGCTATGTCCGTTGTCGGCCCGAGAGCTGCCAGAAGGCTGAGCCAGCCCCCGAAGGGACCGCTCTCGAGCGCATTTCTGCCTGAAGCCACATGACTAGGAAGTGCCAAACATGGACATTATGGGCCAGAGCCAAAGCACTTGCGGGCTGTTCAGAGACTTGCCGAACTAACTCGACCCTTCGTTGCTCGTGGCGCTGGCGACTTTGAAAATTTCGACGGGCGTCTGAATACCTTTCAGCCTAATTTCCCCTCGAGACTCGGTCTCGGTTTCATCTTCCACGGCGATGCGTGCCCGTGGGCTCAACAGGATTTCTCCATCCTCTGCCTCATCGCAAAGCCTCGAAGCCAGATTCACTGCTGTCCCATTCGCTGTATAGTCAAAGCGACCTTCGGACCCGACCATGCCCACAGTGGCATAGCCAAGCGAAATTCCGACGCCGAAGCCAAGACGGTGTCCGAGCCGTTTCCAACACTTGCTCAATCCCTGCATTCGCGCGCGCATAGCAATAGCAAGCTTCAGGGCATCACCAGCAGGATCTTCACAAGGAAGAGGATCGTTGAACAGCACCATGATGCCATCCCCCCAGCGATGGTCGACACCTGCTCCATGGGCAACAATCAGCTTTCCCATTTCTTCATGATAGGTCTGAAGTACCTCGATAGTCTCTTCCGGCTCCGCCGTTTCACAAAATGCCGTGAACCCTCGAATGTCACAGAACAGAATGCCCAATAACGCCCGGTGACTGGAGAGCAACTTGTCATCGCCCGAAGATACGACCGCGTCAGCCACCGCCGGCGACAGGAAACGCTTCAGTCGACTCATCCGTTCGATCTCAGCGACCTGCTCCTCGACCCTAGCTTCAAGTGATGCATTGAGAGCCTGGACCTCTTCAGTACGTGCCTCTAACGCCTTGAACTGACGAGCATTCTCGATGGCGATCACGGCCTGAGCGGCGAAGTTCAGCGCCAGTGCAACATCGTCCTCCGAGAAGGGATCGACTTCACGACGATAGAGGATAATGCCACCGATCCCGAGGCCACCGCTGACAAGCGGCACAACGAGAATCGAGCGCACGCCCTCGACTTCGACCATCTGGACGCGGCGAGGATCGCGATTTCGGTATAGATCGTCGTCAGCGATGTCGTCCTGCAAGATGACCTGGGGATCGACGACAGGTCGCACTGCCAGCAGCTCCGAACGCTCAATCGGCTCGACAAAAGCCTCCAAGACGTCAGCAAATGCAGGGCGTGCCCCACGTTGCGCTGGGATGAAAACCTTCGTTCTTGCATCGTCGACCAGCGACAGGAAAGCCAGTGGCGCTTTGCAGAGCCGCTGAGCGTGTTTTAGAATTGCATCGAAAACAGGTTTTTCGTCATCTCGCGACTGACTGATGACGTCGAGAATTTGCTTGGTTGCTGCCTCGCGAGCTTGTGCTTCTACAAGTGCCTCCGCGGGTCCTAATGCGGTATTACTCATGGATCCATCCGCTTAAACTATTGCTTCAAAGCCGCACCTTAATTGGCGGATGCATCATCGCTCAAGACGTTCGTTGATACAGCCTTGCCAAAGCGGCTGATCATGAGAAGGTGACTCCACCAAATTCCGACAGCTCGGCAGGTGCCTGACAAGCGCAGTTGCAATCTCTTTCAGATCGCAAAACATCTCTGGGCCAGAAGTGCAAGTGTCTCAGTTGGGTCAGACTCGGTCTTTCGACCGATTCCCGAAGGGGCCGCTTTCGGAGCGACTTCTGCCAGAAGCCTGATTCCTCCTTCGTGCCAAGATCCTTCATTGCTGTGAATGATATTGCCCGGCCGCAGTGGCCAAAATCGGTTGGATCAAGCTCGGCGTTTAAGAAACTTTAACCCTGACCAGTCGCCATCGACGGCGCAGACCTTCACATCGACCCAGCCAAGGGGCAGAATGACCGCTCGCAATTCGTCTTCTGTCAGGTTCTGGAACAACGCTGAGGATTTTTTCGGCCACGAAACCCACAACATGCCGCCCTCTCTTACACACCGAAGTGCGTGTTCAGCGCCCTCTACGAGGTCGGACGATGTGCGGCAAAATAAGTGAACATAATCGGCCATGTCGTCATGTCCGACAAACGATACATTTTTGGCACCGGCGATCAAATCGTCGTAGTGTTCTGGTGAATTGATTGCCAAGCACCTCATGCCAGGCTTCAGGCCAAGCTTCTGATAAAGTGGCTTGCCTGAATATCCATGGCCTTTTGCCAACATGATCCCCTCCCATCTGCAAGACGCTCTCAACATCATGTTCTTGGCATGGCCGCAACCGGAATTTCGATGTCAGTGTTGCTGTTATGGTTGCTAAGGCGGGGTTTTTCTTCACTGAGGGGCCGCCGGACGGATAGTTGGTGTCATGAATGGACACGTCGCAGTTGCTACACTTCAGTGCGGCTGATACCCAATTCCGGAGTAATTGGATGGACCTTCTCTATTACGCAATGGTGGGCGCGTTCTTCACGCATGAGCTCGATGCCGTCAAGCGTCACGAGTGGCGCGTGCTACCTGTCACCAGTTTTTTGCCTGAGCGAATCGGGGAACAGGTCTTCATCTGGTTGCACGTGCCTTTGTTCACCCTTCTTCTATGGGGCGGAGATGACGAAGTTGCGAGCGCAACTAGGCTTGGACTATCGGCGTTTGCGATAGTGCATGTCGGTCTTCACATACTGTTCCGACGGCATCCTGCGTACGAATTCAATAATTTCAGCTCATGGGCCTTGATTGTGCTCACAGGCATCCTTGGGGCTGCGTACCTTGCCGCCGTCCACATTGCCCCGGTGTCTACCTAGGATCGACTTGCGACGCTAGCGCTTCCGGCTAACTATCCGCAATGCGCAGCGATGCTGTTAACCCGCCAGAAAATCGCATATTTTGGCGGCTTTCGGGCGCCTATCCGCTCGAAGTTCGATAACAAGATTGTGCCAACGCCAGAGTCGGAAATTGCTGCCTCTGACATTGGTGATTTGAGACGGACTGGGACCCAAAGCAACGATTCCTATGGATCAGCGAACATTGCGATAAGCAGCCGGCGTGAGGCCAACTTCCTTCTTGAAGACCCTGGCAAAGGCAGCGTCCGACTGATAGCCGACGATGGCCGCCACCTCCGATACCGACATCTGTTCTTCGGCCAGGCTGCGGCGGGCGATCTGCATGCGCCAGGAGGTCAGGTATTGCATCGGTGTCATGCCAAGTTTCTGCGAGAATTGCTGCGCAAACCCGGTGCGCGATAGGCCTGCGATGCGTGCGAGGCTGTCAACTGTCCATGGGTCTGCCGGACATTGATGAAAGGCAGTGAGGGCTCGGGAGAGCTTTGCATCAGCGAAGCCATTGAGACCTGCTTGCTCAGCCCCTTGGCTCTCGATGAAGTGCCGAACCGCCTGCGCGAAGATGACTTCGGACATTCTGAGCGCGATCAGATCGCCACCCATTTTAGTGCCGCCAGCCTCATCGCCGATCAGTCGCAAGGTCGCCTCCATCCAGCGGCCGGCATTTTCGCCGTAATTCGGAACGTGGATGTAAGGCGGAAGCCGTTCGATCAGGACGTGTTTTGCAAAGCGAGCGAATGCAAAGTGTCCACAGATCAGCTGGGTCTCTTCGCCATCGCCTTCTCCGCCGCCATGAACCAACACGCCATGGCCTTGAAACCCGGAGTCCGCCAGCACGGTGTCCAGCGGCAAGACCGCATCGGGAGAGTGCCCGTGATAAAGCGTATGACTTGCGCCATGGGGGATGATGATGAGATCGCCTTGGGCAAGACGAACCGTCTCCCCCATAGAATCGATCGCCACCACACAATGGCCTCGATGGGCGAAGTGAAAGCGGGCGACAAGCTCGTAAGCGGGCACGGCCACGCCCCAAGGCGGGGTGAACGATGTCTTGAAGTACAGCACGCCCTTCAGGGAAAGCTGCGTGAGGATATCGCTTAACAGATCCAGCATGCAGCCCTTATCCCACGACTAAGCTCGGTCGTCCACAAGCCTGAACGATCTGACTCATTGTTCGAACGATCTGGCATTCACAAGACGCGCCTGCTCCGGTTCTCTGACGATGTTCAGTTGACCAACTCGAAAAATCGCGGAGAAATGCCATGGATCATCGTCAGCGATCGCCCGGACTTTCTGCTTCAGCTTTTGCTGTTGCTATAGCGGGCGTGACCGCCGCGTTCTTCTTAAGCCCACCGGCCGACACGGCTTTGGCCCAGATGTCCAAAAATGGCCCTGCTCTAATCACTGAGCAAAACGAGACGTCCATTCCCGAAGGCTTTCGGGAATGGGTTTTTCTTGGCGCCCCACTCACCCCCAATGGGCTCAATGGTGGCGAGGCCGGCTTTCCAGAGTTTCATCATGTCTATGTCGAGCCCGGCGCCTATGCCCACTACAAAGAGACCGGTGACTTTCCCGAAGGAACAACGATTGTCAAGGAACTCGTCCTTCTGAAGGAGGGCGACTACGAAGACGGATCACGCGACGAGGCCTCCGGCCGCGGCTATTTTGCCAAGAGCTTTGCGGGCATCGACATGATGGTGAAGGACAGCGAACGCTTCGCGGACACCAATGGATGGGGTTTCTTCAACTTCGGCCATCACGCCCCGCCCTACGCCGAGGTCGCCGCGGCGGCGCCCAACGATACCTGCGCATCCTGCCATACCGCCAACGCAACCCACGACATGGTGTTCACCACTTTCTACCCCATCCTGGAGAAGCCTTGACGCCAAGGGCGTTCTTCCGTTTCCCGAGCCGGTCCCGTCATGGCGGCGTCGATCGGCGTTCCCTCAAACAGACCTAGGAGACATCCAATGGTCCCTCGTTTCGTCACTAAGACCATGCATGCCTATCTCGATTATCCCGTTGCGCTCAGTCTGATGATCCTACCCTTCGTGTTGCAGCTCGGCAGCTCCAATCCGCTTGCGCTTTGGCTTGCCGTCGTCGCCGGCGCCGCCGCCTTCGTTCTGACGCTCTTCACAGATCATCAGTTCGGTCTGCTGCGCGTGATACCCTACAAGGCTCATGTCGCTATCGACTTTCTGGTCGGCGTCGCCTTCCTACTAGCGCCGTTTCTGCTCGGCTTCACCGGGATTGACGCCTGGTACTATTGGGTCAATGCGGCTGCCGTGATTACCGTCGTTAGCTTGAACGAGCCTTTCCAGCAGGAGAGCGCCAGCCACGCGCCGGCGTGACGATATTCCTCATGAACGGGTAGCGCTTCAGGGCGAAAGCGGCGACTGTCTCCATGGCCTAGGGACTGTCGCCGCAGCCTGATCGCCCCGATATTTGGATTGGGAACAAGCTTTGCTCAAGGGACTTCCTCATGTTCTCACTCAAGTCCGGGCTGGCGAGGTCTGCGCTCACAAAGTGCCGATGGGGCCGAGACCGGTCCCTCAGGTCAGCGCCGAGGCGTGGAGCGGCATACAGGATGGCGCGACCTTGGCCCTCCAAGTCGAAGGGCATGTCGAAAAGGCGCCTTCATGTTTGAAAAACTGTTGTGCGCGCGGCAAGTGAACGGCAACAAGTGTCCACAGTAGGTCGACGCAAGCTCGTCGGATCCGCGATAACCAAAGCCGATGGTCCACATTCAGGTTTGGCCATGATACGGCGCAGACAACGTCACCAACGAGCGGGGCATGACGATGTAGCTTAAGAGGTTAACAGAGACCGTTGTCGTTGGCACGCGATCGGCTAGAGTTTGCTCGGACGTTCGGTGACCGGCCCCTTTCTGCCAGACGTTCTTCAGCGATAGAGTGTCGTATCTGGTTATTCGCAACCGGTCTTAAAGGCGCCTTAGATGATTGAGGTCGCTCCGCAAAAGAAAACTGATCGTCTTTCTTTGATGTCATGATAATAGTAGTAATAGATCAATTCGAGGGTGTTTTGGTTTTCTTATCCAATTATTCGAATTTATCAGTATTTTCTTTCAAATAATATTTAGCCATTTCTAGCGCTGCATTCTCCGAATCAATTGCATTGGTGTTCGAAAATGCAACAAACCAAATCTTTCTATCCGGTACAAATGCAACCATGGAATTGAAGCCAACCCATCCACCAGTGTGGACGATGAGCTTGTGTTTGTAGATTTCATCAAAACCCCAACCATAACCATAGTTTACCTTCCTACCACGACTATCCTGGACGGCAGAGAACACTTTCTTAGTCATCGCCGGGCCAATTAGCGTATTATTTTCGATAGCAGATATCCACGCTTCCACATCGTTTAGCGAGGTGTAGACGCCATCCTCTCCTTGAAGTGCGTTGCCAGTATTGAAGTCAATGTCTTCGAAAAAAGGCCATTCTGAATATGATATAGCCTGGTTTTGGATGTTTGAGGGATATTCGATGATTGCTGTGTTTTCCATATTTGCAGGCTCAAATATGTTGCTTTTTATAAAGGCTGGAAAGGATTGATCCGTGACGTTCTCAATCAGTAGGGGAAGAAGACTGTAACCGCCATTGCTGTATTCGAACCGCTCACCTGCCTTAAAGTCTAATGCATTCCTACCTTTATAGAACGCATAAACATCATGATTGCTAATCAAAGGTTTGCTCTTGTCAGAGCTCCAAAGTTCATTCGAATAATCCGGCAAGCCACTTAGGTGATGAACCAAATGGCTGATCTTTATATCACTCATGTATTTGGGCAGGTCGGAAAGATAATGACAAATGTAATCGTCACTCGAAAGATCTTTTCTTTCTTCAAGTATAGCAATGCACATCGCGGTAAACTGTTTTGATACAGAGGCCATTCTGAAATTGGTATCGCAATCAATTTTTTCCTTAGTTTCAAGATTGCGAAGACCATAGCCGTTCTTAAATTTTGTAACTCCATCTTCTATTACCATCACCGCTAAGCCGGGACAGAGCGTGTCATTGTACCGGGCAAATCTCTTTTCAAATGGAAGGATATCTGGTGTGTCGGGAGGCATGAAAGTCTGCTTTCGTTTGATTGCCGGGTAATTGAGGCATGCTAATTGGTCGCCTGTAACACGTGATCAAGGGATGCCAGCCATTCGCGGTAGACTGCGACAGAAATCCAGCTGGGCGGGATGACGGCTTCGCATAGAAAAGAGAAGCTAGCGCTCCCGACCATCTGTCTGCAATGCTTGGCCCAGCTGCCGTTCCGGCAGAAAGCTACACGGAATGGCGGCTTCAGGCGCATGTCCGACGGGAGCGCCTTGAGCGAGATGTGCAAAACCCCCCTCAAAACCTGCTCAAAGACGTATGAATGATGGCGGGCTATCGTTCTCAGCCCTTGATGATAACCATGCCGCGACGCAGTCCGTAGAGCGCTTCCGTTTGGGTGGACGCTGAGTCAGCAAATAGAAGTCCTGACCGCCACTCAACACTTCAGGTGTGACTTGAACGAGATGACCGGCTTCCAGATCTCGATCAACGAGAAACCTGCTGACCAGAGCCACGCCCTGACCTTCCCGTGCTGCGTCGATAGCCAATGCCGTCTGGCTTAGTCGCAATCCACGTTGGCCGCGATCCTTGACCTTTAGCATGCTCAGAAAAGCCGGCCAAAGATCGTGGGTATCGTGCACCTTTGGCAGATCCGCCAACCTCGCGCCTGCGATCGGACGGCCATTTTTCGACGCCAGGCCTGGTGCCGTAACGGCGACGACGTCGTTCCGAAATAGCTTTACGGCTTCCAGGGACGCGCCGAAAGGTGGCTGGCCCTGTCTGACAGCAAGATCGATCCCGTCTCCATGGAAACTGGAAACAGACTCGGTCGCCAAGATACGAAGGTCGATGTCCGGATGCGCGGCTGTGAACTCAGGAAGGTTCGGTATCAGCCATTTTGCAGCAAATGTCGGAGTTACACTAATCAAGGCCGAGGTCGGCTCGGGACGAAGCTGTTCGGTAGCTAAGCGCAAGTCCTCGAAGGCAACTGCGATTCTGGCATGATAGCCGCGCCCCGGCGCGGTGAATGCCAGTCCCTTGGGCTGCCGATTGAATAGCTGCATTCGAAGGCGTTCCTCAAGAAGGCGCACCTGCTGAGCAACCGCTGCCTGCGTGACGCCGAGTTCGTCTGCTGCTAAGCGGAAATTCAGATGTCTGCCCGCTGCATCAAAGGCGCGTAACGCGTTTAGTGGTGGAAGTCGGCTCATGTGACACTAGTTTTCCTATAGTCTCCTCACACCAAATATCGCATGAATTTCACATGAAGCCTAGCTAAAGTAGGGTTACGACAAATCAGGAGACATCCATGACTATAGAAAAAGTTGCGCTTGTCACTGCCGGTGGATCAGGCATGGGAGCGGATGCAGCGCGACGGCTGGCCAGTGATGGCTTCCGCGTCGGAATTCTCTCATCCTCAGGGAAAGGCGAGGCTTTGGGCGTGGAGTTGGGTGGATTCGGCGTCACCGGGTCAAACCTCTCGCCGGATCACCTGGCTGCCTTAGTCGACGGCGCAATGGAACGTTGGGGAAGGGTCGACGTCTTGGTCAATTCTGCCGGTCATGGTCCAAAGGGCCCGGTACTCGACCTCTCTGACGATGACTGGCATGCGGGTATGGAAGTCTACCTCCTGAATGTAATCAGGCCCACGCGCCTGGTGACGCCGTTAATGCAGGCAAAGGGTGGTGGCGCGATCGTCAATATCTCGACCTTTGCGGCTTTCGAACCTGATCCATTGTTCCCGACCTCGGGCGTATTCCGCGCTGGCCTTGCGGCGTTCACAAAGCTCTTCGCAGACAGATACGCCGAAGAGAATATCCGCATGAACAATGTCCTGCCGGGCTTCATTGATAGCTTGCCGGAGACCGAGGATCGGCGAGCGCGCATTCCGTTAGGACGTTATGGGCGGGCGGCAGAGGTATCCTCGTTGATCGCCTGGCTTGCGTCTGAAGAAGGCGGCTACATGACCGGACAGAACCTCAGAATCGACGGCGGACTGACCCGTGCCGTCTGACGCAGCGATCACTCTGCCCAGAAATGATCATGTTGTCAGCGCGGTCAAATGGGCGTCATCGGTAGTTCAGATCATGGGGTATACAGCGACTGCCTTTGGGTGGACGCCATGGAACCTATACCTGTTCCTCATAGGCGTCCTCGGCTGGTTCATCGTTGGTCTGCTCTGGAACGACAGGGCAATCATGCTGATACACGTCGTCGCTTTGGGAGCGATGATGGCGGGTATGAGCAACGCGTAGCCCCTCATAGTGCGAGCGTTCGTATCGATAATCAAAACCGCCTGCCAAGACCTTCGCAGTTTTGAGAGGCCTTTGACCACTTGAGGTTAGAGGTGTGAGTTAGGGCCACATCGAGCCGCGCCCACGTTGCTGGGCAAAGCAGCCTTTATAACCGGAATTCGCCCTGGCGTGTCAGCTGTCGAGCGCATTCTCGCCAGAAGCTCTATGGCGACGTGGTGCGAAAACCTGTCGCGAGCATCATCGTTTTGGCAAGCTTGATGAGCGTAAGACTATGTCCAAAGTAGCAATTCCCACTAAATTTATTTGCGATCAGATAGATACTGAAACTGTGTCTAGCGATTAGCACCTTCATGCAGAATCGCTCTAAGAGAGAGCCGTTGTTCGCGCAAAACGTGGCAAGTTTAATATGGGGTTCCTAGGGGCTGGGTACTGTGGGAACGACAGATGTCTGCTTTGATCGACGTCATGTGAACCGGGCATTGCCGGCGGCGAGGAATTGGGGCCCGACGCACATCAATCCGGCGCTTCAAAATTCAGGCTGTTCGGCAAATAGTTGAATAACTCCAGCCGAGGCGGCCCTTCTTTGCCAAGCCGGAGTGTGCTCAGGCTTGCGGGTGCTGCCGGGATTATGTGTGCAGGTTCAAGGCCGACATAGTGCTGAAGGATCGCGCGGATAACGCCACCGTGGCAGACGACAAGCAGATTTTCGAAAGAATCGCGTCGCTGTGTTTCGATCACACCGGTGACCCTGTCGACGAAGTCCACCCAGGATTCTCCGCCCGGCGGAGCAGACGTGCCGGCGCGCCATCCCTGGTATGCCGCCTCATCTTCGGCGCGTATCTCGTCAATGCCACGACCGGTCCAGTCACCCACGTCGATCTCACGCAGGTCTTCCGTCAACTCCGGATTATGTGCTCCGATCCGAAGCGCGGTTTCTCTTACGCGTTCCAGATCGGAGGAAACCGCACGGCAGTAGCCGATGGCTTCGATCGTCGGGCGCAATGCGTCGGCTTGACGTTCGCCAAGATCGGATAGCCCGACATCAGCCTGACCCTGGAGCCGCCGTGCGGCGTTCCATTTGGATTGCCCATGGCGGACCAACAACAAACGCATCAGCCGATCCTTTCGCCGTCGAGCCCGAACCAGCCATCGGGTTGTGGCGGCAGACGAAACTGGACCGTTTCGCCGACTCGAACCTCAGGAATCCGATCCACGATGGCAGTCAGGCGTAGCCCGTCGCGCAGGCCAGTGACCATCATGCGCCCGGCGATGGCGCTTGTTTCGATCAGCTCCATTGGCAGAGTCGTTTCGCCCTCGCTATCGCTCAGCGTCACCGCCTCGGCGCGATACATAGCCATGCAGTCATCCACAGGCGGGGTCAGGCGCATGCGCCGTCCACCCACTTTGTAGCAAGTACCGTTCTTTGCGACTGGCACCATGTTGTTGGGCGGCGTGCCAACGAAGGTGGCCACGAAAGCCGTTTCGGGGTGGTCCACCAAATCGGCGGGCGTACCGAATTGCTGCACCCGGCCATGGTTTATCACGGCCACGTGGGACGCCATGGTCATCGCCTCGATTTGGTCATGGGTAACGTAGACGGTGGTGGCCCCGGTCGCTCGGTGCAGGCGCATCAGTTCTGTCCGCATCTCGACCCGCAGCTTGGCGTCGAGGTTCGAAAGCGGTTCATCGAACAACAGGACTGAGGGCCTTGGCGCGATGGTGCGAGCGATGGCGACGCGCTGCTGTTGCCCGCCCGAGATTTCGTTGGGGTACCGTTCTGCCAATTGCCCAATGTCAAGCATTGTCAGCACTTCCGCGACTCGGACAGTACGCTCGGCTTTTGGCATCTTCATGACTTTCAGCGGCCATTCGACATTGCCGCGCACCGACATATGTGGCCAGAGCGCGTAGGACTGGAACACGAGCCCAGAGTTGCGTTTGGCGGGATCGACAATCCAGTTGCGATCCCCGTCCGACACGGGTGTCCCGTCGAACTCGATCCGCCCGGCCGAGGGCAATTCAAGACCGGCCAGCATCCGCAGAAGCGTAGTCTTGCCGCAGCCGGAAGGCCCAAGCAGCACGAGGAACGCGCCATCGGGCACCGAGATCGACACGTCCTTGACCGCCTCGAAATCGCCGAACCGTTTGGTGAGATTGCGAATTTCCAGCATGGGACCTTTCAGTTCTGCAGCCAGGGCTGGGATTTGGATTGTAGCCGGTTGGCGATCAGCGTGGCGGCGATGGAGATGAACAGTATGACGACTGTGATTGCGTTGGCGAACTGTCCGAAGCCCTCAGAGGCGTAGCGATAGGCCACAACTGACAGGACCGGCATGGTGGGCGTGAAGAGCAGCACGACCAATGACAGGTCGCGGACGATCTTGACGAAGATCAGAATGCCGCCGGCCGCGAGACCACGGATCGCCAGCGGCACGGTAATGGCAAAGAGCCTGCGGGCAAAGCTGGCGCCGGTGATGCGTGCACTTTCCTCCAATTCACCGCCGACCTGCTGGATCACGGCGCGGCCGGTCTGGACCGAGAATGGCAACAGATAGGCCGTTCCCGCGATGACCAAGAGCGCGAAGGTGCCGTAAAGCGCCGGCAACGGACCTATAGGAGCGCCCAAATAGGCGATATAGGCTGCGCCGAACGCGATGCCGGGCACCAGAAGGGGCAGAAAGCTGATCTGCGTGATGGCGGCCGATACCCAACCCTCGCGGAATCTGGCCGTGGTGTAGGAAGCCAAGAGCCCGACAAGCATGCCCGTGAGGGCTACCGCAGTACCTAGACCCAACGTGACCGCCAGCGCCCGGACGATATCCTCGTTATAAGCGATGCCGGGAATTCCTTGCGCGAAGGACGTGTCGCTCTGACCGAGCCAATAGTGCAGCGTCCAGTTGGAAAAGAGGTTCGCCGAAGATGGCGCAAGGCTGGAAGCTGTCAGGACAATGACTGGTATCACGGTAGAGCTGAGCAAGATCATTGCCGCGACGGCGCAGAGCGGCCAGCGTGCCCCGCGTAGGTCGAAGCGCTTGGCCCGCCCGCCCTTGCCAGTAATCGTCGCATAGGACCGCCGACCCGAGACGATCCGGTTGCCGGCCCAGAGGAAAACGCCAGAGATCAGCACGAGCAGGATGCCAATCACGTAGCCGCGTCCGACCTGACCGACCTCGATCATGCCGAAAAGGCGGGTGGATAGCGTTTGCATGCGCACCGGCAAACCCAACAGTGCGGGCGTTGCAAAGTTTGATACCGCACCCGCGAAACAGAGTGACCCGGCCGCCACCAGTGCTGGCGTCGTAACCGGAAGGATGATCCCCATGAGGATGCGCCGTCCTTTCGCGCCTGCGATTTGTGCCGCCTCAACTAGGTCAGAGCTCACCGTGGCCAGGGCCGCCGCGATGATCGTGAAGGCGAGGCTGAAATAATGGAGGGTCAGCACGATAAGCGTCGGCACCATGCCCCAGGCCAGCCAATTTGGGATGTCGAGCCCCAACCCCTCCAGCCATCCGACCTGACCGCCGATGCGATCATTGCGAAAGAGCGTTCCCCAGGCCAACGCTGCCGCAAAAGACGGGATCATGAACGGCAACGTGGCCATAATGCCGATGGTCTTGCGGAACGGCACGTTTGTCATCACCACGAGCCAGGCCAGAAAGCCTCCCAGCAGCACGCAAGCCGATGCGACCACGACCCCGATCAGTAGCGTGTTACCCAGGGGCCTGTAGAACAAGTTTTGGGATAGCCGCCCCGTTAATACGTCTGACCACGCCTTGATCGTGTCGGGCTGCAAGGTAAACATCACTGTTCGGATCAGTGGCAGGACGATCAGCGCGACCAGAAGGATCAAGACCACCGCCTTCAGCATCGTGCCCTGTTGAAAGAACACGCGCCGTCCCTGACCGCCCATGGCAGCATCCGCCATCGAGTTCATCCTTGGCTCGCGGGGCGACGATAGCGCAGGGGCAGGCGCGTCGCCACGCCCGTCCCTATCCGGACCATTCGTTACTGAAGCGTCAGGATCAGATCGCCGATTTCAGCGCGGATCGTCGCTGTCTTGGCTGGTGCGAGCCGCCAGGCGGTAAACTCGTCGAGCGGCACCGCGTCGGGATGCGGCGGGATATCGGTCCGGGTGACGTAGTCACCGGCGACATAAAATGGCTTGAGCCCCGGCCCGCCAACCTCGGTTTCGTCGCCCATAAGGAAGTCAATGACGAGTCGCGCGGCGGCGGGGTTGTTGGGCTTTGCAGCCAACGCGAGCACGGCGGGGAAGATGATGCCCGGCGCGGGCTCAACAGCATTTGCGACCTGCAGCGCCCAGCCCTCTTCCTCGTTGTCGCGGCGGTCAGAATAGCTGGTGAAGCCGACCGGAGGTTTCTCTTGTCCCAAGGCACCAACCGCGGCGTTCACATCGTCAGTCGAGCCCACAAGGATCACGTCGTTGGAGAAGAGATCTGCGATGAATTTCTCGCCTGCGTTGGCTGCGCCATCCAGGTCGATCGCCTGTCCGAACTGTGCCTCGTAAGCTGCGGCCATCTCGTCCGAACGCAGCACGATCTCGGTCATAAGGTCGAGGTAATCGCCGCGCTGCAACGGATCGACCATCACCACGCGTCCGGTCCAGTCATCGGTCGTCAGTTCCCAGAGGTTGCTGACCGGAGCACCATCGGGATTGGCCTCTTCGTTGTACATGAGCACCTTCGTCGAGAGACGCTGCGCCAGGAGCGGGCTCCTATATTGCTCGGGCACCCGATCGGCGATGCGCGGCGGCACATATGGTGCGACGATTCCGGCCTCCAACAGCTCGGTCAGAACCACTGGCGTGTCAGAGATATAGACCACGTCGGCATTAGTGACGCCTGCCTGCGTCTCGGCTTTGAGTCGAGCGATCTGCTCAGTCGAGGAGATATCGAAGCCCTGCAAATCAATTCCCGGATACGCTTCTTCGAATGCCTTTTCGACCTTCCCGATCCGACTGGTGAAAGAGTATACCGTCAATGTGCCCTCTTTTTGGGCCAGGGGCAGAAGCTCCGCCGGCCCCATTTCATTCAGGTGTCCATCAGCCATGGCCGCCGTAGAAAAAAGAACACCGACCGCGCTTATGAGTGCTGCGTTCAGAACCTTCATGTGATCCTCCCTTGGGTTCGTCATTATTCGAAGCGCTCTATCAACTGTCCCAGCCGATCGAGCTTCTTCAGCGATTCTTGCTTCGCTGTAAGTCCAGCGGCAATGACGATGGCGTTGCACACCGTCATCGGTACGGTCAGCGTCTGAAATGCGTCAGGATCGCCTGAGCGCGGCGCGGCCAAAAGATGGTCGGGGCGGGGCGCAAGCAACGCGCCCAGTTTTCCTGAGATGACTATGGTCTTGGCCCCCGCCTCCTTCGCCGTTTCGATCAGCGCAGCGTAGCCACGGGGCGGGCGGCGGAACGCAAAACTCAACACCACGTTCTCCGCTTCGAGTCCCAGCATTTGTTCGGCCAACCCCCGCGGGTTGGTGTCGAGTTGCTGAACCTCTTTGCCGAAGCGACGGAACCGCTTGACCATCATCAGCGCCAGCACTTCGGCATTGCCGTAGCCATAAATGAAGATGCGGCTCGCCTTCATAAGCATGCCTGCGACCTCGGTGATCTGATCGGGTTTGACGTATTCCTCGATCCGGCCAAGCGCTTGCGCCTCGTCATGCGCCAGCTTGCCGAGGATCGTGTCCGACGCGGTTTCGGCAATGGTTTTTTCGAACCGGGTGGCGGTTTCACGCGTCGCGATAAATTCGTCGCGAAGCGCGTCGCGGAAGGCCGCGTAACTGTCGAAGCCGAGCTTCCTAGCAAGCCGCGAGGCCGTTGCCTCGTGTACGCCTACGGCTCTTGCCAAATCGCCGGCCGTGCCAAGTGCAGCAGCGGTTGGGCTCTCGATCACGGTCTCCACAAGCTGGCGCTCGCTTGGGGTCAGTGTCGAGGCCTGATCAGAGATTTTTTCAATTAATGACATATACCGGCTCACTTTCTGCAAGAAGACTTGCATAAAATCGTTTAAATTGCAAATTGTCTTGCTTTGTGGATTGCTGTCTTCGCAAACTGGCGGTTCATCACACCTGAGATAGCGGGCAGCTTCGAACCGTTCACGCCGAGTGTGCGGCGGTGCCTACGGTCAGCGCCTTCGTAAGCCACGGATCCTAACGCTCTCAGGCCGTGGTCCCGCCGATCGTCTGGTTTGCAAGACTGATGTCTTCGTCACTTTGAGAGGGTACGTCAGGCGCTGAGGGCGAACCAAAGCGTGATTGGTTGGCCGCCCCTCTTTGGGGCCGGAACTGACGATCCGCATGCTGATCGTTGGCTACTGCTATGGGATCAAATTCGAACGTCGTTTTGGGTCCGCTACTGGTTCTCGCCCCATAACGTGGAAGTCGGTGGCAATATCGATTGTGTATTCGCACAAAGGACAAAATCGGTCCGATCCCGTCGGAGAATGCGCTTAGCAGCGGCTGGCTCGAGGCCAAAGAGAAGCAATGCTTTGCCAGGGCGCGTTCACCGGATCAGCGGATGCTCCTCCCCATCCGTCTTGACGACAAAGCGATGGGCTCAAATGAATCATGGGCCACCATCCTTCGCGACAATAGCTTCATCGGCGACTTTGCCACCTAGAAGGACGACGCCCACAAACGAACGTTTGAATGTGTACTGCCGAGCAAACATCAAAGGCTAAATGAGCTAATAAGAAGACGTTAACGCGGCTGTGATTAAGTCCTCCGGCAGCACATCAGGCAACAGTCGGAGGATGGATTGCGGCGGATATACTCAGCTTTGCCGATTGTTGGCCTTGTCGGCATGATACTCTTCTCGTTGGGGTTGATACTTCCCTTGGCCGAGCAGATGAACCGTCAAGCCGTCCTCTGGATCACCGAAAGCAAACCTTATCCCGCTGCACTGATTTTCCAGTATCTTAGATTCCTCGGCAATGGTGAAGCCACCAACAATCTCGGCGTGCTTTATCTACGCGGGATCGGGGTTGAACGAGATCGCGAGCGGGCGATCGCCCTATTTGAGACGGCTGTTACAAAAGGCGTTGTGGCAGGGCGTTACAATTTGGTCCTGACCATGCCGAACCGCTTCAAGACGCCGAAAGACGTCATCCAGCGGCAGATCGCTCTTCTAAACGAGAATATCGATCTGGGCGACATTCCATCCCACGTGCTGGCCGCTGAACGGCTCTACTACGTGAATAGGGAGGAATTTGTTCCCGACCGAGAAACGAGAAAACTGTCGCTACTGGAGATCGCCGCCCGAACAGGTGATGCCGACTATCTCTATCAATTTGGAAAGGAGCTTGAGGTCCAGGCGTTTGAGCGAGAGGATGTCGGGCTGATGATCAAAGCGCTCCTTGCCTATCGACGCGCTTTCGACAACGGCAATATGCGTGGTGCCGAGGCCTTGGGCTCGGCTTGGCAGATACGCCAATGGGATGTCGAACCCAATCGTGCCGATGTTCTGGAAAAATCCGAGGCTGAATGGACCGCGATTGCAGCGGAGAGTGGCAGCATCACGGCGCAATGCCGATATGGCAATCGCCATTTTGGTTGGATGGACGAGCTCACCGAGATGCTCGGCGAGCCTTCCAGGCTCGAAGGTAGGATTGAACGCTATTTGGCCCAAGAGAACCCGGTTTCCTGGATCACGTCCCTGAACTATCTGCAGAAATGTGCCCTTGCCAAAAAGCTCTCTTTTCCCCCAAATCCACCGTTTGGCGATACCGCCCTCTACGCGCGCAAACGTCGAGGAAGTGTCACCTCTTTAGCCAATTCGCCTCAGTGGGCGAATTATTATCTCGGCAAACTCTATGCACTGGGCCTGCATGTCGAGAAGAATCTTGATAAGGCTCGAAACCATTTCGATCGAGCTGCGAGGAAGGGCCGATTTGCACAATCGGATGTTTGGATCGCGCATCTGATCCGACTGCAAGTGCAGTGACGATCAAGAATTTTCTCGCGCCCGGAAATGCAAACGTCGTTTGGCTGACCCTCTATCGACAGCAGCAGCGTTTAAGCTGGGTTCAATGCAGGCCTGAGTACCCGCCGGCAAAGGGTCACTGACTAAGACCATTTGTCGGAAACATTCTTTTGCAAAGCGGACACAATCCGTCGCCGTCCGAACAAAATGGCGACTCTATGGCCTACAGATCCTGCTCATGCAGCCTAATTCACCTGACAGACGTCATCAGGAAACCGCTAGGGAGAAGGCTCTGGAGCTTGTGAGCCGGATAGGCGGACCGGCCGGCAGGAGCTTGTAGTGGCATCATATCATCGTCAGGAAGGAAGGAACGCTGCTCAAATTGATGCGTTGATGCCTCAGGAGATGGCTCAGCTAGCGGAGCGTACGGGGGTCAAGAAGGCAGAACAGGATTGGCACCGTCTCCTCGCACTGAGCGCGCTTGCTGGCGCGTTCGTGGCGTTCGGGGCCGCCTTTGCAGCTGCCGTCACAGCAGGTGCTGGAGACACGCCGGCCGGTCTTGTCCAGCTTGCAGGCGGTCTAGCATTCACGCTCGCCTATGTTCTTGCCATCGTTGGTGGGGCCGAGCTGTTTACGACGAACAACTTGATGGTCATGGCGTGGGCCCATGGGCGTCTTCCGCTGCATCGACTCTTCAGGGCCTGGGGGATCGTCTTCCTGGGGAATCTTATCGGAGCGATGGGCATGGCTGCACTATTGATCCTCTCTGGCCGGCATGAGGAAGTCGATGGAGGTCTCGGTGGAAAGCTTCTCTCTGCGGCTCACCGGATCCACGACCACAGCCTTTACGAAGCGCTGCTGCTCGGCATCCTTGGAAATAGTCTACTCTGCCTGGGCGTCTGGTTGACCTACAGTGCGCGATCGACTGTCGACCGAATCCTTGCTCTCACCCCTCCAGTCGCGGCCTTCTATGTACTGGGATTGGAACATGCGATCGCCGTCATGTTCTATCTGCCCTGCGCTGTCTTTATCAGTCTTTTCGCCGATCCCCAGTTCTGGACTGTCGTGGAGTACCAGCCTCTCCTTGTTTCTCCGGCATCATTTCTGCAGGTGTTGGTCCCGATCACAATCGGCAACATCCTCGGAGGCGGCGTCCTTGTCGCGCTGGTCTATTGGTTCGTCTATCTCCAGCCCGAACGAAACTGACGCACCAAAGCACCAACAGTTCGACGGGTTCTCGGCAATCTGAGGGAGATTGTTTGGGATAGAGAGGCAATTTTTCGTTGGGACCAAAGGATGTATCGGCATCCCGCCAGGCAGTCACCATGACGACCTCATTGAACGTCGAGACCATGGATCGTTGCTGACCGCTGGGACCTATGCCTGCTATCCAAAGCATCTCGGCGCGATTGATCCGCGAACGGTCAGGCTCGGGTGGTCCGCTAGTCAAATACAAGAATGGGCTGGTGATTATTTTGACAAGGTTGAGCTGGCCGCTTTTTTCCATGAAGTCATTGGCAAATAAAGAGAGTCTCATTTTTTTGAAAAAATAAAAAATACTGCAATAAAATCGATCGCTCAGGTGTCTTAGAATTCTGAGAAGGCCTCAAGCGTGGAGCTATCATGCGAACAGCCATACAGACAATCCGACTGGTCGGATCGCAATATAAGAGTCTTAGGGGGCAGGTCATGTTGTTGCCAGGCTGCAGTCCTTTGGCTTTTGAGGCCGGTAATGACGCGACCCCTGAGCCCTCTATGGATGGAATGAACTTAAGTCGACAGTGCGCCGCGTTCGCAGGTTTAGATCGTGTCGTCGGGAGTATCCTGCTCATGCCGATTATTGTTTGCATTCTTGCCTTGATAAATTTGGCGATATGGCCGGTTTCGGTCTCAGCGCAGACGCATCAGCAATCGGTGTCGGTTGATCATGGGCCAGAGCGTGCTTCTAGTGATGATTGGATAGCGATGTGGGTTCGAACGAGCATCATTGGCGACGCCGGTCTTCGTGACGTCACGGTTGAATCGGCCGAGCGTGCAATCGACGTCAACGATGCGGTTGGGATAGGTCGTGGCATCCAACTTGAAGACACCGGGCTTTCAGAAAGAAAGAACGTAGAGCAGCCAGAAGACGTGGCGACGACGGGCCTCAGGCCTCAGCAAAACAAGAGCGACCTCGTCGATCAGAATGAGGCGTTGAGGCAGCAGCTGGAAGCGACCCGCAAGGTGCTGGCTATTTTTGACGCGCAGGCGGCTGAAGCGCTCCGTGAGAATGAATTGCTTGTCGCAGAAGCGGAGCAGAGCAGGCAGCGCATTATCAGCTTGGAAAGGGAACTCAGCACGGCCGTTGAGACGATCAATAATGCCAACCGCGACAACGACATATTGCTCGCTGAACTTGTGCAATTGCGGCAGCAGACCGCCAAACTGGGGAGCAGCGGCGCCACTGTAGGGGAGGGGGATCCTGAGCATATCCTTCCTGCAAAGAAGCCAGTGATCAAAAAAGCGTCGCATCAGTCACGCGCTGACTGGATTGCCGAGCTGATTGAGTATCATCCAGCGTCTTTCGATGTCTCGCGCGAGGTCGAGATCAGTGCTCACCAAGAGAAACATGATGAGGCGCTCACAAAACATTTCCAGACAACTTTTGGCCCGAACTTCGCCTTACCCAATCTCGAGGCATTCGGCGTATCGTTGATTGGTGGACATGTAACGACGATCAATGGCGCTGAGACAGGCCGTATTGTTTATCGAGACGCTGACAACAACACATTGGATTTCTGGCTTGTCTCAAAATCTGGCCGAGCGAGCCAGGTGAGTTTTGGCGAGCAAAACGAACTCAATTTTGTTCATTGGGGTGAGAATCATGTGGCCTATGCTCTCGTCGGCCCCCTAGCGTGGCGTAACCTTGCCCCTATTGCCGGCGAGCTCCATCAACGCTTTCGCCAGTGAGTGCATTTCTAAAAGAGCCGAGTTCGGCCGACCGCCAATGGCGTATTCAACAATGACAAAGATTGGGTGGGTCTCTGGATGCCATCTGGTGGAGGCGGGACGTTGGTCGATATGAGGGGCGTCACGTTAGGGGCGACGTCGAGTAGAGGGTTCTTGTTTCCTCGGGCGCTAACGCGGGTTCATCGGTGAGCTTCCGTTCGCCTTCCCCACAACGCCAGAAGTCCCATGCCTTGCGCGACCCCAGCCGGCGACGTCAGTCGTCCAGCCATGCTCGGATACTCTTGGTGACGGCATCGGGGGCTTCGAGTGTGGTTAAGTGTCCTGCATCTTCGATGATCTCCAACCGTGATCCGGTGAGGAGTCGGTGCATGAGTTCATGTCGTTCGACCGGGCATGGGATGTCATGCCGACCGCAAAGCACGAGTGATCGACCTCTAAAGTGGCGAAGTGTTTGTGTTTGGTCTTGGCGATCACGCAGGGCTTGAGATTGGCGGGCAAATACATCTGCTCCGAGATTTGTGGCCATCGTCATGCAAAGATCAAGAATGGCAGCACGATTGGTCTCATTGGCGAGGTAGTTTGGTTTCATCTCATCACGCATGATGCGGGTGAGGTCGCCTGCCTTGGCTGCGGCAATCTGGGGGCCGCGGCGAGCTTGCATTTCGGGCGTCTCCGCCAGTGGATTGGTGTCGAGAAGTGCCAGCCGTTCAACACGCTCCGGAGCTTGGCGCAAGACCTCCATCGCGACGATGCCGCCCATAGAGAAGCCGGCAAGTGCAAAGCCTTTCGGTGCCTTGTCGAGCACCTCTCCGGCCAGGGCTTGCATCGTGTCATGTGCGTCGATGGAGGCGATTTGGATCGCTCGATGTGTCGACAGTGCGGCGATTTGCGGCGCGAAGATTCGCGCATCGCACATCATGCCTGGAATGAGAACGAGTGGAGTCATGGCAAGGCGGGTACGTCAGCGTTGTGGTCAGGTTTGGCCCTGTTTGACCAATGTCAGGATCGGAGTCTACGTGGCAAGGAGATCTGCTACAATCTCGGACCGTTTTGTTGATCGGGTTCAGTTCCTCGTTTGGCTGGCCATCACCAAACGCCGCGGGTGACTCCATTCCACAGATAGGCCCAAAGTGTCGGCGGAAACCATAGCTTGGATGGAAGGCTCATAGACTTTGGCGAGAGATGATTGTTGAGGGCGTCTTCGATGGCTTGGCGAAAATAGGGCATTGCCTGCGCTGTCACGCGATGTTGGTAGGTTGCGATATTGTCGGAGTGCTCGAAATCGGCCTTCGACTGGTAAAGGATATCGCCGGTATCCACGCCTTCATCGACCAGATGGATGGTAAAACCGGCGTGATCGGCGTCCCCTTCCACCATGGCCCAATAGGCTGGGCATTGGCCGCGATATTGAGGATTGATCCCTCCGTGGAAATTGATAAACGGTGCTGGCACGCAGTTCAGCGTTTCTTTCCCGATGATTTGGGTTGCGTAAACCGCGACCACGGCTGGATCCAGTTTTCGTAGCTCGTCGCGGCAGTGATCGGAATTGACAGACTTGATTAGGATCGTCTCAATTTCGGGTTGTTCCTTTGAATTCAGCGCGTACTCGGTCTCGATCAAATTGATCCGGCGTTGACTTGCTTTACTGAGGATCTTGAAAAGATGGTGCGACATGGTTTGTCCGACGGCGGTCGGCCAGCCAAGCCGTCGGGCCCGGTTTTTCATCATCTTGCCGCGCGGCGGGCCATTTTCCCGAAGTACAACAAGGCGGCCGCCAAGCTTTTTTAGATCATTCGCAACGATGTTCGGTAGCGGGCCTGCTGACGTTAGGAGAGCGACTGCCTGATTTTCTGCGCTGATCGTCGTCATCGAGCTCTCGAAGGAAGGGTCTTCATCGTTGCTTCGTCAGCTTCGCGGTCTAGCCATCATGCTGATGTCGTCTCTTCTGCGAAACGTATATCGGCGACACGACGACGGTTAGCTTTAGGCCTAATGGCCCAAAGTGATCAAGCCTAAACGGTGGCACCACAACGGACGAGGCCTTTGCCTTTATCACGCTTGGCATCATGGGGTTGTCGATACCCGCATGATCGTTCCGCGTGCCGCTGCCGAACATGCCGACCCTTTCACAAAATCGATTGTCGACGAACGGGAAAGTCAGGCCTCAGGTCCAAAAATGTGGGCGGAAGAGGGGATATAGGCCAATGTGGCTGTAGGCTTGACGAGACCTTGGCGTGCGCTTGCCCGAAGAAGGATGCCTCTTCACACGTGCTCCATCACGTCAACACGGACGTGGGGGCCAAGGTCTTGACCATCCCCAGATGTGATCCTTGTCGCTGCTGTTTCCGATCTTTTCGATCTTGCATCAATGCAGCCCGCGGTCGCGTATCGATGCCGATCTTGGCATTCGTTGCACCAAAATCCATGTTAATGGGGATCGAACCAACGCTCGAGAAGGCATGATGATGCCCCATGTCATCCGCCATGTGTTCGTTTGCACCCTGTTTCTGGCGAGCATGCTCCTTGCCGGGAGGCCTGTGGCGGCCGACGAGAGCTCCCTTGGGTGTAACGAAGATGCCATGCTGGTGTTTGATGCATCGGGATCCATGGCGAGCATGGGCTACAACGGTTTAGCAATTCCTCGAATTTTTGAGGCTCGTGATGCGCTTCGTGAAATCTTGCCGCAGGTCTCACCGTTTCGGCGGCTCGGTCTGGTCGTCTATGGGCCTGGGCCGCGAAATGCTTGCAGTAATGTTCATTTGCGCTTGCAACCGGTGCCTCATGCTGCCGACAGGATTCTTGCCGAGATCGAAGCCCTTCAGCCTGAGGGTGACACGCCACTGACGGAGGCTGTTGGCAAGGCTGCCGAGGCGCTCTCGCATCGAGATCGCCCGGGCATTATCGTGTTGGTCACCGATGGCCGCGAGACATGCGGTGGTGCGCCCTGCGTTTTAGCTGAGCAAATTGTCAGAGATAGCGCCGATCTTACAGTGCATGTCATTGGCTTCAGGGTAAGGGGTGAGAGCTTCGATCCGACGAGTTTTGGCGATGGTGGCTTTGAAAAGGGTGGTTACACCCAAGCGCGCTGTCTTGCTGATCAAACCGGCGGTCTCTATTTGTCGGCTGAGAGCACGGAAGAGCTCGTTGATGCGCTACAACAAACTCTGGGTTGCGCGCTCCTGAGCGATGCTGCTGGGCATCGGCAGATCCTTGCCGATGGCGAAGATATGAAGACGCATTTTGTCTCCATGGCTGAGAGCCTCGCCCCGGTGTTTGGTCCGTAAGCGCGGCGTTCATAGCTGACGAGCATGGTCTGAACCCGAGCCTGAAAGGCGTGGCGATGACGCTGTGTTTGACAGATCGTCCATTCCTGCACGCCAGCAATGAAAGACGGACTCGCTTGTCGGGCTTAGACGCCCGAGGTTGGCGTGGGCCGTTTTTGCAGTGCATCAAGGCAGCGGCCGATGCGCATCTTAGCCCTCGGCAATATACCGTTTTCGGCAATCCAAGCGGCATACTCGCGATAGTGAGGATCACCTGACAAATGATGTTCCTCGGTCTTGGCCCGGAGGTAATAGATGCCGTTGACGACCAACAGTAGCGTGCAGTTCTGCAGGGCGGTCGTTGTATCGACGGTGGATAGGAAGGGCAAATGGGCCAGCCACCAAAACACGTTCTTGGAAAAATAGGCGGGATGTTGGAAGTAACGATAGGGACCATTGGTAATAATCCCTCGATGGGTGAGATTAGAAAATCGAATGCCAAAAATGACGGTGGCCCAAGCATAAATGAATGTGAGCATGACGATAGCCGTGCCCCAGATGATGAGCAGGCCATCCATCCCGTCAAACCAAGCTGTCCACGCCTGACCGCCGTTGCGATAGTCGAGAGGGCCTCCCGGACCCATGAGGATCATAGGGGGATAGCACACTAAGACAGCCGCCCAGCCGCCGAGAAACGGATTGGCCGAGCGGATATGAGAATCGAGAGGCCGTAGTGTCAGGACGTAGCCGATCGTTCCAAAACAGATGTCATAAAGAAACAGCAGTCTTATCAGGAATAAAGCGAAGGCTCCTGGTTCATCGAAGACTGTCGATAGATCAAAATGGATGACGGAGGCTACAATGTTCGGGCAAAACGATATCATCAGGGCTAAGAAAAATCCTTTTACCGCCCAGGCTCGCAAGTGATCGATAACCTTGGCCTTATCCACTTGATCCTTTTGTAGACAAGCGAGTTTGCCCACATGCCAAAGACCGTCTTTTGGATCGACCATGTGACGACTTGTCCACCAGATATAGGGCGGCGCAAGAATAATGAGAAAGGGAAGGACGAGATCCAAAAGTGCAAAATAGAAATCGAATTCTTTGGATGCGTAGGACCTGATTGAAAAGTAAGCGAGGCCAAGCAACGTCCAGGTCGCTAAGAGACCAAGCAACTTGGTGACGACTACAGGCCTTAGGTCTGCTGCACTGTGCTTGAGTGAGAAGTCGAGGCCGGTGCTCGCCCGACGATAGACTCGTCCGACAGCCAAATCCCAGACGACCATAGGAACCGCCGTGCCCAAGAGCAGCAGAAAGACTGCAGCGGGCAGGGCCACGTCGGAGACGAGGATAACGAGCAGCATGATGGTGAGGGAAAGAGCCCCGACATACCCGGTTACACTGCTGACGTCAGATTCCGGACGACCTTTCCATTTGCTCATGCGATCTCTCGTTGGCAACAAGAGCGATTCTTCGTTTTGACCTCCACTATACTAAGGTCAAAACGTTAGAAATTTGGTTAAGACGCAGCTTGGCCTTCGGCCCCTAGTTCGACCTCTTTTGGACCGGGACCATATGCGCTCAGAAGGCCTCCGCGCCGTGTCCTTTACGGAATAATGGGTCTAAGCACGCCAGCTCGGCAGGTCTGTGATGGCCTCAAATAGCTGGTCAAACGCTTGTTGTGGATCGCGCGGACGGCCGTCGAATAGGGCGACAATCATCGGGCCATCGAGCTTGCGGATCACGAGGCTGAAGGTCCCTGGCATTGATCCGAAATGACAAAGAAAGATGCTACCGGCCTTGTTTCTAAGACCCCATCCCAACCCGTACCCCCGTCCTTGTGACACAAAGATAGGCTGCTCGATGATTTCTTGAGGAACGTGTCGTTCCGCAAAGCTGAAATAGCTCCTCGCGTCGGTGATCCAGCCGCCGGCAGCGCTGATGGCATTCGGGCTATTGACGAGATAGGACGCTTCCCTGTTGGACACTTCAGGATGAATAGTGAGGTCGGTCTCTTGGAGAGAGAAGCTGTCGAGTTCGGGAACGAGGTGTCGCACCGCGCGTTCGTAAGAGCCTTGGCCATATTGGGCGAGGATACGGCCAAGCCAGCAGTAGCCCAGGTTTGAATAGGCGTAACGGGTGCCGGGCTCGAACTGTAGCGGCAATGACATCATGGCATCGGCAAGCTCTGAGCAGGTCGCGATCGGGTTTGGGGCAAGCCCGATCGATGTTTCTAAGAGCGCTTTGTCGGCAAAAAACGGGTCAAAGCTCATCGATTGATCCCAGCCTGCACTGTGTTGCAGCAGGTGGCGTATCGTAATGACCTCACTTCGAGCATCGACGGCTTGTCGGGCCACTGGCAGCAACTCGACGAGTGGCGTGTCGAGCGTGAGCCCTTCCTTTTGAAGGAGTGCCAAGATAGCCCGTGCCGTCAGCGGCTTGGACAGGCTGGCGATCTTGAAGGTGTCTTCCGCGATGAAGCTACGCCCCTCTCTCCCCGTACGACCCAAGACATCGACAGCGGGCGGCTCTCCAGGGGTGCCATAAGCGAAGACGCCACCATGAAGGCCACGTTGCTCGGCAAACGTTTCAAGAATTCTATCGAGCTGACGAGGTTGCCCAAATGGCCATGAGGCTGTAACCGCCAAGACCCCTAAGAAACTCGTCATCACAATGGCCATGAACAAGCCGTTCGGCCGTCGTCGTCTCATGTACCGTGACCGCCATTGATGAAGATCAAATTGTCGTCCGACGAGCGTGAGGCGCTTCTTGAAGCAGCGATTCGCTCCATCGCTAGACGTACCAAGCATGGGTTAGCGATACGTTAAACGTCCGATCACACAGGCAAAGAGGGCGCATTTGTCATGCGTTTAAGGTCAATTTTGTGTCGCATGAAGCGACCTCTTTGGCACTTGGGTATTCAGCCTTCCTTTTTTGGCCCCTATACGAGCGTCGGTTTGGCGAGGTTGATCAGCCTGAAGCGCAAATTCAAGACATGCTCAACGGAAAGATCCTGGCCGGATATGACGACGAAGCGCCGTCTGCTAGCACGAGCCATCACGGTCGTTCAGTCACAACATCCGGCCAGGGGAGGCGTCTAGAGACGTGCAAACCCGTTAGTTTATTTCCTGAACCTTCATGACGAGCTCGTTCCAGTTACGCTGGTTTTCAATGTCGTGTTCTAGGCCCTGTTCATCGGCGATCGTGAAACGCTTGATTGCAGCGGTTTTACTGGTGGCTTGATAAAGCCAGTAGGCCTCGGCCTTCAGGGCTTCATCGATCGGTTTATCAATGGATTCGTAGACCATCTGCTTGCACGCGTTGATCGATTCCGCCGGGAATTGGGCAATGCGTCGGGCGAGGTTGTCGACATAGTCGCCAATCTCATCGGGATCCAAAGCTTTGTTGATCGTACCCATGGCCTCCGCTTCATCGGCGTCGAAGTCACGGGCGCTGAGGATGATTTCCAGAGCGCGGCCAAGGCCGGTCTGACGCGCCATGCGAGAGGCACCACCGCCGCATGGCAGGATCCCCATGCCAACTTCCATTTGCATGAACTTGAACTTGCCGCGGGCGGCAAACCGCATGTCGAGTGCCAGGGCTAACTCGTGACCGCCGCCACGCGCAAAACCTTCGAGCTTGGCGATCGTAGCCTGTGGCACCCTACTGATGCGTTCACACACCGCTTGGAGATCCAGCAGTTGGGCTTCGTCTCGGGAGACGACCTCCGTCGACATATCCTTCAGCAGTTCAGTGTCGTAGTGGCAAACCCAGATTTCCGGGTTATTGGATTGAAAAACAACAACTTTCGTTTCACGATCCCGCTCAAGGCGCATGGCTAGACTGTTCAGGTCGGCTAGCATTTCCTGGCCTTGAACGTTGACCGTTCCGAAGTCAAAGGTGACCGTCAAGATGGCTCCCGTTTGCTCGGCCTTGAACGTCGTAAACCCGTCGTATTTCATGGTTCTGTCCTTGGTTGGCGCGTTATCAATGATGCACTGCGTTGAGCACCAGCGTATTGCTCGCTGTGCTCGATGCAGCATGTATTGTCTTTGAATGTGATATTAATGCCGAAATTAGGCATTCAATTTTCGTTATTCGTATATAATTCAGATGATCTGATCAGGCTTTGGTTTTCGGAAAGCGCGTTTTCAAAATCAGGCTGATTTGGCACAAGAAGAGAGCCGTCTGGTGGCCGAGGGTTCAGGCGAACTGGCGGTCCTCTCAAGCACAGATATCGCGTTTGATGAGCCCCATTTGCATTCGTTTGGGATCAAGCGGATCTTGGACAGCATTTCGGTAGGGGGTTGGCCTAATAGGGTCGTACATGCGGGGCAGTATCTGTTGACGGGGTGTTGTCACGGAGAGCTGGCGATCTGAGAGCGCTTCGATCGACTTGTTGAACGAATGCAAAATGAGATCGTCAGTCCAAGATCGGGGCCTTGATCATCTAAGAGCGGGCTTCTTCAAATCGAGGAGCCTGGACCCAAGTGACTTTGGGGCTTCAGCTTGAGCCCAGGCGCCCCGAAGACAACACGTCAGGGTCCGGTTTTCTTAGTCCTTTAATGAAGAAAGTTTTCATGTATCGATGCGCCAATCACGTCTTGTGGGTAGTTTCGGGGACCATGCCAAAGGGAGCGTTGCGCATCGTTGCGATGCGGCTTGCGACCAGGTTCGGGCAGTCATCGGATGGGGTGAGCGCCGTCCACTATGAAGGGCAATTCATCGGAACGTTTAGATCGCAGGTAATTGAGCCAAGCGGCTGTTCATAAGGCTTCTTTCAAGATGGAGCTAAATCATCAAGTCTGACTTTCTCGTCGCGCGACAAGACAAAGAAATGCTCGGTGCAAGGTTCATCTTTAAAGACTGTGTCCTGCTCATCGAATTTCTCCATGCCGACACTCTCCATCAGTTTAATGGACGGTAAATTTCTGGCATCGGTAATGCCAATAATCTGGTTCACGTCGGAATGCTCGAACACAAGCCGCATGGCCTCTTGAACCGCTTCGCGTGCAAGACCTTTTCCTTGAGCATGCCGAGCCAGAGAGAACCCGATTTCTGCCTGACCTAGTTGTGCGGCGACGCAGAGTCCGATGTCTCCTATGAGCCTGTCATCCCTGCGATGGGCGATACCAATCTGGCTCCAATAGCCTGGGCGAAGCAATGTGTCCCGATTGACGGCCGCCAAAAATGATCGAGCCTCGTTGTCTGACATAACCTCCCAGTCTTGGTATCGGGCCACCTCGGGATCGCAGCGATAAGATTGGAAGTCTTCGAGGTCCGAAATGCCAAGCCGTCGTAGAACGATTCGTTTGGATATCCGAGGTAGGAGACTTGAACCCATGAGCTTACTCACAATTCATGATGGGCCACTTTTTGTTTCAGATCTTCTGTGGCTCACCTTCTGTCAAGCAGCGAGGCCACGACGGGAGCACCGAATATGGCAGAACGCCGTCCCCTCATCACGCCAATGTCAAATGCGGTCTACTTGATGTCCAGCGGCTTCGTTCTGAATGACCAGCCTTGGGCGCATAGGGGGTCTGATCGTTACCGGATCTTGTCAACGCGTTCTTAGTAGCCTCCATGTTGCATGAACCAACCCAGCGGGTGTTGTTGAGCTACAGCGCTGATCGTGGCCGATGGTTATGGACACTGATTTTGACAAACTGGAGGAAGGCCGATGAGCCGGGACCATGTCACCATTAATCGAGACATTTGGAACGCTGATGCCAAAAACTGGGTGGCTTTGGGTGAGCGCCTTTGGAATGCTAAAAAGCCCGTTTGGGGGAATTGGGGTATCTCCGAGGCGTCTTTGAACCTGCTGCCGATGGACTTGGCGAATAAGGACGCTATCGAGTTAGGCTGTGGCACAGGATATGTTTCGGGATGGGTGGCGCAGCGCGGCGCCCGAGTCACGGGCGTTGACGTCTCTTCCAGTCAGTTAGCCACGGCTCGTCGATTAGCACAAGAACACGGAGTCGCCATCCGATTTATCGAGGCGAACGCGGAGGCCACCGGTCTGGCGGATGCCTCCTTTGACTTTGCGATCTCGGAATATGGTGCTGCCATCTGGTGTCCTCCGGGTGCTTGGCTGCGCGAGGCCTGGCGCTTGCTACGACCCGGAGGGAGGCTGGTGTTTCTTGGGAACCATCCGATGGTCCTCTTGTGCACGCCTACAAATGGCGCGCCATGCGGAACGACGCTGCATCGACCCTACCGTGACATGTGGGGCGCTGATTGGACTGACGTTGAATTTGATCCAAGTGGCGTGTGCTTCAATCTAACCATTTCCGCTTGGATGGCACTCTTTACCGACATTGGATTTACGGTAACGAATTACCAAGAACTGTTCGCACCTGAGTCGGAAACGGAAACACGCGCGTTCATTCCGCCCGAATGGGCTAAGAGGTATCCCGTCGAACAAGTCTGGCATCTCGAGAAACCGGCATGACCACGTCTGCCAAAGATCGAAAAGACGGTGTTGTCTGGTGAGCAAGTGATTGGGCAGGGAAGGGGAAAGCCTTCCCTGCCAGCTTATGTCTGACTTTGGATTATCAGCCTTGGCCATCAGTGAACAGGATCTGACTATGGCTCGAGTCGAGCGTATGTTTTTCCGCAATAACCATCCCCTTCGTCGGCGTTTGCCCCAAAGCCATCGACATCGACGTTACGCGCTCCAAGCTAGAGTGCCAGGGACTAAGGTGAGAGCCGGTCCATCATCTTTGGGATCTCGCTGGCGAGATAGGCAAAGAGAGCGCCGACGGCCGGCTGGTCTCTAATTCTGCGCTCGGTAAGAAGCCAGATGTCGGCAGTCGGTGATGGTTGGTTGATGGCCACGCGGCGAATGCCGACCAGATCGACGGCGAGGTAACAGGGTAACGCCAGGAGCCCGAGCCCTTGGGTCAGAGCACGGACTTGATTGACCAGGCTGTTCGCTGAGTAGGCTACCCCGGCGCCTGTCGCTAGATTTCGAAGCCAGATGGCCTGGGGTAGATTGGCGATCTCACCGGTGGATTCGATGATCTTGTGGGCAGCGAAGTCCGCGGCCTCACTTGGCGAGCCATGGTCTGCCAGATAGAGGTCGTGGCCGTAGATATCGAAGGCTACCTCGGCGACCCGACGCCCGATGAGATTCTCGTCCTTGGGGTCCCCGAGCCGAACGGCGATATCGGCTTCTCGGTTAAGGATATCGGCAGGTCGATTGGAGATTTGCAGATCGACACCGATATCGGGTTGATCGCGACAAAAACGTGCGATCAGCTGGGTCAGGAAAGCAAAAGCGATTCCTTCGGATGCGGCAAGACGCACTCTGGCTGAGGTCGCTTGGTCGCCATCCCGTGCCTCCATTTGGATCTGTGTGGCTTGGCGGTTCATCAGATGTGCGCATTGACAAATCCGTTTGCCGATCGACGTCATCGTGACCCCGTCTGGGAGTCGCTCGAACAACGTGACGCCGAGATCGTCTTCGAGTTCATTAAGCCGGCGAGCGACGGTCGGTTGGCTCACCTTCAGTTCACGGGCGACCGCCGAGAAGCTGCCGCAGACCTCCAGAGCGACCAAAAAACGATAATTGTCCCAATTCATCGGCAACGCTCTTTGGGCAGATCGTCGGCATATCCGAGGACGAATAGCTTGCGATCGAATCGCGGAAACCAGCAGAAAACACCATGGAATCCATAGGCTAAAGCCGCGTCCGGTTCAATGCTGGCCGGCCATTCTCTGGCAATCAACATTGCTGTTGAGGCCTCAACAGGATTGTCGATCAACGGTTGGCCGAAGGCTCGATAGGATGATCCTCGATAGTGCAAGAGGGTGCCGATCGATGCAGCCGGATGACATTTTAGAAATGCTGATGCTGATTTGCTTTTCAACGGGCTGGTATTGGTCCATCGGTTTCATGGTTGTCATGCGTCGACCCTGCGGCAAAAGCGGGGTTTTCGTGCTCTGCACCATTTGCGGCTATATGCTGGGGCTGATTGCAAAGCTCTGGTCCTGGCAAGCCACCAACGAGATGAACTATCTGGTGTTGGTGTATTGCTGGAATCTCTCGATCGCGTCGCTTGATCTTGCTCTGTTGAGTTATCTGAGCAGTGGCCGCGGTCTCCAAGGTCAAAATCTGGAGGCGCGCCCGATCGCTCTTCCGGTAAGTCTCATTGATCCTGCCAGTCTGGTGCATCCAGGGCCGAACTTTCGCCGGTATGATGTGGCACGGGCCGTAAGATTGGAAAGGCTCTAGTCCTAGGCGCTCCCTATTCGATCGAGATAGGCTTGGCCCAATCTTGCCGTCGTCGCTGCGAAGCCGGGCGCGAGTTCCTGGGGTTCTGGCGCTTCGATGTGGCTACCGATCCAAGCGAGCAGCGCCATGCGTCGAAGCATAATGAAGGTTTCGATCTCAGCCTCGTCCTCCACACTAAGTTCGCGCACGGTTCGGTAGCCCTGAAGCCAGGCGGCCTTTAGGTCGGGAATGCTGGGGTCGTCTTCAATAAAGCTGATTGCAGCCGCGAAATCATACATGAACCAGCCATGGCCGCAGTCGTCGAAATCGATGAGACGAGTCCCGGTATCATCCACCAAGAGGTTAGCAAGGCGCATATCGGCATGGATCAGATTGTAGCGTTCCGGCGCTTTGCCAAACCGCTCAAGGCGCTCTCGGATGGTGGCCTCAACCCTTTCCAGCACCGGCCGCACTTCATCGTCGACTTCAGGTGCATCCCGCCAGTTACCCCAAGTGGGCGTCTCTCCAAAGACTGCGTCGACGTCCCAGGTGAGGCGCTCAAACCGCTCGGGCTTGGTCCAACGGAGGACATGATTATGACATCGGGCAGCGATACTCCCGAGTTCCTCGAAGCCGCCGGTCATATCGCCGCTCTCATCGGGGGCGTCGCCGTCCACGAAATGAAACAGCACCAAAAAGCGTTCCGCATCGAGGCCGTCGATACCGGCTGTCTGGATCGCCTTACCATCGCGCCCGAGATAGTATCCAGGCGTCGTCACCACCTGCTCGGTCCCCAGGGCGTCCAACCAGGCAAGCTCACATTCGATGGCGCGGCGGGTGTGGTAGTTTTCCCGGTGCACCCGAAGCACGGCTTTGTAGTTGCCTGGTGCCTCGACCAGATAGGTGGCGTTCTCCGAAACGTTGATCAGTCGGGCGGCGGCTCCAGCGGGCAGGTCCCAGAGCGTGAGTGCGTTCGCTGCCAATCGTTCCAAATGTTTGAGCAGGTCCTCGAGCGGCATCTCCGAGCCGGCCATGGCTGTCTCCCGTCATTCTCGGTGTGCGGTTTGGCGTCAGATTTCTTCGAGCGCTTCCAGGGATTCAGGAATGATCTGACCACCATCCACTACGATTTGCTGGCCGGTGATATAGGCGGCTTCGTCGGAAGCGAAGAACAGGGCCGCATTGCCAATATCCTCGACGTCGCCGAGGCGCTTTAGCGGGATGGAAGCGGCCATGGTGTCGAGATAGTCCTGGCCCAGATCCTGCAGTCCCTCGGTGTAGATGTTGCCCGGCATCACGGCATTGATCGTGGTGTTGTAGCGCGAGAGCTCCATCGCGGCGGTTTTCAGGAATCCGAGCTGGCCGGATTTCGAGGCACCGTAATGTGCCCAGCCAGGAAAGCCTGTTACCGGTCCGGTGATCGAAGAAGTCAGCACGACCCGGCCTTTGCCAGCTTTTTCGAAGTGGGGAATGGCGGCTTTGACGGACAGGAACGCGGAGCGAAGGTTGGTCGCCATAACCGTGTCCCATTCGTCGGGATCCATATCGACAATTTTGGTCTGCGGAAAGGCACCGGCATTAGCACACATGACATCAAGGCCGCCTTGGGCTTTGACTGTGCTATCGACCATCGTTTTGACAGAGGTCCAGTCTGAAACGTCGGTGATTTCGTAGCGTACATCGCCTTCGATTTCGCCCGCGGCCTTTTTGAGCGCCTCTTCACCGCGCGCAGCGATGGTGACTTTCGCCCCTTGGCGCGCGAAGACCGTGGCGATGCCGCGACCGATTCCTTTGGATCCGCCCGTGACGATGACACTTTTGCCCTTGATTGATGTCAGCATGTTCTTCTCCCTTATTCTTGAAATTCAGTTTTGCGCCGATTGGCTCTCTTTGTTAGCCCGCATGAGCCAGGAAACGGAAAGTGCGATCAAGATGATGAGGAACGATCCGACCACGGACATGATCCCGAGCGTCGGCACGAGAGGTGAATAGCCGGAGACCATCTTGGCGTAGAGCCATTCTGGCAGGGTCGAATCCGCACCCGTTGTAAACAGCGATAGCGGGAAGTTCCCCCAGCTCAAGAGGAAGGCGAACAGGCCGGCTGAGACCAACCCTGGCAGCAGCAGCGGGAGGGTGATTTCGCGAAAGATGGTCCAGGTGTCAGCGCCCATATCGCGCGCGGCCTCTTCGAGAGCGGGATCGAAACTGTAGGCCCGGATCGACACGATTAGCGTCGCGATGGGCGCAATCCAGACCAGATGGGCGACCACAGCCGTTTTCCAGGTGGGGATGATGCCGAGCGCGTTGAACCACATCAGGAGGGCCAAACCGAGCACTGTCTGTGGGAAGAAGATTGGAAGGAGGATCAACTTTTGGAACGTTGTACGGAAGCGCCATTGATAGCGCGCAAATGCCAGGGCACCAAAAAACGCGATCACCACGGAGATCACCGTGACAAGAAGGGCGACCGCCAAGGACGTCATGAGTAGATCGGCAACCGTGCTGCTCTCCAGCGCCTCGGCGTACCATTTGGTCGAATAGCGTTTGATTGGGAAGCTGAGATACCGAGCCCGCGAGACTGAGGCAAAGCCGACGGAGATCAGCGGCAGATAGAGAAAACCGATGACCAAGAGTCCATAGACGAAGAGGACGATGCGGGTGGAACGGCTTGCCGGCATTAGCGCTTCCGTCCCATGATGGCGTCGAGATCCACCCGGGATACGCCGAATAAAGCGAGCGCGCCGATAATCACAATCAGAATCATCGACAGCGCTGAGCCGAGCGGCCAATTCTGGCCGAAGGTAAACGCTGTTTCGACGTCGTCGGCGATTGCGATGACAGCCTGTCCGCCGAGGATCTTGGATTCGGCAAGAGCACCGGCTGCGAGCACAAAGCTCAACAGCGAGCCGACGACGATGCCGGGAGCGGCAAGGGGGATATCGATTTGGGTTAGGACCTGCCAGCGGTTGGCGCCCAAATCGACAGCAGCTTGCCGGGTGTCGTCGGGCACCATGGCGATTCCTTGCGCCAAGGGAAAGAGCATAAAGGGCAGATAGACGTAGACCAGGCCGAAGATGATGATCGGTACACCGTACAGCGGGCTTTCATAACTGACACCGGTCCAAGCCCGGATATGGCCTTCGATCAAGCCGCCCTTCATCAGCGTCAAAACCCAGCCGAAGAGGCGGATGTTCTCGGACACAAACAGGCTCATGACCACGGCGATCGTCAGGACCAATGTAAAGCGACCAAAGACCTTGGCCATGCCGTAGGCGAGTGGCCAGCAGATCACGAGAAGGATCGCTGTTGAGGCGAGTGCCATACCCAGCGACCAGAGGAGGGACTTGTAATAGCCTTGTGAGAAGAAAACCGAATAAGCCGAGAAGTCGGGTGCGTGGGCGAGGCTGAAGACCTTTTGTGGCATGATAGAGAACAGCGCGACCACGAGCATTGGCGCCAAAAAGGCCAAAAGCAGCACGACCGTCATAGGCAGTGATGACAGCAGTCCTAGTCTGCGATCGAGCCGCTCCATTAGGCGTCCTCAATCACATGGGTACGGTCCGCGTTGAAGCCGAGTGTGACGATCTTATTCTCGGGGTCTGCGACCCGTTCTTCCCGCAGCTTTTCGACCGTAATCGCCTGTCCGTCTGCACTCTCGATCTGATATTGGACCCGTGACCCGAGTGCATATTCCGCGAGGATTTTGCCGTTCAAGCTGTAGTCATACTGGCTCGCGTCTTGGGCAAACTGCACATATTCGGGCCGCACCATCAAGAGCCCTTGTTGTCCAGACGCTAAGGTTGCTTGGGTGACACCATCGCGGACCGTGAGGCCTTGGCCTTGAAGCTTGCCGCCGTCGCTTGCGGTCACGTTGAGGAGGTTCACTTCGCCCATAAACTCAGCAACGAATCGGCTGTTGGGCGCACCATAGATCTCGTCGGCAACTGAGATTTGTTCGAAGCGCCCTTCCTTCATGATCGCGATGCGATCGGACATGACCATCGCCTCTTCGAGCGAGTGGGTGATGTAGACGAAGGTTTTCCCAGTGCGTGCGTGCAGGTCTTTGAGTTCCTTTTCCAGCGTCTTCCTCAGACGATAGTCGAGTGCGGAAAGCGGTTCGTCAAAAAACAGGATTTCAGGATCGAAGGCCAGGGCGCGGGCCAAGGCGACCCGTTGGCGTTCGCCGCCCGAGCATTGTGAGATGCGTTTGTTATAGAAATCCCTTGGCAGACGTAAGAGGTCCAGAAGCTCAAGCGCGCGCACACGTCGCCGATCTGGGGGTTCTTTTCTGATCTTGAGTGGAAACTCGATGTTCCTGCCGACGCTCATATGGGGAAATAACGCGAGCGACTGAAAGACCATACAGGTCGGGCGAAGGTTCGCGGGCGTCTGATCGATCCGAGCGTCGCGTAAATGGATTTCGCCAGCGGTGATCTCATCCATACCGACCAACAGTCGGATCAAGGTTGACTTACCGCTCCCCGATGGGCCGACGATCGTAAAGAACTCGCCCTCTTCGATGTCGAGATCGATGCTGTGCAGTGCTGAGAAGTCGCCAAACGTTTTGACGACACCCCGAAGTCGTAAAAAAGCAGGTTTGTCCATGAGCAAGCCTGGGCTGACCGTAAGAAGACGCCCCGAGGCCGAATGGGCCTCGGGGCATTCTTCTGGCCGGTTAAGACCGGCGCGCTTCGGTATAGATGTCGATCAAGCTGTCGTAAGACGCCACGACGTCGTAGTCGAGTGAGCGTCCCATCTCATCCGCCAGGCTATCCATTTGGATGGCATCCAGCTCTTCCTCGTCGAACTGTGACATGACCTCCGGATTGCCCATTTGGCTTACAGGATTGTAGGTGCCTTCGGTAAAGGCGACCGCTTTGGCAATGTCGGGGGCCTGGACGAATTCCAGGAAGTCTTCGGCAAGCGTGCTCGGATCAGGATTGTTCACTGCCGATGTCAACTCGATCCAAACGACGCCGCCTTTGCCATCTACCGGGCCTGAGTTGGGCGTGATACCACGGACGTTCGTCGCACCGTCGTAGCGCGCTGGCGATGCGGTGTAGGTGCCCCCGGTGAAGTACGCATCGATTTCACCATTGATCAGGGCCGTATTCATCGCCACGAGGTCATCGGTCAGGAGTTTTGATCCGCCGAAAATCGCGGCTGCGGTCTGCCGGAACGTCTCAACGTCGTCCCCCTCAACTGGCTCGAAGGGGTTCAGACCAGCGGTAAGGCACATGTGGATGACGTTCCAGTTGTCGTAGGTCAAAACACCATAACGGCCGCTCATTGCCGCATCGAGAAACAGGTTCCAGCCCTGATCTTCGGCCATCTCGCGGCTGATGACGTCCGTGTTGACGACAAAGCTGAACGGACCGTAGCGCTGCGGCATGCCGATGAGGTTGCCATCATCCGCAAAGGCGAGCGCATAGGGCGGATCAGCGAACTCGGGCAGCATCGATTCGAAATAGGGAAGAAAGCGATCCTTATTGAGCGGCTTGATCAAACCTTCTGGATAGAGTTGGTCGCGTGCCCAGGGCTGATTGACATTGATTAAGTCCCAGACGGAGGTCTCACCGGCCCGCAGCTTGTTGATCATGTCAGGATCGGAGGTGCCGCTTTCGGCTCGAACCGTTGCGCCGGTGTTCGCATCGCGGAAGGGGCCGAGAACCTCATCCGAATTGTAGCCTTCCCAGCAAAGAATATTCATCTGGTCGTTACGCGCGGCGAATGCCGGGCTAAGGGGCCCCATCGCAGCCAGACCGCCAAGGGCAGCCGTTGTTTGGACGAATTGTCTTCTATCGATCTTGGTCATGGCAGTTTCCTCCTCTTTTCGTTGTTCAGCTTGGGAGTCTGGTTGATCATCGTCCCTTTAGTCAGGACGACCTTCGATATTTGCGAGGACCTCCGTAATACGATCGCGCGCCTTCATCGTGTCATCAAGGCTTCCCGACATGAAGACCCTGCCGGTAGCGCCCATCATCTGAACGTCGTTGATCGTCACGCCAGGCGCTGCTTTCTCCGCTTCATTGGCGGCGACGCAGGCGAACAGCGCTGGCATCATCTCGTAGATGAGAAGGGCTGTTCCGGGCACCAAGATCGAGCCATCGCGCGACCGGTTGAGGATAATCGCATGCTGGTCTGACAGGTCTTCGATGATGTCGTGAAAGAGCACCTTTGGTGCGAGTTGGTCCGTTGGCTTCGCACCGATACCTTTCAAGATCGCTCGGCCTGCCGCGTTGAGTTCCGCTATGCTGTCAGCATGCAACTCCAGCAGACCGAACTGGCGCTCGGTGAAGAGAATGCCGGGCTCCATGTCCGGCGCAGCCTTGAGGGCCAGATCGGTGATCCGGTGAATGCTCAACGCTGGAGCGACCTCGATGATGAGGGAATGCTGTCCTCTAAACGGCGGATAAGCGCGGGCGCGCGTGGGCGACGACAGATAGGCCGCGAATTGCGGCTGAAGGTCTTCGATCGGCAGATAGACGCGAAGCTCCGTCATGCCCGAGATGCCTTATCTCTATGCGCTCTCATACGAGCAGCCAGTCTACTTCTTGGCTACGGCAAAATACTTGCCAAGGTCGGCATGGGGGCGTGGGATGACATGCACCGCCGTCACCTCACCAACTTGCGATGCCGCCTCAGCGCCGGCTTCCGTCGCGGCCTTGACCGCGCCGACATCACCGCGAACGACAACCGAGACCAGCCCCCCGCCAACTTCGTTGCGCTCGACGATCTCGACATTGGCAGCCTTGACCATCGCGTCGGCTGCGGAGAGTGCCGGCACATAGCCTTTGGTTTCGATCATTCCGATTGCTTGATTGGCCATTCCAGTATTCCTTCGTTTTTCCGTCAGGTTTGTTCGTCGATCGAGCCGATGATGAGGGCATCCACCGGGGCTGCTTTGCCGCCGAAATAGGCTGCGGCGACCGATCCCTGGGTGATCAGGACATCTTCGCCCGCATCGCAGCCCAAGGGGTCAAAAGCAATCAATCGGGTTTTGCCCTCAATTTCGATTTCTAAGAGTGCGCCTCTCGGAAGCGCCTCAATGCGTTTAGACGCCCAGACTTTGCCGATGACGCGACCTCTAATCACGATGAGATCCTTTCGATCCGAATGCCCCTCCTGCGTGCTTCGTCGCGGGCGAGCGGTGTGAGCCTGGTGTCCTTTGCCAGCCGAAGGCTCCGCGTGGTCGTTGCCAGGCTGGCAATGTCGCGCTCGGTAATCAGGGTCTTTTCGAGCGTTGGCGCGACAGCAGGTGATGTTGATGTCATCGTCGATGGTGCCGCGATGGCGGGACCGGTGAGTTCGAAGGTCAGCCGACCTTCGGCCACCGCACGCGAGAATTCGGGCGACGCTGCGCGTGTGATCAAATCTCGTGCGAACTGGTTCAGCTCGGCGGTTGATGTGACTCGCACCTGTTCGACCCTGGCCGTCGCCTCGGCACGCAAGGCAGCAATTTCCTCGCGCAGGATGGCGCGGATTTCCTCGCGTATGCCTGACATCAAATAGCACCCGCATCGCGTAGTGCGCCTTCCGCCGCCGAGCGTGCCTGTCGCACATCTGCCTCCGTACCGGCTAGATAGAGGCGGCCGTTAGCGCCGATCAGGCGCATATCGATGAGTTTCACGTCCGCTTCTTTCTCGGCCTCATTGCAGGCGAGAATGGCATAGGCTGCCGACTGGCATTCCAGCAGATAGAGGCTGTCGCCACCGATCACCATTGAGCCCAACTTGTTGCGGTTCATCAAAAAGGCGTGTTGATCGTCGACATTGGTCACGAGCTTTGAGGCGAGGATTGTCGGCCTTGCGACATCGTCCATGGTCTGGCCCAACGCCTCCAAAAGGGCGGACGCCCCCGCATGCACTTCGGCCGTCGAATGGGCATGAAACTGCAGTGTACCGAATTGGCGTTCGACCACGAGCAGGCCGGCGCGCACGTCAGCGCTTTTCAGCACGACATCGGTCAGCACTTCGATGTCGAGCCCCGGGGCGATCTCCACGATCTGAGCAGCCATGCGCAGCCTTGGCAGCGTCCCGCGCATCCAAGTCGCGATACAGGCGAGCGTCTGTGGTTGCAATTGATCGATGAAAATGGAGGCGCGAAGCTTGGTCACGTCTGGCCTCCGGTGATATTGCGTAGTTCCTCAAGGATCAGTCGGCGCAGCTCATCACGATCCAACGAGGTGCCGGCAGCGGGCTGTGGTGCGACCACGGCCGGTGCTACGGCTGAAGTTGATGCGGCCATCGTAGAATGACCAGACGTGGTACTCAGGGCGGCAACGTCGAGACTCTCTAGATCGGCGGGCACATCGCGCCCATAGGCAATCTTAGTCCAGTGGACCAGATGCTCTGGGCCGACATTCTCGCCAATCGATGACCGTCCGGCAAAGCCCGTGCCGATCATGAAGGACGGAGGAAGGTGGGTTGCGAAGCCGGCGGCACCTTGGGAGCAAGGCGCGTTCACAACGATGCGGTAGACCGGCAGCGCCTGTGAAAAGGCGACGAGACGGGCGTTGTCGTTTCCATGAAACGCTGCTGAATGACCGGCACCACGCCTAATAGTATGCTTGGCGAAGGTCACAGCCTGCTGAAAATCTACTGCCGCGGTTAGCGTCAGCACGGGGCAGAGTTTCTCGTTGAACAGCAGGTCATCTTGTCCGGGTGACGGCACCACCGGCACAAGAACTTTCGCTGAGGGACTGACCCGAAGACCCGCCTTGTCCGCGATCCAAGAGGCCGACTTCCCGATCGCATCTGCATTGAATCCGTTGTCTTGAAAGAGATAATCACGAAGGCGGGCGCTGTCCGTTTCGTTGCAGATATGGGCGCCTGCGGTGCGCAGCGCGCGTTCCATATTGCCGCGATTGGCTTCGAGTGTGAGGACGACACTCTCATTCGTGCACAGGATGGCATTGTCGAAGCTCTTGCTCTCAACGAGGCATCGTGCGGCAGCATCGACTTTGGCACTTGGGTCCACATAAGCAACAGCATTGCCCGGTCCGACACCAAGAGCTGGATTACCAGACGAATAGGCGGCACGGACCATCGCATTGCCGCCCGTTGCCATAATGACGCTAATGCTGTCCGACTGCATGATGTCCTGAACCAGCGGTACGGACGGCTCTTCGACGCATTGGATCGTTCCGGAGGGAGCACCTGCGGCTTCAGCGGCCTCGGCGAGGTGCCTGGCGGCATCAGCTGAGCAAGCTTTCGCACTGGGGTGCGGGCTGAGCACGATGGCGTTTCGGCTCAAAATGGCCAGCATCGCTTTATAGTAGACCGTTGCCACGGGATTGGTCGCCGGTGCCAGGGCGAAGATGACCCCGGCTGGCTTTGGCAATTCGATCATCTTGCGCTCGATGTCGACGCGCGGCGTCACCAAGTCGATGTCGCGGTAGTAGTTCAAAAGCTCATGGGTGCAGAGTTGGTTTTTGATGGTCTTATGCTCAACGACACCGTAGCCGGTCTCTCGCACGGCCCAGTCCGCGTAGTGCGCGGCGCGCTCGTGGCCGGCTTGGGCAACGGCTTCAGCGATCGCTAGAATGGCTTGCCGATCAAAGGTCTGGAAGTAGCGCGCAGCCCACGCAGCGCGGCTCACCTGCATTCGTGCGCGGGACAGGGCGCGGTCCGGAACGGTGAGGCGGGGTGCCGTCTTCGATGCCGTGTCCATTACGCGACGTTCCTGCGAGACTTCAGCAGTTGTCGGGCGCGGGGCATGGCAGCATCGAAGCGATCCAAGACCTCTTGGCAAAGATCGACGTCCATAACGACCCCGGGCTTGAACTGCAGAACCCGTTTGTCGAGCGACGAGAAGATCGCCCAAACGCCGTTTTCATAGAGTGCTCGCGACACGGCGACGGCGCCTTCGGGATGATCGAATTCTAAGCCGAGCACGACGCCGCGCTGACGAACGCCAGTGAAGAGATCACTATGCCGCTGCATCATTTCGGCCATGGACTGGGCGAAGAAGTTCGCAACGAAATGGACGTTGGAGACCACCTCGGGACGTTCCAGCATCTCGATGACATGGTGGCCGACCAGGCATCCCAGCTCCGATCCGCCTGCGGTGCTGATATGCGCGGCGCCATCCTCGATCTGCCAGCGACCGCACTCTTCATTCACAAGGCAGGCGCTGATTGGATAGATGCCGCCACCGAGCCCTTTGCCACAGACAAAGATATCAGGCTCGAGGCCATAGCCTTGCCAGCCCCACATAACGCCTGTGCGCATCAAGCCGGTCTGCACCTCATCTGAAATAAACTTTGCGCCATAGTGATGGCAAAGATCCTGACACGTCTTGAGATAGCCCTCCGCCGGCATCGGAAAGCCGTAGGTCGCCGGGATGGTCTCGATGATGAAGGCTGCGATGTCACCCTGCTTCAAGACGGCTTCCAGGGCGTCGGCATCATTGAAGGGCACCTGAAGGAATTCGTCTGGCCGGTCCGCAAGAAAGATCTTCGAGAACCTGTCGTCGCCTGTGGCGACCGATAGGCCGGAGTGACCGTGATACCCTTTGATGATGGAGACGATCTTCTTGCGTTTGGTAGCGTAGCGCGCGGTTTTGATGGCGATCTCGACGGCTTCAGCGCCGCCGGCGCCGAAGATCGCATACTTCATATGCGGCGCTGTTTTCACCAGTTTTTCCGCGAAGGCGGCCCGCGCTACTGAGGGAAACCAATGATTGCCCATGTCGAAAAAATCGAGCCCGGACTTGAGCACCTCAACAAGTTCGGGGTGGCGATGACCGAAATTGTAAGTGCCGCCATTGAGATGAAGATCGATTAGCCGGCGGCCCGACATGTCGTAAAGCAGGTAGCCTTCCCGACGATCGATCACCATCGGCGTACCCGCATCCGTCCAAAAGCTGACCTTGCCTGGATTCCAGTATTCGGCCGCCTTTTCCAGCAACGCCTCTTTGGACGGAAAGGAAAAGTATCCGTAGTCGAACACACGTTTCCCCTGCTTGATTGATCATAGGCTATCAGAAAACGACCATCTGCCAACGTTAAATGTGGTATGTTGGTCAAAATTCTGCTCAAGAATGCACGTCTTTACCCATAGGTTGCATCGTGGGAGGCTAGGTTGGTCAGAAAATCGTCGAAGAAATCGGCACGCCACAGTCGGATCCTGGATGTTCTCGAGATCAATCCATCAATCCGCGTGAACGCGCTGGCCGACGAGCTCGATGTATCGACAGAAACCGTGCGTCGCGATCTCGCTGAGCTGGACGAGACGGGTCGAATCAAACGTACTTATGGTGGCGCCGTGCGGACGACTGCGTTTGAGCCTGCGTTGGCGGAACGGCTCAAACTCCATGTGCAGGAACGCGAGCGGGTGGCGCGCCATGCCGTGGCTTCGTTGGCCGATGTGCAGAGCTTATTTATCGGCGGTGGCGCCACGACCCTGCATTTTGCAAGGGCGCTTCGGTCGATTGATCATCCTCTAACGGTGCTGACCCCAGCGCTCAACATCGCGATCGAACTCGCGAGTAATCCACTGATTGAAGTGATGTCGCTGCCAGGCGTGGTCGAGCCGAAGGAACGGCTCGTGCATGGTGCGGAGACGCTTAAAGCCATCTCGCAATTTCGTACACAAGTCGCTGTCGTTGGCGCATCCGCTCTTGATCCGGCCGGGGTGAGCGAAGCCTTGCTTTCTGCGGCTCAAGTTTACGCTGCCATGATCGCGAGTGCCGATCGGACACTCGTGCTTGCTGACCAATCGAAGTTTGGTAAGCGCTCCTTGCAGCTGATTACCGGCTGGAGCCCAGACACCACACTGCTTGCCGACACCGAACCCCTCTCACCTCTCAAGGACCATATCGAGAGCCAAGGAGGCAAGGTCGTGATCGCAGAGGATCTCTAAGATCTTGGATCGACGGTCGCCGACGCTATCAAAAGGAAGTATCGACGTTCGTCTCTTCGCTGTCATTCCTCCCGTAAGGCACGGGCCAGCTGATCGGTGAGCGGTTTGGCCAGATAGCTTAAAGGTGTCCGACTTTCCGTCTGAATATAGGCTTCGACCGGCATGCCGGACAAAAGGGCGGTCTTGTCGATGACGTCGTCAAGCTCTTGATCGTCGAGAGCGATCTCGATGGCATAAAAGCTCTCACCGGAACGGTCATCAATGCGCCGATCGGCGGCGACGCTAAGGACGGTGCCGCTGATTGAGGGCGTCGTACGCATGTTGAATGCGGGAAAACGTACCTCTGCCTTTTGACCGAGATGGACATTGTCGATTTCTGTCGGCGTGACGTCGACGGCTACGATCAGGTCATCGTCCTCCGGAACAATGAAGAGAAGGGGCTCTGCTGGCTGGATGACGGCTTGCCGGGTATGGACGGCGAGAGCATGGATAGTGCCGGGGCGCGGCGCCCTTATGTCCATACGCGCGAGCTGATCGGCGATCGCGATCCGTTGCTGCCGAAGTTCTGCGACTTCTGCATGAAGAAAGCGAAGTTGATCGATCGCCTCTTCGCGCCGATCACCATCAAGCTGAAGACGGGCAACACGTGTTGCGGCGATTTCACTCTCTGCCTCTGCGATGGCGGCGCGCAGCCCTGCAACTTCTCCATCGAGCCGTGCAGCCTCGCGTTTCAGCGCACTCAAAGGGGCAGCGGTGGCGAGCCCTTTATCAAAGAGAGCCTGTTGGGCTGTGATCTCGTCGTCGATAAGACCACCCTGCACAATCAATGCTGATATTTGCTCTATTGATCCTTCGATACGCTTTTCCGATTGCTCCATGCGGCTCGAAAGCTGCACCCGCTCAGCCTCGAGACTTTCCAGCCGTGCAGCGAAGAGCTTTTGTTGCCCCTCGATCACCGAAGCTAGGCCTTCATTGTTCTCTCGGCGTTGCCGCAGTTGATCCGGCACGTGCATTGACGATAAGCCATCGCGCTCGGATGTCAGGCGGGCCATTGTTGCCAGGGCTTCGTTCAGCTGGACATCGATGATGGCCAATTCAGCGCGCGGCCTGGTCTCATCGAGCCGAAGCAAGATATCGCCGGCGGCCACGATGTCGCCCTCCTTCACGAGGATCTCCGCAACGATGCCGCCTTCGGCATGCTGTACGACCTGACGATTACTTTCCTTGCGAAGCTCGCCGGTGGCGATCACAGCACCTGACAACTGAGCGAAGGCGGACCAGCCGCCAAGGCCGCCGATCAGCAGCCCTAAGAGCACGGTGCCGGCAGCGATATGCCCCTTGGCGGTCCAAGGATCGTCTTGTTTCGAGATCAAGTCACTCATCGACTGCTCCCGATGACCTTCAGGCGCTCCCTAATGGCGCTGGCTTTATTCACAGTGGTCTTCAAGACCTCGTCTTTCGGACCAAACTTGATCTGGATGCCATGCTCCAACACAAGGATCATGTCGCAGGCGGCGATAGCAGATGGACGATGGGCGATCAGAACAACGGTTTGTCCGCAGGCCTTGGCTCGCTCGACGGCTGCGATGACGGCGCGTTCCCCGTCGAGATCAAGATGCGCATTTGGCTCATCGAGAACGAGAAGCGGCGGTGTTCGATAGAGAGCTCTCGCCAAGGCGATACGCTGACGCTGGCCGCCGGATAGTCGATGGCCACCGTCGCCGATGTCCGTGTCGTATCCGCCTGGCAGCCTGAGAATCATGTCATGCGCATCAGCCATTTGCGCGGCTTCTATGACGGCTTGATCCTGGATCGATCCAAAGCGCGCGATGTTTTCGCCCACGGTGCCACTGAACAGTGCGATGTCCTGCGGCAGGTAACCGAGCCAGGCGCCGAGACGGTCTGGGTCATACTGGTCCAGTGTTGCGCCATCGAGACGAATTTCGCCGGCGGCCAGAGGCCAAGCACCAACCAGGGCACGCGCAAAGCTTGATTTCCCGGATGCGCTCTTGCCGATCACGCCTAGGGCCTCGCCGGGTTGGAGCGAAAAGTCGATCTTCTTCAGCGTCGGGAGGGGGCTGTCTGGTGGTGCGACAACGAGATTGTGAATGTCCAAATGTCCCTTGGGACGTGGCAGCTGCAACTGGTCGCCGTCGCGGGGAGTGCTCTCGTCAAGCAGAACCCGTAATGTCTGCCAGCCGTCGATCGCCCGTTGCATCACAGTCCATTGAGCGACCAGCTGATCGATGGGGGCGAGGGCTCTTCCCATCAAGATCGAGGCGGCGATCATCATGCCCGGCGTGATGTCCTGATTGATCGCAAGGGCGGCACCAAGGGCGAGCATGGCTGACTGAAAGAAGAGCCGAAGCGTCTTGGTCGTCACCGAAAACCCGGTGATGCGCTCCTGGCCGAGCATCTGCAGGCGAAGAGATTCTTGGCGTTGCTGGACCAGTCTTTCCGTCGCATCGGCCCGCATACCGAGTGCTCCCACCACATCGGCCTGGCGTGAGAAGCTGTTTTCGAGCTCGAGCGCGCCTCGCCTCGCTTCACGGGCGCGCGTCAACGGCTGTTGCGTGAGGACGTTGTTGATGACGGCAAGTCCGATAAAAAGGAGGCCGGCAACGAGTGCTAGGGCTCCCATCATCCAATGAAAGAGAAAGATGATCGCGAGGAAGAGCGGCGTCCAAGGAAGATCAAAGACAGCAAGCGGTCCTGAACTGGAGAAGGCTTGGCGTACGGCTTCGAGAGCACGCAGCCCTGAACCATTTGTTTTGTCTGGTGTCTGTAGGCCGTGTTGAAAGAGACGTCGATCGAACAGGCTCTCGACTTTGGCGCCGGCACGCGACATCAAACGACTGCGGATCAGATCGAGGAGGCCCATGAACAAAAAGAGCGTGGCTGCGAGACCAAAGAGGGCGGCAAGCGTCGGTAGTGAACCTGACGTGAGGACGCGATCATACACTTGAAGCATGAAGAGCGGTCCGGTCAGCATCAGGAGGTTCACAAAGATGCTGAAGAGAGATGTCCAAATGACGACTCGCCGAAGGGTCTGCCGGCCGTGGGTACGCTCGATGTCGATGGTCATCTTTGCGGTCTTGTTCTTGCCTGCATGCGCTGATCGCCCTACAGGTGGGCGTATGAGCGTGTTGGCTGCCGCAGCATCGAGCGCTGGCATTGTGGGTCTCCTGCAAAGTCGCTAGGTCGTGGACATCCAAGTCGTGAGGATCCAGACCAGACCGCCGGCGTCCTGTCTGGCGCGCCAGCGGTCGGTCCTTTCTGCGAATGCCTCAGCTCAAGCAGGCGTCGTAGGGGGGTGCTACACTGTCGATGACGATGAGATCATCGAGATCCATCGAGTCGGCAACATCGAGGGCAGAGCTCGTCTCACGACCATTGTTCTCTTCAGCGCCCGGAACGTCGATCGGCAGGAGAACCCGGTCGATACCCTGAATGACACCATTTGCCGTCTCAATGTTGGTCAGGTCATCGATGAACTGGGGATTTTCGATGTCTGGATCCTGATCATTGAGCTCCAAGTCGTTGACATGGATCGTCACACCTAGTGCCGTTTCGATGGTGCCGTCGTTCTGCAGATCGGTGACGGTCTTGCCGCCCGGCGAGACGTGATAGAGGAGAACGTCACGCAGGAGCGGAATCGGATCACCGTCGGGCGACAGGGCCGTCAGGGCATCGACAATGGCTTGGAAGGCGCCAGCATCGTCGCCGTCCTCAACATGGGCGCCTAGGCTTCGAGCCAGCTCGATGAAGGCGTCGTCGGTTGGTGCGAACACCGTGAAGTCTGCGCTCGGATCGGCGACGACATCGACGAGATCAGCGGCTTGCAGGGCCTGCAGCAGGATATCGAAGTCGCTACCATCGCCGTCGAATTCGCCGCCCGATTGCGCGACGATATCAGCGATCGTCGGTGCGTCGTCGTCAGAGGCTGGCAGATCGATCGGCAAGAGAACCCGATCGATGGCCTGGATAACACCGTTGGAGGCTTGGATATCCGTTAGACCGTCGATGAACATCGGATTTCCGATATCGGGATCCTGATCGACAAGCTCTGTTCCCTTAACGTCGAATGGGACTCCGAGTGCCGTATCGATCGTTCCTGCGTCTTGGAGGTGGGCTACATCACGAGCGCCCGGTGCGACGTGATAGAGGAGAACGTCGCGCAAAATCGGTATGGGATCGCCATCTGGCGCCAGTTCGGTCAGGCTTTCGATGATGGCATTGAACGCGGCCTCATCATCACCGTCGGCGATGTCTGCGCCCAAACTACGGGCCAGCTCGATGAAGGCGTCATCGGTTGGTGCGAACACTGTGAAATCGGCATGTGGATCGGCGAGTACGTCGATCAGATCGGCGGCCTCGAGGGCACGGCGCAGGATATCGAGATCATCGCCTTCGCCATCGAACACGCCGTCAGAAGTCTTCACAATGTCGGCGATAGAGGGATGGGACATGGGAGGTTCCTCTCGTCACACTTGGGTGATCAGGGCAGGATCACGGCGTCAATGACATGGATGACGCCATTCGATGCCTCGATGTCGGCGGTGACGACCGTTGCGCCATCGACATTCACGCCGCTTCCAGTCGCATCGATATCGACCGTGGAGCCTTGAACCGTTTCGGCTTCGAGGGCTTTGCCGAGGAGATCGCCGGAGACGACCTTACCCGGGACGACATGGTAGGTGAGGACCGCGACCAACTGGTCCTTATTCTCCGGCTTGAGCAGATCGTCGACGGTACCTGCTGGCAGTGCAGCGAAAGCCTCGTCAGTTGGTGCAAAAACGGTGAAAGGTCCATCACCCTTCAGCGTGTCCACCAGACCGGCGGCCTGAACAGCAGCCACCAGCGTATTGAAATCGTCCGCAGCCACTGCTGTATCGACAATATCGGGGTTGGCCACGGCAGCTGGCTGACTCGTGGCAGTCGAAAGCGTATCGGTCGCCCCACTGCATGCGCCAAGCACCAAGAAAGCCAAAAGTCCAACGGTTCGTTTCATCATGAGACAGTCTCCTCAAAAGGGTGAATGGGATTTTTTCCCATCCAATGAAGAGATCGCAAAGCTTGAGCTGTGTCAATAAAAAATGTGAAAAAATCCCATTTTAGATAGATGCCGTTCCGTGAGAAATAGAGAAAAGGCCGCAGAGAGCTTCTCTGCGGCCTGGAAAGTTCGCCAAAAAAGAGACTGTGGTTCAGTCCTCCCGGCGGAGATCCCCCAAAGACTTGAGGGCCTCTTCGCGTGCCGCCGCTGTCTCTGGTAAGGGAGCGCTCTCTTCAATACGGAACGCATCGTCTAAGACGCCAACAAAAAGGGCTCTCACACCTGGTGGTGTCGCGACGGTGGTGGACTGATCCGCCGGGATGCCGAAGCCGGACAAATGGAATCCTTCGCCATCCGGATCGCGTGCGATGAAGGCTTCGACGATCAAACGCTTGATCGCTTGGCTGAACAGCAGTGTCGCGCCAGATTTGAGGTCGTCGATTTCGAAGCGGTCATCTCTGAAACGTCCAGACAACTCCACATAAGCGGGGGTATCGAGGTTGCCGCAGCAATCACGCGTTAAGCGCGTGCCGCCGACCATGGCGCCATCGTCTGTTTCGAGCAGAAGCCCCCTCAAGGCATGGCGGCCCTCATCATCCAATCGGTCAACGCGGGAGGCCACAACGTCACCACCTCTCCAGATACCACTCACCGCTAACCGGTCACCCAAAGCGATAGCGCCAAGATCGATAACTTTGCCGTCAGCATAGTTTCTTCGATCGATGATGACTGCTTCGTCATCTAGCGAGATTGCCGTGCCCATGACCGAAAGGGTTCCGGATTCAGGATTAATCGTGCTGACAGGGCCGATGAGCGGTAAGAACAGCTTCACGTGATCCGCCGTCCAGCCGTCCTCTATTGCACGTGCTTCAACAATCACTGTCGACCCGACCGACAGCGGCAGATCCCGGCCCGCAATCGGCGCTTGGGATCCTACAACGTCCTCACTGAAGTCCACTGTTTGTCCGTTGACAATAATGCTGCCGAAAGCCGTGACGGTACCGAAGATGCCGGTGCCGCCGATCCCGCCTTCCTTATCGCCTACGTCGGCAATGGTCGTAGCGCGACTTGGCGCTCCGGTGCCTCCAATGCCGCCGCCTCCTTCGGATGAGCGCTCAGCCCTCACGGTCGTTTCGACTGCTGTGCGCTCAGCCCCTTGCCATTCGGCGCAGCCTGCGAGCAGGCCAAGAACTAACGCCGTACTCAAGGCAAGGCGGATCATGATGAATCTCCCTTCGCGTTATCATCTTCGCGATAAAAGAATAATCCGAAGCGAAAGCGCTCCGTTGCCTCGGTAGAGCTATCGTCCGATTCTTGCAGTTGCAGGGCCTTCACGTTCAGGTCATTCAGAATTTTCTCGCCGAGTTTTTGTGCTTCGTTTTCAATTTTGTCCACCGAAGCCGTCGTCAATTCGTTATAGTAGACAGCCCGTTCAAGGAAGCGGCCTTGTTGATCGTCTTTCAGAAGGTTGCTGACAGCAGCGGCAAGATGATCATGCAAGTTCATCTCAAAAAAACGCATTGCATCTTCGCCACCCGCGACTGGCACGAAGGCGCGGGTTCTTAGGCGAACACGGTCGCTATCTTCATCCCAATCGATTAGCTCTTGATCGATCAGATCGTCCAGTACCGTCCGCGGATGCACGTCTTTACTGACATGTTGAAACAGCTCCTCGAAGCTCGGAGATCCGCCGTCGGAAAGACGGTGCAGAATTCGTGGTTGTCCCTCTTTGTCTCGGTATGTCGGATCGCCAAGCCAGCGGCCAATCACGGTGGCACTGAGGGACATCGGCGGTGGCTGGGAGGAGGGCATGCCATCTTTGCGAATGCTGCGGACGTCACGTCGATGCACCCCTGTCAACACACTGACCCTACTGTCGGTCAGAGGCTTATCATCGATTTTGAAATCGTTGGTCGCGACATCGACGTAGATCTGCTTGAGTGTTGCCATCACCGCTGGCAACTGGACACCGCGAGCGATGAACAGCCGGATGATCGGCCGCATGAGCCAGGGAAGTGCGAGAAGCGTTCGATTTTGATCTGACATCGTTGAGCGAAGAATTTGCGGGAGGTAACGGCAGGATAAGCATCTATAAATGGGATATTATTCCATGTCAAGACTGCCGGTGTTATCGATCAATTCAACGTTCGTTGGGCTGGCTTCAGTGATCGGCGGAATCTGTCGACCCGACATCTTGTTTGGGAATGTTGAATGACGCCCGGCTCGGTCGTCTTGCATGACGACACATCATGAGCTTTACGGGAGCATGGTATTGTCATAACTGTAGGCGAAGGATGTTATAACGTATCAAAACGTTGAGGGAGTGAGTATGCTTCGCAAACAGTCATGGTTGGCTACCTGGCTCGCAGCCCTAGTACTTAGCGGTACGCCGGTTGCCGCGTCGGACACAAAGGACACTTTGAACCTGGCATCGGCTTGGGAAATCACGAGTGTCGATCCCGCCATCTCAGGCTTTGCGCTGCAACGACTGCAGATCCAAGAGAATCTCGTCGATGCCGACAGCGAGGGCACCTTGCGCCCGGGTCTCGCGACCGAATGGAGTACCTCTGATGATGGGCTGACCTGGCGGTTCACGTTGCGCGAAGGTGTCTCCTTTCACGACGGCACACCGTTCGATGCCGCCGCAGCCATTTCCGCACTACAACGCGCTGCGGCGCAACCAGGTATCCTGGAGAATGCGCCGCTTGGTGACATTTCGGCCGATGGCAACACTGTGGTGATCACTTTGGAGAAACCCTTCGCCGCTTTGCCGTCGCTTCTTGCTCATGCGACGACAATCATTCCAGCGCCTGCATCCTTTGACGCTGATGGGAATCCGACCGAGGCGATTGGAACGGGTCCGTTCAAGGTTGGTGAGCTCAAGCTACCTCTGGGCATCGACCTTGTTCGATTTGATGACTACTGGGGCGAGACCCCATCGATCGCCAAGGTGAACTACCTTGCAGCCGGCCGGGCCGAGACCCGAGCCCTTCTCGCTGAAAGTGGCGAGGCTGACCTCGTCTTCGGTTTCGACCCGGCGGGTTTCTCACGCCTCCAGTCCATCGACAATGTTGAAACCCGTGCGGTGCCTATCCCGCGGGCCGTGATGCTGAAAGTGAATGTTGGGCACCCATTCTTTGCGGCTCCGGAGGCCCGACAGGCGCTGAGCCTCGCTATCGACCGTGACGGAATCGCCGCTGGTATCACCCGCTTTCCGGAAGCTGCGGCCACGCAACTTTTCCCGCCTGCACTTGGCGGCTGGCATGATACCAGCCTAACACCTCTCGCCTATGATCCCGAGAAGGCGAAAGAGCTTTTGGCAGGGCTCGGGTGGACAGAGGGCGAGGATGGCATTCTCGTAAAGGACGGTGAGCGCTTTGCGATCCAGCTTCGCACCTTCCCGGATCGCCCGGAACTCCCACTCATGGCAACCGCGCTGCAGGATCAATGGCGTGCCATCGGCATCGAACTCGACGTTAGCGTCGCGAACTATTCGGAGATCCCGGCCGGGCACCAGGATGGCTCACTGGAAGTCGCGCTCTATGCCCGAAACTACGGACTAACCCCTGATCCGATTGGCACCATTTTGAATGATTTCGGAACAGGCGGTGGCGATTGGGGTGCGATGAACTGGGACACGCCAAATGTGAGCGAAGCACTCGAGACGATTGCCGAGACTGCTGACGATGCTGTTCGAAAGCCGTTGATCGCCGAGGCAACGGCCGCCATCCACAATGGCCTGCCGCTGATTCCGATCACCTGGTACATGCACACTGTCTCCATCGCTGAGGGCCTAGATGGGGTGATCGTCGACCCGCGCCAACGCACGTATGGATTGGAGCGCATTTCCTGGGCCGATTGACACCGATGAGCGCGGGGACGGGTACTGGGATCGGCTCAGTACTCGGTGCCCGGGCGCTGCAGGCTGTCATGGTCGCTATCGTCGTCGGAGTCGTAAGCTTCGCGATGATGCAAGCTCTTCCCGGCGACGCTGCCTTTCGCATCGCCGCGGGGCGCTATGGCTATGACATGATGAATGCCGCTTCGGCTGAGGCCGTGCGCGCTGAACTCGGCCTCGACCGGCCACTCTTGATCCAGCTCGGCGCCTGGCTGGGGTCGCTGGCCCAGTTCGATATGGGACGCTCCCTGGTCACCGGAGCGCCTGTAGTGGATGAGATCGCCCACCAGCTTGGTGCCTCACTCTTGCTCGCCGCTGCTGCCATCGTGGTCTCTGTCATGATCGCCTTGCCGGTCGGGGTCGCCTCGGGGCTTCATCCCGGCGGCCTGGTCGATCGGGTCACGCTGGCGATCTCTGTTGGCATTCGCGCCGTGCCCATCTTTGCGCTTGCCGTTCTCCTTATCTTGGTCATGGCGATTCAGATGCGACTCCTGCCGGTCGCAGGCTTTGATCGCATCGAGCATCTGGTTTTGCCTTCCCTCACGTTGGGGCTCAGCCTCGCCGCTGTCTCCAACCGTGTGGTTCGAGATGCTGTCGTCGACGCCATGGCCAGCGATTGGTACCACTTCGCTCGAACCAAGGGGCTGAGCCAGCGCATCACACTCCTTCGACATGTGGCGCGCAATGCTGCCGTTCCCGTCGTCGCCTATATCGGGGTGCAGCTCGCATTTCTCATTGAGGGCGTGGTGATCGTCGAGTCGGTCTTTTCTTGGCCTGGTATCGGTCACGCCCTCGTGCATGCGATCTTCGATCGCGACGTGCCCATGGTTCAGGGAACGGCGCTGACCTTGGGCCTTCTCTACGTGGTGCTCAATCTCATGATCGATCTGGTCTGCCGAGGCCTTGATCCGCGTGGTGCAGAGGATGCCGCTTGATGGCATCAGCTGATGTTGCCGCCTCGTCGGAAAGCAGCACGTCGCCAGCCTTCACCTGGAGTCCAGCGCGTCTTGTCGGCATCGGGCTGCTGATCCTCCTTGGAGGAGGCGCTATGCTAGGACCGGAATCATTCGGACTTGACCCTGCGAAACAGTCCCTTCGCGACAGCCTTCAGGGGCCAAGTGCAGCCTATCTGCTCGGCACCGATCATCTCGGGCGGGACATGGCAGCGCGCCTTCTCGCTGGTGCCCGGCTATCGCTTTCGCTCGGCGTTCTATCGGTCATCACTGCCGCCATTCCTGGCGTCGCTCTCGGCTTGCTCGCCGTTTTTGGTGGTCGTTGGGCTGATCGTCTTCTCGGCATCCTCGCCGACGCTGTGCTCGCGCTCCCTGGTCTTCTGCTCGTTTTGATGCTCGCGGCCATTGCCCCCGGATCCTGGTGGGCACTTTATGTCGGCATCTCGCTGACCCTTTGGGTCGAGTATTTTCGCTATACGCGACAACGGACCCGTATTCTTGTCGCGAGCCCGGCCGTCGAGGCAGCACGTCTCCTCGGCTTTGGCCCGTTGCACATTCTCCGCCGGCATATCGCCCCGGAACTCACGCCCGGCCTTTTGACAATTGCCGCGTTCGGCGTCGCTGCGGGCGTGACGGCGCTTAGCGGTCTCGGCTTCATCAGCGTCGGGTTGCGACCGCCGACCGCCGAATGGGGCATCATGATGACCGAACTCCTTCCTTATTGGCGCGAGGCTCCCTGGCTGATCCTGCAACCCGTCGTCTGTCTATTCGCCACGGTCCTTGCTCTGCATCTTGCGATCGGCATTGGGAAACGGCCTTGATGATCAAGCTTGAGGTTGTCGATCTACGCGTGTGGGCAGGCTCGAAGCGACTCCTGGGACCGATAAGCTTTGCCGTTCCCGCAGGAGGAACGCTCGTTATCATTGGAGAAACCGGCGCCGGCAAAAGCCTCCTTGCCCAAGCGATCCTGGGCGCGTTGCCTCGGGGCTTGGAAGCGGACGGTGACATTCGACTGGGCGGTCGGCGCATCGATGATTTGACGACCGCCGAGCGCGCGCTTCTCTGGGGGCGCGAGATCGCGCTTCTGCCGCAGGAGCCCTGGCGAGCGCTCGATCCTTTGATGGCGTCAGGCTCACAAGTCACTGAGACCTATCGTTTTGTTGCGGGGCTTGAGCAAGACGCCGCAAGGCAAGCGTCGGCGCACGTCTTCGAAGAACTCGGTTTGGCAGCGGCTCGAAGAAAGCGCCCGGGCGAGCTCTCCGGCGGTATGGCGCAACGTGCTGCTTTTGCTGCGTCGCGCGCCGGCGGCGCAACACTTCTCTTGGCGGACGAGCCGACGAAGGGCCTCGATCGAAGCCGGGCGCAGGTCATCGTAGGTCTCTTGAAGGCCGCACCAGTTCATGGTGGTGCGCTGCTCGCGATCACCCACGACGTGTCGGTGGCGCGTGATCTCGGTGGTTCGATCCTGATGTTAAAGGACGGTGCAATTGTCGAACAGGGTGAGACGACGGAGGTCCTCGCTGCACCGCGTTCTACCTATGGCAAAGACCTCATCGCCGCCGACCCCGCGAGTTGGACTCGCTCCGCCACGGTGGCAAACGGCAAGCAAGTTTTGTTGGCTGAAGGGCTGACGCTGGAACGCGGCGGCCATTGCTTGGTCAAGGACTTCGAGCTGTCGCTTTCGGCCGGCGAGCGTGTCGCCATTACGGGCCCGAGTGGAGCTGGCAAAACGACGCTCCTCGATACACTCGCAGGTTTGCTGCCGCCGGCGCATGGTCGGGTGACCAGAGGGCAAGACGTCGCCCCAACTGGCATTCAGAAGATCTATCAGGACCCGCCGTCAGCGTTTCCACCGCGCGTCACGCTTGGCCGTAATCTCCGCGATGTTGCCGATCTTCACGGGATCGATTGGCGACTGATCATGCACCTGTTGATGAAGCTCCGCGTCGATCAGGAGTTATTGGAGCGGCTGCCCGATCAGGTCTCAGGTGGTGAGCTTCAACGCATCGCCATCGCGCGCGCCCTCGCAGTAGCACCCTCCATCCTCCTCGCCGATGAGCCGACGTCGCGACTCGACCCGATTACCCAAGCCGACACCATGAAACTCCTGGCTGAAACGACGACCGAAGCTGGGACGTCGGTCGTGCTCGTTACGCACGATGAAGCCATGGCGGCAAATTGGGCAGAACGTCAGTTGGGTATGAACGCCATCGCTTAATGGGGCAGCGTGCGCTGCTCGCAACGCAGCCTATCCCTTGACATGTCGCCTGCAGGCCATCGATGAACTTCATGCTTGATGTTCTGCATATTTTATCTGATATATTATAGAAAATATTCAACCGGAGGCGTATTGGGATGCGTGCGACGCTCTTTCGCGCCTGTGACTACGTCGAAGCCTTTTTCAAGGCGATCGGCGTTCTGTTGTTCACGATCATGATCGTGGCGGTCTTTTATGAGGTCGTCATGCGCTACGTCTTCAATGCGCCGACCTTCTGGGCCGAACCGTTGGCGCGTAATGCGATGATTTGGATGGTCCTGCTCGGCCTGGCCGTGGGCATTCGGCAAAAGGAAAACATCTGCGTCGATTTCATAGCAGATCGCTTCGTTGACCCATGGCGTCGGTACATCGCCTGGGTGCGCATCGCGCTGGTGATCGCGTTTGCGAGCGTCCTCCTGGTCTATGGCTCGGAGATGGCGGCTCTCAATATGCGCCAGACGATCACCGGACTCGATGTCCCAGCTGGCCTCGTTCAAAGCGTCGTCCCTGTCGCCGCTCTCGGCATGATACTCTTCGCGCTTGAGCTGGTTGCGAAGCGTGACTGGTCACGGTTCTGATGGAGCTCGGGGTCCTCTTCGGTATCCTGGTGGCCACCCTTGTCATCGGGTTACCGCTACCGTTCGCGCTCGGTGCGGCTTCGCTGTCAGCGCTTCTTGTGATGGATCTCGGCATTCCGCTCACCATCGTGCCGCAGCGCTTCATTGCCGGCATCGACAGCTTCGCCTTCATGGCCATCCCGTTCTTTCTATTAGTCGGCGAGCTGATGAACACATCGGGCATCACCCGTCGGATCATCAATCTTTCGAACGCGCTCGTGGGTCATATCGCGGGCGGGCTCGCCCAGGTGAACGTCGTCTCCTCGATGTTCTTCGGCGGCATTTCCGGCTCATCCACCGCTGATACGGCGTCGATCGGCTCGATCCTGATCCCGGCGATGAAGAAGGAAGGTTATGACGCAGACTTCGCTGTGGCGCTGACCGCGACCTCGTCTTGTTGTGGGCCGCTCATTCCGCCCTCGATCGGCTTGGTGCTCTATGGCGTCATCGCCAATGTCTCGATCACCAAGCTGTTCCTTGCGGGTTACATACCGGGCCTGATGCTTGGCGGTGGGCTACTCCTTACGAGCTACATCATCTCGAAACGCCGTGGTTATCCGACGCATCCGCGCGCGCCGATGGCGGAGGTTTGGGCAGCATTTCGGGGCAGCGTTTGGGCGGCCGCCCTCCCATTCCTGATCATTGGCGGGCTGCTCTCGGGCATCTTTACGGTCACGGAGGCTGCCTGCGTGGCCGTGGTCTACACGCTGATCGTCGGCCTCATCATCTACCGCGAGCTTCGCCTCCGCGACCTCATCGGGGTCTTTCAAATCGCCATGGTGAAATGCGGCGTCATGATGTCGGTCGCAGCGTCTGCCCTGCTTTTCGCCTGGGTGCTGACGGTGCTGGAAGTGCCGCAACAACTGGCCGACGCTATCCTGGCGATTTCGGACAACAAGTATGTCATCCTCCTACTCCTCAACATTTTTTTCCTGATCATTGGCACATTCATGGAGCCGAAAGCCTCGCTCCTCATCCTGATGCCAGTGCTCTTACCGGTCCTTCCGACCTTCGACATCGACCTGATCCATTTCGGCATCATCATTATCTTCAACAATCTGATTGGGTTGATCACGCCCCCGATCGGCTTAGTGCTGAACCTCGCTGCCAAGATCGGAAACGTACCGATCGACAAGGCCGCCGTCGCGGCCCTGCCGTTCCTCGCCACCATGCTCGTCATCCTGATGATCATCACCTATGCGCCGGCGTTGATCCTCTGGCTGCCGAACATGCTTTGACGTTCAACTACCACCATGACCAAGGGAGGCTAACAATGAGAACCATCGTCACCGCGCTGAGCGGTCTTGTGCTAATGGGTGCGTTCATGACATCAGCTTCGGCCGAGACCAGGCTGAAGCTTGGCCATGTCGCCAATACCGACCACCCCATTCACTTCGCTGCCGAGACGTTCTCGCGTGTTGCCAACGACCTAAGCGGTGGCGAGCTCGACGTGCGCATCTTCCCATCCAGCCAGCTCGGTAAGGCGAAGGAAGCGCTCGAAGGCATTCAGCTCGGCACGATCGATATCTCGATGGACTCCATTGGATCGCTTTCCAATTTCCATCCGGTCGCGGGTGTTGAAAGCATGCCCTATCTGTTCCGAGACGCCGATCATTACATGGAAGTCTGGAATGGACCTGTCGGTCAGGAGATCAAAGAGCTTTTGGCCAAGGAGGCGAATTTCCGCGTTATGGGCCATCTCTATCGTGGTTCACGTGAGCTGACCTCCAACCGTGAGATTCGCTCCATCGATGATCTCGCCGGCCTGAAGATCCGGGTGACGCCGATCAAGGAGCGCCTGGAGACTTGGAAGGCCTTTGGTGCCAGCCCAACGCCGATGGCCTGGTCTGAGGTCTTCACCGCCCTTCAGCAAGGGGTAATCGAAGCTCAGGAAAATCCGATCGCGGCCATTCATGCGGAAAAGCTCGCCGAGGTTCAGGATTACCTAATCCTGACCTCGCACATGGCGAACGGCTTCACCTTCGTGATGAACGCCGAGCGTTTCGACGGCATGCCGAGTGAGCACCAGATTGCTCTTCGGGGTGCCGCCCTTGCCGCTGCTGCCGAGTTCCGGGCCACGGTCAAGGCGAACCGCGAGCGGCTGATTGAGGCCCTCAAGGGGCAAGGCATGGAGGTCATCGAGATCGATCAGGCGCCGTTCCAGGCGAAGGCGAATGATGTCGTTGCGCTCTTCCCAGAGGTGCAGCCCTGGTATGAGAAGATGACGGCGGAGTAGTCGTCGATCGACGGACGTTGGGTGCATCTGACGCGGCGGCCTCTGCCGTCGCGTCAGATAACCTCTTAAGAAGATTGGAACGGCTCATGCCCGAATCATCAGGATTTAACCCAGACGCCATCGGTCCGCTGGACGGCGTTCGGGTCGTTGACCTGACGCGTCTTGCAGCCGGCAATATGCTGAGCCACATGCTCGCCGATTTCGGCGCCGAGGTGGTCAAGATCGAGCGTCCGGGCGTAGGTGACGATCTACGCCGCTTTGGCAGCGCCGGGGTCTGGTGGAAGGTTTACGCTCGCTCGAAGAAAAGCATGACGCTGAACCTGAAATCCGATGAGGGTAAAGCGTTGCTGCTCCGCCTCGTCGAGAAGTCGGACATTCTGATCGAGAACTTCGTGCCTGGCACACTCGAAGACTGGGGCCTCGGGCCGGATGACCTTTGGCGGCATAAGCCGGGCCTGATGATCGTCCGAATCTCGGGCTGGGGGCAGACAGGGCCTTATGCGAGCCGCCCTGGATTCGGCACGTTGATCGAGGCGCTGTCGGGCCTTGCCTCCATGACAGGATTTCCCGATAAACCACCGCTCTTGCCGCCGCTGGCGCTCGCCGATATGGTCGCGGGCCTTGCCGGATTCGGCGCCACCGTCACCGCTTTGCTCGCGCGCGAGAAGGGTAAAGCCGAGGGTCAGGTTATCGATCTTTCGCTATTCGAGCCGTTGCATGGCATTCTCGGTCCCTGGTCGGCCCACTATGTGGCGACTGGCGAGGTTCAGGCACGCCTGGGCAATGCCTCTGACGTTGCCGCACCACGCGGCGTTTATCTCTGCGCAGACGGTAAGCATATCGCAATGTCTGCCTCGATGCAGTCGATGTGGGAACAGGTGGCCCACGCCATGGGTCAGCCCGAACTGATCAACGATCCGAGGTTCAAGACGCCGTCCGATCGGGTCGAGCATCGAGACGCATTGGATGAGCTGGTTGCGGCTTTCTTCGCTGAGCGGACGCTTGAAGACAATCTCGACTACTGCGCCAAGGCTGGCATCACCGTCGGTCCGATCGCTAACGCTGCCGAGCTCATTGATCACCCCTATATCCGCGGTCGGGGTGTTTTGGTCGACGCGGCGGACGATGACCTAGGCTCGATCCCTATGCACCAAGTCTTCCCGCGCTTGTCCGGAACACCGGGCGCCATCCGCGAGCCTGCGCCGGAGCTTGGGCAGCATAACGACGAAATGCTGGATCTGATCGGTGTCGATGCCGATGAACGGCAGAGTCTTTTTGACCGCGGGATTGTCTGAGATGTGGCGTTCGATTCTTTTTATCCCTGTCCTTCAGGAGCGTTTTTTGGCAAAGGCCGGCGAACGCGGTGCGGATGCGATCGTCCTCGATCTTGAAGCGAGCATCGCTCCAGGCAAGAAAGATGAGGCGCGAGCAGCTCTCCCTCATGCGATCGACCGGCTCGCTGCTCAAGGCCAAGACGTGTTGGTGCGAATTAACATGCTCTGGCGGCCAGCTTTCGCTGATCTCGAGGTCGCGGCACGCGGGGGTGTGAAGGCTATCGTGCTCCCGGGTTGTTCTTCGGCATCGGAAGTTTTGGCGGTGGATGCCGTACTCAGGGAACTGGAGGCGAGCCGCGGTATCCCTGCGAATGGTATCGGCCTCATTCCACTGATCGAGACGGCGAAAGGTGTGGTGAGTGCAAGCGAGATCGCGGCAGTGGCCCCTCGGACCCTAGCACTCACTTTTGGTGTCGAAGATTATCTCGCGGACATGGAGGCGAACGGTGATCCTAATATCTTGGCGATGACGGCGCTTTCGGTCGCAGAAGCCGCGCGCGCTGCTGGCAAGGCTCCGATGGTCGTCCCGAGTACGCTCGCGAACCTTGACGATCTCGATGCGTTCGAGGCAGCCGCGCGTCGCGGTCGGGCTATGGGGTCGGTCGGTGGTTTCGCCGTCCATCCAACCCAGATACCGGTGCTTAACCGCGTCTTCAGTCCATCACCTGAGGAAATCGGCTGGGCGGAGCGCGTTGTCGCTGCTGCAAAGCAGGCGGAAGAGGAGGGGATTGGGGCGTTGAGCCTGGACGGACGTATGATTGATCTTCCGATCGTTCGAAGAGCGGAGCGCTTGTTGGCGCGGCGAACTGACGTCGAAGGCTAGCCTGTTCATGACCAAATTAGCCTCCCAAGAAACCGTTAGCGACATGTCGGGTGAGCAGACGACACTGACGCGCAAGGACCAGGCTTATCGCTCGCTTCGCCGTAGGATTGTGACCGACGGATTTTCGCCAGGCGAGCTCATTGATGATGGTCGCGAGGCCGAGCGCCTGGGGATGAGTCGGACGCCGGTTCGAGAAGCGTTGTTGCTTCTCGAATCGGAAGGGCTGGTGGAGATGCTGCCGAGGCGCGGTGTCCGCGTCGTGCCGCTTACCAGGAGTGATATCCAGGAGGTCATTGTCCTTTTGACCGCGCTCGAAATTGCAGCCGTAGAGTTGCTCGCCGAGACACATCCAAGCGCTGCAACGCTCCAGCCTCTTACTGACGCCTGTGAAGCGATGGACATTGCCCTTGAGAGCGATGATCCTGATGAATGGTTGGAAGCGGATGAGACCTTTCATCAAAGTCTCCTCATCCTTTCCGGGAATCGACATATCGCGGAGACGGGCATCCGCTACCGCGAAAAAATCCGCCGCGGCCATTTTGTCGCCTCACGTCTCCTGCCGCGCAGCCGACGCGTGCAGTCGACGGCCAAGCACAAGGCGCTGATTGAGCTTCTCCTCTCAGGGTCTCCCAAAGACGCCGCCACTGCGCACCGTGACCAGCGGCAAAGCGGGGAGGTCGATATTATGGCCACGCTCGATCGCGCTAAGCTCGACAGTCTTTAGAGCGTTGCAGGTAGCGAGGTTTGGACATGCCTGTCAGAGCTAAGAACGGAAGAGGCTAGGGCGTCCACCAATAACGCTGTGGCTCCGCTATGCGTCTTTGCAAGACACGTCATCTCCGCATCACGTTGACTGAGGATCGACGTCTCTGATCTGGAAAGGCCGTTCAAGTTTTTTGGCCTGAGGGAACTTTTAGGGTTTACATGACACCGATGTCATGACATCGGTGTCATAGCAGCAAAAGAAACAATTGTAAGAAGCCGACAAGACCGATTTGGGGAGGCCTATTGGCAACCATCTACGATGTCGCGAAGGCCGCGGGCGTCTCGCCGAAGACTGTCAGCCGTGTGATCAATGACGATGGGCCAGTGCGCGGGGCGACGCGCGATGCCGTGCTCGACGTGATCAATAGGCTCGGCTATGTGCCGTCGACAGCTGCACGGGTGATGAAGTCGAACAAATCCGGCCTTCTCGGATTGATCACCGGAGCGATCAGCGCGCCGATCGACGGATCAACGCCGACAGGTCTCCCGGATTTCTTCATCGTCCAGGGTATACAATCCGTGATTTCCCGTTCAACCAAGACCCTGATGATCGCCGATACGGCTGGCGACGAGGATCGCATCGGCTCGTTGATCAGAACGTTTCTCGAGCATCGGGTCGAAGGGCTTTTCTATGTTGCCGACAGTCACAGTAAGGTGCAGCTCCCACTCTCCAGACCGGACGTCGAGACCGTGTTGGTCAATTGCTATGATGATCTCGGGACAGCATCGGTGCTGCCGGATGATCGGGGCGGCCAGCGGCGATTGGTCGACGATCTGATCGCTCGGGGGCATCGACGCATCGCCTTCTTGACGCTTGATCCTGAAACCGATGCCAGTCGTCTTCGCCTGGCCGGCTATAGCGATGCCTTGGCTGCAGCCGGGATCGACTTTGATGCCAAACTCGTGCGGCCGGGCGAATTGAAGGGGGGACAGGACGAACGTCTGTTGGTCCGGCAAGCTCTTGATCAGGTCCTGGCTTTGCTGGATCCGCCAACCGTCATCTGTTGTGGCAACGACCGCTTGGCGATGATTGTCTTTGCTTCCCTTCGCCAGATGGGTTTCGCCATCCCCGAAGATATTGCGGTCGCCGGCTATGATGATCATCGGCAGATCGCAGAGAGTCTCGATCCACCGCTCACGACGATGGAACTCCCCTACCAGGCAATGGGCGTCAGGGCAGCGGAATGGCTGTTACAGCGTGTCGAGCACGCCGGCCCAGCGTTGGCTCCCGAGCCCGTTCTGGTCGAGGGTGCGTTGCGTTTGAGAGGGTCGGTCGGCCGACCAAAATCGATAGATCAAGCAAGGAGGAAACCAGCATGAAGATCGGATTTCGGACGGCAAGCGCAACCATGATTGCTGCCTTATTGGGTGTGAACGGCAGCGTCTCCGCCCAAACAACCTTGAGCCTTTGGTATCATGGTGCTGGCAGCGCCAATGCCGAGGAAGCGCTGGTCAATCAGCTGGTCGACGATTTCAATGCCAGTCAGTCCGATTGGAAGGTTGAGATCGAGACGTTTCCGCAGCTCGCCTACAATGACGCCGTCGGTGCTGCTGCCCTCGCTGGTGAGTTGCCGGACATTCTCGATGTCGATGGACCGGTGATGCCCAATTGGGCCTGGGCTGGCTACATGCAGCCGTTGGCCATTGATCCGGCCAAGATCGACGGCTTCCTCTCGGGCCCGATCGGGACCTGGAACGGCGAGGTTTACTCTGTTGGTCTTTGGGATGCCGCCGTGGCGCTCACCACGCGCCGCTCAACCCTTGAAAAATACGACATTCGCATCCCGACCCTTGAAGAGCCCTGGACGGGCGAAGAATTCAACGCGGCTCTCGAGACCATCAAGGCTTCCGGCGACTTCGACTATCCGCTCGATCTCGGTATGGCTTGGACAGGTGAATGGTACCCTTACGCTTTTTCACCATTCCTGCAGAGCTTCGGTGGCGACATTGTCGATCGCGACACCTACGCGACCGCTGAGGATGTCTTGAACGGCGATGCTGCTATTGCCTTTGGCGAATGGTGGCAAGGCCTCTTTGAGGACGGCATGGCACCCGGCACAAGTCAGGACGCTGCTGATCGCGAGACAGGTCTTGTGAGCGGCAAATACGCGATGTCCTGGAACGGCAATTGGGCTGCGCTGCCGGTGGTTGAGGCGTTTGGTGACGACGCCTTGTTTTTGCCTGCACCTGACTTTGGCAACGGTCCCAAGATCGGCGCTGCGTCCTGGCAGTTCGGTGTCTCGGCCACATCCGAGCATCCGGAGGGGGCCAGGGCGTTCGTCGAATTTGCTCTTCAGGATTCGTATCTGACAGCCTTTTCCGACGGCACCGGCCTTATCCCACCAACGACGTCCGCGGCAGAAGTTACCAAGAACTACAATCCCGGCGGACCTTTAGAGATCTTCTATAGCCTCTCCGAGGCTCAAGCGATACTGCGCCCGGTAACGCCCGGCTACATCGTCCAAGCGAAGGTGTTTGAAAAGGCGCTGGCCGATATCGCAAACGGTGCCGATGTTGCCGACACGCTCGATGCAGCGGTCGACGAGATCGATGCCGACATTGAGGCCAATGGCGGCTACGGCCACTAAAGGCCTGTGGTGTGACCATTTCTGGAACCCGGACCGTCATGGCTTGGATTTACGGATGGTGGCTAAGCTTTCGCCATGGGTCGAGGTGACCTTCCGATAGGTCCTACCATCAACTTGGCGGACGCCTGCGGGCGTCCGTCAGGGCACCCCTTAAGGAACATCAGCAATGGCTTCGAAGCTGACGCGATCGAACGGGGCAGGTTGGTTTATGGCGCTGCCCGGTGTCGTGCTGATCTCCCTCTTCATCATCCTGCCCTTTTTCCTGGCCTTCGCCTTTTCCTTGACCAACCAGAGGCTCGCCTCACCCAATCCGGTCGAATATGTCGGCTTTGCCAATTACCAAAAGCTCTTAGGTGTCGCGCTCTTCAGACTTGAGCCGGAACGGGATGAGGCAGGTCAGGTCGTTCGCGACGACAAGGGTGAGGCCGAGTATCCGAGGCTTCGAAAATTCACCCGTAAGAACCCGGATTACCCCCATCTTGACGGCAAGCGGGAATGGTTTTCTTGGACATGGGGCGAGGATCGCATGGTGGCGCTTGCGTCCGATGTCGTCTTCATGAAAGCCCTGATCAATACAGTTTTCTTCGTGCTCATTGTTGCCCCGCTGCAATCGGCCGCCGCGCTCGGGTTGGCGCTGTTGATCAATCAAAAGCTCAAAGGCATCAATTTTTTCAGGGTTATCTATTTCATGCCGGTCGTGGTCTCGATCGTCGTCGTCTCGCTGCTTTGGCGGTTCATTTATTCGGATGGCGAAGGACTTCTGAACAACATTCTGGGCTTTTTGACGCTTGGTCTTTTTCAACCGCATGACTGGCTTGGCGACACATCGACCGCGATGCCCTCAATCATGGCCATGTCGATCTGGCAGGGTGTTGGTTTTCACATGGTCATCTGGCTGGCTGGCCTGCAGACGATTTCGCCGACCTATTATGAGGCTGGTCGGATCGAAGGCTGCACACGCTGGCAGACCTTCCGTTACATCACCTGGCCGGGCTTACGAAATACCGCCGTGCTCATCTTGATCGTGATCACCATGCAGGCCTTCGCGCTATTTGCTCAGATCGACGTCATGACCCAGGGCGGCCCCTTGGATAGCACCCAGGTCATGGTCTTTCAGGCGGTCGAGCGAGGATACGGCAAGCAGGATATCTCTGGCGGCTCGACCATCTCAGTAATCCTGTTCCTGATCGTTCTCTCGATTTCTTTGATCCAACGCTATCTAACTCGGGAGCGCTGACCATGGCTGCCGTCGCCAACGACAATCGGGGTCTTCGCCTCATCACCCGCTATGCCGTGCTCGTCCTCGTGGCAATTATCTTCATTTTTCCGTTGCTGTTCATGGTGATGTCGTCGCTGAAACCGGATCAACAACTTCTCCTGGACACCAACAGCCTTCGTGCGTTCCTGCCGGTCGGCGATATTTCGTTCGACAATTACAGTGCTGCGTTTGACCGCGCGCCTATCGGCATATTCGTTTTCAATTCAGTGCTGATCACCGGGCTTACCGTTGCCCTGACGCTTTTTGTTTGCTCGCTGGCCGGTTTTGCCTTTGTGTTCCTGGAATGGAACGGTCGCAATGTAATTTTCTCCATCCTCCTGGCGACCCTGATCATTCCTTACGAGACCATCTTCATTCCGTTACTGCTAATGGCGAGCCAACTGCCGTGGATTGGCTTTGGTGGGTTTGAGATCGGCTGGCTCAACACTTACCGGGTGCAAATTCTTCCCTTTATTGCCGATGGCCTTTCGATCTTTCTGTTCGTGCAGTTTTTCAAAGACCTGCCGCGTGAGCTGATCGAGGCCAGTCGGGTCGAAGGGGCGAGCTGGTGGTTCATCTATCGGAAGGTGGTGATGCCGTTGTCAGGGCCAGTCATCGCCACCGCGGCGATTTTGAAGTTCCTGTTTATGTACAATCAGTATCTTTGGCCCTTGATGGTGGTGCAGCAGGAGAGCATCCGGCCGGTCATGGTCGGGTTGGGTTACTTCACCGATCAGCTCAACGTCCCTTGGGGCGAAGTCATGGCCTACCTGACCATCATCACCATTCCGGTTCTGGCCTTCTATCTGGTACTGCAGAAGGCATTCATCGCCTCGGTCGCGTCCACCGGTGTGAAAGGCTGACGTCATGGTTTTGGCTCTAAGCGACAAATGGGTCTGGGATAGCTGGTATGTCCGGGACGGCGATCTTTGGCATGGTTTCTTTCTGCAGGCGGACAAGTCACTCGGCGATCCTGAACTGCGGCACTGGAACGTGACGATCGGTCATGCGGTGAGCCGGGACCTGACAAGCTGGACCTATCTCGGCACGTGTTTGGCGCCGAGCGTCAGTCCCGCCTGGGACGACAAGACGACTTGGACCGGATCGGTGGTGCAGGATTCCGATGGCCTCTGGCATCTATTCTATACCGGCACATCAGCGGCCGAAGATGGATTGTTGCAGCGAATCGGCCATGCAGTGAGCCGAGATCTACATGACTGGCAGCGGGTCGGAAACGGCTTGGCGTTAGACAGGACAAGCGAGACCTATGAGGAGTTTCGAGAGGACCGTTGGCATGATCGCGCCTTTCGTGACCCCTGGGTCATGCGCGATCCCGAGGGGCAGGGCTGGTTGATGGCATTTACCGCCCGGCAAGGCGGTATTGATGACACGCTTGAGGCTGGCGCTATCGGATTTGCCACCTCTCCCAATCTGTATGATTGGCATCTCGAAGATCCCATCTTCGTCGGCGGTTTCGGTCAACTCGAGGTGCCGCAAATCTTCACAATCGACGGGCGGTGGTATTGCCTCTTTTGCACCGGTGCCGATTGCTGGTCCGAATCCGCGATCGACCGCGTTGGGCCTGCCGTCTCCGGTAACCACTATCTGATCGGTGATACTCCGCGCGGACCCTGGAGGCTTGCGCCCGGTCCGATGTTCGACGGCGCTGACCCGACCGACCGCTACGCCGCTCGCATCGTTTTCGATGGTGGTGTGCCGAAACTACTCGGGTTCCGGTGGTTTGATCGACAAGGTGCACGGTTCATCGGGGAGATTGCCGATCCCGCCCGGATCGGCATCGATGACGCCGGGCGGCTGCAGCTTATTGATGACGAACACGAACAAAGAGGAGATGCCTGATGGCTGAAGTCAGGCTGAAAGACGTCAAGAAAAGCTATGGCAAGGTTGATGTCATAAAGGGCGTCGATATCGACATCGAGGATGGCGAGTTTGTGGTCTTCGTTGGACCCTCAGGCTGCGGAAAATCGACGTTGCTTCGAATGATCGCTGGCCTTGAGGATATCACCTCGGGCACGCTTGAGATCGGCAATCGCGTAGTGAATGAAATCCCCGCCTCCGAGCGCGGCATCGCCATGGTCTTCCAGTCCTATGCCATTTTTCCGCACATGACCGTGCGTGAGAACATGGCTTTTGGCCTCACGGTAGCCGGTGCGTCTAAGGATGAGAAGGACACCAAGGTCGCGGAAGCCGCGCGAATCCTTCAAATGGAGCATCTGCTCGATCGCCGCCCTTCACAGCTCTCTGGTGGGCAGCGTCAGCGGGTCGCGATCGGCCGGGCGATCGTTCGAAAGCCAGAAGTCTTCTTGTTCGACGAACCTCTTTCCAATCTTGATGCGGCGCTTCGGCTCGGTATGCGCATCGAGATCGGCAAGCTGCATAAGCAGTTGTCGGCGACCATGGTCTACGTCACTCATGATCAGGTCGAGGCGATGACGCTAGCTGACAAGATCGTCGTTCTAAAGGACGGCTATGTGCAGCAGATTGGCCCGCCGATGGACCTGTATCACCGCCCGGCCAATCTGTTCGTTGCGGGCTTTATTGGGGCGCCTTCGATGAATTTCCTTGATGTTGATGTCGAGTCCAAAGACGGTCACGCCGCCAAAGTGAGCTCGGCTATCGTAGCGCCCGTTGCTATCCCATTTCGCCTAGACGGTATCGAGGCTGGCAACACCGCCAAGCTCGGCATTCGCCCGCAGGATCTGAAGCCTGTTGACGAGGGAGGTGTCATCGAGGGGCAGGTACAGCTGGTTGAGCGGCTTGGCACCGAAACCGTCATTGATATCGGTCTGAAAGACGGCAGCCGGGTGCTGTCATCGCTGCCTGAAGATGCCGAGCTTGATCCGGGCCAGACGATTTCGTTGGGCTTTTCACCCGAGAGAGCGCATCTGTTCGCTGCCGAAACCTGATCTGGATGTCCTGATGAGCCGTCCTGTTCTGATCCTGGACCAACACTTTCGCCGGGTTGATGAGCTTTTTAGCGCTGACACCTATGCTGGGCTCAAAGAGCTTTGCACGATTGTCGGTGGCGAAGATCGTCCCATGCCGCGCGACAAGCTGCTCGAACATCTTCCCGACGCTACTTTTCTGATTGCAGCCAGGCCGACATTGTCTTCTGACGATCTCGCCAACGCCAAAAGGCTCAAGGCCGTGATCGAAGTTGCCGGCGCCTTTCACGCTGGACTTGATTATCAGGCGTGCTTCAGTCGCGGGATTGAGGTGCTCTCTTCGGTACCTGGCTTCCGATTTGCCGTCGCCGAGATGGCGTTCGCGATGATCCTTTCTAGCGCGCGGGGTCTTGTTCGGGAGCATGAAGCTTTTCGCACTAATACAGAGGCCTGGCTCGCCGAACAGGAACAAACCGACTTTACCGTCTACGGCCAGAATATAGGCTTTATCGGATATGGCCAGATCGCCCGCGAGTGCCACAGGCTCTTGAAGCCGTTTGATCCCAAGGTGCGCGCCTACGATCCATGGCTCGATCCAACTACATGGGAAAACCAGGACGTGATGCTGGCTGATCTGGACCGTGTTCTCGAAACCTCGCGCATCTTGGTTATCGCCGCAGCACCTACGGCGGAGAATCATCAGCTCATCGACGCTCAGAAGATCGAACGTCTTCCCAAAGCCGCTCTAGTCGTCCTGATCAGCCGCGCGCATGTTACAGATTTTCGCGCCCTTGTAGAGGCAGCTGAGCGGGGTAGGATCAGGCTTGCCACCGACGTCTTCGATCATGAGCCACTCGATTTATCTGACCCCATTCGGCAAGCCAGCAACGTTGTCCTCTCTCCCCACCGCGCCGCTGCCGTCAAAGGCGGCCGCCAGGCGATCGGTGACATGATCGTCCACGATATCAACGCTGTCTTGACAGGAAACTTGCATCGTCAACTCAAGCGAGCCGACCCCAAGCATTTGACGGATCTTGTCAAGGGACAGGATCAGATAGAGCGAGGCTCGATCTGAGTCGCATTGTGGGTGATGGCATCGGCGATCTTGGGGGGCGTGGAATCTCTGCCCTTGGACCATTGATGCACCAGATCCGTCCATGCCTTGGTCGATTCGACCGATCGAGTATCAGGGAAACGCTGCATGGGCCTCGCCTTTGAAAGGGCGGAAGTCAACGCCAGGTCCTGTCAGGCGACGTGCGCCCCCTTGATGATCTTTGACAACACATTGATGTCGTTAAGCTTTTCGAGATTCCAGACGGCATCGACAAGCGAAGTAGCCGCGGTCATGCCGATGATCGGCTCAAGCAAATCGAGCGCTTTTGCTTGAACCTCCCGGCTTGGCATCGGGTTGTTTGGCGTTCCCCGGACGGCCTTGGTGTGGTGTCGATAGCTTTTCCCGTCCCGAGTCCGGATCTCCAGAATGGCTTGCCTGGCCGGTCTGGCAATTGTCAATTCTGGTGATGGAACGGCGGTCATTTTCTCCCGAAGGTCTAGGACCGCCGGATCGGCCATCCGCGTTTGATCATGGGATGTTTCGAAGCTCAGGCCGCCATCAAGCAGGCAAACAGCAACGAGATGTTGTAGGCAGACGTCAGGCATGTCGCGATTGTCCACAATGACGAGACGGTCGTCGGGCATGATCAGGTCGATCTGGTCAATGCTGTCGACATCCAGCCCTTGCTGGAGCAGCGCCGTCGCCGCATCAAGAGCCGCCTGAATAGGCGAGCCGACGCACCACTTCTTGATGGATGCTTCCATGATTTCAAAACGCGAGCCGAGTTCGCTGGTCAATGCGACAGCATCCGCATCTTCCGCAAACGCTGAGAGGTAGTTGAGCTTCCCTTCTAGTGGATCTTGGACACCGGTCATTCCGGCACCGACCATCATGGCTGCCGACACGCCATTTCGAGCTCCCATGCCGCCGAAATCAAAGGCTTTCTCAACATGCTCGGAGTCGCGCTCCCAATAGGCGATGCCGCTGGCTTGCTGGATGGCATATGAGAGTGCAGAAGCAGCCTCGGTGATTTTGAAGTCCATCAGTGACGCTGCTGCACCGACGGCACCAAATAGGGCGCCGAGACTATGCGTGCTGTGGGTCGAGGTACGAGGGCCGGATACCCCAAGTGCTATCGAGAAGCGTGCGCCGATATCATATCCGGCTGCTATCGCATTGAGTACGGCAGATCCTGATTTGGCCTGACGCTCACCGACGGCCAGTGCCGCGGGCACCACAGCGCAACCGGGATGAAACCGTCCTTCAAGGTGAGAATCGTCCGTTTCGTCAGCGTGGGCTGTCATGCCGTTGGCAAGCGCCGCATTGATGGCCGTTGTACGAATATCGGTTCCCCAGACCGTGGCCTCGGGAGTGCCGCCCTGAGTAGCGATGAACCCGGTCGCCAATTGGCCTGCTTTCAGTCGTGAGCCCGAAATCATTGCTGCGAGTGTGTCAATAAGATGAGACTTTGTCTTCAGCGCCACATCTTCCTGCAAAGTCTGCGACGCGACGGACGTTAGGTAGTGAGCGACCGTCTCTGTGGTCCCAGCCGGCGCCCTAATGTCAGGATTATTCGCGGGCATTATGCCGTCACCGTATCGACGATGTCCTTCAAGTTCGGGAGGTTTTCAAAGTCTTTGGCCATCGCCAAAAATGCTTCTGCGTTCGCTGCTGTGAGGACGTGTTGCGATGCATCGTTGAACTTCTCTGACAATTCTTCCCAGCTCAGGGGATTTTTTGGACCACCCCGGTAATACCGATCCGATTCTTCGAAGTAGGTCTCACCATCTTTGGTCGTGAGATAGATCTTTGAGACAATCCTGCCTTTGCCGAGCGCATCGATCTCTGGATCGATGGCAACGTCAACCTTCTTTTGCATGTTTTGGCACTCAGGTGATTGAACGAAGTCATCTGCAAACTCTGAGAGTCCTGCTTTCCGACGCAAGACAATGCTTGCCATTTGGAAGGCGACACAGAATTTGGCCTCCAGGGCGTTATGGGCATGTAAAATACGAAGCGGACCTGGCTTGATCACATTTGAGCCCGTGAGAACTTTGATGGATTGGACTTCCTCTGGTTTGATGTCGTGTTTCGCAACGAGCTTTTTCATGGTGTCCATGCCCGGATGTCCCACGACGCCACTTGGATAGGGTTTGATCGAGGTTCCCGGGTAGATGATCGCGAACGGGTTTCTTAGACGACCGATAATTTTTGCTGGATCGTAGCCGCCGCCAAAGGCCTCAAAGAATCCACGACCAGCCTCAAGCGCGTTCGTCGGTCCGTCCATGCCCAAGGACGCGAACTTGGCGGCAGTCACTCCATTTTCAGCGGCTCGGGCCATGTTCAGCGGTTTTGACATCGTTCCGTGATTCGCGCCCACGCCAGCCGACATGGTCGACGCAATCGCTAGAGCGTTTGACGTTTGCTCATAGTCGAGACCGAGGAGTTTAGAGGACGCGACAGTAGCGCCGAAGATGCCGATGGTGCCACTGGTATGAAATCCTCGACCACCCGTAAAATGTTCGGCATCGATCGCTTCAGCAATTTTGACTTGAACTTCAAATCCGAGAATGAAGGCTGTCAAGAAATCGTCAGTCGAGACATCCAATTGCTCCCCCAACGCAAAACAAGCGGAGAGTGGTTGGACGGTCGGATGGATCAATACCGATCGATCCTTTTCCTCAGAAAGGGCTGTATCGTCCCAATCCAGCGCATGGCCAGACATACCGTTGATCTGCGCCGCTAGATGTACGGGAACCACGATCGAATCCTTGCCCAACGTGCGAGCGTTCTCTGCGCCGCCAATTTCCTTTGCGAATTTCCGCAGGATGACCGCCGCCGGTTCGGTGGAGCCCGCTATCGCGACGGCTGTACCGTCGACGATACAACGCTTGGCGATCTCGATGGGCTCTTTCGGCAGGTCAGCATACTGCGTATCGACGACAAACTTGACCAGCTCGTGGGTGACGCCTTCTTTGATGGTCTCTAAAGCCATGTGTCGAGCTCCCAATGGCAAGGCCAAGATAGAGTAAGTATTCTTGAAGTCATCCGGTCCGATAACGCAGCGTCAGCTGATAAGAGAGGATGTCCGGGATCAGGTTGACGTCGGTGCGGTTGAATAGAGCCTTTCAGCAATCCAATGCTACGGCACGTCGCAAGAGGACGGCGACCAGTGATTTGGCTTTGTATTATACGGACTTTCAACAGCAAAAGGCTTATCTCTGGCCATCCAAGCCACGATTTGCTCACCTGGCGCGCAGAATTTTCTCGAGCAATGCCAGCGCGTCACGAGCAAATTGCCACATATTCTCTTCTCGATCTGACTGACCGGTCTCGACAGTGATGGTACGAGCTATCGGGCCAATGACGGCAATGCAGCTATGGCCTGGCTGATCACCATATCGATTGCCCGATGGACCCGCTGCCCCCGTCTCGCCAACGCCCCAGGTTGTCCCTAAACGCTCCCGGCTCGTGCTAGCCAACAACTGCGCGTAGGACTCGGTACTCGGGCGCATGCCTGGATTGGCATCAAGGTCGATATCGAGCAGAGTCTTGCGTGCCGATTGCGTGTAGATCACGCCACCGCCGACGAAATATGTCGACGCGCCTGGCACTGCAAGAAGCGCTGCCGAAATCAATCCACCGGTAGAAGACTCCGCAATCGCGACAGTCTCACCACGCTCCTTGAGCAAGGCGCTGACCGCTTCGGCCATAGATACGAGGGATGACACGGGGCGTCTCCTAAAAGTTCGAGACCACATCTTCAGGATGATGATAGACTCTGTCCAGGGCACATTGAAACCAGCGACCGTGTTGGGTGTACGCAATAACCTACGCCGACGTCGGACGCTGTGGTTCGTGATGTCAAAGACTGATGACGTCGGCTGCCAATATGTTGACGTCGAGCAGCATCGAAACGAAGAACTTGGTCCCAGTCTCGAACGTTGGATCTCGAACCCGATCAACTCGGCAAAGAGTATTCCGGCGAAAGAGAGGAATCATGACATGACGACAGCATCTGTCGAGTGCATCCGATTGGCTCGCCAGTCACGCTCAAGAAATCACTTTGGGTGGAAAGGCGATCACTCCTCGTCAATATGAGCTCTTGATCTCAGAGTGATGTGGAATGGTCGTTTTCGGAACAGTGTCGTTGTCAACTATAGAGTGGTCTCAATACTCAGTCGACTTCAAGGGTATACTCGTAACGTCCTGTTTTGTAGAAAGACGTTCTTGGCATGCTTTCGCTCCTGAATGGTGCAACCTGACCTAGTCCGCCAGGTGCACTTCGTCCTTTTGAAGACCATCTTTATGGTGATATTGGGGGGCGGACTAGGCCATTAGGGAATTCAGCGGCCATTCACATGTTCTTTCATAAAGACACTTCAATCATGTTATTAGGAGCGAACACGCCGTGCCCACCATTGTCTCTCGTTGTATTCTTCCGTTGGCTGTCGCTAGCCTTCTCTCAACGTCCTGGTCGATCCAAGCTCGAGACTTTGGCAGTATGTCGGAGGAGGAGCGAAAGGAATTACTTGGCGCTCATATCGAAATCCAAGGTGTTGATCACATACTCGTTGTCTGTAACGAGCTTGCGCCGGATTACGTTGCTGCCAATCAGGCGATTATGGCTGACTTCAAAACGAGCCGCTCCATCGACAAGGCGCGGCCGATCACGGATCGGTTCGCTGCATGGTTAGAGGCCCGTGATACCAAAGGTCAGATGGCATTGGCTCTGACGATTCCTCTCGTGCAGAAGGCTGTTCGCGATTCGCTGGAGAAGGAGCCCGAGAAGTGCGCGGCGTTGTTTGAGTCGGAACTCGAGGATTCTGAATTCGGCAGTATATCGTCAGTGGTGCAGGCCTATGGACTGGGTGCGGCTGACAACACGGCGAACCAAGCGACATCTCATCCTGTCGAAACGGCCGCGTCCGAGCCTGAGCCCGCCGCTGCCACTGCCCAACCAACGACAGCCGTCTCTGCAGCGGAGATCGGCATGCCGACGCCGATCGGCGATCGCGTCGAAGAGCTCCCGGGCATCAGTTGGAAGGCGATGACTGGCGTGCGCGACGCTGACTCAGGCGGTGCGTATTGCGTCTGGCGTTGCTTGGCATTGGAGTATGATGATGGGGATGATCACTTTCCTTGGTTGATTATCCACGAAGCGGTACCGCTGGGTGCCGATGCTGCCGTCGACCAACTCTTTGCTTTGACCGATGCCTATGAGGTAATCAGTCAGGAAGTGGTGGATGCCGAAAGCTACCGTCCGCACATGGCGATGAAACCGGATGGCCTCGCTATTCGGAATACGACGACCGAACGTTATTCAAAAGAAAACAAAGATGTTTTCTTTGCCCTTGAGAAGGATGGTCTAACCACGATTGCCCAGCTTCACTATAGCGCAAGACGCAAGGCCTCAGAGGTAGCTCAAGAGGCACTTACTTATGTCATTACGCAGCTTCACGTCGATCCTGTGCTGATCAAAGCGGAGCTAGCCAACAACCCGATCGCCCCCTCGATCGAGTCGGCACGGGGCGCGCCGCCTATAGACGGTCAGGTAATCTACGCGGAAACGCCCAACTCATCGATGAATGCGTTGACGCTAAGCCTCAGCTATGATGATGACGTTCGCTATCTCGACACGTCGGTGCTCGACAGTGATGGCCCGGTCATCGACATGAACGAGTCGACCTACTACTACGTGCCGCCGCAGCCGGACGGTGCCATGATCGAAGGTGTGTTCACTTCCGCTGATGGCTATGCAGGCGTTGGCATTTCGGTCCTGAAGAGCGAGACGTTGGTTTTCAATAGGAACGGTCGCTATACCACCTCGTCCAGTAGCGGCGTGGTCGGTGGTTTTCTCGCGTCCGCCGGTGGCAGCAGCGAAGGCGAGGGGAGCTATCGCATCAACGGCTACACCCTCGAGCTTCGTTCGGACGACGGCACGACCCAAAGCGACGTCTTCTTTCCCTATTTGTCGCGCACCTTCTGGCCGGGAAGTGATGGGCCTGCCGATGAGGTCAATTTCATCAATGTCGGCGGGAAAATTCTTTACCGGGATGACGGCTAGTATGGCAAAGCGTATGTCTTCGCTTTGACGGTGAAACAAGTCGCTTCCGACATTCAGGCAAACTAAAGATCGACGTGCGCAAGTATATTCAGCTTCCGACCAGAGGATTGTTCTATGGTGAACCGTCTCACTCCAGCGGCCACTCTGGCCGTTCTGATTGCGCAAGCCCAAGCATTTGCGAGCGATTACCCTGAACGGAAACGCGCTATCGACGCTATGCCGCCATCAGTCGTCGATCATGAGCGCTTGGATGCGCTTCCCACGCCCTTGTCTACCATCAATCTTGATGCCACCAGCGATGTTGGAGATGCCGCTGGATTGGTGTCCGGCGGCGAACAGCTGGTGCAGGCTTCCGATTTTCTCCAGCTAGACAGGTCGCGGGTGCGTCTTGCAGGTAGCTATGGGGACGTCGGTGATATCCGCGTTGCTCAGGCCGATTTCGAGGGTGCCCTCAAAACTTTACAGTCAGATCTCGAGGGCGCCGAGCAGCGATTGGCCAGGGATCCGGATAACGGTCAAAAGCAGTGGGATTTATTGATCAGTTATGCTGACGTCGGCGATGTGCTTCGTGATCAAGGCGATCTCATTGGTGCCCTTGACGCCTTCCAGGCTAGTCACAAAATCGCCAAAGGGCTCGCAGCCAGCGATCCTGAAAACGATCATTGGCAGCGGACTCTCTCGGTCAGCCATGAGAAAATCGGCGATGCCCGCCGTGATCAGGGCAGTCTCAATGGCGCCCTCAACGCCTTCCAGGCCAGTCACGAGATCAGAGAGCGGCTCTTAGCTAGAGATCCGGAAAACAGTCACGCGCAGCGGGATCTCTCGGTCAGTCATAGCAAAGTCGGCGACGTTCTTCTTGATCAGGGCGATCTCAATGGTGCCCTCAAGGCCTTCGAGGCCAGTCACGAGATTGCCGAACAGCTCTTGGCCAGGGATCCGGAGAACGACCAATGGCAACGGGATCTATCGATCGACCAAGAGAAAATCGGCGTGGTCCGGCGGGGCCAGGGCGATCTCGATGGTGCCCTCGACGCCCTCCAGGCCAGTCGCGAGATTAGAGAGCAACTGTTGGCCAGGGACCCCGACAATAGTCAAAGGCAGCGGGATCTCTCGAGCAGCCATGAGAAGATCGGCAATGTTCGCCGCGATCAGGGCGATCTCGATGGTGCTCTCAAAGCCTTCCAGGCCAGTCACGAGATCATAGAGCGGCTGGTGGCCAAGGATCCGGATAACAGTCAAGGACAGCAGAACTTATCGAGCAGCCTCGATAAAATCGGCATTGTTCGCCGCGATCAGGGTGATCTCGATGGTGCCCTCAGAGCTTTCCAGGCCGGTCATGAGGTCCTAGAACAGCTCGCGGCCAGGTATCCGGAAAACGATCTATGGCAGCGGGGTCTTTCGGTCAGCTACGAGAGAATTGGGAGTGTTCACGTGGCACAGGGCGATCTCGATAGTGCCCTCAATGCCTTCCAGACCGACCTTGAGATCGCCAAAAAGCTCGCCGTCAGGTATCCGGACAATAATCAATTGCAGCGGGGTCTCTCAATCAGCTATGAGAAGATCGGTGATGTTCGCGTGGCTCAGGGTGATCTCGACGGCGCCCTCAAAGCCTTCGAGGCCAGTCACGAGATCAGAGAGCAGCTGTTGGTCTGGGAACCGGGTAATCGCCGATGGCGGCTGGATGCATCGCTCAGCTATGAAAGAATTGGCGATGTGCGCGTGGCCGAGGGCGATCTCGATGGTGCCCTCAATGCTTTCCAGGCCAGTTTTAAGATCAGAGAGCAACTGGCGGCTAGCGATCCGGGCAACAGTCACGGGCAGTTGGTTCTCTCGATCAGCCATGAGAGAATCGGTGATGTTCGTGTTGCCCAGGGCGATCTTGATGAGGCTATGAGAGCTTTCGAAGCCGGTTTTGAGGTCAGAGAGCAACTGTTGGCCCGGGATCCGAAGAACCGTCAATGGCTGCGTGGTCTCGCAATAAGTTATGAGAGAATCGGCGATGTTCGTGCTGCCCAGGGCGGTCTTGACGCAGCTCTCAACGCCTTCGAGGCCAGTCAAGAGATCAGGGAGCAGCTCGCGGCGAGAGATCCGGATAACCGTCAATGGCAGTGGGATCTCGCCTTCTCCCATGAACGTGTTGGAGACATAGCGATCCAAAATGAGAGAGCGAGGGAGGCTATTGCTGCTTTCGAGCGAGCTCTCGCAGTCTATGAGGAAGTCTTGGTTCGATATCCGAACGATATCGAGACTCGTGTCTTTTCAGTGGTCCCTCATTGGCGACTAGGCAATCTCAAGGACGTCGACGGAAGGACACATTTGGAGCAGGCTCTGGACATCTTGAAGCCCCTCGACGAAGAAAATCAGCTTGATGCGGGGCGAAGAGACTGGATACCTCAGCTTGAGGCGGAGCTCGAGGCTCTGTGATGGCCAAAATGTTCGATAGTGAATGACTTATGGCCTTTCCATTAAGAAATCGATCAGCAAGGGTCATAGTGATGTCAGCAAATCAAATGACTCGCTCATCGGTCGCGTTCGTACAGATCAAATAGTCTTGAGAACAACAAAGCGAAACAACTACAAAAGGCTGATCGCCACCATTCGTGTCTGCGACTTATGGTTGATTTTTCGTTCGCTTTCTCACTACGCCTAGGCCTCGTGTTAACCCGTGCGGGTACTGTTACTTGCGGCCTCCTTGTGAGCAATTGCCGGATTAGTGCCCGGCTGCGAGCAGCTGGTGAAGGCTTCCGATCCTTTCCAGCTGGGCAGGGCGCTAGAGCGTCGTGCAGGTGGCTATGGGGACATTGACGATGCTCAGGCCGCATTCGCGGGCGTCCTTAAATCTGTCTGGTCCGATCTCCAGATCGCCTTTCACAGGCTCAAGTAAGGCCGAAGAATGACTGCAGGCGCTCGAACCACTCTTTGGACGTTGCTGGTCCGCGATCTTTGATCATGTTTTGCGGCAGTTCACGTTCGACTCTTTCGTTGTGGGTTCGGCGGTCTGCGAGGATACAGCTTAGCCTCTCGGCAACCTCGTGACGCCTCTCCAGGATCGGTGCAATCGCGTCTTTGCCGATTTCGAACAGGAGAGCATCGCCATGCGGTACGACAGTCGAGGAGCGAGGCTCACCCGTCAGAAGCGAGAACTCGCCGAACACCGTTCCGGGCGTTAACTCGTCAATCCGATTCGGCTTACCGTCCTTCGATCTGAAGACATGAAGAAGGCCTTCGACGAGTACGAACAACGATGCCCCTGCATCACCCTCACGAACGATGGCATCTCCGGAACGGCAGAGGATGGAATCGGCACTCTGCGCGATGTCTAGCAGCTCGCTATCAGTTAGATCACCAAACAGCTCATTACGTGCCAGAATGAGTTTGAGCTGATCATGTTGGCTTGGAGAAAGCGGGGGTGCCTTTGATAAGGACACGTCGCGCTTTGTATAGGCAAACGCGATGCCTGCATGGTGTAGGTGTTTTAGTATTGATTTTTGAACGGCAAATCGGGTCTCTGGCATCGCGCCGAAATCCTCAACCCAGAACCGAGCCTGCCAGGAAACCCCCCGATCACCGATCGACTCGATTTTGACGTCCGGTTTATTCGGCATTGCAGCGACCTCGGGAACGGCATTCATCGCTGCGAGAAGAATACGTTCGACACGTTCCGAAGGGAGGACTGGATCTAGCGCGACCGTCACAATGTCACGCCAAGAAGCCTGCGGATGGTTATAGTTGCGAAACGGGGCAGTCGCGAGCCGCGCGTTCGGAACGATGACGCCAATCCCATCCCGTGTGACGGTCCTCGTTGTCATCCAGCTGATCTCCAGGACTTTGCCTACAACGTCCGGCTCGACTTCGATCCAATCTCCAATGCGGTAAGGATGCTCGACGTTGATGGCGATTCCGGAGAACAAGCTGGCGATCATGTCTCGCGCGGCAAATCCGACGATTGCGATTGCTACGCTCGATGTTGCGACAAGACCCGTCATTGGGAGCTCGAAGACCTGCGCGAGCACAACAACTGCTGTTGCAATCCAGATAGCCCCAGCCACCAAATCGATAAGCAGCCGTGGCGCAGTGGCGCCGGAACGACGCTGAACGATTCCTTGCCAGATGACCTGATTGATAAAGCGAATAACCAGAAAGGCTCCGGAAAGCCAAGCAAGAACTTCAAGCGCCTTCCGTGCAAACATCACGATGGCGGGGTATTTGGCCATGCCCGATGCTTCGGCAATCGAGTCTAAGACCGCTGCCAAGGCCATCACCAGTATGAAGACCGTCAGGGGCAGCGTGAGTCGGCGAAACAACATACCTAAATTGGGCCTCTCTGGATTGTCTCCAAGATCAGTGCAGCCCCAACACCGAACCAGATTTGGAATGTGGAGCCAATGTGTTTTGGCCGCAGCTCAGTCTTTTTGGTACCAGGTTTGGCGACCATAGCATTAGAGGCGTGCGATAACAGAGCTCGACGTCGTTCTCGATCGCGTCGGCGAACTCATCTCGAAAGACGCATCAGTAATCATGCTCGATATGGCCCAGGCCGTCCTGCCGATGTGCAATATCTCTTCATCGGAGACGTGCTTGGTCGTGCCGCTGAGCACAAGCCGCGCCATGCCAAGACTTACCGCAGATTCGCAGTCGAATGCGAGCGGCTACAGAATGAATGCGTCGATGCTTTAAAGGAGTTCATCGACGATCTCTCCACGCTCGATCGTCAGTGTTCGATCGGCGAGACTTTTCAGAAGAGTTGGATTCGACTCGGTGATCAGCAGCGTGACATCACGATCAAAGGTCCTTAGGCGAAACAAGGCCTCAGCATAGCGTTGCGCTAGTGCTGGAGCGAGGCCCTGAAAGGGTTCGTCAAGCATGATAAGCTTGGAGCCGATCATGAGCGCTCTGCCGAGTGCTACCATCTTGCCTTGTCCGCCGGAGACCGAACCTGCCGGACGTGGCGCCAATTCGCGTAGCTCAGGCAGGATGTCGTAGACGCGATCGCGACGGGTCGTCAGCTCGTCCGGCGTCATGCCCGCAACCTGCCCAGGCATCAAGACATTCTCTTCGACGGTGAAGGCTGAGAAAAGCCGCCTGTCCTCTGGCGCATAGCCGATGCCAAGCCCCGCACGATCCGAGGCGCGGACATAGGTAAGCTCCTTGCCGTCGACCCGGATGATGCCTCTCGATTCGATCAGCCCCATAACGGTTCGTAGCGTTGTCGTCTTACCCGCGCCATTGCGGCCGATTAGGGCAACGGTGGCGCCAGGTGCTATTGCGAAACTGACGTTTCGTAGAATTCGGACACCAGCGATCGAAACCTCGATATTTGAAAGCTCAAGCATCAAGTTTCCTCGCCGATCACATCGCGAATCACATCCGGGTGCTCGAGCACCTCAGCGGGTGTGCCGCTGAGCTGGATCTGCCCAGCGTTCCATACAGCAACTTGGTCGGCGTAACGCTTCACGATCATCATGTCGTGCTCGACGAACACCGTCGTGACATGAGCTTGATCCAGTGCCTTGGCGATGATGTCCATAATCTGGAATTTCTCAGATGAAGCGACCCCGGATGTCGGCTCATCGAGCAGGAGAAGCGTTGGCTTCAGGGCTAGTGCTACCGCGATATCGATCAGCTTGCGGCTGCCTTCCGGAAGTTCATTAACCCTGCGATGGGCGAGGTCACCACAGCCGACTTGCTGCAAGAGATCCTCCATTTCGTCTCGCTCGGGTATCCTGCTTAGCCCTGTAAACGACGTCCAGCGTCGCTCGCGTGCAGCTGCGGCGATCAGCAGATTTTCGAGAGCTGTGTGCTCCGCAAAGAGCTGAGGGATCTGGAAAGCACGGGCTACCCCAAGCCGCGTGATCTGTCGTGGTGAGAGATGGGTGATGTCCCGACCACGAAAGCTGACATGTCCGCGGCTCGGCTTCACGTAGCCGGTGCAGATATTGAGGAAGGTTGTCTTGCCGGCACCATTTGGTCCAATGATGGCGAGCTTACCTCCCTCAAAGATCTCAATATTCACATCATCGGCGGCGATAACACCACCAAAGCGGATCTCGAGCTCTTCGGCTTTGAGCAGTGGCTCAGTCATCGATTGGCCTCGCTGGACTTGCCCGTGATCCGATCAATCAGCCCAGAATAGATGCCGACAAGTCCGTGGGCTGCGAACAAGATAACGCCGAGAAGGACTAGGCCCAGGATCATTTGCCAGAAGTCGGCGGCGAATGCGACAGCGTAGTTTCGGATCATCTCGTAAACCAGCGCGCCCACGAACGCACCGCTGACCGAGCCGGCGCCGCCGAGGATAGCGATGAAAACCAGCTCGCCTGAGCGCACCCAAAAAGCATATTCTGGTGTTACGATGCCCTGCGCGATGGCCATGATCGCACCACCGAGCCCACAGAGTCCGGCTGAGACGATATAGCCGACGAGAAGTGTCCGGCGTGCCGAGACGCCGAGATATTCTAGGCGTGTCTCATTGGTCTTGATCGTCTTCATCATGTGGCCAATGGGCGAGTCGAGAAAGCGATGCACGCACCAGGCGACGACAATGGCAAGCGCGAAGCCACCATAGCAAAGCAGGGTCTCGAACGGGCCACGCTCGAGTTCGATGCCTAGAACCAGCGGACGCGCGAGCTGCATGCCGTCATCGCCACCGGTAATGTGGTAGAATTTTTCAAGTAGCGTATAGAGGATCATCGAAAGCGCGAGATTTAACATCCCGAAAAAAATGTAGCGATAGCGCGTAACGAACAATCCGACGAGGGCACCAACGGCTAAGGAACTGACCGTTCCGAAGAGCAGCATCAAGAGCAGCTCACCGCCGGCTAGCCACTTGCCGAGGAAGGCGGCGCCATAGGCGGCAATACCAAAGAACAGTGCATGGCCAAAACTGACTTGCCCAGCGTGCAGTAGGACCACGATCCCGAGAACAGCAAGACCCTTTGCAATCACCAGCGTTAAGACTACTTGGCTCCAGGGCGCGACCACCGGCAGAGAAGCGACGCCGAGCAACAGAAGGGTAGGGACGATCGTCCGCAGGGAGCGCGTCATATCTTTCGCACTTTGGCACGCCCGAACAGGCCCTCTGGTCGAACCAACAGTACCAACAGCATAATGAGGTAAGGCATAAGTTCAGCGAGCTCTGGAGCGAGATAGACGGCGAAGCTCCGCCCGAGTCCAATCAACAGGGCCGCTACAGCGGCGCCTTCGATCTGACCGAGCCCGGCCGTCGCTGCGACCGCGAAGGAGAGAACGATCATGTTTGCCCCGATGCCAGGCAGGATCGACGTGGAAGCCGAATGCAGGGCGCCGCCAAACCCGGCCAAAGCCGCGCCGATGATAAAGGTCATCAGGTAGACCTTGTCGGCGTCGATACCGATCGCGGTCGCGGCCTCCCGATCTTCGGTAACAGCCAGGATCAGTCGTCCAGCTTGGGTGGAGCGCAAAAAGTAGCGAAGACCGAAGAGAACCACCAGTGCCGCAAACGGCATTAAGATGAGCTGATAACTCGAATAGATGACGCCGAAGACCTCGACCGTACCCAGAAGATCCGATGCGGATGAATGCCAAAGTGGGTTTACGCCCCAGATCAACCGCTGCACGTCTTCGAGGATCATAAAGACTGCAAAGGTGACCAGCAGCTGGAGTGCTTCTTCCTTGCCATAAATGCGTGAGAGAAGAAGCTTCTCAATCGGACCACCTATTGCGATGCCGACGATGCAAGCAGCGACGATCACAACGGGGTAGGCAATCCAAAGAGGCGCACCCGCTCCGATGAGGTAAAGTCCGACCGAGGCGGTGATATAGGCGCCGATAGCATAGAATGATCCATGGGCGACATTCAGCACCCGAAGCACGCCAAATATCATGGTGAGGCCTACAGCGACCATGAACACCATGGCAGCGTAGGCGACACCGTCGAAAACCGCGAGAGCGACTAGCGTGGCATCCATGATTATCCGGCACGCCGGCCCTTGAGATTACTGACCGTGGCTGTGGGTCGTCACGGACACGCTATTGATCATATCCGGCTTTAGGGACGCGAGCCAATCGATCGAGAGCGTTCCGACTGGCGACTGCATCTCCTCACCATCAAACAACATCATGTTGTCGAGCAGCATGAAGTCGTACCCGTCGACTTTGGCAGTCGTGCCCAAAAGCTGATCTTCGAGCCCCTGATTGTCCTCGCGCAGTCGGATCTCGCCACCTAGTCCGGTGAAGGTCAGTCCCTCCATCGCGTCGACAACTTGCTCTCGATCCGGCCATTCACCACTATTGGCTTCGATCGCTTTCTCATAGGCACCTTTGAGCGCGGCGATCGCCTGACTGATATGGAATGTCGGATAGATCGGGTAATCGCCGGTCTTCTCCTTGTACTCATCGACAAAGGCTTGAAACGCCGGATCGTCGCGCACGCCTGGGCGCAAGAAGTAGTGGTCACCGCGGGCACCAATGATATGCCCTTCACCGATTGAATGGCCGATTCGTTGAATCGATGCCTCGCCAACGGGCAGAACGTAGGTCGCGATGTTGGTTAAGCCACGCTGAGCTGACTGTCTGACAAAGGTCTCGAGGTCGCCACCCCAGGCGGTTGAGAAAATGACGTCCGGGCGCATGGCTGAAAGCCTTGAGATCTCAGTCGAGAAGTCAGGGGCGCCAAATTTCGGGAAGAACTCGCCCACGATTTCGACGTCTGGCTTCAGCGCCTTAAGTGCAGTCGAGAACATCGACCAAGAGTCGCGCCCCCATGCATAGTCTTGGTTGACGACGGCGACAGTTTTGAAGTCTGGCTTCGTCTTCAAGAGATAGATCGCACTCGACAGCATCTCGGGCGTTGCATTGCCTTGCGTGCGGAAGACGTAACGGTACTCGTTCTCTTCGAAGATTCGTTGTGTCCCGCAGTCCCACATGAGGTTCAGGACTTTCAGATCTTCAGCCAGTGGTGCAACTTTGTTGCAGTTGCCGGAGCTGATGGATGCGAACATGGCGTCGACGTCCTCCTCCCCAACAAGTCGACGGTATTCTGCCAAAAGCGCTTCGCCGCCAGCGCCCTCATCGACCCAGAAGACCTCGAGCGGCACGCCCCCGATACCGCCGGCTTCATTGAGGTCTTCGATCAATATCTCGCCGGCGGCCTTAGCCGGCTCGCCGAAGACCGACGCTGGACCGGATAGGAAAGCGGTAACACCAACTTTCAACGCTTCGGGCTTTTCTGCCGCCTGTAATGATGTGGTCGCTGCGGCCACGATGCCAAAGAATACACCAGACAACTTTGGTGTCATGACGTCCTCCCCTCTCTCATTCATTCAAATGCGATCTTGTGCCGCCATCAAAACGAGATTGCCATTTGCGAGCAGAATTGAAAAGCATCACGCGCTCGGCGAGGGCCATCATGCAGCAAGATTGAGAGCTAAGAGGTCTTGATGCTGACTCAAGGTGGCGTCGACCCACGAAGATCGACTAGCCAGCTTTGAGGTTTAAACATCTTCGTTGAGCGCTCGTCACTAGGATCAAGAAGGACGCCAATGCAAATCCAGACGCTGTGTATATGACTGTTCGAAAGTCAAAGACTTGTGCGATTAGACCAGCGAGAGGGCCTGCAATTATCAGCGTCGCCATGACGGTGTTCCAATACACCGCGGTTGCGTATGCAGGTCGATCTTTGGAAAGGGATTGAACGAAGCTGATCGCAAGCGTCGAAAACAATCCATAATAGAGGCCCTCGAGCGCTGCACCGAACAACATGTGCGGATAAGACTGAACCTTAGCCAAAACAAGGATTGAAACCACCGCGAGCATTGCCGTTCCAAGCAATGAGATCCGAAGTCCAAACCGAGCAATGAGAAACGGCGATGATAATATTGCGCACAGTTCGACTAGGGTCTTAAGGCTGAATGCGGTGCCGGGCGCGTAGCCTGGGAGGCCGATTTCTTTCACGAAGAAAATTGGAAGCGCCGAAAAGGTGAGTGAGTGTGCGAGGGTCAAGCAAAAGACAAAGACGACTGCCACCTGCATCTCAAATTTGGATTTAGGTTTCGTAGCCCTCGACTGCGCTGTGGTTTGTGGCCTTGAAGCCGCATCGCGAGGGGTCGCCCACCACCAGAGACCCGACCAAATCAGCGCGACGACGCAAAACACATCGAAAACCACACTAGGACCCCATTGGTCGGCAGTCGTAAAGCTGAGGGCAGGTCCAATCATCCACGATGTCGACGTGGTGGCACGCATATAGGCGTTAAAGGTGCTTCGCTTGACGTCGTGACGATCCGCAATGATCCCACCGAGCGCAAACTTCGTCGACATCGCACTTGAACCAACACCGAACCCTATCGCGCCGAACGTCACAACGGTCCAAAAGGTCGGCGACATGGAAAGCGCCACGGAAGCCATGGCGAAACCAGACACAGCGATGCCAACCATCAGGAATGGATTGGCCCCACGATCCATTTGCCTTGCAAAGAAACGATTCGCGAGAATCACGATGCAACATGACAAACCGGCGTAAGCGCTGATAGTCCAAGGTTCTTGCTCTAGGCCCTCGATGAGATAATACCCCATAAACGAAACAGCCATAGAGTTCGCGACAGTTCCCACAAAGAGAAGAAGTAGGAAATTGAGGACGTCAATTCTGCCCATATAAGCACGCCTATGGTCATTGGTTCTTGGCACTGAATCTAACGGCCAGCTTTATGTTGCTGAACAACGCAATATGAAACTATCATTTCATACATGATCGAATATAACGGCGATCCGGAGCGCATCCGTTGGGACGACTTATCGGCTTTCTTGGCCGTCGCGCGAGCCAAAGGGCTTGCGGCAGCAGCTAGGAGTGCTGGGCTAAGTGCGCCGACGCTAGGTCGACGAATGCGCGCTCTCGAACGAAGCCTTGGTCGAGAGCTCTTTGTTCGGCGCACACACGGCTATGATTTGACGGATGCTGGGTTGCTGCTACTTCGCGAATTGGAGAGTGTCTCCAATCAAATCGAACGTATCACGACCCCACCCACCAAGAACGCTTTGCCTCTCGTCAAAGTGTCCGCGGGGACCTGGACAGAACTTTCACTCGTGCGTCGCCTACAAGATATTGTGGGCAATCCGCCTGATGTGAGGCTCCGATTTGTATCTTCAGAAGTCGTCCTTAGCCTCTCTCGCCGCGAAGCCTCCATTGCCATTCGCAACCAGCGCCCGAATGAGTCTGGCCTTGCTCGGCGCAAGCTTGGCCGCAACGACTTCGCCGTCTACGCCACGGCTCAAGCTCCCAAGAGTTGGATCGTTCCGAATGTCGATACGCCGTCTGCTCGGTGGGCCAAAGAGCGGGTAGGCCAAGATTTTTTCCAAGAGGCGAGCCTGCCCAGACTTGCACTCGATTTGGCGCTGGTAGGTGCAGGGCAAATTGTTCTCCCCACATTCATTGGAGATCAAGAACAGCGTCTCGAACGCCGCTCAGATGTTATCGCAGAACTGTCTCACAATGCATGGTTGGTCGTGCACGATGACGACAGGCACCTTCCCGAGATTCGCCGTGTCATTGATCGCATTTGCGTGCTTCGACCCTGAACTGCAACACTCTTGAGCAAGGCGGATTAGACATTGCTGAGGGAAGAGTTCGTCGATCGTCTCGAAAAGCGTGTCGTGGGCCATGTCGACACATTCATATCGGGTGTCCTAAGGACTGATGCAGGCTGGTAGTCTAAACTACACTCCAATTCAGTTTGTTATGCAATTTTTGTCTGACCGGCCTCTTCCCGCGATCACTCCTACTGGTTCACGATTATGCCCGGATTGGACATAAATCGCGTTGCCCCTCGCTTTTCTCTTAGCGCTAAGAACCAGGCGTCACTGCTTCCAGCTGCGCACCGTATCCGCGATCACTTTGGCCGTCGGTGCCGCACAAGATACATGGCCGCCCATTCTGATTTGACTGAGCGCACCAAATAAGCCTCCAACCAGAAACTCTGCTTTGGTCTCGGCATCAGGAATGCCATCAGCTTCAAGCGATGCCAAAAACGTGCTGCGCCACATGTCGCGGTAGGCGTTGACCTCCGCCGTCACCGCGGGCTTGTCCTTGCCCAACTCAAACATCGTGTTCACCATCAAACAGCCGCTATGACGGACATCGCCCTTGGGTGGCGGATTCTTGCCGACTGAATCGAAAAATACGATGACAGCGTCCACGCTCGGCGGATTGAAAACCTTGTCGACGATGCCCTGCGCCATCTGCCGGTACTTCTTAAGCGCCCGCAAAAATAATGCTTCCTTATCGCCAAAGACATTGATCAGGCTTCGGGGCGCTATCTTGGTCGCAAGCTCCAGTAGCTTGTAGGTGGTCGCATCATAGCCATACCGCCAAAACACGTTGAGCGATTGTTGTATCGCATCTTCTTCATCGAAGGTCCTTGGTCTTGCCATAGAACAATAGCTCCGTTGTGTCCGGGCGGGGGAGCGCCCGGCTGCCTCCTTAAATCATCACTTTTTTGCCCGCGTAAAGACTCGAACAGTTTTTTTGAAATGGCCATTGAAAAATAAATTGACGCTGACTACGTTTTTCATTGAGCATGTAAAAACTCAGCCATGGAGAATGCAATGAGAGACGTCATCCGGCTAAGCGCCCTCGCACTGGCAGCCAGCACTATGCTGGGCTCGCTCAACGCCGCCGCTCAGGAAATGCCATCCCGTCAGATCGGCGATCTCAACGTCAATGCCGTCACCATGACACCGCTTTGGACCATCCACCAAACCCGCTCCCCGGAACCGTCGATGAAGCGTTGGCCGAGCTTTTGACCATAGCCAGCGCGCAGAAGAGCGCCCAAACTGCGACCCCATCGATCGTCACCTGGCAGAGCGCTGAACCTGCAAGCGCCGTCCTCGATCACCTGATCGTCACCGAGGTCAAGCCTGATGAAGAAGAAGGTGCAGGTGCGATCATCACGGCACATGTCTTCGCCGATGGTCCAGAGGCCAAGAGCGTCAATCAGTTCGCCGACACCACAGGCGAAGAGATCGCAACTGCCTTCGGTGGCGATGTCCGGGCCGAAAGCAGTGGTGCAGGCAGCGTCTCGATCGGTGCCACGCGCATCGTTGATGCCTCATTCGAGACGGTATGGCGGATCATTGTCGACGAATTCGGCGAAGTGGCAAAATGGTCGAGCGTCATCTCGGAGAACACCTTCTTTGCAGGTGAACATGATGGTCTCCTGGGCGCCGCCAGAACCTGCTTCATCCCAAGCTTCGGCACTGAAGTCGAAGAAAAGGTTGTCGTCAGTGACAAAGGTGCTGGCCACTTCGCTTATGAAGTCCTTGCAGGCATGCCGCCCTTTGCGCAGGGGGGCAGGGCTGATTGGCGGATGGTCGATCTTGGCAATGGTACAACCGACGTTTCCGCCGTCATTTCCTTTGATGTAGCCAATGGCACGCCCGGATTGCCGGTCGGCATGGCCAAGCAAAACTTTGCCCAAGTGCTCGAAATCTCAATCGATGAGCTTGTCTACTACGCCGAAAACGGCACGCCGCACCCGCGTGAAATCGCCAGCCGCTAATCCAACGATGGGCGCCAATGGAAAAGCAGCGGCGCCCATCTTCTCTCCATGCCGTTAACGTGAGTGACATAGATGAAAATTTCACGATCCGTCACCATCTCGACATCTGCTGATGAGGCCTGGGCTATTATTGGGCCCGGCTACGCTGTGGTCGATGAATGGGCGAGCAACGTCTATCGCTCGACGACCAAGTCAAGCGCACATCCAGATGTTGCCGCCGTGCCGTCAGATAGAGTGTGCGAAACCTCGCTTGGACCTTTTGAAGAAACCGTCACCGAATACAATCCCGAGCGCCGGGTCATGTCCTATTCCGTCAAGGGGGCTAAGATGCCGGGCTTCGTCAAATCGGTGATTGCCACCTGGCGGATCATTCCTAAGGGCTCCAACGCTTGCGAAGCTCAAATGGATATGAACGCCGATCTCGCCTTTCCCTTCAACATGCTCATGGGCTGGATGATCAAGATGAACTTCGCAAAAGCGGTCAAGGAATCGCAAGAAGAGTTCAAATATTACGCTGAACACGGCAAGCCGCACCCACGCAAGATCAAAAGCTTGCAATCACCTAAGGGCAAACAATTCGCCAAAGCTGTTGCCTGACCGGGAGCGGCGCAGTCGCAAATCTTGAAGACTAGCGGCGTTGCAAATGGCGAAGTCTGCTTGCCTTGCCAAATTTTGAAATGCCCGCTTCGTAAAGTGGAGTAAACCAGAACAGAGGTGAGTCTGCAGCTCCATAGCTGCTGACTTTGGTCATAAGGCGGCCAATGTCCTGCGTGGAAAAGGAACCTCCCCGCAATTCTCCGTCACATTAGGGCCTGTTGCGCGGTGCGGCCTTAGCGCCGGTAACCGGACTCTGAGGGCCGACCTTGGACAGCGCGCGGGCTTTCGGGTGGTTTTTTGCCGGAAGCTTTGAATCGCAATTGTGCCAAGATCTACCTCTAGGCAATCTATCATCGATAGCCGGGTACACGAAGCATGTGTTGCATCATGACAAGAAAGATCGACGCTAGACGCAAGCTACAGCTCAAACCGATAGCCCATCCCCCGGACCGTCTGGACGGACTTGCCCGCCTCGCCCAGCTTTTTGCGCAGGCGGCCGACATAGACGTCGACGACATTGGTCAGCGGGTCCTCCTGGCTGTCCCAGACGGCGTTCAAGATGCGCTCGCGGCTGAGCACGCGATCGGTATTGCTCAAGAACAGCCGGAGGATATCGCGCTCCTTGCCGGTCAGATCGATGGGTTTGCCGTCGACGGTCACGACCAGAGACTGGGTGTCAAAACGGATGCTGCCATGGCAGAGCAGCTTGTCGTCCGGGCCGTGCTTGAAGTCCGTCTCGCGCCGGACCAGGGCCTGGATGCGGGCTAGGAGCTCGTCGAAATCGAACGGCTTGGTCATGTAGTCGTCGGCACCGAGACGAAGGCCGGTGATCCGCTCATCGACCGCGTCCAGCGCTGTGAGCATCAGGACCGGCGTGTAGTTCCGGCGCGCGCGCATCTTGCGGCAGATGTCCTGGCCGGAGATGTCCGGTAGCATGAGATCGAGGATGACCACATCGAAGAACCGCTGCTCGAGAAGCTCCAGGGCGCTTTCGCCGTCCCCCGCGCATTCGACGAAAATCCCCTCACTCTTGAGGCCGCGCCTCAGGAAATCTGCAACCCGCGCTTCGTCCTCCACCAGGAGCACGTTCATGAGACGGCCTTAAGCGGTCGCTGCCGGGGCAGGCTGATGATCGCCAAAAGGCCGCCGCCGGGACGGTCTTCGAGCGCAGTCGATCCGCCATGGGCCTCGATGATCGATCGTGCCACCGGAAGGCCGAGCCCAACACCGTCGGCATAGCGCTCCGCGGCATTGGAGCCGCGAAAGAACCGCTCAAAGGCGCTTTCCTTTTCGGCGTCGCTCATGCCGGGACCATCGTCCTCCACCGCGATGCGGTAGCCGGCGGGGCTGTGGTCGAGGCGAAGCGTGATGTGGTTGCCGCCATATTGCCGGGCATTTTCCAAGAGGATCAGAACCGCCTGGCGGAGACGATCGGCATCGCCGCGCATCGGCGCCTTGTCCAGATCGGTCGTCAGTACCGTCGTGATGCCCGCATGCAGCGCCAGATCGCCGAGCAGCGGCTTCAGATCCAGATCATCGATCCGAAGTCGCGCATGGCCGCTTTCCTTGCGCGCAATGAACAGAAGATCGTCCACCAGATGGGAGGTGTGGTCCGCCGCCTCGCGCGCTTTGATCAAAGCTTCCCTGTACGTGTCTGCCGATTTTTCCTTGCCGCGAAGCGCGATCTCCGCCTCGCCACGAATGATGGTGAGCGGCGTGCGCAGCTCATGGCTGACATCGGCCAGCATGCGCCGGCGACCGGCATCTGCGCGCTTCATGTCGTCGAGAAGTCGCTCCAGCCGCTCGGTGCGCTCGGCGACCGCCTGCTCGAGCTCGGCATTCTGTGAGGCGAGGCCCTCGGTGCGCTCGCTGAGCCTCTTGGCCATCAGATCCAACGTCCTGCTGATCTCCGCAAATTCATCCCGGCCTTCAAGCGCAATCGGCTTGTCTAGATCGCCATCGCTGAACCTGCGTATCCCGGTGAGGAGGCGATCCACAGGCCGGCTGATCAGCTGCTGCAGCAGCCATAGGCAAACCATGAGGGTCAGCACCGCTGTCGCCACCAGGATGACGATCAGGGTCCGATGAAAGGTGAGTTCACGATCGACGATCTCTCTGGTCTCGTCGACCTCCTCCTGCTCTTCAGCGAGCATCTCTTCGACCAGGGAGTGGAAATCGCGATCGATGTCGTCGTCGAGAATACGGGACAGCTCGCCCCAATTGCTGGAGAACTGATCATCAAAGGTGGTCGGCTCCGAGACCCGATCCAGGGTTTCGATCAGGTTCTCAAGTGTCTTTTCGATCTCCGAGACCGTTTCCAGCTCCTCGACCTCTTCGGTGCCGACCAGGTCGATCTCCGCGCCGATCAGACCGCGGATCCGATCGATATCTGCGCGGATTTTTCCCGTGAGTTCAGCTTCGCCCTTGCCCTTGTCGCGATCGCCGATGATCAGCGCATCGCCATATTGCTTGAACAACTGATAGGTGTGACTGGAGAGGGCGAGATGCGCCTCGTAGACCTCGTGGGCCAAGCTCATGCGCTCGATGTGAAAGGCTGCTTGGCGGGCACTCCAGACGGCGGCCCCCGCACTGCCGAGCGCGATCAGCAGCATCAAAATGAAGAGAAGGCGAAGCTTGGTGATGGTCTTCATGGGTTCATTTCAGTCCAATGCCTCCGAATACTGCAGCGCGGTTTCGGGGCCAAGCCGGCCATCGACGATCGACAGACACCGGTCGGCGAGATCATCGAGCCTGGTGCCCGAGGACGTCATCATGGTGGTGGCGTCAGTCTCCAGCAAGAACTTTTGGCAGGCCACCGCAACGTCCGAATCGGTGCAGGCGTTGATATCATCGATGATCAGAAGGTCCGGTGCAGACAGCCAGGCTCTGGCGAGATGAACACGCCAGCGCTCGCTCGAAGAGAGTGTGCGGCCTGCCTCGCCAATACGGCCATCGAGACCGCCGAGACGCACGAGAAGAGGTGTGAGCCCGAAGGCCTCGGCAGCGGCGGTGAGCGCGGCGTCATCCGGGCGCGGCGAGACGCCGAGGGACAACGCACGGCGAAGGCTGCCTTGAAGGATGGGGGAGTTAGCGCCGACAAACACAGTCTTCGGAATGCGCTCACCATCGCCGTAGCGGATCTCGCCTGCGTCAGGCATATCGAGGCCTGCAGCGAGAGCGAGCACGCTGGATTTGCCTGATCCAGGCGCACCCTCGATCAAGACGGTCTCGCGGGGTGCGACCACCATCTCCACTTGCAGATGCCTGAAGCGCACCTTATCGAAGGTGACCGACGGCGGTGCCGATCGTTTGGGACGTCGCCGCGCGGATGGCCGCGCTAGGATCACTTCGCACTTGTCGCGTGCAATTCTCCAGGCACAGCGGCGGTCCCAGACACCAGCGAGTTCCCGTAGGGGTAGGATCAGAATGCTCAAGATGGCAAGCGCGGCTGCTGCATCGGCCGCGGCAATGCCGTTTGTCGAGGTGATCCAGAGCAGGGCAGCCGCGGCCAGCGCCGCACCGATCTCCGGAACGGCGCGAAGGCAGGAGGCCACATACATGCGCTGCACCGCCTCGGCGCGCAGGCTGGCGCCATCTCGGTTAATCGCCTTCAGCTCCTTGCCGGTCCGGCCCATCAGGTCAAGCTCTGGTGCGACGGCGACCCGTTCCATCATCGAGATCGCGATGTTGGCACGGCGCTTTCGGAGGTCCCGATGGAGCGGCTGCAGCGTGACGGCAAGCCCGAGCATGGTGAAGACGGCAAGCGCGATCGGCAGGGCGGCAGCCGCCGCCAGTGCCGGATTCAGCCAGTAGAGGGTGACGGCTGCGCTCGGGAGCACGATCGCTGCGGATAGGATCCGGGTCAGGCCGAGGCTGACCCAGCCGCGCGCCGCCGAGAGATCGCCGACGAAGCGAAGGCCGAGTGCTCCTGCCCGGCGTCCGGCGACCTCGGACGCCGACATGCCGGCCAGATGCTCGTAGAGCCGGCTGCGCAGGGCCATGGCGAAATCCTGGCCCAGGCGTTCCGCACGCGTCCGGCTGACGATGCGCATGCAGGCGACAAGGGCACCGCCTGCTGCAAGCATCGCCAGGGCGTTGATCGAAACCGGTAGGCCGGCATGCAGATCGCTGAACAGGGTACGGGTGGCGAAGGCGGCTAACCCAGCACCTGCCACCATGCCGATGCCGGCGGCCGCCACCAGCACCGCCTCGATGGCGCGTCCGCCACCGAGGATTTTTGGCACGCTGCTCATGCCGCTGCGGCAACGATATGGGTGTCGCCGAGCAGCCCGGCCGTCGCCCGCAGCACGACCTCCGGATTGCATAGATCCTGACGGGAAAGGAGCGGCACGCCGGTCGCTCGGAACGCTTCCTCGCTGGCGAGCGGCGAGCAGGTGACCATGCCGGACACGGCAAACGGCTCCAGGCCGTTTTGGCGCAGGCGATCTACACCGCCCGCCGCACTCAGCGCGTCCGGTGCCGCAAACAGCACGCCGTTCAGCCGGTCCTTGATCACCGATTGGGTCAATATCGCCTGGGTCTCCGCCTGGAACAATCCGTCCGCGATCTCCACCACGACCACCTCGGCACCGCGTCCGGCGGCCGTGCCGACTAGGGTCTCGAAGCCTCCCTCGATTCTGGTCAGCGGTTCCTTATAGGTGGTCGCCATGCCGGCATCGGTGAAGTCCAGCACCAGGACACCGGCATCGGCAAACGCATTGAAGTCGCCGAAGGCGCCGGTGCCGGTCGCCTTGACACCGGCGACACGGTAGCCCGCACGGGAAAGCCCGTGCGCCAGGTTGGCAGCCGCGGTTGTCTTGCCGGCGTTCATCGACGCACCGAGCACGCCGATGACGAAAACATCGGGCGGGATGCTGACGGGCGGTAGCGCGTAGGAATCGACGTTCAGGACATCGCCGCACCGGTCGATCAGTAGGCCAAATGGCTGAACCCGGGTCGGTGCTGCCATCTTGCTATGGGCCCTGACCACGCGGCCGAGGACGCCGCCTCCCGCGATCAGGTCAGAGCCATCCGGATCGAGCACCGCATGACCTTCAAACTGATCCGGCGCGTAGCGATTGCCGACCGTCATCACCACAATGTCGCCGACATAAGACTCGGCATAACGTGCGGAGGTCAGCTGGAGCTTCTTGTGCTGACCGACCGAGATGATTCGCCCCATCACGAGGTCACCAGGCCTTGCCGCTGCAAGATCATCATTGAGGCCTTTGACGTCCAGGGGATCGACGCGGCGCGTCGTAAATGCCCATTTCGTGTCGGCGGGCATGAAAGAGTTCCCGACAAGATGCATGTTCATCGCCATCTCCAGGTTGAGCCGTTTGGATGTCGCTGGCTGTGACAACCGATATCACGGGCTCAGACTTACAAAATGGCACTGAACCCCACTTGTCTGGCTGGTGAACAGAGCTTGAGACTTTGATGAATTTTTTCTGAACGACGAGGCCTTAGGAGCTAAGAAAGCAACGAATTGTCAGTTTTACAAAATTCCTAATGGTCTTCACTGAATCATTTGGGAAGGGGGGTGCTGCCAATTCTCCCCCTCCTGTTAGGGCAGCACTAACGCCAATATCTCCGCTCCAAGCATTTCGACAGATGCCTCCCTTTGAGCGATTGGAGCTGAACATCAACCTTCCGACAGGCATATCGACGCGCCGTCCGGATCATGCAGAAACAAATAACGTTGTTGTGCTGGTTCCGAAAGCATGTGGTTGAAAGACCTTGCTTCAAGCTCCTCGGCATCTCTTAACGCGTGGTCGATGTCATAGGTCGTAAGGCTAGGTATCCAAGCCGCATCCACACCCTGAGGCATGCCCGTCAGATGCAGTGCAACTTGCTCGCTGGATGGCCCAACAATCGGCGTGCCTTCTCCCTCGCCGATCGGGCGCGTGGAGGCTGTCCACTCGAACAGGCTGTAGTAGAATTCTGCCGGGAATTCGGCTTCTACTGAGCAATACACGTCAACTCCGAATTGCCGCCTCGGCGCTGGAAAGTTGTGACGCGACAGAGCTAGGCCGATCAGCGCGCCGAAAGGGTCGCGCAAGAGCGCGTTGCGTCCGACACCGGGCACATCGAACGGGCGACGGATGATGGTTCCGCCAAGTTTAGCCGCGAGAGCGGCAGCCGCATCCACATCACGAACTTCCACATAGGCAATCCACCCATTCGCGAGTGACGGTGGTGTTTCCACAAAGCCCGCTCCGGCTTCTCCATCCAGTAGAGCGAGAACAAAGTCCTTCTCGCCGCCGCCCCAGGCGAAGTCGGTCGCGTGCTCGGTTTTGTAACGCCAGCCCAGGAGGCGTCGATAGAACTCCATCGAGCGGGGCCGATCGCTGGAAAAGAGGTCGTGCCAGACGATCCGGCCAGTTCTATCAACGGTCATGGTTCCGTCCTTTCCTCGCTTTCCGCCTTCTTGATCCGGCGGACCGCTATTCTATCGATCGGCATCCGGCGGCTTCGCAATATCTTTCGCTTAACTTCTTAAGCCACATGGTGGAAAGTCGCGGCCGATGCTTTACCGTCAAACTCGTCTAACAATTCGATAGATTCGGACCTTTTTTGCTTTTTTGACTCAGAATTACGAACTATCGTCCGATTGCGGTCTAACGAAAATGCAGAGTCCTTCATCCAAGATGTGTTTTATCTTGGGTTTGTGGTCCTGTATGTCAAAAGCCAATCAACTTACCGAATCGATCGCAACCGATTTGGACAAGGTGCTGCTCCTAACGACAGAATTGCGCCGATCAACCACAGTCTGGTGCCCCTTATCGGCGGCTCTGTCTTGGCATAAGTTAGAGCACCGGACATGCGAGGTCTGGTTGCCGATGCCCTTGACTGGTCGAAGAGTCCTCCATTGAATCTCCGGTTCAACCATTACGCTGTCGAACAAATTTTCGTTTATTTGAGGGAATAGAGCGGTTTGTGACAATTCAACCAAAGTCACTCATCGATTACATGATCAGCACTTGGTATCAGGCGACCATTGACTACATCTGTGTACATCATAGCGGACAGAGTCTGCTTTGGTCTTCAGGCACGATGCCTGAAAGTTAGAGGATCACTGATCCTCATGTCTCCCGGACGTTAAGCCTCCCTGAATAGCTCCGCCGGGCCGTTGTGCCCGGCTTTTTTTTCATGGTCCCTTGGTTTGCCACATCAGTTGGCTCATTGAGCCCGACAGCGAAATACGCGAACCTACATGTTGTCGCTGTGTTGCCCTGGTTGGAGATAACAGCGATCCGTGGATCTCTAAGTCACCTAGACATGACTTTGAGCGTTTTCGAGCGGTTAGTGGACTTCTATCGCCACATGCTCGCACGTCTTGGCTACTGCTCGATGGATGAGGTCGGCGAATGGGCCCATACTTAGGCGTTCATTGAAGGGGGGGAGATTGAACGACTTACGGACAGGGCGAATAGGGGAAGGGTCAGCAGATTATTCAATCAAGAGCCAATCGCTCACTAACCCAAGGCAGAACAGTAGTCTCAAGCCGCTCACCGACGCGCTCGCGGTGATCTCCCGAATAAACGTCCAAGAGATGGGGAATGCGTTCCATGCCGAGACGCTGCGAGAACTCGAGCGTTCCGACCGGGATGTGCAAAAATTGATCGCCAAGGCCAACGCCGAGAGCTAATCCACGCAAACGACGAAGCTCTGCTCGCGCCTCCCGCACCTGACGCAAAGGTAAGGTGTCGAGGTAGCGGTCATAAGCAAAATCGTCGAGCACGATCTCGCCGCCGACAATGTCGAATGGGAAGCTGCCGTAGACTGGATGAGCGCCCGGGTCTGGGATAAAGGCGGTGACAACACCAAGAGCGGCGATTGGATAAAAGTCTCGGCTCGCCAGGAGATCTTCAATATCCTGTTGGGTGGTGACTTCAGCAGCACGCTTCCAAGCATCATTGCCAAAGCTAAAGTCATCGTTAGCAGCCAGGCAGCAGGGGCTCAGCGCCCAAACGACCGAGAAAATGCCGGGATGACTCATCGCCAGGTGTAATGCGCCATAGCCGCCCATCGAATGGCCAACGATGGCGCGGCTGTCGCTGTTAGCCAAGGTTCGAAACCGTTCATCGACGAAGCTGATAAGGTCATCGGCAATGTAATCACCCCAATGACCGCTCACCGGTGAGTTTCGATAAAAGCCCCCACCGTACTTGTTCCCGCCGTTAGGCATCACCACCAATAACTCCGGGATCTTTCCTGCCCTGATCAGGCGGTCGAGAGCCGAGGGCACATCGAAATGGTCAAGCCAGACTTTGTGACTGTCAAAGATTCCATGCAGCAAGACGATCAGGGGAAAATGGCGATCTGGCTGCTTATCGTAACCTGGTGGGAGGTAAACAGCGGCGCCTTGTGAGTCAGGGGTATCAAGCAAGTTGCCTGCCAAAGCTGGCGCTGGCACGTCGATTTGAACCACACGACCGCCAGCATCACTCGGCGATTGGGCGATTGAGACGCCGGAGGTTGCAAACAGGACGAGTGTTTGGAATAGAAAAGCAGCCAATGCTTGCTGCATCGTCACAATCCCTTGCGATTCTCTCTCTCTTATGGAGGCGTGTCGGTACCCTAACAAAAGCCTTGAACGGTCAGCAAGAGCAGCGCCCAAGTTGGTCATGAGGCTTGCTCAGTGTCAGGGCGACCGGAGGTGCTGTTACTGGTTGCCTTTGGTGTCGTACTCGTCATGCAGCTTGACCCAGCTCATTGTACCGGTCTCATTGCGGCCTTTGGGTGTTAGGTCGAGCCAGCTGAAGGCGCCAATCATTGGTTCGTCGCCGCGGAAGTAGGTCGAATAGGTGTGGAAGATCTCGCCCTTCTCGGACTTGGCGAAGATGCTTGTGCCGTGCATGTCCTCGCTATTCTTGATGACGGTGCCGTAGTTATAGATGGCGCGGCCAGCTTCGAGGACCTCCTTCGTAAATGAGACTCCGAAGTCGTAGTTGAAGTCCGTGCCGTTGGAGGAGACCCAGGCGAAGGTCCAGCCAAGACGCCGTTTGACTTGCTCGATGCGCTCTTGTGGTGCCCTCGAGATCGCGGCAAACGACAGATCGGCCTGCTCGAAATGCAGGCGTGCAGCATCAACATGATCGGCGATGAAGGAGCATCCTGGGCAAATGTGATCGGACCCCGGGGCCAGCATGAAATGGTACACGGCAAGCTGGTTGCGCCCCTGGAAAAGATCCGAAAGTGAGCAAGGGCCATCCGGACCTTTAAACACATAGGGCTTCTCGATCTTGACCCAGGGCAATTTCCTGCGCTCCTCGCGGAGGGCATCGAGTTCACGGGTTAAGGCTTTCTCTTTGGCCAAATGGGCTTTGCGCGCTTCAATCCATTTCTCGGAAGATACGACGCTGGTCGGGGTGAGAGGACTGGTCGTCATGGTGATGTCTCCTCTGATGGTATGGTCGTGCTGGTAGAACCGGGACCGAGCGCCTGTTCGGCAGGCCTGGCTAATGCAGCGCTCATCATGATGTCCATCGTCGTGCGCAACCGATCGACAATCTATTCGTCGCCCGGCAGTGCGTTGCGGGCTGGCCGCTTTGGAGGGCAGACTGCAGCGCCATTACGGCGAAGGTCGGCGTAGCAGCGATATCGTGCAGTCACCTAAATCGCTGACTGGTCTCTCGCTTCCGCCAGCTATCAAAGCGGAGGGGTGGCGAGGCGAAAAGGCTTGGTTGCGCATAACATGTCGACTTCCGTTCGGCGTGCTGTTTCATCGCGTATAGATAGGCTACGACCGAACATCGAATGACGAGAGTGACAAATGTGACGGGATTTTAGTGGACGCACTCATCACAGCGGCGGCGCGGGCACTCGCTGCAGGTGATCTACTCGGTGCCCTGAATCGGGTCGCACTCCGTGACGATGCACCAGCACTGGCTCTTCGCGGCATCGTCATGGCGCGGTTGGGCGAACTGGAACAAGCGAAGATTCTTCTGCGGCGGGCTGCGCGTTTGTTTGGTCCTGGGGAGGCAGTCGCCCAGGCGCGTTGTGTCGTCGCGGAAGCTGAGATCGCTCTCGCGTCACGCGATCTCGCTTGGCGTCCCAAGGCGCTCGAAGCGGCAGCTGCAACGCTCAAACAGCGCGGCGACCAAGTCAACGCTACTTATGCTAGCTGCCTCATCATTCGGCGTCTCCTCCTGATCGGACACTTGGACGATGCTGAGGAGCAGCTTGCCCGCCTTGATCCCGCGATGCTCCCACCCGCATTGTGCGCTGCCCATGAATTGGTCGTGGCAGGCATCGCGCTGCGGCGCCTAAGGACAAGACCGGCTAAGGCAGCCCTTGTAAGGGCAAAAGCTGCTGCGCAGAAGGCGGGCATAGAGCCGCTTCTCGCAGAAGTCGACAAGGCGTGGAATCTGTTAACTGGGCCGGCAGCACGGCTTATCGCGCGGGGCCAGGAACATCCTCTTAGGCTTGACGGTGTGGAAGATCTTCTCGCCTCGGACAAGGTGATTGTGGATGCTTGCCAATATGTGGTGCGTAAGAACGCCAGGGTGATGTCGCTTGCATCTCGCCCCGTTCTGTTCGCATTGGTACGTGCGCTTGGCGAGGCATGGCCGGACGATGTGCCAAGGGCCGAGCTTCTCGCAAAGGCATTTGGGGCGAAGCACGCTGATGAGTCTCATCGTGTCCGTCTGCGTGTGGAAATCGGACGGCTGCGTGCGGCGCTTCGTGGTTTTGCCAAACTGAGTGCGACGAGGAACGGTTTCGCCTTGGCGCCGGATGGGGCCAATGAAATCGTCGTGCTTGCACCAACGGTCGACGAGCGGCACGGTGCTGTGCTTGCCTTGCTTTCCGACGGGGAATTCTGGTCGAGTTCCGCTCTGGCGCTGGCACTGGGTACCAGTCAGAGGACGGTGCAGCGAGCACTCGAAACCCTCCTCGAGACTGGCAAGGTCCAGTCGTTCGGTCAGGGACGGGCCCGCCGGTGGATGGCCTCACCACTGCCAGGTTTCGCGACGATCTTGTTACTCCCAGGCCCACTCCCCAGTGCCTAGGATGAGCAGCCAATCGTAAAGGAAGGTCAGCATGAAACGATCGACAGCCGAAATCCTCCGGGAGTATGGCCCCTTTGCTGACGGCGAAGGCGTTCACGGGGTGTCTTTCGATGGTCAGCGGGTGTGGTTCGCGTCTGATGAGAAGCTAACAGCATTCGATCCAGAGAGTGGTGAGATGCTGCGCTCAATCGAGATCCCAGCTGATGCCGGTACAGCCTTCGATGGCGAGCATTTGTTTCAGATCGCTGAGGACAGGATCCAGAAGATTGATCTAAAGACCGGTGCGGTGCTTGCCACGATCCCGGCACCTGGCGGGGGTGAGGACTCGGGCCTCGCCTGGGCGGAAGGCGCCCTTTGGGTCGGGCAGCATCGAAGCCGAAAGATTCATCAGGTCGACCCGGAGACCGGCAAGATCCTACGCACCATCGATTCGGACCGCTTTGTTACAGGCGTGACCTGGCATGACAATGAGCTATGGCATGGCACCTGGGAGGGAGACAAAAGCGAGCTTCGGAGGATCGATTCACGGACCGGCGATGTTCTAGAGAAGGTGGACATGCCGCCAAACATCGTTGTGTCAGGCCTCGAGTCTGATGGGCGCGATCGCTTCTTTTGCGGCGGGGGCAATAGCGGCAAAGTCCGAGTCGTCCGCCGCCCCCGATAGTGGATGTCAGTTGACGAAAGAGCCGATCCGGAAGCGCTACTTTACGAGACCCTTTTTAGGCTTTGCCTGGCGCGCGACACGGCAACCAGTCCGAATCGATATCTTCACGCCATTCGGCCAGTTCAACGCTTTCGAGCGTCAAAGTGTCATGCGCACTGCAGTCACTTTCCAAGGTCGAGGCTCACTTTGACGATCGAAGGATCATCCGGCACCGAGTTTGTGTTGAAGCCTAGCTTCGAGCAGAGCGACAGCATCCGCTTGTTCTTCCTCAGAACCTCACCGTAGAGCTCGCCAATGCCACGTGCTTTCGCATAGGCGATCAGCCGCTCCATCATCAGCCGCCCGAGGCCCTTGCCGGTCAGTTCTTGGCCAACGATGATCGCATATTCGGCACGCTCATTATCGGGATCGGCAGCAAGACGGGCGACCCCACCGATTGCAGCCATGCCAGGAGCGCTCTCGTCGACGAGCACCAGCGCCATCTCGCGATCGTAGTCAATCTGGGTAAAACGCGCGGCCATGACGTGGGAGAGCGTCTTCATTGGCATGAAGAAGCGGAGCTGGATCTCTTCAGGCGTGAGTTTCGTGAAGCCGAGATGGAAGGCAGGTTCGTCTTCGGGGCGGACAGGACGAAGGGTGAAGGTGCGGCCATCCCTTGCTCTAACCGTTTCTTCCAGGTCCTTTGGATACGGGCGGATTGCAAGACGCTCTTGGCCCTTGCGCTCCGTCGGTGTCAGTTTCACGCGCACGTCGAGCGCGATGACGCCGAAGTCGTCGGCGAGCAGCGGGTTGATATCCAGTTCGTCGATTTCGGGGTGATCGCTCACCAACTGAGCAATCTTGATCAGTGTCGCTGCTACGGCATCGAGCGCAGCGGCCGGTCGGTCGCGATAGCCCTTCAGGAGACGATGGATGCGTGTCCGGCTCATGACCTCATAGGCGAGTCGCATGTTCAGAGGCGGCATGGCCAGGGCCTTGTCGTCCATCACCTCGACTGCGGTGCCGCCCTGGCCGAACAGGATCATTGGGCCGAAGGTCGAATCGGAGATCATGCCAACGATCAGTTCATGGGCACCGGGTCTGCGGATCATCGGCTGCACGCTGAAGCCGTCGATGTTAGCGTCTGGCATGGCCGTGCGTACCCGCTCGAGCATGGCGGTGGCTGCTTCTTCGACATGACCAGGACCGAACAGATCGAGAGCCACACCGCCGACGTCACTCTTGTGCAGAATGTCATCGGACAGGATTTTAATCGCGACACCGCCGCCGAATTCGGTGGCAAGTTTAGCCGCGTCACGTGGGGTTGCTGCCGTCAGAGTCTTGGCTGTCGGGATGTCGTAAGCCTCCATGAGCGTTTTGGCAGCGGGTTCGTTCAACCAAGTCTTGCCCGTCTCCAGCGCTCCCTCGATTAGGCTTCGGGCCACTGCCAGATCAGGCGTTAAATCTTCCGGCATCGAGGGTGGCGTCTCCATCAGTGTTGTCTGATTACGACGGTAGGCGACGAGCTGCATGAAGGCATTGACCGCGTCTTCGGGCGTTTCGAAGGTCGGAACCTTGTGACCGATAAACGCCTGCCTTGCTGGGAGTGCGGCTCCATCTCCGAGCCAACTGGTGAGGATTGGCAGCTTTGGATTTCCGATCGCCGCGATCACGGCTTCACCGGCCTCTTTTGGTGACGTGACTGCGGTCGGGCAGTTGATCGCCAGCACGGCGTCCACAGCGGGATCTGAGATCACCGCCTTGAGCGCGTGTGCGTACCGTTCGGGCGGAGCGTCGCCGATGATGTCGACCGGGTTCGTCTTGGACCAGGTCGGCGGCAGGTGTTGATCGAGCAGTGCAATCGTCTCGGGGTCGAGCTTCGCCAGATTTCCGCCGTGGTCCATGAGTGCATCAGTCGCCATCACGCCGACGCCGCCGCCATTGGTGACGATGGCGATACGGTCCCCCTCCGGCGGTTTGACCATGGAGAGGGTTTGCACCGCGTCAAAAAGCTCCTCCAGGTGAATAACCCGAAGCATGCCAGCACGCCTAAACGCAGTGTCATAAACATCGTCAGCGCCTGCAAGCGCTCCTGTGTGCGAAGCCGCAGCGCGCGCGCCTTCGGGGTGTCGGCCGGCTTTGACCACCACCACTGGCTTCATGCGCGCGGCAGCCCGGCCCGCGGACATGAACTTTCGCGCGTCTGTGATCGCCTCGATGTAGAGAAGAATGGCGCTGGTACCAGAGTCGTTGGCGAGATAGTCAAGCATGTCACCGAAATCGACGTCGCTCATATCACCAAGCGCCACGGCGTGAGAAAAGCCAATGCCTCGGCTGGTCGCCCAATCCAGGACGGACGTCACCACGGCGCCCGACTGCGCGACGAAAGCGAGCTCCCCAGGCTTTGGGGAGAGATGGGCGAAGCTCGCGTTCAAGCCAATACCGGGAACCAACGTACCTAGACAGTTCGGGCCGACAATGCGAAGCAGGTGCGGTCTGGCAGCCTCCAGCATTGATTGCCGGAGACTTCGGCCGTCGGCGCCCGGCTCGTCGAGCCCGGCGGTGATCACCACCGCCGCCTTGGTGCCCTTGGCTCCGAGTTCACTGATGATTCCGGGTACGGTTGCGGGCGGCGTTGCGATCACCGCGAGATCAGGCACCAACGGCAGGCTCTCGATGCTCTGGTGGGTAAGAACGCCCTGGATCGAGCGATGCTTCGGATTGACTGGCATGACCGGGCCATCGAAACCACCGCTGAACAGGTTCTTCGCTAGCACCGCGCCGACCGAAGCTTGCCGCTTGCTTGCTCCGACCAAGGCTATCGAGCCAGGTTTGAACAGTTTGTCCAAATTGCGGATCGTCATGGCTTCTTCCCAACTTGTCGGCCCGATCAGGAATGGCGTAGGGCCATACGGCTCTATCGCCCTTGAGCGAGATCAAATGTTGATGTTTCGATTGCTGAAAGTTGACCGATGCCAAATCTGAGCACGTTTGGATCATGCGCGAAGAACCCTGCTTCTTCGATTTATGAGACCGAGGTTGCGCGCTTGAATCGATCAGCACATTATTTTGCTGCGAAAGGTTATGCCTTCGAAGTGTCGGCGCCCTTAGATTGAAGGTCTCGATGGCCACGAACTAGCCGTCTGATCTGACAGATAGAAACTCGCCTTTAGGGCCTTCAGGCGAGATCAGGTGCGAGAAGCGGTACGACCACGCCCGTGTGATCGCCGGGATTGTCGTCATGTCTTGGCGTGATCAGTCCCCTCACTGCCTGCGGTCGTGTAAACAGATGGGATGTCCCAAGCTTCGACGATACGACTGTTGACGAAACGCCAAACGACGACAACGTCTAAGGCGATCGACTGGCCCTGCTTGGTGAACCTATCTTGAGCGTGAACGACAACCAGTTCATCTCCAATAGCCGTAGCCGAGAGCGGTTGAACCTTGAACGTTCCACCCGACATTGCGCCGATTTTTTCGAAGAAGGTTTGGAGCCCTTCTAAGCCAAAGTAGTCGCCCTGGATGTCAGGAAGTTTGGGATTAAAGAAATGCCAGACAAAATCTTGAGCGAAGAGATCGACTGCAGCGGCTAAATTGAAAAGATCCAGCTGCTTAAGCAATTGAATATTAGGGTGCTCTTCAACCATGATTGAGCTCCATTTAACGCGGAAGACTTTAATCAACTTTACGCGTATCGGATGCGATCCAGATTGCGCTGCATCAATCGTGCAGTGATAAGACACCTTTAGTGCAGTCAGAGTAAGCTAGTGCAGTCAGAGTAAGCGCGATCGGACGACAAGGGCTTAAATGATGACTTGATCCACGGATCTGCGCATCGACATTGGTAGCGGTGGAGCATAGCCAAATCGGACGACAAGATCGGGCCGGGTCTTGGCGACACCCAGCCAGTTCGCGAAATCATTGCGAACCGTCGGCACTTCTATCGGCTGATTGATGTGTGCATTGCGAATGCCGAGTGCTGTCGCCTGCAGAGCAAATCGTTGAAAACTCCGTCCTACCTTTATCCAATGTTTGGGCTCCTCTTCATCGCCGATGAAGACCGCGATCCCCGCTGATGAGCGGACATGGTCACGATACTTGTCATTTTCAGCTTTTTCCTTGAAGACCAGGCTGAATGCGAGGTCGCCGAGCCAACCGGGAACCGTCGGATTGCCGGAGCAGGCAGCAAACAAGCCATCCTTGCTGGCCATCGCTTGCTCAGGGCTGAACCTTAACCAATGGCGCAGCTCGGCAATAAAGGCAGGATCGTTCATCTGAGTGCTATTGCCCTCGACGACAAGTTCTAGGATGGCTTCCAGATGTCGCGGGTCGGTAAAGAGCAATACCGAAACGCCGTCTTCCTGAGCGGCGGATTTCAACAGCTCGAGATCGGCGGTTGGCGCCTGGCGTCCATCAAAGGCGGATCTTGTCGATTGACGGAATGGAATTGCATCATACAGTGGAGCCTTCTGCTCCACGCCAGACTCTAGCGCAATCTCGACGATGGTATGGCTGTCGTCTGGCACGTGGGTCTCACCTGGTCGACCGAACGTCTGGGCGGCGATCAGCAGATTTTCGGTGGCGCAACCGAGGCTGACAAAGAGATGGTGATCGTCGGGATCAACCACTTCGGTCCGACGCGTCAGATCAGGAAGGATGATAATTTTGTCCTCGGCAACCCGAAACTTCCAGGGCTGTGCATTGTGCCCATTGGCCGCCAAGGTGGCATACCGAATGAACTCTCGAAGCCCCGCATCGGACGCTAGGACTTTCCTCTGGCGTGCCAGCTCGTCATCATACTTGTGTAGGTCGGGCCAAAGATCGTAGGCCAGACCGGCGCAAGCTGCGATGGAGCCGCCGGAAATCAACAGGCTACGTCGCGAAAGCATGCAGACCTCGCTTCGCCTTTCTTCTGGCCATGTCTAGGCCAAGTTCATGTCGGCTTCTTTGACACGAATCAAACACCGGACACCGTCGAACACAGCTGTGAGGGAGAACGGAAATCCAGGTCGTCGACCTCTTTACTAAACTTTGATCCAGCGCAAGGTCATCACCAAGCGGCTCAGTCTAAATGTGAAATGATTTCGTTGTCTGTTACACCGAGCTGAAAGGCGTTTTATGCACAAGAGCTGGCTGTCGGCCAACAAACCACCTGCAAGCTTTCTTGCTGAATATCGTGCAGATGTTCCTGAGCTATCGACGTCGTTTGCAGAGCTGCCGAAAGCCACGATCAAACCGGGCGCACGCGACCCGAAAACTCACGTGCAGATGGCACTCGCAATCGGAGTCGCCGTTCGTTGCGATGGCTGCATTGGCCTTCGCACCGAAGACGCAATCCATTGCGGCGTCGTACAGAAGGAGTGCGACGGGACGATCGGTATTGTGGTCTCCACGAGCGGCAGCCCATCGTTCGCTCATGGCGCTCAGGTGCGGGGAGCATTTCATCCGCTAAACGATAAAGCCTGATCGGATGGCCGAGCAACGATCGCTCACGCAGCAACCTACTCCGAAGATCCGCGTTAGAGGACTTAAGAAAGCTTTCGGTGACAAGGTGGTTCTGAACGGGATCGATCTTGACGTCCGGGCAGGCGATCATCTGGTTCTGCTGGGGGTGTCTGGCAGCGGCAAGACGGTGCTCTTGAAGTGCATCCTGGGGCTTATCGACGCTGATGCCGGATCGGTCATAATCGACGGTGAGAACATTATCGAACGACCGCCGGTCGCCAATGAACAACTGATGCAAAGGATTGGCGTCCTGTTTCAAAACGGTGCGCTTTTTGACTCCCTTACAATCTGGGAGAACATCACCTTCGGTATCAGAGACAAGCACGCTTTGGATGCAGGAGAAGCCAAAGCCATTGCGAAGAGAAAACTGGCCGCCGTCGGTCTTGGACCCGATGTTGCCGACCTCTATCCGGCAGAGGTCTCGGGCGGTATGCAGAAGCGAGTGGCCTTTGCGCGTGCGATCGTTAGCAATCCCGAGATCCTGTTGCTGGATAGCCCGACGGCAGGTCTCGATCCTATCCTGACAACGATCGTCAATCGCTTGATGAAGACTACCATCGGAGAGTTACATAGTACGGCCCTGACGATCACCCAGGATGTCACCAGCGCTCTGCAGATTGCGGATCGGATCGCTTTGTTACACGATGGGTTGATTGCCTGGGAGGGGCCTGTCATGGACATTCGTCGTTCCGGCAGTGCGCAAGTCGACGCCTATTTCGCGTACAACAGGGAGCAGGCGCCAGCATGACTAGGATAACCAATTGAGGAGCGATCGATTGCCGCCCATTCCATCAACACAATTGCGTCACGTTCCCGGATAGCCGCGATTGGCTGTTCGGTAGCGTGACGGAGTCGTTCCCGTCCAGCGCCGGAAGGCGCGGGAAAAATGCGCGGGATCACTATATCCCAGTTGAAGGGCGATATCCGTCAGATCTCGACTGGTTGACCTGAGCAACATAGTCGCTCGGTCCTTCAAGAGGCCCTCCAAAACTTCAGTAAAGCTGCAGCCATTGTCAGCGAGCGAGCGCTGGAGAGACCGGCGGCTTGTCGCGAGCTTGGACGCCACCCAATCAATCCTCGGATATCCTTCCAAGAGAGCGATCGATAGAAGTGCTGCCACGTCTTCTCGATAGCCGGCGTTGGATGGGATTTCCGGCTCCAAACTGAAATCCGGCTCTGCAGCGCGTCTTCCAGTCACCGAGAGCAGCCCGATCTCAAATTCAATTGCCGACACTGGTCTGTTGTGAAGAACAGGAGCTTCGAAAACCTTTTCCAGCGCCGCTGCCTCTGCCAGGCCGACACATGTGGATCGAATGAGCGACGGTTTCCATTCAGGACCAGCATAATGTCGCACGCCATCGATCAGATAGCTCACACCCAAGAGCTCGTTCTGAAATCGTCCGTCGCCACCGGGATCGAGGAACTCGATCGACCAGTATGCAGTCGTCTCGGATGTTCGAAACTGTAGAGCGGTCGCCGTTTGCAGATAGCGATTGAGTCCGTGATGGGACCGATCGATCGCTCCTGCCAACGTCGGTGCACTGGTGACCCAGGCGCCGAAAGCGCTCAGCTTTTCCATACTCACAAGACGGCCAAGCGCTGCCCCGAAAAAGGGGTCGCCAATCTCCCGGCCGGCTTCGCTGAGCACTTTGAACTGTTCCTCGAGCGGCAGAGGGAGATCAGGATTGTCTAGTAAGGTCAAAGGCAGGTCGACACGGTCGAAAATTCGCTGGATCGATCCGCCCTGCATCTCGACAAAGTCAGAAATTGGCCCAAGAGCGCTGGTGCGCGTATAGCCCTTCATCGCTTCTCCTCCGCAAACCAACCATGGCACCAAATGGCAAGAGCCAAAAGAGAAGATGTGCGAGCATGCAACAACGACAAAAGGTCTGGTGTGACGTCAAAGGGAGGTAACGATGACAAAGACAACACTGACACGCCGTGAAGGTCTGGCCGGCGCAGGTTCAGCCGCTGCGACGGTTGCTGTTGGCGGAAGCCCCGCGGCAGCAACTCCCAGTGTGGGGGCATTCGATCAGTCCAACATTCAATGGAACACGCTCGAAGGCATCGATCATGTTTGGTACCATGTCCTTAGGGTCGATCCTGAGGCGAAGGTCGTCGATCTGTTGTTGAAGTTTGCCGCTAAACAGAAGATCGTTCTGCATCGGCATCACGCAGCTTACAGCACCTTCATCATACAAGGTGAACTGAGACTCTATAATGAAGAAGATGAACTAACGGAAATCCGTCCTACCGCGAGTTTCGTGGAGAAGCCGGCCGGAGGAGCACCCCATACGGAAGGCGGCGGTGATGTCGACTGTATCGCTTGGTTCAGTAATCGCGGCACCGATGGGATGATCTATGAAATCCTGGGACCGAACAAGGAGACTGTCGCGACGCTTGGACTCCAAGACTTCCAGGCGCTTTTGGAAGCGCAGGCGGAGCCTGTGCAACCTTATCTTCCGTGATAGATGGCTAACGTCGGCTGCGTTGGACCAGAACGAACACAGGATAATGTCCCGGATCTGCTCTATCCAATAGTTCTGGGTCAATAGTTTGAACCAAAGCAATCGCTTCCTGGGTCAGCTTTAAGCTATCTTTCATTGACGGCAGTCTGATTGGGCAAGAAACTTTTATAGTAGAAGCCATGTTAAACGAGGACGACTTTTCAGTTGGTGACGGGAAGGTGTGGCGCCTACAACATCATGATGATGGGTCACACTCGATTCTTTACTGTGGGTCGACGCTTGGGCGCTGTGAAGCTGTATTCAAAGGCTCTCGTTAAATAACTGCCAACATGGAATAATGCATTCGTGAATGGAGTTGAAATTTGTCTAAAACTGGCCTTGTCCAGGTGAGAAGAGGTCTGGAGTAAAGTTAGCTGACATGCGCGAGATTGATGTTTCGGTCTTCTCAAAAATGCGCAAGAAAACAATGTTCAAAGGCCTTGATGTCATTGCCGCCCCGGCAAAAGACGTCACGCGTTGAAAGGTCGAAAGTGGCCCCTTGTGAGGTCAGTATCCGTGATTATCCTCCATGTCATTGTAGATTTTGAGCTGAAAGCGATCAAAAATGTCATCCGTTCGCATCAAAGTTGAATTTTCTTAATAATATTTCGTGAGTAGAACTTTTTGGAGCGAAGAACGTTTTGATACATGCGCAAAGCAAGCGCATTTGGGGTGTCGATCTTAACGTTGCAGATCTGGCTGGCTTAGAAAACGAAACATGAAAAATGTTTTCCAAACCTAATACGATCAACGGGATCGCCTATCCGGTCGTCGGTTGTAAACTGCTTTGGCTTGATCGTTTTCGACAACTTGGTGACAAGGATGTTTTTCTTAGCTAGCCGCATCTTTAGCGATAAGGTCCCTATCCAAGTGTCAAAGAATATTGAACTTACACTAGCGGGCCGGGTTCACAATGACTCGAAGGAGAGTAGCCACTGATGCGTTGCTCAGGCAAGTCAACGAAGAGTGGAAGACTGAAGCCAGCAACCTTTGCCTCGGCGATCTGATCAAGCTGCTCGAAACGAGACCTGTCGGCCAAGGCGTGGGATTCGACTTTTGTGGTATGGGCATTGATGGGATTGGTAGCTATCGCGGCTTCTACGAAGACCTGGCTTTGGAGCCGTGCGAGGCAGGCACGGGGTTTCGTTCCGTGGAGCAGCTCCTCAACAGATTGAGAGACGCCATCGGCGAATCCTTTCCTGGCTATAAAGGCGGCGACTTCGTGATGTCCGTGAATTCGATCCTTTGGGCTGCGAAGTCTGGCGAAACGGGCAGCACGGCGATTGTTAGCGTGACGGGCGATGATTTCCGGACAATCATCGAGACCAAATGGGTTGGAGGACTGATGCCATGAAGGGTGCACTTCTTGTCCTAGCGTGTGTCCTAACCGCTTGTTCCCATGGGGACAGTGATGCGTCAAAGTCGGAATTCAATAAGCTATCTCAGATTGAAGTCAGTATGACTCCTTCAGAGGTGACGAGGATTATGGGCCGGCCGGATGCTCAAGGGAAGAATGGCGACGACCTTGTCTACCTGTACAAAGACCGCATTCTGTCAGCGCAAGACATTTACGGAGGCGCAGACTATCAGATGCAGTTTACCCGCGGCCGCCTGGTCGCCTGGGGCACAACGACTAACCTGCTCGCTTCTCCGCGATCAACAGGACTCTTTGTGAGTCCATATTAGGATGGGGAAGAAAGCCTCTCTACTAGTAGATCAGTTTTGTCGAGCGTTATCACATTCGGAGCAGCCTCACATCTTAGCCGGACCTTGTTGAAAATTGGCTAGCTCTGCTCCTGAAAAGCTGCGCTGCTGACAGCTTGAGGATCGGGTAGAGTGTCTGGGGCGTCCAACCAATGGCGTTTGCTGCGTATCCGTTGATCTGGACCACCGACACAGTCCAATTCATCGCACTGACAACGTGATTTTCGGGACAGAGCGATCGCTTCGCTAAACGGAACGGGTTAGTCCGCACCCGATCCTGAGGGGCTGTCCGGTCATGTAGCGGCCTCCGTCGGACAGAAGCCATGCGGTCATCAAGGATGCCTCCGCCGCCCGTCCATCCCGTCCTAGCGGAATGCGCGCTTGCCGATCCTCAGCCTCGGGTAAGCTGTCGACGAGGTCCGGCAGGACATTGTTCATGCGGCTATTCTCTTCGGCGTATCTGTCAGCGAAGAGCTTTGCAAACACCGCGGGGCCAGTGCGGAAGACTTGCAACCTGATCGCTGTCTGCAAACAACTATACTTCGATGATCATCCCGTCTTGAGCGCACTGATGTTCAATGGTGTCCTGACGTATCAGCATGTCGTTGCTCATGTGGGTCAGGATTAAGCGCCTTGGCTGTATCTCTGGCAGATGTGCATCTAGTGTGGCGAGATCGAGATGCAAAGGCACGCGTTTTTCGCGGAAGTAGGCCTCTGCAATGAACAGATCGGCATCCTTGCCAACGTCAATTAATGAGTCAGTCCATTCAGTGTCACCGGTGTAGGCAAGAACCCGCCCTTCGGATTCGATCCGGTAGGCGAAGAACGGCCCACCTGCCGGACCGTGCTTCACCAAGTGGGGTGTGACATGAAGGTTGTTGATCTCCACGCTCTGGTGCTCTGCCAATTCCAAGAGCTGAAGGGGGAATTTAGGCTTGGTCTGGGATGATCCGGGAAAGGCAGTTTCCATAGCGCGAACGAAGGATAAGTTCAGCTCATGCGGGCCAATGATCGTAAGCGGTGCCTTGCGCTTGGAGAAAAACTGCGCGTCGAGCACGAAGGGCGGCAGGCCTCCGAAATGATCAGCATGAAAATGCGTGATCAGAATCGTTTGGATGTCGTTGAGCGCAATCCCTAGCTGTTTCATCGCCACCAAGGAGGTAGCACCGCAATCGATTAGGAAATTGACATGCGTGCCGGTCACGTGAAAGCAGGTATTAAATCGGCCACCACTGCCGAAGGCATCGCCACATCCAACGAATTGCAACCGCATTCTCCAACTCCGTCTGCCGTCCGGTTTCAGCGATGGTAGCACTGAGCCGCATTGGGTAGTCTTTGGAGGGCCGGCGTGCTCCTCCATCACATCGGTCTCGTTGTGATTGCCTTACTCGTTTGGGGCGCAACCTTTCCGATTTCTGCCGTTGCGTTGGATAGTGCGCCACAGATCTTCTTTGCCTTAGCGATTATCAAGAGGTTTGGACGTTGGCGGTCCATTTGAGGGCCTCAACGCGCCTTCGTAACGTCATTCAGATTGAGGCTGTGGGTTTCAATCGATCAGAACCGGATCGCCCTTCCGTAGCGTTCCGCTTTGCTCAACGAATGCATAGACCCCGACACAGGGAAGCTCGGCCCCGTCAAAGGCTGGAACGGCAACCTGATTGTGATCGGCAACCGTGCGCAGGACTTTTGGATCCCTTGGCAAATCTCTCTGGGCCAACGTCGGAATTGCACATCTTGGTGTGGGATCCGTGATGCGCAGCCGCACCTCGTTTCCAATCGTGATGACGCGTCCGACCCACTCGTTCTCGACGAAACCGGATTGCTCATCGGAGGTCGCAACGATGACGTTCGGGCGAAACCGCCGCTCATCAAAATCACCATCCGGATAGAGTTGGGCAAGCTTGGCCTGTGATGCCGTGCTCACGAGATGGATGGCGGCGTAATCGGCAAACCGTCCCCTCATCATGAAAGCACCGATGTCAGCGATACTCTCGTCTTCAGCGAGCGGGTCCAACCGATCGACACTTATCGCCTCAGGTCGCACGGACGTCAGCGTGACTTCCCGCCCAAGGATTTTGGAGATCTCAGCATCGAGGTTCGCCCGATCACCGTTAAGGCCGCTTCCATCAGGACATGTAAGGGTTATTGGAGGGAGGGGTGCTTGGGCCGAGGGCATCCTGACAAAGGAGGCGCCAAACTGAATGATTTCCCGCCATTTTTGCGGATGCTTAGCACTAGCTATCTTGCCGGTCGATGTGTCGATAAGAGCATAAGCACGGTCGCCCAAGATTCCGCCGTCGATCACAGGAGCTTCGTCCAGATCTTCGCCCTGCATCGACTTCACTGCATAGCGGCGCAGTCTCTTAACGGTCCCAATTTCTGACGCTGAATTTATGGGCATCGCATGTGCTCCATTCGTAGCGAAAAACGAAAGAGTAGGCATTGCTTTGACGCCGTACTGCATAAGAGAGTGCCTCAGGACTCTAGATTGCCGCAATCCATAAGGAATTTGACCTGCGTGCCGATCACGGGGAAGCTGGTATTGAAGCGCACCGCCCTTGGCGAAGGCATCGCTCTGCCCAACGAATCGTAACTTCTTTGCCCAACGTCGCCTGCCGTCCGGCATCAGCTATGGTAGATAGGGTTCATTATGGGGTGATGATTGGAGAGCGGGAGTGCCCCTTCGTCACATAGGCCTCGCTGTGCTTGCTGCACTTATTTGGGGCGCGACCTTTCCGATTACGGCGGTGGCCCTAGACAGCACGCCGCCCATTTTCTTTGCCTTCTTGCGATTTGCCGCCGCCTCCCTTTTTGTCATTGTTGTTCCGCGTCCTGCTGTGCCTTGGCAGACATTGATGATCACGGGCCTACTGCTGGGAGCCGGTCAGTATGGCTTTATGTTCGTGGCCATGGCAAACGGTTTGCCGGCAGGGATCGCATCCCTCCTAGTCCATACCCAGGCCTTTTTTACGATCGGGATCGCGATGCTGATATTTGGTGAGACCTTTCGGTTTCGCCAGGGTATCGCCATCATGCTTGCCATGGCCGGTCTAGCCTTGATGGTTCTCGATCAAGCTGAGAGTGGCGGTTTGCTGGCATTTGGGTTCATCTTGCTCGCCGCTCTTTGCGGCGCTGCCGGGAACAATATTCTGAAATCTCTTGGCCACGTCGACATGCTTGGCGTTGCCGTTTGGATGAGTCTGGCTGCGCCTTTGCCGCTTCTGCTCTTATCACTCGTCTTCGAATCTCACGGTCCAATTCAGAGCCTCATCGGCAGTGTCAGCTGGGTGACGGTTGGTGCTGTCGCCTATTCGGCCATTCTAGCCACCGTTCTGGTCTTTGCGATCTGGGGACGGTTGCTCGCTACCTACCCCGCAGCAAGTGTTGCCCCTTTCTTCCTACTCGTCCCCGTTTTCGGGATCGGTTTGTCAACACTGCTACTCGGCGAACTGCTGACCTTCGGACAGATCTGCGGCGCGATTCTGATCTTCATCGGCCTGACCATCGCGACTTGGCGTCTGCGAGCTGAGGCAGCAGCCATTCGGTAGATCTATGCTGACCTCACTGTCGTCCGGCAGGTTGGTAGATGTTCAGTTGAGGCATCATCGCACGCCTTCCTCGACGAGCTCCAAGCGACCATGCTAGATACGTTGCTGTCAGCAAAACAGCACCTAAGCTAAGCGTACCCCATGCATGCTGGGTGGCCACCGGATTGAGCTTGGCCTACCGCGACGCGTTAACGCGCATTAGCGGGAGCTCTAGAAGCGCAAAGGCCAGATCGTATGTTCACATAGAGAAGCTCAATTCGTCGACTTGACCTGTAAAGAGGCAGTAGTGACCAGTCTTGCGCCTGTAACAAAATGCGAAGTCGAAGCTGCTTCCCGGCTTGTCAACGGCATTGTCTTGCATACACCGCTGGTGCCGTTTGGCGCTGCAAATGATCGTATTCTCCTCAAGCCTGAGATCCACCAACCCGCTGGTTGCTTCAAGATTCGCGGCGTCCTCAATGCTGTTTCCCGATTGGATCCGAAGACGCGTGCTCGTGGTCTCAGCACAGTAAGCGCAGGTAACATGGCAAAGGCGCTTGCCTGGGTCGGGCGCCATTTTGGTGTGCCTGCGCGTAGTCTTATGCCCGAAGGAGCGCCGGAGACGAAGAAGAGGGCAATGCGAGCCTATGGTGGTACACCAATTCTCGTGAGTGTCGATGCGCTCTTCGGATTCCTAAAGGAGCAGCGTTGGGAAGACGAACCTTATGCCTTCATTCATCCTTGGATCGACCGCGATGTTCAGATCGGGCACGGTACGATGGGATTGGAGATTCTAGCCGATTGCCCCGACGTCGCGTCCGTCTATCTCCCGGTTGGCGGTGGCGGCTTGTTGTGTGGCGTTGCAGGTGCTCTCAAGGTGCTGAAGCCGTCAATCCGGATCATTGCAGTCGAGCCGGAACAATGCTGTGCATTTCATGCTTCTCGGGTAGAAGGCCGGCCCGTTTCGGTTGCTTGCGACACCATGTGCGATGGAGTCGCTGTTCCCTACATGACGGAACAAGCTTTTCAGCTCCTCGATCACCTCGTTGATGATACCGTTCTCGTCACGGAGCCTGAAGTTCATGCCGCTATTCGTCGGTTGGCGGTTGAAGGCCATCTCATCTCGGAGGGGGCCGGAGCTCTGGCTCTGGCCGCCGCAGCAAAGGTTTCGCCTGCAGAGCGTGGCCTAACGGTGTGTCCGGTCACGGGCGGCAGCATTGATAAAGAGAAACTTGTAGCAATCCTCTCTGAGGGATAGCCCCTGAACGATGACAGATAGCGCGTTCGATGATCGCCTTTTGTCAGGCAGTCGCAGTCTTCCATCGCCCAGTTCTGATCTCGCCGTTGTTCCCGAGGCAACAAAAAGAGCGTTTGTGGCGTTCAGCGGCTTGAACCGTCATCACACACAATAAAATCGGAGTGATCTAGGGCGAGATCGACTCCACAAAGCTGCAATATTTCCATTAGCTCATCTTATCAAGTTGGCCTTGGCCGATTAGAAATGCGAGACAACTGCGATATGTGGCTCGAAAAATGGCAGATTCTTTGATCAGCGAGCGCATATCGACCGAGGGATCGGTGGTGAAAGGCCTTTCGTGGATATCCATCGATTGCCGACAACGAAGTTGGGATAATGACGATGCGCCAAGATTTGGACTGGGACACCTATCGCTATTTCATGACCGTTGTCGACAAGGGCAGTCTTTCTGCTGCGTCGCGTTTTCTTAGAGTCAGCCAGCCGACTGTTGGCAGGAAGCTTCGCAACATTGAGAGTAAGTTCGGCGTTCAATTGTTTCAGCGTGAGATCCACGGCTATTCTTTGACGGAGGCTGGAGAAGCTATCGTCGAGCTTTGCCGCGAGATGGCGGATAAAGCCGCTGATATCGAGCGTGCGATCGATGGTTTTGATCGAAGCAAGACCGGACAGGTGCGGATTGCGACGGCGGTCGGGCTCGGCACCTATTGGTTAGCGCCACGGCTGCCGATGTTGAGGGCAGCTCATCCTTCCATCGAAGTTCAACTCATGGTCAGTACGTCCATGGTCGATCTCATGCGTAAGGAAGCGGATGTGGCGTTGCGTATTGGCAATCCCGGTAGTGATGAGCTGGTCGGACGCAAGGTTGGCGCTGTCGGGTTCGGAATTTACGGTGCGGACAGCTATCTAGACCAGCATGGTGAACCGGGCACGCTTGAGGAGCTGTGTGAACACACGATCATCGAATCCAGCGGGAGCCTTGCCGAGCTGCCACAGGCCCGCCGGTTCCGCGAGGTAGCAAAGGGGGCTAAGATTGGGCTTCAGTGCGACAATCTTCCGATGCAGGTCGCTGCGGCCTGTGCCGGCGGTGGCTTGATTGCGCTCCCGCATTATGTCGCGAAGGCCATGCCCAGTCTGAGGCGCGTGGTCGCCGCATTTGATCTGGCCCTCGATCTTTGGCTCTTGACCCACCGTGATCTTAAGTCGATTGCGCGCGTTCGAACCGTCCTCGACTTCGTCACCAAAGAGACCCGCAGAGGCCAGCTCGGCCAGGATGCTCACCCTCCGCTTCGGGTTTGTGCCGCCTAGGTGCATGGCCACAGTATTGACGTTGCGTAGCTGACAGTTCCGCTCGAACGGTTGCCGCCGGACGTTCCCATGGTTGGGAGTCCCGACAAGGTTACAAGATCCATTTGAGCAGTTCGGCGACATCGGTGGGTGGTCGCAGATGCCAGACGACGAAGGCCAGAAACAGGATCCACGTGACAAAAAGTACGGGGGCCGTCAGGACGAGGACTCCGGCGAGGACGAGCTTGGCTTTGCCGGTGACGACATGACCTGTTGTAGGGGGCTTCCGTCGGGTATCTGACATGTCAATCCCCAAGCCCAAAGGCGCGGTTGCGTGTGCGTCGGTAGTGCGTCTCGTCATTGTAAGGATCGACCTCCAACGCCAAAGCGGTCGCCCTCAGCCTTCCGACGGCCGCTTGCAGCTGATAGCTAGCGACCACTTCATCGCCCTTGGCACCGACCAGGTCGACTTCGGCCTGAAAGAGATCATTTTCCTGATCGAGGACGTCGAGCACTGTTCGCTGACCTACTTCGGCTTCGCGCCGCGTACCCTCCAGGGCGATTGTCGCGGCGCGCACCTGCTCTTGGATTGAGGCCATGGTCGATCGCGCGGTCACGAGCGCCTGCCAGGCGCTCGTGACGCCTTCGCGCACGTCACGCCTTGCGGCATCGAGGTCCGCCAGGCGCTGCTGGGCAATTCGCTTATTCTGACGGACAGCAGCATAGTTGCCACCACCTTGATAAAGTGGCACGCGCAGGCGAAGAGCCAAAGACGCCGTACTCTGGCGGTCGATCGTGAGGGACGGTTCCTCTACATGGCTGAGCGTGCCTTCCAGATCGAGGCTCGGCAGGAGGGCTGCTTTCGCGATTCTGATGTCGTCGCGCGACGCTTTCAGATTGGCCTCGGCCAAATGAATGTTGGGATTGGCGGCTTCGGCGCTTCGTTGCGCCTCATCCTCGTCCGTCGGTAATGATCGCAGCGGTTCGGGCTCGATCAGTGATTCGGGCTCCAAGGTGATGAGGCTTCGAAAGGTTGCCTCGGCGGCGCGAATGGTGCCTTCTGCTTCGATCCGACTAGCGGTGGCTCCAGCGACCCGGGCCTCGGCCTGGGCGATGTCAGTCCTTGTGACTTCACCGACTGCGAAACGATCTCTGGTGGCCACCAGCTGCATTTTCAGCCTAGCTTCGTTCTGTTTGGCCAGCTCCAGGATCGCTTTACTTGTGAATAGGTCGACATAGGCCGACGCTGTTGCGGTCAGCACATCCTGCTCAATAGCTGCGAGCCGGGCGCGCTCGGCGCGTACCAGCCATTCTGCACGGCCGATATTCACGGTGGTCTCGCCACCCTGATACAGGTTCTGGCTGAGCGTAAGAGCGATCGAGCTGGTGTTGAGACCTCCGTTGCCGAGGCCGTTGTCGACGCGGCTGACACCGGTTTCGGCTTCGACATCCACGCTCGGGCGCCAGCCGGCGAGGGCCTGGGGCAGGAGTTCGTTGGTTGCCTCAAGTGCCGAGCGCTGTGCGGTGAGAGCAGGGTTGGAGAGATAGGCAGATGCCATTGCCTCACTTAGTGATTGCGCCGACGCCGCACCCGATATCATCAGTCCGGCAAGAACTATCGCAGTGGCTTTGCCGGAGGCTCCGTAGCTCGTTTCATCGTGAGTTATGGCATTGATAATTGTCGTCTTTAAATAATTGCGTCGGCTCATCGTTCCACTCCCAGTCAAACGTCTTGAATGACGCGTTAGTGAGTGATCAACGCCAGTCGAATAACTGTGACCAATGTCACAACATCTATGAATAGCCCCCTAAGGATTTGGCTAATCGACAATAAACGCCTGTTCTCGTCGAATGCTGATGGCGTTGATCACCTCGGATCGTTCGGGTGACGGCGTCAGCCCAGGCCGCCCTGGCGGCCCGAAAGTCTCGCATTCAACGGAGATAAGAGAAATGACACGCAACAACGAAAGGATGGCCTCGAACGATGGGTTCTCCCTGGTCGTCGAGGGTGGCCCATTCGCCGACCTCAGCGATCAGAACCCTTCGCCTGAGGCACTCTTGGAGGTGCTGCGCAATGAGGGCGCCTACCTCAATGTTCACACCACGACGTTCCCCGGCGGTGAGATCCGCGGGCAGTTCGTGCTCGATCCCTCGACAGCCGAGCAGCCGATCCAACGCTTCGTCGCCAAGCTTGATGGCGAGCAGGAAGTTGTCCCCGAGGGAGCGCCTGCGGTCGACACTGAGGCAAATGGTGTTGCCGTGCTCATCGTCGACACCACCAACAATACCTATGATCTCAATCTAAACGCTGAGAACCTGGACCCGGAAACGCTTTTGGATGTCGGCGGTAGCCCCGTTCACGTTCATCTGGCGCCGGCGGGTCAAAATGGCCCGATCGCACTCAATTCCGGCATCGACAGCGCTGAGGGGCCCGTAGCGGCCGCAGTCGACGATCTTCATATCGACGGCGGTGACGGCGACGACATTATCAATGGCGGCGTCGGGGACGATGAACTCTCCGGCGGTGCGGGCAATGATACGATTGCTGGTGGTGCTGGCAACGATAGCCTTTCTGGCGGTGGCGGCGCTGACAACATCTTCGGTGGTTCGGGCAACGACACCATTCAGGGTGGCGGCGGGCAGGACATCCTGGATGGCGGCGAGGGTATCGACACCAACGACTTTAGCGACATCGGCGCACCTGTGGTCGCATCGCTGGGCTCGGGTCTCGCCAGTTACCAGACCGGCAGCGGCACCACCATCGTTGAGCAGATGGCCAATTTCGAGAACCTGACAGGCACCGCTCAGGGTGATCAGCTCAGCGGCGACGCCAATGCTAATGTTCTCGATGGCAATGATGGCGACGACCTTCTGGCTGGTGGCGGTGGTGCTGACACCTTGATCGGCGGGAGCGGTAACGACACGCTTCAGGGTGGTGGCGGCAGCGACAGCCTGGATGGTGGCCACGGCATCGATACTGCGGATTTCTCCGACATCGGCGCGTCCGTTCATGCCAATCTCCGGGAAGGCAGCGCCACGTATGATGCCCCCAATGGCAACCAGGTTGCCGATAGCCTCCGGAGCATCGAGAATCTAACTGGCTCCGAGAACGACGACACCTTGATTGGTGACCGCCGCGACAATCTCCTTGCCGGCACTGCAGGCAACGATCACATCCAGGGTGGACGTGGCAACGATATCATTCGTGGCGACGAGATCGGTGACGGCACCGCGATCACGGTCACGGTCGAGAACCTGCTCGGAGAGGGCGGCACCTTCCAGACCCCTGTCTGGTTCGGCTTCCATGACGGGGCCAACTTCGATCTGTTCGACACGGGTTCCGCTGCAAGCCAAGGTCTCGAGCGCCTCGCTGAGGACGGTACCGTGCAGCCGATTTCGGCGGAGTTCGTAGCCCAGGCAGGCGCCGGCGGCGTCGATGCGACCGTGTTTGGCGCCGGGGGTGCAATCGCACCCGGCGAACGCGCACGCCAGACCATCAACGTCACCGATGCACAGGGTCAGGGCTTCTTCACCTGGGCGACCATGGTGATCCCGTCCAACGATGCTTTCCTCTCGGTACCAGACAACCCGCTTGCCGATCCGATTTTTGATGCTGAGGGCAACTTCCTCGGGCCGATCGTGATCGAGCGCAGTGGTCGGGATGTGCTCGATGCCGGAACCGAGGTTAACAACGAAGAAGGCGCTGCCTTCCTCAACCAGACCGCCTTGAACCAGGGCACGGTCGAGAATGGTGTTGTTGGTAGCCATCCTGGGTTCAATGGTTCCAACGGCAATCCGGACGCTGGCCCTGTCAACATTCTGAGCGGCGACGCCCAGACCGCAGCCGGCACCACGATCGATCCTGCTGTGGCCGACTTCACCATCGACCCCGATCAGCCGATCTTCAGGATCACCATCGACCAGCTCACGGTTGAAGGTGGTGACGATGTGCTCGAAGGCGGCCGGGGCAATGACATCATCGAAGGCGGCGGTGGCAATGACCTGCTCGATGGTGGTCGCGGTCGAGACACGCTGGATGGCGGTCTCGGCAACGACACTCTACTGGGTGGCCGGGGCAGTGACGTCCTTGATGGTGGCGAGGGCGACGATGTCCTCAACGGCGGTCGGGGCCGCGACAGTCTCGCCGGCGGTGCTGGCAACGATGCGCTCGAAGGCGGTCGCGGTGCGGACACCTTCATCTTTACCCGCGAAGGTGGCCACGACACGGTCTCCGATTTCGGTCGCGGCCGGGATCAACTCGATGTCAGCGCCTTTGGCTTCGAGGATGCCAATGCGGTGATCCATCAGGCGAGCCAACAGGGCAACGATGTCGTGATCGATCTCGACTCCGAGAGCGGCGACCGCATCACACTTGCGGGCGTCCGGTTGGAGGAACTCGACCAACGGGACTTCGTCATCTGACGCGTCCAAGCGGGAGCCCGGCCAAGGCCGGGCTCCCACCGTCAATTTCTGGGGAGCTCACGTCCGATGGCCAAGCAGCATTCATCCGAAATCAGAGCCGCACTCGGCCGCTGTCGAGGAGGTTTCGTGATGACCGGCCTTTTCAGCCTCGTCATCAACCTTTTGGTGTTAGCAAGCCCGCTCTACATGATGCAGATTTATGATCGGGTTCTTGCCAGCAGAAGCCAATCGACCCTGATTGCCTTCACTGTCCTGGTCGCCGGCCTGCTGTTGACGATGGGGCTCTTGGAGATCATCCGATCCCGCGTCTTGGTCCGGGTCGGCACCAGGATCGATGGTCTTTTGCATGAGCGGGTCTATCAGGCCAGCATTGCACAATCCTTGGGTGCCGGGCAAAAGAGCGATGATGGTCCCCTTCGCGATCTCAGGAATTTTCGCGAGTTTCTCTCGGGCTCGGGACCGTTCGCGCTGTTCGACACGCCTTGGGTGCCGATCTACCTAGCCGTCATCTTCCTCATTCATCCGCTTCTTGGCTATGTTGCAGCCGGTGGCGCGATCCTGTTGTTCGGTCTTGGGCTGATCAACGAAGTCTGGACGCGCGGCACGATCACGACCGCGACCACCCAGGGCCGCATGAGCGATCAGCTCGCGAGTGCCAGCCAGCGAAACGCCGAGGCTCTGACCGCGATGGGCATGTTGGAGGGCCTCCGTCTCCGATGGCAGGCTCTGCATCGCCGTGCGCTTCATCAGCAGAGCATCGCCAGCGACCGCGCCGGTGCAGTGACTGCGGTGAGTAAGACCACGCGGCTGATTCTGCAGGCCGCCATACTCGGCGTCGGCGCGTCGCTCGCCATCGAGCAGGCGATCAGCCCCGGCAGCATGATCGCCGCCTCCATCGTTATGGGGCGGGCCTTGGCGCCCGTCGATCAGGCGATCGGCAATTGGCGCGGTTTCGTGGGCGCCAGAGCGGCGTATTACCGCCTCGGCGAGTTGCTCGCTGCGCATGCGGTCAAGCCGGAACCCCTTCGCCTGCCGTCTGCAGACACACGGCTTCATGTCGAGAGCCTGGTTGCGGCGGCGCCGGGCGCGTCGACACCGGCGATCTCTGGTCTCGACTTCGATCTCAACGCTGGCGAAGCCATGGGGGTGATCGGCCCGAGCGCTTCCGGCAAGTCGACCCTTGCCCGTGCGCTGGTCGGCGTCTGGGCGCTTCGTTACGGCTCGGTACGTCTGGACGGTGTCGCGCTTGATCATTGGCACCCGGAAGACCTAAGTCGGCAGATCGGGTACCTGCCGCAGGATGTGGAGCTATTCGACGGTACGGTCAGCGACAACATCGCACGCTTTGCCCGCGATCCGGACCCGCGTGCGATCGTATCAGCCGCCAAAATGGCGGGTGTCCATGAGATGATCCTCAGGCTCCCCGAAGGCTACAACACGGCTATTGGCGAGGGCGGCTCGAAGCTTTCCGGCGGTCAGCGCCAGCGCATCGGGCTTGCACGAGCGATGTTTGGCGACCCGTTCCTCGTCGTGTTGGACGAGCCCAATGCTAGCCTCGATTCGATCGGCGACAGCGCGCTCACGGATGCGATCCGGCACATGAAGGCCAAGGGTCAGATCGTGGTGGTGATGGCCCATCGTCCGAGCGCGATCGAAGCCTGCGACAAGCTTCTTGTGCTTCATGGCGGCCGTCAGGAGGCCTTCGGCAACAAGCCGGACATCCTCGCTGCGACCACCAGAAACGCCGAGCAAATTGGCGAAAATGTTACGGCCCTGCCAACCACGCGCATGGCCTCGGCTGCAGCCCGCTAACAGGAGACAATTCCATGAACGAGCGTGTGACCATTATCGATACGACGCCCGTGACCGATGTGCCACTGAACGAGAGCGGGCGCGTCTATACCATCGCCGGTCTCTTGATCATCCTCGCCTTGTTCGGCGGGGCAGGTGCCTGGGCAGCCATGGCAGAGCTGAACGGTGCGGTGATCGCTCCGGGCCGCGTGACGGTCGAATCGAACCGCAAGACCGTGCAGCATCTGGATGGTGGCATTATCAGCGACATTCTGGTCAAGGATGGCGATCTGGTGACACCGGGCGAGGTGCTGATGCGTGTCAGCAGTACCATCGACCGGGCAACCTACGACGCGACGATTGGCAAGCTTGATGAGTTGCATGCTCGACGAGCGCGGCTCGTGGCGGAGCGTGACGGTCGAACTGACATTGATTTGCCAACAGATATGAGAGCTCGACAGAGCGATCCTGAGGTGATCAGAATCATTAACGGTGAGACAGATCTATTCCAGGCGCGCCGCTCCAGCCGGGAGGGCACCGAGCGGCTGTTGCGCCAGCGAATCGAGGGGTATCGCCAGCAGATTGCAGGGCTAGAGGGTCAGATTGGCTCTAAAGGTCGCCAGGTCGAGCTGGTGATGGAGGAGCACCGCAATCTCAAGATCCTCTATGACAAAGGTTATGCGACCCTTACTAGACTTCTTGCCCTTCAGCGGCAGGCGGAGCAGCTTGAAGGTGAGCAGGACGCGCATCGCTCAGAGATTGCAACCGTCGGTAATGCTATTGCTGAGACCGAGCTTGAGCTCGCCCAGCTCGATCGCGACATCCAGGAGCGGGTGACGGCCGAGCTGCGTGCGGTTGAGGCGGAGATCTTCGGACTTCAGGAAAGGAGGGTGACGGCCGAGGAGCGCCTGAAGCGTGCAGACATTATTGCGCCTCATGCTGGCGTCGTCCTCGATCTCGCCGTGCATACAGTCGGTGGCGTGATTGCGCCTGGCCAGCCATTAATGGACATCGTGCCGGACAGCGATACGCTCCTGGTCGAAGCGCAGGTTGCCACCAGCGACATCGACAAGATCACCCTTGGCCAGACCTCGGTCGTGCGTCTCTCTGCCTTCGATCAAGCGGAAACGCCGGAGATCATGGGCCGGGTGGAGTCGATCTCGGCGGACCGCTTGATCGATGAAGTAACCAATCAGCCCTACTACATGGCGCGCATCGCCATCACGGGGGACGCCGGCGCCGACCGTTTCGATCTCGTGCCGGGCATGCCGGCCGAGGTGTTCATCGAGAGTGGCGAGCGCACCGCGATAAGCTATTTCGTGAAGCCGCTGACTGATCGCCTGGCCCGAACGTTCGTCGAAGGTTGAGACGACAGCCAGGCGCTTAAGAGAAGGGATGGATCGCTATGACCGCCTTGATCGATGACATGATCGCTAGTGTTGCCCGGGAAATCTCGGCTCGGCCGGAGCAGGTGGAAGCGGTGATCGAGGTCTTGGAAACGGATCCGGACGCGATTGGCGCCAATGGCGAATGTCACGGGCTCGACAGCGATCAGATTCATTGGATCAGGAATCGTCTGTCATCGCTTCGTGACCAGCGGACACTCCGCCGGGGCCACGTCGACCGGCATGAGCGGGACGGCACCGATCTTCAGCCATCGGCCGGCGGCTGGCGGATCAAACAGCAAAGGACGTCCGGCGAGTCTGGGCGTGACAACAATCGTTTGAGGCGGTCTCCAGGGAGTCGAAAGCAACGTCTCTCGGCGCCGTCTCAAGCGCCACACTATCATCGACCTGAAGGTCAGGTTAGCCATGCAGTGAAACGCGGGTTGGCGTTCCGGGATCGTAAGCGACTTCCCACCTCATCGAGAAGGTCGACGCCGTTGCAAAGCGTCCGCTATCGCCGGCTCTTTGTTTTGATCGTGGGTGTTGCACTAGGCGCAGTCGCTATGCACGCTATTCTACTCAACGACATGATCTTTCAGCTTCGTGGCGATCATAAGCCGATCCATGTGCCGGTGGGCTTACCCGCGGAGCCATCGCAAGCGAAGCAGGTCGTCGGCGTCCGATCGGATGGTGCAAGCCTCGTTGACCAGCCGATTTTGAAGGCAACAGCGGTTGGCCTGTCAGACAAGGAAGAGCTTGAGCATGCTGCAAACATGCTCGAACGCCTAGTTGCGGAGTCTCGTCAGGTCGACCCACAAGAACGTCAGAGGGAAACGCGTTAGCAGACAGGTCGTCGTGACGATCCCTTAATCACAGCAGTTCTTCGGCTTTGGTAAGACCTTGCGCTGCGCTACCCACCAGCTTTCAACCATCTTGATAGTGACGTTCAGCTTCAAGAACAGTGCGCCGCGACGGGATCCATGATTTGAGATCCCGTTTCCAAGTCTCATCTTGCCAATCATTCGGGTAAAACTAAGGCCCCAGCCACCTGTAGAAGCAAAGACTAAGACAAAGTACCCAACACACTCCTTAGAAACTGAATGAACATGCCAAACGAGATAATCGGGACAAAAATAACGCTCGTTACATTCATAAACCAAACAAAGCCAAGCACACGATTTCGAGCCCAAGACATTCCACCAAGGAATTGGAGGCGGTTCCGTTTCAGAGAAGGGTACCCGAACGCAATACGGAGCCGGCCCCAGACGTGAAATACCAGCACAAGAGCGGTCCCTGGTGCTAAGAGAAACGTTGCGATCAAATCCTTGACCGACATCTCAGACACGGCGTGTTCGAACAGAACTTGGAAGACCACGACTATGAACATCATCGCCAATGCTCCTGTCTGGATGGCACCTGTCCACCAGAAGTCCTCGCCATAGGCAACGATGTCGAGAAAAGCGATTCGCCCAACGTGTCGACATCTCTCCCATTTTCGGCGCCAAGATCGGGGCCGGCGTCGTTTCGATAACAACGGTGTTCTTCCTTGATGTCATCTCGTGTGATGCAACCGCCTATATTTGGTCAGTAGGAGTGACTTAGCGAAGCCTCTTATTCGGGGCTAAGGTCGTCAAGTTCTTGCTTTTTGTTATCGAGGAGATGTCGATGCTGGCGGTTCGCTTCATTGCAGAAGATATGCCGAGTTGCAGAACGAATAAGCCGCAGATCCTGCTCTGCTTCCGAAAAGATGGCCCGGGTTCCGGGGAGAAGGTCACAATGGCCGACAATGCCATCACGGTTTGAGATCAAGGTGCTCGGAAGAATCGTCGCGGTCCCAGCGCCGGCAGTCGCCCCATGAATCCCATGTGCTCCGTGCACCCCTTGAACAGGGCCAAGGCTTGACAAGATCGTCATTATTTCCCCCCTTGAGTATTCTATATCAGCAAAAGAATTGCCGGATTTGATATTTCTTCAACGTGGTACGCCAGCGCCTTCCAGAGCCTTCGCCCACTCTTGTCCTGTTTTGAATGGAGCAGCTGGTGTGCTTTTCAGATACTTGCTTACGGTGAAATCAGGTGCCAATGCCAAAAGTTCTTGGACGGTAGCTCGAGCCTCATCCTTGAGGCCCAACTGCCATTCTGCAATGGCCTTGGCACGATAGGTTGAAGCATGAAAACGATCGATACTCAGCGACTGGCGCGCAAGTTCGATGGCTCTTTGATGCCGCCCGTCGACGAGGCAAGCGGTTGCCGCCAGGGACAAGTGGAACGCTCGCTGCGGATCAAGCGGCGACAACATTAGCGCGCGACTTGTGTCCTGAACCGCCTGTTTGCCCTCGTCCATGAAGGCATGCAGCGTTCCCTTCAACAGCCAGGCCAATCCATTATTTGGATTGGTCTCAATCGCGGCCTGATAGCGCAACTGCGCATCATCTAATTGCTTGAGAAGATAAGTGTGAATAGAGCCGTCAATTGCAAGCGCAAGAGAGCATTCAGGATCAACGTCTAGAGCACGATTTGTACAAGCCTGCGCAAGCCGCGCATCTTGGCTTGGATCTGGCGACCAGCCCTGGGTTACACGCAGAACGTGCCAGTTGGCCATCCACGCCTGAGCAACAGCCTGGCGCGTGGCGCGATTCAGCAACGTCTGTAGGAGATTCCCTGCTTCTTCGAAGCTTTGCCGCGATACACGGTTCATCAACGTGATTCCGGCGATCAGCAATGTGTAGTTGTCGAGCGTCGGCAGGGCTTGTGATCGAGCCCGTTGAACTTCGTTCAATACCAACGTTGTCATGACGTCCGCAACGACGCTATCGATCAACTCTCCTTCGCCGTCCACGATTGAAGGAACTTGGTCAGTGAAGCGTCGGACCCAAACGATGTGCCCGGACTTAGTCTCCGCCAACTCGGCATCGAGACTGATATGCTGGCCATCGACGCGGTAGATTCCAGAGAGGACATAGTCTGCATCGAGATGAGCGTTGATTGTCGTTAGTGTCGCGTGACGTCCTCGGAAACCTGTGGTCGACAAACGAGAGATCACATTAAGCTCGGGTGAGCCTGACACCTTGCGAATGATCTCCTCAGCGAGAATCTCGCCAAGTAGATCGTGCCGAGAATCCATACAGCGCGACGTAAAGGGAATGATAGCGATCGTGGGTAGAAGGTTCTCTAGGGAGAAACCCGGTTCGATCGTCGGCCGAGGGCCAGGTGGGCCGATTCGAAATGCGCGTACAGGATTTCTGACATGCTTCAGGTAGCAGTCGCCAAGATCCTCGATATCCGCATCGAGCCCGGAGGTGATCTGGCATTGAACCTGCGCAGAAATCACGATTTCGCATGGCCCTGCTAAGCCTGCCAGTCTCGCCGCTAAATTGACGCTATGGCCAAAGACGTCTTGGGTCTGGAGTATGACGTCGCCAACTTCAATCCCGATACGGAGAAGGAGATGCAAATCAGGCGGCAGGCCAAAATTTTGCCGCCGACTGAAGTGTTGAATGGCCAGAGCTGCCGATACAGCTTCACGCGCATCGTTGAATTCGAGCATGAAGCCGTCGCCTAGGGCATTTACTAGGCGTCCGTTCCCTTGTGAAATGAGATCCGTTTCCACATGTCGAACCAAAGTCAGCCAGCGTGAAACCACGCCTTCCTCGTCGGCTTCGATTAAGCGCACCGATTCAACGACATCCGCGATCAGCACGACTCGATTTGAACGCCTTATGTGTCTCGTAAAATCATAACTTTCGCCGGAAAGCACTTGCTAGGCCCCCCCCTGCAATCTTCCGGGCGCTTGCTGGTTGTCTTCGATCGATCAATGTCGAACTAATGCTTCGATCGAAACACACACCAATCGCCGTTGCTCATTCAGTACAGACCTGAACCTGAGCTCTTTCTTTGAAATAGTTCACAATTTGATGCTGCAACAGTTCGAAGAATGTTTCTAGAACGTTACAATTAAATTATCGGCGGCAAATTCAAATCGACCAGGGTCTAGGGTCTGTGCACGATCTAGCATCGGCTGGCTCATATGCGTGAGAAGGATGCGCTTCGCTTTCAGGTCATTTTGATGCTTGTCCAACGTCTTCCAGTCCAGATGGCCGAAGTTGTTCGGCTCGTAGCTGTGACACTCGCAAATGAACAGATCAGCGTTATGAGCGAGATCGATCAGTGTATCGGTCCAGCTGGTATCCCCAGAGAAGGCGAAGACCTTGCCTGAAAATTCCAAGCGAAACGCCAGTGCCGGTGATGGTTTGGGGTGGTCAACTTTGTAAGGTTTGACCTTAACATTCTCGAACTTCTGAATGATTCCAGGCTGGAATTCTACAAATGTCAGAGGAAATCGCCAATCGATGTCTATCAGATTCGGAAAAAGCAACTCAATCGTTTCGGTGATCCGATCTCTGATTCCTGGAGGGCCTGCAATCGTAAGGGGCCGCTGGCGTCTGCTGGCAAACTGGGCGTCGAGTAAGAAAAACGGCAACCCACCAAAATGATCACCATGCAGGTGGCTGATCAGAATTTGGTCAATTTGATTGAGGTCAGGTACTGCCTGCCTCAAGGGGGCGAGTGCGCTGGCTCCGAAGTCTATGAGCATAGACTGTTCGCGCACGCCAAGTTGAAAGCAGGTTTGATGTCGGCCTCCGGTGCAGAAGGCATCACCACAACCAATGATCCGAAGATAGGTATCCGTCATTGGCTTGATCTAGACTGATCGAATGGTGGTCTGCTGTGAAGTATGTCACAGCACGGTAAAATCCTCCGACGCATCGTTATTTCTCTTCATCCTAGAGTTCGCGTCTGCACATTACGCCACGATTGGTTCAATTATTGAGGTCATAGGTTGCAAAGCGCAACCTTGCCAATTCCTAAGCACCCTGCAAACGTTGATGCAAGGGTCGCCTCATTGTCATTGGGAACAGCGCTCTTGAATGCAAGACTGCCCGCTACGCTCAACCGGCCATCAATGCTACCTGGCACTGAGCATGAGATCACCAGCCCTGAGCTCGCCAAAAAGATTTTGGATATTCTCAAGCGCGAGCACGCATCGGCGGGTTTTCACATTCGTGAGCAGTGGCTTGCGGACGTCCTGGGCGTCTCGCGCTCGCCCATCCGAACGGCACTTCGGGATCTGGAGCGTCTCGACATCGTGCGCTCGGAGCAAAAGAAGGGATATTTTCTTGAAGCAGATGTGGGCAGCGAGGCCTTCGACAATGTCAATCTGCCCATGGCCGAGACTGAACGGATCTATCGGCAGATCGCGAGCGAGCGCTTTGCCGGTCTGATTGGAGATCAGATCTCTGTCGCCGATCTCGTGCGACGCTTTCAGACCAGCCGTAGCGTCATTCGAAAAGTACTGGCGAGCATGCAGGAGGATGGCCTTGTTGAAAAGACCGCAGGGCATGGCTGGATCTTTGGCCCGGCGCTGAACGACGAAGCGTCCTATCAGGAAAGCTACCGCCTGCGCCTTTTGATCGAGCCTGCTGCTCTCATCGAGGGCGGATTTGACCTGCCGCTCGCCGAATTGGCTGACCTACGAAGGATGCACCATGCAGCCCTATCGAAAGGGCTTGCCAATGAGAGCATTGCCAGTCTGTTTGACATCGACGCGGCGTTCCACGACACGCTTGGGGAAGCCTGTGGCAATCGCTTCCTTGCGCAGGCGATTCGTCAGCAGACACGTCTTAGGCGTCTTTCAGAATATGAGAAATACACCGAACGAGAACGCCGGGCCCGATCGTTCGAGGAGCATTTGTCGATTCTCGATGCGATTGAGCGAGGTGCATTTATTGATGCTGCCGAACGCATGGCGCTGCATATTCGGACCTCCGACGCCAATCGACCCGACTTCCGTAAAGTGCGCGTGCTGGCCCACCGCCGTTTGACGCGCCGTTGATCTCCGGACGCAAACGCATAATGATCATGTGCCCCGGATTGTATCGTTTGCAAAAAAAATACAAACTGATCTCAAGTTCAATGCGCAGGAGCGACAAGCAAGAAGCCTCGGTATCGGTAAGACACATGCTCAAAACGCAATGGGAGGACATCGATCATGAAGACCATCAAGTGGGTCGCGAGCGCTTTGGCCATCACGGCCGCCATGACGTCGGGTACCAGCTCCTCGTTGGCTGAGAACAAGATCGTGATTTCGAATTGGGACGGCTATATGCCAGCGGATCTGCCGGAAAAGTTCCAGGCGGAAACCGGTATCGAGGTCGAGGTCGCCCTTCATGCTACCAATGAAGAAATCATGGGCAAGGTCGTGGCCAGTCAGGGACGTGGCTATGATGTATTGTTCGTTTCATCGCCCTTCGCCGAGGCACTAAACAAGCTCGGCTTGTCCTCAGCGGTCGACCATGGCCAGATCCCGAATATGTCGAACCTGTATGCCGAGGCCAATGATCTCGCCTACGATCCCGGCAACACGTTCTCGGTCCCTTACGCATGGGGCACGACTGGGCTTTGCTACCGTGCCGATCTAGTCGACGGTGAACCCTCGAGCTGGAACGATCTTCTGCAACCTGCCGATGATCTGAAGGGCAAGATCACGATGCTTGCGACCGATCGCTGGCTGATGGCCGCTGGTATGCTGGCAAAAGGCTATTCGGTGAACGAGACCGATGAGGCCAAGATCGCCGAGGTCAAGGACTTGTTGATATCGGCCAAGCAGAACTTGCTGGCCTACGATGACACCACCTTCTATTCAAAGCTAACCTCGGGCGAGGCCAGCCTGGTGCATGCTTGGGACGGGTGGTGCAATTACGGGATCGCCGAGAACGACCAGATCCAATATGTCATCCCGGAAGAGGGCACTGATCTCTGGGTCGACACCATGGTGATCACCGAGGCTTCGGAGAACAAGGAAGCGGCACACGCCTTTATCAACTATGTCCTCGGTGCTGAGACGGGCAAATGGGTTGCGGAGAACATTCTCTATAAGGTGCCGAACCAGGCAGCGATGTCAGCGCTCGACGCGTCGCTGATTGAGAGCTTTCCCAACCTTGGTCTCGAGCCCGCCGAGATGATGAAGCAGGAACAGCTCCGCGATCTAGGGCAGGCACAAAAGGCCTACTCGAAGGCGGTAACCGAGATCACGGCCTCGAACTGAGGGTCGAGGTGTACGAGCTGAACCTTGGGCAGGCAGTGTTCGCGCTGTCTGTCCGAGGCCTCACTGATTTGCTCTGATCACAATGTCGAAGCGGCTTGGTTCATTCCTCTTGATCCTGCCCGGCGTCGGCTGGCTCACGGTTTTCATGATCGTGCCCTGCCTCATTGTTTTCTTCTTCAGTTTTTTCGAGCGCGGCGTTTACGGCGGTATCGATTACATCTTTACGCTCGACAATTTCGTCCGCAGCGCCGAGCCGATTTATCGCTCGATTTTCTTGAAATCGGCGATGATCGCGGGCCTAGCGACGGTGATCGCCGTGCTCCTTGCTTACCCTGCCGCCTATGCGATCTCGCTCGCCCCGAAAGAACACCAGACCGGTTATCTGTTTCTGGTGATGCTACCCTTTTGGAGCAATTACCTGATCCGCACTTATGCCTGGATCGTCCTCCTGAACCGCGAGGGTATCGTCAACAAGGGCCTGACTGGCGCCGGCATCATCTCAGAACCACTGGACATTCTCTATAATACTTTTTCTGTGGTAACAGGCCTCGTCTACAATTATCTGCCCTTCGTCATTCTCGCGATTTACGCCTCCTTGCAACGCTTGGATCCTGCCATCCGCGAGGCGTCGGAAGATTTGGGGGCTCCCGCCTGGAAGACATTCCTCCGCGTGACCTTGCCGCTCACGCTGCCGGGCGTGGCGGCAGGTGCCGTGTTCGTCTTCGTCTTGTCGATCGGCAATTTCATCACGCCGGATCTTCTCGGTGGCGGCCACATCCAGATGGTCGGCAATCTGATTTATGATCAGTTTCTCTCAGCCCGTGACTGGCCGTTCGGTGCAGCGCTTTCGCTTGGCCTGATCTTCGTCATGATGCTGCTTCTCTTCGCTCAGGCTGTCGCGGTCAACCGGGCGCAGCAGGCGGAGGTGCGGGCCGGTGACTAGGTCGACGATAGGTCACCGAGTTCTGAGCGCTCATCTCGGCGTTATCTATCTCTTTCTTTATGGGCCGATCGTCGTTCTCATGGCGCTGAGCTTCAACCGAGCCGGCATGCCCACCGCGTGGACGGGGTTCTCGGTCACCTGGTATGGCAAGCTGTTCGAAAGTCCGGAAATTTTGTCCGCGGCGCTGAATACGCTCATTGTCGCCGGCATTTCGACTCTGATTGCCACGACCCTCGGCACGCTGCTGGCTCTTGGCGTCGAACGGCGAAAGGCGTCGAGCACGCTGGACGCTCTACTGTTCGCTCCGATGATTATCCCTGACATCGTGCTGGCGATATCCCTTCTTTCTTTCTTCACCCTTCTCGAAGTGACTCTCGGCCTGCATTCGATCATCCTCTCCCACGTGGTCTTCAACATCGCCTTCGTCTGCGCCGTGGTGCGCACGCGCCTGAAGCATTTTGATTATGCGATTGTCGAAGCCTCGATTGATCTTGGGGCAAGCGCCTTTACCACATTTCGCCGCGTTACTTTGCCGGTGATCTTTCCGGGTGTGATGGCAGGCGCTCTTCTGGCGTTCACTCTGTCCTTCGACGAATTCATCATTGCCTTCTTCACAGCAGGTGCTGGCGAAAGCTCGACCACCCTGCCGATGCGCATCTATTCCATGATACGCTTCGGCGTGACGCCTGAGATCAACGCCATGGCGACGATCATCATGCTGATTAGCTTCACCCTGGTGCTGATGTCTCAGCGCCTGAATCGTCAGGCGGTGACGGGATGACGAGGATCGTCATTGACATCCAGTCGGTCACGAAGCGCTTCGGCGATTTGACGGCCGTGGACGGTGTCTCAGTCTCGCTGGTTGAGGGCGAATTTTTCGCACTCTTGGGACCAAGCGGTTGTGGAAAGACGACTCTCTTGCGCGTCATTGCCGGCTTTGAAGATCCTGATGAAGGCCGCGTCCTCCTCGACGGCGAGGACATGACGCCGCTTCGGGCCAATCGGCGGCCGATCAATCTGATGTTCCAGTCCTATGCGCTGTTCCCGCATATGAACGTGCGTGGCAATATCTCCTATGGTCTGGAGATGGAGGGACTGCCTGTCTCAGCGATCGGTGAGCGGGTCGATGCAATTCTGGAGATGGTCCAGCTCAACGACCTAGCCAGCCGGAGGCCGCACCAGCTATCCGGTGGGCAAAAGCAGCGTGTTGCGCTCGCCCGCGCCTTGGTGAAGCAGCCGCGCGTGCTGCTCCTGGACGAGCCGCTCGGCGCGCTTGATAAAAAGCTCCGGGAGCAGATGCAGCTCGAGCTGAAGCGCTTGCAGCACGAACTCGGCATAACCTTCGTTGTGGTCACCCATGATCAGGAAGAGGCCCTGGTGATGGCTGATCGAATCGCGTTGATGAAGGACGGCAAGATCGCCCAACTGGACACGCCTGAAGACCTCTATGAGAGGCCGATGTCTCGCTTTGCTGCCGGCTTCATCGGCGTTACCAATCTGTTTGAGGGCAAAGTGGCGAAGGCAGCGGTCGACCTGAACGAACTTGGCCGCCACGCTGCCACGACTGGCGCCGAGCCCGGCAAAGCCTGCGCCCTTTCGATCCGACCCGAGCGTCTTCGGCTGTCGACCGAAAGCAGGCTTGATGGCCACAATGCTATTCAAGGCGACGTCGCCGAGATCGCTTATCACGGTCAGGACATGAACCTGATGATCAGAGTGCTTGGCAGAGACGATCCGATTACCGTCCGCCTTTCGGTTAGCGACGATATGGCTACTGTCATGGAGAGAGGGCAGGCGGTTTGGTGCAATTGGCGCCCGGAACATGGGCGCGTAATAACGGAATGATGCCTCAAGGGAGAGATCTATGAGCCAGAAGACTGTCGCCTTTTTTCCGGAAGCCGCCTTTGGTCCAGCGCTGAATTCCGTTGGGATTGCGCAGGCTGTTGGAAAGCTTGGCCACAAAGCTGTGTTCTTGTCGGATCCGGGCTTTGTCGAGGTCTATGAAGGCTACGGCTTTGAGTGCCATCCCGTGAATCTCTCCGAGCCCATGCCGCCCGAGGAGATGGCCAAATTCTGGGAGGACTTTATCAACGGCCACATCCCGAATTTTGCGAAGAAGCCAATCGACCAGATCGACAACTACGTCAAGGAGTGCTGGGAGGCGATTGTCGACAGTGCGAAATGGGCGGAGAAGGACCTTCCGGGTATCCTTGCCAACATCAAACCGGATGCGGTCTGTGTTGACAATGTTGTGCTGTTTCCGGCGATCAAGCGCTATAGCCAAGACAGCGGCAAGCCTTGGGTTCGCATCATCTCCTGCTCTGAGAATGAGATTGAGGACCCGGCCATCCCGCCACATCTCTCTGGCTGTGGTGAAAGGGATCATGCCTGTCATGCGGCGTTTCGGGCACGTTTTCATGACGTCATCAAGCCGATCCATGACGACTTCAACACGTTCCTCTCGGACTGCGGCGAGGACGCCTATCCGCTCGGCGAATTCTTCGAGGCTTCGCCCCATATGAACCTGCTCCTCTACCCGGAGTCGGTGAAATTCAATCGTGCTGAACTGCTCGATCCCGCCCGTTTTCAATATCTCGAGGGCTGCGTGCGCGAAGAAGCGGCTTATCAGGTGCCGACGTTCAAGGCTCACAACGATAAGCCGCTGATCTATGTGAGCTACGGCTCATTGGGGGCGGGCGATACCGACCTGTTGAAGCGGGTGATTGGCGCGCTCTCAGGAATGGAGGTGCGTGCGCTTGTCAATGTTGGCGATTATCAGGATGCCTATGACGACATCCCGGACAACATTCATATCGAAAGCTGGTATCCGCAGCCTTCTGTGATTCCAAAGGTCGATCTGGTGATCCATCATGGCGGCAACAACAGCTTCACCGAGTGCCTCTATTTCGGCAAGCCAGCCATTATTATGCCCTATGTCTGGGACGGTCACGACAATGCGACCCGTGTGCAGGAAACCGGCCATGGCTTCAAGCTGGACCGTTATGATTGGGACGACGCCGAGCTCGCCGCCAAAGTCGAGGCAGCCCTCTCCGACAGGGGGATGAAGGCCAAGCTTGCCGCAACGTCTGCCCACATGCAGTCGCAGCACGGACCAACCAAAGCCGCCCAAATTCTAGATGGCATGCTGGGAGGCTGATCTTGCCGACCAATCTCAATTCTTCGGCGCCGCATATCGCTAAGGCAACAATGTGGGATGATGATCTGGTGGATTGGGGTGGGCATCTGGAACCGATCGACGGTCTTTCGACCAATCGCGGGCGGTTGCTCTGGAAGGGCAATGAGGACGGTCTGCCGGAGGCCGGAGTTTGGGAATGCACCCCCGGTAGCTGGCGCCTCGATCTGCCCCGCGATGAAGTCTGCCATTTCGTTTCTGGGCGGGCGACCTACCGGGCCGACAATGGTGAGGTCGTCGAAACGACACCTGGTACGGTTGCCCATTTTCGCGAGGGCTGGGCCGGCACGGTGACGGTTCATGAGACCATCCGATGCGTCTACATGCTTCGTTAACGGCATGGCCACGTCATTGTGTCTTATCCGTCATCGCAGGGATCGACCATATGCGACCAGGTTTGAGGAAAACGGGTCGATAGAATCAGTCGGGGCCCGTCAAGAAGGAGACGGTTACCATGACGGTACCTGAGACAGAGACGTCTTCGCGAAGCACGCCGGTCATGCGCGACCCTTTGCTCGTCACTGATCTGGTCGACTGGGGTGTCATTCCGACCATGATCGAAGGAGAAAGTCGAACATCGGGCAAATTGCTCCACAAGGGGCCCGATGGAAGTCCGGAGTCAGGTCTTTGGATCTGCACACCCGGCTTTTGGAACTGTCACGTCACGGCCGACGAGCTTTGCCATTTCCTCGAAGGCCGCTGCACATATACCCATGTTTCCGGCGAAGTGATCGAGATCGAACCGGACACCGCAGCCTTCTTCCCCAAGGGATGGAAGGGCACCTGCCGTGTGCACGAAACGATCAAGAAGATCTACATGATCCGCTGACTCTGCTGGTAGTGGACGCGGGCATTTCGGAGATAGTTGATGTTTGATCCGGGCGAATTCAGCTTGTTCATCCATCCCAACTTCGTGCCATCGAATGGCCAAGCCCAGGCGGTGATCGATCCGGCCACGTTGGAGACGGTCGGGACGATCGGCGATGTCACTTCAGCTGAAATCGAGCGTGCCCTAGATGCCGCGACGACCGCGCAAGGCGCTTGGAAGAGTCTTGATGCCAAGAGCCGCGCGACCGCTCTGCATCAAATCGCCAACAAGATAGACGCCAGTGACATGCGTCGCACCGCCGAGCTCATGTCACGTGAGATGGGCAAGCCCTATCCGGAAGCGATCGGTGAGATTGCCAATTGCGCTGGCGTCTTTCGCTACTTTGCCGAGATGGCGCGGGATGAGGCTGGCAAGGTCGCAGGCTCAACGCAGCAAGGCTCCTTTCAATTTGCTCGTTATGAGCCGTTCGGCGTCAGTGTTCATATCATGCCCTTCAATTTTCCGATCCTTTTGATGTGCTGGACGGTGGCGGCATCGCTTGCCGCCGGCAATGGCTGCATTATCAAGCCAGCGCCGGCAACAACGCTCTCGACCATGAACTTCATGACCATGTTTGCCGCTTTGCCGGACGGTCTGATCGCCTGCCTTCCAGGCGATGCCGGGGTTGCGAAGGCCCTGATCGCCTCACCGAAAACCCACGCCGTCGCATGTACCGGTTCGGTTGCCACGGCAAAGTCGGTTGCGAGCGCAGCAGCCGGGGAGATGAAGCCTGCCGTGATCGAGGCGGGTGGTAGTGATGCCATGATTGTCTCTGCCCATGCCCCTCTGGATGTGGCGGCAAGTGGCGCCGTGACGGCGGCCTTCCACCTCTCAGGCCAAGTCTGCACGTCAGCGGAACGTCTCTTCGTCGTTGACGACATCTACGACGCTTTCGTTGAGGCTTTTGCGAAGCACACCCGCAAGCTCCGTATCGGTAATGGTCTTGCAAAGTCGGAGATCGGCCCGCTGGTCAGCGAACAGGCGCGCGACAAGGTGATTGCCCTGGTGGACGATGCGCGCAGCAAAGGCGCTGCGGTCGTGACAGGCGGCAAGATCCCAGACGATCAACCCATTGGCTGGTTCTACGAGCCGACCATCCTGACGGGCGTGACTGATGAGATGGCGCTGATGCGGGAAGAGTGCTTTGGTCCGGTGGCAGCGATCCGACGCGTAGGGAGTTTCAACGAAGCGCTGATGTTGGCCAATGACAGTCACTTCGGGCTCGGCGCCTCGGTCTTCACCACCAGTCTTGAGGAGGCGATGGAGGCGGCCGATCGCCTCGAGGCCGGCATGGTCTGGGTCAACAATCCGCTGATCGACAATGATGCCCTGCCTTTTGGTGGTTGGAAGATGTCGGGCCTTGGCCGGGAGCTCGGCCGCCAAGGCCTGGATGCCTTTCGCCGCTCCAAGATGGTGGTGATCGACCACCGACCCGTCATTCAGGACTGGTGGTATCCTTATCCGGACGACTGGTTCTACGACGCAGGCGGACGGAACCATGTCTAAGACAATCACCCTGATGGGCGGCGCTGGCCTGATGGGCGAGGGTATCGTTCGTGACCTGGCTACGGACCGCACCATCGTCGAGCTCACATCGATTCGCGTATGCGACCTGTCAGAGGAACGTCTGGGCGCTCTTGCTGCTGGGATCGATGACCAGAGGATCGATCTTTGCCACCTCGATGTCACCCATCCTGAGCGATTAAGGGAAGCCATCGAGGGGGCGGATCTTTGCATAAATGCTGTGCCGACCATGGCTGGTCATCAGATGGTGATCTTCGAAGCGGCTCTTGCAGCACGTGTCGACTACGTCGACCTTGGCGGCCTCGGCACCTATACCACAAGGCAGCTTGCTGAGCGTGAACGCTTCAAGGAAGCTGGCGTGACAGCTGTCATCGGCGCCGGTGCCGATCCCGGCATGTCTAATGTGATCTGTCGTGCCGTCGCCGACGAGCTGGACAGTATCGACAGCATCAATCTCTATTGGGCTGCTGAAGTGTCAGGCGACGAAAGCCCTATTCTTATACCGCCCTATAGTGTCTCCACCGTACTCGCTGAATATGCTCATCCGAGCGTGCAGTTCCTGGACGGTAGGCATGTCGAATGCCCGCCGATGAGTGGCATCGAGACCATCGATCTTCCTGAGCCCTGGGGTCGTGCAGACTTCATGCATTCCCCCCATTCTGAACAGCTCACCGTACCGCTTGCCGACGGTATCAGGGATAAGGGCATTCGCGAGTTCACTTGGAAACTCCATCTTCCTAAACGGGAGCATGAAGCCTGGCTTGGGCTAGTGAAAGCAGGTTTCGGTGATTTCAATCGACCGGTCGAGATCGGTGGCGTTTCGGTCAAGCCGTTGGACTTGCTGAACAAGATGATGGAGCGCAACATCGTCGAGAACCGTGAGCGCATCCCGGAACAGGAAAGCCATGAAATTCATTTCGCCGTCGGCCGCGGCACGAAAGATGGCCGCCTGGTTGAAGTTCGCTGTGAGGTGATCGTCGAGCCTGACCCGCTCTACGATGACTATGTGGATGCCTGCACCTCGATGAATGCGTCGATTGCTGCCCAGCTTCTCCTCCGAAATACCCCCCGCCCCGGCGTTTGGGCTCCTGAGAGTTACTTTACGATCGGCGAGTATTTTCCTGAATTGGAGAAGCGAAATTTCAAGATCTCGAAGGCGTCGACAGCCTTGTGATTTGGTGAACAAGGGAGTAGCGCAAATCCTTGGATAGGATGTTGAGGATTCCTATTGGTCTTTCACGGATCCATCGAAAACCCCGAGGTGCCTTTTTGGGGGACGCGAACAGACCGGCATTCTCCCGAATCGTATTCTTGCGGACCATCTTCCATGACGGCGATCGCAACGTAGTCAGGATCATTATCGTCTCAGACGGAATTCCGAAGCAAACATCTGCTCGCTGCAACCTTCGCATTCCTGATCGCCGCCCAGCATGGGGTCGAGCATTGTGTTAGATTACCTGGTTTAACGGCTTGGACTCTTACGAACTTCGTGCTGCGCAATGATGTGGAAAGAACGATAATTATCATCTATTGAATACTTTACTGTTACCGACCGAATCGCTTCTTCGGGGATACTAACGTCTGCGTTTTTTGATTTGCCCGATAGAGAGAGGGCAGGCTGCGCGAACATGCCGTTGCGCGGTCCCTGCGGATCGATCACCTCATGGACACGAGTTGGAACCGACTCCGACTTTCGAGATGCGCCGAACGCTACGGCGGTTAAGCAAGTCTGTTTGAGAGAATCTTCATGATTTTGCACTGGTTCCTTCAAGCCAGGGACTGCAAAGCATTCGAAAGTAACCAAATGCCCCTTTTTTGATCAGCACCAGGGATAGTCCTTTGACACGGCTTGACCGGTGGTTCATCACCAAGACGCCAACGGTCCAGACCGCGGAACAAGGCATCTACCTGCGGTTCGTTGTTAAAGCCGACTTGTAACGTTGCCTTGCATGTCGAGTTCGAAGTCAGACCATGGCCGTAGCTTAAAGGGACCATCGGTCGTGACCGCATTGCTGATGCGATCGCAGCGAAACGTCCGCGTGTCGCCGCGAAGGCGGTCCCAGCATAGGGCGTACCAAACCGGCGGATTGTGAACGAGGTAGTGCGGCTCGACGGTTCTTGTCGTCAGCTTGCCTACGGCATCTTGGTACCGGATGTTGATGGCTTGCATCGTCAAGAAGGCCCTCTTGACGACGTCACCGACTTGGATATCGGTTGTGTTCATCGTGCCGATCACAGGCTGCGACGAGGGTGGGCCGGTCCTGATACGGTCGCGTAGACTGGCCAGACGTCGCTGGTCACTCGTCGAGAACGTGGAGAGCAACTTGCGGCGAATGGACGATGTCTTGGCCATCTGCATGGATTGTGACAGGTGCTCGCTGATCGCGAGACCAATCAGCAGATCGATGACCTCTTCATAGGTCAAATTGATACGGCCGATGCCCCAGGTGCTCTGCAGACGGACACCGCCTCCGCGGCCACGGTCCGTTTCTATGGGAACACCACGTTCGCGCAGAATATCGATATCGCGGTGGATGGTGCGCAGGCTGACCCCCATTTCGGCGGCGACCTGTTTGAGAACCAGGGGTTCGTCGGATTTTAGCCAGGACTCCAGCAGGTCCAGCCGCTCGAGGCGCGTGAGCATATGCATGAGAGAAATATGCCATGATATGGCATATTTACCAATAGCATGATCCCGTCAGTTATCGATCATGTCAGAAGGAAAAGAGAATGAACGATCAGGTCATTGAACTCGCGTCTATCAAGCTGGCCAAAGGACATACCGAGACCCAATTGATCGAGGCTTCAAACGCCTTTCAGGATACTTTTTTGAATGCACAAGATGGTTTCATTCGCCGGGATTTCGTACGTAAAGGGGATGGCACTTATATGGATATCATCCATTGGAAAAGTCGTGCACATGCCGATGCGGTTTTCGAAAAAGCCAAGGCATCTGAGACCGCTGGTCGCTACTTCGCGTTGATGGACTTTGATTCCGAATTGATGGACGAAGGTGTCGAACACTGTGCGCTGCTCGTATCCTTCACGAAAGGCTAGCTTCAGATGGAGCCGTTCAAGAATGCCATTTCTCCAGCACTGGTGAACCTCATCGCCTTCCATCTTGGGAGACAACTGCCGGCCTTCGATCGGGCAAGCTTCGTTGCTCCTCTCCTCGAACGGCTTCCGGCGCTCGAATTGAAGCAGCGCGTTCGCCTTATTGCGGACGCCCTTCACGAAGCGTTGCCTTCTGAGGTGGGGTCGCGTCATCGTATCATGGCAGCGATGCTGCATCCTGATGATGAGACGCGGGCCAACTGGGAAAGCACGGAGGATGGGCTTTGCGGGTGGGGCGTTTGGCCGTTGACCCATGTCGTTGGTGAGCACGGCCTTGCCGACTTCGATGCCTCCCTCCATCTGCTCCGAGAAATGACGAAACGCTTCACCGCCGAGTTCGACGTTCGACCTTTTCTGGTGCAGGATCAGCAACGAGCCATCGGCCTGATGGCAACATGGGTCGATGATCCGAACGAGCATGTTCGGCGACTGGTCTCGGAAGGTACGCGTCCGAGACTACCATGGGGTCTTCGATTGAACGCGTTAATCCAGGATCCACGGCCGGTGTTGCCACTCCTTCAAGCGCTGCGCGATGACCCATCGGACTATGTGCGCCGTTCCGTTGCCAACCACCTCAATGATATCGCCAAGGATCATCCAGACCTGGTCGCAGCGCTTGCCCATGACTGGATGGAGGGCGCGTCGCCGGAGCGCATCAAGTTGATTCGTCACGCCTGCCGCACACTCATCAAACAAGGCGATGCGGCGACGCTAGCCGCTTTTGGTCTGAAGCCGCCGGATATTCGACGCCCCGATCTCCAGATCATCCAGCCCGACGTCACATTCGGAGAGGGGGTCGACTTCGAAGTGGTTTTGCAGTCGACCAGCCAAGGTGAGCAGAGGCTCATGCTGGACTACGTCGTTCAGTTCAAAAAGGCGAACGGTTCTCTAGCGCCGAAGGTGTTCAAATGGACCACCATCACACTTCAGCCCAATGAACGCCGCATGTTGCGCAGGCATCATGCGATCAGGCCGATCACGACACGCCGCTATTATCCCGGAGGACATGGATTGTCTTTGAGGATTAATGGGCATGACTTTGAGCAAGCCGACTTCAACCTCGTCATGCCTTAAGGATGCTTTGTCAATCGCCTTGCCGCAGCTTCAGGGCCTTTGCCTGCAATGCGAGGCCGTCGCTGATGTGATCGAAAATAGCGGTAGTCGCGATCTGCACGTCGCCGGTCGCCATTGCTTCCACCAACTCCAGGTGATTGCCGAGCGATTGCGCAAGGTCGATTTCTTCGATGGCCGCGAACAGATGGAACGATCCAGCGCGGTTCCAAATATTGTCGAACATGTCGACGAGGAGCGTGTTGCCGGTCGCTTCGACGATGCTTCGATGGATGGTGCGGTTGGCGGAGAAATACGCCTGCACCGTCTCCGATGTGACGTTTTCCTCTTTGGCGATCACTTGGCGCAGGTGGTTATGAACGGCTGGATCGTTACGCAGGGCCAAGAGGCGCACCGCTTGGCCTTCGATCGCGGCGCGGACATCATAGATCTCGCCAGCCTCACGCTCAGAAATCCTCCGGAGCATGAATCCGCCACGTGGTGAGGTGACCAGCACACCCTCCTGCTCCAGGCGGAGAAGTGCTTCCCGCACCGGCGTTCTGCTGATCTCCAGCTCTGCCGCCAATTTCTCCTGAACGAGTTGATCGTCCATGCCGATATCATGACACGCGATCGCATCCAGGATCTGTTGATAGACGTCATCGGCAAGGCGACGTCGTTCGGTCTTGAGGCTCTTCAACGCCAAGACCGTGATCCAACCTTGACGCTCGACTGCTGGGTCACGTTCGAAAGCAGCACCATCTCTACTGAGCACCGTTTGATATTGCAGGGTTGGTGGATACTGAATACAGTATACGAACGAACGGGAGGAGAACAAGCCGTGTGTGGGATCGCCGGGAGAATATTGCGTTCGCCGGGTCCAGTTGGAAACGACCTGGTCGAGCTGATGGATGCACAGATCCATCGTGGCGCCGACAGCACGGGTTTTGCTGTCTACGGTGCGCCCAGAGATGATGGTTTTGTCATCCGTGGCATGGGCTTCGACAAAACCAGTCTCGATGCTGACATGGCAGACTTCAGGGACGTCTTGAAGGCTTATGATGCCGATTTTCTCGAAGAGCCGAACTTCGTTACCGATGACGCACCGCATTATTGCCTGCGCGCCGTGATTTCCAAGCCGGTCGATCTGGCGAGGTGGTTAAAGGATGCGGATAGGCTTGCTCATCGCGTCGAAGTGCAGTCCTGTGGACGCTCCCTCGAAATCATCAAGGATGTCGGCGGTTCGCTGGAGGTCGCTGAGAAGCATGGTGTCCGTGACCTGATCGGTAGCCATGGCCTTGGCCATGCGCGCCTCGCCACGGAAAGCTCGGTTCTCCCGAATGCCAGCCACCCGTTTTGGGCTCGACCGTTCCCCGATGTCGCCATCGTCCATAATGGACAGATCACTGACTATTTTACCTGGCGCGACAGGCTGGAACGCCAGGGCTATCGCTTCCTGACCGAGAATGACAGCGAGTTGATTGCTGTCTGGGTCTCAGACCAGATGAGGCGCGGCCTTTCGATGAATGATGCCCTTCGGAAATCCATCAGTTCGATCGACGGCGTTTTCACCTACATGATTGCGACCGAGAGCGGCATTGGCTTCGCCAAAGATCGTTTTGCGATGAAGCCACTGGTTGTTGTCCAAGAAGACCATCAACTCGCTGCTGCCACGGAGGAGCAGGCAGTTCGCCGTATCAACGCCGATGAAGTCGATGTCATCAATTACGACGGTCCAAGCCTGACGGCGCTTTGGCCGGTGGGTAACCAAGCGATGGCAGCTTAAGACGTATGGCTCCGTCATCAACAATCGATGTTGGTCATCGCCACATCCGCGAGATCAACGAAGACATTCAGGCGGCCGCAGCGGCTGGAAAGCTGATCATGGTCAAAAATACGCTCTCCCGCCACAATCTTGGTATTGGTCTGCCACCTGGCACATCGATCCGATTTGAGGGCAGTGTCGGCTATTATTGCGGCGGGCTGAACACGGGCGCTGTGATTGACATTGAGCGCAATGCCGGCTGGGCCCTTGGCGAGGGGATGTCGGATGGGCGTATCACGGTTGGCGGCTATGCCGGCATGTCTTGCGGAGCTGCGATGACCGGCGGGACGATCCATGTGAAAGGTGACGCGGGGCCGCGCTGTGGGGTGGCGATGAAGGGCGGTAACATCATCGTCGAGGGTAAGATCGGTTATCAGGCCGGTTTCATGGCGCATGCGGGACGCATCATCGCGCTCGGCGGTGCGGGCGCATCTTGCGCTGATGCGCTTTGGCAGGGCGAGGTTTGGGTTGCGGGTGAGATCGAGAGCCTCGGCGTCGATGTGAAGGTCATCGAACCGAGCGCTGAGGACGTTGCAGATATCGATCTCCTCCTTGAACCCTTGGGTCTCCAGGACTCGTCCCGGGAATGGAAAAAAATGATCTCGGGCGAACGCCTTTGGTACTTCGAGAGCCGGGATGCGAATGCATGGCTGATGATCTAGAGGACGGCGGCTACCAATATCCCTTCGACATGCCCTCGGAAGAGGAAGTGAAATTCGGGGATGGCGCCATCGACGAGCGGCCCGCCGGTCTTCCCGCGTCATACGAAGAAGGTGGGTCGACGCGCTGGACGCCTGATGCTATTGCTGAGGTCCATGCGCTCGCCCAGCTCGGCCGTTATCAGGTCAGGGGTTACAATACCTTCAACAAGCGTATGCCGACTTTTGACGATCTGACCTTCGTCCCGGCTACGATGACCCGGTTGCCGCTGGAGGGTTATCGCGAAAATTGCGAGACGACGACGGTCCTTGGCGGCGGAAGGGGCCTGGTCGAGAAGCCGCTCGAATTGAAGATCCCGATCTACATCGCATCGATGTCGTTCGGCGCTCTCTCCGCCAGCGCCAAGGCCAGCCTTGGCTATGGTGCCTCCAAAGTCGGCACCATGACCTGCACCGGCGAAGGTGGCATGCTCGAAGACGAGCGCGAGGCCTCGCAGACGCTGTTGTACCAGATGTCGCCTGCGCGCTACCGCATTGATTTGGACCATTTGCGTCGCGCCGATGCCCTAGAAATCGTGGTTGGACAGGGCGCCAAGCCTGGCACTGGGGGTCTGTTGCTGGGGATGAAGGTCTCCGAGCGCGTGTCCAATATGCGTACACTGCCGGTGGGCGTCGACCAACGGTCCACCATCCGTCACCCGGATTTTCTGGGGGCTGATGACCTGCAGGTGAAAATCGAGGAACTGAGGATCGCCACCAACTATCAAGTCCCGATTTTCATTAAAATGGGAGCGACCCGGCCGCGCTTTGATGTCGCCATCGCCGCCAAAGCTGGCGCCGATGTGGTTGTTGTTGATGGCGCCGAGGGCGGCACTGGGGCATCGCCCGAACTCCTCCTCAATCACACCGGCATCCCCACCATGTCGGCGATTCGTGCGGCGCGCGAGGCGTTGGATGAGTGTGGCATGACGGGCAAGGTCGACCTGGTGGCCGCAGGCGGAATTCGTACCGGCGTTGACGCTGCGAAATGTCTGTCGCTCGGCGCAGACGCCGTCATGATCGGCAATGGCGCGATGATGGCGCTCGGTTGCAATAGCCCCCGCTATTTCGACGACTACAAGAAGCTTGGGACATCGCCTGGTGCCTGCCACCACTGTCACACCGGCCTTTGCCCAGTCGGTGTGGCGACCCAGGATCCCGAACTTGAAAAACGCATGCACGTTCCCGCCGGAGCCGAGCGCGTCGCCCGCTACCTCACCGCGATGACCATGGAGATCACGTCGCTCGCCAAGGCCTGCGGCAAGTCCTCGGTCCACAATCTGGAAGTGGAAGACCTTCGAGCGCTCTCGTTCGAAGCATCCGCCTTTACCGGTGTGAAGATGGCTGGGATCGATCGAGCGTTCACCTGGCCTGAGCGCTGACGTCCAGACGATTGATGGCGGGTGGTGCTGAGATCCATCGAGACAAGGTGGATTGTTTGGCCGTCACCGACCCGAAGGGCTCTCCTTTGGCGACAGTTTTCGTCGGCCGGCAATCGTGAATCTGTCCGCGGTGCCATAGTCCTTAACGCCGACACCTGCGACGAAGTCCCCGAACACTGGTCCATGCTTGAAGAGATGGCCAGAGCAGCCGCCGGCGAGGAGCACGTTGTCGTGCTTGGGGTGCCAGTCGACGATGAAGTGGGTGTCGGGAGTCAGGATGATTTGGTTGAACTTGCTGTCCACGACTTTCTCACCGACGAGGCCAGGCAGGCGTTTTTTGATGTAGCGGCGGGTACGTACAACGGTCTCGCGGCGTGCAAAGCGTTCGTCATTATCGAGATCGATCTTGTCGGGAATGACCACCGCTGCCTTAACGCCAAAGCCCTCGACCGAGGGCAGGCCGAAAGAGCCTTCTCCATGGTCGATCCAACATGGCATATGGTCATGATCGAACGCCGTGCTGCCGTCGGGTGTCGACGTATAGAGGACATTAATGCCGACGATCTGGGAGATCGGTTTGACGGTGCGCGGGTACATGTCCGCCATCCATGGACCTGTGGCAACGACAATCAGATCCGCTTCGAGTGGTTTGCCATCGAGGTGGAGACGTTCATCGGCATCCGTGGTCACACGTCCCCGCCGCACCGTGCCTGCGCTCCGCTTGAAGAGCTCGACGCCGGCCAGCACGGCCCGATGGGCCATGACCATGCCCGATTGGGGCTCGAAGAGAGCATAGCCGATGCTGGACGCATCGAACTGCGGAAAGCGCGCTGCGACGTCGGCCTTGGAGAACTTGTGATAGGGCACGCCGACCTTGTCGAAGGTCTCTGCTGTCGCGTCCTCCCACGTACAATGACCTTCTGTTGCTAGAATAAGTGTGCCGCACTCATAGTACAGCTTTTGGCCGACTTCAGCCTGCATTTCCATCCAGCGAAGACGTGATTCCATGGCCCAGCGTGTATAGAATTCATCACGTCCTGAGATCGCACGGATGATGCGGTTGTAGTCGGTGGAGGAGGCGCGGGGATGGCCGGGCTCCCAGCGATCGATGAGCTCCACCCGTTGACCGCGCCTGGCGAGTTCCAGCGCCGTCATGACACCAGCGATGCCGGCCCCGACCACCACGACATCCGCGCGCGGCATTGGCAATTTCCTCTTGCAAGCCTGTTGTTTGGTTGCATACTGTATCCTGAATACAATAACCCATCAAGAATGATACAGACGGGGATGCGCTTTGGCACAAGAGGACTATAGCCTCCCGGAGGGGACCCACACCGTCGCTATGGGGCTGGGCGATCTCAACGGGATCATGCGCGGCAAGCGCATTCCGGCCAGCCACTGGGAAACGATCTGCCAGCAAGGTAACGCGTTCTCGATCGCGCTGTTCGCCATCGACATGACGTCGGATGTCTGGGACACGCCTTATGTCAATTTCGGCAATGGCTATCCGGACATGCACATGTTCCCGATTACCAAGCCGGTGGCGTTGCCCTGGGAGAGCGGTGTTGCGGTTTGCTTCGGCCGGGCGGAAGGCATGGACCATAAGCCGGTGCCGCTTGATCCTAGGAGCGTGTTGATCCGTCAAATCGAACGAGCGACCGCGATGGGCTACGAGGTCAAGGTCGGCACGGAGCTGGAATTCCATCTGCTCGATCCGGAGACCAAGCGTCCGCGCGACCAAGGCATCCAGGTCTATGGTCTTGATCGCGCCGCCGAGCTGGAGCATGTCCTCGGGCCGATCCGCCAGCAGATCAACGAGCTGGGTATTCCGATCGAACAGTCAAATCCGGAATACGCCCCGGGTCAGGTCGAGGTGAACATTCGCTACGACGAGGCACTGATCGCCGCCGATCGCGTGGTGATGTTCCGCTCACTGGTGAAACAACTCGCGGCGGCACACGGTTATCAAGCGACGTTCATGGCCAAGCCCTTTTTCGAGGATAGTGGCAACGGCTTTCATGCCCACTACTCGCTATGGAAGGACGGGAAGAACGTCTTTAGCCATGATGGCAAACTGAACGATCTCGGCCGGAACTTCGTTGCTGGGTTGCAGCAGCGCATGCCAGAAGCTTCGATCTGCAACACGATGACGCCCAATGGCTATCGTCGTCGTCAACCGTTTTCATTCTGCCCGACCAACACCACCTGGGGCCTCGACAATCGCACGGTCGGCATCCGCATCATCGAAGGTTCGCCAAGTGCTGTGCGGGTCGAAAAGCGTGATGGAAGTGCCGACTGTAACCCCTATCTCATGCTGGCAGCAGATATCGCGTCTGGCCTCGATGGCATCGAGCAGAGCTTGGCCCCGACCGAGATCACCACAGGCAATGGGTACGAGGATGAGGCAGCGACGCCAATCCCGACCGATCTTTCGACGGCGGTCGGGCTGGCTCGAGACTCCGATTTCTTGAAGGGTGTGCTCGGCGATCTGATCCACGAACTGGTGCTCCAGCAGGCAGAGCGCGAGGTCGAGTTCGTCAATGCCCAGGTTACGCCGGTCGAGCTCGAACGCTATCTCGGGAACTTCTAGACCATGAAGATCGCGCGCGTCACCGGCACTGTGACTGCGACGGTCAAGGAACCAAGCCTTGCGGGCAGCAAGCTCCTCATCGTCGATGTCGAGGATGGCAGAGGCGAACTCTTGGAGCGTTCGTTGGTGGCGGCGGACAGGTGCGGTGCCGGCGTTGGCGACATGGTTCTATTGACGACGGGGTCAGCCGCGAGGGTCTCCTCCGAGAGCGGCACTCTGCCATTGGACGCGGCAATCATTGCCGTGATCGATCATATCGAGGTCAAAGGTCGATCAGCCTCGACTTCATCATCCAAGAAAAGGAAGACGTGAGATGGCGAAACCTGCAAGTGGCCAGATGGCGCTCGGCATGATCGAAACGCGCGGCCTGATCGCATCGATCGAAGCAGCTGATGCGATGGCGAAAGCGGCGAGTGTCACCATTCTCGGTCAGAGTAAGACGGGTGGCGGCCTGGTTGCGACGTTGGTCCGCGGCGAGGTTGGGGCGGTGAAAGCGGCGACAGATGCCGGCTCAGTCGCGGCCAACAAGGTTGGCGAGGTCGTCGCTGTGCATGTCATCCCGAGACCCCATGATGATCTCGAGCCGATCATTTCTGCGGCGAGCGGCTCGGTGACGGACTGACGGCGAACCCAAACGGAAGCATCAGCTGATGACCGTCGGTCACTTCGAGGCGTTCGCGGAAGCCATCGCCGCCAGGCAGACCCAGCCTGCACCTGTGACGTTGCCCACTTATCAACGCGTGACGGTGCTCGGTGGTGGGATTGAGGCCCGGATGCTGGCCGCGCTCTGCCTCGCCGCCGATGTCGAGGTGACACTATTTTCTGCCTATGGTGGCGAGATGGATGCGCTAAGAGGCGCCGGCGGCATAACGATCCGAGATGCCGGACCGCTCGGAACCTATCAGATCGATAGAGACGACGCACCATCGATCAAGACGACCATGGAGCTGGATCGCGCGGTCGCCGGTGCAGAGGTCATTTTTCTCACGGGCCCGGTCCACAAACAGCGCACCTATGCGATGGTTCTTGCCGATCACCTTCGAGACGGTCAGGTGCTGGTGATGGCATCGGCGCGCACGTTCGCAGCCCTTGAAGCCTGCTGGCTGCTGAGGGTCGGTGGTTGCAAGGCCGACATCACCCTCGTTGAGGTTATGGGCCTTCCATTTTGGTGCCGTGCTGAAGGTGCCCGGCTGCACCTATCAACGGTGACCGACATTTGGGCCGCAACATTGCCGATGGGACGACCGGAGGTGCTCGAGGGACTGAAACCTTTCTTACCGAATCTTAAGCCCACGAAGAGCACGCTGCCCGCGAGCTTCGCGGATGGCAGTGGTGTGGTCGAGGTGCCGGCTTTGCTACTCGGTGGGCCCTTGGTTGGTGACGGCCGTCCGGGCGTGCCGATGGGGGGTGTACCGCTTCAAGACAATGAGTCGTTTCGGAATCTGATTGGCGACAAGCACCGAACCGTCATCCGCGCGTTGGCTGCCGAACGGGCGGAGGTCGCCGGCGCTTTTGGGATTCGCGATCTGCCGACGGCGGATGCCTGGATTGACCAATATGCCGGTACATCGAAGGGAGAAGGCAGCCGCCCGATTCCAAGTGCCGTTGCGGCTGCCTCGTTATTGCGTGATGCTGTTGTCGGCTCTTTGGTGCCGCTGATGTCGGCGGCAACGATGGTCGGGAAGACGGTTCCGACAACAGACGCGATGATCACCATGGCCTCCTCTATTCTGGATGCTGACATTGCGAGTGCGGGTCGCAGGCTTGAGACAATCGGGATTGGCGCTGGCGATGTTGATGACATCCGGCGCCGTATGGATACCATCATGACAGCGTCCAAAGCATTGGACTTGCCCTGATGGATCGGGATCTCGCGTCCATTGCTGCTGCCAGACGCGCCGCCGAGACGGCGTTTCGTGCCTATCAAACATTTCTGGATGTGGACCCTGGCGTGATTGACCAGATGGTTGATGCCATGGCGCGCGCCATCGAACCGGAGGCCAAGCGTCTCGGTAGTCTCGCGGTCGAGGAAACCGGTTACGGTAATGTTGAGGACAAGCGGGTCAAAAACCTCTTCAACGCGCTTTCGGTTGCAGACTATCTTCGGGACGTCACCACGCTTGGCCTGCTTTGGCAGGACGACAAGACGAAGATCGCAGCGATCGGAGAACCGATGGGGGTTGTTGCCGCCCTGATCCCGGTGACCAATCCGACCTCGACCATCATTTATAAAGTGCTATCCGCGGTGAAAGCCGGAAATGCGATCGTCTGCGCGCCCCATCCGCGCGGTGTTCGTTCTGGCGTGGAGACGACCAAGATCTTAGCTGAGACTGCTGAGCAGCTAGGCGCGCCCAAGGGCCTCATTCAGTGCCTCGATCAGGTGACGATTGAAGGGACGGCCGAGCTGATGCGTCACCGGCGCACCTCGGTCGTGATGGCTACCGGCGGGCCAGGGATGGTGCGCGCGGCGTATTCCTCGGGAAAGCCAACGCTTGCTGTCGGTGCTGGCAACGTGCCGTGTTACGTGCATCATTCGATGGCCGCCAAGTTGGATGAGGTCGCAGAACAAATCGTCACCTCCAAAGCCTTCGATTACGGCACGGCATGCGTCGCCGAGCAGTCGGTGATTGCCGATCGTTCCATCGCCCGCGACCTTCGGCATGAGCTTCGCCTTGCCGGCGCCTACTTCTGTACATCGGCCGAGGCGGAACGGCTGGCCAGCGTCATTTTCTCGGATCGAGGGACGATCAATCCCGATCGTGTTGGACAATCGCCATCCGTGTTAGCCGAAGCTGCCGGTTTCGCGGTGACACCGAAGACTCGTTGCCTCATTGCTGACCAAACGGAGATCGGAGCCCATACCCCGCTTTCTGCGGAGAAGCTGAACCCGGTGCTGGCGTTTTACGAGGCGCGAGATGAGAGCGAAGGCATCGAGCTTTCGATGCAAGTTGCCAAATTTGGTGGTTGGGGGCACACGGCGGTGATCCACAGTGACGACCCAAAAGTCGTTGCCAGGTATAGCCGCATCCCCACCGGCCGTGTGTTGGTCAACACGCCGGCGATCATGGGAGGGATGGGGTATTCGACGGATCTCGAGCCGAGCTTCATGCTTGGCACGGGCACGTGGTCCGGTTCGATAACATCGGACAATGTCACCGCCCTTCATCTGATCAACATTAAGCGCGTTGCTTACGAAAACCGCCCTTGGCGCGACATTTATGACGAGTACGGCCAGTGAGAGGCTTGGACATTTTGGGTGCGTGTCAGCAGCTCAAAAAGTATGTCTACGATCGCGGAGGCTTTGGCCCTACAGGAACAGTGCGTTCGAAGCTGCAACGGCGAACCTGCATAGATCTGATCGTGCTAACAAGGGGATCGGGCCCTAGCGATGACTGAAACCACCACCATCCGAGCGTTGATGCAGATCGACAATCTGCAGCCAAAGTTCGCGGCTTATAACGGCGCGACCGTCCAGGGCTCGATTCCGCTTGCGGGCGACACGGTTCTGATCGGCGAGCTTGCCCCCGGCAATGGTGTTTTTTCCCTCATCGACAGGGCACTGAAGGCAAGTTCCGTCGAGGCGACCTCGCAGATCGTCGAACGAGAGTTCGGGTTCTTCATTCTTCGATCACCGAGTAACGCCGAGGTGAGCGCGGCGCGGGATGCGATTTTAGATGAACTCGGTGCCGCCATGTCCGATCGTGTGAAGCCGAGTATTGCGTCGACTCAGATCATTACCTCGGTCGAACCCCACCAGGCGCAGTTATTGAACAAATGGCGTAGTGGTGCCCTTCTGGTTCCAGGCCAGACGCTTGGAATCCTTGAATGTGCGCCTGCCGCCTATGTCTCGATAGCGGCGAACGAAGCAGAGAAATCGGCGGAGATCGACATTGTCGAAGTGCGTGCCGTCGGCCGCTTCGGCCGCCTCTTCATTTCCGGCAGCGAGAACTCCGTGACGGCGGCGATGGAGGGGGCCATCAGCGCGATCGAGGCCCTGGACGGCGTACCGGCCTGATGGCAACGCGACGCGTCATCGGTGCCGAGCATATTGAAGCAGCGCGCAGGCGAGGTCGGCTGACCCTCGAAATTCTGCCCGATGACATCCTGACCCCCCTTGCCGAAGAAACCGCGGCACGCCTCGGCCTGGCCCTAGTCCAGGGTCCGATTGAGCGAGCCGCTGTTGCACGCAGCGACGGCGCCACTTCCCTTCGCCGAGCCTTGCACCGGCGTTCGCCGAAGTGGGTCGCTCCCAAACCCGTGCCACCGCGTGAAGCGCGTAAGCTCGGCAAGCTCGCCCTGGTGGGTTCAGGCGGTGTCGGCGCGACGATTGGGCTTCTTGCTGCACAAGCGGGGCTCGCGCGTGACATCGCGTTAATCGACATTACGCCCGGCCTCGCCGAAGCGATCGCGCTCGATCTCAGTCATGCCAGTGGGATCTCTCGATCCGAAACCCGGATTCAGGGAAGCACCAGCTTTGATCTGATCAAGCAAGCCGATGTGGTCGTGGTCACTGCCGGTCGGCCTCGTACCCCTGGCATGACGCGCACTGATCTCATGGCAGCCAACCGACGGGTTATCCGTAATGTGGCTGAGGCGATCAAAACAGTAGCACCTTTGAGCATTGTCATCGTGGTTACCAATCCGCTCGACGAGATGACCGCTGAGATGCTTCAAGCGACCGGCTTCCCACGCGAGCGCATCCTTGGCATGGCCGGTACGCTCGATAGCAGCCGGTTTCGTCAGGCTCTCGCCAAGGCTGCCGGCGTTACGGCCGCAGATGTCGAGGCGATCTGCCTGGGCGCACATGGGGACGAGATGGTGCCGATCATATCTCGTGCTCTCATTAAGGGCCGCCCTCTCGATGTCTTCTTATCAAAGGATGCGATCGACGAAGCGAAGAGGGATGCGGTTGCCGGAGGGGGGCAGGTGGTTGCACTCCGAAAGACCGGCTCGGCGACGCTGGCTCCAGCTTACGCGACGATCGAGCTTATCGACCACATCCGCGGAGCGCGTGCAGGCGCTGTGCCGGTGTCAGTGATGCTGAAGGGCGAATTCGGCCTTCACGGCGTTGTCCTCGGCGTGCCCTGTGAGCTCGGGAGCCGAGGTCTAGCCGCCATTGACGAGCTTACGCTCTCCGAGGACGAGCGCACAGCCTTGTCAGGCGCTGCGCAGGCGGTCCGTGCACGACTTGGTGAGTCGGGTTCATGAGCGTCGAGACTTTCAAGTCCGGCGGTCGTTTCGAAGAAACCGGATCCTATGCTCGTGCCAAACGCGTCGGCCCCTTTGTCTACATTGCTGGAACGACGGCGATCGAGCCTTCGGGCAAGCTGCATGCGCCCCATGACTGCTATGCGCAAAGTCTTTACATTTTTCGTCGGATCGAGGAAGCGCTGGCGGAGGTGGGCGCCGAAATGCGCCACGTGGTCCGTACACGAGCTTTTCTCACAGACATGAACGCAGGTGGTGCCGGCTACGTGCGTGCTCATGGCGAAGTGTTCAAAGAGATCGATCCGGTAACGAGTGGTGTCGAGGCGGGGCTGACCCAGCCGGGGCTGGTGATCGAAATCGAAGCGGATGCCGTGATTACCGATGAGGAAGGTCGGATCGACCTTCGCAAGTGACCGGATGAGATCATCGCATCTGCAGGGCATGGCAGACTTAAGGTTCCGGGTGGAACGGATTGCTTTTGACCGCCATCAGCGGAATTGACCGGTCTGCCGGAGCGTGTACTGTATTCAGAATACAAACAAACGCTGTCGGGTTTAAGAGGAACAAAAAAGGGGGGCTTCGACGACCATGACCACCATAATGAAAACATCGGCGAGCGTGCTTTTGGCGTCGCTTTTGTTGGCACCCGCAACATTCGCTCAGGAACCCATCAAGGTCGGCTTCATCGGCTCGCTCGCTTCGGATACGGGGCGGAGCACGCTTCGCGGGGCCCAGATCGCGATCGACGAGTTGAATGAGGCGGGCGGCGTCCTTGGCGGACGCACGATCGAATTGGTGGAAGCGGACACTGGCGAAGACGTCACCGAAGGTGTCAAGGCTTATGAGTATCTCGCTGAGACCGAGGAGGTCGACTTCATCGTCTCTGGAAGCATCGACGACGTTTCGCTTGGTTGGTTGCCGCGTATGGTCGAATACAAGATCCCGACGCTCGACACGTGGACGTCCTATATCGGCATCATCGATAAGCTGGTTGAGGACTACGACACCCACAAAATGTACTTCATGAACATCGCCTCCGATGAGGCGCTGGCAACGCTCTATGTCGACTTTGGCAAAGACGTGCTTGCCAAGAAGATGGGCTGGAAGAATGTCGTGATTCTGCAGGAGGACACAGCATTTGGCGGCGCCATCAACGGCCTTGTCACCCAGCTCCTGGCGCCGGAGGCCGGTATTGAGGTGGTCGACACCATCGTTTTCGATGTTGCGACCGTCGACTTTGCGCCGATCTTCAGCCGCGCCCAGGACACAGGCGCTGACTTCATTTATCTCATCTCGTCGGTCAACTCTCAGGTGGTGTCTTCGCAATATGTGAAGCTGCAGGTACCGATGGCGATGACGGGTGTCAATGTAGCGGCTCTCGGCCAGGAATATTGGGAGGACACCGGTGGTGCGGGTGGTGGTATTTCGACACTGAGCCCTGTTCCCTCCGTCGGCTTTGCCCTGGACCCGAAGTCAAAGGAATTCGCGGACAAATACATTGCGCGGTTCGGTGATAGCCGGCCGAAATTCCCACACTTCAATGGCTTCAACGCCTATTGGGGCACGCTGCAAGCCTTCGCGGCAGCCGAGGAAGCCGGTGGGTTCCAGCCTTTGGATGGCTGGGTCGGCGCGATGCTTGAACAGGACATGGTTCTGGAAATGGACGGTAAGCCCTGGCTTCGATATGCCTTTTGGAAGCCTGATGAGATCGAAGAACGCACCCAGCGTTCCTACCCGCATAATGCCCGCTTCGACATCACGCCTCCTTATGACGACGGTTCACCTTCCATGGTGGTGATCCAGTGGTACGAGGACGGCACGGCCGGCGTTGTCTATCCCGAGAAATTTGCCACTGGCGAGTTCCAAGTCCCCTCCTGGGTCCCACAATAGTCGTCTCTGGCAAGGAGCATGGCGACGTTATGTGACGGTGCCATGCTCCGCTGACGACGTGACGACCTCGAATGCCAGCCTCGATCTCGATGTTCCTTTGGCGCCGCCTTGCGATGAAGGCAGGGCATCTCCATGCTCGTGATTTCAGGAGTTCAGCTGTGGACATGATGAGGCTCGAAAGCAAGGCCATGCCCACGTGGCTATGGCCAGGCGCTTGTGATCGCGCATGGCCCTTTGCTCGAGGCTCTGTGTCTTGACGCAGATTCTCATACAGGGGCTGTTGCTAAGCGGATTGTACGCACTCATCGCGATTGGCTTTACCCTGATTTTCAGTGTCGGACGGGTGCTCAATCTTGCCTATGGCGCCTATCTCATGATCGGCGCCTACGGCTATTTCTACGTGGTTCAGACGCTTAGTTTCCCGAAACCTTTGGGGTTGGTGATCGCCATCATCATCGGGGCGCTGGCGGGTGTCCTGAAGTATCAGCTCTTGGTGAAGCGCCTGAAGGGCGATCATGTCGCGGTCGAGATATCGACGTTGATTCTGGCTGTGGTCATCCAAGCCGGCATCGTGCTCCTCTTCAATGACAGCGCCAAGATCATGCATCCGATCATCCCAGGCGTGTGGCGGGTCGGCGGCGTCGCCGTGACCTACAACATCCTGGCGGCTACGCTGATGAGCTGGGTCATCTTGATCGGACTCTACCTCTTCGTGCAGCAGACCCACACCGGCCGCGCTATTCGGGCTGTCTCGATGGACGTCAAGGGGGCGGCGATCTCGGGCATCGATACGGATCGGATCAACCTCACGACCTGGGCGATATCCGGGGCGCTGGGGGCGATCGCTGGCGTGTTCTTCGCAAGCTATACCCAGCTCAGCCCGTCCATGTGGGTCGGGCCTTTGATCATCGCGGTCGCCGTCGTGATCGTCGGCGGCATCGGCAGCATCATTGGCAGCCTGATCGTCGCCCATATCATCGGTTTTATGGAGACCATCACGACCTCGCTGATTGCCGCCGAGCTTAGGGGTGTGTTCACGATGCTTTTGATCATCATCGTGTTGGTGATCACGCCAAAGGGCCTCTTCGGCCGGGAAGAGCTCTGACATGGCTGCCGACATCAAAGCGCGCCATGTGCTCTATTGGGCGATCTTGATCGCCTTGATGTGTGCTCTTCCCTTCATCGTTGGCAAGGGTACCCTTCGCACCATCATTTTTGCCCAATATCTCGCTATTTTTGCGATGAGTTGGGACTTCATCTCCGGCCGCACCGGTTATATCAGCTTTGGCCATCCCTTCTTGATTGGCATCGGTGCCTATACGACGGCGATCCTCTCCTACCGCTATGGCGTCCCAGTGGCGATCAGCATCCCCATTGCCGTCTTCATGACGATGCTTGCCGGTACGCTCTTCTTTCTCCCCGCGCTTCGTATTCGTGGCACGTATTTCGCATTGGTCACGCTTGCCTTCATGGAGCTGATGTATCAGCTCGTCCAGGTGATCCGTCCTGACATCACCGGCGGGACGCGAGGCATGTCAGGGATTGAGACGCTGACGACAGGTGCTGTCAGCAATTTCTACCTTTCGCTCGTTTTGATGGTCGCGATCGCTTTTGGCCTTTGGGCCATTACAAGAACGCAGCTGGGCACGGCATTATCGGCGATCGGTATGAACGAGGATGCGGTCCGTGGTAGTGGCCTCAACACAACCAAGCTCAAACTCTTCGCTTTCATGGTGTCTGCTTTCGTGGCCGGACTTGGCGGGGCCTTTTACGTGCACTATCTCGGGTCGATTGCGCCGCGGGCGCTCTTTGACATCAACTTCCTGTTTACGATCATCGTCGCAGCTCTGATCGGTGGCGCTTCCACGATCATCGGGCCGATGGCCGGTGCCTTCTTTTTGACGTTCCTGCTCGAGTATCTCCGTCCGTTGCTGCCCGGAGCGGAGCGTTACTTCATTTACGGCGGCATTGCTCTTTTGCTCTACGTCTATCAACCCAAAGGCCTTCATGCGATTTTGACCGATGCGGTCAGTCGGTTGAAGGGACAGCGATCCGAGAGGAGGTCTGGTGACCAGGCTGCTTGAGGTCGAGAAGCTGGTGAAGCGCTTCGGCGGTCTTATCGCGACCGACGATCTCTCCTTTCAGGTCGAGGAAGGTGAATCTCTCGGCCTGATTGGTCCCAATGGCGCGGGCAAGACAACAGTTTTCAGCCAGATTATGGGTGAGCTTCGGCAAGACGCCGGCCATATCGCCTTCCGAGGCCGTGACATCTCCAACCTCCCGACCCACGAGCGCATCAAGTCAGGCGTGGCACGCACCTATCAGGTGCCGCGTCCGTTTCCCGATATGAATGTTGCTGAGAACATCCGGGTGGGTTTGATGCGGGACAGCCTCGGCGCCATGTTGACCAAGTGGCCGGATCCGGATGCTGAACTCGCAATCGCTGAGAGCGTCGGTTTCAAGTCTGACGATCTGATGCGTCTTCCAAGCCAACTGTCTATGGGTGATCTCCGAAAGCTTGAGCTTGCCCGTACGCTGGCAACCGAGCCTGAGATTATGTTGCTGGATGAGGTCTTCGCGGGGCTTACTATCGGTGAGATCGCTCAGATTTCAGACTTGCTCGCTGCCAAACGCCAAGACGGCATGACATTTGTGATTGTCAGTCATGATCTCCGATCCCTGGAGCCACTCGTCGATCGCGTGGTCGCGATGTCGTTCGGGAAGGTCATCGCCGAAGGGGCCTTTAAGGACGTGATGAACAACGACGGCGTGCGCGCCGCCTATCTCGGTCACTGAGGTGGAGGGTCGGCATGGCGCTTTTGGAAATTGACAAGCTCTCCGCCTTCTACGGCATGGCGCGCTCGTTGCATGACGTGTCGCTTGAGGTAGAGGAGGGCGCCATCGTCGGCATCATCGGGCCGAATGGTGCGGGCAAGTCGACGCTGCTCGACTCGATCATGGGTCTCACAGAGATCGACGGCTCGATCCGACTGAAGGGCCAGGAGCTCTCGGGCCAGTCGACAGCGGCCATCGTCGAAAACGGCATTGGCTACGCGCCCGAGCGCGCCAACCTATTTCCGTTCATGAGTGTCGAGGACAACTTGCTGGTGGGCGCCTACACCGCTCGCACCGACATCGAGACACGGCTTGCGACGGCGCATGATCTCTTCCCGGTCCTAAAAGAGCGGCGCAACCAGGAGACCGCGACATTGAGTGGGGGCGAGCGCCAGATGGTCTCGCTTGCGCGGGCGCTGATGACCGACCCGAAGCTGTTGCTGGTGGATGAGCCAACCATCGGGCTCGCGCCGAAGGTCTGTGCAGACATCGCTGCCGTGCTGAAACGGCTGAATGAGGAACTCGGCTTAACCATCCTGATCGCCGAGCAAAATGTAAACTTTGCGATGACGCTCGCTCAGCATCTTTTCGTTCTCGAAACGGGAGAGATTCGAATTAGTGGCACGGTCGAGACGCTCAAAGACGATGCCAACGTGAGCGACGCGTATTTCGGACATTAAACTCGGGAAAAGGTTCTGGATTTCGATCGGATCTGTTGCCCTTGTGACGTCCTGTCGAGAGGGGGCTTAGGCCGACGCAGCGGTGGAGAAATTTCGTTGATAGGCCCCTGGGGTCATGGCACTTGCTGCCTTGAACAATCGTGTGAAGTGGGCCTGATCGGCATAGCCACAGATATAGCCGACCTCGCTCAGGCTCATATGACCGGATTGCAGGTAGTGGGCGGCTGCCGTTGCGCGCACTGAAGCCAGGACGTTCGAGTAGGATTCGCCTTGCTGCTTCAAGGCACGCTGTAAGCTTCGGGGCGATAGGCCAAGTTCGCACGCTGCATCGTCGATCGTCCATCGTCGAAGCAGATCGCTTCGAAACAATGCGCGAAGGGCTTTGGTCGGCGCTTGGCCTGTTTGGCTTTGATCGACGCTTAGAGCGACGCTCGACCACGTGATTTCCCAGGCGGCTGTCTCCTTTGATAGGGCGGCGACCCGCCAGCCGTCGTCGAATAACCAGGCATCGCTGCCACGTATCTTCGCCCTTAGACCCTTCACGCCAATGGCGCGCATCAAGGCGATGATGACCCCGAAGACCAGGAGATCCTCCTCAGCGCGTGGTGGATGACCTGGTTGCTCGCAGAGGTGGCGAAGTGCCAATCGCTTATCCTCGGACTGATCGATGACGATCCGATGTCTTGAGTGTACAAACCGCTCAAGCCGTTGCCAGCGTCTGACCAGATCATGCGCGCTGCGCGCTGCCCTGAGTGCGATATGCACGGGTTCTTCCGGCATCTCGTCGATGGCTTCTCCGATTTTCAGGATGGCCTGTGGCCCGGCAACGGCGAGCACATCTGCCAAGATTGAACGCTTCGTGTCGATCGATAAGTGGGCGCCACGGAAGGGCATTGAGGCTGGGCACGCCAGGTCGCCCAAATCTTGTTGTTGTCGCGCAAGGCCAGCTTTGACCAGGCGCATCATCGCGGCTGACGCAAAATCCTTCATCCCGTTACGACCTGAAGTCTTCGGCCCTGAAGGGCAAACGTTCCGGTCGTTTGCCGGTGAGCGCCGCGAATCCGTTGGCGATGGCCGCTGGAGCGGCGGCCATGAGGGTCTCGCCGGATCCTGTGGGAGATGCCTCTGATTCGATCAAGGCGACCTCGATTTCGGGAACATCTCTTATCGTTGGGATTGGTGAATCCAGGAAGTCCTGTTCGGCGATGCGTCCGTCAGCAAATGTGAGTCGTTCGGTCAAGACCATACCGATGGACCAAACCAGATTGCCCTCGCATTGCGCGCGCACCTGATCAGCGTTGACGACCTTGCCACAATCATGAGCGGCGAAGAGGCGCTCGACAAAGGGCGTTCCGTCCTCATCCAAACCGACATCAGCGATCACAGCACCGTAGCTGGTGTCCTTATAGATCCCGCATCCGACACCCCGTCCTTTTGTGGTTGTCGGCGGTGCCAACTCTGCCACAGCAGTCAACACGGCCTTGAGCCGGGGATCGGTGATATGATCGAGGCGAAAGGCGATGGGGTCCCGGTTGGTAGCCCGGGCACAAGCCTCCATTGCCATGTCGATCGCTAGTGTGTTCGGCCCGGCACCGAGGCCTCGCCATGCGCCAGTGTGGACGGGAAGGCGCTCCAAGTCATAGCCGATGGCTCTCGCGCCCAAACGATAGGGTGGGAGCGCATTTCTTGCCGAGCCGAAGTCACCGATGAAGTCGGTGAAGAATTGCAGCCAGCGCGGCATGGCCGCGTTGGTGAAGATGACATGGCCAGAGGAGAATCGGTGGCGCCAATCCTTGACCTGACCGTCTTGCACCCGAGCCTGCAGGCGATGGCTGGTCGCTGGACGATGATAGGCAAGTATCATTTCCTGGCCGCGTGTCCACTGCACCTTAACCGGCCGTTCGATGGCATGGGACAGAGCCGCTGCCTCGATCTCGACCATAGGCAAGACCTTCCCACCGAATGCACCGCCAGTGCGTTTGGGGATGACGATGATCGCCTCCTCATTGAGGTCGAACCGATCGGCCAATGTATCGCGGACATAAAATGGATCTTGGGAGCCGACCCATAGGCGACCGCCATCTCGCCCCATGTCGGCGACGGCTGCCCTCGGCTCGATCGCTGCGTGGGCAGCCATCGGCGTGTCGATACGCATATCAACATCCCAGGCCGCCTCCTCTTCAATCGTCTCATTGACGACGTCGTAGTCCACGCTGTCCCGGGCCAGTCGCCGATCAATATCCAGCGCCCGCTCGATCGTGTCGTTATCTGGGATCTCTCCGATGTCCCAATCCACGGAAAGGGCTGCCTCGATCCGATCCAGGGCTGATGGTGTGGCGCCGATAATCCCGAGACCTCGGCTCTTGTTGAACTGGAGCGTGTCGTCCTCCACGAGAGCGACGAAACCGCGATCGGCCTTGGCAGCTTCGGCATCGAAGGCTTGGGGTCTCGATGGGATTTCCGGTGAGACCGGCGCACGCAGGACACGGCCAAAGACCATATTTGGTAGGCGGACATCGGCGGCAAAGAGGGGTTGGCCAAAGACGATCCGATCCAGGTCGACGATGGGCACATCGTCTTTGATGGTGCCCGGACGAAAAGCGCGCAGTTCGTCAAGAGGGCGCTCTTCGACCTCTATCGGACCACGTCGTCCGGCAGCGAGTGCATCTCGGAGTGCGGCGCAGGCTTGGGCGAGAGGCAAGGCGTAGTCTTGAATACTCTCACTGCCGACGGTCGCACGATAGGGCGCAATATTGTTGGTGTCTGGAGTGACCACGTCGATCGCTTCCCAAGCCACATCCAATTCAGCGCAGGCCACCTGCTTTAAACCGGTTGAGATATTTTGGCCAAGCTCGGCGCGAGGCAAGGACAGGAGATAGCGACCGTCTCGATAGGCAATCCAGCTCAGGGCATCGGCAGCTTCAGCGTCCGGCCTTCCGGGGATGGTCGGGAAGGCCGACGCGGGTGTGGTGACGATGGCGAAGGCCGCGGCTCCACCCGACATCGTCAAAAAGCTGCGCCGTCTCATGACAGTGCCTCCGCTGCCTGCTTGATTGCAGCCCGGATGCGCCGATAGGTACCGCAGCGGCAAAGATTGCCCTCCATCGCCGCCTCGATCTCGTCGTCACTTGGTCGTGGTGTTTTGCGAAGCAACGCTGCAGCGGACATCATCTGGCCGGCCTGACAATAGCCGCATTGGGGAACACGTTGCTCCATCCAAGCAGATTGGAGAGGATGCGGCTGCTCGGGTTTGCCTAACCCTTCGATGGTTTCGACCAGCGAGTCTTCCAAAGATCCGGCGATCTCAAGGCAAGAGCGGCGCGCCTCGCCATCGATGATGACGGTGCAGGCACCGCATTGGCCGAGGCCGCAGCCAAATTTTGCGCCGACGAGCCCCAGCGCTTCACGGAGGACGTAGAGCAACGGCTCTTCTCTCCAGTCATCGGGGAGGGTTTGCACCACGCCATTGATCGTCAGCTTCATGAGACCTCTCCATCAATCTGCTGCCTAGGTTAGCAGTCAGGTCTAGTTTGTATTGAATGATCGCGCCAAAAGGCGGGGCGTGGTGCTCAACCGGTACTGGGGCATAGCTGGATTGAGCTCGAGGAGCCACTGGAGACGTAGTGTGGCCAGTATGTCGGCGAGCTCCATCCCTGTCGGCAGCTACAGGGGTGCGCGGCGACACGATTGGCACGCAGGTGCCTCGTCAGGAAAAAATGGGAATGACCGACGTGGCTATTTTGCCATGAGCATCAACTTGAACAGTGCGAATGGGGAGGCCGTAAAGGGCTTCCAGATGTCGTTCGGTCAACATCTCTTTTGCGTCGCCCCACTGATGCCGGTCGACATCATGCATCAACAGAACCTTGTTCGCGAGATGCATGGCGTGCTGCGGGAAATGCGTCGTCAGCAGGATGGTAAGGCCGTTCTCGGCTGCCACCCGGCGAAGTGTCGACAGAATGGTGTCCTGATTTCTAAAATCGAGGGCTGAGGCTGGCTCGTCCAAAATGAGAAGGTCGCAGTCGGAGGCGAGCGCCCTCGCAATTAGTACCAACTGGCGCTCGCCGCCGCTCAAGCGATCAAATGAACGTTCGGCGTAGTCGCGCAGTCCAAGCTGATCAAGGGCGGCGTGGGCCCTTTGGAAATCTTGAGACGTCGGCGAGCGAAAAACGCCGATCTGACTGGCACGACCCATCACCACCATGTCGATAGCCTTGTAGGCGAACGCCACCTCGGTGCGTTGCGGCACATAGCCTATTCGCCCGGTGACCTGGATTGTGCCCTCCTGTGGCTTTAAGAGACCGACGATCGCTTTGAGGAGTGTTGTCTTGCCCCTGCCATTCGGGCCGAGGATGGCAACCATGTCACCGGGTTCTGCTTCAAAGCTTATGCCCCGATAGATCCAGCGATCACCGAAGCGGAAACCGGCTTGGTCGACGGCGATCATTCGTTGGTCCAGCCCTTGTTCGCCGCGCGCCGCAAGAGATAGGCAAATACGGGCGCACCGATCAGTGCTGTGATAATGCCAACCGGGACTTCTGCAGCAATCGCCGTGCGCGCTAGATTGTCGACATGGATGAGGTAGATCGCGCCGATCACAGCCGCCGCGGGAATCAGAACGCGGTGATCTGGGCCAGTCAGCATGCGAGCAAAATGAGGGATGACGAGGCCGACCCAGCCGATGATGCCGGCCGCAGCAACGACGGCGGCGCTAATTAGAGCGACGGCCGCCAAGACGATCCATCGGATGCGCTCGATATGGGGCATAAGCGTGCCAGCCTCCTCGTCGCCGAGTGACAACACGTTGATCTGAAAGCGAAGGAGGTAGACGAGCGTGCTGCCGATCACGACCGGAAGCGCGATGAGCCAGACCTTGTCGTAGCTTGCCGATGCAAAGCTGCCCATGAGCCAGAAAACGATAGCGGGTAGTTTGTCATCGGGATCCGCGACGAATTTGGTTAGCGAGACGAGGGCCGAGAAGAAAGCGCTGGTCACGATGCCGGAAAGCACAAGCATCAGGATTGAAGCGCGTCCCTGTTGTCGGCTGATCAGATAGACGATGATCATCGCAGCCATGCCGAAGGCGAAGGCCGATCCGATCAGGAGAAAGCGGCTTTCGGAGACCAAAATGGCGAAGGCACCACCGAATGCCGCGCCCGACGAGACGCCGATGATCTGTGGGCCGACCAAAGGATTACGGAAGATGCCTTGAAGGGCTGCGCCTGTGACGGCAAGGCCGGCACCGGCAAGGGCTGCGAGTAGGATGCGCGGCATGCGGATCAGTTCGACCACGCGTTCTTCTGTACTGGTCCAAAAGGGCTCGGCAGGGATCACGTTGGCCATGAGGATGCCGATGACATGGGACACCGGCACGGGAAAACGGCCGATCGCGAGGGAGACAAGTGCACTGCCGGCGAAGATCGTGATTAGAAGGGGCCACAAACCGACCTTCCATCGCGATCTCACCGTCAGTTCGTCGTCGGTGCTGTCGGTCGCACTACGGGTCGCGGCAGGTTTCAATTCGGCGCGAAGATCTCGTAATGCGCGGCGGTTGCATTCATGTCGAGGCGAAGAATGTTGTCGACATCGGCTTCCGTGACGCCCTGGCCGTAGATTTTTTGGTAACTCTCGTCGATGCGTTCAGCAAGGCCCCAATCAAAGGTTTCGGGGTGGAGAACCATGCTCAGCCACAGCCAGGTGAGGGGGGATTCCTGATTGGGTGGATCCCAACGGTAGCCACCAAGCGGCATCTTGTAGACACGGCGGTTTTTCACGGCACTGAGATCGGCAAGGAGGGGATTGTTGTAAACATCCTCCGGCGAAAGCTTGGCCTCGAAGCCATTCAGCAAGATGACTTCCGGATCCCAGGCGATGATCTGTTCGACACCGACCACCGCGAACATGCCGAGCTCATTGGCGACGTTTTGGCCACCAGCGAGGTCGATGTAGAAGTTGTTGTAGGACTTGCCGCCAGCAACGCGAAGTTCGGAGAGATAGTTCATGAAATAGAGCACACGCGGACGGTCAGCAGGGGCGATCTTGTCAGTCTCGGTCTTGAGCATGGCTTGAACGTCGTCGCGCCAGGCGATCATCTCAGCGGCCTTTTCTTCCTTGCCCAGGACTGTTCCCATGATCTCCAGCCAACGCCGGGTGAAAGCTTCCTGGCCGATCTTGATCAGAGCGACGTTGAGACCGGCATTGACGATCGGGTCGATAATATCGTCATTCAAATGACCCCACTGAAAGACCAGATCAGGCTCGAGCTTCAAAAGCTCCTCAACATTGGGGACGAAGCTGAAGCCTTTGCCCGTGATATCGGACGGAATCTTCAGCGCTTCTGGAAAGAATCGCTCCAAGATGTAGCCTTTGATCGCGGCCTTCGACAATTGATGCATGCCGACGAGACGATCAGCACTGCCATCGACGGCCATGAACATCGAGGCCGCCGGGATCGGAATGGTGACGACGCGCTCGGCTTCGCCCTCCAGCGTAACCGTTCGTTCTCGCTGATCCAGAATGGTGATCGGCTCAGCGATAGCGCCGCCAGCACCGATCATCAGCACAGACATCATTATCAGGGTACGCATCAAGATCATTGTCATTGTCTCCCATTTGCACAAAGGAGAGAGGGAGATGCCTGGTGAGTCAAGACGACGGTTTCTGCGGTCTCAGTACATTCGGAGCATGACGCCCGAAATCAGTCGATCAGCGCAGCTTGAAAGGCCGACGATGCCTCGCAACGATCGACGAGAGCCATAAGCGATGGCAGGGCTGCCGGCGGCAGGGTCTCCGGGAAGATGTGATTGATGAACGTGACGCCCACGGCTGTGGTGATATCGGCTTGGCTCAACCCTGCATCACCAAACCAATCATGGCCATCGAGTTCCCGTTCCAGAGCCTCGAAGCCCTGTCGGGCCTGACGCAATAGTCGATCTTGTCGTTCTTGATCGTGTTGCGCGGCTGGGCGCCGCCGTTCGGCGTTCGCAGCCATCGCTCGGTCGATGGCTCCAGTGGCGATAGCGATTTGGCGAAGCGTTTTTCTGCGGGGCTCGCCTTTTGGCGGGATCAGGGCGCGCTCAGGTCCGGCGCGTTCGTCGAGATAATCGAGGATCGCCGCGCTATCGATCAGGGTCTCGCTGGACGTCAGGATCAGGGCCGGTACACGTCCGACGGGATTCGCTTGCTCGCGTTCTTGTTGGTCACCGATTGCCGAGATGATGCGCCGCTCAAAAGCGATATCGAAGTGATTTAGGGTCACACCGACGCGGCGTACATAAGGCGACAAGAACCGCCCGAGCAGGATCGGTACTGTCATACAGTATTGCCTGCATTTGGTGCATCATCGATGCTCAAGAGGTTGACCGCTTCACTTGGAGTTACGGCAAGCAGGGCCTCCGAGAAAGTGAATTGCAATCGGCGAAATCTCGCTTGCTCGTCATCGTCAAGCGTGCCTGCCAGATGCCGCCGGCGGAGCGGCACAAACTCCGACGGCACCATGTCCGGTTTCAAGCCGAGCGCCACTATCCGTTTGTAGCCCGTGATGCGGAAGAAATAAGCGCCCTTGGCAGCTTCAGCGATCTGGTCGGATGGCGTGACATTGGTCTCAATCCAGTATTTTTCCCGGGTCACTGCCCGCATCACCATTTCGAATCCGTCCCGCGCGCCCGGCCCAGGAAAAGCTGTTGCCACCGATAGCTCAGCGCGCGGGATTGGGGCGCCCGCTGCAAGGGCCTCCCAGGCCGCTTGCATGACCTTGAAGGAGACTGTTAGGCCACAGATGCTTTTTGTGCCGTGAAATTTCTTGAGATCATCGAAACTCAGCTCAAAAATATCACCATGATCCATGACCTTAAGCGTATCCATGCGACTCCCGAAGTTTGGCGGCGACGTGTCGACCATGGAGATTGCCCCAAAGCCCATGACCCGGCAAGCCGCGCTATGGGTCCCTATCAGCGGTTCGATCGCGCGGAAGAGCGTTGGGCTCGTGATCTTGGTTCGAGCTGCGTCGCTGTAGGCTCTCATGTTTGACGTCCTCCTGCAGAAGACGTACCGCCTTTTGTTTTCCGCCCAACTTGTCGCATTGCTCGGCACAGGGCTGTTGACCGTTGCACTCGGCCTCCTTGCCTTCGAACTTGCCGGCGACAAGGCCGGAATGGTCTTAGGCACAGCGCTTGCCATCAAAATGATTGCTTACGTGGCGCTGGCGCCGGTCGCGTCAGCGATGATCTCTAACCTGCCAAGAAAGCAGGTCTTGATCGCGATGGATGCGGTGCGCGCCGCGATCGCGCTTTTGCTGCCTTTTGTAGAGTCGATTTGGCAGGTTTATGTCATGATTTTTCTTTTGCAGGCGGCGTCAGCGACGTTCACCCCGACATTTCAGGCATTGATTCCCGACGTTCTCCCAAAGGAGGCGGACTATACGAAAGCGCTTTCGGTCTCGCGGCTTGCGTATGAACTCGAAAACCTGGTCAGTCCCGTTATGGCCGGTCTTTTGCTCACTGTTATAAGCTTTCATGGGCTCTTCGTTGGCACCGCCGCAGGCTTCGTTATCTCGGCGATTTTGGTGATGGCCGTGTCCTTGCCAGCCGCTGCGCAGGACTCCAAGGGTCGCGGATTCATCGAGCGCGTCACGCGCGGCAGCCGCATTTATCTAGCGACGCCTCGGCTTCGCGGTCTCCTGGCGCTCAATCTGACGGTCTCAGCGGTCGGCGCAATGGTCATCGTCAATACCATCGTTGTCGTACGTGTGGACTTTAGCGGTTCGGAGAGCGACTTTGCGCTTGCCCTCGGCGCATTTGGTTTGGGTTCGGTGCTGGCGGCTCTGCTTCTGCCGTCCCTGCTCGAGCGCGTGCGTGACCGAAGTGTGATGCTGACCGCCGGCTTTGGAATGAGTGTTCTTCTCCTGGTTCTCGGTATCGCGACGAGTGCTGGCAAGATGGTTTCCTGGCCGATCCTGCTTATCACCTGGCTGGCCCTCGGTTTTGCTTATGCGATGACGTTGACACCTTCTGGACGGCTACTTCGGCGATCGGTCCGCGCCGAGGATCGTTCGTTTATCTTTGCCGCTCAATTCACCCTGTCGCACGCTTGTTGGCTCTTGACCTATCCTTTGGCGGGCTGGGTTGGTGATCATGCTGGCATGAACGTGGCGATGATCGTGCTTGGTATGATCGGATTGATCGGTATCATGGTGGCGGGCTTGGTTTGGCCTGCGGACGACCCCGCGATCATCGAGCACGTTCATGATGATCTTCCCGATGATCATCCACATATTCGCGATGCTCTGCTGCACGGTCGTGGACGGCGTCATCGACATGTCTTTGTTATCGATGACGAACATCGGGTGTGGCCGACGCAAGGATAGGTTGGATCAGTCGCGTCTGAGTCCGTCGATGATGAGTGTAATGGCGATGATTGTGACCACAATTGCAAGGCCGGGAAAAACGGATAGCCACCAGGCCCGGTAGAGGAAGCTTTGGGCGTTGCTGATCAAACGGCCCCAACTGATAACATTCGGGTCCGAAAGGCCGAGATAGGCAAGGCCGGCCTCGGTAAGAATTGCGGCGCAGGTGACCAGCGAGAGAACCGCCATGATCGAACGGCTGGCATGGGGTAGAACATGATGCCAGACGATCCAGCGTTGGCTGCCGCCAAGGGCGACGGCGGCCTGCACGAAGGGCCGGCTGCGCAGGGATAAGCTTTCGGCGCGCACGATGCGGGCGAGGCCTGGCCAGGACATGAGGCCGAGCACCCAGATCAGATGGACGATGGATGTGCCGATCATCGCGGCAACGAGAATCGCAATGAAAAAGCGGGGGAGAATCTGAACGATTTCAGCCAGCCGCATCAATGCATCATCCAGCCAGCCTCCAACAAAGCCAGCGGCCAAGCCGATGACGATGCCGATCGATGCGGTGAGAAGAGCGACGGCTAGACCGACCAGCAGCGAGGTGCGCGCGCCGGCGATCACAGCAGAAAAAAGGTCCCGGCCAAGGTCATCGGTGCCGAATGGGTGTGCCATGTTCGGTGCCTGAAATGGTTTCGCAACACTTAACCATGGATCATAGGGTGCGGTTTCGGAGGCGAAGAGAGCGGCAAGGCAGATGGGTAACAAGATGATGGCACCGACGATCAATCGCCTATGCGACGGACGGCCGAAGACGGGTTGTTGCAGGCTGGCGGCGCGGTGTTCCCGCTGCGCGGCGGTTGTCTGAGCCACGTCACCTTGCATTGAGCGTTTCACCCTGACGTACGCGTGGATCGATCAGGCTATAGAGAAGATCTGTGATGAGATTGGCAACTAAGGTTAGGGCGCCGATGACCAGGACGATTCCTAGAATCAGCGGGTAGTCGCGATCGAGGGATGCACCGACAACGAGGCGCCCAAGGCCCGGCCAGGCAAAGACATTCTCAACCAGGATGGCGCCCGCTATGAGCCAGCCGACGCGGTTGCCGATGAGGGTCACAACCGGCAGCAGGCCGTTTGGCAAAGCGTGGCGATACTGCGCTGTCGGCAGATCGAGCCCCTTGGCAAGTGCTGTCAGAAAATAGGGTTTCGCCATTTCATCTCGAAGCGAGGAAGCGGCGATAAGGACGGTGAACGCGAGCTGATGGAGCACAAGGGTCAAGCATGGCAAGAGTAGATGATGGGCGACGTCAAGCCAGAGGCGAACGCCTTCATGGGCCGCTCGCGCGTCCACAATGCCTTGGATCGGGAACCAACCCGCCTTGACCGCAAAGGTCAGCAGGAGAAGTTGTCCGAGCCAGAAGATCGGCACGGCAAAGCAAAGAAGGCTGCAGCCGACAATGCCCATTTCGATCATGCGGCCGCGGTGCCTTGCGACCAAAGCCGCGCCCCAAATACCGATTACGGCTGATAGGACAATTGCCGGAAGCATGAGAAGAAGTGTTGCAGGAAGCCGCTCCAAGATGACCGTGAGCACCGGCGCCTTGAAACTATAGGATTGTCCTAATTCGCCTTGGGCAAGAAGGCCGAGATACCGCAGATATTGCTCAAACAGCGGTCGGTCCAGACCGTAAAGACGCTCGATCGATGCTTGGTATTCTGCGGTTACGAATTCGCCGGCTAGGGCGACGATCGGGCCACCTGGCGTGAGATGAATCAGAAAGAAGACGATCGTGCCGATCAACCACAGCATCGGCACGATCTGAAGTAAACGACGGACCAGATAGCGGCCCATTGAGGTTCGGCCTTACTTGAAGCTCGCCGCCTCGGCGAATTGTCCTGTCCAAGGCCTGAAGCCTTCAAGGGTGTCGCGATAACCGGTCACGAAGGTACTTTCCGCCAGCCACCAGTAAGGCAAATCCTCGGCGAGAAGGTTTTGCACTTCAAGATAGTGACGTTGACGGGTATCGCGGTCCGACGTCTTACCAGCAGCATCGAACAGATCGTCGACCTGATCGTTTCGATAGGCGGCTGCGTTGGAGAACGGGATAGGGCCGATGTTGTTCGAGACGTACATGCGCTTGACCCCGATATCTGGATCGAGACCGTTACAATAGGAGATGATGTTGGTATCGAAGTCTCGCTGCTTGAAGATTGCATCGACGGCAGCGGCGCGGTCGAGCGGACGCGAGACAAGGTCGATGCCGACGGCAGCCAGATCTTGTTTCATGACTTCGGCATATTTGCTGAACGCGGGGAAGTGCACGACATCGAGCTCGAACCTTGCTCCGTCTTTGCGCAGCTGCCCGGCTTTGTCCAAAAGAGCCTCTGCTTTTGCCGGGTCGAAGTCAAAAGCCGACAGGCTGTTTTGTCCATGGGCCCAGCCGATGGCACTCGAGATCGGTGCTTGGGCAACACGGCCTAGTCCGAAGAGAACTTGGTCAACCATCCGATTGCGATCGATGGCATGGGCGATGGCCTGGCGTATCTCGAGGGATTGCAGCATCTCACGCTCGAGATTGAAGGACATGGTGACGATACAATTGCCACCGCCAGGACCGGTTGAGCTGTCCACGAGGGTGATGTCGCCCTGTTCGCGTAGTCGCTCGACGTCGGCGAGTGGAATGCGGTTCACATAGTCAACCTCGCCTTGTTCGAGGGCCAAAAGCTGTGTCGTCGAGTCCGGAATCACCCGGAAGATAAGACGTTCGAGTTTTGGCAGGCCAGGTTTGAAGTAGTCGTCATTGCGTTCGAGTGTGATCGTATCGTCCTGACTGTAGTCGACAAAGCGATACGGACCGGTACCGATGGGTTGCAGATTTGCCGGATGTTCATTGGGATCACCACCGGTTTCAAAAATGTGCTTCGGCAGGATTGGCGCTTCGGTGACGTCGAGGCGCTGTAGCAGCGGGCCGTAGGGCTCGGCCATGCGAAAGACGACGGTGTGTGCATCGGGTGTTTCGATCGCTTCGACCACACTGCCAAGGCCAGACTTGGTCCTGGCATGATAGCTGAAGAGGACGTTCTCGAACGTGAACTTGACGTCTGCCGAGGTAAAGGGTGTGCCATCGTGCCACCGAGCGTCTGTTACCAAATCGAAGCTGTAGAGTTTGTTGTCGTTGCTGACCGTCCAGCTTGTTGCAAGATCGGGCGTGGGGGTCAGATTGCTGTCTAGCGCCACCAGGCCATTGAACATCGAATCAGCGACAACATGGACGTTGTAGCCGGTGGTAATCCCTGGGTTGAAGTGTCCGGGATCCGCCGTGATTGCGACAACAACCGAATCGGATTGCGCCTTTGCCTGGAAAGACAAAACCGATCCAACGCCGGCGATAAGCAAGTAAGATAGGCCGTATAGAAACCGCATCATTCAGTCCTCCCAACTTGCCCGTTTATTCCGTTAAAACTAGTAATCTTTGTGCTTAGCCCATTGTCAAGTTTTCGAGGTTGCCCGACGGCATGTCTCACTAGGGCTTGGCCGGTTCAACACTGTTGAGGTAAGCGATCCAGTCATCCGGCAGGTCATGATGCCTCGCACCCTCACGCAGTAACGTGATGTAGCGATGCGATGGTTTGCCGTCCTTCTCATTGCCGTCGGCGATGTAGGTGACCGCATCGACAGGCATGCCCCGTCGATCTTCCGCTAAGATCCAAAGATGGCGATAGCGTCGTCCAGGCACGCCTTCGGTTGAGTCCAGCCAAATAAGATCGCGACGCTTTAGCCGATAGAGAACACCCCAGACTTCAGCGCCACGTTCGGCCGTGATGTTGGCTGGTGCTGCCTTACCTCTCGGATATCCATCAAGGTTGAAACGCAACCTGTAGCCGTCGATCCGACCGGCGCGCGCCTCACGTGGTTTCATGCGGCGACGTTCACGAAATGCGCTGTCATGCATGTTGGCGCCGTATGCGAAGTACCAGACATCGTCATGCGGTTGCCCTTGAAGTCTGATGCCATGCCAGTGATACCAAAATCGACAAAGCGGCCAGCAGCCTGCGAGCAGGCGGATAACAACCCTTTTGGCAATCCGGCGGACATGTCCCATGACGACCAGCTCGCGAAGGTTTCAGGGGCGATCGGACCCTGCTGTTACTTCCATTGAGATGGCGCGCTTTCTCGGCTCGGCGAGGGCTGAAGGTCACTGGTGTTCTTACTGCTTCGACGAGTCCAGAGATTGATGATGGATAGGTCCAAGCGCTCATACCAAAGGGCGATGGCGCCACTTGCGATCACGGTGCTACGGGATGCGATCAACACGGAGAGCGCCATGGCGGTCGCAACCTCGGTTTCGACGTTAAACTGCTGCAACATGATGACGGCGCTTGCGATGAAACCGCCAACAATCTTAACCGTCGAGGCGATCACGACGACGAAACCGATGCAGACCATGACAAAGAGGTAGTCATGTAGCGATAGGTCCGCACCGAACGCATTGCCGGCAAAGGCCAGATGGGCCACCGCCATGACTTTCATTGCGAACGCGGCGCTGAAGATCACGGTGAGGCTTTTGGCTTTCGTGGGCAGGCTGATGCCTTCGGCGAAGAGTGCTGTGAAACGCTCGATAAATTCAGCCCAGCGATTGGGCAACATGGCTAAGAGACGTCTTGGAACCCCCGCTCCGGCTTTTGCCGCCTTCGACCAACGTATCAGCAAACAGCCGAGCGCCAGCAGCAGGACAAGACTGCCAAACGCAGCCCAGAGCAGACGCGATGTTATGACAGCGTCTTGATGATCAAGTGTGATCGTCGTCGCTGCAAGAATGACGAGTGGCACGAAGGCAATACTGTCTACGAGCCGATCTAATGTGACGGTACCAAGTGCCGTCGATGTCGAGATCTTACCCGCTCGTCCGGCGATCCATGCACGTACCAAAAAGCTCACCTTCACCGGTGCGATGTAATTGGCGAAATAGCCAACCATCACGGCACCGTAAAGCCGGAAGATCGAGAGTTGGGCAAAGGGGCTCAGCAATTCGCGCCATTTCACCGCGCGGAAGATCTGCTCGGCGGCGACGGAAAGCGGTATGAGCGACAGGAGCACGAGATCGGCCTGTCGCAAGGCCTCAAGAAATCGCGGCCAGTCGAAGTTAATGAAGAGAACGGCAAAGATGACCGCGCTTGCGACAAGGCCTGCCCAGACCAGAGCGCTCGAGCGTGGCTTTCTCGGTTTCGCCTCGACGTGGTGGGTCATGACGTGATCGTCTCTATACTTCGATGCGTCCTATTGTGTATTTTTTCTAGCCGGTTCACGTTTGCTCCCGGACAGCCGCCATGTTGGCGGACTGGTGCCGGACCAACAATGTTTGGGGAGTTCAGGATATGAAGATCGCGACGGTCGGCAAGGGCGGCTCTGGCAAGACGACGATTGCTGGCACGCTTGCGCGAATCTTTGCCAAGCGACAAAAGCGCGTGCTGGCGATCGACGGCGATCCCAATCCGAACCTCGCCCTGACCTTGGGCATGAGCCGGGAGGCGGCAGACGGGATCACCTATATCCCAGCCTCGATTATGAAGCGTGGTGATGTCGTCGATGGTGTCGCGCAGATGGTGCCGCAACTCTCCAACGACGAAATCATGAAGCAATTTGCGGTGAAAGTCGCTGACGATGTCGATCTGATCGTCATGGGCAAACCTGCGCACGGATCGGCAGGCTCCGGCTGCATGTGTGCTTCGCACAGAGCTGTGCGTGGACTGATCACTGAACTGACCAACATCGGTGAGCATACCATTACCGATATGGAAGCCGGTCTCGAGCATCTCAAACGTGGCACGGCGCGACATGTTGATATGATGTTGGTGGTTGCAGAGCCCTATTACAGATCGCTGGAGGCGGCTATGCGGACGGCGGAGCTCGCCGACGAGCTGGGCATACCCTACGTACGTGTTGTTGCCAATAAAGTGCGTTCGGACGACGATCTGCAGGCAATTCAGGCGTTTTGCCAACAGCATAAGATGACCATGATCGGCACCGTCCCCTATGATGAGGCGATGATGAATGCCGAACGTGACGCCAAAGCTCCGTTCGATCATGCTCCGGAATCGAAGGCGGTCGAGGCTATCAGGGCGATCGCCGCCGAGATCGACATGATTGCAGGCGCTGCTCAGGCCGGATCGGATCGTGCAGGGGACGATGCGCGCGCTTAGACCGCAAGTCGAGGAGGGCGATGCTGTCCAGATCGGCGACCTCGCGAAAAGGCTTGGTGTCACTTCGAAAACCCTTCGTCACTATGAGAAAATCGGCCTCATCGCCGAGGCCATGCGCACAGACAACGGCTACCGAGTCTTCTCCGCAGAAGCTGCAAAGCGCGCCGAAATCGTTGTCGGCCTGCGCACGCTCGATCTATCGATCGAGGCGATCCGACGACTCTTAGACGACGACGATGGCCGGTCGCTCCGCCAGCGGCTGCTCGGCCTTTTGGACCGCGAGGTTCAGGATTACGCGCTCAAGATCGCCGTCTTACAGGGTCGCCATGATGATCTGGAGGCCCGTTACCACGCGCTTCTGTCCACGCCTACGCAGCAAGATGGCGATTGCATTTGTGCAGCACTGATGCGTCCGTGTTCCTGCGGGGTGAAGGAAGACTAATCGATCGTTTTGCTGCAGTTAGCATTTGACCTTGCCCTTGGGACAAGCCTTTAGGCTTGATGGTGGAGACGTGGCATGAGGAGCTTCACATGGCCGAAGGAAACGGTCGGGGTCAGGCAGGGAACGGCACGTTAGGCCAGGGTCCTGATTCGGCGGGCTACATCCCGCGCTTCACGCTGGATGACGGCCCGATAACGGAAGTGCATGCATTTTGGCTTGCCGGCATGAGTTGTGATGGTTGCTCGATCGCGACTGTCGGCGCACAGAATCCGACCGTCGAGCAGCTTCTGACCGCCGCAATTCCCGGCCTTCCCAAGATCATCCTGCATCACCCCGTCCTTTCGGTTACGGCCGGCAAGGATTTCATGCAGGCCCATCATCTCGCGAAGGCCGGGAAGCTTGGTGCCCCTTACGTTGTCCTATTCGAAGGCTCGGTTCCGGATGAGACGATCGCCGGTGAGTTCGGCGGCTATTGGTCGGCCATGGGCACGGAGGAGCTTGCGGACGGCTCGATCAAGCCAATCCCCACGGCGCATTGGCTACGCGACTTAGCGCCAGGTGCTGCGGCGGTCATTGCGGTGGGCACCTGTGCGACCTGGGGTGGTATACCGGCGGCCGCCGGCAATGTGACCAATTCGATGTCGGTGATGGACTATCTGGGCAAGGACTATCTGAGCGCGTTAGGTCTGCCACCGATCAATGTGCCGGGCTGTGCGCCTCTCGGTGACAACATCACCGAGACCATCGCGTCCGTCTTGATGTTCCTCTCCGGCTTCGGGCCGCTTCCTGAATTTGACGAGCTCGGCCGCCCAGCTTGGATGTTCAAGTCTACGGTGCATCGCGGCTGTGTGCGTGCTGGCAACTATGAGGAAGGCAAGTTTGCCGACGAGTATGGCCAAAAGGAGTGTTTGGTAGAACTCGGCTGCTGGGGGCCTGTCGTTCAGTGCAACATGGTGTCACGAGGTGCCATCGGTCACAACGGCGGCTGTATGAACACAGGTGGCATTTGCATCGGTTGTACCATGCCTGGTTTTCCCGACGCCTTTGCTCCCTTTTACAAGGCACCGCCGGGCACGATGCTGTCCTCTACGGTAAGCCGCGGCACTGGCAGCTTTATATCGTACCTTCGTGGCTTCACCCAACGAAGCCGCAATCTGACGCCGCGTTGGAAGGATGAGGGCAACATTCCAAGCGGCTGGGCGAATGTCGATGGCAAACCATCGTCGGTCGATAAGGCTGTCAGCTATTTTTACGAGCGTTTGAAGAGTGTCGGCACGGCCTTTGCTCCTGGATCGGATCGGCAAAAGGAGCTGCAGGCGTCTGCGAGGCGCTATCTGGATGGTGCCAAGACGTCCGAGCGGATCGCGGCGGAGTAGGGACCGAGAGCCATGACAGGAAGGATGTGACGATGACCTACTGGACCCTTGGTTTTCTCGTCGGGATCATCGTCGTTCTTGTGGTGGCTATCCTATTGCTCGGCATCCTCTACCAGGCGCGACGCATCCGTCGTTTGGCGCTAGCGGCATCCGAGATCGTCGGCGAGATTGACGTCAACACGCGTTCAATATGGGCTCTTCGCGATACCAACGCCGTCGCCGGTCAATTGCTTGATGGCGCTCGCGCGATCGAAGGGAATTGCGCTGCGATCGTCGACGCCGTGGGCCATACGCATCGCGGCACAGACGTTGCTTGAGGGGGACTGCGCATGCACTTAATCGACGGGACCAATCCCATCACGAGCTGGTGGATCGCGATTGCCCTCCTTCTTGTCGTGACCCTGGTGGTCGCCTTTTTGTTGCGTCTAATCATCAAGACGGCCATGGACATTGATGACGTAGCGGCGGAGATCTGGGTTCGGGGTCAACGCGTTGCCAATAACACAATTCACATTGCAAGCCTGCATGCCACGAAGGATGCGGTTGGCGGCATCCTTGGCCGTGCCGGGCGGATCGCAGCTCATGCAACGTCGATCCGAGAGCATGCCGAAACCTGCCCCGGCTGTCCTGCTTGTATCTGGCAGGCAAAGCCGTGACGGAGCTGTTGTGATGGTTTTTCTAACGTTACTGACCGCTATTGCAGCCCTAGCGTTTCTGGGCGTGGTGGCCTTTGCGCTCACCAAGATCGTGGCGGCGCTCGAATCGATCGGTGGTCGCGGCGACTCGTATCTTGCCAAGCTCCGGCTTGGTCTCCGAGCGATCGAGCGGGAGACCTCGCATCTGCCGCAGGCGGCGCCTGACATCAATGCAGGCCTCCGCAATGTTGCCGGAGGTCTCGCGGGTGTCGATGACACACTTGCTGGTTTGCACAAAGCGCTTCAAGCGCAGGAGAAGTGACGATGCTTGCCATTTGGTCCATCACGCTCCTGATTGTTGTCCTGGCGATTGTTCCGATCGCGGTGTCGCTGCTTCGACGCGCGTTGCAGGCCGCGCGCAATATCGAGACGTATTTTCGCGACATGAAGGAGGCAGGCTTACGTATCGCTGATCATACAGCAGCCATCCCCGCACTCGACGAAACCATTGAGACCGCTGTTGCGATGAAGCCTGTGACGGAAGGTATTGAGGCGAAGACGGGCGTGGTTGCGGGCCTCTTGGCCCTACGCGCAACGAAGGAGAACGGGCGATGATTGGTTTCTTGACCGTACTTACGGTCGTTGTCGTGCTCCTGATTGTGGTTTTGGTGGCCTATCACTTGATTGGCATTTACATCGCGCTGAAACGTGGTGCCGATCACTTAGAAACGCTGGCTGGTGGACTTGCCAAAGTCCGGGATGATACGGGTAGTCTGAACGCCAAGGTCGACACGATCAACGGCGGACTCTCTGCGCTGGCGCCTGATCTTCTGAAAGCGAATGAGAATCTTGCAGCGATCGTCAATGTTGCGAAACAGGGTCAAGCCGGCACGGCCGGATAAAAAAGGAATGCGTTTGGATGTGCTTTGAAAATTTACCTATCGAGTTCGACGAGCAGGGTCGCGCGCATCTGAAGCCAGGGGTTAAGAACCCTTATGAGTATCAGACGCAGACGATCGAGGAGCGGCAGGAGATGCTGCGCGACATTGCGGTCAGGAACGGACAGATCGCCGATGTCGACTTCGATCCGGTGACACGTGTTGCTGGTGCCTTGGCCTTCCACTCGACCGTCGATCTTGAGAAGGGCAAAGTTCTCGAAACCAATTCAATGGCGACCCTGTTTCGTGGCTATGAAGTGATCCTGCGCGGACGCGATCCGCGGGATGCAGCCTTTATCTCATCGCGTGCCTGCGGTGTTTGTGGGGGCGTTCATGCGACGGCATCAGCGCTATCGCTGGAGATGGCGCTTGGTATCAAGCCGCCGCCCATGGGTATCGTCACGCGAAACCTGTTGCTCAGTTGCGAATATCTCTACGACAATCCGCTCCATCTCTTTGTCCTGTCCGGGCCGGACTATTCCGAGTCCTTGATCAAGCAGACGAATCCGGAGATTTGGGATAAAGCTGTGTCGGCGACCGCGAAGCATGTCGATCTGCACGGCTATCGCACCATCGGCGAGATTATGACCGATCTCAATCCGCTGACTGGCAAGCTCTATCTCGAAGCGCTGCAGATGACCCGTGTGGCCCGCGAAGCCTATGTGCTGCTTGGCGGCAAGTATCCGCATCCGGAGACCATTATTCCAGGTGGGGTCACCACAACGATCACGACCTCAACCTTCAACGAGTTCTATCTGCGTATTCAGCAATTCTTCGACTACGCTAAGAAGTGCATCGGTATCTGGGACGATGTTTTTGATTTCTTCTATGAAGCGGATGAACGCTATCTCGATTGCGGCCGGCTGCCAGCGACCATGGTGGATCTTGGACAGTGGGATCATGAAGACTATTACGACGCCACTTATGAGAACTGCGACTATTGGGGTGAGCATCGCTGGTCGACACCTGGCGTGGTGGTCGATGGCAAGCTCGTGACCACCCGATTGACCGACATCAATGTCGGCCTCGAGGAATTCGTCGAGCACTCCTACTATGAAACATGGGACGACTATCCCTTTAAGACGGACCCGCTCGGCAGTCCACTCAGCCCGAATCATCCCTGGAACAAGACCACGATTCCAAGGCCGGGCTCGCAGAATTGGAAGGAGCGCTACTCCTGGTCGACTACCCCGACCTGGGATCGTCGCACGTTCGAGGCTGGCGCCTATGCACGTGTTTATGTCTCTGCGCTCGCGAATAAGCTGCCGGCAAGCGAGTATATCGAATCAACGGGTAAGAGCCTTCGTCTCAATCTCGCGAAGGGTTCGAGCCTGCCGGCGATGGAAGTCGAATGGTCCGTGCCCGAGCACTGGAATGCCTTCGAGCGTAACCGGGCCCGTGCTTATGCGGTCGCCTTCAATTTGATGGTGACCATCGAAAACCTATCGCGCGCCTTTGATCTACAAAAGCGTGGCGAGACTAAGGTTGCGACGCCTTTCGAGATCCCAGCGGCAGGCCATGCGATCGGCGTCGGCTTTTGGGGTGCGGGGCGTGGCTTTCTCAGCCATCATTGTGAAATCCAAGACGGCTTACTTGCGAACTACCAGATTGTGACGCCATCCACTGTTAACGCCTGCCCAAAGACGCCCTGGGGCGAGCCAGGTCCTTATGAGCAGGCCGTGTTGAACACGCCGATCATCGAGACCAACATTACTGATCGATCGACGTTCCAGGGCATCGATGTGTTGCGTGCTCTTCGTTCCTTCGATCCCTGCATGCCATGCACGACCCATGTGATGGTTGAGGGATCGGATCGGATTGTGACACGTGAGGTGACCACCTGTGCTTGCGGCGTGAGCTGAGCGACGGGGCGGAGAGGTCCATGACGTATGCGGGGAAGACGCTGATCGGGATCGTCGGTTATACGCCGGTGCTCGACTGTTATCCCCTCGGACCGAGATTGATGGTGACGCTCGAGCAAGCGTTTGCCGATCGTTCCGACATCACGATCGAAAATATGACATGGGGTCCGATCCACATCGTGCAGCGATTTCAGGACCCAGACGTGACGAAACCGACATGTCTGATTCTGATCGGTAACACCGCCACGTCAGTAGTTCCCGGACGTATTCATGCCCATCGATGGGTCGGAGGTACCTTGCCGGAGCAGGTCATTCAAGAGCGCATCTATGAGGCGGTCACCGGCATCGTCGACATTGAGAATACGCTTGTGATCGGCGATCACTTCGGCATTTGGCCAGAGGCCTGCTTTTCCATCGAGGTTGACATGCAGGCGGATGCTTTTGGGCGTATGGTGATCGCAGACAACGAGGACTGGGCGGACGATCGCTCGCTGAAGGAGCATCTCGGTTTCTCGCCGCAAGGGATGATCGATGAAATCGCCGATCACGTCGTCGGCCTTGTGAACAACGCCGATGCAGGCGCTTCGCTCCCGCCCAAATCCGTTTCGGACCTAGCGCCGATTTCAGCGTTTACGCATCATCGTCTTGTCACGGATGGGCATGACGACGGCCATCGAGAAGAGGTGCTATCTTGACCGAACAGCATACCGCGAAACCGGACGCTGATGCGGCGCTCGCTCGTCTTGTTGAACGTGAGGAGATCCTGGAGATCTGCTATTGGTATCAGGGTGAGGGCCTTGGTGATCGACTGACACCGGCGGCGGTTTTACCCTTCATGGCGAGCGATCCAAAGGTAGTGGCTGAGGTCTTCGACCTGTTGGTGGCGGATGGTGATTTCGTTGTTGAGAACGGTGGTTATGATTTCACGGCAGCCGGCAAGAAGAAGGCGGCGCGGCTTTTCCACGACTCCTTCACCGAGTTCCAGCTCGGCAGTCACGGCGAATGTACGGCCGGTTGCTGTGATGGCGATGAGGAATGTGACCACGAGCATCACGGTCACGGCCCGCTCGCCGGCCATGGTGCGGCTTAGCCGATCATGTCAGCCACAGAGCCAGAGCAGAGCGTGCCATCGGACGATCAAGTCCAGGCTTTGGTTGGCTACAGAACAAATGAAGAGTGGCAGGCTCTCTTAGCCCAGTCGGCGGCGCTGCTTGCCGCCCTCGATGACATCGACGACGAAGAGGTCAGGCGTAACGTGTTTGCGACGCTGCAAACGGTCGATGCGGTCCACAGAGAGGCTCTTCATCGCCTTGTACGCCTGTTTAAGGAAGGCGTGCTTGAGCAGGTCATTACTGATCCTGCGATCCACACCCTCATGGGCATGTATGATCTCCTTCCGGAAAAAGCACCAGCCTGCCAGAAGGTCTGGGATTTTCTGGGTGATGCCGAACAGGACGTGTCTGGGGCTGCTACCGTAGCTGCCCCCGAAGAGCCGCCCCATTGGTCGCCGGCACCGATTGATCGAGCGCCCGAGGATGGTGACGCCATGCTTTGTCAAATGGAGGAGGGGAAGGTCTTGCTCGTGTGCGCCGAGGGACAGCATTACGCCTTCGACGCAGCGTGTATCCATCATGACGATGCTGTTGCAGGCGGACGTCTCGCTGGATTCTCTTGGATTTGTCCAGGCGGCCCAGGTTGCGTCTATGACATTCGCAATGGTCAGCGTCTGGGCGGTGGCAGTCTGGTCTGTTACCCCGTCAAACTCGACGAGGCAGGGCGAATCTTGATCGGCTTTGGTATGCCGTTCGAGCCTAAGTTACCGGCGTTCTGAGGCGTAACGATGCGTGTTCTCGTCGCCGGCGTTGGCAACGTCCTGAGAGGTGATGACGGTTTTGGCGTGCACACCGCAAATCGGCTTGCTGCCGATCCGCGTTTGCCGTCAAGCGCCAGGGTGATCGAGACAGGCATTGGTGGCATTCATCTTGTCCAAGAGCTGATGCAGGGCTATGGCAGGCTTTTGTTGCTGGATGCCTTCGATCGTGGTCGAGAACCAGGTGCGGTTTTTCTCCTCGAACCCGAGCTTCCCGAGACTGGAACCTTGGCACTTCGCGACCAGCGCGACTTTTTTGCCGATGTGCATTATGCGGCGCCTGTGCGTGCTCTGACGCTTGCACGCGAAGTCGGTGCCTTACCGTCATTTGTGCGTATTCTTGGTTGTCAGCCGGCTGACGTCGATGTTTTCGGCGAGGCGATGGACGTGCGTGTTGAAAACGCTATTCCAAGAGCTGTCGATCTTGCCATCCAGGTCCTGCATGAGATCGGCTCCGAATGAGCGTGCCCTCTGAACACGCGGACGGACTTGCTGACGGCATCGAGCTCCGGATCTCAGGGACGGTTCAGGGGGTCGGTTTTAGGCCGCTGGTCAGCAGGCTGGCCCAGGATATCGCTCTTGCCGGTGACGTAAAAAACACCTCCGAAGGCGTCTTGATCCGTCTGTTTGGACCATCTGAGAAGATGGATCGTTTCATTCGGAGACTTAAAGAGGAACCGCCGGGTCTAGCAAGGATCGAGACTGTCGAGCAGCGTCACATCGTTGACCGTGCGCCATCTGGCTTTCGCATCCTCGAAAGCACGAAGAGCCATCCTGAGACAGCGATTGCAGCGGATGCAGCGGTCTGTAAGGATTGCGTCCGTGAGTTGTTTGATCCGGCGGACCGCCGCTTTCGATATCCGTTCTTGAACTGCACCCAATGCGGGCCGCGCTATTCGATTCAGCAGGCCGTTCCCTATGACCGCGCATCGACGACGATGGGCGGTTTTCCGATGTGCGATGACTGTTTGGCGGAGTACAGAAATCCCGCCGATCGTCGCTTCCATGCCGAGGCCACAGCCTGCCCCCAATGTGGACCGCAACTTTGGTTGGAGCGTGTCAATCATCCGGCCATCCATTATCGAGGCGACGAGGCGCTTCAAACCGCTCGCCATCTCTTGCTGCAAAACAAGATCGTCGCGATTAAGGGACTCGGGGGTTTTCATCTCGCCTGCCGTACTAATGACGATGCGGTCGCCCGATTAAGAGAAAGAAAACGAAGGCCAAGAAAGCCGTTAGCGCTGATGGTGCGAGACAGCGAGGCGGCGGCGGCGATCGTCGAACTGACGGGCGCCTCGATAAAGGTGCTCGAAAGCGTCGAGGCTCCAATCGTCCTCGCACGCCTTAAACCCAACACACGCCTGTCTTCGGCGATCGCACCCGGTCTCGATCAGGTCGGCGTGATGCTGCCCTATACGCCCTTGCATGCCTTGCTCTTTGAGCATCTCGACGAGCCCTTAGTGATGACGAGTGGCAATGCTCGTGGTGATCCGCAGATCGTCGACAATGACCAAGCGCGTCGCGATCTTGGCGCCATTGCCGATGCATTCTTGATGCACGATCGACCGATTGCCAGTCGCATTGACGATAGCCTTGTGCAGATGGTCGGCGACCAGATCCAAACCCTTCGGCGTGCCCGTGGTTATGCGTCAAGACCGTTGCGGCTGCCAGCGGGCTTTCCTGTTGATCATCCGGACGTTCTGGCCATGGGGGGCGACATCAAAAACGCCATCGCTGTCGCTCAGCGTGGATCGGTGACACTCTCGCCTTACGTCGGCGATCTCGAGCAAGCCAAGACCTTCGAGGACCTCAAGCGCTTGATCGAGGTCACCTTGGGCCGGCTTGATAGCAAGCCTGATATCGTCGCCATGGACAACCATCCGTCCTACCGTTCGAGCGAATGGGGACAGCAGCAGGCAACGACGCTAGGGGCAGCGCTGATCGCTATTCAGCATCACCACGCCCATGCGGCGGCCTGCATGGTCGAGCATGATGTGCCATTGGACCATCCGCCCATCGCTGCCATCGTTCTGGACGGGCTCGGCATGGGCGAAGAGGGCGCTCTTTGGGGCGGTGAGATTCTGCTTTCGGACTATCGCTCTTTTAGGCGCATCGCTTGCCTTAAGGCGGCACCATTGCTCGGCGGCGACCAAGCAGCGCGTGAACCTTGGCGCAACTTGATGGCACAACTTCTTGTCGCTTTCGGCCCGTCTGAGCGCTGGCCTTCATCCCTGGGAAGTCTGTTAACGTCCAGGCCCGTGGATCTTTTGGCGGATGCTTGGCGTGTTGGGCTGAATGCGCCTGACTGCACGTCGGCGGGACGCCTCTTTGATGCCGTTGCCGCCTCGTTAAATCTCGTCCCGGAGCGACAGGATTATGAGGGCGAAGCGGCTATGCGTCTTCAAGCGCTTGCAACCGACTGGCTGAGTGAGAACGAGCAGCCTGACGGCTACCCCGTTGCCATGACCCGGGACGGCGACGGGCCCATCTGCATCGATCCGACATACCTCTGGCAGGCACTTGCTGACGACCTCTCCGTTGCTGCACCCGCTGGCTATATCGCTGTTCGCTTTCATCTTGCCTTGGCTGAGGCGTTGACGGGTGCCCTCTCGAATGACGCAATCCCCCATCGAACAACGGTCGCCCTTTCTGGTGGAGTCTGCCAGAATGTATTGTTGGCCAAACTTTTGCGGCAAAGACTTGTTGGGGCCGGCTTTAAGGTGCTGGAATCGCGAGCATTGCCGGCCAACGATGGTGGATTGGCAGTTGGTCAGGCGGCCATTGCGATAGCGCGGTCGATAGCGTGAATCAGGAGCATAGCTGATGTGTTTGGGCATACCCGGAAAAGTCACGCGTATTGTCGATGCTGAGCGTTATCTCGCGATCGTCGATGTCTCGGGCGTTTCTCGCGAGACCAACGTCATTTGCGTTGCTGAGGAGGGGAAACCGCTAGAGGAACTCATCGGCTCTTGGGTTTTGTTGCATGTTGGCTTCGCCATGAGCCGGATCGATGAGGAAGAGGCGAAAAAGACACTCGACGTGCTCGAGCAACTTGGCGACGTTCAGGACGAGTTGCAGGCTATGCGCGACAGCGCACGACCTGGAAACGGCGCATGAAGTTCGCAACAGAATTTCGGGATCCCGCAAAAGCGAAAAAGGTGCTCGCGGCGATCGAGCGCACGCTTCGTGGCATCGAGCTGCCAGAGAACCGTCCGTTGCACATCATGGAAGTTTGCGGCGGACACACTCATTCGGTCTTTCGTTATGGCCTGCATGAGTTGGTGCCTGACGCCATCGAGTTCGTCCACGGGCCGGGATGTCCGGTCTGCGTTCTGCCTATGGGCCGTGTCGATGACTGTATTGCGATCGCTGAGCGCAAGGACGTTATCTTCACAACCTTTGGCGACGCCATGCGTGTGCCTGGGTCGAAAAAGAGCCTGATGCAGGCCAAGGCTGAAGGCGCCGATATTCGTATGGTCTATTCGCCCCTCGACGCGCTCGACTTGGCCCGTCACTATCCCGATCGCGAAATCGTCTTCTTCGGCCTTGGATTTGAGACGACGATGCCGTCGACGGCGCTCACCATCCTCGAAGCGGAAAGAGACGACGTTCAAAATTTCTCGATGATCTGCCAACACATCACGATCATCCCGACGCTGAAAGCTCTGCTTGACGATCCCGATACCGAGATCGATGGATTTATAGGGCCAGGCCATGTCAGCATGGTTATTGGTATCGACGGCTACCGCTTCATCGCCGAGACGCACAAGAAGCCTCTTGTGGTCGCTGGCTTCGAACCATTGGATATCTTGCAATCGCTCTGGATGGTGCTTGTACAGCTCGAAGAAAGACGTGCTGCTGTCGAGAACCAATATGCCAGGGTTGTGCCGCATGCAGGGAACCCGGCGGCGCTCGCAGCGATCGATCGGGTGTTCGCGCCTCGTGACCAGATGGAATGGCGTGGGCTAGGCATGATTCCACAATCGGGCGCTTGTATTCGCAAGGCCTATGCCAAGTTTGATGCGGAGAAGAAATTCGGTCTCGTTCCCGCCAATGTCCCGGATCCGGAGATCTGCCGCTGCGGTGAGGTGGTCAAGGGGCAGATGAAACCAGCCCAATGTCCGGCCTTTGGGAAGGCTTGCACGCCCGACGTGCCACTTGGCGCCTTGATGGTGTCGTCAGAAGGCGCCTGCGCCGCTCATTACCGCTATGCCAGGCAAGGATTGCCGGAACAATCGAATGCTGCCTTGGACGCTTGAATGAGTGATGACCGACCGCGCGTGACGATGGCCCATGGTGCTGGAGGTCGCGCGATGCGCGCGTTGATCGACGACATCTTTCTCGATGCCTTCTCCGGTGGTGCGATCCTCCATGCAGAGGATCAGGCACTGCTCGATATTGATCCGCTTCGTCAAGCCGGAGATCGTCTGGCCTTCACCACTGATTCTTTTGTGGTCGATCCACTCTTCTTTCCAGGCGGCGATCTCGGAAAGCTGGCGGTCATCGGCACGGTCAACGACCTTGCCGTTGGAGGGGCGATACCCCTCGCTTTGAGTTGTGCTGTCATTTTGGAAGAAGGGTTTCCGATCCCCGAGCTCCAAAGGATCGTGGAGAGTATGCGGCAGGCGGCGGATGACGCTGGCGTCAAAATTGTCACCGGCGATACCAAAGTTGTACAGCGCGGTGCTGCGGACAAAATCTTTGTGAACACCGCTGGGATCGGTGTGATCCCCGAGGGGCGTGACCTCGCCGCCACGACGATTGTTGAAGGTGACGTCATCCTGGTTAACAGCAGTATGGGCGAGCACGGTGCGACGATCATGGCTGCCCGAGGTGATCTTGGATTGGAAACGCAGCTACAAACGGATTGCCGGCCGCTACACTCTTTGGTGGACGCTTTGCTCAGGGTTGCACCAAGTACCCGAGCCATTCGAGATGCCACTCGAGGCGGAGTCGCTACGGTTCTGAACGAATTTGCTCAGGCTGCCGACCTGGCTTGCTACATTGACGAGGCTCGCTTGCCCCTGAAGGATGAGGTTCGTGGCCTTTCCGAAATTCTCGGATTGGATCCCTTATACCTCGCGAATGAAGGGCTCTTTGTGGCTGTCCTGCCGGCTTCAGAAAGTGACGCAGCCCTTGCTGCGTTGCGCCAAGAGCCTGGCGGCGCGGATGCCTGCATCATTGGTGAACTGCGGCACGAACCAAAAGGCAAGCTGGTGATGACGTCATTGTTCGGCGGTGATCGCCTTGTTGACATGATGAGTGGCGACCAGCTGCCGCGAATCTGTTGAGAGGTTGTGTTGTTTCATTGTTGCTTCATCGCTCCAATGCCACGAGTTGGTGCTCATTGACGAACTCTGGGGGCGTTACGTCATAGAGCAATTTTCATTTACGTAGATCCATAGCCACAGTTTCGGAGTAAGCCGTGCAACTCGTCGTCACATCGTTCAAGGGCGATCTTGAACACCTATCATTGCCTTATCAAGAATTGACTGGTTTCAACACAAGCCTTTGGCACATTGTCGGTTGAGCCTGGCCAGCACGATCCTGATGAAAGTCGCCGATATTGCAACAGGCTTCATATGAAATTCGGCTCATCATTCATTGCTTCCTATCACCATTGTTGTAATGCGTTCCAAGTGTTCAAAGTATGGATTCCAAGTTAAACGTGCATGTATTTTGCCATTTTCGACATAATCAAAGCTTGAATACCAACGGTTCTCGTCTGTCGGACATTGGATTTCCTCTTCCTCACTTTGCCCGTTATCGCAAATTAATTGAATTCCGTCTTTGCCATAGTAGTGATTTTCCGGAGCGAACAAGAGCCCCATGTGAGAAAAGTTACTGATTCTATACTCCGGTAACGATGTGGGTAGATTGATTATTCGAGGATCGACAACCTTATCCCCTCCATACCAAATCAACCTGCTACTCGGATGGATAAACCTGGTGCGAAATATTTCCACGATCGCCTTGGAATTGACCACGCTGTCGCTCTCGCTAATTGCTATCAATACCGGCCTATTGTAGGCCTTCTCGGAAATTAACTTATTCACTTCACTTACAGATCTAGAGAACAGCGCTGCCCCGTTCGTTGTCAAAGTTGCATAGCGGGTATAATTCATCTCATGAGGATCGAAGTCGACCCAATCGATAAAATAATTGGCAAAGCGAGACATCACATGCAGAAAATCTCTAGGGACAATTGCAGGTGAAAATAATAGCAAGCCCTTTATATCGTCATGCTGAGCTGCATAGGAGGTAACGAGATTACCGCCAGTAGAAAATCCACCCAGCCATACTTCGTCAACTGCGTTGCTTAGCAACCCCACATGGTGCTCAACGATACCCTGCCAATCCTCGAACTCCGGCAAGGTTAAGTCGGCTGGTCGTGAACCGTGTCCTGGGAGTAAGATCGTCCTGACGATAAAACCCTCTTTGACTAATGTTTTTGCCAAATCCCTAAATATGAATGGCGAATCCCCTAAGCCGTGAACAAGTAAGACCCCCTTGCTTGGCGAGCTCAGCTCTTCTGGGTAGATTTCAAACGGGGTGTTGGCTTCAATTTCAACTTGTGTGTTATCTGTTAAAAAGACGCGATTGGCTTCTAGCCATATCTTGGTTTCCCTAATGTAACCCTCAAAACTCTCCTGTTGATAGTCCGGTAGTGAATGGGAAGGTTGGAAAAGGGCTTCGTCAGGTGCACGGGAACACCCAACAGGTAAGAAGGACAATGCGGCAACCATTACGACAACAATGATGGCTATCTTCGAGAAATTGCTTCTTTTCATCTAATTTGATCCGATGTTCCCAATTGGCTCACCAAGAGTTCCCGGTTCTCTGCGTTAGAGCCGGCAGACCAACACTGGTCCTTCATCTCGGCATTCTGTCCAAATCGTGCTTGCAGGGGCCTGCTGAGCTTGAACATTTGGTTGAGAACATCGACACCAATCCCAAGCCCGAAGACCAAAGCTGCATGAGTGTCATCAGGACGTTTTGCTCAAAACGGGCCTGTTAATCATCGGGCGTACAGACCCGTCGAGAAGGCGCTGGTGCGATGGCGTGGTCCTCCTCGCAATCCAGCAATGCCTGTTACCGCGGCGCCAATAGCACCAAGTAGGGCAAGGATACCAACAATCGCCAAGCCAAGGCTCGCAAAGAAGCCGAGACCGGCTAGTGCGATGATCATACCAACGGCAGTAAACACAGTAGATTTGACGCGGTGCATGTTCGATCCTTTCTGCTTTAACGAGAGATAGGCTCGAGACATCGCATGCGCCTGACAGCTAGTTTACAATTCTGACAGGTTCGGAAACGACGCAAATACCGTTGGCCCAAAGTGTGGCTGCAGCCGAGGTTAACTGTTCGGGCTGTCTCTGCGATTAGCTATGTCGGCAGCGAGGTCGTCGCATCCAAACGTGTCGACGGCTTCTGAGTCCTGCGTCTAAACAGATAAATGCGACAGTTTCGTCTCCGCCCTGCTTCATTCAGCAGCCATGTTGACGATCTCTAAAGATCACGTTATGCAGCTTGTTGCAATGTTTTGCAGGATCTTGCATGATGTTGAATGTGCCAGACACAAGACAATCGGAACTCGCCGCGCGTTTGAGCAATGGCCAACAGATCGTGGCCGCAGACGCAGCAAAGGAGTACGGGGTTTCGGTTGATACAATCCGTCGTGACATCCTCGCGTTAGAGGCCGACGGCAAGGCACAGCGCGTTCGCGGAGGCGCTGTGCCAATGGCGCCCCCCGCAGCCCCGCTGCACATACGCCTGACGGAAGGAGCGCCGCTTCGCCAAAGCCTGATCAAAGCGGCAGTCGAGGAAGTCGGAGACGCTCAGACGCTCCTGGTTGATGGGGGACGGACGACGCTATGCGTTGTTGAAAACCTATCGGCGCAAGAGGGGCGTTTGGTAATCACGCCGTCGCCGTGGGTTGCGATTACATGTCAGAGCAAAGGCATCGCCGTTTTCTTGTTGGGTGGGATGCTGCGTCCTCAGGGCGGGATTGCGACCGGCGAAGTCGCTCTGAATCGTGTTGCAGGGGTCTCAGCTGATATCGCGATCCTGGGGGCTTGTGGTCTCGACAAGCGCTTCGGGTTGAGTTCTGACGACCATGATGAAGCACAAATGAAGCAAGCCATGCATGAAGCGGCAAAACGCACAATCGTTGTGACAGAAGGATCGAAAGTCGGGCGGCGAGCGCGGCATCGCACGCTTGCACTGGCGGAGATTGACGCAGTGATCTCCGATGCAACCGCTGAGGCGATGAGTGCTCTGAAGGCGACTTCGACAAAATTGGTTATAGAGCCATGACAACGCTCCAAGATAGCATCCCGGGGCGCCCTTCAACGGCTCCGGACTACATGGTGACAGCGTCGGCGCGCCTAGCCACGCGGCTTTCCTTCTTTGCGGCAGGATTCTCAATGGCTTGTTGCGCCCCACTTTTTCCCTTCCTCAAGGAGAATGTCGGGGCCGACAAAGCGCAGTTTGGTGTTTTACTGTTGTGCCTTGGGCTCGGTTCAATCATCGCGATGCCTGCGACTGGCGTGATGGCGGCCCGTCGCGGCGCACGGCCCTTGATCTTATTGGGCGGTTTTGGCCTGGTCGCTTTGCTGCCTGTCTTGGCGCTTACGGAGTCGCCTTGGGCGCTCGGTGCAGGTCTTTTTGTTTTTGGTGCGTCGCTGGGGACGATTGATGTGGCCATGAACGTTCATGGCGCGGAAGTTGAGGGCATGGAAAAACGGCCGTTGATGTCGAACTTCCACGCGCACTGGAGCATTGGAGGCTTTTTCGGAGCTGGGCTCATCACTGTGCTTTTGTCCCTTTCAGTCCCTGTTGCCATTTGCGCCGCGCTTGGCGCTGTAACCGCGCTCATCGCCATGTTGGCTGCCCGACCCAGATTCCTTAGCGTCGCTGGGAGGGAGCCCGAACCATTTGCCATTCCGCGCGACATCGTTCTTCTGCTGGCGGTTCTCGCGGCCATAACGTTTCTTGTCGAAGGAGCCGTGCTGGATTGGGGTGCGCTTCTCATCATTGATAGACAACTCGCATTGGCCGAAAACGCTGGTGTCGGCTTCATTTTGTTTTCAGTTGCCATGCTGATCGCCCGCCTCACGGGTGATCGCCTTGTCGCGAGCATCGGCGGTTTCGCGATACTCGTCCTGGGAGGATTGACGACCATGGTCGGGATCGCTGTTGTGCTCGTCGTTCCTGTCGTGTCGGTCGCGCTCCTCGGTTTTGTCCTGATCGGGCTTGGCGCGGCGAACCTCGTTCCAGTCCTGTTCAGCGCGGCGGGCCGTCAGACGGTCATGCCACCCGGCATCGCCATTGCTGCGGTGACAACAACCGGCTACGCGGGAATACTCTTGGGACCAGCCATCATCGGCTTTGTATCCGATGCTACTTCGCTGGTAACCGCGTTCTGGCTGCTCGGTTTTCTTATTCTTGCTGTACCTCTATCGGCTTGGTGGGTCGCTCGCGCGTAACAGCCCGGCTGCATTTTGCTAGCCCACCAAAGATCGCTCTTGAGTTATGTGACTGATAGCGGTTCGAAACGTCCCTTTTTCGGCGATGTCAGAAACGTATGAACCTTGGCGACTCCAAACAAAGGTGACGGTCGGCTGAGGGCTCATCGAAGTCAATAGCTACCTTTGTTCTGCGTCGCGCCACGGTTTTTCTGCCTAATGAGCGCGTATACGGTCGCAGGTAGGATGCACAGCGCCGACAGCAGAGCAATCCAACTAAAACCGTGCAGCTCAAAAACCGGTTTATAGAGGCTCGTTCCAGCAAACATGGAAGCGTAGGTCACACCGCTATAGAGGCCCAAAATCGTACCTCGCTGATTTGGTCGAATGGAGGTTAGCGCTCCGACAAGCAGGTTGAGCCCAAGGTGGTTGGCTGCACCCCAGAAAGTACACATCGCAATGATAAAAGTTCCATTTTCTGAAACAGCGGCCAAACCGACATAGGCGAGCGTCAACGCGGCGAAAATGACAGGAGCAGCAATGACATCGCCGTATCGATCAATCAGACGGTCAAGAGGAGCAATGGCTCCAAAGCCAATCCCGTAGGAGAGGGCTGACAAGCCCGCGAAGGCCGTCGACAAGCCCAAGCCTACGGTCAGATGCGTTCCCAAAAAGGCATAGAGACCATAGAACGCGACCATATAGGCAGAGACCATGATCAGCAGGGGCGGCAGCCCTGGGATCCCCAAAGCCTTCAAAGGCGAACGCGATACCCCGCCTGCCATGCCACGACGTGTTGCGCGACCTGACCGGGCCAAAAGAATGGCGAGCAGGGCGGTAATGCCTGTCAGGAGCCCGAAGACCCCTCGCCAGTGGACAAGGTCTGAAAAGACCGCAGAAAATGTCACGCCCAAGACGAGGCTTAACGTCCATCCTGTCAAAACCTTCCCAAGAGTTTCGCTCTCACGACCGGCTTCGGAAACTTCCGCCGAGAGGCCGTAGATCGACGGTAGCGCAACGCCTGCAGCCAGGCCTGCCACACCCTGCGCGATGATCAACACAGAGACGAGCGGCGCAAATGCACAGATGCAGAGTGAGGTGCCTAAAACGCCAAGCGCAAATAGGAGCGACCGTCCCAAACCGACGAGATCGGCACGAGGTGCAAGAAAAATAGCGCTGAAGGCTGTCCCGGCACCATAGGCCGCAGCCGCCATCATGACATCGGTGGCGAGCGCTCCTTCAAACGATGAGGCCACATCGCCTGCTATAGGGCTAAGAACAAGAGAGTTCGCGCCCACAACGCCGATGGCTGAGAGTAAGAGGATGATGATGGATCGTCGTTCTGTGGATTTCATCGAATCAATATAGATGTTCTGATCCATGTGCGGTATTCTATTTGAAGAAATATTATAAAATCCGAATGAGGTTCAGCAATTGGCTCGCGAACCAAAGCCCTTAGATGAAATTGATCGAAAACTGTTAGGCCTACTCACGCGAGATGCAGAGCAATCCTACGCGTCTTTGGGAGAGCAAGTCGGGCTTTCAGCGCCCGCCGTTCATGAGCGGGTGAAGCGTTACAAAGCATCTGGCCGCATTCGCTCCGTCGTGGCGGCGCTGGACGCTGAAATGACGGGTAAGCCCTTCCTTGCATTCATTCATATCAACACCACCGGGTGGGGGAAATCCGACGGGCTGATGCGGTTTTCTGCATGGCCGGAAGTTGAGGAGATTCACTCTGTGACAGGTGACACCTGCATGCTGATGAAAGTTCGAATGGAAAGCTCGGACGCAATGGAGAAGCTCTTGGAAAGGCTCTACGCGCTTCCCGAAATTGTCTCCACAAAGAGCTATGTGGTGTTGTCCACCTATCTTGAGCGACCTGTGCAAGCAGAAAAAAGCAAGTTGGCATCTTAGGTCGATTGCGTCGTCCGAACAGTGCACACAACCGCCTTGCAAAATCTTATCGGTTGAGGCAGTCGAGCGAGGGCGATGCCGGCACCTTTGTCGTTGGATTTGAGAGAGCGGCTTGTTGAAGTCGTTGAGAATGGAACTTCGATCAGACAAGTAGCGCTTCGTGTTCATCGATGATAAAGCCGACGGCCACCGACATGACCAGGCGTCATGGTCGCTGCCCGTCCAATCAGCGTCTGGTCGCCAAAGCGTCTTCTGGAAAACCACCACCTTCGTTGCCGGTCTGAGAAGAAGCGGAATGATGGCACCGCTGGTGCTCGATTCTAGCCAGCTTCAACCGGATGACATCAGGACGCCTTCAAATGAACTTGGCTGATCGCCGGTGATCTCATCTGTAGCCGCGATCGGTATCCCTAAAGAGAATGGCTTCCTGACGCTTCATGATGGCGGCGTGTTGAGCGAGAGCCGCAGGATCCATATCAACTTTCGGCGGCGCTTCATGTTCGAAATTGCCCTCACGGTCGCTGCCACGTACGAGGACCGCGCTGTCCTTTTCGCCGACCACTTGCCGCACATAGGCGGGAATGTAACGGATCGCAAAGCCGATCCGGCGGTCGTCTGAGCTGTTGGCATTGGAACCGTGAATCAGTTTGACATGATGCAGGGACATTTCGCCGGGCTTGAGCTCGATGTCGACAGCCTCGTCTTCGTCAACCTCGACGGCGACCTCCTGTCCGCGGGTCAACATGTTGTCGTCAGCGAAGGTATCGTTGTGCGGTACGATTTCCATTTTGTGCGTGCCCGGCACAAAGCGCATGCAGCCGCTGGCAACCGTGGCCGGACTGAGCGCCACCCAGGCTGTCACGATATCGGCAGGTTCGAGACCCCAATAGGTAAGGTCCTGATGCCAGCTGATGAAATTGGTGGTCTTCGGTTCCTTGGTGAAGAAGTTGGTGCCCCAGCAAAGAATGTCTGGGCCGAGGACATCCTCGACGGCATCCAGTATTTTTGGATGACGGATCAGGTCGTCGAGAAAGGTAAAGACCAAGTGCGGCTTGAACTTCAGATGGTTCGCCTGCTCGGTACCGCCGGCTTCGATCGATTCGAGTTTGGTGCGGTAGGTTGAGACTTCGGCATCGCTCAGGACGCGGATGGGAGATAGATAACCCCGCTCCTGATAGTGGCTCAAATCTTCTTTCGAAAGTGCCATCGTCTGCCTCCTGATGAATGCGCCAGCCTGCGGCCATGTCTCTTGTCTCTGAGTATGACAATAGAGCGGCCGATTGGAAAACACATTGTCAATCGCTGGCTGGCGGCGAGCGTAAAGGGTGCTCGGTCTATCTCAGATATTATCGCCGCGGATCGCTTCGCAAACGGCGTCGGTCACCTCGGCCGTGTTTGCCGTACCGCCGACATCGGGGGTGAGGATGCCATCCGCGCAGACTTTCTCCACCGCGCGCATCAGCCGGCGCGCCGCCTTCGGTTCGCCCAGATGGTCCAGCATTTGGGATGCGGTCCAGAACGTAGCAACAGGGTTCGCAATGCCTTTGCCGGTGATATCGAACGCCGAGCCGTGGATAGGCTCGAACATCGAGGGGTAGCGCCGCTCCGGATCGATATTGGCCGTCGGTGCCACACCAAGTGACCCTGCAAGGGCGCCAGCGAGGTCCGAAAGAATGTCTGCATGAAGATTGGTCGCGACAATGGTGTCGAGGCTCGCCGGTTTCTTCACCATCCTGACGGTCATGGCATCGACGAGCATCTTGTCCCAGGCGACATCAGGGAAGTCCCTCGACACCTCCTCGGCGATTTCATCCCACATCACCATGCCGTGGCGCTGGGCGTTGGATTTGGTCACCACGGTCAGGAGCTTGCGCGGGCGGGATTGCGCGAGCTTGAAGGCGTAACGCATGATCCTGCTGACTCCCGTGCGAGTGAACACGGCAACCTCGGTGCCGACCTCTTCCGGCAATCCCCGATGCGCGCGTCCGCCCATGCCGGCATACTCACCCTCCGAGTTTTCCCGGACGATCACCCAATCCAGTTCGCCGGGGCCGACGCCTGCGAGGGTTGAAGCGATGCCAGGAAGGATTTTGGTCGGGCGGACATTGGCATATTGGTCGAAGCCCTGACAGATCGGCAAGCGAAGCCCCCAAAGGGTCACATGGTCGGGAACATCCGGTGCGCCGACCGCGCCGAAGAAGATCGCATCGAAGGCTTTCAGTTGCTCGGTGCCGTCTTCAGGCATCAGCGCGCCCGTCTTCTTGTAGCGCTCGGAACTCCAGTCGAATTCTGTGACCTCGAAAGAGAAGCCGCCATCACGCTTCGCTAACACCTCGAGCGCTTGAAGCCCTGCTGCGATGACCTCGGGGCCAATGCCATCAGCGGGGACCGACGCGATTCGATAGGTGGTCATATCGGGAGTCCGGTGTCGAGGTTCGGGCTTCGAGTTTGAAGCAAGGACGGAGGCTGGCACCGCGCATCAGAGCTGTCGCGAGCGAAGGTCATAAGGAACCCAATCAAAAGTGTTACGGTGGCCGCACTGGAGATCTGCGGCCACCAGCCAAATTCGTCGATCTCGCGTTTATCGTCCCAGGTATTCATGGTCGCCTCCTTTAACGCCCTAGGAGAAAGAGAGCAATCTTTGGAGACGTTATGACCACTGCCAGGCCAAGCATTGGCAGGCCGGTAAACGGCAGAACATCTAGGAAAATCTCCTGCAACGTGATGTCCTTTGGCGTCGCCGCCTTCAGGCCGACGCAGGCTGGATCGAGAGGCGGCGAGAGCATCTGGATCTGGACGCTTATGGCGAACAGGGGGGCAAGCCAGACGAAGCATGGACGGGTCGGGCGATTATCAGCACTGAAATGAAGACGATGGCGATCCATGTTGAAGGGGCGCTGATCGAGGCAGGAAGGCCGATTTTTTCGAAAGTATGGGAATTTGTCGGCTGACGAGACCGTATGTCAAAATGAAGACTCAGGGGCAGATTGCTGTTGTTGCAGCCTCCGACCTGACGGGAGCATTACCTATTGATTTGATCAGCTCCCAAACCATGTCCAATCCTTCAACAGTTGAATTAGATCCGACATGCTTAAGAGATTTCAGAACGTCTCTGATTTGGCCAACAATGATTATGACCTCGTCTTTCGTTGCCCCAGATCAGCGAGCTATGGGAGTCTCTTGGACGCGCCGGCTTGCAATGGCAGCACAAGGTTTAGTCCCCGTGAGTTTCTCAAGAGATATGGAGATCGACGTTTAGCAGATCTGAAGACGCTTTCCTGTCCATATTGTGAATCAAAACTGTCTTACATTGGATTGGCAAAAACGAACAATCTTAGAGATGTTGTGGAAAAAAAATATTACGAATACGAGATCCAAACATATTATATATCAATGTTTGTCATTCTTGCGGTTTTTGTTTTAGTGTTATTTGGTCTTTCACTTATGTTTCCGCAGGAGCTGGTCTTTATTCTGACTGCTTCTCTTCTGATTTCGGCAACGCTCATTGTCATATTTTTGGTGTTCTTCACGTTCATCGGTAAGATCAAAGGAGCGGTGATCGCGTTCGAACGGAACTTGAGGCAGGTCACCATCACGATTTTGCTGCTCTGTCTTGCTGCGACACTTCTCGCTTTGGTCGCCGTCATCGCGTTTTAAAGCACCGTCCTACTGCGTGGCATCAATGCCTTTGCTTCGACAATTTCGGTTGAGATCGTCGACTCGGACCGAAGCCGGCACCCTTATCGTTAGATTGGAGAGAGCGGCCGAGAAGTGGCGCCCCGAAGTTGATAAGACGGCTTCACTGGAGCGCCTGGCCGGAGATAAGATCGCGAACATCCATCAGGCGATCGAAAGGGTTGGCGCATCGATTCTCCACTTGCCGCCTAACAGCGCCGATCTCAAGTTGATCAAGCAGGCGTTCACCAAGTCCAAAGCCGTCATAGGAGAGATCGTAGCGAGACCAAAAAAAATGCGCTCTTGAGCGCCATTCGCATCGCCTTCGAACAAGATGGCGCTAACGAGTTCGCGGGTTATGTCGGGAAATGCGACCATGGCCCCACCGAAATGAACAACGCTCTAGACTTGGCAAAAGGCAATGCATGCGGGAAGTTAAGAGGACTGGGATCAAACAATAATCGGTATGCCAAAACTGGCTGCCTCACATCGATGGGAGGAATGAGTCGTGAAAAGGTCGATCATGATCGCTGCTGGCTTTGCGTTGGCCCTGCCGCTACCCGCTGTTGCCGACGATATTGTTCTCCAATTTTGGGATAACCAGCAGACCGAATCAGGCCTGAGCCAATATCAGCAGGAAGCCGTTGAGAGCTTCGAAGCAGAAAATCCTGGTATCAAGGTCGAGGTGACCACCATCCCTTATCCAGAGTATCAGCAACGTCTCCTAACTGCTGTGCAGGGCGGAAATGCGCCTGACGTATCGACCGTGGATCAAATCTGGGTTGCGGCGTTTGCTGAGGCAGGCGCGATCGAGCCACTCGATGACCTCGCAGCGTCGGCCGGTGTCGCTGCAGACACCTTCTTCCCAGGTGCCTGGGCGTCGGCTGTTTACAATGACGCTCTCTACGGCATCCCCTTCAACGTCGATGTCTGGCAGTTCAGTTTTTATAACAAGGACTTGATCGACGCTGCCGGCATCGATCCTTCAAGCCTTTCGACATTCGAAGGGCTTAAGGCTGCGGGAGAAGCGTTGACGGATGCTGCCAATGGGAAGTTTGGCATTGGCCTCTTTGCGCATAAGGGTGAAGACACCGTTGTCGTTTTGGACAGTTTCATCTTCTCGAACGGCGGGCGCGTGCTCAATGACGATGGCAGCTGTGGGCTGACCAGCGAGCAGAGTGTCGAAGCTCTTGCCTATCTGCAGTCGCTGGCTCCCTATGCGCCGCAAGGTATGGCCAATGCGTCGTCGGGTGATATGCGTGAACTCTTCTTGAATGGTTCTCTCGCGATCGAGTTCTGGCCAGCATTGGAGCAGCCGACACTTCAGAGTTCGAGCCTGAACTGGGACTTCGTGAACGGCACTGCGCCTGAGGGCAAGACGCCGGTTGGGACTTATGGTGGCTGGAACCTCGTTGTCTATAAGGATTCACCGAACAAAGAGGCGGCCTGGAAATTTATCGAATTCCTGACGCGCGAGGATGTGAACGGCAAGGTGGTCGATCTGATCCCCGCAAACATCAAGGCGGCAGACGCGTTTCTTGCTGAGAATCGGAGCGGGCCGGATCGCATTATGGAGCATCTCAATAATGCAGCACCACGTCCGCTATCCCCACGCTATCTCGAGGTCTCCGACATTCAAGTCACCTTGGCGCAGGACGTGTTCGCTGGCATGGATCCGGCCGAAGCCGCGGCGAAAGCGTGCGCCGCGATCGATGCGCTCTGATTAAGGGAGCGTCGTTTAGTCTGACGATGAGCAACCTCCCGTCGAGGAACGATCGACGGGAGGCCTTACTCTTTCAAATGGCTTCTCTTGGATGCTGAACCGTCACCGATGGCTGACCTGGCTATTCCTGTTGCCTGCTGTCCTCTTGGTCGCCGTGCTCATGTATTATCCGATGGTCGGGACAGCGATCGAGAGCTTCTATTCAGCCTCCTTCATCAATCCCAATCCCACATTCGTCGGCCTTGAGCTCTATGAGAAACTCTTCGCCAGTGGTGATTTCAGAACCATCGTTTGGAATTCCTGCATCTGGACGATCTTCGTCGTCCTGTTTCAGAATCTCATCGGTTTCGGGACCGCTCTCCTCTTAAACCAACAGCTGCCGACGAGCGGTGTCGTCCGCTCGCTTATCCTGTTGCCCTGGGTATTGCCGGGTGTTGTTGCGGCCATCCTTTGGCGCTTCATGTACGACCCGCAACTGGGCCTGATCAATTCCTTCTTGATTAGGCTCGGCGTTGTCGATATCGGCCCGGCATGGCTTGCGGAGCAAGACACGGCCATGGCTGCTGTGATCATCGCCGCGATTTGGAAAGGGTTTCCGTTCTCGACGGTCATATTTCTCGCCGCTCTGCAAAATGTCGATCGCGAGCAGATCGAAGCCGCGATCATTGATGGCGCCAATGCATGGCGGCGTCTGATCCACGTGATCATTCCGTCGATGCGCGAGATCATCGGCATCAATTTGGTCCTGACTACCATCCTAACCTTCAACTACTTCGACATGATTTGGGTCCTGACCCGTGGCGGCCCACAAAACGCGACGCACATCTTCCCAACCAAGATCTATGAGCTTGGTTTTGGCCAGTTTCGGTTCGGTGACGCTGCCACCTACGGCGTTGTCTCGATTATCGTCCTTGCCATGTTGATCGCTCTTTACATCGTTCTTCAATCTGCGGAGCGACGGCGGGCGATGAGCGCATGATCAGTCCTTCGACATCCACGCGCATGCTTCTATCGTTAGGACAGCTTGTTGTCTTGGCCGTTATCCTTCTGCCCTTCTTTTGGATGATCTCGGTTTCCTTGAAACCGGCAGATGAACCCTTTGCCATCCCGGCCAATTTATGGCCGGATCGGGCGACGCTCGAGAACTACATGACGGCGTTTCGTCCTGAGTTCAAAATCTACTTCTTGAACTCGATCATTGTCTCGTTCTCGACCGTCCTGATTACCGTGACCTTGGCGCTACTCGCCGCCTACAGCTTCACGCGTAATCAGACACGTTTGATCCTGATTTTGATGAGCCTCGTGATCATAGCGCAGATGTTTCCAGCAAGTGCGATCATCATCCCGATCTATAAGTTGATGCGAAGTGCTGATCTTCTGAATACCTACACGTCGTTGATTCTCGCCTATGTTACGATGACTTTGCCGATAGCGATTTGGATGTTGCGTGGATTTCTTGCCCGCCTGCCTAAGGAGCTGGACGAGGCGGCCGCGGTCGACGGCTGCGGACCAATCCGCACCTTCCTTTTTGTCATCCTGCCGCTTTGTCGCCCGGGCATTATCGCGACCTCAGTCTTCGTTTTGATTGTCACATGGCAAGAGTTTCTCTTCGCGCTTTCCTTCACATCGACCAAAGAGATGCGCACGTTACCCGTCGGCATGAACGACTTCATCGGTCAATACGGCATCCGTTATGGCGAACTGATGGCGAGCTCGGTGCTGATCTCCGTACCTGTCATTGCAATCTTCTTTCTGCTGCAGCGGCAGTTCGTGGCGGGCCTGACGGCTGGCGCCGTGAAAGGATAGGAATTCGATTATACCACTTTGGGTATCTCGCTGGTGGGCGTTTGCGATATCGGTTCTGAGAACCGCGGTCTTTTTCTCGCTATCGTTCGTCGAACGTTTTGCCGTTAAGGTAGGGCTAGAACCGAAAAACCGAGGAGGTGAGAATGGCGGCTGGGGATCTCGAAGGGCGGGTTGCGATAGTCACCGGAGCTGCCATGGGGATCGGCCGTTCTTGTGCCGTGCAGATGGCGACGGATGGTGCATCCGTCGTTCTTGCCGACATTGATGTCGAGGCCGGTAGGGCTGCTGTAGACGCGATCGTTGAGACCGGCGGCAAGGCAGTCTTTGTAAAGACCGACGTCAGTTCGATGAGCGATATGGAAGCGATGGCGCAAACCGCACTCGATCATTTCGGCGGTATCGACGTTTTGGTCAACAACGCGGCGCAAGCGATTGGCGGGGTTGTCGATGAGACCGACGAGGCAACGTGGAACCGCGTGATCACCACCAATCTTTCGAGTGTTTGGCGTGGCATGAAGGTGTGTGTGCCGACCATGCGAAAACAGAAGAAGGGTTCGGTGATCAACATGTCGTCCGCGCAAGCTTTCGCCGGCTTTCAGGGTTGGGCAGCCTATGCGACAGCCAAGGGCGGCGTGAATGCGCTTACCCAGCAATCGGCGGTCGACCTCGCGCCTCACGGCATCCGTGTCAACGCCGTCGCGCCTGGCACCATCATGACGCCGCTGAACGAAAAAGTGTTCGAGGAGCACCCCAACCCGGATGAGCTCATCGCTACATGGAATCGCGCGCACCCGATCGGCCGCTTTGGTGAGCCGGAAGAGGTTGCCGAAGCTGTTGCTTTCCTCGCTTCCGATCGTGCGTCCTTCATTACGGGTGAGATCATCAGGGTCGATGGCGGGCTCATTATCCGCGGCGAGTGAGAATGAGGTTTGGAGATGAGTGATCGCTTCCATACGCTTCGGGCTGAAGGCATCACGGCAACGCTTGATCTCAATGCCGGGCATCTTCGTTCGCTTGAGATAGAATCGACCGGTCGCGTGATCCAACCGCTGCACACAGCTCCCTGGGTGGATGACCCAGCCATCCAACAAGATCCGGAGATCCCGGACGTTCTGAAGCATCTATCTGGTGATTTCTTCTGTGCTCCGTTCGGTGCAAGCGATATCGAAGACGGCCCGCCTCACGGGTGGCCCGCCAATGCGCGCTGGCGGTTCGACGGTGACGATGTACAGGACGACGGAAGAACGGCACGTTTTGTTCTCGAGCGCAGCGTCCTTGGTGCAACCTTGATCAAAAAGCTTAGGGTCCTGGATGGACATCCGTTTTTGTACGTTCGCCATCGGTTCGAAGGTGGCAGCGGCAGAATGTCGGTGTCCAGTCACGCGATGACACGCTTCGAGCATAAGGGGCGCCTCGCGTTTTCAGCAAAGGCATTCGCCGATCTTCCGGATACGCAGCAAGAACCGGACCCGACAAAAGGCCGCTCGGTTTTCGCCACGTCTAAGCGCTTTACCGATCTCTCGAAACTGCCCCTTGCCGATGGTGGCACGGTCGACTTGCACGGCTACCCGGTTGCCGAGCAACACGAGGACTTCGTGATGCTTGTCGAGGCGAACACCACGCTTGGTTGGACTGCGGCTGTGAGACCCGATCAAGGGGACATCATGATCAGCCTCAAGAACCCGGCAGACTTTCCCGTCACGTTTCTTTGGTTCAGTCATGAAGGTCGGGACTATGCGCCATGGAGCAGTCGCCACAAAGGTGTGCTCGGCATCGAGGAAGGCCGAGCCTATTCGATCTACGGCCATGCAGCCTCGATCAGCGCGAATCCGCTCAACGAGTCCGGCATTTCAACCTATTTGCAGCTTGATCCCGAGGGCTCGGTTTCCGTTAGCCATGTGCTTGGCGGCCTACCACTTGAAGCTGGTTGGAACGAGGTTGGCGCGATCGATGCTCAGCCTGGTCGCCTTCGCCTGACGAATGCTGATGGGGCAACGATTGAATGTCCCTTCGACGACCAGTTTCTTGCACGCAAGGGCTAAGCCGATGACTTATCGCTTTGCGACCGCCGAGAAGACTGTCCTCTCGAAGGAACGCGCGAGCGTGTTTTTCGACGGGATCTTTTCCGACCCACGTTTGCAACATCCAGAAGGTGTCGCCATAGGACCCGATGGGTGGATCTGGTGTGGTTCAGAGAACGGCGAGATCCTGCGGATCGATCCCGACGGCAAGAGGATTGAGTGCGTCGCGAGCACGGGCGGATTCACACTAGGTCTCGCATTTCTAGGCGATGAGGCGCTGTTCATCTGTGATCTGAAATCCGCTGCCGTCTTTCGTCTTGATTTGGTATCCCGACAGCTCAAGCGCTTTACACAAGACGGCATTAAGATCCCGAACTATCCGGTGATTGACATTCAAAGAGGGCGACTTCTCGTCTCCGATAGCTTTCATCCGGAGACACCGGGTCCAGGCATATGGGCTTATGATCTTCAAACTGGTGAAGGCGGCCTTTGGTATGATGAACCCATGATGTTCGCCAACGGGCTGGCTCTCGCACCTGATGGCCAATCACTCTTTGCTTGTGAGACCTTTGCACGCCAGATCACGATCATTCCCATTTTGCCCGACGGCCGTGCGGGCGCGAGCCGACCGTTTGTAACCGATCTGCCTGGCCTGCCTGATGGCATCGCATTCGACGATCATGGCGATCTCTACTGCGGCTGCTACGAACCATCACGCGTTGTCCGGATCAGTGGTGATGGCACAAAGGTCGATATCTATCTCGATGACCCGACGGCTCACCTTCTCGCCCATCCCACGAATATCGCTTTTGACGGTTCCGCTCTCTATACCGCCAATCTTGGTCGTTGGCACATCACGCTAATCGAGACCGATACGAGAGGGACACCCCTCTGGAAGGGCGCTGCTAGATCCTAGATGACCATGCGTCCCATTTTAGGTTCCAGCAATTTGGTCGAGTCGTTGAGCCGCTCCGGTGGATCAAATCGCTGTCATTGGGATTAGGTCAGTATCGATACATTTTTCAGATTTGCGACTTCGGCAGTCTACTGTGACCAGTCTTACAGAAGCGCTTTTTTTGCGTTTTGTCACCGAATCGCTACTGCGCATCGTCAACGACTAGCCCCATTCCCGGCTAGTCCAAGGCTCGAGAAAATTCGAACTAAGATTGGCTAACACATCAAACATTGGCAGATGTCTTGAAAAAACGATTTTGCATTACTTTTTTAATTGTGTCATACTTTCAGGTCCTTAGCAAGGAATTTGGATTATGTTGAGTTCGACCATAACGGCCAGAGGACAAACCACCATTCCAGCGGAAATCCGCAAAAAACTTGCTCTCAAGCCCGGAGACCGGATCCTGTATCTCGAAGAAGACGGCAAGGTCCGAATCATAGCAGCTGATAAGAGGACAAACGATCTTCGAGGTTTGCTGCCCAAACCAGATCAACCTATTAGCCTCGAGGAGATGGACAAAGCCATCGCCAAAGGTCGGCTACGATGATTGGTCTCGACACCAATGTTTTGATTCGTCATCTCACTCTGGATGATCCAGACCAGGCCGAGCGTGCATCTACTCTCATAGCGACAACATGCTCGATCGAGGAGCCAGGCTATATCAACAGGGTGGTTATGTGTGAGCTTGTTTGGGTGCTCGAGCGCGCCTATCGTTATGAGCGTGGTGTCATTGCGACTTGCTTAGAGGCTATCTTGCGTACCGCTGATCTGCGCGTCGAAAACGAGAAAGCTGTTTGGGTCGCTCTTGCGCGGTACCAAGATGGCTACGACTTCGCTGACGCGCTCATTGGCGAAACCAACGTCCTCGCCGGTGTTGAGAAAACATATACATTCGACAAAAGAGCTACAGCGCTTGGCGCCTTCGCTGCTGTCGACCAGTAGATAAGCGGCTGGTTTTGCGAAGACATCATGACTAGCAAAATAGAATGGCAAGAACTTGCAGAGCGATTAGACTCACAAGCGGACTATCGCGTCCTTAGGCGGGTCCCTGAATGCTCGCGTTACGCTGCCGATGAGTCGGGTGTTTCGCCTCGTCTTTGCTTGATCGTTGATGTTGAAACCACCGGTCTTGACCCTGATCAGCAAAAGATCATTGAGCTCGCCATCCTGCCATTTCATTTTTCGCCGCAAGGGCAGATCTTTGACGTTTTGCCCGGCTATGCCGCCTTCGAAGATCCAGGCGAACCTATTCCTCTGGACGTCGTCGAGCTCACCGGCATCACCGATGATGATGTTCGGGGGCAGACGTTGGATGATACGGCGGTCAACAGATTGGTCGCATCATCGAGCCTTGTCATCGCGCATAACGCCGGTTTTGATCGTCGCTTCCTGGAGCGTCGTTTCCCTTCATTCATCAACAAACCCTGGGCATGTTCGCTCTCTCAGATTCCTTGGTCGGAAGAAGGCCTGGCAAGCCGAAAGTTGGACTATATCTTGGGGCAGCTCGGATTTTTCTTCGACGATCATCGAGCACTTGCTGACTGCCAGGCTGTGTTGCATCTGCTCAGTCTTGATTTGCCCAAGAGCGGCAGGCCGGTCTTCAATACGTTACTCGAGACGGCTCGACGGCCGAGTGTTCGTGTTTGGGCCGTTGGCGCGCCTTTTGATGCAAAAGATGTCTTGAAGTCCCGTGGCTATCGCTGGAATCCGGGTGACGATGGCCGTCCCCGTGCTTGGTTCGTCGATATTGACAACGAGACGATCAAAGATGAGCGAGCTTTTCTTTGTGAACAGGTCTATCAAGGCGACCCGCAGTTTCAAGAAACACGGGTGGACTACAGTAATCGTTTCAGCGATCGCGTCTAACGAAAGCTCCCGACATTGTGTTGCGCTGGGAGCCAAGGCATCCTTTGAGTCTAACGGCCCAAGCAGGGAGCCTAGTTCATGTTGGGAAAAGCGATACTGACCGTTCGTGCCGTCGTCCCGGAGGATGATCGTGATGCCTTCGAGATCTGGTACCGCGATGAGCATCTACGGGATGCGGCCGCGGCGTTTGGTGCCGACAAAGCATGGCGTGGCTGGAGTACCGTCGATCCAGGCATTCACGTTGCGTTTTACGAGTTCTCCGACCCTTCGACGGCGACAGCCATTTTGGATTCCGTGGCTCTCAAGCGATTAGTCGCTGAATTCGACAGAATCTGGCAGGGGCGTGTCCAGCGAAGTCGCGACGTTGTTCATTGCACAGATTCTTGCGCTCCTGGCGTTTGACGGCGAGGCGCCAGGCACCCAACCGATCAGCGTTCGCTTGGCCGTTCAAGTGGGAGAAGACCTACCTCGCAGGCCTTGATTTGCAGGGCCAAATATTTCGAGTTGATCCGGCATTGGGCAAAGCTACCTTCAATGAACCAAAGGCCGGGTTGGCCAGTTCTCGTGTACATATTGCGTAGCTCAAGTTCGTCGCCGAAGCCCCAAATCGGTCCAACGCGATCTCTCACCTCAGGACCAAATAGTGTTTCGACGAGTTCTTCCTGCGGCCTGTAGCCGGTCGCGAGAACAACAAGATCAGCCGACGTCTCGGTACCATTCTTCTGCCGGAACCCTGTCGTCGTAAAGCAATCGATTTCTGAGAACTGGAGCAGCTTGATTTGGCCGTCGATCAGCATATCCGAGCAGCCGACATTGAAGTAGTAGCCGCCGCCGCGTGTCAGGTACTTGAACTGCCAGCCTGCGTGGCCCTCGGGCGGATCCAGCTTGAAACCGATTGCTTCCAGCTTTGCGAGCAGGTTGGAGTCCATCTCTCGCGAGGTCTTCGTATAGCCGACATGGGCTTCACGCATCAGCGGCATCGGCATGGAAACGGCGATGAGGTCCGTGTCCTCGAGCGAGCGGCTACCGTCATAGAGGACATAGGGAAGCTGGGCACTCGGTTCGATGCTGACAATCAGTGTCGAACTTCGCTGCACGAGCGTCACATCAGCGCCGCTAGACGCGAGATCTTGCGCCACATCATGGCCGCTGTTCCCGGATCCGATGACGATGGTCGACTTGCCGTTCCAAGCCTCGCCATCGCCATATTGGCTGGAATGTACGACCTCGCCGGCGAAGTCGCCGAGGCCTGGAAGTGCCGGCATATTGGGAATGCCGCTAACGCCGGTCGCCATGACGATATGACGGGGGTGAAGCGTACGGACGCTGCCATCGGTCCGCCGCAGGGTTGCCGACCAAATCTGGCGCTCTTGGTCGTAGATTGCGTCAACCAACGCATGCCCTGTCCAGAAGTTCAGCTCCATCGCGTCGGCATAGAACTCGAACCAGTTGGCGAGCTTATCTTTGGGAATGTAAACCGGCCAGTTCGGCGGAAACGGCAGGTAGGGCAAGTGATTGACATGGACCTGATTGTGAAGCGTGAGCGCGTGGTAACGCTTTCGCCAGTTGTCGCCGATGCGTTCATGACGATCGATGATTAGTGTGTCGACGCCGAGCTGGGTCAAACGGGCGGCGATCGAAAGGCCTGCCTGACCACCGCCAACGACCAGTACGGTCGGATCGCGATCGGCAAAAGCCTCGGCTGCCAAGCGCTTATCAAGCCAATTCGGCCCTTGGAAATCTCGTGAGTAGGATTGACCGACTGGACGATTGGCGCCGGTCGTTTCTTCATGGTCCTTCAAGGCTTGAAGCGCTGTGAGCAACGTCCAGGCCCGCCACGTCCCATCGCCCTGATCCCCGGCAACGAGGCGCAAGATACCTCGGCCACGCCCAATGGCCGTTTCGAAGGTCAAGAAGGCTTCGATACAAGAACGGCCAACGCGGTCGACATGCTGTGGGGCGGGTGCCGATGCATCGAGCTGCCATGATGTGATGCCCGTATTCTTGGCGCTGTGCCAAAGGCGATCGGCGACAGTTGGGGCGTCTTGATACGTCTCGAGAGTCCAGGTCAGCGCGACAGCATCGCGCCAATAGCTCGTCGGTTGGAACAATGCTTCCAGACGGTCGGGCGATGTATGTGACAAGGCGACTTCGAGGTTCGCCAACCAGCCATTGGCGATGTGGGTGGGGTCGTCGAGGACTTGATCCATTGTGATGGTTCCTTCGGGTCAGAATCTCACAAGGTCGGGATGACCCGCTCGGTGCGGAGCTGATCGAATTGACGAAGAAACATCGACGTTGAGTCGATGACGTCATGGAAGCCAAATTGCCGGGCTTTGGTCATCGACGAGATGACATCGAACTCCGGTGTGAAGACAAAGCTTCCGTAGTTCCAGCCAACCAGGCTTTCAAACGGGATGGGCTGCAATCCATGTTCGTTGACCAGCCGCGACCAAAGATCGGCCTTATCGGCCATCATCAGGGGTAGATTGATCCGCTGCGGCTCGGCGAGGTCCATGCCAAAATAGTCGGCGAAGGTCGGCCACATCGTCTCCCACCGAAAGATATCGCCATTGGTGATATTGAAAGGTTGGTTGGCGGCCTGGTCGGACGTTGACATCCAAAGCACCGCCTTGGCGAGGTGCGCTGTATCCGTCACCTGAAACAGCGCTTTGGCATTGTCCCTGGAGCCGGGATGGCGCAGTGGCAACCCCAAGGCCTTCGAGATCGTCGCGTAGACCGCGAGGACCATCACAAGATTCATCGGGTTGCCCGTCGCAAAACCGCAGATCGCATGGGGGCGCGCGGCTGACCAGGTCCAGGCCTTGCCCTTTTGACGTGCCGTGATGAAGTCTTGCTGATCATAATAGAAGTTTGGAGGCATGTGCCTCGGATCATCTTCCGAAGCCGGCGTTTTGAAGGGCCCGAGGTGATTGCCGTACCACTTCGTCCCATGCATGAGATTGACATGGCGCAGGCCTGGATTTGATGGCTCGATCGCGTCCATCAGATTGACCAGCATGGCGACATTAGGCGCTACCGTCGCGGCCCAGTCTTCCTTCTCGATGTAAGCTGAAAAGAAGACATGGGTGATACCTTGCTCCGGTTCGAGCTTGGCTTTGCAGTCATCCAGGTCGAGGAGATCGATGCTGAGATGACGATAGGCCCCTGCGACATCCGGTGTGCGCCTCGAGACGGAGACGACGTCCCAATGCTCCTGTGACAGCAGATGCCGTAGCAGATTACGCCCGACAACGCCGGTCGCACCGACAACGAGAGCGGTGTTTTTCTGTCCCATACCGCTTGAAGCCTCCGATTCGTGATGCCATGACTTTCCGCTCTCAAATGAGGGTAGTTGTCTTCTATAATTATTCAATGTATTTATATAGAAGACGACTGGGAGTGCCTCATGCCTGTGCGGCCGCTAACGACAGCTGTGAATTGTCTCGATTTGCTTGACCTCATCGCAGCAGCTGGCGCGCCAGTTCGACTGGCGGATGCCGCGAGACTCTCTGGTCAAAGCCGTGCGACGACCTATCAACGACTTCTCACCCTGGTGACCGCCGGCTGGCTGGAGCGCTTGTCCGACGACACCTATCGCCTTTCGCTTACGGCATGCCGGATCGCCAATGCGGCCTTGGAGCAGGCGGGTTTTGGTGACAGAGCGCTTCCTGTTCTGCAGTCACTCACCGATTTGACGGGAGAAACCAGTTCTCTGGTGGCGCTGGAGAATGTGCGCCTCATCATTGCGCAGCGTGTCGAGGCGCGTGGGGTCTTGCGGGCGGACCTTCGGGTTGGTGCTGAGCTATCGTTTGATGACAGTGCATCCGGCAAGGTATGGCTCGCTTTTGGACCAGGCGATCTATCCGAGCGCTTGGCGGCAGGAACCGGTGCTAAGCTGCCTGAAGAGCAAAGACGGTCCATTCGAGCGGACGGTTGTGCGCTTGGCGGTGGTGGCCTGACGCTTCCCGGTATCGCCGTGCTTGCAGCGCCTGTGCTTGACGACCGCGGGCGCTGTTTGGCGTCCTTATCGCTAGTCGGGCCCGAAACACGCTTCGATGCGGACCGTCTGCGCCAACCGCTGCTTGCAGCTGCCGAACAGCTTCGGTCCATCTTTGGCGGCCGCGTTTGGCGGGACTAGTTATTTCATGCCGTTGCCCTGTGAGGTCAGGTCGCAAAGAAGGCGATAGACGTCGGTCGTTGCATTGGCATGCCCGAGTTCGCTCGTCAGGTGCTCGAGCGCCTTCAGGCATTCTGCTTCCCGGAGCGTTTCGACGAAGAGGCAGGTTTCGATCCGATCATCGCCGCCACGAAGGCGGGCCTCGACCGACATGTCGAGCCGCTCACCGACGGCTTCCCAGCCCTCAATTCTTGCGATCGACGCATCTCCCATGACTTTCTTTGCCCATGTGCCAAGCCACGTCTTGTCAGGGAGATGAGGGAGTTGAAGCGTCGCGGCGAAGACCCCATGCATATGTCCGAGCATGAAGGTCCGCTTGCAGACGGTTCGGCTCATATCGGTAAACGTCTCGCTCATGATGCGCGCCGTCATCGGTGTCGGATGATTCACGCGCTGCAAGTAGGCATTGGATGTCAGGACGTCCGGGCTGTCGGTCTCATAGTAAGTGAAGTATCCATCATGGCGTGCGATCGACTCATATCGTCGGCCGCGCCGAAAGCCAGCGATGGACAAACGCTCATCCAGATGCTCGGTCTGATACCAGGTTTCATAGTCCTGTTCCTTGCCTGGCTTGCAGCGGTTCCAGATCGCTAGGATGCCCCTATGGGTGCTCATTGGTCGATCCTCGATAAGCCTGAGAAGGTATTTCCTCCAAGGCGCGCTATGCTTTTGACATACTAAACGCTCCGCCAGAGATCAAAACGTGATCCGAAAAGGCGCTGTGTGTTGTTAGGCGCGACCCTCGTCGTATCCATCTTCCGAGCTGGCTTCCCTCGCATGCGTGTTTCCCCTTCTTGAAACGTTCCTTTTTGTCCACAGACAGGTCAGCGACAGCCTGGCATTACGGCTGAAAGGGATTTCATTTTCGGTATGAGTGGCCTCGCTTTGAAACCTCTTAGGTATCACACGATACCGTCGGCGGTCTGGCCGTAGATCTGTCTGCCGGGCAAGCTTCTGCCATCGATATAGCAACGTCCGATCAGGATAGGCCAACAGGCAAGGGGAGGTCCCGATGCGCAATGTGACCCTTGAGAACGTAACCGACATCGTGCTCGGCTCACTCGGCAAGCATCAACCGATTGCGGCTCGTCAACGCGAGATCATGGAGAGTCTAATCCAGCATCTCCATGGCTTCTGCAAAGATGTTGACCTAACGCATGACGAGTTTCTTTATGCCTGCGACTATCTCGCCCGTGCTGGACAACTTTGCAGTGACAAACGTCAGGAGTTCATCTTGCTCGCCGACATTCTTGGCGTCGAGGTCCTGGTGGATATGCTTTCAAATCCGATCAGCGGCAAGGAAACGGCATCAACGGTGCTTGGACCGTTCTTCAGGGAGAACGCACCGGTGATGCCGAAGGGGGCCTCGACCGTGCAAAAGGCGTTTGAGGGGCAAGAGACGGTCTATGTCGAGGGCTACGTGCGCGATACGAAAGGCCAGCCCATCCAGGGTGCGATCTTGGATATTTGGGAGGACGCGCCGAACGGGCTCTACGAGAACCATGATCCAGATCAGCCCGATTACAACCTTCGTGGCCGATTCGAGACCGATGAGACTGGCCACTATGCCTTTCGTGCCCTTCGGCCGGTCCCCTATCCGATCCCTGACGATGCAACGGCGGGCGAGCTTATTCGTGCCATGGGGCATCACACCATGCGTCCGGGCCATATCCACGTCATGATCAATCGCGAAGGATATCGGCCGCTGATCTCACAAATCTATGACAGCAACAGCGATTATCTCGATGACGACTCCGTCTTTGCGGTGAAGGAAGACCTTGTCGGTAAATTCGAAAGGGCAGGAGAGGGAGCCGACACTGATCTGGTGCTGCGCTTCGACTTCACCCTACCAGAGCAAGCACAGATGATGGCTGCTGAGTGATCCGGCTGAACGCGGCCGTAGGTTCCTAAAAGCACGAATGTTCTCCCCAAAGCGGCGCCCGTTGGCGGGCGCGGAGGAAACATGATGAGGGATCAGCAGGCTACGGCTGCGATCTACCCGATCGTGTCGGAAAGGGCGGGCGCTGACTGCACCATCACCTCGATCAAGACCCGGATTGTCGATTGTCCCACGACAAGGCGACATCGTCTTTCCAACACCGAGGTGAACGTTCAGTCCTATGTGATTGCCGAAGCGATGCTGGCCGACGGTAGCATCGGCTTCGGCGAGGCGTCGACGCTAGGTGGTCCTCGCTGGGCCGAAGAGAGCGTCGAAGCGATCAAGGCCAATATCGATCATTATTTAGCACCGGCGGTCATTGGGCAGAACGCGCTTGCCTTCGAGCAGAACATGCTTCGACTGAGCGCAGCGGCCAACCGCAATCACGCCGCTCGCGCCGCCATAGAGAGTGCGTTGTTTGATGCTGCTGGCCATGCCCTCGATCTTCCGGCCACAGCCTTTCTAGGAGGGGTGGTGCGCGACCGGATTGAGGTGATCTGGGCGTTGGCATCCGGTGATGCTGATCAGGAAATCGACGAAGCCAAGGCGAAACTCGCCGCATGCGAACATCGACGGTTCAAGATTAAGCTCGGCTTTCATCAACCTGCCGACGATATGATCCGGCTTCGTCGGATCGTCGATGCCTTGTCGCGATCGGCAGAGTGCATCGTCGATGTCAATCAGGGATGGAGCGAGGCAACCGCCATCCGGTTCTTCCCTCAACTGACTGAGATGGGGGTGGCCCTGGTCGAGCAGCCGCTTCGTCCGGGCATGGTCGAGGCGACCGCTCGGCTTGCTGCCCGCTTCCCTTTACCGATCATGATTGACGAAGCGGCTTTCTCCGACACTGACATTGTTTGCAGCGCCCGTGCGGCGGCCGGCAGTATTCTGTCACTGAAGCTGGTCAAGAGCGGCGGTCTTCTCGCGATGAAGCGCGCCGCGGCAATAGCCCAAGCCTTTGGTCTGGAGCTCTATGGCGGTTGCTTACTGGAGAGTGGAATCGGCACCGCCGCCCATCTCGCGGTTCTTTCATCATTGCCGCGTCTGGAATGGGGCTGCGAGCATTTTGGTCCGAAGATTCTAGAACGGGATCTCACCCGTGGCGAGATCCAGTTTCGCGACTTTCATATTCATTGCCCTGTGGGGCCGGGCTTCGGCATCAGCGTCGATCAGGACGCGCTTCAGGCCATGACCAGGAAAGGTTGAACACTGATGCCGATGCTTCATTGGTCGCCCCGATCACCCTATGTCCGAAAGGTCATGGTGGCGCTTCACGAAAAGAGCCTCCGGGACCGCGTCGCTATCGTCCGGACCCAAGCAGATCCTATGATTCCCCATGACGGGCTAATGGCGTCAAACCCACTCAGCAAGATCCCGACGTTGGTGTTGGAAGATGGGCTCGTTCTGTTTGATAGCCATGTCATCTGCAGATGGGCTGATCTCGAGGGGGAAGGACCCAGCCTCTTTCCGGAAGGCTCGTCCCTCCGCCTTCGGGCGGAACGAGACGAGGCGCTCGGCACAGGACTTTTGGATATAGCGCTCCCCTGGCTTGTGGAAACGCGTATGCGCCCGGAAGGGGAGCGTTCCGAGTCCATGGTTCAGGTCTATCGCACCAAGCTTGAACGTACCCTCGATTGGCTTGAGCATCATGTCGATAGGCTCGATCGACGATCCTTCGATATCGGTCATCTCACCATCGGTGTGGCGCTGAGTTATCTCGATTTTCGCTTTGATAGCCTCTGCTGGCGAAGCGGCCGAGACAAGCTCAGTGCGTGGCATATGGCGTTCGCTGAACGTCCGTCGGTGCAGGCAACGGCGTTTCGAGACGACGCTCGTCCCGCTGCTTGATCTCGATTATCGGTCGCGGACGAATGTGCGCGTGATCTCAAAAAAATTCATCACCTGGGGCGATCGATTGTCCAGTCGAGCATGCACGGTGAGCGCGGTGCCGGGATTGTAGCCGATATAGGGTCGAAAGAAGACGCCGGGCCGGGTGGTTTGCGCGACCGATTCTGGAACGACGGAGAGGCCAACCCCGACTGACACCAGGCTTATCGCGGTCTGAAAGTCTTGCGCCATCTCAAGGGCCGCCGGCTCGAAGCCTTCCCGTCGGCAGATATCGATGACCATGTCGGCGTAGCTCGGCCTTGGCCGGCGCGGATAGAGGACGAATGTCTGATTCGAAAGATCGGCCAATCGGATTTCTGCTTGAGCGCAGAGATCGGCATCGTCGGGTAAGGCGAGGACCATTGGTTCCTTGCAGAGCAATTGGCTTCGCAATGTCTCGTCCTTAAGCTCCGGCCTGGCGACGGCGATGTCGATCTCCTTTTGGATCAAGGCTCGCTGCAGTTCGGCATTGTTCATGGCGGAAAGGACGAGTTCGACATCGGCAAAATGTGAGCGATAGGACTTGATCAGGCTTGGCAACACGCCGTGCGATGCCGAACCAACAAAGGCTATGCGCAAGAGGCCGGCGGCCCCGCTCCCCACCAGCCTGGTCGCGCGATAGGCTGAATCAAGCCGCTCAAGAATGACGCGTGCATGTTCGAGGAGAACCACTCCTGCCTGGGTCAACCGGATCTGACTGCGACTACGATCGAAGAGTTTCACGCCAAGCTTGGTTTCAAGTGCTGCGATTTGGCGAGAGAGCGGCGGTTGTGCCATATCCAAACGAGCAGCTGCCCGACCGAAATGCAGTTCTTCTGCCACGGCAAGGAAGTATTTAAGGCGCTTGAACTCCATGTGATCCCTGCCAGAACGGCCTCGTTCCCAAGGTTTCAATAACTGTGTTGATCGGCGTCGGCATATCGCCCCTTCAGGCGCAAAGTCTTGAGGTAGCCACCTCTTGTAACGGGCTCCGACTGATTGCCCGATTTCCACATGATTCGGTAACGCTGGTTTCTTCCTGACGTCAACCGGCCTTTCTCCGGTCAATGCGCATTATCAAACGCCGACACCTCGGCGTGCAGACCTAGGTCGAATGTTACCGAGAGGATGATATTTCCATGATCTAAGCCTGGAAAGCCGAGGTCGTTGCCAACGTGACCGATTGCTTAACCGTCTGCTCTCGCCGTGACGAGGGCGACCCGGTCATGCGTTTTGGTTGGCTTGGCGGGGCAGGGCTTGCCCATACCATGCAGCCCTAACCCTTTCGGCTTGGTGGCCTCCCGACCAGATGATCGAAGCGCCGTCAAGGCTGGGGCTGTAACCGCGCATGCGCGCCAAAGAGGACGATCTCTGTCACGATCTTTGGCGCTTCTGATGGCTGGCTTGCCCGGCGTGTCTGCAGTTGGCCTTCGAGATAGACCACACTGCCACTTGCGAGCTCGGTGGTCGCAATCTCGGCGAGCTGATCATCGGCGACCACCACATGATGGCAAGTTGCCCCCCCCATCAAACCGCTGGCTTCGAATTCGCAGCACAAGGGACCAGGTGCTTGTTTGGTTGCTAAGAGCGAAAAATGGACGATGGGCTGACCCTTATCGGTCTTGCGGACGATGGGGTCGAAGCAAAGACGACCGATCAGCGAGACCCTATTGGTCGGCACGTTAAGGGGCAGGTGCTTTCGGTTGTCGTTGGCCGCCGAGGTGCCTTTCTCGATCATGGCTCGAAGCTCCCTTGTCGGAAATCTGGTTAGGCAGGGCATTCCCATCGTTCAGGGGTTCTCGTCACTCCTGAGACATCATCATTGGCCTCGAGGCGAGTCAGTTGATCACCAGCTTGGGTGAGCAGCACGTGGGTCAAGGTGCGCCAATGGTGGGCCTGGTCACGCCAGCAGGATGTCTGCAATTGACCCTGGACATAGACCCGATCGTCACGATCGAGATTCTGCTCAGCGAAGGCGACTAAAGTAGGCTCAATCACGACAACCCTATGCCATTCCTGACCGTCGCGTTGTTCGCCTGTTTCAACGTTAAGGACCGTGTCCATGTCCGTAACTAACGAGAGGCCCACACGGGTCAGGCCGGAATAACACCGTTGGATCTTGGGTTCCTCGCTGAGGTGTCCAATCAATGTGACTTTGTTGAGCGACATGGCAGTCTCCAAGGGTTGGGTGCGGAGGCCCACCGCGCCGTTGCGGGGGGGGGCAGCACGGGGAGGCCTCCGCAGCCCTTCCTCATTCCTCATACGACGCCGAGGAATGTTTTATATTCCAGAAATACTAAAAACGGGTGGCTGTGTCGGTCAAGGAAAAAATATTCCTGGACATATGGAATATTCCGGGGCAATAAAATACAGGGGAAGATGAGGGGATGTGATGATGGCGGAACCACGCCCGGAAAGTGATGTTGAAAGTGTCATCAAGACCGACGAACGGCCGAAGACAATTTATCGCCCTGATGTCGCCAAGCAGATCAAGCTGGATGTCGCCCGTGTCTGGGATAGAGTGAAGAAAAACAAGAACTTAACCCAAGCCAATCTCGCGCGAGCTCTTGGAACGACACAGAGCGCTGTGAGCAAGCTCCTGAATGACCAAGACGGTCATCCCTGGACCGAGAGCTATCTGAGGAAATTCTCGGAGTTTTGCGGCGTGTCGCCGCGTGAGCTGCTCGATGATGAGCTGATGGGATTCATGACCGAATGGGATAATGACGGTAAATTTCCGGATCATGACTTCGTCGAAGAATGTATTTCGGCCCTTGCCAACTACTTCTCTGGCAAAGGATTACCGGCCCGACGGGAAAGGCTGGCCAGCCTGGCTGCTAAACTGGCAGCGAGATTGGAAGGCACCCATCCCGATGCCAAAACAATGGATCGCGAGATCGAGAGCGTAATCCTTGAGAACGCGCTGCAATCTGAATAGTCTAGACCCCAACCAGTTTGTTGGGGGAACGTGGTGCGCGACGAGGAACGGGTCGTCCGGCCTCCGGAATTCAAAAAGGTTCTGGAGGAAATGCATGTCGTCCGGCTTGGCGACAATCTCAAGAGTGAAATTCAGGCACGTCGTGATCTAGAAGAGGTTTATCATCAACTCTTAGAAGACGTGGCCGATCTCGAAGATACGATTGCGAAAGGGCGAACCGACATTGAGCGTGCCAATGCTGGCGCCCAGCGTGCGAATGCGGACCAGGCCGCAGCGCGCACGGAAAATGTCGGGCTGCGACGTCGACTGATGCGGATGAAGGTCGCTTGCTATTGTCTCCTCGCTGTTGTTGCCGGTCTTCTCGTTTTTGCTTGGGATGATCTCTCGTCGATTGTCGTCACCATGCTGCAGTCTTCGGCTTTGGATTAGGCGTGCTCCGTCACCGGTCCAACATCCAACCTAGCGCCGATGGTGATTGCTTGATCATCGTGGTGCGAGGACTTGCGGCCTCTACCTGATGCTTAAACGGATTGCTCATCATCTCTATGACAGCTCGTTGAGACGTGCTTCGTTCGCTACCCATCGGCGCCGCTTGGGCTGGTAGAGGAGGTTCAAAAAGCATCCTCTAGAATCCGCTCTAAGGCCCGTTGATCGTTTGTGTCGAAACTGTCCTTCATATCCGAGTCGATATCCAAAACGGCGATGAGTTCGCCGCCCTGAAAGACGGGAAGGACGATTTCCGACTTGGTCGACGTCGAACAGGCGATATGCCCGTCGAACGCGTCCACATCCGGCACGATCTGTGTTGTCTTGGTTCGAGCACACGCGCCGCAAACGCCTCGGCTGAACGGAATGACCAGGCATCCATGGCCGCCTTGATAAGGACCGATTTTCAGCAACTCTGGTTCCACAACACGGTAGAACCCAACCCAGTCGAATCCATCCAAGGTGTTGTATAACTCACAAGATATCGTTGCCATCTTAGCGATGGCATCCGCCTCACCGGCGCAGAGCGACGCGATTGTTTTCGCTACTGTTGGATAGTCCCGCATACCCATGCTCCAGAAACGCGTGGCCATGTCCGAGGAAAACCCGGACAATGAAATCTGTGACGAGAGGCTCAGCGGCCCATCGTGCCTATGAACTCGTTGGTCTTGGTGTCGTCCGGCGTGCGGCCATAGACGAGCCTTTAGGAACTCACCGCTGTCTTATCGTTCTAAGCCCAAACGACACCACGGCTCAATCATCCAAGACCCTGGCTAGCACGGCGAGGCAATCGCCGGTGCTGATGAGGCCAGGGTGGTGACGCCCGACGAGTAGGCCTGATCGTCTTGCGCGGTAAGGTGAGGGCTCCCCGCCTGTTTTTTGCGCATTGTGGACGTAAGCGATCACATCGCCTTTATTGACCTTGTCACCGAGGTCGTTGGCCATTTCCAAGACACCTTCATCTTCTGCGAAAATGAAGCAATCATGATCAGGCATGTCGAGCATGATCGTAGGCTTGTGCTGGGGTTGGCCGTCCAGGATGCCGGCATGCTTTAGAAAATTGTCGAGGCCTCGTTCGGCAATGCCAATGCTTGCTGCCGTAGCTGTACCTCCACCCCCGAGTTCGGTTGAGATGAAGATCTTGCCTTGAGCTTCAGCAGCTGTGTCGTAGAGACCGGTATTGTCGATTTCCAGGAGCATCAAGCTGTAGGGAGCAGCGAAGGCTTTCATCGCAGCAACGCAGCGTGCTTCATGGTCCTTGTCCTCGAGCATGTGGGCGACGGCGAAGGGGAGAAAGTCGAGGGTGCGACCGCCGGCATGGAAGTCGAGGACGTAATCGGCCTCAGGGAGAAGCACACGTTCGAAGTAGTCCGCGATCTTTTCCGTGACCGTGCCATCCGGTCTGCCAGGAAAGCTTCGGTTCATATTGCCACCGTCGATTGGTGAGGTGCGGCGGCCGGCCCTGAAGGCTGGATAATTCATGAAGGGAACGATGATAACGCGGCCCTGCACCTGCTTTGGATCCAAGCCGCGCGCAAGCTTCAAGAGGGCGATTGGACCTTCATACTCGTCTCCATGATTGCCGCCGGTGAGGATGGCAGTCGGCCCTTTGCCATTGTTGATCACCGTGATCGGGATCATGAGATTGCCCCAAGCTGACTCATCATGGGACCAGGGGAGACGAAGAAAACCGTGGGCCTTGCCCTGGGCATCGAGGTCGATCGTGGGACGAACAGGGGAGGGGCGCATCATCGGTCCTTCACGAGGAGAGTTTGGTACCATGGAACCCGGCCGTCATTGTTGGCATCAGCAGCGACCAGCCATAGAAAATTCGCCCATTGTCGTCCTATTGATGCTTGATCGTGGCGTTGAGCCAGCTCCTCTAGTCTGCGGGCTGGATCGGGTTCTTCTGATAGCGGTTTCGGTAGGCGTGGGGCGTTGTGCCGTAGTGATCGCGGAACAGACGATAGAAATGACTGAGGTTGTCGAGCCCACAATCGGCAGCGACGTCGGCAATCGTCATGTCGGAACCACCGAGGACCATGGCGGCGTGCTCCATCCTGATACGATTGACGTAGGCGGTAGGCGACAGGCCGAAATGCTGTTTGGTCTTGCGCGCGACATGTTCATGGCCACGGCCTGACACCTCAACGAGACCGGCTGCGCCTTTGCGGAACACGTCAGATTGGCGGGCGGCTTGGCAGGCTGCGGCGAGCCAAGCGGGCGCCTGATCCGGCGCTGTGGCACGGTGGTCGATAACGCGCGTCATAATGTAGAGCAGGTAGCCCTCGATCAGAACCAGGCTGCGCTCCGATGTCTGCAACTCGAGTGCCGTATTGACGGCGCGCTCCATGCGTGGCCCTTGAAGCCGATAGCTGTCCGGTTCGGGGCCAGTCTTCCAGAAGAACCGATTCTCGAACGTGCCACCGTAGCGCGCCTTAAGATGGTCGGCCGTTTCCACTGCGAAAATAACGTTGATGATCCGACAACTTTGTCGATCGATGGCCTGAAGTGCGTGCGCATCATGGGGACGAATAAAGACAAAGCTGCCCTGTTCCAATCGTTCGACCCGTTCGTTGATCCAGTGGCGGGCCGCACCTCGCTCGATCAAAAAGACTTCGAAGTAGTCATGCCGATGAAGATAACGGGGCGCGTTGGTGTCGACGTCCTTTCGCGCGAAGTGGAAGGTTTCGCCCGGTTGCAGATAGGTGTCGAGTGTGAAGCGCTTGATGTCCATGGACTCAACGATAGAGAAGTCAGCGATCCCGAGCGATGCAAAAAGTCAAAATACCATAAGAAAAAGTCAAACGGTGACGTTATCGACGATCGGTCTTCTCGCTAGGCTTGATGGCAAATGGGGGGCGTTATGCAGACCGATTTAGCTCATCTGTCGTTCAAGCCGATCGCCAACGCGTCGCCAAGAAGGCTAAGCCGACCTCAGATCGACGCCTATAATAGCGAAGGCTACGTTCAGCCGTTCGATGTCTTCGATGAGGGCGAGATCGGCAGCATCCGTGCTTATGTCGATCGTCTGATGGACGATATGGGCGAGGACGGTGCCTACGGTATCAACTGCTATCAAGCCAGGCTTGGTGGTCTTTGGGACATTTGCACCGATGCTCGTCTTCTCGACCATGTCGAGGACTTGATCGGTCCAGAGATTATCTGTTGGGCGTCGGCTATTTTCTCGAAAAGGCCCCACGATCCGAAGGCGGTGCACTGGCACCAGGACGCAACCTTCTGGAACTTGTCACCGGCGCGCACGGTGACGGTCTGGCTCGCGATCGATGATGCCGATGAAGCGAATTCGGCGATGCGTTTCATACCGGGCAGTCATGACAAAGGCGCTCTAAAGGTGAGGGATGCCGGCGAAGGCTCGGTTCTTCGGCTAGAAACCGAGGGGGCGGACTCATTGGGTGTGCCCGTGAGCAATTGCCTTCGCGCAGGCCAGATCTCATTGCATGCGGACATGTTGGTGCATGGTTCACTTCCCAACATGTCCGACCGCCGGCGTTGCGGGCTGACCATCCGGTACTGCCCGCCTGACGTGCGCATCATCGACGAGCGTTGGGCGCGAGGTGTCGAGGCAATCATCTGCCGCGGCGAGGATCGAGCCGGGCATTGGCGGCACCATCCGCGTCCGGACAATGACGACATCAAAGCCACTGACAGTCCGAGGAGTTATGGCACCAATTGAGCGCCTGATATGAAGATCAAATGGTTCGGTCACGCCGCCTTCAAGCTGACACCGGAGCATGGCCCGGTGATCATTACGGATCCCTATACGCCTGAAGGCGTGGGCTACCCGCCGATTTCGGACAAGGCTGATCTCGTGATCACATCGTCAGATGATGACGATGCCCATTGCCGAGCCGATTTGATCGCTGGCAGTCCGCGCGTTGTGAATGCGCTCGACGTCGCGACAAATGGCGGGCGCTCCCATGTCGACGGTCTCGATATTCGGTCGATCGAGGCAGCGGAGTGGGACGAGCATCCGGAGCACGTACCTGGTCAGAACGGCATGTACCGTTTCGTCCTTGATGGGATCGAGATTGCCCATATGGGTGATGTCGGTAATCCGCTCACGGAGCGACAGACGGCATTCTTTGAGGGCGTTGATGTGCTCTTGGCGCTCGCCGGAGGCTATCTCACAATTGAGCTCGACGATTTGAAGCAGGTGATCGACCGGGTGAGGCCGAAGGTCGTGATCCCCATGCACTTCCGGACTTTGACCTATCGTCCACGCAACACCCATTGGATCGAGCGTTTTCTCAGCTACTTCGATGATAGGTACGTAGATTTTGCCTGCGCTGCCGAAGTGGATTTGAAGCAAGGCGAATTGCCGGAGGATACACGTATCCTCGTGATGGATTACGCACGTGCGTGCTAGGCGAGCGACGAGACGAAAGACAGACCGCAAGGTCGAAAGGCTGCATAGAGGGAGGTATGGATGAGCACTTATCGAACGACGATGATGACGGCGTCGAGCGCATGGCTCGCGGCTCTCATGATCACCGGGCCGGCGCTTGCGCAGGACGTTGCGCGCGAGGACACGGTGATCTTCGATCTGGATCGCACCATCAAAGATCCCGAGAACTTCAACTGGTTTACGCCTGGTACCAAGCGTATGCACGGCGCCCATCAGGCGATGTGGGAACCGCTGTTCATTTTGAATTACGGTACTGGTGAACTTGAACCCTGGCTTGGTACGGCGATTACGCCAAACGACGCGCAGGATGTCTGGATCCTCACTCTTCGCGATGGCGTCACCTGGTCAGATGGCGAGATCTTCAACGCCGATGACGTGGTTTTCACCATCGACATGGCAATGAAGGATTCCAATCTTTCATCGCGCGAGGCAGCGACGATTAGAGACCAGGTCGCAAGTGTGAAGAAAGTCGACGACCTGACGGTCGAGATCGCACTCAATGGGCCTAATCCGCGTTTCGCCGTTGAGAATTTCGGGGTGCGCATCTTTGGTTCCTTCCTGATCATGCCAGAACACATTTGGAACGGCGAGGACCCCTCGACCTTTGCGTTCAATCCGCCCATCGGTACTGGCCCCTACACCTTTACATCGGCTGCGTCGAACCGCGCGATATGGGATCGAAACGATGCGTGGTGGGGAGCAACGACCGGCTTTCAGGATCTACCCGCACCGAAGCGCCTGATCTGGCTTGAGACAGGCGGTGAGGAGAGCCGAGCGCAGTTGATCGCCACCAACGAACTCGATGCCGCACAAAACATCACAGTTGGGACCTTCGAAGCTATTCAGCTCCAGAATCCGAACATCGTCGCTTGGCATCCGAGCTATCCCTATGCCGTGGCTGACCCCTGCGCACGGCAGATCGAGATCAATACCACGATCGAGCCCTGGAACGACCCGACTATGCGGAAAGCGGTCGCTCATATCATTGATCGTAGCCAGATCGTGAATGTTGCTTACGAAGGAACGACCGAGGCTTCAGAGACGATGTTCGCGCAATTCGAGGCGATGGCGCCTTACATCGATGCCGTGACGGCTGCGGGCTATGGCCTGCCGGAAGCTGCAGACGTTGCAGCTGGTCAGGCGTTGCTCGAGGAAGCCGGGTATGTCAAAGGCGGCGACGGGATCTATGAGAAAGGCGGCGAGCGGCTGGCAGTAGCCATCCATGTTAACTCTGCCTCCACCGAATACACCCGGACGATTGACGTGGTGGTCGAGCAGCTGCAGCGTGCCGGAATCGATGCAAAGGCGGTGCCTGTGGAGAACGGCGTGTTCTGGGGTGAGGTGCTGCCTCTTGGCTCCTACGAGATGAGCTACTCCTGGCTGTCTTGCGGTTCGGTCAACGAGCCCTGGAGTTCGATGAGCCGGTATACTGTCGACTCGGTGGTGCCGGTCGGCGAGCAGGCACCGGGTTTCAACAACACAGGACGTTGGGATAGCGAGGCCGCAAAGGCTTACAGCGCCCTCGTTCAGGAGATGGGCCTGCTCGCTTTGGATGACCCGGCGCTCGCTCAGAAGACCGCCGAAGCGTACCAGTATCTCGACACCGAGATGCCGTTCATCCCACTCGTGCAGGCGGCGAAGCTTCTGCCATTTAACACCACATACTGGACTGGCTGGCCGACTGTCGATAACGACTACAACCACCCATTCTTCTGGTGGAACCACACGCACCAGATCATTCACAATCTCGAAAAGGCCGGCTGACCGGTCGTCGCTGATCCGAACTGGGGTGCGGATGGCCGCACCCCGACGGCCACGCCATCGGGGGACGAGCGATGGGACGGATCCCGAAGAGCTATCTCATTAACCGCGTCATCACGCTGCTATTGACCGTCTGGATTGCGGCAACGCTCATCTGGATTATACCGCGCCTCTCGCCCGTCGATCCCGCCGAGATCATGCTTGGCCGCATGGCTGCAGGCGCCGGCTCGGTCGCCAATGCTGAGGAGATCTTGGCTGGTCTCCAGGAACGCTTCGGCCTCAACGACCCACTTTGGCTGCAATATCTGAAATACATCAAGAACGTTTTCGTGTTCGACTTCGGCTTGTCGACAGCGTCTTTTCCGACGCCCGTTTCGGCGCTGATTGCCAATGCGCTTCCCTGGACTCTGGGGCTGATGCTGCTCTCTGTCGTGATCACGTTCATCATTGGCAACGCGCTCGGCGCCTTGATGGTTTGGGAGCGCTCGCCGGGACTTCTCAAAGTTGCCATCCCGGCAGCGATGGTGCTGACTTCGATCCCGCCGATCCTCTCTGGTCTGCTGCTCATGTGGATCTTTGCGGCACAGCTCCGTTGGTTTCCCCTTACCGGCTCCTATGGCCTTACGGTGGAGCCTGGATGGAGCTGGGAGTTCATGCTGAGCGTGGTCCAGCATGGGACACTACCTGCGCTTTCAATCGTTGTGGTCACGTTTGGCTTTTGGGCCCTTGGCATGCGCGGCCTGATGATCACCGTGCAGGGGGAGGACTACGTCCAGCTCGCTAAGGCCAAAGGGTTACGCCCACGCTACATCCTCTACCGCTATATGATCCGCAACGCGATCCTGCCGCAGATTACGGCGTTCGCTCTCAAGATCGGCCTTCTTGTTGCCGGGCAGATTCTGGTGGAACGCATCTTCGCCTATAACGGCATGGGCAAGCTGATCTACGACGCGATCCTGGATCAGGATTTTCCAGTCATTCAGGGCTCCAGTTATATCATCATTCTGATGACTGCCTTCTCGGTGTTCCTTGTCGACCTGATCTACCCGTTCGTCGATCCGCGCATTCGCCATGAGGCTACAGCATGATCGGTCAAGTCATCGGGAGGATTACGTGCCGAGGTTGGGGGGGCTTCCTGGCGCACGGGCAGGGGGATGTCGGCGATGACTGACCTTGCCACTAGCGACGATCACGTCGTCGACGATCGTGAAGCGAAACGGCGCGCACGCCGGATGCGGCGTTTCGATAATCCTTGGCTAGCACCCAAACTGCTCTGGGGCGTCGGCATCCTGCTCGGCATCATTGTCCTTGGTCTGATCGGTCAGATCATCTGGAACCCCGAGCTGGTTTACACCGGTGCCGGCCCTCTGAAGCTGCCACCTCTTGGTTTTGAGAACTTGCGTGGTCAGCCAGGGGTCGGCGATCATCCGCTCGGAACGGACGGTGCGGGCCGGGACATGCTTGCTCTTCTGGTCATCGGCGCACCCAACTCGTTGATGGTTGGCGTGATCGCGTCGACGATCGGCATGAGCCTCGGCATTTTCCTTGGTTTTTCGGCAGGCTTCATTGGTGGGCGTACCGATGATGTGATCCGAGTGCTCTCGGATGTGATGATCACCATCCCACCGCTTCTCATTCTTGTTGTCTTCCAGTCAGCCTATGGCGATGTCAGCCTGTTCATGATGTCTTTTCTGATTGCTGCCTTTGTCTGGCAATCGCCGACCCGCCTCATTCGTGCACAAGTCCTCTCAATGCGTGAGAGCGGTTATGTGCAGATGGCGCGTCTTTCCGGCGCATCGACCTTCGACATCATGTTCAAGGAGATGCTGCCGAACCTGATCCCGTATCTCTTCGGCTCTTTCATTGCCAATGTGACCACCTCGATTGTGACAGCGGTCGGCCTCGAAGTACTCGGTCTCGGTCCACAGCGCATTCCGACGCTCGGCCGCACCATCTACGAGGCCATTAATTCAGGCGCGCTCATCCAGAATCTTTGGTGGTGGTGGGGCACTCCGACCCTGTTGCTGGCCTTAATGTTCATCGGCCTGCTTCTCATCAATCTGGGTCTCGACGAGATCGCCAATCCGAGGCTCAGAAAGGCATGACGACAAAGAAGATCATCCTCGATGTGGCGGATCTCAAAGTGTACTACGCGACGCCACAAGGCGACGTGAAGGCCTGCGATGGTGTGAGTTTCCAGCTTTTTGAAGGTGAGACGTTGGGGCTCGTCGGCGAGAGTGGATCGGGCAAGTCGACGGCAACCTCGGGCGTGCTTCGCATGATCTCACCTCCAGGGCGGATCGCCGGTGGGCGTGTGCTGTTGGACGGCAAGGATCTGCTCGCGATGACCGAGGAGGCGCTTCGCCGCGAAAGGTGGCGTAGCCTCAGTCTTATCCCTCAGGGCGCCATGAACTCGCTGAACCCGACAATGAAGATCAGCGCTCAAATCGCCGATGTGATCGAGACCCATTTAGGACGTCAGCCCAAGACCGAATTGAAAGCGCGCCTCCTGGATCTGTTCCAGATGGTCGGGCTTCCCGCACGCATCTATGACATGTACCCGCATGAACTCTCGGGTGGCATGAAGCAGCGAGTTTGCATCGCCATGGGAATCGCGTTGAACCCGAAGGTGATCATAGCGGATGAAGCGACCTCGGCACTCGATGTTGTCGTCCAGCGCGTGGTGGCCCAGACCATGCTTAAGGTGAAGCGTGCGCTTGGTGTGTCGATGATCATGATCGGGCACGACATGGGCCTGATGGCGCAGATGGTGGATCGGATCGCCGTGATGTATGCTGGTAAGATCGTCGAAATTGCGACGGTGAACCAGATCTTCGATGCGCCCGCTCACCCCTATTCGAAGATCCTGATCGACTCGGTGCCCTCGCTCACAGAGCGTCAGCCTCTCAAAATCACAGGGGGCATCACCCATGATCCCAGAAACCCACCTGAGGGCTGCATCTTCCAGTTGCGCTGCCCTATGGCCGCTGACATATGCCGGCGGAAACCACCGCCCATGGTAAGCCCGTCGCCCGGCCAGGAGGCGGCTTGTCATTTTGCCGACACCAAGGTGGAGGCGACCCGTGGCTGATCCGCTGCTTGATATCCAGAACGTCGCCAAGGTTTACGGGGATGACGAGACCGGCCTGGTCGCCCTCAACGACTTTAGCCTCACAATTGCCAAGGACGAAGCCTCGATCATTACCATCGCCGGTGAGAGTGGATCAGGGAAATCAACGCTCGCCAATCTGGTGCTCGGCTTCACGCGGCCGACCCGTGGTCGCATTCTTTTCGACGGCATGGATGTTGCCCGCGCCAACCCCGCTCAGATGCGTGACTATCACCGCCATGTGCAGGCGGTTTTTCAGGATCCGTTTGGTGTCTACAACCCATTTTACCGGGTCCAGCACGTCTTCGACATGGTGACGAAAAATTTCGGTTTAGCCGCCGACAAAGTCAGCGCACGAGAGATGATGGAGGAGGCGCTGAATGCTGTCGGGCTCACCGGTAATGACGTTCTTCGAAAGTATCCACATCAGCTTTCCGGCGGGCAGCGTCAGCGCATCATGATGGCGCGTGCTTATATGGTGAAGCCGAAGCTGATTGTCGCTGATGAGCCTGTCTCGATGGTTGATGCAAGTCTGCGTGCTTCGATCCTCGATGTGATGATGAAGCTTCGTGACGAGGGTGGGATTTCGTTTCTGTACATCACTCACGATCTCTCAACCGCCTATCAGATCGGTGACAAGATCCTTTTGTTTTACCAGGGGACACTGGCCGAGGAAGGCAATGCCGTGGACGTGATCTCCAATCCGCAGCACCCTTATGTCCAACTCTTGATCGACAGTGTGCCAAAAGCCGATCCCAACATTCGCTGGCAAGGTGAGATCGAGCTGCCGTCCGAAGAAGAGCTACGAACTGCGCGCGCATCAGGCTGTCGCTTCGTGCCACGCTGTCCGCACGCTCATGACGCCTGCCGAAAAGCACTACCCCCGATGTTCGAGATCAGCCAAAACGGCCATCGAGCGTCCTGCTATTTGCATGCTGATGTGACGAAGGAGCCTTTGTGAGTCATCGTTTCCGGTTTACAGCAGAAAAGATTGCATCTCGTCTCCAACTGATCTGTCCCCTGATCCATCGACGCCGACACCCAATTGGCCCCTTCCGTTACAAATCGCTGCCGAACGCAGAGACCCCACCACCACTCGTCGAGGATTTTGGCGACTGGCCAGTGATTGAGCCGGAGAGTTATTGGGGGTGTTGGGACCAAAACTTCCTCTTGCGTGTCGCCTTTCGTTTACCCGACGAATGGAATGCCGCTTGTACCGCTCTTCATCTGCCTCTAGGCAACGCGGGCGATATCTTCACCCATCCTGAAGCACTGGCTTACATCGACGGCAAACCGATGGCGTCGGCGGATCGCTATCACGATACGATCGAAATCTCTTCCTCTCTCGCTGACGGAAGGGAGCATGAGCTTGCGCTCCATGGCTGGACGGGCCTTTCTGGATGGCCGCCCGATCCCGAAGATCGGACCAAGCTCTTCATGCGCCCATGCGCCGTGGTCGAGATCGATCGAGCGACGCGCGACTTCGTCGCTCTCGCTGAAACCGCGCTCGATGTCGCCGGACATCTCGATGAGACCAGACCAGAAAAACACAAGATCTTGAATGCGCTCGATAACGCCTTTCTTGCGCTCGACACGCGTGATCCGCTGACAGAAACCTTTTACCAAAGTGTCCCGGAAGCGTTGGTCAAACTCCAGGAAGGTCTGGCCGCAGCGGGCGAACCTATGGACATCATGCTGCACGGCATTGGTCACGGTCACATCGATATCGCCTATCTCTGGTCTGTTGCGCAGGGACGCCGCAAAGCCATGCGGACGTCGGCAAATGTCCTTCGGCTGATGGAGCGGTTTCCTGATTACCGCTTCTCTCAGAGCCAGGCCCAACTCTATCGCTTTATCGAGGAGGACGATCCCGACATCTTTGAAGCGATCCGAACGCGCGTGGCCGAGGGACGCTGGGAAGTCATGGGCGGCATGTGGGTCGAAGCAGACACCAACATTCCGTCTGGAGAGTCCTTAGTTCGTCAGCTCCTGTTGGGCCGCCGCTATTTCCGGGAACGCTTCGGCCAACGTGAAACGCCTGTGCTTTGGCTTCCGGATTGCTTCGGTTTTTCCTGGTGCCTGCCGCAGCTCATGAAGCAGGCTGGCCTTCGCTGGTTTGTCACCAACAAGGTCAACTGGAACCAGTACAATCCCATGCCCGCCAGCACCACCTGGTGGCAGGGCATCGATGGCACGCGTGTTCTTACCCATATTCTGACCACCCCCCGTGACGTTCAGTATCTCCCATTTCCAACGTGTTATAAGTCAGACCTGACAGCAAAAGAGGTATTTGGGACTTGGGAAACAGCGCGGCCCAAGGACCATGTGCGCGCGCTGCCGATCTGTTATGGCTATGGTGACGGTGGTGGTGGGCCGACTGATGCGATGCTGCGCAAGGCCGAAGCCCTGACGTCTTTGCCCGGCGCACCGCGGTTTCGGATGAGTACCGTGCGCGCCTTCTTTGAGGATCTCGAGGAGAAGGCACCTCCGCTTCCTGTTTGGAGCGATGAGATCTATCTCGAAGGACACCGGGGTGTGCTCACCAGTCAAGGACGGATCAAACGCTTGAATCGCGAGGCGGAGCGCGCCCTGCATGAGGCGGAATTTCTCTCAGCATGCGCCCAGACAGTAGGCGCGTACGAGCCGTCGATGGCGTCGATGAACAATGCCTGGGAATGCCTTTGTCTCAACCAGTTCCATGACATTCTTCCCGGCACGGCCATCAGCGAGGTTTTCGATCAGGCAGAAAAGGACTATGCCGAGATCGCCGACATTGCTCGCGATGAGGTCACCGACGCGCTCGCCGCCATCGCTGACAGGCTCGACATGGAGGCTTCATTCGTCGCCATCAACCCATCGCCGTTCCCGGGCCGGCGGATCGGCTTCTTGCCACATGAAGCTGGTCCGCTACACGACCTTGAAAGCGGCCGTGACCTCGTCTTGCAACCAGTGACGGATGGTGTTCTGGTCGCGCTTGACGATATGCCGGCTTATGGTCTTCTGGCGCTCGGTGAGGGCGGCGGCCAGGACCAAGCGGCACCAGTTGGCTGTCTCGTCGCCGAGATGATGAGCGATGGTGCCCTGCTTGAGAATGATCTGATCCGGGTTGAGTTCGATGGGGCCGGTCGATTGACACGCTTCTATGACAAGGCCGTCGGGCGCGACGTGTTGCAACCTGGCGAGCAGGGCAACCAACTCCAGGCCTTCGAGGACCGGCCACTCTGCTGGGACGCTTGGGACATTGACGCCTACTTCGAAGACCGGCCGGACATCGTCGCTGGAGTTGAGCGGATCGACGTGATCGAGACGGGTCCCTTGCGCGCAACCTTACTTATTGAGCGGTGCTATAGGTCGAGCAGAATCGCCCAGCGGATCAGTCTGTTCGGAGGGTCGAAACGCCTCGATTTCGAAACTGACGTCGACTGGCACGAGACGCACCTTCTTTTGAAGGTTGCCTTCCCTGTCGACATCGTGGCGACGTCGGCCACCTACGAGATTCAGTGGGGCAGCATCGAGCGTCCAACCCATGCGAGCACGGTTCACGACGCTGCGCGGTTTGAAGTGCCGGCGCAGAAATGGGTCGACCTCGGCGAACATGGTTATGGCGTTGCCCTCATGAATAATTGTAAGCACGGCTATGACGTTCGTGACGGCGTCCTGCGACTCTCGTTGATTAAGAGCGCTACCATGCCTGATAGCAATGCCGACCAAGGCCAGCATCGCTTCACCTACAGCCTTCTTCCCCATGTGGGCGACTGGAGAGACATCGTTCCATCAGAAGCCTACGCACTGAACCGGCCGCTCAGGATCGAGCCGATGCCTTTTGGCCGAGGTACTGTGTCCAAGCTCGCTTTCGTAAGTGTCGAACAGCAGCATGCCATTATCGAAACCATCAAACCTGCCGAGGACGGCAACGGCTTTATCTTGCGCGTCTACGAGGCAACGTGTAGGCGCGGACCGATCACGCTACGCTTCGGTGTGCCAATCAAGGCGGTCTTACGCGCGGATCTCATGGAAACGAGTGGTGATGCCCTGCTGCTAACCGACAACATGGTGACGCTGCCTTTGCAGCCATTCGAAATTGTCACGCTTCGTTGCCTACCAGCATAGTGATGGATTCCCCCTAACAGCCTTCACTGGGTGGGTAAGCGGGTGCGTCCTTACAAAAGCTGCATTGTCGGTTCGGTGACGCGACTGGCAAAACTGTCGAGAAATCGAGCAGCAGCCATGAGCGACAGCTCATCATGGAAAAAATGGAGGACCGCGGTGCCGTCATGGTCAGCGGTTGGGATGAGGACGATCGTCAGGCATCCAGCCTCCGCAGGTGGGTGGTATTCGCTTACCCTGGTTCCGGTAAGATCGATAAGCAGAAGGTCAGGTTTTGGATTGCTGTCGCCATCATGTTGAGAGATCTCGCTGAGACCTTGACGATCGGGATTGCGAAAGACCACGGACTGCTGGGCCTTAACCCAGGTGATCGATACAGCAACGTTCGCGGCTTCGCCCGGCCGTGCTTCTGCCCGAAAAGCGGCAGCGGTGATAGCGGCTAGGGTAGGCAGGCGCATATTCTGCCGGCCGGTTTTCTCTTCGGCCCAGCCGATGAACTCGTGAAGGGCCGACCACGTGAATGTTGCTTTCAGAACGCTTGCTCGGTGGGTTGGATCGATCGTCATTGGATCAGGCTGCAGCCGATCCAGGTCGGCAACATGAAACGGCTGTGGAATGCCTTGATCGACCAATCTCCTAAGATCAATGGCACGCTGTTTTGCCTCGAACCTGGCTTTGGGCGACGCCAATATCGTCGATCCTATTGATGGCGCTATCGGCGTGACCGGTTTGGGTTGGGTCGCTGCCGGCATTGGTACGGTTGGTGCGATCGACGGTGTAGTTAGTGGCTTGGCCTTCGTTGCCGTCTCCGGTGCAATGTCTGACCGGCTGTCGCCTGATGCCACGATGATGGCGATGGTTTGACCGACCGGTATGTCAGCGCCGGCATCGGCCCAGATTTCGGTAAGCGTGCCGGCGTGGGTTGCTTCGACCTCCATGGTGGTCTTGTCGGTTTCGACGTCGAAGAGAGGATCGCCAATGGCGACGGAA
>JANQPX010000051.1 GCA_028285265.1 Geminicoccaceae bacterium
GCTGTCCTTCCAAGGCATCGACACCTCCAGCTAAAAAGCTAAAGGTGTTACCCATGTCTCCGGAACGAAATGTCACCTATGTCTCAAGTCGGGCATCAAATAGTTAGAGAATCCGAGGCTCTGGCATTCTTTGCTGGGGTAACAAATGGGGTAACAAATGGGGTAACATTTGAAGGATCTAGCCCGAACCATCTTGATTCTGGAGATTCGGCAGATTTGCCGTAATAGATGCGATTTTTTTGAGGATTGAGTTTCGGTGGCCTCTGACCTTTCATCAACTCGCTAGCGGTGCTTTGCTGCGCTTCATGCAGCTGCGACAAAACAAACGCTTAGCGAGCTTTGTGCACCAAACCGCGTTGCGCAGAAGTGGCTTCTTCAAGCCATCATTCGAACTGATTAGGTGATTCAATAACCTAAGCGCTTGGGTTTTTCTTTGAAATGCGCTATATAGAAGTCTGCCGACGATCGCACGCGCTTGGAACTTAAGGTTTGTGATCTATCCGAACGATCATCGTCCCGCTCATGTGCATGTGATCGGAGCGGGGTGCGAGTCGGTCTGGCATCTTCATTGCCCTAAGGGGCCGCCGAAGTTGCGTGAGAATTACGGGTTCAAGCCAGGTCGGCTTAACCAAATTGAGAGATATTTGATCGAGCATCTGGCAGACGCCTGCGCACAATGGGAGTCGATTCATGGTCGACCATAGCGACATCGAAGCCGCCAACCGAAGGGGCAAGACGAAGACACGGCAGGGTATCTGGGCGACGGCGGCGCGCTATGACCGCCGGGTCAAACGGGTCATGGTCACACTCGGGCGAGGCGTCGAACTGGCGCTGGTACCGAGCGAGATCGAAGGTCTGCAATATGCCACATCAGATGAACTGAGCGAGATCGAGATCAGCCCAAAAGGTTTTGGATTGCATTTTCCTCACCTAGACGCGGATGTCTATTTGCCGGCTCTTTTGAACGGCGTCACCGGATCCAAGGCCTGGTCAGCTGCTATGGGACAGGCTGGAGGTCAGTCCCGTAGCGAAGCCAAGACGGAAGCCAGCAGAAAAAATGGCCGCCTCGGTGGCCGACCCAAGCGTCAGAAGGTCGATGCCTAGATGGCGTAACGGGCTGGGCTCGATAGTCGATTTGGGCGTTGAAGGTGGGAATCAAGTGATGTGGTCATACCAGAACGACGGCATCTGACGTTCGCGTCTCTCTGCGATATCAACCCAGAGCCCTGCTACCGCACCAAAGCCTACGCGGCGTAGCGGTCAGTACCGACCTTTCGGGCGGCACCTATTCCGACAAGAGCGTTGACTATATCTTGAAGGTCGTTGTCTTTGGGCTGGCGCTTGAAACTCGTGGCGACACGGTCCAGCGTAGCGGGACCGGGTTGATTGGCGATGATGGCGCGGACGACGGTGATGCGATCCAGTGCCGATTTAGGCCAGGCCGGTTTCTTCGTACCCTGTTTCGGAAGTGCCGTCTCGATACCAAGCGCCGCCTGTTCCGGCGCGATAGAAACCCCTGCTTTTGGCGCCTGATAGGCAGGCCTGAGATAGCGATAGATGCCCTTGGCCTCCTCAGCGACCCGTCCTCGGTTCCAAGCAACCAGCCGGGTCAGGATCTCGGCATCCGGCAGGTCGGCCGGCCAGCCATAGGCGTCGGCGACGGCTCTATCGATTTCCTCGTGGAGATGGCGCATGACTGAGACCAGCCCGCACTCGTGCACATTCTGTTCCTTTGAGGATAGTGTTTCGCCCGCCCTCAGCTTTTCCAGGACGTTGTAGAGACCGGTCAGCGTCAGGTCAGCATGATCTGCGAGCACCCGCTTGCAATGGGCATCCAGTTCTTCAGCCAGATCGCGAATGGCTGCTCGCTGAGCATCGGTTGCATTGGGGAAGGAAAACGGATCGAAGCAGTGAGATTTGCTGTAGCGGGGCCTATTTTCCAAGGTGCCGCCAACATTCAATGCCCAAGCAACGTGGATGCATAATGAAAGCACGCCCAGGAAGAAGGCCTCGTCGAGTGCGATGTTGACCTACATGTTGCCAGGCAGGATTGATGCGTCGAGAAATTGGAAGACGCGAAGTTTGCTTGTTTCGATGGTTGAGATGTACCGAGGCAGGCCGTCAAGTGCAGGTCGTAAGTCGGATCTTGGCTTGCCGAAGATCCAATAAATCGACAGAAGCGAAGCATGTTGAGGCCGTCTCTAATCGGTCAGCTTGATCGTGTCGCTTTTAGAATGCCGACGAGCCTGGCGTCCCGCTCCGCCGCAAGTTGGTCCGTCGATTTTCCTTGAGAGACGTCCGAGATCCCATCGACCAGCTTGCTGCGCAGCGCAGCATCGAGCCGCGGATTGCCCAAATCGTCCCACCAACGATGAAAGCTGTCGGCATAACGTTCGCAAAATGCTGTGATGCCACCTTCACCAGCACCGAGGTGGAACAGCTGTGAAGGTCCCATAGCGGCCCAGCGAACGCCTGGACCCGCGGAGACCGCTTTGTCGACATCCTCGACCGAGGCCACGCCTTCTTCGATCAGATGAAGGGCCTCTCGCCAGATCGCAGCCTGCAAACGATTGGCCACATGGCCTGGAACTTCTTTGTTCACGCGTATCGTGACTTTGCCGACATCCCGATAGAACTGTTCGGCGGTATCAACCACACCTTCAGTGGTCCTATGGTTTCCCATGATCTCAACCAAAGGGATGAGATGTGGTGGGTTAAACGGGTGCCCGAGGATAAAGCGGGATGGATCCTGCCAGCCCGATTGCATTTCCGAAAGCATCAATCCCGAGGCTGACGTCGCGACCACAGCATCGCTATCGAGGGCCCCTTCGATCGCCGCATACAGTGCATGCTTCATGGCTAGCTGTTCAGGGACACTTTCTTGCACAAAGGCGGCAGAGGCGACGGCATCGGCGGGGTCACGATGAAAGGCTAAGGCGTTCGGGTTCCCGTGCTTGGTCATGCCGAGCTTGGTGAGGGTCGGCCAAGCGTTTTCGATATACGAGTGTACCGTCATTTCGGCATTGTCAGCGGGGTCGTAAATGGCGACGCTCCGTCCGGCTGCGAGGAATAAGGCGGTCCAGCTCGCGCCAATTACACCAGCGCCGAGGACGGCAGTGTGGTGGGGATTAGCCATCAAAACAGTCCAGGTTGCAACGGCGAGGCCGCGGTCAAGCCGCCGTCGACAGTGATACATTGGCCCGTTACAAACGCCGCCTCATCGGAGGCTAGCCAAAGCGCCGAAGCGGCAATGTCCATCGGCTCGCCAAATCGGCCGGCGGCATGACGGGCAAGCGCATCCTGCTTGGCGTGGTCGACATTATTGGCAACAGCGAAGGCGGCATCGGCCATCCCGGTCATGATCCAGCCGGGTCTGATGGCATTGCAGCGGACGGTGGGGCCATGGTCCACGGCGATTGATCGCGTCAGGCCATGAACGAACGCTTTGCTCGCATTGTAGAGTGCCAAGCCGGGATCAGCGACGTCGCCTGAGATCGAGCCGATGTTCACAATCGCTCCGCCGCCGGCGGCCTCCATGCCGGGGATAAACAGGCGACAGCAGTTAAAAACGCCCCGACAGTTAGCACCGATGACCGCATCCCAATCGTCATCGCTGCTGTCGGTGATCGTTCTCTCGATTTGGACGCCGGCATTGTTCACCAGGATGGTCACGTCACCCGACATCGCTTCGATTTCGGTCTTCAGCCTTTTCACCGCGAGAGGATCGGCAACGTCGGCCGTCACCCAGTTGACCGCATCCGTCAAATCAACAGGGCGTGGACCACGCCCGCAGGCTGTGACCTGGGCGCCAGCGGCCAAAAAGCGCTCAACGATGGCGCGGCCAATGCCACGCCCACCACCGGTTACCAGGGCGACTTTTCCATCCAGCCGGATCATCGCGTTCTCGCGCCAGCGATCAGGGAATGCCCAAGGTCGGACCGGTTGACGATGCTCTGAATGATCGATGGGCACATGGGATCAGAGTCGCATCTGCTGGACTTGCGCCGAAAGCCCGCCGTCCAAAACCCATAGTTGGCCGGAGGCATAGCGGGCTTCGTCGGAAGCCAGCCACAAGGCGAGATTCGCGATGTCATCGGGCGTTCCATAGGTCTTGAGCGGATGGACGTCCCGAACCGCCTGTTGCAGGCTTTCGATATTGCCAGCATCTTGAAAAAAGCTCTGCAGCATCGGAGTGTCGATATAACCAGGACAGATCGCGTTCACGCGGATCCCTTCTGGCCCATGATCACAGGCCATGGCACGGGTGAGCGCATGCACCGCGCCTTTGGTCGCGCAATAGGCGGCGAGTTGAGGATCAGCTATGAAGCCGTCGTAAGAGCCAAAATTGATAATCGACGCCCCAGCTGACTTTCGGAGGAGTGGTAGCGCATATTTTGACGTCAAGAACGTCCCGGTGGCATTGATCGCAAAGATATGGTTCCACTCGTCGAGCGACGTGTCTTCGATCGTTTTCTCGATCTCAATGCCGGCAGCATTCACAAGCACATCAAGACGGCCGTGGGCCGCTTCAATCTTGACGAAAGCCTCTTTGACCGATGCTTCATCGGTGACATCTAGTCTAATGAAGGTTCCAAGGGTGACATCGGCGAGCGAGGCCACCGAGCCAGTCTCGGACAGGTCAGCCGCAAACACGGTGGCGTTCTCGCGGACAAAACGGTCGCAGATCGCCCTCCCAATGCCGCCGCGGCCACCGGTGACGAGGGCGATTTTTTCGGTCAATCGGCCCGTCATGACTCATCTCTGTAAGGTGGAAAACGCGATTTTGCGGCAGCCACGGTCCAATCCATATGGTTGCGCACATATTCGTTGGCGGCATCACGTTTGGGTTGGAAGTCCCAGCTGGTGAGTGTGCCATCCTGCATCGCGTCGTAGACAGCGCGTCGCTGGTTTTGCTTGGCAATCACGTCGTTGCGGATCGCGTCACTGTCCCAACGTTGGTGCACCTCTTCAACGAAAGCTTTGACGATATCACCGTGATCCCGATCGGCTGCGAGGTTGTTCAGCTCGTTGGGGTCATCTTCGAGATTGAAGAGCAAGGGCGCGTCGACGTCGCAGTGGATGTATTTGAAGGGGCCGCGGCGAATCATGAAACACGGATGGGAGGCGCACTCTGCGCAATATTCGGCGATCGCTCCGTCGGCGTCATTGGCGGCATCCATACGTCCGGTGGCAAGGCCCCAAAGGCTTCGGCCATCAACGCCCTGCAGGGCTTTCGGACCACCACCTGCTTCGACGAGGGTTGGAAAGAGGTCAACGAGGGACACACAATTGCTGACCGTTCTGCCTTTAGGAAGGCCAGGGCCGGCCATGATCAGGGGCACGCGGCAGGACCACTCAAAAAAATTCATCTTGTACCAAAGACCACGTTCGCCGAGCATGTCGCCATGGTCGCTGGTGACAATCACGACGGTATTCTCGAGTAGATCGGTGGCGCGCAGCGTATCGCTTATGCGGTTAATCCAATGATCGACATAGGACGTGTTCGCATAATAGGCATGGCGTGCGTTTCTGATTTGCGCGTCGGTAGCGATTGTAAGATCGGCCTCGATCCCAGCCATAACGCGCCGGCTATGTGCGTCCTGTCGATCAGCTGGCAAAGCTGGCACGGTTGGCATGTCGATGGCGTTATGATCGTAAAGATCCCACCATTTCTGGAGCGCGACATACGGGTCGTGAGGGTGGATGAAAGAGACGACCATCATGAAGGGCTGCGTGGCAACTGAACGCGCATAGTCGAAGATCTTGCGCTCGGCAAAGAAACCGACCTCCTCGTCATATTCGATCTGGAAGGTGGTCGCCGCGATACCGGCTTCGCGGACGCTGTCCATATTGTGGTACCATTTGTCGATGCGCTCGTCCGGCAGCTCCCAATCCGGCGTCCAAGCGAAATCAGCCGGATAGATGTCCGTGGTAATTCGCTCGTTGAAGCCATGGAGCTGATCGGGTCCGACGAAATGCATCTTACCGGAGAGACAGGTCTGGTAGCCGAGCTTTCGGAGATGATGGGCGAATGTTGGGATCGCGCTTGGGAATTCGGATGCGTTGTCATACGCCGCAATGTTCGTCACATGTTGGCCGGACATGAACGCGAAGCGAGCGGGCGCACAAAGAGGTGAGTTGGTGTAAGCACTGTCGAACCGGACGCCTCGTGCTGCCAGAGCATCCATGGCAGGCGTTTTCACCAGCGGATGTCCATAGGCGCCGGTTGTAAACGGTGTCAGTTGATCCGCCATAATCAGGACGATGTTGGGCGGCTGCTTGGTGCTAGGCGCGCTCACGCGACGGCTCGCCGATAAGCATCAAGTACCAGACCGTGAAAATGGTGGACGGCGTGTTCGGATTTGCCGGAGCCTGCTGGGTCATGGACGATCCGTCCTTGGCTGAAGGCAGGCGTTCCCATCCCGCGCTGCACGCTCTCGACCAGGGCGATGTCTTCGGCCTGGAGAACATCATCGATGTAACGGATGGCTTCCTGCTCGGCGTGGTTTGGCTCGGCATCCTCGAAGAAGAAATCATAGGTCTCGAAGGTCTGGTCGATGCCGATCGGAATGATGTGCATAACGATCATATTGCCGCGGCCGGGATAGCGCATCAAGCAGGTGTTTGGCCAAAGCCACCAGACCGCGTGATCCGTGACCGTTGCGCCGCTAACAGAATAGGCGGCGTTCGTGGTCTTGCCTGCCTCGGCCATGTGGCTTGAGTAAATCCCATGGGTCGTGACCTCATAGGTGTCCATGTCGACAAGCGTGCAAAAGTCTTTGTGCGCCACGGGGCAATGATAACATTCGAGAAAGTTATCGACGACGTTCTTCCAATTGGACCTGATGTCATAGGTCAAGCGATGCGCAAAAGTCAGGCGTTCGACATCGGGAGCCCAGTGCATGATTTCAGCGCCGAGATCGCCTGATTGTTCGACAAGTGAAGGGGCGTTGCCGTCGAGATTGACGTAGACAAAACCGCAAAACACGTCGACTTGAATGGGATCGAGGCAAATGCTCTCGCGATCAAAGTCCTGAAGGGCTTCGGTCTCCGGGGCCCGGACGAGGCGGCCTTCAAGATTATAGGACCAGGCATGATAGGGGCAGAGGATCAGATTGGTCCTTCCTTCCCCGTTCAGCAGCTCGTGACCCCGGTGCTTACAGACATTGTAGAAGGCACGAAGCGTACCGGCCTTGTCGCGAACCACGCAGATTGGACAACCGGCGATGTTCGTGGTGACAAAAGCGCCGGGTTCGCGCAGTTTTTCGACATGGCAAACCCATTGCCATGTTCGGGCAAAAATCGCTTGTTGCTCGAAGCGAAGCCATTGGGGATCGGTATAGGCATCGGCCTGCAGCGAGAGGGAGCGCGCGGGTTCTTTATGGTAGCCCGTCGAGATCCGTCGGACATCATCAGCTGTCATGCCTCTAATCATGGCGTGTCCCTCGACTGCGAGAGGATGATTGCTAACGCTAGCGAAAAGTATGGGCGTGGTTGCCTGGCTCATCCTTACTCATTTCCGACACTTATTTGATCTTAGTCGTCATGTCGGGTCGAGTGCATCCTGTTTAACGCAACCAATCGCGGCATCCACGTGCAGGTCCTGCGGCTGAACCGAGGTTTATCGATGAGAGGGCAGCTGATCACATACGAACCTTGGCTGACAGCGACTTGATGTAATCAATTTCTCTGACTGCGGTTGCGCAACTTGGACGAGGTAGTGCCGGCTCCAGCTTGGTCGTTGTTGAAGACGACACGATCGAGGGCCTTGCCGACGAGCTGAAGCGGGCCATCGATCCGGACAAGCGGAACCGCATTGCAGATGAGGCCTTCACTTATCTGTGCAAGCAGTAAGCAAACATGCCCCTGGCGACCGTGAACGCCAAGATGGTGGGGGACCCAGAGATGGTCGCTGACTGTTTGTTCCCCGGGGTTACGACCAACAGTATTAGCCACTGGCACCTGCTCGAAGCTGCCGGCGAGTAGTCTGGGCAAGTTCCAAGGGAGGTCGGCTGCTGCCTTGTCCCGGGGTAAAACTTCGTCGTTCCGGCAGTGCCGCCGGCGAGGTATGGGAAGCGTTTATGCCAGCAGAACTGGGTGCCGTCTGCCACAGACCAAGGCTGGCATTCGGGAAATTGCCGAATAGGTTAACTTAAAGGCGGGCGTATCTCATCAAGCCGGCAAGATTAGCCGGTGGCCCGTGAAAACGATCAATCCGGGAGGAAATCAGTGGCACAGTCACGACGGGTATTGATTTTGGGCGCAGTCCTTGGAACCTGCCTCCAAGGAACAGCCCAAGCCGCGGGCGGCGGTGGCGAACTTGTCGTCGTCGCCAATCAGGAACCGCAGTCGATGCAAGCCCAGGTGACTTACAAGGAGATCAACGGCGTCGGCTTGCGCAATGTCATCGAGAACCTGACGCGCATCGATCCTGAGAGCAATGAGGTCCTGCCGATGCTGGCGACGAGCTGGGAGCAGGTGGAGCCGACGGTCTGGCATTTCACGCTTCGCGAAGGCGTTTCCTTTCATGACGGTACGCCGCTGGACGGCGAAGCGGCGGCGGTCAGCATCAACTGGCTCTACGACCCTGAGAACAATTACAGCGTGCGCGAGATGATGGGGCCGCAGATCACGGCGGAGGCGGTCGACGAAAGGAGGGTCGCGGTGATCACCGAAGCGCCCGATCCGCTATTACCGCGGCGCATCTATCTGGCCGGCCTGACTTCGGCGAAGCAAATCCTGGAGGATCCGGCGAGCCACGATGTCCATCCGATCGGCACCGGGCCTTACGTCTTCGACGAGTGGGAACAAGGACAGTTCTGGACCGCCAAGGCCAATCCCGACTGGTGGGGCAACGAGGCGGAAGACACCTATGGAGAAATCTTCTTCGACAGCCTGCGCGTGGTCTGGCGGCCGGAGCCGATCGTTCGCGCGGCGATGGTCGAGAGCGGCGAGGCCCATATCGCCATGTTCCTGACCAAGGAAGAGTGCGACCGGTTCAGGGCCGAGGACGGCATCGACTGTATCGTCAAAGGCTCCGACACCTTCCTGCAATTCCGGCCCGACTATCACGGCGCGCATCCGCTGATGGCAGATGTCAATTTCCGAAAGGCTGTGTTCACCGGGATCGATTGGGAAGGCATTCGCGTCAACCTGATGGGGCTCGGCGAGCCGCTTGCCGGTCAGATGTTGCCAGCGGCGGCGACCGGTTTTCACGACGGCATAGAACAATACCCTTACGATCCCGAAGGTGCGAAAGCGATCGTCGACGATTTTAAGGCGAATGGTCAGGAAATCCCGACCCTGTATATCGCGACCCGCATCGGTTCGACGCCGCGCAACGGCGAGATGGTCGAGGCGATGGGGGCCATGCTTGGAGCAGTTGGCATTCCGACCAGGGTCGCGGTCGAGGAGCCGGGCGTGTTCAATCCCTGGGCTACGACGAAACCTGATCCGGAGCGTTCGGGCGCTTGGCTCCACGTGCAGGCCAACCCGCTTCTCGACTACGGCGCGACCTTCGGCGCACATTATTCCTGTGACGGCATCGTCTCGGTCTTCTGCGATCCTGACTTCGAGGCGCGTGCCGCTGAAGCGGCATCGCTCAGTGGAGACGAGCGGCACCAGGCGCTGCGTGAGCTGGTGAAGGAAGGTCATGATCGCTACGTGGTCGGCGCGGTCGGTCTGCTGCAGCGCGCTTATGGCGTTCCCGAAGGCATGGAATGGGATTTCGGTCTGGATCACCGCATCATCGCCGTGAACATGCGGATGAACTGATGCCTCTTTCTGGCAAGGTGTTCCCGGGGGCCTTCCGGGGGCATCTTGTCGGCTACATCGACCATCCGGGTACGACCAGATGATCGCCAAGCTCCAAGGCGGTTATCTCCTGCGACGGGTTTTCTCCTCGCTTGTCATGCTGGTCCTGGTCATGTCGACGGTGTTCGTCGCAGATCGGCAGATCGGCGACCCCGCCCGCATGGTGCTCGGCAACACGGCTACCGAGGAGGACGTCCACGAGCTGCGCGAGCGCATGGGCCTGGAAGATCCCTTATGGGTCCAGTACCAGCGCTTCATCACCGGTATGGCGACCGGCGACATGGGCGAGACCTTCCGATTCGGCATCAGCAAGCCGCTCACCCATGGCGACATCCCAGACGGACGGGAGACCCTGCCGATCGCGCTCGACCGTCTGCCGGCCACGCTCCTGCTCGCCGGTGTCACCATCCTGTTCGCCGTTCTTGTTGCGCTGCCGCTCGGCATCTATGCCGCGGTGCGACCACGCACCCTTGGTGATCGCATAGTGAACGTCCTGTCGCTTGCCGGTGTGTCGATCGTCGAATACTGGTTTGGGCTGATCCTGATCCTGCTGTTCGCGGTCCAGCTCGACTGGTTGCCCACCTCCGGCTACGGCACCTTCTGGCACGTCATCCTGCCGGCGCTCGCCTTGTCCCTGCGGCCGATCGGTCGGATCACCCAGATTGCGCGCAGCTCCATGCTGGATGAGCTGGCGAGGCCCTATGTTCGGGCGGCGCGTGGGCGCGGCATTCCCATGTCGCGCATTGCCTGGATCCATGCCCTGAAGAACGCCGCCATTCCGATCGTCACGACCATCGGCGATGAAACCATTAACGTGGTCACCGGCGTCATCATCATCGAGACCATCTTCGGCTGGCCTGGCATCGGCGCGCTTACCGTCGATGCTTTGGCGATCCGTGACGTGCCACTGATCGAAGCGACCGTCTTCGTCCTCGTGCTGATGGTGCTGACGATCAATCTGATCGTCGATCTGATATACACGTTGTTGAATCCCCGCCTCAGGTTCGGCAGATGACGGCGAAGACGGACACCGAGACCGAGGCTGAAGTACCGGCCGAGACGCGCGAAGGGCGCGTGACCAGCTTCGATCTTCTCATTGCACTCACGCGTGAGCCGATCGTGCTGCTCGCCGTCATCTTCCTCGTGCTCATGGTGTTCGCAGCGCTGTTTGCCCATTGGGTCGCCCCATACGATCCACTGCAGCCCAACATCTTCGCTGGCCGCACGCCGCCGTTCACCGAAGCCGCCGGCTTGGGTGGCGTCAAGCAGTTCCATATCCTCGGCACCGACGCGCTCGGTCGGGACATGCTCACACGCCTTTTATATGGTGCGCGTGCCTCTCTTGCTGTCGGGCTGATCGCGGTCGTGGTCTCCGGCGTGATCGGCACGACGCTTGGTCTGCTCGCCGGCTACTACGGCGGCCGCATCGAAAGCGTGATCATGCGCGCGGTCGACGCGTTTATGGCTGTGCCCTCCCTCCTGATCGCGCTGTTCGTGCTGTTCCTGATCGGCGGCGGACTACTCAACATGATCCTGATCTTCGCCTGTGTGCGCTGGGTGGTCTATGCCCGTCTCGCCCGCAGCATCACGCTCTCTTATCGCGAGTCGTCCTTCGTCGAGGCGGCGCGCTCGATTGGTGCTTCCGATCAGCGCGTCATTTTTCGCCATATCCTCCCCAACATGATGTCGCCGCTGCTGGTATTGGCGACGCTTGAGATCGCCCTTCTCATACTGGCGGAAGCGGGCCTCAGCTTTCTCGGCTTCGGCCTGCAGCCGCCGGAACCGTCCTGGGGCCTGATGATCGCGCGCGGACGCGAATATCTGCGTGAAGCCTGGTGGATGATCACCTTTCCGGGCCTCGCGATTTTCCTCACGACGCTCAGTCTCAACCTCCTGGCCAACTGGCTGCGAACGGTCACTGATCCGGTGCAGCGATGGCGGTGGCTGCTATGACTGTGGCACGGTCTGCCGACACTGATATGCCGGTCCTGGCGGTAGACGACCTCAGGGTCAGCTTCAAGACGCCCCACGGGCTCGTCCATGCGGTCAACGGCGTGAGCTACGTGATCCGCCCCGGCGACGCAGTCGGCATCCTTGGCGAGTCCGGTTCCGGCAAGAGTGTCAGCGCCGGCGCGGTGATGGGCCTGCTGGACAGCCCGCCAGCCGAGGTCACCGGTGCGATCCGTTACCGGGACGTGAACCTCTCGAACGAGGTTTCCGGCATCCGCGGTGATCGCATTGCCATGGTTTTCCAGGACGCGATCACCGCCCTTAATCCAGGCCTTACTGTCGGCTATCAGATCGGTGAGATTTTTCGCGTGCATCGGCCCGGTACGTCTTGGCAAGAGGCGACGGAAAAAGCGATCGGGCTGATGGATCAGGTCAAGATCCCTTCAGCCCGCCAAAGGGTCAAAAGCTATCCCCACGAATTCTCGGGCGGCATGAGCCAGCGCATCATGATCGCCATGGCAATAGCACTCTCGCCCGACGTCTTGATCGCGGACGAGCCGACCACGGCGCTCGACGTGACCGTGCAGGCGCAGATCATGCAGCTCCTCGCCGAGCTTCGCCGCGACACCGGCATGGCGCTTATTCTGATCACCCACGACATCGGCGTCGTCGCCGAGGCCACCGACCGGGTCATGGTGATGTATGGCGGTCGGATCGTGGAGCGCGGGTCCACCGTGGATATCGTTGCCCATCCTGCCCATCCCTACACTGAGGGACTGATGAACTCCGTGCCGCGCGCCGAGATGAAGCACGAAAGGCTGCACACCATCAAAGGAGCGCCGCCGGTCATGACCACGATCCCGAGCGGCTGCGCCTTCCACCCCCGTTGCGCACGGCGGAAACCGGTTTGTGAAGGCGAACGGCCTGAGCTTCGGAACGTTATGCCAGGACGCGAAAGCGCCTGCCACTTCGCGGCGGAGGTAGTCGATGGTTGACGCGGCCGATCGCCCCCTGCTTGAGGTCAGGAACTTGACCAAGCACTACCCGGTCGGAAAACGGGGCTTGCTCAAGGGCAGCGATGTCGTGCGTGCTGTCGACGATGTCAGTTTTACCCTTGGTCGCGGCGAGACGCTCGGCATCGTTGGCGAATCCGGCTGCGGCAAGTCCACGCTTGCTCGCACGATTCTGCGCCTGATCGAGCCGACCGGCGGCGAGGCCCTTCTTGACGGTGATGACGTCTTCAAGCTTTCGCAACGCGACATGCGTCGCTGCCGGCGCCGCATGCAGATCATTTTCCAGGACCCGTTCTCAGCGCTGAACCCGCGCATGACCGTGACTGAGCTCGTGCGCGAACCCTGGATCGTTTTCCCAGATGTTCTGCCGAAAAGCGCCTGGAAGGATCGGATCGCGGAACTCCTGACTCGCGTCGGTCTCGGCGCCGATGATGCAAACCGCTATCCCCATCAATTCTCTGGCGGCCAGCGTCAGCGCATCGGCATTGCCCGAGCGCTCGCTCTCAACCCGGAGATCATCATCTGCGACGAGCCGGTCTCCGCCCTCGACGTCTCGATCCAGGCGCAGGTCATCAATCTCTTAGAGGAGATCCAGCAGGATTTCGGTCTCTCATACATCTTCATCGCCCATGATCTCTCGGTCGTTCGTCATATCTCCGATCGGGTCGCCGTGATGTATCTCGGCAAGATCGTCGAGATTGGCACTTGGGAGGAGATCTACGACCGGTCAGCACACCCTTACACCCAGGCACTCCTCTCCGCCGCGCCCGTGATCAATCCGGCTGAGCGCCTCGAACGCATCATGCTTGAGGGCGAAGTCCCGAGCCCGATGCGCCCACCTTCTGGCTGCCGCTTTCGCACGCGCTGCCGCAAGGCAGAAGGTGTCTGCACCTCGGAGGCTCCCCTCTTGTCCAAACTGGGATCCAGCCATCGTGTGGCCTGTCATTTCGCCAAACCAGCATCAGGCTGACCATGTTCCACAAGAAAACCTCACCGCGATGATTTTGTGGGTTTGCACAACCTGGCTGGCTTGGTGGCGCCTGCGCGTGATTCAACACTGCAACCTTGCCGCCAGACATCCTTGGCTGGTTCATTGGCTATGCCGCCCTCAGTGCCCGCGGGCGACCGTCGCTGTTCGAGCAGTTCTGCGACCTGGCTACGAACCAAGCCTCGAGCGTCACGCTCGCGCCCCTTGAGCCTGAAGCCCTCGATGAGATTGCGGGGCGTGTCGTCAATGCCTTGCGAACACCTGCCATCATCACCGATAAAAACGCTGTCGCTTGGCAAGCTCGCGCGTCGCCTCGGTTTCCCAGCGCGTTACCTATCTGTGGCCGTCAACCATGTTCACGGCCAGAGCTTTTCCGATCTTGTTAACGCTATGCGAATCGAGCGTGCTCGGCCCCTTCTCGACCAAGAACCCGAGCACGGCATCCTGCATGCGATGATGGGTTGGGCTAAAGCTCGAAATCCAACGGCTACAAGCAGTTCGCCCGCCATGCCGACTGCACGCCTAGGCAGTATCTTTCGAGACGACGTCATCCAGGCGCTTAGGCAGCGGAGGGTGCGGATATGATTTGAGCTATCTCTGTTTCATGGCGCGATCTGAATGGTTCCTGTTAGCATGTCGGCCAATTCATTGAAGAGTTATCGTCGCTAGGGATGGGATTTGCACATGCAGGCTGTCGACTTTGTCGAAGCGGGATCGGGCCAAAGGGTCGTGCTGATCCACTCGAGCGTTTCCGGTGCTCGCCAATGGCGCCGATTGATGGGCGATCTCGAGAGTCAATTTCATACGATCGCGGCCAATCTGCTTGGTTATGGCCGGACACCGGCCTGGCCTGCCGAGCAGCGTCAAACACTCGATGATCAGGCAGCACTCATTGAAGCCATCCTCCCCGATGACGGTTCGCAAATCTGCCTCCTCGGTCATTCATTCGGCGGTTCCGTTGCGATGAAGGCGGCAGCGAGGCTTGGTCATCGGGTCGATAAGCTCATACTCATCGAGCCCAATCCCTTTTACCTCCTGGATCTTCATGGATGCACCGAGGCTTACGCCGAGATCATCGATCTTCGCGACTGGGTCAAACAACACGGTGCCAAGGGCGACTGGCAGAAAGCAGCGGAAAGGTTTGCAGACTATTGGGGGGGCGTGAGCACATGGTCGTCCATGTCTGACGAACGGAAGACCACCTTCATTCAAGCGCTCAAGCCGAATGTCCACGAATGGGATGCCGTCCTCGATGAACGGATGGCTTTGGACGCGTGGGCAGGCTGCTTGCCCGCTCAGACCCTGGTTTTGTCAGCCGAGGATACCGTTCGGCCCATCCGCGAGATCATCGGATTGATGCAACGGGATTGTCCAGCCTGGCAATTCATTCAGATCCCTGAGGGCGGACACATGGCACCTTTGTCGCGCCCCGACCTGGTCAACCCGATCATTGCCTCCTTCCTGAATGGATCCAGGTGATTGACGGAGTTCAGAGCGATCGTTTGAGTTTTTCCAAGAAGAGGCCTGTCCTCCGCCCGACCAGGCTGAAAATCTCGTAGGCGGAAAGATCGGGTTTGACCCTGAGACCGTCACCTATCGCGGCACGGGCGGCATCCTGATCCTCGGCAGCAAGATGAACGGCGGCGAGCACGACGCGCGGGATATAGGCCTGGTCATCAGCCTGACAGGCTTCGAGCACGGCCGTTTTGGCGACATCGACCTCGCCGCGCTGCAAATGAACGAGCGCGAGAACGGAGGCCCAAACGGACAGTCGCGCATCAACGGGACTGATAGCGATGCCGTGTTTTAGATTGTCGATAGCGGGGTCCAATTGCCCGAGCATGAACTCTGCCGATCCGAGCGCGGCGAATGCATGGCCGTTGGTCGGGTTGAGATCGATCGCCCGTTTGAGCATGGGCACGGCGCGCTCGGTCTGGCCGATATCGGCGAGTGCGCAGGCGGCTAGCGCCACGGTCACCGAATCCATATTGTCGAGGCGAAGCGCTGCCGTCGCTTCATCTGTGGCCTCCGAAACGAGCTCGTCGGACTTTCCAAGCAGCCCGACGCGATGACCGAAGCCAAGAATGAGCGCGAGGTGTGCATGCGCCAGCGCCAGGTCCGGCTCGATGCTGACAGCCTGCCGGAGCAGATCCGCCGCTTCTTCGAACGTGTCCTTATGCCAGCCCTTCAATGACAGGAGCCCGCTGGCTCGTAACAGCAACTGGCGGGCGCTGAGAGCGCTGCTGTCACCGCCAAGGCTTTTGAACATGGCTCGGACGAGCTGTGTTTCGAGCCGGGGAAGAATGCTTCGAAGCATATCATCGAGCGTCGTCGGCCCCCGGCCGACATCGAACTGCTGCGCCCAGAGATGAAAGCCGCCTTCAGTTTCGATCAGCTGCACATTGACGCGAACGTTGTCCGCAACGACCTGCAGGCTGCCCTCCAGCATATAGTCGACACCGAGATCGCGCCTGACGTCGGCAGCGCTCATGGCCCGCCCCTTGAGAGCGAAGCTCGTTGAGCGCGAAGCGAGAGAAAGGAGCGGCACACGCACCAGAGCGGTGGTCATGTTCTCCACCAGGCCATCCGCCAAGGCCTCCAGGTCCGACTCGGCCCCAAAGATCTGAAACGGCAGCACGACCAGCGACGGCAGGGCTGCTCGAAGATGTTGTGGTTTCGGCGGGGGCGCGGCCGCTGCTTCTTGACCACGCCTCGCGACATCAGCGACGAATTGAAAGCCCCGCCCACGGACGGTGCGGATGAACCTCTGCTCCGTACCATCGTCGCCCAATGCCTTGCGTGCTGATTTGATGCCGCCGGCGATCGTCGCATCGGAGACGATCCGCCCCTGCCAGACGCCCTCGATCAGATCGTCCTTGGTTAGCAGGCGCCCCGAATTCTCGGCAAGGAAACGGATCAGATCAAAGACAAGCGGTTCGATCGCCAGAGGTTCGCCCGCTTGTCGAAGCTCGAAGGCGTCCGTATCGATTTCGAAATCTTCCGTGACCAGCAGCATGCAATATTCCGGCAAAGCTTTTGCCAGAGCCTACCTAGCAGCTGCCGGTCAGATCAAGCTGCTGCTCGAAGGTGGCTGCAACGCCAGGAGCGTGATCCCTAGGCGGCATGCCTCCTCGGCGCTGCCTGAGCCGCCACGCGATCTAGATGAGCGATCACATGGTCGGCCAGATCATAGGCATCGGCGCCGGCGCCATCGATCAGCGTGGACTTGCGGCGACGCATAAAGGGCAGGCCCATCGCGAAGAGGCCGGGTGCGTCGACGATGCCACCGTCATGTCGGAGAAGACCTTTCCGGTCCAGCACGGGCACCTGCAGCCAGGAATAATCCGGCCGATAGCCCGTCGCCCACAGCACGGACGAAATGGCGCCACCGGTCAGATCAGCCTCCAGGCGCGGCGATGCTGGGATCTTTGTGGGCTCCGGACGATGCGCCGAGGGCAGGCCATCGAGACCGGCCTCCGCTGCCCAGCGGTCGATCTGGTCGAGAAGGCGGTTCATTTTGAGATCCGCAAGCGCGCATTGGTTGGCGAGGGAACCCGAGAACATCGCGCGCCCGTCCCGATGGCCGGAGACGCGGCCGACGACCTCGACACCCGCATCCATCAGAGCGTTCAGATCCAGTGTTCGGCGATCCGGTGACCCGACCAGCTGCAGCGATGGTAGACGGCGCACCCGCTTCAGATCATCGACCTCATCGTAACGTTGATCGAAGATGCCCATCACGTCCATCCACCACTTGATATCGTGCCCGCGATAGGCTCTCGGCATCCTTATGTGTTCGCCGAGCGAGAGTGTGACCTCCCGCCCTGATGCCTGAAGCTCCATCGCGAGCTGCACGCCTGTCGCCGATCCGCCAACCACCAGGACACCGCCTTCGGGCAGGTCCGATGGCCGCTTGTAGTCGTGGGGTGTAACTGAGAGAACGTCCCGGGGAAGCTCATCGGCAAAAGCCGGTATGTTCGGAAGATTGCAGGCGCCGCTTGCCAGGACCAGCGCGGCTCCCTGGAAGGAGCCTTGGCTCGTCTCGATCCGATAGCCTTTTTCCGTCCGGAAGACGGACCGAACCTCGGCCCCTGTGATAACTGGCGCAGCGCTCCGGGTAGCGTAGGTTTCGAAGCGCTGGATCAGCTTGGGCATGGTCATATAGCCGTTCGGATCGGGCCCTTCATAGGCAGAGCCGGGAAGCCGGCTCTGCCAGTTGGGGGTGAGAAGGCGGAGCGAGTCCCACCGTTCGGTCCGCCATGAATTCGCCACCTCGCCCCGCTCCAGGATCACGTGATCGACAGAGCGTTCAGAGAGGACGCGGCTCATGGCGAGTCCGCACTGGCCGGCGCCGATGATGACGGTCGAATAGGACTTCATGACGCTCGCTCCCCAATCATGTGCCACTCAGGCGACGGTCACATGCACATTGGTCGGGTTGGTGATGATGTCGAAGACGGCGGAGCGTTTTTGCGACTGGGCGACCAGCGCCTTGATCTCATCGTCGGTCGCATCCGCATCGACGTCGAAGCTGATGCGGATCGCGCTGAAGCCGTTCCTGACCTCATGGTCGATTCCCATGATGCCGGCCAGATCCATGTCACCCTCGAGCGTCGCCTTCACGCGGTGCAGCTGGATGCCGCGATGCTGTGCCACCGAGGCGACGCCCGCGGTCAGGCAGCTGGCGAGGCCGCTCAGCACGATCTCGACCGGGGTCGCTCCTTGATCCTTCGCGGCGAACTGCTCGGGATGATCGGCATCGATGGTAAAAGCCTGCTTGCGTCCCTGCTCCTCGCCAAGGCCGAAAAAGCTCTCGATCGTCGAGCGGCTGTGGGTGCCTTCCACCCATTCGCAGCTTGCACGCCATTTGAACTGACCGGCCTCGGGCGCAGCCTCGAGTGCCTCGCGGGCGTCCAGAAGAGCGGCAACATTCACGCCATTGTCGATGGTCTTGGTCGCGGTGTTCTCGGTCAGCCTCGCAAATTGATTGCGCCAGGCACAGGACTAGTGTTTTTGGAAGCAGCTGACGAATTAGTAGAAAAAAAGTCCACAATTGTCATTCCAACGTCAAATGTTTGGCGCATCGCTGGCATAGATGAGCGCTTTACTTCTCCCCATAGCGAATGGACTTGATCGCCAGCGCGTTCGATGTCCAGCCATGACCGTCCTGTCGATAGCATGGGATCGCGCCAGAAAATCGTCTGTCCTGATGGATGCCCAGGACTGGATGTCGTCAGCGCGGTTGGGGTAATCATCTAGCGAAGCTCTTCGCAACTCAATTGCAACCGTAGCGGTAGTCGAGGGTAGCGAAGGAACGGCTCTAGAGCCAAATCCGATCAATCACGGTCGTATCCTGCAGCTGAGAAATAGTTCTGGCACTCATTAGGGCTGAACAGATCGATAGCTTTGGCAATTGCTTGCCAGAGATCATCGATTGTTCTCGCCGCGACCTTTTTGAGGAAAGCCTTCATCTTCGAGAAGGCCATTTCGATGGGATTAAAGTCAGGACTGTAAGGCGGCAGGAACTTAAGCCTTGCGCCTGCAGCTTCAATCGCTTCCCGGACGGCAACCGGCTTATGGGCAGGGAGATTATCCATGACGACGATGTCTCCTGGGGACAAGGTGGGAACCAAGACCTGATCGACATAGGCGAGGAAGGCAGCGTCATGCATTGGACCATCCAACACCATGGGTGCGGTCATGCCTTCTAAGCGGAGAGCGCCGACGAAGGTCGTGGTTTTCCAGTGGCCGTGCGGAACAGGTGCCCGACAGCGTTCGCCTCGAGGCGCTCGTCCATAACGCCTGGCCATCTTGGTTGATGTCCCGGTTTCATCGATGAACACCAGACGCTCCGGCTCAAGATCGATTTGGGCGTCGAACCAGGCCTGCCGTCGGCGCAAAACGTCAGGGCGCTGTAGCTCGGTGGCGTGCGCGGTTTTTTTTATAGGTCATGTCGTGACGATCAAGCAGACGCCAGATCGAACTTGGCGCCACACGTAGGCCGTGGGTTTGTTGGATATAATCGGCCAGCTCAGCAAGCGTGCGATCCGAGTTCTTCGCCAACGTCACGACCTCATCAGCATACGCTTCGAGCCGGTGCGAGCGATGATCGCAGCCTCGCGCACGTGGTTGAACGCTGCCGGTACGTCGCTTCTGGTCGACCCATTTCATCGCAGTCGAGGGAGCGACCTGAAAGAGCTTCGCAGCTGACCGCCGCGACATCCCACCTTCGACAGCTGATATCAGCCGTTCACGTAAATCCGTCGAAAGAGACTTTGGCATAAGGGCTGGCCTCCTTCACCAGCCCCTATCTTGAATCAGATAACTACCAAAATGGGAATCCCTAATGATTCCAAATGGTTAAATTTTGCTCTAGTGCAGGGTGCTTTAATTTTATTTTGAACTTGTCTGATAATAGAGCCGCTTTCCGATAGCCGATGATGGCGCATCGCGCGAGGCCATGTCTCGGTCGATCTTGAAATAGGTGTCCGTCGTAAGGCTTTCTGGAACAGATGGTGAAGAACAATCGCCACAACAGACAAGCTTGTTCATGTCCAGATCGGCAGCATCAATTTTTTTGGCGAGGCAACGTGACGATGCCCGCCAGGTCACTACTACTGAGGCTTCTCGAGCCGGATAGCTGCGTCAGATGTAGCAAGATATTCGACATTCCGGTTCTGATCGCGGACCAGAAAATACAACCATCCATCAGACCGGAATTGAGGAAACAGGGCAAATTGGCCGGGCTGCATTTTAGTCATCTGCTGAACTCTTCCGTTCATGAGATCAACAAGCCAGATATCGGATGATTTCCCGTCCATGACGCTCTCGCTTGTTGAGGATTGCTGTTCGACGGCGTGGCTTTCGGCTTGGGTGCTGCTCTCATGGTGATGAACGGCAACAAAACGTTCGTCATAAGATACCGTTGCCCGGCCTCCGCTCAAGCAGATCGTGCCTGCATTGCTGGCCTCGATATCCGGTTCGATTGGATCGATTATAGTCAAGAGTCTGATCCGGTACCCCTCCTGCCTCGTTCCGTCTTCGCTCGAAATGCGGCCCACGAGCATGCGGCGCGAAGGCGACGTCGCCCAATCGCCTTCGAAAGGTATTGTCATCGTAACCGGCTCTTGAAACTCGAACCCATTACCAGTGTTGAACGCGGCATGAAGCTCCAAGCTCGCATTGGACTTCGCGAATGGTTCAATCGATGGATCGGCATGCGAACGGCCTTCTTTGGACACGCTATATTCAGCGGGTAAGTCAATGAAGTCCCGACCGTTGTATGGCGAAATGGAACGGACCTGGTCATAGCGGGCGGGGCGGTTTCGATCACCGCAGGCTTCCGCTTCGGCATAGTGGAGCGTCAACGCGTCATCCGGCGGAAAGAAGACCGTCGAATAACGACAAGTCCAGAAAATCTCGTCTCGTCCCCATAAAGCCTCACCGTCGGGATTGAACAGAATGCGGCTTTCGCCGGGTACAAGAACATTTTTTTTGCTATCGAGAAAGTTATGAATCAACCGGACCGGCTCCGCACCGTCGTCAGACCTTCTCTTCGGTACCATGGCTGCGAGGGCACCGTCCGGAGAAATCGTCATCCATCGCGTTCCGGTGACATCGATCTCCTTGATAATCCTGATTGTCTGATCGAAGGGCTCGGTCCAACCTGCAGCACCTTCGATCGACGTGGCCTCGGGATAGCTTGAGAAGCATGTCTCCGGGTCCGAATTAGGGTCAGGGCAAGTGAACATGCTCAGCCCATTGTCCTCGTTAATGGCGGCCATGCCCTCGAATTGCATCTCCGATATATAGTCTTTGAGCTCGTCAGTGATATGTGTCTGACACTGCGCAACTTCTTGGCTGAGGCCGTTCGAAATCGATGAGACTAAGATGAGAACGCCAATGGCTGATCCTTGGACTGATAGATGCACTGTCCTGCGACTCCGAATTTGCTGAATGCTGTTGAAATCAGAAACGCTTCTTGCCCTTGCCTTTCTTCCATACCCCTGCTTCGACCGGAGACGGTTTCTTTGGACTGGAAGCTGACGCGTCGACCTCCTTTTTCAAATCCTCAAGCCGACCGACAGCCTCTTTGAGGATCGTGTTCAGGCTGTCGCGAAAACGTTCGCCGGCGCTCTCGTCCTCTTTCTTGCAGGACGCTTCGGTTGCTGGTTCAGGTTCCGGGTCGGAAGAGGTTTCGTCCGAAAGACCCGCCTCGGCCTGCAACCGCTTCAGCTCAGCAATCCACGCCTCGGCGCGGGCATGACGCGCCGGATCGCCACTCATCGCATCACCCAAAATCCCCCGAATATCACCACCGACCGCGCGCAAGCCATCGAGCAACGCCTTCGGATCACGCCCGACCCGATCTGGATCCTGCCCACTCCAAGCGGCGAACATGCGGGTCGCGGGGTTGTCAGAATCGGTCTGCGCAGGCTGGGCGGCGTCTCCTTCGGCCTCTCGCGCTGACGTCGCCTTGATTTGCCTGACTTCTTCCAAGATATCCTTCTGCGGTACCTGGTGGTCATTCGCTGCAGCTTCCTTCGAAGCATGCTGCCGCCTTTTTGTGGGATCAGAAGACAGGGTCAAAGCTCGGCTCCCATCGCTCGCACTTGCTCAGCAACAACCGGCCAAAGATGCTCCTGATCGACCTCCTCAGCAAGTTTACAGATCATCATCATCAAATCCCCAGGCACCGAGCCTCGTCTTTGAAAGATCCAAAAGGCGGCGGTCATCGCGGCGTTCCAGGCTGCCTCGGGATCGTCGTTATCAAGCAGCGGGCGAATAGCATCGAGATGGGCACGGCCATTGTAATTCGCCTTGGCTGCCGAGTGTGCCAATACGGCGGCCATAGCTGGATCGTCGTTCTGTAGTGACGTCGCAAGTTCAACCAACTTGCAGGCTATCAGCGTCGGTGCACCGTTCTCGCGCGCCGCTGTTCCGAGATCATCGGGTAAGCCAATTCGATCAAGCCATGCCGCATCATGGCCAGCTGCCTTTCCCGCGGCAGCTTTGAGATAGGGTAGGCGATCTTGCTGGTTGTGTGGCCGTGCATGCCACGCCGTTAGCAGGACGCCTGGTTCACTCCAATGGCCAAAGGTCACAGCCTCCAAGGCGGTCTCACCCCAACCTTTGCGAGCGAGATCGTCGATGGTCTGTTGAAATGATCCACGCGGGTCATCTGGCGCCGCAATGGACAAGGCATTAGGTAAAGCTTCGGACCAAAGCATGCCTTCGAGATCGCTGCACAATGCTCTTCGCAGGTCTTCACAACCCAGCATCGCTTCAAGCGGTGCAAGGCCATCTTGGCCACCCAGCCATTCGTGCAACTCAGCCACCTCGGAAGATCGCACCTTCGAACCCCACGCCAACCAGTCGCTGGACGATCCATGGACCTGTTTCAGGGTTGTCCAGATCGGCACCAGAGTTGCTGATGAGGCAGCAAGCATCATTTGTTCACAGAGCGTCAGATCGACGATCACGACCGGACGTTCTCGCGCTTCCACGCCCGGTAAGGCTCGGATCCCAAGAATCTGAGATGAGCTAATTTGCGCTAGTGGCCAGACATCGAGAGCCCCCACGGTGGCAAGTCTCTGCCATGTTCGCGGCATGTCAGGCGGTATAAGTCCGATCTTGGCCAATCCAGCCTGGTGCTGGCCGATATCTCGGCAGAACGCTGCCGCAGATCGCTCTTTCATGTGAGAATCTTCTCTTTCTTCCATGTGTCGGTGGCTTTGTCGTGAAGCTCTCCCACCTTGCTCATGCGTTCCGTCTCGGGACCATCAAGAATAGAGTGTGTAAGCGCTCTACGCACTGCGGCGATTCCCTGATCCAGGCTGTCATCAAAGGCCCGCTGGATGAGGAGACGAAGCCGGTCTTCTGCAGAGGCTCGTGCATCTTGCGCCGTTTCCTCGTCGATCTCCGCCACATCAGCATCGATCTGTGCGGCGATTGCTCGATCTTCTTCCTCGTCCAACTGTTCGTTCAATCGCTCCAGAAAGAAGTTGATCGCCTGGCGATTTGGATTGACCGAAAGATCGCCACCTATGCGATTGATAATCTGAAGTTTTTCACGATCTGAGGCAGCGTCGATCCGATGGATGTCGGCAACAATTTCGCCGCGCATAGCGGCCGCATGAACGGCAGTGCCCCCTGCATTTTGATGGGTCACTCGGTGGAGTAAAATCGCGCTAAGGTCCTTACCGGATTCTTTTTTGTCTTTGATTGTCCGCTCTCTGTCACGAAGTAAAATGGCTGCTGCAGTGGCGCCGGGCTGATCTTCGCCTTCAAGGACACGGGCCGTTTCACCGATCCTCGTTGCCAAGGTCTGGGCTAGTTCTTTGGGCGGGACATGATGCGACTCACGGGTCGAGCCATCTGGCTGTGTTAGCCGATCCAGATCCTCTGGGCGAGCCGGGTGGGGAGCAACAACAACTGGACCGAACTCAGGCAATCCATCGACGATCTCTTTGACCTTGAAACGCTCGCCATAGTGCTCAAGCGCTTGCTTGGTTTCGCGTGAAAACTGGCGTAGTTGTGGCCGTAGACTCCGCCGCTGCTCTCGCTGCCGGGGTGTTGCATTGCTTTCAAGCTCAGCTTGAATTTCATCGAGCAGGCCCTGCATTCGCTGCAATATGGCCTTGGCTTCTTCAGCAGTGGCGTTGCCTTCGTGCTCCCGCAATTTCTCCTTGCCGGCGGCGATCTGTGCGGCAAGCGGGCTTGCGTCGCTGGCAAGAGTCACTCGCCCACGCTCGGGATCGATCGTCAAGGTGTGCGGTTCGCCCTCCATTGAGAAGGTTTCTACGATCAACTCGCCGTCGTCCTCTTCGCCTTCTTCGATGTCCTCCTCCCCGATCCCCAGCGCGCGCAGCAGGCTGCGGGCGCGGTCTGCCAGCCAGGCGACGACGCGGTCGATGACGCTGAGCACCATTTCCTGGAAACCGCGGATGGTGTCGGCGATTTTTTCCGGCAGATCGCCGAGGCCGAGGAAGCCGGCGAGGAAATCGATCACCGGCGTGATCAGCCGGGCAAGGGCGCCTTCCACGGCCGTGGCCATGCCGCTGATGTTGCCGGCGATGAGATCGGCAACCCCGTTGACCACGGTTTCCACCAGGCTGAAGATCCTGGCGGCATTCTCGAAGATCCATTTCAGCACCCGGAAGATAACCTCGACCGCCTGGACGATGGCGCCTGCCGGGTTGAAGAGCGCGATCACCCGCGGCGTGACCGCTCTGATCAGGGCTTCCACCAGGTAGTCGACGGCAGCGCTGATGATCTGGTTGAGGATCTCCTGCGGGTTCAGCCGCTCCTTGATCATCTCGAAGATGCCTTCGGGCCCCTGCTCGATCAGTGTCGAGATCAGCTCATAGGCCTTTTCGAGCAGCGCCACGTTCTCCTCGCCGATATGCCTAGCCAGGATCTCGCGGATGCGCGGCCAGGTAATCCCCATCAGCTCGAGCGCGAAGGTGATGATGCTCTTCAGCGAGAAGTCACTTGGAATATTGACGCCGACGGCGCCGAGACCGGAGAACAGCCAATCGAAGAAGCCGCCGATGATATGGTCGACAAAGTTGTCGAAAAACTTGCGAAAGCCCTCGGCCAAAGCGCTGACCAGATTATTGGCGAAGGCCAGGGGGTCGTTGGCGATATCGCTGATCACCCGCTCGATCCTGGCGACCAGCGCCCAGAACGCCGCCGGCGCGATGCCCAGGATGCGGAGGATACCTTCGATGATGAACTTCGCCGGATCCTCGACAAACGCGGCGATCGCATCGGCGATGCGGCCGAGGATCCCGCGCGCCTCTTCGCGCAGCGCTTCGACCCGCTGCTGCACCTCGGCGACCGCCGAAATGGCGCGCTCGCGCAGGCCGCTGGTGATCTCCGTGCGCGCCGACTGAACGCGCTCGCCAAGCTGATCGAGCTGGCCGTTGAACCGCGCCTTCTCCTCCTCCGCCCAGGCGCGCAAGTTGTCAGGCAGGTAGTCGAACAGTGCATCGATCTGGTCACGAGCGTTGCTGATCAGCCGATCGCTGGTGGCAACGACCCGGTTCACATGGCCCGAGATATTGACGAGCACGGCGCAGACGTCGTCGCCGAAACGCTGTTCTGCGCGATCATATTCCTCGGTCACCCAGCCGGGCAGCCCGGTGATCGCGTCGACGACGCCTAGGATCGCACCGCCAACGCCCGAATGACGTTCGTCGATCCAGGTCTTGACCCTGGCCAGCGATTGCTCGAAGCGGGTCGAGGCGCTGTCGATGCCGGCATCCCACATCGCCATCGCGATCCGCGGCAGCTGCTGCAGCGGTCCGTTGACGGCGGTTTGCGTCTCCCTGAAGATCCGGCGCGCCTCGGTGCTGACCCGTCTGCGCGTCGCTTCTTCACTGGTGACCATACCGCCTTGCCGGCGCGCGACCGCTCTGACCGTGCTATGGCGTCCGGCCTGCAGATTTTCCAGCATCTGCTGCTGCAGTGCCGCCATGTCGGCCTGGGCATCGGCAATCGCCTGGCTTTGCGCCGCCGCGAGTTCGGCGGGCGATCGTTCGGCAAGTGCGCCGAACTCACCCTGCGCGGCCCGCGCCTCGGCGATCGGGCCGCTCTCCACGACCCGGGCCGCTGGCGTGTCCATGCCGGCCGCCGCAACCTGGGCGCGCGCATTTTCCTGATCGACGTCAAGACGGAGATTGTCGTCCGGAATGGGATCGGGCGCAGCCGCATCCGCAGCCTGGAGCTCCGGAAGGGAAGCCCTGGATGGCGGGGTCTCGATCGACCGGCCGACCTGCCGGGCCTCCCCTGACGGCGGCTGTTGCAGGGCGTCATAGGACGAGGTGACGTTATCAGCCTCACCCTCGACACGTTGGTTCAGCGCTCTTCCGGCTTCATCTGCCACGCCTTGCGGGTCGGTGTTGACCAACTCGTCCTCATCGACCGGCCGCTTTTCCCGAATGGAGTCACGAATAAGGCGGCATAATTCGAGGATCGCGGGGCTCGGTGCGGATTGCTCGACAAGTGTTTCAGCAACCGCCGCTTCCGCCCGGCCGCGTGTTTCGGCCTCCGGCTCGGTCACCCCTTGTCTGGCGGCCGCCGTCGACGCTTCGGCGTTCGGCAGGTCTCGGGCACGGCTCGCCGCGCGGCTGGCGGACCGGGTTGAGGTTTCAATGCGCGCCACCTGATTCGGGCTGGGCCGATCAGGTGCCGGCGGCATGATCAAGTCGATGGCGGCGCGGCCCTGGGGTGGTGCTTCGTCGGGAGCGAGCGCCTGCGATGACGTGACGGCTGGTGAATCGGCAGCATCGCTCGTTGCCTGTGGCGCGGCCGGTCTTTCGACGAGAGGCATGCGAGAGGGAGTAATCGCCTGCTCCCGTAATGACCTCGACGGCGGCCGGCCAGCCCGGAAGTCGGCAACCGGCGCCCTTTGTCCGGCGGTGCGCATCACGCCGGTACCCCTTGCCGGCGATCGTGACGTCGGCAGGGCCGTCACCGACGAGGTCATCACGGAAGGTCGCGCAGCATTGTCCTGTTGGCCGAGGCCTGCTCCTCGATCACGTTCACCTCGAAAGTCAGAAACCGTCTCTCTTGGGCGTGCAGCTGGCGGGGCGGCGATAGCCTCCACCGGAGCGGGCAATACCGGTGGCACCAGTCTTGGTGGAGACAGCGCGGGCGATTGTTCGAGCTCGGCGGGGAAGATCGATGCCGCGACGTCGATCTCCGGTGAAGGTTGAGTGGGTCGCGCCCTGTCAATCTCCGCCTGATCAGACCTGCCGACGTCAACCACATCCACGCCATAACGGGGCGGCCTTGTCGCTCTTGCCGTGGAGCGGCCTTGCGCCCGGCCACCGTCTGCGCGGCTTTCCTCTCTTCTGCTGGCCTGGGCGCGAGCCGGCATCAGATCACCTCTGTCCTCGATGACGTCGGGGCTGCGCCGCTGCGGCCATCATCGCACCCGGCCCTCTTTGGCATACTCGCGGCGGATCCCCTGCAGCACATCTTCGGGCTCGATGAGACGAGCACCGTCCTTCAACGCCTGAAGCGTTGCGTAACGGATAACATTCATGACCGAGCCGCCCGAAAGCTCATGCTCGCGCGCGACTTTCTCGATATCCAGCGAGTCCGATAGAACCGCTTTCTCGGGGAAGCCCTGACGCCAGAGCTTCAGACGCTCCTCCGGGCGCGGCATGGGAAAGTAGATGACCGATTCGAAACGGCGGGCAAAGGCGTCGTCCAGATTCTCCCGTAAGTTGGACGCCAGAATAGCGATGCCATCGAAGGTCTCGATCCGCTGTAAGAGGAACGACACCTCCTGATTGGCAAAGCGATCATGGGCATCCCTCGTTTCGCTGCGCTTGCCGAAAAGCGCATCGGCTTCGTCGAACAGCAGGATCCAGCCTTTGTGCTGTGCCTGATCGAAGACCTTCGCCAGATTTTTTTCCGTCTCGCCAATATATTTTGAGATCACCAGGGACAGATCGACTTTATAGACATTGCGCCCCGTCGCATTGCCGAGGAGACAGGCGGTTATTGTTTTGCCCGTACCCGGCGGTCCATGAAATAGGCTGCGATAGCCGGGTCTGAGCTTGGGGGCCATGCCCCAATCGTTCATCAGCGTGTCGCCATGCTCAATCCAGGTGCTGATCTCTTCGAGCTGGCTAAGCGTGCCGGGATGAAGCACCAGATCGCTCCAATCGAGCCGGGTTTCGATATGTTGAGCCGGAAAGTCGACGCTGAATGTCGGGTGCCGCGGCTGCCCAGTGGTGAACAGACTTAGATGCTCTTCGGAAATCCGCAAAAGCGCCTTGCTCGATGCCGGATCGGGTGAACGGCGTTCCAGACGCAGAATGTTGTGCTGCGCAAAAAAATGCTGCGGATGGAAGAGGGTCTGCAGCGTGAATCTGAGCTTCAGATCATCACCCGCCAGCAGAAAAGCCAGGGTTTCGCCTGTCGGCAGGAAATCGCCGTCGCTGCCATCGCAATGCCCCCCGAATTCGGTGAATTTGCGCCCGAAGGTCTCGTTTCGCGTGAAGAACGGATCCAGCAACCGGGGCCTGATATGCGGGATCAGAGCGAGCACCACCGCGGCACGCTCGGCAAAGGTCAACTGATAGTGGGCGAGAAACCGAGCATATTCCGACCGGGACTTGCTGAGGTTCGGCGGCGCAAGATCGAAGACGGAGCTGACCGCGCAGTCCTGGTCGAAATGAAGCTTAAACCGTGCATCGAGCAGACCAGCGAACCAGGCGAGCTCCTGTTCCAGGTCAGCGGCATTTTTCGCGATGCCGTCCTGCATCACCATTCCACGCGCAATGCTGCCTGCATCCAGGGCAGCTTGATCCATTCGAAGGACCACGGAAATCGCTCCAGCACCAAGTCGTAAGACTGTCGCTCGACGCGAAGCAGCCAAGCGCCGTCGGCAGTGGTGAGGGAACCTTTGCGCAGCAGAAAGTTGCCGCGGAAACCTTCATTGGACATCTTGCGAAGAATGGGCGCACGCTCGATCATCGCCGCCAGCAGATGATCCGATTCCTCCTGCTCGACATCGGTGAGCGGCTGATCAAACGTGAAGAGATCCGTCGGATTAAGACCGCAAAGCACCTTGTTCAATGGCAGCAGGTATTCCGGCCCGAAGGGGTCCGTCGTCACGAGATACTGCAGGAGTCCAACAGCTCGATTGGCGGCCGCCGCATCCCTGAACGTTCTATCGGCCAGGAGATCCAGCCGCCGGAAAAAAGGCTCCATGAATGGCCAAAGAATGACCAGCCCGGCGTTTTCCAAGTAGACTTCGTCGAGATCGCCGGATGTCGCTCTTCGATCTTCCGCCGGTATGGCTTCGTTCAACGGGTCCGCCAGAACATGGCGTAACTTTTCAGTCAAAGCCTCCATCAATGATGGCTTCAAGAGGGGCCGCAATCTTCCCTCGAAGCCCAGCAGCTGTCGACACAATAGAGGCAGCGGTGGCTCGCCTGCCATCAGCTTCTCGACAAGAACGCCAAGACGATTCTGATCCCGGCCTGGCGGTTCCTGCAGGCGTCGCAACAGCTCGAGCCAGGCGTCGCGAGGGGCCGACAGCGCGCCGGTCTCGGGCTGTCCGTCTACCCGATCGCCGGCCACATCGTCATTCTTGTCCCAGCCATGTCGACGGTCCCGCGAAGCCGTCCCGGATGCGGCATCGGCTGCCTCCTGCAGTTGGCGGAGCTTGCTGATCATGGGCTTGATATCGTCAGTTGGCCGAGGGGCTGGTGCGATCGACCTGTCCAAGGTCGAGATCAGTGTTCCATAGCTGATCGAAAGCTCAGCCGAGACGCGCATCAGCAACGGGCGCAACGATCCCAGAGCATCCAGGCCGTGATCCTGATCATGTTGGGCTGCAACCATCATGGCTGCCCAAACGCGATGTCTGACGGCTCCAGTCCTGGCCAGGACGATCGCCCGGGCAGCAATGAGACTTATCAGCTCATTGCCGAGATGTTCGATCTGCGCCGCCTCCAACCCGGACATCAAAGCGACCAGCCGCGCCAAGACCTCTTGATCGAGCGATCGAACGAGCCTCTCGAGACGGGGCCTGTTGCGCAAAAGGGTTGGCAGGCGATGCCTGATCAAATCGGGAGATCGATCAATCAGATCGCCGACCACGCTATCCAGCAGCGCCGCTTCGGACGGCTCGGCCCACCAGGGCAGGCAACCCGTCTCGACATAGGTCTGAAGCAATTCCCACGTCGACTGCGTGCCAACCGTTGCCCCGCCGCCGCTTTGCCGACGCCTCGCTCCGGCTATCTCGCGTCGCAAGACATCGGTGATCTGCGCTTGTAGCTTTTCGACGAGCGTCTCCTCGAAATTCCCGGCGGGAAGGGCACCAAGGTCCAGCTCGACAGATTCGAGGCGGATGAGTTCGTCATGATCGGTGAGATCAGCCAGGCTTTGATCGAGCAGCGGCAGGATGCGTGTCCGGTTGATGCCGCCCAGCTCGGCATGCAGCGCTTGCGCCTGCGCTTCTTGCTCAACGCCGACCTCGAAGATGAAACGTTTGACGCGATGCTTTTGAATGCTCATCGCCAGTCCAGTCGAGCCGGTTTAGTTTTCGGCCCGCACGGTGATGGATACCTCTTGGATCAAATCGACGAAAATGGTGTCGTTGGCTTCTTTTGTCGCGCGTACCGTGAAGATGGAATTCGTATCGATGGCCCCGGTCTCCAGCAAGATATCGTTGCCCGTGCCAGCCACTGCCCCACCGACAGGCAAGTCCACCAGACGCAGCTGATAAGAGACGCCGCGCTGGCTTGAGCTGACCTGAATAATTGTCCCCTCACCGCGGTCTACTTCCGTCTCTGCTGCGCTGACCGGAAGGGCGGCGTCCGGCAACGCCAGCACGGTGATCGGCACTTTCTGCAACAGGGGAATATCCGGATCATCAGGTCGTGTCACCCAGACCTCGAACATGGTGTCCTCGGCGATGGCATCGGTCACGAGAACGAGATCCTGGCCGTTGCCGTCGAGCGCGGACCCGATGGCCTGATCGTCGCGGGTCAGCTGATAGGCTTGACCTTCCAAGCTCGCGATGATCAGCAGACTTGCGGTGCTCCCTTGGGCGACCGCCGGCGTCTCCGGACGGATGACAGGCAGGCTGGCGATCCGCGCCACACGCCCAAGAGGGGTCTGAATACCGGTTTGAGCCTTCACGGCCCTAATGTGCAGGACCGTCTCTGCCGCCAGTGGCAGGGTCTCCAGCAAAGGCGGTTCCGGCGGACGCCTTGCCGGATCGGCTTCTTGCTCTAGTGAACCGGCGTCCGGCTCGGCCGCAATCGCGAGATCGATCTCGACTTCCAACTGTCCAATGCCCTGGTTGTATTGAGGATCTTCGGCGTCGCGTTTGTGGAAGTAAGCTGGCCAGTCTATCTCCTCGCCATCATCGGCCGTCCGAAAGTAATAATAGACACCTGGCTGGCCATCGAGGACACGAAGCAAGCCGTCGGTATCAGCTTGGTCCATCCTGGTCTGTAAGCTCACCGGCGGTGACGGATCCGGCCTCCGCAGCAAGACGGCGGGCTGCTGAAGCCAGACCGAGGATGGGATCGAACGCTCTTCACGCTCTTCGTTGAGCTGCTGCGGCTTGTGGTGCTTGCGTGCTTCGACCACAAGCATGCAATCGTCCGTCAATTGCCGGATCGGAATCTGTAAAATGCCGCCATTGCCGTCTTGATAGCCACCTTCCGGCTCGAACCCCTCGATTGGCGCCCAGGGCTCCGCCAAGAGCGGTCGCTCGACTTGAACCTCCGGCTCGCCCGGCAACTGAACCCGGACCACCTTGTCTTCGGTCGCCGGGTTGTGCACATATTCGGCATCGTCGATCCGATGCAGATAGGCTCGATACTCCACATTGGGCTGCGTTGCGGAGAGGCTCAAATTAGCCTCCACACCGAAGTCGGCGATCGGTTCCGACGATAGCCCGACATCCAATCCACGATTGGCCTTCACCTTGAGCGGCAGCTGGATATCGAGAAGCTCGCTCTCGTCTTCCCGGCCCTCGGACGGCTCGAACTCTTTCGTTGCCATGATTCGGATGACGGTGTCCTCGAAAATCTCCTGACTGTTGAGCGTGATATCGTGCGACGTGCCACGAACGTCGTCGACGGAAATTACGACCTCTTGAGGTTCGCCATCATCATTCCTAACGAAGTGAACCAGGCGATAATCCACACCCTCCTGGCTGGACAAAATCTCCACCTCGATCCGATCGCCATAGGCGGCGAGACGGGGGTCGGTAGGCACCGGGATATCGATCGTCGAATCTAGAGGGGGATGGCTGGAAATCTGCGCGATCAGTGCTGTATCGAGGCCCACCTTGACCGTTGCGGTCGTCTGCAAATAGGCCTCGAGATGATTGCTCGTCTTTCTCGCCAGCAGTTTGTAGGTGCTGTCTTCCGACATGATTGGCGTTTGCAGGTGAATGGTCTGCCCGGTTCCGGCTTCGCTGATCGGGTCCTCATCTTCCCCTTCTCTAACGGGGCGTTCGCGGTGATCGTGCAATTCATAGATGACGTCCAGCTGGCTCAGTTCGATGGGAATTCTTGCGGGCTGGCCAAAAGGTACGGTCAAGCCTTCCACTGGCACAGGCAAATCTCTGAGCGGATGGGGAGCCCCAAGACCGAGCCACTCGCTCAGCCGGTCACGCGCGTCGCGTATTGGGATAAATCTGGTTTCTTCAATGGTCGTCACGCGCGTCCCCGATTTCTTAGCTTTTCTACCCAATCCAGGTGAATTTGTCGGAAGCCTGTCATGTCGTCTTTCGACAGCCAGCACAAATATGGCGTGAGGTGAGCCGGGGTTTCTTCACGAATGGTCTGCTCGACCAGCAACTTGAAGCTAGGGTTCGAAAATCGTTTCGGCCATTCGGGTAGGATGACACTCAGCTGTTGCGAGTAAGGATCTTTGGAACGGGTGGCCGTCAAGAACGGCACTTGCTGCTTGGTATCCGCTGTCATGGCGCGAAGCAGAATATGCTCAACGACGAAAAGCGTTTCATCTTCGGCTTCGATCAAGCCGAGCTTGAGACGAAGCCGTTTCTCGAGGCCGGAAACATTCTCCGGCCCTGCTGCCTGCGTGTAGTCGAATGCGGTACCGCGGCCAGCGCTGACCCTTGGATAGTGTTGGAGAAAGGTTTCTTTATCGCGAACTAGTTTCTCGGCGGGCTTGTCCCAGTCTTCAGGTGTCGCCTGACGTAACATCAGCGAATAATCGACAAAATGCTCAGCGAAGCGGGCCAAGAGATGATTAAGGAAACGATTCCGGCGATTTTCGATGACATCCGCCTTCGCCAATTGATCGGTGATCTCTCGCAGAAATTCTCGGTGGGCATCTGCGTCGCTTACGCGAATCGACTCCAGATCCAGCTCGGGATCAGCGATGACCTGTGAAAAATAGGTTCGTGAAGATTGTCCTTGAAATGACAACAGGTCCTTGGCATGCGCCAGCTGGGTAAAAAGGTTAGCCAAGAGCTGGTCGAAAAACATCAGATAGGCCTTGAGCTGCCGGGCCTCCGCTTTCCGCGTCGTGGAGGCTGAGCTGGGCAACCCAGCGGCGCCGATGCCGTATACCTGCGGGAATTGGTGCTGAATGGAGTAATACCTGGCTAACTTGCGATCGCGCCCCTTGGGCGGCATAACGTCCCGCTTATGCTTGGCCAATTTCGAGAAAGTTTTCGACCGGCGCTGTCGCTCATCATAAATGTCGCGGACCCTGGCTATGTTGGCATTGATCTCGAGCTGGCCACGTTGCAGGACGATCGAGCTGTTCAGCAGATCCAGTGTCGGCGACATGTCGGGTGATAGCGCCAATACCCAATCCGACATGTCCGAGCCGGTTCCAATGCTGATGGAGCGAACCGCGCGCACATGATCGACCGACATGATCTCACGGATGAGATCCGAGCTGCGCACGGTGACCCGGCGCTCCGCTTTTTTCAGCGCGTCGCTCTCGATGAAGCCATGCTGCAGCACCGGTCCGTCGAAGATCTCATCGATAGGCTTTCCTTCGTCGAGCAGCTCTTGCAATGTCCGGAACGGCACAGTCGGCGAGAGGTAGTCGGCGATCTTCTCGTAGATGACCAGGAGGATCGCATCGGCGTCATCAGTCTGGCCGATCTCGATCTTGGCCTGGACTCTGACCGGCTGCGCCTCAAGCAGCTCGATCGTTTCAAAATCTTCGCAAAGGGCCCGATTGGCATAAAGCCGGGACGCCACCGATCGACGCACGGTGTGTCCGTCGACATCGGCTAGCTCCGACTTTTCGATCCAGACGCGGTACAGCCCCTTGAGATAAACCGGCTCGGCAATCGGCGGCTCCGCTTGCAGGCTGAGTTGGTTCTTGTCGGGATGGAAATAGAGAGGCACAGCCTGCTCTTCGACAGGTTCGATCCATGCATTCTTAACCCCGTCGACGTCCATGATGAGCTTGCGCCAGTCCGTTAGTGTGACAGGGTCGCAGGTGAGCGCTTCCGAAGGTCGAAAGAGACGATCGACACCATCATCGCCACCCTCGCTCAACAAATCAGGGATGTCGAAGGACGCACGGTAGCCCAGATCGGTGATGGCGTAGCAAAGCTGTTCGAGGATCGTGATACCCGGGTCGTGGGCATTATGGTCCGTCCAGACACGGCCGGCGAGCTTCCTGAGTTCATCGAGCCCCTCCTCTCGCAGCGCCGCATACTCTTTAGATTGGTCGAATGCTACCATCGCTTAGCGCTCCTTACATACAACCGACACTTAGTCGGCTGCTCGGAAAGTAATTCCGCTAAGGCTGACCCATTCTTTATTCACTCGAATTGCCAGAACTCTTCCATCCTTATCAATATCAACCCGTCCTGCAGCAACCTGCCCCCCGCCACCTGAAGTGGCGACTATGAACGTTTCTCGCGCCGCCGGACTGGTGGCAGGGGAAAGTCGAAAGATGGGGCCACTAGAATTTGGATTTTCATTCTTAATTACGCCCCTAAGATGAACCACGCCTAGGCTATCCTTAAAATATGAAGCTCCGGCAAGGTTATTGTCAAATCTCACCCATGAATTTGCCAAATTGGCTGACCGCCAAGCCGACTGTCGCATTATCCCTTCTTTTGTGTCAAAATGAAACTTGTTGCTACCGTCTTTAAGTCGAATAAAAAGGCTTTTATCAACTGTAATAAATACACTGCCAGCTTGCCGGTAAAAGGATCCGTCGACCTCGACATGTTCACTTAAGTTGCCATTTACAGTCAATCCACCGCTTGCATGAAGTGAACCTGAAACAGTAAGTTTGTGTTCGGGCGTGGCGGCGGTGCCAATCCCGACATTGCCACTTTCCGATACTTCCATTCTGGTATCGTTCTTTATTCTGAGGCTAATAGCAACAGGTGAATTGAGACTGGTTGTGCCGTTGTCGGACTGCAGTAGCGCATAGTTAGTGCGCTTAGTCTGGTCCAAGGCGCTCGTACCGAAAAATGCATTACGCGAACTAGCCGGCCAAGAGCCGATGCTGAGAGATCCTGACATGATTCTCCCGCTGACATGCAGAGTTTCGCTCGGATTTGTAGTGCCAACACCTACTTTGCCATTTTGCACAGTCAGGACATCTTCCGTGCCGCTACCCAGCATCATGCGGTTGGTTCCACCTTCTGCCCGTATACGTACATCACCACCGAATCTGCCCGTAAGGGTAACGCCGAGCTTGAACCGAAGAGCCTCATTCCCGACCCGAATGTCACCCTCCGTCGTCGTCAGGTTCCCTTGCCCGCCGGTGATGTCGAGCTTGGCAGCGGGATTGATCGTCGACACCCCAAGGTTCCCGGTTTCACGGTCGATAAACAAACGACTCAAGCCTTTATTATCGCCGATGCTAAAGCCGGGCCTTGCGGTCGATGGGTCTGTCGCCTTGGCGCGCGGATTGAGGCTCAAGATCCAATGGGGATGGTCCTCGGCAAAATCCCAATAGAAATTTAGCGCTCGTTTTTGGCCGTTGTCTGGTTCTGAGGCTTCAATATTGAGAGGTTCCCCAGGTCCCTTTACAAGACCATCGTCCCTTGCATTTGGTACGCTGTCAATGAACTCGGCAAAGTTGCTCTCTGTCGGGATTGCGTTCTTGACAAAATATGACCTGAGGGCGGAACGGCTCTTGATTCTGTTGCTGATGTCCATAGCTGCTTTCTGTCTCGTTGATTTGTTCATCCAGGAGTGTCGGCTCCACTGTTAGGGCCGATTTTGAAATCCAACTCGATCTTCATGTAATTGATGCCGGCGAAGGCATCCTCGTCAAAGACCTCGTCCACAATGAAATCCAACTCATGCTTTCTCGCCGCAACCAACACGCCGTCTACTCTTTCGGCCTCGACGAAGTAGCCGTCGGTCTCGGTCGGCTCCGCTTGGACGAAGGTTCGTCCATTGTCGTTGCTGCTGAACAATCTGATATCAGCCAGAAAGTCGACATAGTCGCGTCCATCAAGGAAATTGATGATGCTGTTCGCGTAGATCCGGCTGCCGATGGCGATATCTGCCCCCTCATCATAGGCCCAGGGCGACAGGAACCGGTTGAGGTCATCGTTAAGCCTTTCAGCGTAGAAGCCATGATCAAAACCCGGCATGAAACGCACGCCCACCCGAATCTTGACCGTCACATAGTGAGGATTGACCACGTCGACCTTGACGAACGGCGGCGTGAGGTCGGCGAGATAGCTCTCGATATCCTTGAGCAAATCGGCCGGGGCTTTGGGTTCGAAGGGATCAAATGGCAAACGGCCGCGAACATCGGGAATCACGACCACTTTCAATCGGCCTGGATCGTCAGGATCTCGCGACATGTCCGCCGGCACGCATTTCGCCTTATAGATCTCCGGGAAGCGGTTCAGGATCAGCCGCTCGTAATCCCAGGCCGTGAGAGCGCGCTGTTTATGACGCAGCCTTTCGCTGACCCGGGTGTAGAAGATCTTGTCTTCTTCCTTCGGCTTGCCACCAAAGGACGTATAGGGCTGAACGGCCTCGGCTACTGATGGGATCCTTGGATCGAAGGCGGCAATACTGTTTTTGGGCAAAGGGGTAAGGTAGTGATCCGACGCGTTGTCGTTGTCGACAAAGGTCGCGGAGATCGCCTGGGCATGCAGGTCGATCACATCGCAGACACTCTCGCTATGCTGCCGGATGGCCGCGCGAAGCCAGTAATGATCCGAAGGCAGACGCGTGCTCGGCTCGGCTGGCCTGAGCTCGAACTCGATAATGCCGCTATTGATCAGGCCGCGGGTCGTGTCCAGCTTGATGCCACCATTGGCAAGGCTGATCCAACGGTCGCCGCTCAAATAGCTCCATTCCACGGGAGCTGGCTCAAGGTCGGGATTAGCGCTCCCCTCGGCCATCTGGAACAGTACCGCCAGGTCCTGGGGCGGATCGGCATCGCTGATCCCGAGATAAAGCTCACCCTCGACAGGATAGTCAGGCAGGAAACGGACGCTATCGCCAGGGGTTTCAGGCCTGACCTCGCTATAACCGAACGGGTGGAGATGGAAGACGCGATGAGGATCGGTGGCGGACCGGCCCTCGCTCAGATCGATTTCCAACGATGCACTATAGGCGACGCTCAGCTGTTTGATCTTCGGTGTGTAGGGCGGCTTGATAACATACTGATCGACCTTGATATCGTTCGGCGGCGGATCCTCACTCGCCAGAGCCTTGGCCAATTGCGCGGCCTTGAGCGCTGCGACGGCAGGGTAGGACTGGTGTTGGAAGTCCGGTGGCTGCAGTTCCCATCGCACGTAGCTATCCCAGTCGAGCAAGTTTCTTCCATCGACCGGTTCGGGGCTCGTTCGAGTGCTGCCATCCGCGCGCCCGTTCTCTGACGCTATCGGGAAGTGAATCGTATGGGGTTTTTCGGCATCCTCCTTCGCAAAGAGCTCGGCCTCCTTCGAGACCACGCTCAAATGTCTGTCGATAAGATCTATGTCGGCCTTGAACGCCCAAGGTGAATCTCGATTGTCCGTTGGATAGTTCGCATAATGCTGAGCGAGATCATTGGGGACGCCCATCCACGCCACGCGAAAGGTGAGCTGCTCCAATTGCTTGCCATGAAGCTCCGGATGGCCGAGATAGAAACGCGATCCCACGGCCGGGCTATGGCCAAACGGTTCGAACGGTTTCTTGAGATCCAGTTCCACCTGATCGTTTTGCGCGACGAGATCGCTCAACCCGGTGATCCACTCGTCCGACGCCGGCTCTCCAACCTCGGCTTTCAGGTGAACATGGTGGAGCAAGAGATGTTCGAAAGCGGCGTAGTCGGTTGCAAAATACTCGTCTTTCTCACTCTCCTCTCCATCCTCCTTGCCCTGCCATTTCTGGCGCAGCATGAGCCGAAGTACGGGCCATGAATGGTCAAGCATGGTTTCGTCATCGCCGAGGACGACGATCGGATCGACCTGCTCGGAGAATGTCAGATCGAGCTGCAGGGCCGAGCCTGTTTGTTCCGACTCTTGGCCGGTATCGCGCAACGTTTGATAGTCACCATGTCGGACCTGCAGCAAGTCCGGCGATACCCAACCTTTCTCCGTGCTGACCTGAATTTGAAACGGGCCTTTTTCGTTCTCTTCGGAGCCTTCTTCTTCGAAGGCGTCCTTGATCTTCTTCCTGTCGTAGGTGCCCTCGTCGAAACCCAAGGTGAGCACGATTCTGCGCTGGCCGGCACTCAACGCCAAAAGCGGCGATTCAATGCCCCAGCCCATGTTCTCAGCGGGCGGATTTTCTCGTTCGGCTCTCCCGATAGCCCCGCCAAAGGTTTTCCAACGCTGGGTGTCGCCGTCCGCCCCAGTTGATGAGGGAGTCAGATCTGGATGAGCGTGAAGATTGATCCACTCTTCGATTTGCGGCACCGGGTCGGGCAAGCCTTCGCGCACGCGCTGCGCGATCTCCAGAATTCGAATGACCCGATCCCAGTCAACGTCTGCGGCTGGATTTTCTTTAAGGTGCTCTTGCGTTGTTTCGAGGAACTGAAAATCGGGATCGCGGGCAACGTAGTCGCGCAGGCGCCGAAGCGGGTCAGCGGCAGCCTGCGCGGGATCCTCGCCAAGCACGTGATGGATCAAGGCGTTGAATGGGCCTGGCGGGTTCGTGGCCTCTTTTCGGACATTCTCCAATCGCTCTAGTCGGCGCTTGAAAACCTTGGACCGGTGGACCTCCGTCAGGATACCATCAACACGATCCCAATTTCGGCTGGTCGCATCGAAATCCGCCGTCTCGGCGACCAATATGACGTAGGCAAAGTTCTCCGCTGACATGTTGAAATAGGTTTCGAGTTCGATCAGCGCTGCATAGTATGCGTCAAGATCGTCAAAGCCCCTTGATGCAAAGTCGATGGGACCGATCGCGGCCTCAAGATTGGCCGTAAAGGCGCTCGGGTCGAAGTCAACGTCGTCCTCTTGGGGTAGCCGGTAAGACGCATCGCCTCGTTTCTCTTGTCCCGCAAGCTCCAGGATGCGGTTAATGCCTGCCCATTCGTTGTCGATCAGATCCTTGACTTGCATCATATCGACGAAGTCTTGGAAGTTTTCGAAAAACAGGCGCTCGCGCACGAATGTCTTGACGTCCTCGCGCACGCGCTGATCGTAGAGATCGTCGATCGTCTCGACCTGGGTTAGCCCGCCAAAGTCGGGGACGGCGCCCAACGCTTTTTCGAGATTGGCGTCAAAATCTCTGGGGTCGTCCGGCTGCAGCTCGAAATCTGGATCGCCGCTGCGTGCCCTGCCCATGATCTCCAGCTTGCCGTTGATCTGCTGCCATTCCGCCTCGTCGTCGTCACGCTGTTGCTTCAGCTGCATCATCTCACGCAGCTCGAACAGCTTCATGAAGAGGCCTGTGGCGGTGAATTCGATCAGACCCTGGAGAATCAGCAACGCAGCATAGTCGATTTCCCGTGCGCGCTCGCCGGTGCCGTAAGTCGGCAGAGAATCGCCCGGCAGCGGATCACCCAAAGCGATCTCCAGCATGGCCATGAAGCGATCCCGTTTGGTGCCTTTGTCAGCAATGCGCGCTTCACGCAGGCCGGTCACCCTTCTCTCGGCGAACACGGCGCGTCGACGCGCGATCTGCGCATGATTGACGATGATCCGCCGGTCCGTACGATAGCGACGCTCGCGCCCGAGACGATCCTTGCCGGCGGCAAGCAGACGGCCTTCGGGCACCTCGACCTCGAGCGTTCTGGGAGCTGGACGTAGCAGGACGTGAACCCGATCCGGCACGGCCGCCTGCTTGGTCATCTTCAGGAGATCCAGGTAGTAGAAATCCAGATGCCGTTTGGTGATCGTGTTCAAGCTGCTTTGCGCATGACGCAGCAGTTTCAAATAGCATAGCAGCAACGCGAAGTGCGGGCGCTCGAACGGCGCCCGCTGGCCTGACTCGACGCTGTTAGGATCTTCCGCGTAAGCGGACGCCTGGCGCAAGAAGTCGGGGTCCGTGCCGATCAACCCACGCCAATCGCTGACAGGCTGGTTCCGAGCATCAAAATACCTAAGCTCGCAGGCATACTTTTGGAGAAAAGCCAAATGATCCTGCAAGCTACGCTCGTCCACGGGTGCATAAGTCGGGTCCAACGCAGCTTGTGGCCGGTCGGCTTGGCTGGTGCCGTCTCGGTTCCCCGCATTGGGTGATGAGGGATGCCTGGTCATATCGCCTTGCCCTAGGTCCCCGTCAGCTTGGTATTGGTCGTGATGAAGCTTCCGCTGCCTGAATATTGTGGTGTCGCATCTGGTATCGGCGATCCGGGGCCTGGAGGCGGCTGCTGTGCCGGGCTCTGCACCTCGAATTTGGCAGTGAAGCTTCCTCCCTTGAGCAAGACCGCCTTGCCACCGCTCTTCGTATGCTGCGCCGTCTGATCCGATGCCAGCGAATCGATGGAGAGGGTTCCCGTTCCGGGGATCGAGTATTGCGGCGTCATGTAGGTGCATCCGGGCACTGATACGCTGGCTTCATCGCCCTCGACGCAAAACGCCTTGCCATCCAGTGTCGCCGGTCCGCTGCCCTCTAGGGTGCCAGGTTGAACAACCACGGTCGCTGCACCGAAACTGGGCAGGAAGCTCGCTTGGTCGTCATGGATCAAAATGTAATCGCTCACGTTCTTTGGCCTCAGCTCATGGTCGTGCCGCACTGGCCTCATTGATGTAGAAGGGATAGACCATGTTGTAGCGGGAGTTGGTGCCGCGCACGGTGTAGTCGACGGAGATCAGCAACACACCGTCGTCGGCCTCGGACTGCTCGACCAGAAGCCCATCCAGCTTCACGCGCGGCTCGTGGTAGAGAATGGCGTCGGAAATGATTTGACGCATCGTGTTCTGAAGCCCCTGGTCGATTTCCTCAAACGCAAAGCGCGTCATGTCGCAGCCATAGCGCTCCTGCATCAGCCTCTCGCCCGGCTGTGTCGCCAGCAGGATTTGCAGGCTTTGATGAATATCCTCGTCGGCGGAGACCATGGCGATATCCGATCCTTCGCGGGAGAAGGAGGGCGGAAAGCTCCAGCCTGTGCCGAGAAACGAAGCCCTGTCCGCCAAGAGTCTATCCCTCGGCTGCCGAGCTCTTGGGTGCCAGCTTGGACACCTTTGCCGTGTCGGTGTCATGGTTGTCCAGCTGCTCTGCCGCCTGCTCTTGCAGCTTGGCCACCAAGGTATAGACCTTGGCGAATGGCAGTTGCCCCAGCCCTTCCAGAATGACGTTGGCCTCGTCAATCGTGACCTTCAGGTTAATGTCTTTCATGCGTTTCATCCTCACTTCAGTTCCGGCAAGTCGGCGCCGCCGCGGCTTCCTTCTTCAAAACTTCACTTGATCTCGACCTGGCTGCCAGCGATCTCCACATTGCCACTTGCCTCGACCTTGAAATCACCGTTGCTCGTGATCGAGACACCATTGCTATCCATGGTCATGATGTTGTCATGCTGGTCGACGATCTGAATCGATTCGGCATCATCGTCGAGCAGGATCTTGTTGCCTTGCGCCGTCTCGATATGAAGTGCTGCCTTCTCGGCATCGACGAAGCGGATCTTGGTGCCAGATTTGGTCACGATCCCCTTGTCGATATTATCTTCCGACAAGGTCGCAAAGTCTTCGGGCGCCGCCATCGCTGAGCTGTGCATGGAACCGAGCACCACGGCCTGGCGCGGATCGTTGTTGAAGAACCCGACGACCACCTCGTCGCCGGGCTCAGGCCGGAAGAACACGCCTCTGCCGTCGCCGGCATCAGGCGATGCCAGCCTTGCCCAGACGAAAGCGTCGTCCGCCCCGATGGCAGGCAGGGCGACACGAACACGCCATTGCTCATCGGGATCTTCTTCAAAAGCGTCGATCACGCCGATTTGCAAACCAGATGCTGCCGGCAGCAAGCCCGCGGCGGGCGCGATTTGGATATCCGGCTTCTGGCTGAACCAATCCGGGCTCAGGCCGACCTGAAGATCCGTTCGCCACCCCTGATCGTCGACGCGATGGCGAACACCGGTCACCAAGGTGGTGCCGCCGAACCGGTCCCCGATGCCGGCCAGCTCGATGATATCCATAGGCTTGATGGATGCGTCGCCGCGCACCGACATCCGTCCTCGGATCATGGCCATGCGGCTGCGCCGCATCCTGGCATTGGCCCAGCTCTGCAACTCTTCCGATGCCAGAGGGACCTGATGCGATAGGGTAGGGGGCTCAAATCCGATGCGCTCGGCGAGAGAGGCAGGATCAAGATTGCCCTGTGAGAGCGCAAAATTCTCCGCAGCGCTCGGCTGCGTGGTCTGCTGCTGGTCAAGATCCCAGGCGACGGCGTCCATCCCCGGGCTCTGATTGATCGTGTCAAGCTCGAACTCGAAATCGAAAATATCGCTGATGCCAAACTCGAAACGATGACGGGGCGAACCGGACAAATCGATCTTGCTTACCGTGACCGCACCGTCGTCCACGAGCACGAGCAGGCCTAGAACATCGGCACGCGCCAGCATGAAATCCCAGTTGCTCACGTCATACTGAACAAGCTCTGCATGCCGGGGTTCGGTCGGTGCCACGTTACCTTTCGTAAGACCGGCATCCTCGATCAGCCTGCCGATGACGTCGCCGTCGGAAACGTCGCGAAACACAGCACTATGTCTCGGATGGGTCAGCTTCACGGCTGGGTCCTTGATCGAGACCGTCGAGATCGAGCCCTCTGCGCCTGCTTGGATGGTTTGGCGTACCACCTTGCCCTTCATCAAGGTAGTGTCCGCCTGGCCTTCATATCTGAGCCTGATCTCGATGTCCTTGCCGGGCTCAAAGAACGCCGAATCGCCGACCGGAAACGCCTGGCGGGCGACATTGCCGTCCAGCAAGGTCAGCTCTGCGTCCGGAACGCGGTTCACCTCTTTCGTGACATCGATCGACAGCAGGCTGAAGCTGGGATCCATTTCCCGGCCGTCGCTCAAGATCGTTGGTGTGATGGCGCTCATCGCGAGGCCTGGTTCCTCGACCCGTCCGGTAAGGGCGGAAAGAGGAGTTCCTCGCCCGGCGTCAGATTGCGAAAGTCATCGAGGTCGTTGAAGTCGGCGACGAACAAATAGTGTTCGGAACTCCCATAGATCTCCCTGGAGAGCAACGGCAAGGTGTCGCCGCTCTTCACCAGTCGGGCATGGGTCAAATCCGGCGAACTGGTGGCGTCCTGAAGCTGACGCCTGTCGGGCTCGACATTGGACTTGAGGACAACGTCCAACTCCGCACGCAGCGCCTTACCATTCTTGTCGAAACTGGTGTAGGTGACATCGACCTTGCTCAGCCGGCATCGGAAATTGAGATCGCCCCATTTCAGGATTAGGTAGCGGGGTTCGTGAATTTCGCCGTCCTTTTGGAAGGTCAGCTCGAGAAACTCGTCGACACGTTCCTGCACGGTTGGTGGCGAACCGAGTTGCAAGATGCCGATCTCGTGAACACCCGTGCCATCCAGGAAAAGCTTGATGTTGAGATCGGACGGCTTGTTGTACGAGTAGGGCGCGTCTTGATCGGAGCTGCCAATTCCCTGGCCGCGCCCGTAGACGATCTCATAGCTCTGCTTGAGCGATTCAGGATTGAACATGGCCTCGAAGTTGCCGACGCTTTGCGTACGCTCAACGTCCTGGTAGGCCTCAATCTTGAGCTTATCGAGCTTGAATGGACTCCCTATGGCCATCTCTTATCTCTTAGGGCTCGTTTTCTTGCGTTGTCGAATGAACTCATCGTTCTTTCTCAAATCGTCGAATCGCGCATGATCCTGACCACGGCCGTCAAGCAGTCCTGCTCCTCGACCCTGTCGGCAACCTTGAGTGGCAGCCGGGCAAAACTTCTGAAGGAAGGATTCGGCAAGGCACCGGGCAGCTTGTTGTCGCCGAGCTGCAGCTTCAGGCCTTTGCGCGCCGCCTGACGGCAGGGGATCAGATCGCCCGAGACAAATCGATATCGCTTGAGCTTCGGGTATTGCTCGGCAAGCTGCTGCGCCAGTCGATCGGACGGATCCGGCGTCTCGGCCAGGTCGACCTTGCCCTCATCGCCAAAAACCAAGGCCGCTTCATCACCTTCCGGTTCGTCAACGACGCTGAACTCAGCCAGGTCATTGTCGAGATTGGTCACGCAGTAATAGGCCCATCTGGCTTGCTTCGCTTGAAACGAAATACGATACACGGGCGCCGGCTGTGCCGGCTTCTTCAGGTTGACAAGAGCCTCCGTCACCTCGATGTCGATGTCCGCGAAGATGCCTCGTCGTTGTTCCGGCGGGACCCGGTAGCCAACCGTGAACTCCTGACCAGGACTAGTTCCCCGGCTGTCGATGGCTACACGCCGGTCTTCCTCGTCATACTCCACCAGTTGCAGCGTGGGGCTCCCGGGCTCCAGGAGAAAGTCCGCGACAGCGAGGCCATCGACGGGACGGTGACGCAGCACGAAGAACTCTTTGGCCGATGGTGTTGCCACCGAAAAATCGTCGTGTTTCCATGCCTGCGCCGTTCCGAGGCGGAGCACCAAGCCCTCGGCAGTTTCGTAAACCGGTGCAATGTTGTTCTCGAAGCCACCGAGATCGGTGAACAAGGGTAGGTCGGCATTGCCGAGCCACATATGGAACCGAAATCGGGCCCCCTCAGCGAACGGAATGAACGTCTCACCCGTTGGCGTCGCCGAGGCGACGATCTTCAAGCCGTTTCGCATGGATATCGCGAGGGCTCGATGATTGCGCAGCAGGGCTTCGGTCTCGCCCGTCGGCGCAAGCGTGAAGTCCGGGCTCGAACCGTCGTCGTAATACGAATGCCTGACGGCCAGACGAAAGACTTCCAGATACTTCACGGCGACACCCGCGTGGCTTTCTCGCCGATTTCAGCCGGCCTTCGCGCTTCAGGGTCGCGGAACACCACGAGCCCGAGCTTGTAGAGCACGGAGGGGTGATAGGTCGTTCTGAGCGCGCTCCAAAGATCATTCTGTTCGGCCAGCGGCAGCGTGATTAGCTCCACCATCAGCTTTTCGATATTGGCGCTGAGCTCGGGTGCATTTTGGTGATTGAACACGCGGTGGCTTTGGAAGAAGCCGATGATCTCCGAAAGTTTCGCGAGGCCGGCTTCATATTGCTTGTAGCGGGCCACGAACAGAATGAGGAGATTCATCCTGATTTCCGGATTGACCGCAATCGTATCCCCGCCTGCATTCACGCTTCGATAGGGGTTGGGCTGTCTTAGCGTGTTTTCTTCCTCCACATTGATCAGCAGGACCGTAACGGCGCCCGGCTTGAAGGCGATCGGATCCATCTTTTCGCCATCCAGGAACACCACCGTTCCTTCATGGGGCTCGACGGACGTCGAGGCATCGCCCATGAGCAGATGGCTGTTCAGGCGGTCTCTCAGGAAAATCAGGACCTCGTCCAGCATGCTGTGTTTGCTCTCCGTCCCCTTTTCGGCCGGCACCGATCGAATGGATCGCCCGCTACCTTTCCTTCGACTTTCGCAAGATCTTCATCACCTGTCTGACGCAGGCTTCGACGATCGCTTCATTGGATGAAGCCGTCTCGCCGGGAGCGCCTGCCTCCCGATCCGGACGCGCACCCGTCTCGACGACGGCTCGAATGACCAGCTCCTTGATCTCGATCGGCATGCTCGTTCAAAGCCCAAGCGGCAACATGCGTGCGTAGGCCAGTTCCAATGTGTCGATCACCAACGCATTCTCCTCGGCATTCAGATCCGACATCGTCCATTTGACCGGATAGGCCTGGATGAATGTCCATGCCGTCAGCGGTATCTGGTCTTCGCTCAACAGCGTGACGATGACATTCGACGGCGCAAACTTGAACGCGGACAGGGCAGCCTCGAATTCCAGGTTCAACGGCGATCCCATCATTCTACCCCGCTGCAGCACGAGGTTCTTGTAGTCGACGCGGTCAGGCAGGCGGTGGGTGTAGAGGTTCTGGCCGCCTTCCTTGACGGACTTGATGGCGACTTCGCCCGAGAGGCCGGAAACTTTCTGAAACCGGATGTCCAGGGGATTGGGCACAACGCCGCCGGCAAAGAAGAAGACGCCGAAGCGAAATCCAAGGACGAGGTCGTCCATCGGTCCTGCCTATACGTGCACCATCGAGATCCCGGCGGCCATGACCCCCAGGCTCTCGATGGCGACGTCGTTGGAATTGGCGCTGAAGCTTGGGGCAACCAGCTTGACCGGGACCGTTTTGGCGATGCGCCAGCTGACGACGGGATGCCCCTCTTCGTCGCAGAGGCTGACATCCATGATGCGTGGCGTCTTGGTTTTCTCCTTGATCCAATCGTAGAGAAAATTGACGCCTTTGACCGTCCCCTTGGCCAGCGTTACCGGAACGTATTTCTCCAGATAGTACGACGTTATCCGTTCCCCCTCCCAATAGCTCAGGCCATGCTTGTAGGTCAGCATCTCGTAGTCCAGGCTGATCCCGCTCACCTCGGTGAAGCTCATGGAGGTGCCATCCACGGCAACGCGGAAATTGTAGGCCGGAAGAGGGTAGCTGGCCTTTTGGAAAGCCTTGGCCTCAGCCAACGGATCAACCCTCCGTCATCGTCACGCTGTCCCCGGTCAGCTCCATGCCTTCCACGGCAACATCGTTGGAGTTGGCATCGAAGGGGGGAGCATCCAGCTTGGTCGGGAAAGCGTTGTTCACCGTCCAGCTGATCACGGGATCCCCGTTCTCGTCGCATAGCCGGATGGAAATATCCTTCTTCTCGACCAGATTGGTCTGGATGCCATTGATCCACTCGTAGAGTGCGGCAATGCTCGCTTCGCGAACGATTCCCTTCTTCAGGGTCACGGTGACCGCTGCCGCCTGCGCCGGCATCGTCATCACACGCGGTCCCGGAACGCCGCTTTCCGTCGGGCTTTCCTTGTAGGTGGTCGTCTCATAGCTCATGCTGAGGCCGGAGACTTCGGAGAACGCCACCGTATCCGGTCCGATTTCAACCTTGTAGTTGTAGGATGGAATTGGGTATTCCGCTTTGATCTCGGCTTTGGAAAACGCCATGCCAGTCCCTCCTCGGCTAACGGCATCAATTTCTTTTTCGACGCATCATGCGGCCTGGAACGAGGACCGAAGAATGCGTGTCAGGTTCACGAACAAAGCGCCGGCGTGATGTTCACGCCGTCTGCAATTTGTGCGAGAAGCGAAGAATGATGAACTCGGCGGGGCGCACGGCGGCAACACCGACCTCGACGATCATCCGTCCCTCCAGAATGTCCTGGGGGGTCATCGTCTTGCCCAGTCCGACGCTGACATAGTAAGCGGCCTCCGATGTCGAGCCTGCCAGGGCGCCCCGCTCCCACAGCCCGTACAGGTAGCTCTCGATCATCCCCTTGACCTTCAGCCAGGTGGTAGCGTCATTCGGCTCGAAGACCGCGAACGCCGTCGACTTCTGGATCGATTCCTCGATCAGGATGAACAATCTGCGGACTGGGACATAGCGCCACTCGTTGTCGTTGCCGGCCAGGGTGCGCGCACCCCAGACCAGCATTCCCTTGCCCGTGAACGAGCGAATGGCGTTGATCGATTTTCCGGCCGTCGGGTCGACGTTCAACGCGGCCTGCGCCTCGTCCGTCGTCTTGGACACAGGCTCGATCACCGCGGAGAGGCTCACATTCGCCGGCGCTTTCCAGACGCCGCGCTGGCGGTCGACCTGCGCGTAGATACCCGCCATCGTCGCACTCGGCGGCAAGACGACTCGTTCCCTGGTCAAATATTCCTTGACCAGATTGTACAAGGCCGTCTGGTCGTCCTTCAGGTTGTCGAGGCTGTTCGTGCCCTGCTTCTCCAATTCGACGCTGCTGCTGAGCTGCACGATGCCGGAACCGTCGCCGGAAACCTCCACCGTGAAGCCGCCGGCATCGTTCGTCGCCGCCGCGATCCACGCCGCCCAGGCGGCCACGGTCTCGGTTCCCGTCTTTTCATTGACGTTGCGCGCGGTCAGCTGTCCGGCGGCGACCTCGAAGTCCAGCGGGTCGGAGGCGGTGCCGCCGATCAACCTGACTTTGGGCGGCGTATCGGCGGTGCCTGAAAAACGCACGACGATCGTGTTGCCGCCGAAATCACGCGCCCAGCTGGCCACCGCGTCGTCGTCGGCCGAAAGAACCTGGACATCGCTTTCGCGATAGTGAAAATTTAAGCTGGTCCGGAGATAGGGATAGTAGGCTGCGCCGTACATCAATCCGTTGGTGCCCACGCCGTCACGGAAGGCCTTGGTATCGCCATCCTTGACATCGAAGATCGCGAATCGGTCCTGCAGCTTTCGGCATTGACCGAGGGATTGTTGACAGAGCGCATGATAGTCCGCCGGTGCCAGCTTCACCGCATCGGTCAGGACGATCAGCGTCGGCTCGTCTTCCTTTTCCAGAAGGCTAAGCGCCTTTTCGAAACCTTCCTTCTTGGGCGCCGCCGAGTAATCTCCCGCGCTGATCACATAGCAGGCCGCACCACCGTTCATGAAGAAATGCTGCATGCAGTAATAAAGGAGGAATTCGGGCTGGCCCTTCGTGACATCGCTCGCGTCGACCTGGTCCACGATGGGCAGGCCGCTTTCCTCGTCCTTGCTGGTCTGAACCTTGAAGGCGGTCGGCTTGGCACCACCGAAGGTGCGCTCAAAGTCGAGCATCGTCGTAATTCGCGCGAAGTCGGGTCCCTTCTCCGTGCAGCCGATGAAGGCAGGAATGGCCGTCGATACTTCGGCCACCGAAGGCGGGAACTTCGATATCTCTTCAATGTAGACACCAGGTGTCTTGTACATAGGGGATCCTCTCGCAAATTGATCAATAGCTCATCTATCGACGTCATCAGAACGATGAGGTTTGTTGCCAAGAGTCGGCGCAAAACCAATAAGATAGCGCACCGTGAGGTGAGTTTCTTGAAGGTGTCGGCGTACCGGGAACCGCCGATTGAAGCGGGGAAAGAAACGTGTTGCTACAAGGCGACTCGACGCGGGAGATCGACAAAGATGCTCACTTGCCAGGCGGCACCGCAGGATCTGGTATCCTGCGGGAGCCAGTCCGGAGATCATTGCAAGACTCGCTGGGAAGGGTCCAATTGCCTCCGAAATCGGCTTTGCTCGAACGCCAGATCCGAGCACAAATTGCTCTCGTACGAAGCCAGTCAACACTATCCCTACCTTAATTCGATGTTTGATTGGATGTTTGATTGTCAGCTTCAAATCAGTTTAATGGAAAAAAGGCTTTTCTGCAGTCGATGTCAACCAACGAATGCGTTGGTGATAAGAAATATTTCTTAAACTACAAGGAGATATATTTTTTATTTTATTGCAGTATGGTTTTGATAGCCAAGTAGGTGATTTACGATTGTTTCAGTTCGCCTGATCTGACACGAAAGATTGAAGTAATCTGCGAGCTTCATGGCCATTCCGAAAGGGAAACTTGGTGAGCAACGCATTACTTTGACTTAACGGGTTACTTGCGCGATTGTGAGGAAGCAGATCATACGGCCACCTCACGAGATTGGACGGTGGTCTCATGCTTTTGACGGCGTTCGGCATAGTCTTCGATTTCTCTTTGACAATCGCGATCCGGTGATGCCTAGTGCGCCGGTGCCTTCGATCGAGTCGATCGGCGGTGCGCTGGATCGTTCAGGACGTCATTTGAAAGCCAATTCGATCGTTGCTTCTTGATGCGCTGGGGAGATTGCCCGATCCGTTTGCCAGAAAGCTTGATGCGCTTGCCAAATGCTGACGCCTCGGCATTCGGCAGGCATCGGCCGTCAAGGCTGAGCTTAACTCCTAAGCAAAGATGAAGAGCTGATCGTGCAAAGGGATGCGCGGAAAAATCATGGATACGACGACATGTGCCGAAATACTCTGGGCGAACACGTCGGGCCTGGGCACTGGCCCGGGCAATGAGAAGCTGCTCTCCGATGCGCGTATCGCCCTAGCGCGCATCGTCCGACATGACGGTGCGGCAGGCTTCCTGCCTCCAAAGCGGCCGACATCGGAGGAGCTGTCGTCGAAAGCTTGGGGTGAATGCGTCGAAGCTGCGATCCAGGCTGAAACCTCGACGGGCACGGCACCAACCTATGCTCTCCTGGCGGCAGGGAGCCCTGCCTCGATGCCCCCGACCGAGCCCGCGAAAGAGCATGGGCTTCATTGGCCCTATGCCCCGGGAACCAAGCTTGCAACAATCATCGGCCCCTTGAAGAGCACCACCGGTCAGGACGTTTGGCTCTTCTTGTACAGCGCCATCGACACGAAGGAAGCGCTCGAGAAGGATGGCGACGCCCGGTCCGGCTTTTTCCCAAGGATGGGCGCCCGGTCCGGCATTGGCCAAGGTGAGATGGCGCCCCCCACACCACAACGTTCCGGCGCTTGGGCCTGGGTTCTCTTCGTGGCCTCCATCCTCCTGAGCGCTTACGTCGTCACCTGGGTTTACGCGGCATCCGAATTCACGCGCGGCGCGGTGAAGGAGGTCTTGGAAAAAGTCACCATCGAAGAGCTCGAGGGAGGAAGTCCAGGATACATCATCAAGAAAGCGGGCGTCGAAGTCGGTGAAACTACCCATCCGTGTCTTTTTCAGATCCAATCTCGGCTTGGACAGCCAACCGTGCCGATCGATCCATCTGCCTGCGACGAAGCTTGGGATGTTATCTGGGCCGCGCAAAATCCCAACAACGACAAGAACAGAAATTGGTGGACGACAGCAAAGACCTGGTTTTGGAAGGGCACGGATGTCGGTAGCCAGCTGTCTTTGCTCGGACCGCTCCTCATGTCGGGGCTTGCGATCATCCTGATGATTCTTGCAGCAGGCATCGCGCTCAAGAGCTATTTCCTAGGCGCATTGATCGACGAGCGAAACCGTCTCAGCCTTTCACGCGTGCAGCAGCTTGCCTGGACAGTCGTCCTTCTGGGCGGCATCACCATTCTCGGGGTCTTCAACATGTCCCTGCTTGCCGGATTTGTGCGCGATCTCGCGCAGATGAACACTCTGCAAGATGCAGCGACAGAGGTTCAGAACTTCTTCCCGGCGATGGACCTTGCTCTTTGGGCAGCGCTCGGCATCAACTTGCTTGTGAGCCCCTTGTTCAGCAAGCTCATTCTTAATGCGAAGGAGCTAAAGGCAGATAGCAACCAGATCCAACCTATCGTTGCGTCTGAAGCGCTCGAGAAACGCGCCGTTCCAGGTAAAGCCGCCTTATCCGATCTCTTCACCAGCGAAGGGGAGGCCAATGCCGGGCAGGTTGACGTCAGCCGATTGCAGCATCTCGTCATTACCGGCTTGCTGCTCAGCGGCTACGTCCTGCTCTTGGTCGAGTATGTGCGTGCGATCGATGTGACGTCGGTCCTGATCTCCGCCCTCACTGGTGCGCCGGTTTTCGCAGCCATGCCGCCTATCGATGGAACATTTATAAGCTTACTAGTGCTCAGCCATGCCGGCTACCTCGCCTTCAAAGCCATGCCTTCGGGAACGAACGTCAATTAGATTAAGGTTGAGTGAGGTGGTCCGGGTTGTGATGCTAGACCTTATGTTCTTGGCCTGAGCTGAGGCGCCCGTCTCCAGTATGCAGTGATCGAGGGTTGCGCCAGATAGTCTGGCACCGAGCCTCATGCATAGGAGACGGGCAAGATGGATTATAGCACATTCGTGGGGCTGGACGTTCACAAGAAGAGCATGTCTGTGGCGCTGGCGGAAGCTGGGCGGGCCAGCGAGGTGCGTTTTCATGGGGAGATCTCAAATACGCCAGATGCGATGCGACGCCTGGTCGAGAAGCTGGAGCGGCCGGGTCGGCGGCTTCACTTCTGCTACGAGGCCGGCCCTTGCGGTATGGCCTGCATCGGCTGCTGCGTGGACTGGGCCAGGATTGCATCGTGGTCGCGCCGTCGCTGATCCCGAGCCGGCCCGGTGACCGGGTGAAGACCAACCGCCGCGATGCGGTGGCGCTGGCCAAGCTACATCGGGCCGGTGAGTTGACAGAGGTGTGGGGCCGGACGATGCGCACGAAGCGATGCGCGATCTGGTGCGCGCCCGCGCCACGGCGCGCCGGGTGCTCGGCAAGGCCCGCCAACACCTCCAGGGTTTCCTGCTGCGCCATGGTCGGGTCTAAACTGGCAAGCGCGGCTGGACCCAAGCTTATCGTCGGTGGCTGACCACGGTCCGCTTCGACCATCCCGCCCAGCAGATCGTGCTGCAGGATTACATCCATGCTGTCGATGACGGCGAGGCCAGGCTGGCGCGTCTAGAACAGCAGATCGAAGAGCTCCTACCCAGCTGGTCGATGACGCCGGTGGTCGAAGCGGTACAAGCCATGCGAGGCGTCGGTTTGGCCGTGGCGGTGACCGTCGTGGCCGAGGTCGGCGACTTCTCGCGCTTCGCCAATCCCCGCCAGCTGATGGCCTATCTCGGCCTGGTGCCGTCGGAACATTCAAGCGGCCAAAGCGTCCGCCGCGGCGGTATCACCAAGGCCGGCAACGCTCTCGCCCGCCGCGTCCTGATCGAAGGCGCTTGGACCTACCGCATGCAGGCACGGGTCAGCTGAAAGCTGCTTGATCGCATTGAGCATCTACCCAAGGAGGTGCGCGACATTGCCTGGCGAGCCCAACTGCGCTTGTGCAACCGCTATCGCCGCCTGGTCGCCGCCGGCAAGCCCAAGGTGGTCGTGACCACCGCGATCGCCCGTGAGATGGTCGGCTTCATCTGGGCGATCGCATCCATGGTGCAGCCGAGACCGGCCTCAAGCTGACGTTCGACATCACGAAAACAGGAGACCGTTCGACAACGACAAATCCCGGTACGCCTGACGGACGGCAGGGCACGGTGGGGGAACCCTCGTTACCTGTTATGAGCCGACCTTGGTCGATGCTCGCCTCTAGACAGAGGCAGCCCCGAGACGAAACCGCGGTCATGCGGTAGCCAACCCGCGCATGAGAGCTTGCTCAACCGTCGTCTCGAAGCCCTGTCGTTCGCCAGGCGTATCATCATCAACACCATACTTCAGCGCAGCTGGAGACGATCGACGTGCCATGAGGGCTTGATTGTGAACATGAGAGCAGACTGTTGGACTTATGACGTGGAATTTGCGAACCACAAACCTACTCAGACGGTTGTTCGTAGCGGAGCGCCATCGTTTGATGTTCGGCACCGTGATCTGGACTATATTTCTTCTCGCACAGTTCCGTTGCTGGAAGGTGTCAGCAATATGATCAACGGTGCGAGTTCTGGCTTAGAAAAAGGATCAACCTTGCATATCAGAAAAACTCTGGATCGAAGCAACTTTTGCATCCATTCGATCTTGAGAAAAATATCAAGGATAAAGAAGCGTCGATCCGCCAAAGTGTGCCCAACGATCAGACCAAGTTTCCCGTATTAACCCATCTACATGATGAAGATGCCGGTACGACTAGCTTCAATCTTCACTTTTGAAAATTTGCCCTACTTCTACTAAGCTTGAGGTTTAAGGCAGGAGCGCAGCTTGTACATGCATCCAGTCAAAATTTCTGGTACGCCCGAGGCTAACCCAGCCCTCCTCTTCCCAGAGCTGCCACCATGTGTTGTATGCAGGCTTGGCGAAGGCAGCTTGGTCGCGTCCCCAAGTCAACCGGTTGCGGGCTGGGTCATAGTCGACGGCGATCGCCCAGGCATGGGTTGACCAAGAGGTGCCGCCACGTTTCCTCCGTTTGTTGTAACAACCTCCCCAATGGTCCAGTCTGAGTTCGGAAATTCGATCCTGTCCATAGTGGTCGAGGACGCGGGTTAGCACTCGCAGCAGGCTATCGTGAACCTTCTCGTGACAAACAAAGGAGCCGATCCGTTCTGAGAGATTCCAGGCGATCTTGTGGGTATAGGGCAGTGCAATCCGAGTCTGATTTGTTCCCACGTCGCCATAGAAAGTCCTCAGGTCGGCTTCACGCTCGATCGGCCAATCATTGGGATTGGCAGTCGCCGGTTGTTGATCTCTCCAGGGCGGTGGCAACTGGCCGTGAATTTCAAGGTAGACGAGCGATTCATAAGCGAAGTCGGTTTGTGGCCCCCAGAATCCATCGATTGGCCCAGTATCAATCCTGGCATCGACGCAGAGCAACTGAATATAGGCAACGAGCTTTCTTTTTTTTGACCAGTTGTCCCAGCCCGTCGGCAGCTGGCTAACCCTCGCCGTCAGCGCTCTGTCAACCGCAGCTTCGGTTCGCGATCCATGATCGCCATCGACCGGGCCTGGATCAAAGCCTCCATCACTTAGATGCCGCTGAGCAAGTTTGACCTGGCTCTTGGTGGTCATCGAGGCCTCCTATTGAATTCAGCACAGAACATCGGCGCGTCAGTCGGCAAATTGGCGAAGAGAGTTCTTGAACGCTTGGTAACTATCCAGATACCGCCGATAGGAGGCGAGATCACGATACGTGACGCCGATAACCCAGCGGATCGAGCCATCCTGCTCCCGGACATCCTGATAGCTTCGTGTATAGCTGGAATCCTTAGCCTCGATTGTGAAATGCTTCACAGCCCGATTCCGACCCTCCGATGTCTCCTCGGCAACGGTCGTCTCAATGGCCTGATCGAGAACGATATCTTCAGCCGTACAATACCATTGTGCCGAGCAGACGTAGAAACTGACCGCACCGTCCGGTGAGGTAAACGTCGCGCTATCATACTTCTCTGGATCGTCATCACTTTTCATAGACCCTTTGGCCATGAAATTTGCGGGGTAATCGATCTCAAACCACATGCCCTCAAATGTAAGCGTGCCATCTTCCGACGTGTCCGCAATGGAGCATCCAGCGGCGCTAATGATCATGCAATAAGTCAGTGGACAACGAACGAAATGGCTCAGCTTCATAGATCAATTCCGAGTCAAACAGGCCTGCATGACGGCGCTTGACATGATAAATGACTTTCAGTTCTCTCGCCATGGAGGGGTCGATTCTTTCGGACAAGGAGAGAAACCTCAGTAAAGTGGCAGGTAGGTCGCCAGGATTTCAACGCTCTGCACCGGCCCGAAGTATCGGCTATCGAAGCTGTTCGGCACATGGTCTGAAAGCATGAAGTATTCCTGATCGCCGAGCCGGCGGCACTCGGTCCACATGGGCAGAGCACGCCCGTCTTGATCGACGGCCATCGTCTCGGCACGCCAAACACCGTTGATGGTGAGGCCATGGCTCATGCTATTGCAGACATGATCCCCAGGACCGGCTGCGATCGGCTTCATGAATAGGAAATCCGCGGGCAGTTCTTGGCCGCGTAGACGCTGAAACCGCCTTGCGACATCCGGCATGGGGAAGGCGACGATCGTTCCGACCTCAATCGCATTGATGGTCCTGATGTAGGGAACTTCCGGCAAGCTCGGGCTGATCGGGTAGAGAATGATCGGTGCTGCCAGCAGCGTTGATCCGGCAAACGCTGCAGTCAAGGCAACGACCGCGATCGCCATGCCTGGCTGCTTACGCGTCACTGCCATAGGTCAGCTGAAGCTGAATGGCGAGTGGTGTGAGCTGACGGCGGTCTGCCCATCCGACCATGACATATTGCCATCCGCCCTTGAGCCAATAGGCGATCTTGAGATCGTCGTCTCGACCCTCCGAGACCGGGATCTGCTGGCCTTCCGGACCGCGTGTAAAACAAAAGCCGGTCAATCGGCCTTGCTCGTCGTGATAGGCGATCTGTCCCGTTGGAACGCCGTTCACAAAGAAGATCCGACCGCCAACGAACGTCAGGCCGTCGAGTTCGGGAATAGAGAAGGACCGGCCGAATGTATTTCTGAACCATTTGGTGAGCATCTGCTGATCGCGCTCTGCCTTCGCCGAAACCTCGACCTCACGCATGCTACCGGCATAGCCGCGGTGGTAGCCGAGGACCTGGGCGATCCAGCTGTTCTGCTTGCGCAGGTCATCGGTCTCTGCAAGGAGGAGATCATTGGTCTGATTGAGCCTGGCAACGCGAAGGTTCAGACTGTCGACGGTCTCGCGGGCATCTGTGAGGTCTTCTTCAAGCGCTGTGACGCGTTGTCGAGTCAGTTCGCGTTCGGCGACGACACGAGCTTGGGCCGTGTCACGTGCGAGCGTCACCCTAGCCAGATCATCGCGAAGGGTAGCCAGCTCTGTCTCCAGTATAGCGGCTTTGGATTTTGCGCCGTCGCGTGCCGTCGTCACGCTCGCGAGTTCGGTTTCGACGTCGGCCAGCTGATCGGTAAGGTCGTCTCGTGCGGCCGTCACTGTGCCAAGGCTATCTTGCAGCGACGTCAGCTGACGCGTCAGCGCGTCACGCTCGGTGACAGCTTGTTCCTTGAGTTGACGCATGTCGTCATCTAGTGACGCGATCCGATCTTTCAGGTTGTCGCGTTCCACCTGCAGGGCGTCTGCTCTGCCTGCTGCCATGGTGAGTCGCTCGGAAAGATCTTTCTCGCTTTCGCTTAGCTGTCCAATCGTTGCCTCGGCATCGGCCAGTTGCGTCGCTGCCTCGTCGCGTGCTCCTGCAGCTTCGCTAAGGTCCGCTTCAAGCGCCGCAAGCTGGCGCGTCAACGCCGCCCGGTCAGCGACGTGCTCGTCAGCCGTTTGACGCGCCTGTGTCTCAAGTGAAGCGATCTCAGTTTCCAACTTGTCGCGTTCAGCTCGCAACGCATCAGCCTGATCGGTCGTTGTCGTTAGTTCCGCTGCGAGATTGGCTTGATCCGCGGTCAATCGGTCGATGGCGGTGTCGGCATCTGAAAGTCTGGTCACGATCTGGTCACGCGTCACCGTCACGTCGTCAAGCCGTGTCTCGAGATCCGCGACCTGACGCGTCAGCGCGTCACGTTCGGTGACGCGTTCCTCTGTAATCCGTCGGATTTCGGCGTCCCGTGACGCGATCTCCTGCTCACGCTGACGGTCGATCCTGCTGTCGTAAAGATACGCGCCGATGCCAACGGCAAGCAGGGCAGCGACTGATGCCGCCATCAATCCCCATGTCGGCTGCGTGGCGACACTTCGTGGCGACGGCTTGGGTCTGAAGGGGACGATGTCAGACTCGGCGCCGTCGCGGGGAGGCTTGCGAGGGGTTTCAGCAGGAGCGAAGAGATCGGCCAATGCTTGATCGGCCTTCGGATCTGCCGGCACGTCCAGTGCTTCATAGGCTGGCAACAGGTGCTCATCAACGGCCTTCGCCGCTCTAACGTCTTCGGCAATGTGGTCTGCGACGGCAGGATGCTCTGCCATGACGCGCTCGATCTCAGCGGTGACGTCAACGTCGAGCGTGTCGTCGACATAGCGTACGATCAGATCATCGATCGCCATTTCCATCTCGGGATCGAGCTTGTTCTCGACATAGGCAACGAGCTTGGTGGCGAGATCCTGCATCAGGTCGCCGCCTCGTCTTGCTGCCGCAACTCGTCGAGCAGCTCCTGATAGCGACGCTTGGCTCGCTTCAGCCGACTTGTCACTGTGCCTTCGCGAACACCCAACATCTCGGCGGCCTCGCCATAGGTGAACCCCTCGATGCTGATCAGCATCAGCACCTCCCGGTGCTCGGATGACAGCCTTGCCATGAGGCTCTCGAAAGCCAGGCTTTCGACCATCGCCTGCGTGCTGTTTGTTGCGTCTTCATCTTCGATCGATGCCCAAGCGTCATCATCAAAGGTAATGGCTCGGCTTTCCCGCAGGCGTCTCTTTTCGGCTCGATACTCGTTGAAGAGGATTCTGTGGGACCATTTTCGAAAGGCGAAACCCTTCCATTGACGCGCGTTCCGTAGGACAAGTTCATTGGTCCTCTGCAGAAGATCGAGGGCGTCCAGTGTCGTGCCGCGTACGAGGAAGAACGCAGCCTTTCTGAGATAGGTTTGATGCTCGACGAGAAGGCGCTCCAACTCGTCCCTGTTGTCGTCGGTCGGCACTGCCTTTCGACCAATCCATAGCGTTGACCTTCAAAGTACAAGAACAACAAGGCCAATCTCCCGGGTCCAGGCGCGTTGACGTGGATGTCTCGATGAAAACCAATGCGGCATACTCTCGTATATGTGGGCATTCATTCGCCGTTGTTCGGTTGTCATCATGCCTGCCGCTCGATCCGGCTATGGCGCACGAGGATATGCTTGGTAGTGTTTTGGTTCTTGTTGACGAAGACAGCCTCACCGACACGCAGCTGCTTGATGATGTCAGGATGGACAGTGAAGCTCTTGGTGCGCCTTGCCGAGCCTAAGCCGGTGGCGCCAAGCAAATCGACCTGGGCGGTGTGCTCGATCGTGTCCCTCGTGCCGATCAGCTCCACCATGGCAGTCACATCATCATCGGCATTGAGACGCTGGATCAGATAACTGTTGCAGCTGGCGAAGACCTGACGGATGAAGTGGTCGGGTCCGTTCGCGACAGCGCGTCCGATGTCGGCAACGCTCTGGGTCGCGAGTACACCACGCACGCCGGCGCTTCGCCCCTGATTAATCAGGTTCAGGACTTGGTCACCGGCAAACACGCTGAACTCATCAAAGACGGTGGTGAACGGCACACGCGCGTGCCGTGGCTTGGCAACCTGAGCAGCGGCGGCACTCTTGAGGTCATTGATCACCAATCGGCCGATGAGCCTGGCTAAAGCCGGAAACTGCAGGGCCGGAAGACAGAAGTAGACGACCGCTCGTTCCTCGATCGCCGGCAGCAGCTCAAGCAAACGATCGCGGGGACACCGATCGGTATCGAAGAGATGCCCGATCTCGGATTCGGCGAGCGTCCAGATTTCTTCCTTCAGGCTCTGGACGTGCTCTTCGGCGGCCTCGCGCTTGGCAATGGCATCGAGGTAGCGCTCGTGATCAGGAAAGCTGTCACCCTGGTCTTCGACTAACTCGGCCAACTTCTCCATGCTCATATAGTCGGCGACCGTGACCAGATCGGCGTCGATGCCGGTCGCCTCCAGTACCTTGAACACAATTTGCATGTAGCCTTCGGCAAGCTTTCTATAGTGGTCTTCCGACCATTCCCGAAGCTCGACGATCCGATCCTTCTTCGCCGAATAGCCGCCAGAGGCGAGCGGATTATAGACGCAGCTCTTGCCGTTCATGGCGAAGAGATAGGCTGGGCGGCCTTGATCCACGGCATAGCTGAGAATCTTATCTGCCAAGTCGTAGTCGCCCTTGCCGTCGACATAGACGACGGCCTGCTGCCGATCGATAGCGCCTTCCACCATGTTCAGAACGGAGACGGTCTTGCCGCTACCGGTCGTGCCAAGGACAAGCGTATGCTTGTTGGCGTCAGGGTCGGAAAACGTGACGCGCTTTCGTGCATGCTTGTCGACGCCGAGCAGCGTGCTGTCGCCGATCAACGCGTCGGCGTCATCAACGCGACGCTTGGCGAAACGCGTCATGACGCCTGACGTCACCTTGTCACACGGCATGACGCGCGTCGTGCGTCGAAGGGGACTGCCGGTCAGTACCTGCCAGCAGGTCGCATAGAGACCGCCAGCGACGATGCCAAGGGGTGTGAAGTAGGGCCAGGCGGGCCCATTGATGAACATGCTGAGAAAGAGAGCACGCAATCCGTCGACGTCGAAGCGGCGACCGTCAAACAAATAGTCCCGATAGATCGCGATCATGGTGTTGAGTGGATCGGCAAGCCAGCCCTCAAAGCCCCAAAGAAGGCTGCCTAATCCAACGCCGACAGCTGACGTCAGCAAGCTGACGCGCTCATCAAAGCCAGCGATCAAAATGCCGGACATGGTCACAACAGCGACCAGGAGGGCTACAGGGCCTATCAACGCCATAGTGCCGAACACCCATGTCACGCCAATTGCAGCAAAGGCAAAGGCCTCATCACGCCGATCCGCACCGCTACTCATCGGCGACGCTCCCACATCCGGATTTGGAATCGTGAATAGGGCTTGGTTGCCTTCTCGACGGCACGACGCACATCGTCACTGGTGACGAAGTACCAGACCGCTTCGAGCTTGGTATTGGCGGCATAGTCCCTGACGATCTTGCGCAGCCGGCTCGATGCTTTGACCGAGTTTTCCAGTTCGACGGCGATCGGCTTCTGTCCGTCGAGATGAAGCAGGCCATCCGGGAGATGGCGCTTTGTCCTACCCTTGCTAACCAGGTTTGCGCGAAGACGCCGCTCGGTCGTAAAGCCGCCGCCCGTCTCGGCAGTTAGATTCTGCGAAAGGTCGACCAGCATGGTGTCGTGAAAATAGGTGACGCGGTTGATTGCCTTTGGCGCCTTCAGGTGATCGCCTGAGATCTTCCAGCCTTGATGGGTCAACCAGTGAACACGCGGCGCTGCGTGCTCGAAGCGCTGCTGCTGAAGATAGCCTGCTTTGGTCAGCTGGCTGACGCGCCGCCAACCAACAAAGTAACAGACGGCCATCCATTTTGCAGCTTGTTCGATGGTGACAAAGCCGTGGCCGTTGATCCATTGAAGCAAGCGGCGATCCCGCTCGGTGAGATGCATGATTCGCTCGAGTTTGTGGTCCCTCACTACCTAGAGAGAGTCCAGCGACCCGAATCCTGCCCTCACCTGAAACTTTTTTTTGATCGCGAATCGATCGGGATCGTCGTTATAAGCTTGTGCGGCCCAATCCGCCCCTCTTCAGCTGGCCTCCATGTTTCCGAGGCCCCGGACAATGCTATGATTCCGGATCCGGCCATTTTAGCCCGATTCCCAACCCTTTCGCATTTGGGCCTCGCTCTCCCTACCGTTTCTCCTGACCGCAGCCACAGCCGCATACATTCAATTCTACACTTCGTTTTTCGCCATTCTTGTTCATATTTTCTTTGTTTTCGATATTTTTACACTGCTTCCTTGTTTTATTATTCGTTTCTGTTTTGTGGTTTTTTTCCTTCACTCCTTTTCATCCAAGTTCTTCCTCCAATCAGTTTTTGTCCTCCCTAATCCCCCACTTGATGTCTTCCCTCCGTTGTCACGCCCTGACCACACAACTTCGAGTACCACGTTGTAGGTGTGTGGTCAGGGCGTGACAACGGACGGAAGTCCTTTGACAACAATGGGTTGGGGAGGACAAGGTGATAAATTGGGACTTATCACCTCTCTTATCACCCTGACGCGTGTGACATCATGGCTGTTCGACAAGTTTGAGTAATTATCGAGCAACTGCTCGCATCGAACACTAAATCGGGCGTCAATCCGATAGAGCGCTGAGGACAGCATCTCGTTTCGACACCGGGCGCCTCAAATCATCCCACCATTTTGTCAAAACCGACTCGAAGTCGTCGATCGCTGTATCGCTGGTCGCATAGCGTGCGTGGTCTTGGCGCTGCCTTGTAGTGCTTCCTTGGCCACGGCGCATCTTTCTAAACCATCACAATGTGGGGCTGAACAGTCCGACTAAGCTCTCATTCTGAAATTGACTGCTGAAATCAAATATATAAAACCAACTTGGCTGCATAAGAGAGCTTATTATGCGGTTGGTGTTCGGCTTTAAACAAGGATTCGGCCTTAAGAGCGATGAGCGGGCCAAGGTCAATTTTCATCAACTACGCTTTGCCGGTTCTCGCTGCCACCATTCCAGTCGCTGCGCTGTTGATTCTGTTTGACGTGCATTCAGCCGTAATTCGGCGTGCTCAAACACTGATCGGCGTACGCCCCGACACGCCCGTCATCATTTCCACGCGCGATGCTTGTGGGCACACCGAAACCCACATCCGCGCCATTGTGAGGAATGACCGGGAGTTGTCTCCGACTGATGCCCGTGGATGCAACAAGACGTCCGTTTCCGTCCTCGCCGCGAAGCGGCCTGGAGAGGTGATCACTCTCTACCTCAATAACGAGCCGGTCGCTCGTGATCGGAGCCCCAGCAGGATTGTTCGATTCGACGACATTGCGCTGGACCAAGCCGTGAATATCCTGCAGCTGACGCCGGACGAAGGGCTGTTCTGGCGCCCATTCGGCAGCAGCGGGCGCCCTGCCGAATTCATCGACTATTTTGGCCAGCGGTTCGAGCCGCCGTGGTCCCTACAGGATCGACCGGGGCCTTTACCTCTAGGCCGCATCGGGATCAATGGACCAGAAGCCCCGACAGCGATCGAAGAACTCGGTGTATGGACCAACGAAGACGGAGAATTTGTCGGGCTCGTTTCGGGCGCCCCGGTTTCCACTCTTCCGACGACGACCTTTGGCATCAATACTCAGGATAGAAGACTTACGAACCCCGCCGGACTGACATTGGTTAAAATAACGCCCGAAGCCGCGGAAGGGAAACCCGCGCCGCCCTTCTTTCGCCGGCTTCGATTGGAACGACATTCCGACGGCACGATCGCGGTCGATGCAAAAACCTGCTTGCCTCGGGGCCATCCCTATCACGCTAGGGTTCTTCCCCCTGGCGAGGAAAGTGCGCCCGGCATCCTGCCGATTCCGGGAACAATATTCGTCGCACGGTTCTTCAACGTCCAGGTGGGGCGGTTCACGCGCGAAACGTTGTTCGCAGCCCCGGACAAGGTTGCTGTTCATTTTACAGCAGAAGGACCTGCCGCATGCCGCCCAGTCTCAGCATCCTTCACACTGAAGCATGGCGGCTTCGTGCTGTCGCAGGAGGGGCTGGCCAGCTTTCCAAAGCTGCCTGGAGACGAGCTGGAGCTGGTGGGATTCGGCGACGCAGTGGACGAAAGTGGACGTGTAGCTTCAGCCGCTACGTCCGAAACCCGACGTTGGCACGGTCCAGGCCAAGTGGCCGAACGCTATTGGCTGGACCTTCGATACTACTCGAGCTCAGGTCCTGATGCCCATGTCGAGGCAGCCGACGACAGGATCTTCACACAATACCGGCAGATCTTCGAGGCTCTTCCTGACCAGCTTCGAACGTTTCTTTTTCTAGCTGCCCCGATCATGCCGGCGCTGCTGATACTGTTCGTGGTAAAGACTCGCGTCAGGACGGAAGACACCAACGAGGAGGCGCTGGAAATGGCGACGCGCGGGCTCTACGCGCTAGTCTTCTTTGGTGCCGCCTACGCGCTCCAGCCCTTCGTTCACAGCTTCGCCTATTGGCTGATAGATGTCGTGCGCATCGGCAGTTCGATCCGCGACCTGACCGTGAACATTTACACACGATCGAGTGAATCCGTGCCTACGGCCATCCTGGTCGTGGTGCTGGCGCTGGTGATGCTCGATCGCGATCCCAATGCGCGGCGAGGCTCCGACTCTCCCATGCTGCGTGGTCTCGGCTATCTGATCAACTTGGTGCTGTCCGCAGGTCTGATCGCCCTGGGGATCGGGGCGCTGCGAATCCAGTATCTTGCAACGAACGAAGAGTTCGCAGGTGAGATTGCGGACTTCATCGCGACGATCCCGCAGCTAGGGTGGGTCGACACGCAAATTTTCTCAGGGGTGACAGGTCCCCTCTGGCTAACGCTCCTTTGGTCCGTGCTCATAACGCTGCTGGCTACTTTCACGGTGAGTTGGGTGCTGCGCAGTCTATCGGCCCCTGTGCGGCTCCGTACTGCCTTCGGCGCGACGGTAACGATATTCTTCGTTGTCCTTATTCCAACCCTTGCCGACACCCTGGCGCTTACCACGGCGATCATTTTCCATCTTGGGAGCATCGACGGTTTTCTCGCCCATTCCTTTATGACCGCCAGCGAATTCGCGGCGACGCATGCGCCTCAGATCATCCTATTTTTGCTGTCCTACCTCGTGCTCAGGCGGCTCATCGCTCTCTTTCGTAAGAGCACCGATCTTCAGGTAAGAATCTCGACATCGGCGGTGGCGGTGATCATAGCCTTCGCGGTGACCGTGTCGCTGGCTGGACAAGTCCCGTCGGGGCAGAAGACGCTGAACGCCGACGTGATCTTGTTGACCGGGCTCGCGCAATCCTACGTGCCGCTCATGGCGCTCTTGCTGGGTTATTTCGTCCTAAAGGCCACGCGCCCACGATTGCCAGGCAAACCCGGTGGTGTCGTGCAATCAGGACCGCCGGATCCGTTCGAACTGCCGGAAAGCGTCTATCTGCTCTGCGGAGCAGCCTTCGCCGGATATGTCGCGACGTGGAGCCTGAACCCTGTGACCTTGATCCCGGTTCTAGTAGTGGGGTGGTTTATCTTTCGATACTTCATTGTTGTCCGGCCCGGCGGCCGAGAGATTCCCTTCTATTCAACGTTTGCTGCACGCTATCTCGACTACCTCAGGGAAGCTCACCTTGCTCTCCAGATCCGGGATACAGCACGCAAGGCGCTCGCCAAGGGTGACATTGACCAGCGCAGCTACACCTTACGCATCAACCAAGCCAACAACCGAGACCGCAAGGCGCTGGAAACGTTGCCTGCCAAGCAGAAGTTCGTCAAGGCAATGATCCTCGGCCGCGGGCCAGGCAAGACGCCGTTGCAGAACGGGCTGCGGGGTTCGGCCGCGGGCCTCGTGATGGCGCTAGTGCTACAGGCGCTGCTTCCCTTGAACGCCTCGCTACAGGACCTGGGTGTCCAAAGTGGATGGCTGACCTTTGCCAAGATTCTGCTGACCGAAACGCAATACGGCATCGTTCGCGAATCCGGCGCCGCGCCGGCTGTTTGGCTCGCCTTGGCGCGCATTTTGAACGCACTGATTCTCTGGGTGACGGCAGGGTTCCTGTTCGGCTACGTCTTCCATCGTATCAAGGGCGACGACGGCTTTGTCAAAGCAGTGAAGTTCTCGCTCGGCGTTGCGCTGGCCGTTCTTGTTGCACAGGCGATCACGGGCGGCGGTGCGGTCGCGCTGGCCGCACAGGTGCTACCACTCTCTGTCTTCCTTCTCGTGACCGGCGTGATCGTCTTCGATGCGGCGTCTCTACGTGAACAGGAACTAAGCTATGCTGATCTCGTGGAGATTTATGGGCTCAAGACTTCGGTCGGCTATGCTTCGATCGCAGGCGCGTTAGCCGCATTGCAGCCGCTGCTTACAATCCTTGGATGGATCGGCTGATCGATCGAGGGCTTGGTCGTTCATGGAGCCGAAGACGGAAGATTGATTGTGGTGGCCACCAGTATCTCGGATATTACATCACAGCTATTCTGTTAGTTATTGGAGATGTGGTGTAAATCTTTGGTGAACACATCATGAAAAGAGCCGATTTTTAACTTCCCGATGTATTTTGGTCCGACACTTCGAAATTGGTCGAAATCCTGAGACCGCAAAAGCGATGGCACTTCGATCCAAGTAGGTCACCTGCTGCTATTCTGGTCTGCTTAAATGCCAAAGCGCAAATTCGAGATCAGGTCGTCTCAGTCTGACGAAGGAAAGTCGTCTCCCACAGATCTATAGTAGGTATTTGGGATGCCGATGCAGCGGATCTGAGTTCATGGATTAGGTGTCGGGGATCCAGTGCTCGATATAGTTCTTGCGGTATTTCGTCCTTGCCTTGTGTTCTTCGTTCATCTCTCCATATTGGGGTTTGTCCCAGTCTTCTGGCACAACAAGCTTCTTGTCAGAGGTCACCATAACGCGTCCACGAGACTTCGCAGTTAGCGCCGCTTCGATGGCGGGAAGAGGGTGTTTCCAGACGATGCCTTTGCCGCGCGTGTCCCAGGCCCAGTCCTTGTTCGACGGGATCATGCAGGTGAACTCGGCTGCCTGGTCACCACGTGCGAGCCACTCAAGATTGGGCCAGTCGTCATCGTCGGTGCCCTTTAGCGTAGCATTGTGCGACCCGTGGTGTCCGGCCTTGTAGAACACGCATTCGGCCAGAAGATCCTGCGTGCTACGACCACCGAACTCGAGCTTGCCCCAAGAAATCCAGTTACCCCGCTGCGCGTCCCCTGTGAACAGGAGCGTCTTGCCGGTTCCGGGTAATTCGAAGAGCAGGACGAGCGACGTGTTGTTAACCTCATTGTTCAGCCGAAGGGCCAAGGCCTCGGCGTCGTCCAACCAGTCACCATCGATCTGACGCAGTTTTTGAAGCGAGTCCGCATGCGCATTGGAGAAGTAGTTGTTGTAAAGATGATCATGGAGGCGCTGTTCGGCTTTGGTGCGCGGGCGTTGGTCGTTCCTGATTTTTTCTGCGTTCAATAAATGGCGCGCGGCAAAGGGCGTTGATGCGGTATTGGCACGATTCCGGCCGGAAAAAGCGGTGAAGATGCCGAATCCAGGGTCTGATGCTCCGAAGCCGCTGGCGTGAAATTCCTCCTTCTTTCGGGGGTCTAGACTGCGCAGCAGCTTCTTGTCGTGCGGCGGTCCAAGTGGATAGACCTTGACGCCGGTAACACCTGGCAGCGACCAGATCTTGCCTTCCTCAGGGTCGAGGAAGCGGATATTTTCCTCGCGCACGTGTCGCCTTAGCCCGGCAAGCCGCATCTTGTATCTGAACCCCTTGGGCTTTCTGGCCCTGGATGCGGCGGCGAAGGCGCGCGTGTGAGCGGTTGACCCACGCAGGGAGGTAGCTCGCATGCCAAGCCGTTGCGCCGTCTGCTTCAGGAATTCATCAGGTGAGGCGCCCTCGATCTCGAAGGACAGAAGTTCCCGCACTCGGTCGTGCGCAGCGGAGGCCAGCCCCAAGGTTTCCATTTCTGCTGCTGCGGCAGTGAGCGTGAGCAACTGGTCCCCGTAATCGTCGCGCAGTTCGTTGGCGTCCACGTTGTTCTCGTCCTCGGTCCAGGCAAGCCAGAGCTCTTTCACGTTGAGTTTCTGATTGAAAGGATGCTGTGGCTGGTCGCCGAATGGAAAGCCGCTGACGTGGTCTTCGTGTTCGTGGGTGACGACGGCAAGATCGATGATGCCGCCAGTGGCACTGGCGATGTCATCGATGGCTGCATCGGTGTCGAAGCCCGGCACGACTTCGCTGCCGCCCTTCATGCCCAAGTCGATCAGCATGAAGAATGGGGTATCGTCGTCGGTGGACCGGCGGAAGCACAGAAGAAAGCAATCACCGTGCCCTTGCCGGTACATGCGGATCGTCACGCCGCTTTCAGGCGCGCGCATTGGGTTCTTGCCAGGGGTCGTGCGGCGCGCCATTACCAGTCCTCCTCGACGCGGCCGACATTGCGGTGCAGATCTGCGAAAGCCGTGGAGGCTCCACCCGGGTCGCCGTCGTTGAACGCGTTGCGGAGGCCCGGCCGCGCATCGCTCAGGAAATTGCGTAGCCGGTTTAGCCCAGCATCGTCATCCACGGGATGGGCCGTGCGGATCAGGCGGCGGATATTAAAGCTGTCGGCATCGACCAGAACCGTGCAACCGGCCCGGTACTTGAAATCGAAGGCACCTTCGTCTTCTTCGGTCCGCGTGAGCGAGATTTTGTCGACCTCCGCCTGACGGTCCAAATCGAAGAAGCCGTACCGCGTTTGCACCACTTCAATCACGTATTCGTCCTGGAGCTGGTTGCGGCGCCCCACGCGCACGGCGCGGCGCAGGGGCAGCACATGCAGCGACGGCAGGCCAGTGATTGTCGACCGGCGCACTGATAACGGTGCCTCCGGGGCGAAAGTGATACCGAGGACCTTCGCCAACTCCGGCGTCGTCGTCGAGGTGACAAGCATCCAGATCATGCGTGCGTAATACTGGCTGAGATCGAATTCGGCTTCGCGCGAGTGCATTTGCCCGAGCGTGCCGGCATCGGTTTCCGCGGCTTCTTCTTCGGTCACTTGGCTCAAGTCGCGAAGCTTGCTGCCCTTTTGTTTCGCCTGGCGCATGTCGTTGACTTCGGTGATCCGGTCGTTGAGTCGCTCGCGCAAGCGTTTGTGGTCTGCACGAACTTTCTCGACGAAAGCCTGCCCGCTATCCTTCCTGTAATGTTCCATTTCTTCGCTGAACTCATAGAAGACGTCACGAGGCCTGGTGATGATTGCGCCAAGGCCACCACGAACCCGCTTGATCGAGATATCCTCGCCTTTCAATGCTCTGCGCGACTTTAGATTGGCTATTGTTTGGCTGAGCGTAGGCCAGAGCAGCGTGTTCCGTGTTACAACAGGCATACCCTCTGGAACGATGCCCCAAGCAGAGAAGGCTTCTAGGATCGCAGTGCGATAGCCGTCTTCGTCCTCGGGGAAAAGGTCGTGATCGGCGGTGACGATGGCGCGCAGATAGTCGCCGAAACTCACCGCAACGGGCGGGACATAATCGAGCCCCCGAATACAAATCCGTAGGGTGCGGCGCGCGATGATCGCGGCTTCCTGCGCCAAACGCCGCGCGAGGTCGGGGTCAAGCTCACCCTCGCGTAAGATACCCGAGCCGCCTGAAGCGATTCGGAACAAATCCTCCGTCTTACCTTTATAGACATTCAAGAAAGCCCTAAAGACTGCTGCCACCAGCACCGATCCGCGAGCGTGCGGGGCCATGACCTCCTGTAGAAGCTTGCGATCGGGGGGCTTGATCCTCCATTCGCCCTCTTCGTTATCATCACCGCCCAAAGCGTCACGCAAGGCGCCGCTACGACCTATGGCCTTGCCGAACTCTTGTGCCAACTGCGCCAGCATGGATTGGCTTTCGAGATCGCCGCGAGTTCGCGCGATCTGTTCCTCTAGCACCTCAGGAAAACTGAAGAGCTGAAAGATTGCCACGATGTCGGCAAAGGCTTCGTGTAGCGCACGCATGTCGGGGTGACTGGCCTCGGCAAAGTGCGGATGTATCCCGTCGAGGATCGCGTGCACCATCTCGTGCACTACGATATCGTGGCTGAGGCAGGTAAAAACGGTGGTGCCTGGCACCACCGTTTCACTGTCCTCGGACGCCTCGAAATACCCAAACAATAGTGCCTTACGCTTGGGACTATAATAGGCGTTGGCTTCGCGTAGAGCGTGCGGATAAATGCGCAGGCGGCGCACGAAATCGTTCGTCCACCCTTCACTGGTTTTGCGTGCGTCCTCGGCCCAGAGCACCCGCCGCCCAAGTGCTTCCTCGAATGTCGCGATGGTGTTCATAGCGACGGCGTAGACCATCTGCTGGTGGAACTGAGGATCCTCTTCCGATGGATCTAGCCCGCCGTTGGAGAGAATCTTCGGATCGTCTAGATCCACCGGCCGGTAGAAGCCGCGCGTCGCGGGGTCGTAGTCAATAACCTCAAGATATTCGCCCGAAGGGCCAAGCCCGAGGTCAGGGTCTATGTCCAGCGGAAGCAATATTGTGACATGCCGGATTTTTCGGTTGGAATATGCCTTAGCCGTCGTTGGATCAAAAGCGAAGACCCTGAGCCTGCGCGGAGGGTGCCATTCACCGTTTGGGCCCGTCATGGCATCACCAGTTCGTTTTCAGGAGGAGAAGCGTCGGGATCGACATAGCGCCTGATCGCGGCGTCGGCATGGGCATAGCCGGCAAGCATCGCCGCCCGCTTCTCAACATCCGTGAATTTCCGAAGCCGCGTTGGCAGATCGCGAGAAGTCGCAAGTACCGTGTCGGAGGGTTTGGCGCCGGTCCAGCTATCAGCTAAGCCACTCGAGGTGTCGCTATAGGCGCCGCTGGGCGTGGCATTAGTCCACAACGCGCCGACGCGCTCGGCCCTGCCGTCAGACAACTTGTTCAGAAAGAGATCGACTAGCATTCGCTCGCGCCAGTTCACAGTGACCTCCAGCATCGAATACACCACGCGCGGCATATGCGAGAACAGGAAACGCCCGGTCACCGGCTTAAGATTGCCCCCCGCGTTCGCGCAGAAAATGATTCCGCATCGTTTCCAAATGGGTTCGAGCCCGAGATTGTCATAGACCCCGCCATCGACCAGAATCAGCTCGCGCCGAAGGGCCGGGTCGTCATGGGTCGCGCCTCCAGGCGTGCCTACATCTTCGCCTCGGAGCGAAAGTCTGACAGGGGAGAGAACCGGCGGAAAAGCCGACGACGACGCGACAGCGTCGGCAAGGCGGATCGTCCTGACCGTCGACGTCAACACCTTCCAGTCAGCCACGTAGTCGCGGGTGAAACGAACGAGCCCTCCCGACTGAAGGTTTGTGGCACAGAAGATAAAACGCACCTTGTCGGTAATCCCACTCATCTGCAGGCCACCGAAAATGTACTTGTCATATTTGTTGGCGAGTGCATTGCCGGCAGCCAATCCTGGAACGAGACGGCGTAAACCTACGGCGATGTCGATAGTGCGTGACACCGCGCTCAAGACCGGCTTGACTAGATGATCGGTCATTGCTTCGTGGCTGGCGACGCCGTCCGAGCCCCAGTCGATGCGATCCCAATTCATGGCGAGGATACCGGTTGCAATTGAGCCACCCGAGACCGAAGCGATGCGGCTGGCGCGACTGAGATAGCCAAGTTCGTTCAGGCGCAGGAGCGATCCTGTATGAAACAGCGTGGCCCGATAACCACCACCCGAGAGACAGATTCCGATGGCCTCGGGGTCGTACTTTGTCAATTCGCCGGGTCTGAAAAATCCCAATTCAGCTGATGCTTTTAGGACCACAGCCTACCCCATAAATGCTTGGAAAGTATTTAGTGATACTACCAAAAGGTGTATTCGATGGGCGAAACTACTTCAGTCAAGATTTGTTGTCGACGGGTATGTTGCAGAGCAAAAACCGTTTCTGACCAGCCTGATCCTAATGCTGATCCGGCTGTCGGTGTGTGAAGTAGTTCACAATCAGTAAGGCTGCAGCGTTGTATCCAAGAATTCGTGATCGGGAGGTGCGCGATGACGAGTTCAGAGTCCTGGCTTGAGAAAAGTGGGATTGAGCGCCGCGGGCTTTTATTCGGCCTTGGCATAACGCCGTGGACATTGCCGTTGTTGTCCTGCACTGGCCAGGCTGGAGAGGACGAGACGATCGAAACCCTTGCTTCAGTAGGCGAGCCAGGCGCCCTTGCCGATCTGCGCAAGCCTGGCGCACCGATTGAAGCTGGAATGGGACTTTGTCTCTCCGGAGGCGGCTATCGAGCAATGCTGTTTCATGTCGGCTCGCTTTGGCGTCTCTACGAAACCGGCCTGCTGAAGAAGATGAAGCGGATTTCGAGTGTTTCCGGTGGCTCAATTGCGGCCGCACAGCTCGGTCTCAAGTGGTCGCAACTTCCCGACGACCCATCGACAGGCTCTTCCGAATTCGTTCGGGAAATAGTTGATCCAATCCGTAGTCTTGCCGATGAGACGCTGGATGTCTCCTCAGTCTTCAAAGGGATTTTCCTGCCGGGCAACGTGGCCGACCGTGTTGCAAAGGCCTACGCTAAACACCTCTACGGGAAAGCGACACTGCAAGATCTGCCCGACGAGCCACGCTTTGTGATCAACGCAACGAGCCTCCAAACGGGAGCGCTTTGGCGATTCTCTAAGCCGTATATGGCTGATTATCGAGTAGGTGCTGTCGAGAATCCAATCGTCCGACTATCCGTTGCAGTTGCTGCTTCGTCGGCTTTTCCTCCGGTCTTATCCCCCATGATCCTTAAACTCGATCCAACGATCGTCAAAGCTACCTCAGGCGTCGACTTGCATAAGGAACCGTACACGGAAAAAGTCGTGCTCACTGATGGCGGGGTTTATGACAATCTGGGGATGGAGACGGTTTGGAAACGCTACGACACCGTGCTAGTTAGCGACGCTGGAGGCAAGAATCAACCTGAGGGCGAGCCCGAGACAAATTTGGTTCAGCATGTCCTGCGCGTATTGGATGTTATCGACAATCAGGTTCGCAGCCTTCGCAAGCGTCAATTGATCGACTCCTATAAAGACAAGCTACGCAAAGGTACATATTGGGGCATCCGGACAGACATTGCCGAATACGAGCTGCCAGACGCATTGCCATGTCCACATGAGCGAACGCTTGAACTCGCCGAGGTGCCGACACGACTCGATCGTATGAAGTCAAAACTTCAGAAAAGACTCATCAATTGGGGCTATGCCGTCTGCGACGCGGCTCTGCGTAGGCGGATGGATGTCGACCTCAAGCCGGGCACATTTCCCTATCCGGAGGTTGGAGTCTAATTGGAAATCCGAAGATCTCTGCACGCATCATGCGTTGTAGCCTTTCGTCGGATTGTCGCCCACCGGTGTGCTTTGGTGTATGGCGAGCTGCGCCCCAATCATGCTCGCGGCTCTGCTGGCGCCCGTGCCGAGCCATGTCTCCATGCCCATCGCAGCACTTTGGATATGGGCGGAGCGCCTGGAAGCTCCGCGCGAGCCCGTGACCGGCTTCTACGTCCCAAAGCGAGCGCTTGGCGCGCTCCAGCACCGTGTCATGCACCATTTGGGCCGGCACGGAATGCGCGCGGGCGCTGTCGCAGGTGCAACCGGCCGCAAAACCGACTATAGTTGAGGAGATCGATTCGCCCGGAGAGGCCTGAGATGATCAAGTTCTCAGTCAGTCTGAACGATCGGGGGCAGCGTGAAGAAGCCCGTCGTCAAATCGTTGAGTTCCTGGCAAACCATGGGATCAAGAAGACGGGCGGCGGCCTCGTAACGCTCTCCTTTGAAGCCGAGCCTGAGGCCTTCGATGCTCTTTTCAAAAGCTCATCGCGCGATCTTCCCTTCCCGCCGCCGCGCCCGCGCGGCACCGTCGGCGCCAGCGGCTGGTCCGAGGAGCCCGAGATGACGATTCCTAAGGAACTCGAACCCTTTGTAGACAATGTCTCACTATCGCCATCTGCACGGCATTTTGGCGGCCGTATTTGAGAGCTCGGCCGCCTAAGACAAAACTACTGGTTGGATTTTCAGTTCTCGCTAGTATGATTTCATCCATTCTAGGACAATTTTGAGGAGACATTTGATGCCTGGTCCCGATGATAAAATCTACACGCGCCGCAAGGCCTCGGACACCGTACGAGTGGCCATTACGCTTCCAGGCCGAGATATGCGGGAAGGTCCGGTCAAGTTTTCCGGTACGATCACCGGTGATATGATGGAACGCATGCGGCCTGACGATAATCAGGTTGCCGCGACAAGCGCGCGTCTTTCCGAACTCGGCTTCGAAGTCACCAGTGCCGGGCAATTCTCCATCAGCGCACGCTGCTCGCGTCGCGTCTATGAACAGCTCTTCGGCACCAAGCTCACGCGCCATCGACTGCCCTTCAACGAGGGCGAGCGGCGCCAGGCGAACGCCTTTTACTTTCCGGAAAAGGATGCGCCTTGGAACCCGCGCGATGAATTCGCCGGGATGATCGATGACGCCTATATCCAGTGGCCACACATTTACATGAACACGCTCTTCCCCGGTCCGACCACCGCGATGCCGCCGACGGTCGGCTACCATCATCTGCGTGTGCCGGGTGATGTCACCATGCTCCTCAGCGCTGATCGCGTGCATCGGAGCGGCATCACAGGGAGGGGCGTCAAGGTCGCGATGATCGACAGCGGCTTCGTGATGGATCACGCCTATTTCACCGCGCGGGGCTATCAGACCCAGACGGTGCTCGCGCCGGGCGCTACCGATACGGGGCTCGACGGCAACGGCCATGGAACGGCGGAGTCAGCCAATCTGCTCGCAATGGCGCCGGATGTGGAATTCATCGGCGTAAAGCTCGACAATGAGAGTTTTCCCGCCAATGGCGCAACGATCCTCGAAGGCCTACAAACGGCGATGCAGCACAATCCGCAAGTGATCTCGGTTAGCCTCGGCTACGATATGTGCCCCTCCAACATCTTCGGCGACCGCACCAGCAACATGCACCTCACCGCTTTGCCCAACTCATTGAAGGCACTGGAAGCGGAGATCAGGGCGATCGCGGCGAGCGGCACCATTGTCGTGTTCTCGGCCGGCAATGGGCATGTCGCCTTTCCTGGGATGATGCCGGAGGTGATTGCCGCAGGCGGCGTGTTTGTCGAGCAGGACGGAACGATGCGGGCCTCAGACTATGCGAGCGCGTTCTCCTCGAAAATTTATCCCGGGCGGGACGTGCCCGATGCTTGCGGCCTCGTCGGAATGGCGAGCAACGGCGCGCACTACATCATGTTGCCGCTTCAGCCCAATTGTGAGATCGATCGGCAGAATGGCGACAGTACGGCGAGGGATGACGGCTGGGCGGTGATCAGCGGCACCTCGGCCGCAGCCCCGCAGCTAGCTGGGGCGATCGCTCTGATGCTGGAGAGGAATCCAGGGCTGAGCGCAGCTGATATCAAGGCGGTGTTCGACCAGACCTCGAGAGACGTGACCATCGGCAACGCAAACCCCGCAAGCAACGAGAACAACGGCGGCATAATCGCCGGCCCCGGCCGGGACGGCGCGACTGGTCCGGGCCTTGTCGACGTTATGGCTGCTGTAGCGCTGGTCTGACCACGCAGCGGGCGTACGGTGAGAGGCAGGCAATGCCTGTCTTACAGCAGGACTGTAGGTCGCTAATTGGTTTAAACTAAGCCTAGGACGAGGTTCGATTTCGCGTCCGTTTTGCATTCCAGGATTGGCGACTGGCACAAATAGCTTTCCGTGAACTGGTGGTTTTGAATTGCCATAACTCCTAACCGATAATCTGATACACTCTGGCACACAATGCGAGTTGCGGATGAACCACTTCTGCCAGTGCTGATATCGATCATCGGAATTGGGTTGTCGCGGAGCCCATCACAGACAGGAGGTCTTCGAGCCGCTTTTTGCTTTTCCCAGGTCTTTCATTTATGCAACCCATCGGTGAAGCTTTTTCCTTCGAGGGCTGAATGTCGACAGACGAAAGGCGCAATGCTGCTGTGTAACCCCGGCAAGCCTTATGTGCTTCCACGTAACATCTGTCGGATCTGCCACTTTGATTTTACGAATCAGCTGCTTAGATCCGCTTGAGCGACTTGACCGTGCCAATTTACCAAAGCCCACTGAACTGAAAAGCTGCCCAGTCTGATCCAGATGAGAAGCGATCACGTGTGTCGCGTTGGGCATTTGCAAAAGCATCAAGCCTGTCTTGTCCAGCTGCCAATTCTTCGTATAAAGTCTCAAAGAAATGTGCCGTCGCATCATCCTTTACTGGCCACAGCGTGCCAACAATTGTTTCAGCTCCTGACATCATTAACGAGCTTACAAGTCCACGCAAATTGTCACCACGATCAAAGCGACTGAGGCCTGTCTCACAAGCACTTAAGCTTACGAGCTCCAGCCCGTCAAAAGATTCACCCATGAGTTCATATGCATATAGAATGCCATCAGAGTGGCTTTCCGGCCATAGGTAGAGTTCCTGGAAAGCTGGGCTAGCTGGGCGATGCGAGCCATGGGTAGCAATATGCACGTACCGCTGCGTCCGCAAGGCTTCAAGCAGAGCATCTTTAGTAGCATCACTATCGACATATGCGGTTCCATTACACAATTGGGCCACATATCGCGTCTCATCGATTGCGGTGGGAAGCGGAGGTAAATCAAACGGTTCACGATCTTCAAATGACAGTCCAACCGCTACGGTGCCGGACTTTTTGGGAACTGATGATCGGTTCCGGCGCTTAAGTAACCCGAGAGTTGGCAGATGGGTCACGATCCATCTATCTGCCAACGGACTCTCTATCCCTAAAAGCGGCCAGGGACAAAAATGAAGAGATTGGTATGGATGTACAAGGAGATGCCGTCGTGAGCCGCCTAGACGCTCTAGGCATCTAAGGACATCGGTAGGTATTATCTGTCCGGAGAGTTCGCTCAGGTACGCAGTTGCTCGCTCGTGATTGTTCGTGCGTAGAGAGGCTCTGACATCCATTATCTTTCTAAAATGCCGATCCCAATTTTCACCGCTAGCACCGAGCACAATATGTGCGCCCGCTGGATCTTCTATATGAATGAATTCAAGATCTTTTGACGTTAGCACTAGGGCGAATAAGTCATGATGATTCCAATCACCCTCCGACTCTTCTCGAATTGCGCGCATGTCAAGATAAGAAATCAGGATTGTATCATCGCCTAGAAGATGCTGGATCTCCTTGATGTCAAGAAAGGACTTGAACGGTGCATCGTTCGTTTCCCAAGCACGACCGAATATGTGCTTATCAAACTCACGTTCAGCGTCAGCGAGTGGCCCCGAAGCTTCATCTGGCCTTGGAATGAGACGATCGGTGGTAGAAAACAGTAATGTCGTCTCCAAGTCTTTTGATGCATTGGAGCTGGAATCTGGCCCATACTCTGTATGTACCTGGCGCAGTTCAGCAATTCTTCCTAAGGATTTCTGACACCATTCGTCGTCCTTCCATCTGGTCGCGTCAGGGTTATCGAGCGAAGCTGAAAACAACGCTCCCTTAATCGATTGAAACGCATAAAGTGATCGTTCGTCCTGCGACAGTGGCAGTACTCTCGCCCAATACATCGATGCTGTATCGACCGTGTGATCGCCGCGCCGTGCCTCCAAAGAAGGGCCAGATGTGGCTAGACTGGTGGCAAGTGGCCCAACATCATCTCCGGGCCTTGGAGGAGGCAAGCGAGCCAACAAGTTGAACGTTCGCTCCGCTTGTTCATCGAGCATGGAGTCGAGAAACCCGGCGACGGCCAAGTTCCAATACTGCCAAGCATCGAACTGTGAATAGAGGGCCGGTTCCCTTATTGCATTGGCGGTAGTCTGAGCCGCAATGCAAGCGCGCACTGCCCAGATAGCTCGGCGTCTTGCTTCACGAAGCTGAGTTGCCGTACCTGCCTCCATAAACTCGGCTGCCGAGTTGGTTAATGCGATACGCTCGCCCGGAGGTAGTTTGGACGAACTGGTCCAGGCGAGCGATGACAACAACATTGCCAGTTCCTCAAGAGAGCCCTTTTCGAAAGGAGTATGAGCCCCAAGCCCATAAATTGTTGACGGGTCAGACAAGTAGTCCTCGACAAATTTGTCGAGGCCGGCGTGCGCTGCATAAAGAGCCATAATCTGAGACAAGATCACGACTTGCTTCTCGTTGGGCGTCGCTGAAGCAGTCGACCACTCGAACTCCAGCTCGTGTAGTCTTCGGACACGTCGCGCCCTTACCCAAGGGAGATCCTTTAACCATTTTCGGAGAACGAGCATAGAAGATGGCGAGATACTAAGTCAGAGTTTGTGCTGAGAATGAGATAGAAGCTGGGTCATCCAGTTGTGAGCGTTTCTCAAATATTCCGAAGCGACGCCTACTTATCTCCGCGGTCAGCTCAACTTTGCCACATGGAACCACCGAGCGATGAGAGCGCATGATCATACTGACTCGGAACATGCCTTCCAACTTTCGCGTCGGCGTACGATGAAATTCCCATCGGGCTCTCGGCTTGCTGAGGCCATACGCTGCAATGAATAGATGCTCTTTCGAGACTTCTGCCCCATGTTCAACGCCTGAACCAACAGTAAGAACGCCAGCATTGACTCCAATCTCGAAGGAGAAGCCAGCGGTTTCCGCAGTCTGGTCGCTCAGTCTGAGCGGCGCCATTGAAAGTGCTACAGGGAGTGCTGTACTGTTCTGTCCGTCAGAGCTTAACCTGACCGAAAGCCACGCGTGTTGTATCGAACTAGCCAGAGGGCCGCTGAACCCGCAGGCGAAACCGACCCAATCGAAGCGGTAGTCTTCAGAATGCTGCTGAACATAACTTTGCAGCTCAGGGTCATCTTCAATTAACTTAGAAGAAAGACAAACAACCGATGGCTCGGCAAGCTCAGCAGTTGCATCTATGACTTCGTGAGAGCTTGCACCTGAGCGCTGCGACACCTCACAAAGAGAGAACTGATGTGTCGTTGTTTCTGGCATTCGGATCAGCACGCAAAATCCCCATTATAAGGCTGAGCATTGCCGGAGCTAAGCGTTAAATTCCGCGGAACAACAATCGTCTTTCGCCGGTAGATTGTGGATAGGAGCGAGTAGGCAAAGTATGGCGATCTGTCAACGTCATATCTGCGCTCACGAGATTCACCTTTATGGAATGTCGCTGAGATCGCTTGAGCTGATCCAAACTTCGTTTTCCATGATTTGGTGTTTATGGAAAGCTCGCAAAGCAGCCCTGTTTCCTAGGATACAGGCCTTCCACAATACCCTTCCATATTGTCAATCTTTGGTGTGTGGAATTTGGAAAAGTCGTAAAAGGTCCACTGGAGGTATCAAACGCTTGTTGGCTATGAGCTTGTTTCGATAAGAGTATGCATAGCCACATCGTCGAACTGGTCACGTTCGCCTAGGTTACGCTGCTCTCGCGACGCCAGATGATCGCCGGCCGGCCTGAGAAGATGGGCTTCTCGCACCGTATTCAACAGGTGCCTCGGCCGAAGATTCACTTCTGGCTGCTGCTTGTTGTCAGTCAATAGTCGAAGTTGATGAATCTCCTGCCAAAGAACCACCTTGGTTAGGGTTCGCCATTCATAGTTCTCGTCTCGCCACAGCTCGGTATGCAGCTCGCCTTCGATGTAGACCTCATCGTCTTTGCTTAGCTTGCTCTCGGCATAGGCGACCAAAGGGCCATGGAGGACCACGATGCGATGCCACTCCTTGCTTTGGTGATCGACATTCTTGGCGTCCTGCCATCCACGCATGGTTACGACCGAGAGGCCGACAACCTTCTGTCCGTTGTCGACATGACGCACGGAAGGCTGATCGGTCAGAGTTCCGGCGAGAATGACCTTGTTTAATGAAAGTGACATCGGCGGTTCCTCGTTTGCGAGAAATTGGGCTTTTCGTCGTAACTGTCCCTATTCAGCGTGATAGGGCTGAAGGATCACGTCTTTCCCGACCAATATGTTGAGTCTGAAGCCGGGACGGGCGGTGATCGTCGGCCGGACATCGAGCTGACGGTCGACGATCTGACTGCCAACCTGAGCTGCTTGCTGGGCGGCGGCATCGCCGAGGGCGTCGGTGATGTCGTTGCCGCCGTCGGTGGCGAGATTGGCGCCGACAGAAATGAACGATGACAAGATGACGGCACCGACAAGACGCCCGAGATGGTGATCAACCCGATCGGACAAACCGGCATAGCCAGCCTTGTCGGTGCCAACCATCGCCTCCAACTGGGTGCTGTTGCCATTGGGCATGATGAGCCGATCCCAGATGATCTGGGCTCGATCCTGGCCATAGCCGATGTCGGCATTGTAGCGACCGATGATCTTGGTTCCTTGCGGAATCAAAAGGTGTTGGCCGCTTCTCGTGTCGAAGACATGCTCGGTGACCTGGCCGATGATCTCGCCAGGAAGATCGCTGTTGAGTCCGGTGATGAGCGCGGCCGGGATCATAGTCCCGGCTTTGATCTCGAAATCCGATAGAGGCTTTTGCAAGCCATTCTTCAGATAGATCGCATCATCCAGCCGAGCGTTGAGAAAGTCTTCTTGCCCGCTCGTTGACGATGCCTGACGCTGGCTTTGCGGATAGAGATCCTGCGGCGTTGGCAAGCTGTCTCTCAGGCGGTTGAGCGCCGCCAAGGTCGGATCGTTTGATGCTGCGTGCCCTGCCGACGCCAATGTCGTGTTCGGACGTGATGCAGTGACGCCTTTGGGAAAAAGTGGCGATTGTAGGGCCGCTTCCTCTTCCTTCGACCGTTGGTCACGTACGGGCGTGATCACCCGCGCTTCGGTTACGATTTGTGGCTCGGGTTCGGGGGCTGGCTCCGGTTCCTCGGGCGATTCCGTTATCACCGGAAGGGCAGCCTGTTTCGGCAGATTGGTGTAGTCGAAGGCCGGGAGATAGGCTGTACCCAACGGCTGGTAGATGGGCTCGCGATCCTCGACATCACCTTTCAAGGATGATGATGCACCGTCATTTTGGATGGTGCCGTTCGCAAATCCGACAACCAGGGCTGATGCCAATCCGGCGCCAACGATCATGACCGTCTTCCGATTGAGCCGGACCGGCTTCTTAGTCTGCATGCCGTCTGACCGAAGCCCCGCCGCGTGACCGGCCCCTCGGTGCCCATGCCGGCACAGCCGCACGTATGCACCCGCGTCCGGAGAATGACCATGCACATCATTAGTTTCTCTCTTGTCCGACGTTGAACGAGGTGCTTCGTTATTTCGCATCGCTAATCGTGCGGTTTCTGAGTCATGCTGTCCGGTGTCAGTGTGATCGGCCGCTAGCTGCCCTTCGATTCCAGCAAGTTTGGTAATCGCGGCATGCCGCTCCTTTGGAACGCCTCGGCTTCGCCAGCGGCGGACCGCACCAGCACTGAGATCGAGCGCATCTGCCACTCGGTTGAGGCCGAGCCGCTCGATCAGGGCGAAGTCGACGGTCGAGGGCTGCTTTTCGTTGTCCATTATCAGCGCATCCCCGCATGGTCAGACGGGTCGTGATCGCTGCGGCTATGATCATTGTCACCGTGGTCATCGGGATCACGGCACAAGGTGCAGCCACGGTTCTTTGGGGACGATGATGTCGGCCTGCTGCTGAACCAGCGGCTCCAGCTTGAAGTGCCGCTCTTGTCGATGCCGACGAAGGTGTCGCCAAGACGGAGCTCGGCACGATCAAAAAGACGATCGACGACGTAGTAGTTCTGCTTGACTCGGTAATTGACCAGCTGACCGCTTCCATCATCGTCGCTCAAGAAGAGCGGCGGGGCTTCGGCCGTGCCCAAGGTCTTCGGAAACTCGATATAGGTCTTGCTGCCATCATCGAAGGTCCGAACCGGCCGCCAACGCGGCTTGTCGCCGCTGATCTCGTAGTCGAAGTTTAGCTGATCAATCGGAACACCAATGACGACGGTATCGTCGCGTCTTTGGTTTTCAGCATCGATCGCAGCGACTTGGCGAGACAGGTCCTCAAAGGGATAGGTCCAGGCGATCACAGCATTATAAGCCGTGTCGTCGTGGCTGGTCGCTTCGACGAGATAAACCCGTTTATCCGTGCTGATCACCATATTGGTGACCAATTCAGATCGGGTCGGTTTCACGAGAATGATGGTCTGATCATCACGCGTGACGTCGCCGATCACCCAACGGGCAGTGTCACCGGCAGCAATATTGACCAGCCTTTCGCCTCGCTGCAGTTCGATGGTGCTGAGAAAGCCGGCGGCAGCATGGAGCTCGTAGAGGGCACCTTCTTCATATGCAAAATACTGGGTTGCGTTGATGAAACCATCGGGTGCCGATGCGATCAGGGCTTCTTCTCGGGCAGCCTTGATGGCGGGCAGCCCCTCCTGAGTTCCTTCCGCCTTTTCCGACGGCCCAGGAAGCGGTCGCACCTTCTGCTGGAAGGCAGGCAGGGCTCTGGGTGCGATGGTGGCTTCGATCCTCGGCGGCTCCTGTGGTACGGCCTTCACGTAAGTCACGGGCTTATGATCATGGATGCAGCCGGCAAGCATTGCGAGCGCGGCAACAGCCGGACCGCCTCGGCAGAGGGACATTCTGGAAATCTTGGTTGTCATGACGGGCGCTCCGCGGTCTCAAAATCGGGCTGCACATAGATCTCGGTGATCATCAGCCCGATCGGATTGGTTTGGATTTGTCGAGGTGTGGTGGGCTTCAAGAACGCCACCGCGATGTTGGCGGTGAAGCTCTGCTGGCTCTGGCGATGACCGTTCTCGAAACGGGTTTCCTGCCAGCGGACTTGGAAGCTCTTCTCGGACTGCCGGGTGACCGAAGCGATCTCGACAGTCACGGCTTCCTTGGTAATTCTTTCCGGATTGAAGGCGTCGATCTCGCGGGCATAGGCATCGATCTGCGCCTTGGCCTCGGCCGGTACGAACTGATAGGCCTGTTCCCACTGTGATCGGAGCACGACCGGATCGATGCTCTTCGAGCGCGTCAACTGGATCCAACGGCCGATAATGTGGCCGACCATGATGTCGTCGACGGGAACAGCCTCGCCAATCACTTGATGGCGCACGGTTTCGCCGGTTTTTCTATCGATCTCGACCACATGGACTGCAGGTGTCGGCTGAAGGCTTGCGACGTAGAGACAGGCGCCGATCACCGTCACAGCAAGACCGGTCATGCCGAATGTCATCATCCGCCAGCTTCGAACATCGGTTGCCGCGCTCTGGCAGCGTTGCTCCAGGGCAGCGAGCTGCTTGCCATATCGGCTTGCTGCTTCGTCGCTGCAGCCGAAGTCGCGCGGGGGCTCTGAATAGATCGTCATCGACGCATTCCTCTCTGTTCTGATTCCTAGAGAGGGATCTGCAGGCAGAATCCTGCCCTCAACGGCAAACTTTTTTGCGCTGTTCAGCTTTTCTGCTGAAGGTTGCCGCGAAAAATGCGTCGCCGCGGCGGTCATACCCGCCAAGGCCGATGTCGGCATAGAGTTCGGGCTGGTCGTGACGATGCGGCTTTTGACCATCAACATCGGCGAGGGTTCAAATGCCCCGCTGTTAACGTCGCGTTAAGCAGAGATCGCGACACTCAATCCTGGCCATAAGACCAGGAGATTGTCATGGAGCGTGCCCTGATCCTGATTCGACCCTATGCGTTCGACCAAACCTTGGCTCTGCATTGTAAGGACGGGTTTTCGGTCGTGGAGCTCGACTATTGGTGGCTCGAGATATGGCAGGACTATGGGCTCGCGCTCACTGCGGAGAACGACAATCGTTTGGCTGCATAGATAGGAACAGATCGGTCCGCTGACATCTCAGCAGTGCTTATCTGCTGCCGATATCGATCCTGGCACCGCTGCCGCCGCCACTTCCCTGAACAGCACCGCCTGTGGCAATAGCTGCATGTTTGAGGCTTCGTCGCGCTGCCTGGAGGTCGGACGTCGTTGCCGAACCGGCATTGCTCGGAGTGCCATCCACTGAACGAGCGGTGCCGCCCGATGTCGGACTAGGGCCGCCTGCATTCGGCGATGGCCCACTCGGCCCGCCGCTTCCAATTCCTCCTGATGATTCACCACCAAATGAAGGCCCGACTGCGGTCCCTGGTGATCTGACGGCAGTGTTCGGTCGGATGGCGACGGCCGTTCCAGGCGTACCGCTGGTGCCGCTGCTGGAACCGGCGCTTCGCGAAAAGCCGGTGCCTGAAAAGCCGACACCGCCGCTCGCTCGACCTTGAAGCCCGTTTCGAGCGCCGGCGATGACGGTGCCAGCAGCGCTGCCGGCGGCACCTGCGACACGCGTCGCCGCGTATCCAGCCGCACCTGCGCCGGCGACAGCCGCGGCCGATTGGGCGATTGCGCCGATGCCAAGGCTCGGTCCGCCGCTTATCATCGACGAGGCCAGGTTTGGCGCTTTCAAGGCCAGGAGCACGAAGGTGAGCGAGACGCCCATGATGACGAATTGGGTGGTGAAGGAGAGTTCATCCGGGATCGGGATGTTGGGGAAGATGGCAAAGGCAAAGCTCACCACCACGGCGAGCGTAAAAATCTTGATGCCGGCAGCAATCACATAGCCGAGGGCTCCTTGTGCCAATGATGTCGTGCGATCGAGCAGGGCAAACGGGATCAGGATAAAGCCGCCTAGCGTGACAAGCTTGAACTCCAGGAGCGTGATGAAGACCTGAAGGGCGATGATCAGGAAGGACAAGGCAACGATCAGGGCGGAGAAAAACAGGAAGATTGCTGCGACGCTGATGCCGGTGAAGCCGCCTGCCTCGCTTGCCCGCTGAAAGAGCGTGTCGCCGAGGCCCCATCCGATGGTGAGAATGCTGGAGGGCGAGAAGAACTGCGCCGTGGTCAGGCCCTCGACTTCGGCGCCACCGGAGCGAAGGCCAAGGAGCGCAAAACTGCTAACGATGATCCGTGTGAAATCCAGCCAGTTGGTCACCAGAAAGAGTGCGCCGGAAACGAACAGGATCTTTTTGAGCATGAACTCGAGCCCGGCGGAGAGGCTGCCAAAAGCATAGGCCACGCCCGAAAACACGATCGAGATCACTAGGAAGGACTGAAAGACGAAGCGGACATCACCCTCGAGAACGGGGAGTGCTGCATCGATGGCACCTTGAATGACATTGAGGATCTGATCGAGAACGCCCGGTGCAAAGGTAAACTCCATGGCTCACCTGTCTTTCTCGATCATCGGCTGACATCGGCAAGGTTCACTCATATGGCCGGCGAGCGGCGCCAGATGGGCAGCCAAGATCGTGGCAACGGCGACCCAAAAGGCCGTGCCGCCGATCAGCTTGATGATCTGGATCATGGTCGGTTGCAGCTTCATGGTGTCGCTGGCCAGCCGTTCGGCAGGACCCCTCCGAAACGTTGATTGGCATTGTCTTCACCGTCGGCGAGACGGCGGGTGATGTCCTCGGCAGCCTGCCGTTCCGATGCGCGATTGGCGGCTTCCAAAGCTTGCAGGCGCTGCGCCGCGAGCTGGGCGCCTTGGATCTCGACAAGCGTGGTAACGATCTGGCCCTGGAGCTGATTGCCGGCCTGGATGGCCTGGGTCTGCCCGACAGCGGCTTCGGAAACGCCGAGCGTGGCCTCGACGCTGGCGATGGTTTCTTGAATGGACTCAGCACTCACCGACTGCAGTTGCACAGCTTGCTGACTGGCACTTAGCAAGCGGTTGTTTTGCTGCTGGAGGGCGAGCACAACATCCTCAAGGGCATCGAGAGCCTCGAAGCCTTCGGGAAAGAGCTCGCGGAACTGCTCCAGCGATTCGGCTTCCTGAAAGACCAAAGCAGCGCCATTGTTGAGCACGGTCTGTACACCGACCAGCTGCTCGGTGAGCTCAGCCGTTAGGCTGAGATCGGTGCCAGTCACCGATTGCACGGCAAGCTCGATCTGGCGAAGTGTGCGGATGCCTTGCTCGATCGCCTGAAACACCTGTTGTATGTTCTGCGCGAAATTCGCGGCATCGAAGACGGCGAACTGTGCTTTGGCTGTGGGCGTTGCGATCATTAGACCGATCGCCACGACGGTGGCGAGTAGCGTCTTTTTCATGGAGCTAGGCCTCCGCCAAATGTGTCGGTACGGGAGATGGCGAGCGGCTCGTTTGAAGATGCTCGGCATCGGCGCCGAGCCCTTTGGCTTCAAGCCACCGAGCGGCGAAGACGTCCGGTTGGTCGGGATCGATGAGCCGATCCATCAGCCGCTGATCGTCGGGCGTGCTGGCGCCGCAGAAGGCCAAGGCGATCGGACCGAGGGTGAGCGAGAAGAGGCGGTTTCCCCTTGGGCTCACCATGTAGTAGTCGCTCTTGGGCGTGGCCGTCGCGAGTAGATCGATCTGGCGCTCGTTCAGACCAAAGCGCCGATAGAAGGTCTCCACCATCGCCTCATGGGCGCGCTCGTTCGGCAGAAAGATCTTCTGTGGGCAGCTGTCGGTCAGCGTCGCAGCAATTGCGCTCTGCTCGACATCGGCGAGGCTCTGAGTGGTAAAGAGAACGCTGACATTCTTCTTCCGGAGCGTCTTCAGCCAAGCTTTGATCTGCGATGCGAAAAGGCTGTTGTCGAGAAAGAGCCAGGCCTCATCCAGAATGAGCAGCGTCGGCTCGCCGGTGAATGCTTTCTCCAGCCGATGAAAGATCGCGAGCAATGTTGGGGCGATGGCACCCGGAAGATCGGTCAGCGTTTCCAGGTCGAAGCACTGCCAATCCGCCCCGCTCCACGTCGTCTCGGCGGCATCGAGCAACGCGCCATAGGGGCCTTCGAGGGTGAAGGCTTGAAGCGCCATTCTGATTTCACGATCCTGGACCAGCGACGTCAGAACGGTGAGCGTTCGCTGCTCTCTTTGGAAGCCTGCAAGGGAGCCGAGAGCACTCCAAAGCGCATCTTTCCGATCGACGGTGAGCGGCACGCCCTCCTGGTTCAGGAGATTGGCCAGCCAATCCAGGGCAAAGGCTTTTTCTTCGGCCTGTTGAATCTCAGCGAGTGGTTGGAGCGTCATCGACGCCGGATCGCCGAGCCTGCAGAAATGTCCGCCGACGGCATGGCTCATCGCGCGGGCAGAGCCACCCTTGTCGAAGATGACCACCTTGGCTTTCGGATAGCGGAAGAATTGCACCGCCAGGAAAGCAAGAAACGTCGATTTGCCGGATCCGGTCGGGCCGATCAGCATGGTATGGCCGACATCACCGGTGTGCAGGTTCACATAGAAGGGTGTTGCCCCTTCCGTCTCGCCGACCAAGAGCGCCGGTGCATTAAGATGCGCATTCCAGCGCTCGCCAGACCAGACGGCGGAAAGCGGCAGCATGTGGGTGAGGTTCAGCGATGAGACGATCGGCCTTCGGACGTTTCGGTAGTTGTGCCCCGGTAATGTCGAAAGCCAGGCATCGGTGGCATTGAAGGTCTCTGGCCTGGAGACAAAACCGAGGCCATCGATCTCCCGCTGGACAAGGGCGAGTTTTTCCTTGGCGATCTCGTGGTCCTGATCCCAGACCATGATCACCGGCGTGAACTGACCGAAGCTCACGGCATCCTCGGCAAGCTCGGTCAGTGCATCATCGGCATCACCGGCCTTGTTCATGGCGTCGGTGTTGACCATGCCGCTTTCCTGCTTGCTGATCATTTCCATCAGCAAGCGGCCGAGGTTCTTTCGTTTGGCAAACCACTGACGCTGCAAGCGCGTGATCTCCGCTTCCGCGTCGCGCTTGTCGAAACAAAGAAAACGCGACGTCCAACGATATTCGAACGGCAGGGAATTCAGCCGATCTAAAAGCGCCGGCACCGTCGATGACGGAAAGCTCTGGATCGCCAGCATCTTGATCCAGCGATCGCCGAGCATCGGTGCCAGGCCGGGAAGCAGATCAGTGTCGTAGAGAAAGGAATCGAAGAACTGCACCTCATCCGGTGGCCGTACATGAATGCGCGACCAGGAAATGCAATCATGGAGGTAGGTGAGCGTGTCCGCGTCATCGAGCGGCTCGATCATCGGCAAGATAGTGGCGAGCAGATCGACCACCTGATTGACAATATCGACGAAACCTTGGACCTGATCGCCGAACTGCCGATTGGCTTCTGGCGGTTGGTTTTCGAAGAGCCAGCTCGACGCTTTCGAGGATCGATTCTCGGGCAGAAGAAAGGTGAAGGTCAGAAAATACTCGGTCACCAGCTTGGTGCTGTTTTCTGTGAAAGCCTGATGACGTTCGCGATCAATCAGCCAGGCCGCTGGCGGATGCTCGATCAGGTCCGGATAATCGTTTGACACCCGGCGCCTCGCTTCCAAATGCAAGGCCCAACTGGACCCTAGTCGACGAAGCGCATTGTTGATCCGCGCTATGGTGCCGACCAAGCCGGACGTGGTCGTGCTGTCGAGATCTGGCCCGCGAAAGCGGTATGTAGTTTGCAGCGAGCCATCCTTATTGAGGATGATGCCGGGGGCAATGAACGTGCCCCAGACAAGCAGATCGCTGAGCCGGCCATGTCCGGCTTCTTTGGGTCTCGTCATCATGCCTGATAGTAAACCTTCTCTCGGAGATGACGTTTCATCACGTCCATCCACCAGGGATCCTGCCGGGTCAGCCAAACGGTGAGGCTGTGGGCGATCGCCCCCACGGGCACCGCGATCCAGACCTGGCCGAGGCCCAGCCCGATCACGGCGCACAAGGTGGCGTTCAAAATGGCGAAGGATCGCGGTGTCCCAGCCAGCAGGATCGGCGTGGTCAAGCTGGTATGGAGAGGCACCGCGATATCGTCAGTCTCGTTCATCAGAAAACCGCGGCACCGCCAAAGCCGAAGAAACCGGGAAAGAAGCTGACGGCGGCAACCGCGACTGACAGACCGAACACCGCCTGCAACAGGCGCTTGGCGCCGGCACCGACTTCGGTCAGCGCCATCATCAGGCCAGCGACCACGATCGAAAGGATCAAGAAGGTCTGAAGGACTGGTCCGGTCAGGCTGTCGGTCAGTGTTTGCAGCGGCGCTTCCCAAGGAAGACCGCTTGCCCCGGCATGGGCCTGGCTGATCATGAAGGCAAATGCGACGGCGCTTAGGCTAAGACGCTTCATCGTCCTGAACATGTTGTCATCCCTTACTTTTTTGAGGAGGAAAGCAGCTGAACAGGTTCAGCTTGGGTCGCGATGAGATCGCAGGTCAGGTAACGACCGGCGTCGTAACCATCGACGCTCACGATCTCCTCGATCCGCCGGCCTCTCGGCGTACGGCGAATATGAATGACCATGTCGACCGCCATGCCGATAAGGCGGCGAGGTACGTTGACAGCGACTTCACTGATCAGATCTTCCAGACGGTGCAGGGCGTCGCTGCCTGAATTGGCGTGAAGCGTGCCGAGACCGCCGTCATGGCCGGTGTTCCAAGCCTTCAGCATCTCCAAGGCGCTTGCGCCATCGCGGATTTCGCCGACGACGATGCGATCTGGGCGCATGCGCAGCGTCGTCTGCACCAGATCCCGCATGGTGATCACGGGATCTGCGCGCTTGGTCAGCAGCTGCACCTGATCAAGGGCGCTGCATTGCAGCTCGCGGGTATCCTCGATCAGGACAACCCGGTCCTCGATAAGCGACGATTCGGCGAGCAGCGCATTGAGCAGCGTTGTCTTCCCGCTCGAGGTACCGCCGCTCACGATGATGTTCTTGCGATCGGCGACGGCCTTTCGAATGATGTCGGCATGCGCCGCTCGAACGAGACCGCCGTCGACATAGTCACCGAGACGAAAGATTCTGGTCGGGCGCTTTCTTATGGTGAAGTTCGGCGCATGGGTGAGCGGTGGCAGCACACCCTGAAAGCGCTCACCGGTCAGCGGGATGGTGCCTGTGATCAAGGGATGATCATCGGAGACCGCTTCACCGATATGATTGGCGACCAGCCGGATGATGGCTTCCGCCGATCCCGGTGGCATGACATAGGCGGTCTCGATCCGGCCTTTGTCGATCGTATCTAATCGAACCCGGCCACAATCATTGACCATGACCTCGATCACGGTCGGGCAATCCAGTGCCTCCCGGATGGCCGGGCCAAGCTGGGCATGAAAGGCATCGATAAGACGTTGCTCGGTGATCGCTTGCATGATCCGTTTCCTGCTGTCTGATACCTAGAGAGGGATCAGCACCCGAAATCCTGCCCACGCTTCCCAAAAAATTTCTGGGTAGCGAAGAATCAGTGCTTGGTTTTGGGTGTTGTCATCCGGAGGTGATGCCGGGCGATGTTATCCTCGGAGGATAGGTCAGCGTCCCAATATCGGATCAGATCGAGCGTGCGTTCGACTGCTATACCGGTCTTCTTGCTGCAACTCAGCGCTTTGAGTTCGGTCAGGAAGTCGGCAGCACCAGGCCACGACGCCTTCAGCTGTTCGGCAAGAGCTTGACCAGCGACGTCGGTCTTCCGATTGACATGGTCGTCGATAAAGCCAGCAAAGTGCTCATCAAAAGTATAAAGAAACTGGATCAACGCATGCGGCGTGTCCCGGCCTGCAGGCATGCCACGCCCCTTCATCCAGAGAAAGGCATGATCGACAGCCCTTGCTTCTTCCGGTTCGGAGATGTCGGCGAAGCCAAGCCGATGTGCAGCTTCGATCCAGAACCTGACGGCATCGTGCTTGTGCTTGTGATCTTTGGGCATGGCGGTGAGTCTTTCAAAAGAGCGTACCGGCACCTGCCGACCGCCGGGCTCATTTGCCCTCCTAAAGACTCAAGAGAGAAGGACGCCTCGAATCCTGCCCTCGAGATCAGAAAAATTTTCAATTGGCCATGTCAAGAACACCTGATCAGCGACGACGAGATCAGCACGCCGGTCGTCGCCCGCCGAAGAAATCTCCGTCCGATGGCAGGATTCGGCCTTCGATCTCCTCTCTAGGAATCAGAACAGCAAAAATGAGCAGGTGCTCGTCTCATGCTGTCAGATGAAGACGCCGCATCGAAACTGCTTTCTTCGAAATGGCAGCGCGATGTGATCTAACCGAGCAGATAAGAGGCGCCATCATGGCAACCGCATTGAAAACTGAGTCCTACGAAGAAAGAAGGGTCATCTCGGAATCCGAGGCAGCGAAATATTGTTGCCTGTCCTTGGTACATTTCAGGAGGCTTCGTCGCGAACGGCAGGGACCGCAATATGTCCGAATCACGCAGCGGCGGATTGGCTACCGAATGAGAGACCTCGCCGCTTGGATTGATAAGCGGCTCTGCAATTAGAGCTGTGGTCTGCACAAGATGCGTTAGCGTGCAGGTAAGTGTAGAGCAAGCCGCCAAACGTCAGGCCAGGATTCAGATAGCCGGTTCTGGTCCAAGAAAGCCAGAGAGCAAGCGTTCTATCGCTTCCTTCTATCGAGCAGTTTTCGCTACTTAGTACGCGGGATTGCCGCTAAATCGCCGCGAACCAATCGCCAACGATCGTCACCTGCTCGATCATCTCTGTCTTCACGCCGAGGGTATATTGCTTCAGCAAGTCGCATAGCCGGTCGCCGTCAATGAGGTCGATAGCTATGGCACCATCGCGGGTGGCTTCTTCGGAGGCTTGGCTAGTGAAGTTGCCGGTGGTTATGAAGAGGCCCTTGTCGGCACGGCCTTGGAGAGCGCCGCGGAAGTCGCGGATTTCCTTTGAGCCGACGCTGCCTTTCCATTTCTTACATTGAAAATAGACCTGGAACGAGACGAGGTTGACGCGGAGGACGCCGACACCGTCGATGCCGCCGTCGCCGGTCTTGCCGCGGACTTCGACCTTGGTGAACCCAGCCTCGCGAAGCAAGCGTTGGGAAAGACGTTCAAAGCCGTCTGCCTTCATGTCGCCAATGGTGGCCAGCAGTCGAGTTTTCCAGTCGTCGTTGTCGTTATTTTCATTGGTCACAGGATCTGGCGAGGACTCCGATATAGGGATTGCCTTTTCCTGTTGTCTGGTTTTCAGGCGTTTCAGACGTGCCTTCTCGCGTTCTTCGGTGTTGACCTGGTCATAGATCGCCCGCACTTCGGCAATCGTCGTTAGCTGCTCGCCCTTTTCGGTCAGCGACCAAACCCCGCGGGATGAGTTCTCGATGGCCCCACCGCGACGAAGAAAGGTACGTGACCAGGCAAGGTAGTAGTTCAGGCGCGGGCGGTCGTCGTTGGCCATCGTGAATGCCTGCTCTTGCTCGGTCACGCCCTCAAGTTCGACCACCTTTTGGTCAAGCTCATGCAGCGTCGCCGAGCCGCCGATCGAACGAAGAGCCTCCAGAGTCACCAGCATCATTTGGACGAGATCAGGAAAGCCATCCTGCTCGATGGTAAAACGTCGGCTAATGGGTCGGTCAGGCAGCGCAACAGCGGTATCAAGCGGCATATCGGCCCTCTTCGGTCAGGTGAGCATCTCCGAGCGCTGTGAGGCTGTCCAGGAGCGGCTGGACGCTGGAGATGCGGGCACGCTTAAAACGCCTCGCGACCTGTTCCGGCGTGGCTTCGCCAAGATCCAGGAGCGTATCACGGACGGCGGCGATCTGGTCCGGCAGGGCTTTCGGCCATGGCTCCTTTTCTAGGGTGACGGCGACACCGATACCGGCCTCAATCTGAGCACCGCTGGCTTTAACCTGCTTGCCTTTAGGATTCTGATAGTCCGGGCGAAGCCAGCGGATATGGCCCTTGGCTTCCTCGGCGGCGCGTTGGTGGTTGAGGTCGACCAGGCGCTGGAGAGAGTCCTCGTCCGAAAGATCGCGGGGCCAGCCATAGGCGTCGGCGACGGAATGGTCGATCTGGTCGTGGAGGTCGCGGAGAATGCCGATCAGGCCCTGGTCGTAGATCTCCTTGTCCTTGCCCTCGATTTTCTCGCCCGCGCGGACGTTTTCCAGAACGTTGTACATCTGGGTCAGCGTCAGCTTCGGATGTTCTTTCTGTTGGCGTTTGCGGTGGGCGTCGAGCTGTTCGCCGAGGTCGCGGAGATGGGTGCGTTGGCCGTCGGTCAGATCGGGGAACGGGAAAGTGTTGAAACAGCTAGAGTGGTTGTAGGTAGGATCATTCCCGACACCTAACCAACCGCCAGCGCCAACTGCATAAACGATGTGAAATCTTGAGCTGAGCACGGACAGTATCGAAGAATCATCAATCGCAATTGCGACGAGCTTGCTCTCCGGGATGGCACTGCCGCTTAAGAATTGGAAGATACGGTGTTTCGCAGTTCTGGTGGTAACGATAAACTTTGCCAAACCTTGAACGGCAGGTCTCAGCTCGCTACGCGGTTCTCCAAAGATCCACCAGTTGTTTCGATAAGATGCGCGATTATTTTGCTGACGTTCGGGCCAAACTGTATCGCGAAGATGCTGATAGACTGCCGGAAACGCCTCCTTTACTTCTGACTCGGTCCTGCCGAATAGGTCAATCGCCAACTTCTCCCTGGAAAGCTGGGCAAGATCTCGGCCATTGAAGAAAGGCCTGATGTGGGCTTCAAGGGCCTTACAACTTCTAAATCCGAGCCGAATGGCCTCGGCGTTCGAAATGATGAATCCGCCCCCGTGAAGCTTGACGCCCATATGTGCCAAGCCGTCGTTCGCAGCAAGTTCGGCGGCACCAGCGACATCGGCACCAATTTGAAGATTTGGAAGAACCTTGCCCACAGCTTCATAGAAAGTGACCTCACGCCCCTCTTCCTCAGTTTTTCGCTTCTTCTCACTCACAACGACACTTAACCGCCCTGCACGCCGCCCTGCCGCCCCAACCGTCATCGCGATCCGCACCGCGGCACCGTAAAGGGTATCGACCCAGGGATGATCAGGAATGGCAAACAGAAGCGAGAGCGGCTTCTTCGCATCGGCCAGATGCAGCTCAAGGACCCGACGATTGAAGGTCTGACGTAGCGAGTTGGTGGTGATCAGGCCGAAACGCCGCGTGCCTTTACCTGTCCTGGCATTGTAGGATCGCACAAACAGCGCCGCCTTCTCCCACCAGAACATCACCAGATCGGCGCTTTTCGGCATCTTCGGATAGGCGGACCATAGCGCCTCGGTATAGCCGTCACCCAAGCTCTCTCGCAGGCGGCTGGCGCCAATGAACGGTGGATTGCCGACGATGAAGTCCGCTTCGGGCCAACCAGCAGCTTTGGGCTTCAAATAGTCATAGACCTGAACGCGAGCGTCGGGGTCCGGCACCTCTTCGCCGGTAACGTTGTGGGTGATCGTCGTGATGCCATCCCAGCGGCTCACCGGATTGCCGGCTTCGTCCAGACGAGGTGCACGCTCCGACCATTCCAGCACGGCGTCCCGGCATTCGATGTTCTTAAAGTCCCTAAGCACGGGCTCTGACGGCGACGCCTTGCCGTAGGTGCGAAAATGCCATTGCAGATAGCCGATCCAAAGCACCAGCTCGGCGACGGCAGCGGCCCAGGGGTTCAGCTCGATGCCGAGAAACTGGTGCGGGTCGACCGTGTGGCCGGCCAGACCGAGCGTCCCCTGGTCTTCGCCCAGTTCGGCGAGCAGGGCCACGACCTCGCCTTCCAGCCGCTTCATCATCTCCATCGCGACGTACAAAAAGTTGCCGGAGCCGCACGCTGGATCGAGCACACGGATCTCGCAGAGATTTTGATGGAAGTCGCGGACCAGTTTTCGCGCGGCGTCGTCCTTGCCGTCGGAGGTCAGCCGCTGGACGCCCGCCTGAACATCCCGCCAATCCGCCCGGAGCGGGTTCATGATGGTCGGCGTGACCAGGCGTTGGACATAGGCGCGCGGCGTGTAGTGCGCACCGAGCTTGTGCCGCTGGCGTTTGTCGAGGGCACGTTCCAGGAGGGTTCCGAAAATAGCCGGTTCGACTTCACGCCAATCAGCCTCGGCAGCCTTGATCAGGACCGAAAGCTGGATTTCGTTCAGAGGTAGTGCCTCGGATTCCTTGAACAGCCCGCCGTTAAACCGTTTCAGATCGACCGTCAGTGCCTGGGAGAAGCCGCCGGTGTCCATGGTCTCCCAGAGCGCCTGCAGGGCTTGTGCCGCATGTTCAGGATGGCCGCGGAGGCGCTGGAGCAGCTGGGTAAAACTGTTCTTCGGGATTAACTCGACGTCCTCGGCGAAGATCGAGAAGAGGCAGCGCATCAGGAACCGGGCGACGGTCTCACCTTCGTGGCCATCTGCCTCCAGCAGCTTGCCGAGCGCCGCTAGCTGATCCGCAATCTTGCGGGTAACGCGCGCCGAGACCTTTGCCGGGTCGAGCGAACAGGGATCTTCCCAAATCGCCTTCAGCCGCTCTCGAACACATTCGTCGGCTAGGTCCTCCAGTTTGATCCGATAACGTGCGCCATCGGGAAACTGCGCGTAGCCTTGGCCTTGCCGGGAAAAGTCGGCATAGACCTCGATCACATGGCCAACGTCGACCACCAGCAGAAAAGGCGGCCAGCCGTCGTCGCGTGCGACCGCCCGGGCGTAGTTGTCCGCTTGGTTTCGCGCTTCCAGCATGGTTTTCGCCCATCGGCCAGTGCCGCGCGCGCCATGGCCTGTCCGTTTGGTCTGGGGGGCGTCGTCCTCGTTCAGCAGGGTTAGTTGGTTCGGATCGGGCCTGGCCTTCGCATGGACGCCCTGTTTGGCTTCCAGGACGAAGTTTCCTTTCCGATAGAGGTCGATGAAACCGTGGTTGCGGCAGGATGTAGCCCCGAATTGCACCTTTCGTTCGAAGCGGTAGTCGTCGGCCTGATTGTCGTCAGTCGCTAGCTTCGGTTCGTCGACACCGAGCAGCTGGGTGAGCTCAATCGCAAAACGTTGAAAATTGGCGCGTTCCGAGCCTCCAGACGTCGCCCAGCGCCCGATAAACTCTTGGGGACAAGAAATCATGCGCGATTTTGACGTTACCTAACTCAATCCATGATAGATTGAGTGGTATGCCAGATCGCATTTATTGCCTCAAGGTTGAAATATATTGTATTTTAGCGGCTTTTGGTTGCAAGGATGATTGCCACGATGGAGCGAGTCATCCGTCGTGGTTGGGATCGTCCAGGGTGTTTCGGCACCTTGGAAGTTACGCTACAGCTGCCGGCAGTGGCGGTAGCACCATGGGACTAAGGAACGTAGCCGACGAGAACAATGACCAACATTCAAACTCGAAGCCGCTTGAACGTCGCTGTCCTCCGAGTTGGGTGTCAGGCTCAGTCGTGAGAACTATTCCGAGATGCCTACTTGACCTGCAGGCTCAAAAATTCCTGCGACACGATTGATCGCAATATGCTCCCAAAATCGCGAATCTCAAAAATATTTGGGAGCAAATTTCCTCTAACTTATTGTGCCCGACTTGAGACATAGGTGACATTTCGTTCCGGAGACATGGGTAACACCTTTAGCTTTTTAGCTGGAGGTGTCGATGCCTTGGAAGGACAGCTC
>JANQPX010000055.1 GCA_028285265.1 Geminicoccaceae bacterium
CTATGCTTACGGCTGAACATCGGGAGCCGTGTAAGCTGAGAGGTTTACGCACGGTTCTAGGAGCACGCGGAGGTGAAATCCCTCCGCGTGACTCGCCAAAGTTTGCCTCTAGCTCCATGCCGACGGATCTGAAATACCCCCGAAACCGGCCTTAGGAGCGAAGAATCCAATGGGCAGTACATTTAACAAAATTAATTATAAAGTTCATCGAGCGCTCAAAAAAGGGCCGCAATTGATCGGTTATTCCCCGGAAACCTTCCGGGGAGGTGAGTACCACAACGAGACTCGAAGCTTAGGCGCTGCCAGGCTAGGAAGCAGACATTGATTTTCGGACGGCTTAGAAGAGGTCGAGAGCTGTCTACATCGGAGCAAAGCATTGCAACCCCAGTGTCGGAACCGGATAATTCTCCTCGGACCAGTCGGCGGCTGGAAGACGACGCTCGGCCGGAAGGTTGCTCGTGCTCTGCGTTCGCCTTTCTTCGATTTGGACGAGATGTTTTGCGACAGGGAGCTCAACATCCGTCACTACATCCAAAGTCACGGCTATCCTGCCTACGCGCGCAAGAATGGTGATCTTCTGCTCCAATTTCTGACCAAGCCGCCCGACTTGTATGGTGCTCGTGCTTTCGTCAGGTCTCCTTAGTTCCGAAATGCCTGAGCCCCTCTCGACAACCATCGCCAATCGCATCCGCGCTGTTGGTATGGGCTTTCCGATCACACTTTCTGATAGCGCTGAAGCCGCCAACATTGTTGCTCTCCGCCAAATCCGTCGCGGTCATGACCTCACTTACGAACCGCAACGCAGGAAGTATCTGCGACGGATCATGGAGTATCGCGCCCATGGCTTCTCGGAAATCATCTGCCAATCTGACTCACGCGAAGCCATCAAAACACTTTTGGGCCATATAGAGCCAACATATCAGGCAGGACCGGCATTGTAGCCAAGAGAGGTCGACGCAAGTCTTCCAACCGGGTTTCAGATGGTCGTATGTTCAAAGCCGGTCCCTAGGTGTACTGACCTGCAAATATCGCAAATCTGAGCCTGAATTAACTGCCAATATCGACGGTATCTGGCTCAGATTTTGTGCCAACGTGCCCACTTTAATTGCCAAGAGCCCGCAAACATCAGCTTGGGCTCACATTATGCGCAATGGCGTCAGGTCAGGAACCAAAAGGAGGCTGTTGCAGTGGAAATGCAGCAGATAGCACAACATTGCTATCTGCCATCTGTCAGTATTCTCCGGACGCTCTTGAGCATGGAGATTAGCTGCGCACGGTCGATCTTGGCATTTGGACGGGATAGTGCAATTCGTGCGTTTCGATCGAGCGCTTTGTCAATAAAGTCCATTGTATCGGATAGAGTGCGGCGCAAATGGACGTTCTCTTGGCTAAAGCTATCCAGTTCCCTTCGACAAACTTCATAGCCTTTTAGATAATCAGATGTGCCATATTTTTCCTTCTGCCAACGGATCGATCCAACGACAACGATCGGTTTCTCTTCATCAGGAAGCCATGCCGTCAAATTACTTCCGTCAATTTCTATGCCATCGATGCCTTTTTTGAAGAGATCCGATTTTAGAAGTTGATACTGCTCACTGTTATCGTTCGATACAATGTTTACAGCTATTTTCGGATCGGAGACCTTCGGGTCGAAGAATCCAGGGACAAGCGTGAGATCGATCTCACCATTTTCCCAAGTGCATGAGTCGATGACAAGATCACAAAATTCCAGCCGCAACTTGGACATCCCGGTACCATCCTAACTGTGTTAGCTGTGGTGACCTGCAAACATCTGGCGGCAAACCCACAAACATCGGCTCGGGCTCACATTATGCGCAACGGCGCCGGGCCATGGCTCTCAATTCCTTGAAGCATGTTGCTCGCCGGTGATTGAATCACCGTATCGTTCAACGAACCGACGTTTGATGGCACGCTGCCATTGCTTCTCATGTTCGGGGTTTATTCCTTCAGCGAGAAGAACTGCCTTTGCGAATTCGTCTGCGTTAAGCCTCTCACCCTCAGCCAGCAGATCAGCTGGGGCAAGCCGACCGCAGAAACCCCACTCAGTACAAAGCTCTGCGAGGAATTGATCCAAGTCATTCAAGAGAGCGGGGCTTCGTCTTTTCGATACATGGGCAAGATCTGTCGCAATCTCTGCGCCGCAATGCGTCATTGCTTCCGGCACCATGATCCAAATCTGCTTATGAGAGATTCATAGCCTTTGCTTGATCGTAGCAGGCACCACAGAGAAGCTTGACTTGGACGATTGATAGAAGCTCTTCGGTCCATTCGCCTCCGGCATCGTGGACAAGGTCGTTACATGAAGAACACCACGCATCGGGTCGAGTTTGATCGCTATCTCCAGCCCACCAGAAGCCACAAGGTATTCCGTCTCGTAGGCACTGCACGATATGCTGGCAAACAAAGGCTTCCTGCTGCCTTCCATGGACAGGGCAGTTAACTGTCGACATCGATCATTCGGTATATCGGTCTTCCGGACACTCGATGATAGTCTGAAAATGTTTAAGCTTCCTGAAGAGCGGAGAGACGACTCAGCGAGCTTACTGACAGCAGGCCGGGCCATTATCGCTTTCCCGTTGTCAGCGAGCGTTTTCCAACACCTGTTGCGCAGCTTGTATCCAGTTTTTCAAGTATGTCTGATCTGCTTCAAACGTACCCGAAAGCGTTGGGCCAAGGCTGAAGTTATCAGGGCTAAATTTGTACGCTGCTTCCAATGTGCCTCGGCTGTGCAGAGCAAATCGGAATTCAACATTCTCTTCCATGTTCCCCCAAGACACGTCGGCATCTTCCCCTACCGAAGCCTCCAGAAGATGTAATTTCTGAACGAAAGATCTCCATTCCTCCTTTTCGATTGAACAAACGAAGCAACCCTCTATCGAAGGTACCTTGATCTGAACGGTTGTCCTCATCCATCCTTCATTATCAGGCGCTGAGAAGGTGAATTCTGGTTCGAGACCGGACCCTGCGATCTTCATTAGTCTGATTGCCTTTTTATCAGGAGTGGCCGCTACGAAAGCGAGCAGAGATGTATCACAGGAACAAATATAGATGCTCCAGTGGGGCTTCTTCTCGAAAGACAGCAATTGGTTTCGGCGGGCATATCATGATGGTACCCCAGGTAGCATCGATCATTAGCTCTATAGCCTGCGAGGTAGGCAGAAGCTGGCCATCAAGTTCGGAATGATCAGATATCATCCAACAATGGTCACCAACTCTGTAGCCTTCCAAAGCTCCGTTCAGAGTTGTGATAAGGGGCTCTATTTCAATTGCTTTGCCAAAATCGAGGTCGGCATTGTGGTTGAGCCGGTCCAGAATTTTATTCCGTTTCCTAGGATTACTTAGAAGGGCTTTATAGCGGGATCGCTTCTGCTTCAGGACAAAAGCATCTACAAACTTCACTTCCCAGAGAGATCTATCGTTGGTCATATTTATGCTGGAAGTTTAGTCCGTCACTGGCCGAGACAGATTACAACAAATCAGATTAAAGCTACATAAACAGTCCCCAAGGCTCATCAGCACTCGTCTAGTGGTCGTTCAGGGTCAAAGTTTGCCTCCAGTGCCATGTCCGGCGGGTCCGCAACACCCCCGAAACCGGCTCTTAGGAGCGAAGAAGGCAACAGATTATTTGTTTAACAAAATTAGTAATAATGTTCATTGCGCCATCATAAAAGAGGCCGCAATGGAGCGGTTAGCTCCAGGAAGTGTGTGTGCTAGGAGAAGACTCGAGCCAAGGCGCGTCGAAAGTCTGGAATGCGGACGAAGCTATCAACGCTGTTGTCGTCAGATGTGCTAAGGCAGGTTGTCAAGAAGACGAGCCACTTCATTTCTTAGCGATTTTTTCACACCTTCGCCGAGGCTGTCCCAGTGTTGCCCCCGAAGCGCTCCTTCCAGAGAATACAAATAGTAGCAGAGGGGCGTTCTGGCTTCTGGATGTAATTGCTTTATCTCACAATAAGCAGAGACGGCACCGACTCGCTGCAAATCGTCTTTTGTGTGAATGCCAACCTCATTCAACCGCCGCGCCACAGTTGGACCAATATTCTTTAGTTGACCGACCGCAACCGAACTCTGGCTCATGTCTGAAATTCCTTGGATCAACCAGTATCGCATTTGATCATAGGTCTACTGACAAATTCGGTCAGGAATAGGCTCTTTCGGCCACGATCGCACCAATTCGTCATGGCGCTAGAGGCAAATTTGAACCTTACGGTCGGCGCAGAGGCCCCAGCGAAAAGCCCTGGTGCGAAGCGCCGTTTGAAAGGACGGCGTCTTCGCCCCCAGTTCGTCGCTAACTAGTTATTGGAAGACGCTTGACGTTCACCGATGGTCACAAGGTCCGGGTCTGGGAGTCTCGTGAGCGACAGATGGGCTCTTCAACCATGTCCGCCGTCGATCGTGAGGAAACGGATCACATCACCCAGCGCCTCGGCCGCCCGCATGGCAGCAACGCCAGCGCCTAGATCCACGGGATCGAACCCAAAATCCAAAGCCGTCGTTGCCAGAAACTCGCCGCTAAAACACCAAAGTGTGACAACGAAAAGTTGGCAAATTTTCCTATTTGTTCGCTATCTAAGCATGCCAAGAAAGCAGCATTCGAAACGAGACCGACAGTGTGGATCCACTGTCTACCCATTTTGCCTGTTTTCTTAAGCAGTTTTCGGATAAGATATAGGCATGACCGAAGAAAACGACACTGTCTCTCTGCAGAGGGAAACCTTGCGGCTTGTTCGAGAGCTTGGCGTCAAGGTTGACGATGTTATTGACCGGCTAGATCGCCTTGAAGGTGACCGGGTCAATATGACTAAGCGTGTCCAAGCAGTGGAGCAGCATGCGGCAGTCTTCGTCGAGAATAGCGCGACCACCAACCAGCGTCTCGATGATATTGCCATGAGGCTAGATCGCTTGGAGCGACAGCCGATTCGCTAGTCGCGCTGCCGGTCTTCTTCTGCAAACCTTTCAGCAGTTTAACGTAAGTTCAAGGCATGACATCGTCCTGTCATCTCGGCGTTATCGCGCGCTTTGCTAAGCGAACAATATTGGCGGCAACGGGTGGAAAGCAGATGAAGCTTCAGCGCTAACGAGCACCGTGGCGCCCTCGGGCCTACGGGGCTGCCGTTAAAGACGTCATGTCCAATGTCGACCATCGGCAGCACAAAGGCTTAAGCAACCGCGTCGAGGCCTCGCGCTCAACACCATCGCCTGCACGATCATTACCCGCTGGAAGATCGGGGCTGAGGTCGAGTGGCCAGCGCTTGAATTCGTTCTGTCTCATTTGGGGTAGGAAGGCTGCCGGCCCGGTAGTTTCTTGGGGAGATTGCGCATCGGGCCAGCGAGACATCTTAAAGGACGTCGTGTCATGTCACGGAGCAGAGTGTCAGGAAGAGGTTTCTCTAGCGTGAACGTCGCTCAAGAAAGAACCCGGCAGTTCGATGGGGACCGCCGGGTTGGGAAAGCAGTGAAAGGATCACTTATCTTGGCGCGAAAGAAGACGAGCGTGGGGGTGAATGTTGCGTTTTTTTTGAAGTATCGGGGTGTGCCTGAAGGGACTTCTTAAACCCGATCGGCTATCCAAATCGAGTAAGTCCTGGGCGGACCGGCTCGCTTTTCCTGGAGGCGGGCAGGCCGCTCTCTTTTCAACGGTTTTTTAACCCGTCGCTTGGTATTTCTGATTTGTCACCATGCACGCTAGGCCCAGCCCGCGTCTTTCCGGTTGGTGTGGGTTGGGCCTTGTCATGAAGGCGTGATCATTCTGATCGCAATGGCTTGCTTGCGTGTACGCACTAGGTCACGCGTCATCTCGTTTTCCTCATCAGGCATCGAGATCGGTGTTAACTCGCCGGCCTGCCAGAGCCGTGTCAGCATCTCGGCATCGCTTTGATCGGTTTTTATCCCCATCACCTGGCTTGCATAGGATCATCGCCGACGAGACGACAGCACTGAAAGATGATCGTCGACATGGTGCGCAGGCTAACCGTGTCGACCATCCTCGATTTAGAGCCATTATCTTGTTTTTTCAAACTGGTCGTAAGCGGAGAATTCGAACAGTCATATTGTCTTGAATGGCGGTCTAACTGGTGCCGTTGGTTTCGATGAGCATAGCGGCCGCAAGCTCTGGCAATCCATCGGTCGATAGGGCGCTTGCTGCGAAGCTGAGAGCAAGCAACTCTTCGTCCAAGTATCGATCGAATTTGTCATATTGCTTGTTCGCTGCTTGACGGGCCAAGCTCAGCGGAGCCGGCGGCACATTCTGCGAGAGATGAGCTAGCGCTGCCTTCACCTCTTCGACCGAATGGTCGGCAATAATGACCATGTCATCAAGCCTGGTCTTCAGCCCTTCTGCAGTCAGCGCCATCGCGAGGGTCGTCATTCGACGTGTCCCGACCCAGGGAAATAGCAGGGTTGATGCACCATCTGCCACGATCGATGCACGATCAAGCTCAACCATTCGAAAGGCTTCTCGGCCTTCATCAAGAAGGGCACGTGCCTGAGCATCGAGGTATGCCGGCAGATCGGTGCTCGTGAAGACCTTCCTCATTTCCTTGACGATCTGATCGTGGAGGGCAGCACTGTCACCACCGAATTTGGGTGGCATGCCTCCTCTTGACTGCTTCACCTCAACGACCTTCTGGCGCTCGTGCAACTCAATCACCTCCCACCGTCGTCCGGCAAATATGATCAGATCGTTTGGACGCACCGGGAATGAGATGGGGACCGTGCCGAGCGCTTTGCCCGCTGCAACGACACGATACTCAGCAGGCGTCTCAAAAACGGCATAGAATGTGTAGTGCTCCACCACCCTTTCGCCTTCACGACCGAGGAGCAACGTCCCATCCGGAGCCTGTTCGACCAGCTCAACCTCCGGGTTGCCCATCCGGCGTAGCAGCTGACTGAATAGACTGCTCGAGATATTGCCGAATGGTCCAGTCGCACAAAGGGTCTGATACAGCACCGTGGCATGGGCACCACCTAGTGACGCGATCATCGAAAGGATTTGGTGCAACAAGGTCGAAAGGTGCAATGCGCGTTGAGGGGGAGGCTCACACCAGCCCGTAAGCAAGAGTCGCACCGCGGCCACGGAAAGAGCCGTACTCAGCCGAAGGCGAGAGAGGAGCGATGACTGTGCATTGATCGGCTCCTCTTCAATGTAAATGCGCAGGATTGAGGGTTTGCCTTCTCGCCGCCCCGACCTACCGAGCCGTTGGCGCAAAGCAGCAATCGAGCGAGGAGGGCCCAGTTGGGCGATGCTCTCGACATCGCCAATATCGATACCAAGCTCGAGCGTCGTCGTACAAACCGCCGTCGTCGGCAATCGCCCTTTGCGCAGGCGAGCCTCGACGTCGTGGCGCAGCTCCTTTGCGAGACTGCCATGATGAGGAAAGAATTCGTTGGGGATCGAGGCGTCCTCGCACATCTGTCTCAGCCGATCAGAGTAGACCTCGACTGACTGCCTGGTCCCTGCGAATACGAGGTTCGAGCTACCACGCAGAACCTTTAACAGGTGTTCGGCAATGGCTTGACGAGTCGCGACGAGTTGCTGAGGAGCGTCGTCCGCTTCCTCGTCGCTCGGCGGGCCGAGTGCAGATGAACATTGGTATCCACGGACCTGGAGCTTCAACTCGGCTTCATTTGACCTGCTTTCCAGGATCGTAGCGGCAGCCGGATCACTTGGTCGCAGCGCTGCAGCAGCGAGTTGCATGTCGCCAAGTGTTGCTGAGAGACCGACGCGCTTAACCCGTCGTCGGGTCAGGACTTCTATGCGATGCAGTAGCGACTGAAGTTGGATGCCGCGTTCGCCGGCCAGAAAGGCGTGAAGCTCGTCGACCACAATGAACCGCAGTTCGGCAAAAAGGCGCGGCAGCTCAACACCTCGGAGGACAAAGAGGGCCTCCAGCGATTCCGGCGTAATGATCAGCACACCACCTGGTTGTCTGCGTGCCTTTCGCTTGGCAGCATCGGCAACATCGCCATGCCATTTGTGCAAGGCAACGCCTGCCATATCACAGAGCGCCTCAAGCCGACGCGCCTGATCATTGATCAAAGCCTTGAGTGGACTGATGGCGAGGACCTCGAAGCCTGACGGCGCATTCCCATCTTCCGTCGTTATCGCAGAAACAATAGGCAGAAATGCCGCCTCGGTCTTACCGCCAGCTGTCGCTGCACCAATAACCACGTCGCCTTTGCCATCAAGGATTGTGGCGATGGCCCTTTCCTGAACATCATGCAGCGTTGTCCAGCCTTGTCGCCAGATCCAGCGTTGGATTCTTGGCTCCAGACGATCGAAGGCTGTCGAGGTGGTCACCGCGTTGCTCGATCAGAGCTTGAAGCTTGCTAACTCATCATCCGTGTCGAGCGAGACTGCGTCGTCCATCGATTGGTCTGCCTCGACGTCAATGTGGTCCAGGAGACTCTCCCAACTGGTTCCCGGGTTCTGTTCGATGACCGATAGCAGATTGACGAAGGCCTTCACTGTTGTTCTCGGTGTCCGGAAATAGGCATCGCCAATCCGCTTCGAACAATGCTCCATGAAGGCTGCCAACGCCTCGTCGGGAACCAAATGCACAGCTGGGTCGCCAAGCGCGAAAATCGAGCGAATCTTGCCCAGCAGCACGAAGAGTTCTTCCTGAGTCAGTGCTTGGAGGCGGATGACTGGTCCCGACATGTCAATCAGACCACCGACCGCAAATTGATTCTCGGCAAGCCTACTCTGCAACGCCTCATAGCTATAGAGGCCCCGTCGCGTATCCAGCAGAAACTCGGGCGTGCCTCCAAAGACGAAGCCAAGGTGACCGCTATTGCCCTGGAGAACATCGTTCAGCATTCGCAACAGCTGTTCGTAGTTCGAACCACGTGCTTGCGTGCTTTGGAGCTTGTAGAGATTGACCATCTCGTCAATGGTCACCATCAGGCCGTCATAGCCAGCGATGCGGACAAAACAGGCCATGAGCTTCAAGTAGTCATAGATGCTCGAATCGTCGATGATCGAGCGTACACCTAAAGCCTGGCGTGCTTCGGTCTTGGTGCCGAATTCACCACGTAGCCAACGCAACGCTGCCGCACGTCGCCCTTCATCACCAGATTCCGATGCTCGCCAATACGCTGACACGACTGCGGCGAAATCGTAGCCGGACACGAGATCCTGCAAAGGTGCTAGCCGCTCATCGATTTCTTCTTCGATGGTTCTTCCAGTGCGCCCAGCCGCCTTATGAGCGTCAGCAACGAACCGTTCCACGATACTGGCAAGGGCGCCACCGTTAGGTTTGGTGCGCGTCGAGAGATTGCGCATCAACTCGGCATACAGGTTGCGAGCCTGTCCACTTGAAGCATGCAGCCTCCGGTCTGGCCCCAAATCCGCGGAGACAACGACCAATTTATGCTCAAGAGCGATGAGGCGAACGAGGTTCAGGAAAAACGTCTTGCCTGATCCGTATTCACCAATGATCAGACGAAATGATGCACCACCATCGCACAGGCGTTCCACATCTCGAATCATCGCTTGGATCTCTGAAGCGCGTCCAACTTGGAGATGTTGCAACCCGAGACGTGGGACGACGCCTGCATTCAGCGCCTGTACAATCGTATCCTTTTCTCGTGCTCGTACTTTCGGTGTCGTCATGCCGCCATCTTTCTTATGTCCTCGGGCAGCACGTCATACTGCACGAAAAGCGTATCGCCATACTCAATAATGGCTGCATCGAAGCGTTCAAAGGACCATTCGTTAAGAGTCTCCATGGCGCCATCAGGCATCAGTTCAAAGCCGCGGCACAAAGCCTCGATCTCTGCCCTCGACCAAGCCTCACGGCCGAGGATCTCGTCCAGAAGAGACGCATGCCGGCGATCAAGGCCCTCGAATGCAACGGGTTCGTCGATCGAAGGCTCCTGTATAGGATCAGGGTCTGAGTCGTCAGTAGGCGTCGCAAAAATTCCTGAGAGGACAGAGGCGACTACCTCGGTCTCTCGTCTAACACGCTCGATACGCGAATGATCCAACGTGATCGGCTCAAGAGGGGCGGTCTTTGGCGGGGGGGGAATTCGATGTTGGGGAGCGCCTTTGGAGGCCTGACGGACAGTTACCGGTCCTTCCTCGGGTCCGGACGCGTCGCATTCCAAGGCATGGAGATCGCTATACAGAACAGAGGGTTCGAGGTTCAGCAGCTTGTAAAGACGTTCTAGTTGCTCAATCTCTTTCGGGTCGATCCGATCATCGGCTGCAGCCATTGCGAGGGCAAACTGGGCAAGCGAACGGCGCTCGGTCTCTGACACTTGACCAAGCCGCTTTTTTATCTCGTTGAATGGCGGCGGTACGAGCAACAACCAAGTCGCCAGTGCCGAGAGACGCCGACGTTCGCAAGTAGCAAGGTGTGGACTGCCTTGGACTGATCCGACCAACTGTCTGATCTCCTGGTCAGCGATGACACCATCGGCGTGAGCGATGACAGCTGACATCAACAAAACTGACCGCGCGGCGGCATAGGCAGGTCCGGAAGCGTGATCATCGCTTCGACTTTCAGGCAGCTTGAATAGAGCCACAGCTTCTTGCTGCTTTGGCGACGGGCTACCGTAAACGGGATCCGGCTCCATTCCGTACCCGAATGCAGCCAATGCCGTGCTCATGGACTGAGCTATCCCCTTCGGGACGCGATCCGTCTTGCAAGGGTCGACCTCGAGCCGACTTAGAAGATCCGATGCTTTTGCAACGCCAACAGCCGTGCCTACGACGGTCTGCAGCCACCGCGCCAGTTCCTTGCCCGCTCCAGAATCACATTCGTTCCTAATCTCTGACGGCAGCAAAACAAGCGCTTGCAAACTGTGCGCTGCTTCGGGCCGCTTGCCGACATAGCGGCTAAAGGGTGAAAGCTCATCGGTGCATTTCTCGACGATCGCCTGGGTCTCCTGAATAGGCTTGCGCAATTTGGCGATGTCCGGCAAATCGGCAGCGATCGTCACAGTAAAATCCCCACTAGCAGCACGGTATTCCTGACGAAGCTTGGATTTAGGTGGAGCGAATCGCATACCATCGGGATACGTCGCATCGAAACGACAGCGGAACAGCAAGCAGAGCTTATCGAAAGCCCTGATAGCGGGTGTTCTGAGCCGTGTCTCTGGATGACTTAGATACCATGACAGCATCCAATCAGCCGTGAGAGCTTGACGCGCAGCGATACGTCGACCTAGGCCGATTCGAAGGGTTAGTGGCAATTCCCAATCGTTGTCCAAATCCAAAGGTGGTGCCTGATCCTGTGTCGGATTTTCGGTCGTGATGAGTTGAAGAGCATGCGCGGCTTCGAGAAAATGGCCGCTGTATCTACGAAATGAACGATTATCGCCATAGATGCCGCGGAGCCTTTCTACTTCGGCAACCAACATCGGAAGGTCACTGTAGGCTTCATCCGCGAAGAGGCGTCGTTCCAGTCCGTAGAAGAAAAGGAAAACATGGCCCAGTCCGAACATCGGGTCAGAGCGACCACTTGCAAGCCATTGGAGATAGGCGAGTCGCGAACGGGGGTCGATCTCGGCATAGCTTGGCCAATAGGGCATCAAGGCGCCTTGAAAGTCAGCATTACGTCGAGACACCTGGATCGATGGGTCAATTGTTGACCGCCATGCCCGATCGTGACGTCCTGTCGGGCCGACATACACCATACCTCCCTTGATCGAGAGGCCGCCGATCTTGAAAGTCTCGTCGGGACATATCCATCGCGTGCCCTCAGCACGTCGATGGACAGATGCTGTAAAACGAGGCTTGCCTGTGGTCTGTTGGCCGATATTCATCGGCTGCCTATAACTGTCGCCGGTCGGCTTGTACTCCGGCGCTTGTTTTTGACGCGATCCGAAAAGCCAACCAAGTCCAATCATAGTTTCGCTCCGTGGCCAACTTGGGCAACTCACTGGCGTGGTCACTTAGTCGACCTTGGTTTATCTGAGCGCTGTTTTAATCCTTCGAAGCATTGTCTCCAATCGACCCGCAGCTTCTTAGGGCAGTCCCGCCATAGGCACCAAAATCAGCCTGACGATCGTTTCTGACAAACATCGAAATCGCGCTTAACACTCGATCTTTGAGCACATACCCCATTCGATGGGTGAAGCGAAAGGATAAAAGGCCGGAATGCAGTGAGCCATGACTTGAAAACAACCTGTGGTAAAACTGCGGTGTATCATCGACCCTGAAACTTGGGGCAGGGGTTGGGAACGGAGAGGTTTCCGAGCTGGACGCGAATTGTCCATGAACTGATCTTCACGCCGGGAGCTATTGGCTGTTGTATGAGCCTGAAGTTACGAGTTGGACCAGCAAGTCTCGCAGTCTTGTTTGCGACGAACTAATATGGTTGCCACGGCTTCAAGAACCTCAGCGATCAAGGAAAGACGGCTCTACGTAGAAGAGTCTCGAAATACCTGCAGCAACGATATGTCTCGCGCAATCGTGGCACGGGAACGTCGTCGTATACAATGTGCCACCAACCATTCCAGACTTTCCGGTACGTCCGGCGGACACTATGGCTTCCACTTCGGCATGGATGGAGTTGAAGTTTGGACTCCATGATCTGAGAAGAAACGCTGAGGGAGACAGGCCTTATCGAGTGTTATGGCACCGCTAGGTAACGATACCCCCTCGGTTCAACACACCGGCGCTGCCTCGGCTCCAAAAACAGTGCAAGCGACGGTCATGGCCTCGCCTAGACGCTCTTGCCCTAACAACATGACCTACAGGGCGATTGGGTTCACGCTCTCAAGTACTGTCGGCGACCAGCTCAACAACGCTAGATAGGCGTCATGGGAGAAATGTACATCGCGTTAGGCACCACCGATATGACGAGAACGGAGAAGATTGCCCAATGAATTAGGGCCAATTTGGTGCGCTTCGACCTCGAAGCCGCCCCAAGATTAGCCCCAGAATGCTTAGATATTGCCTTAACGCAGCCTGTTCACTATTGAGCCTGCAACTTGGTCCCTCGGTGTACGTCGTTTGCTCTCTCAGCGCGCGCACTCATCTGTACACCCCCATGGCTCTCCATTCTGCTCGCCCAAGCGTCCGCGAGGTCGATAAGGATGGTCCGGAATTGTCGCGTACCAACGTTCATGAACACAGCACGCATAAGCCTATTTCCCTTCAGCGTTGCACGGATGACGATTGAGAATGTCGAGCCTTCTTGCTCTGGGATGACGGACCAGCGTCCCGAAAGTTCGGTGAATGGATAGGGGTAATCGGGAGCATCTGTATGGATCCTAAAACCGAACAAGCGCCCCTCTTCATAGACGTCACAAGTCTCGGACCAGCTCTCGCCCTTCAGACCGTAGCACTTTCGCTGCATTCCGAGCCCTTGGCCAGAGATCACCTCGACCTTCGAGATGTTGTCTGCAACATCGGCATAGGCGGGGTGATCGATCATGACCTGCCAAACGGTGTCGACAGGCGCCGCCACGGATCGCTTGACTGAGGCCACTAGTGTCCGTCCATCGCGCTCGATCGCCGCGACCGCTGGTGAAGGGACGATTAATCGCGCGCCGAAAAGTTGCCCAAGCGCAAAGACCGCCACAAGTACGGCAATGGCGACCAGAATAGTCACGCCGACTGATGAGAAAAGATCGTCAGCGAAGGCAAGAATTCCGGCACTTCCTACAATCCAGCCGAGATCGGCGAGACAGATAAGGTGGATCTGTGCTTTGGCAACATGCTTGTTCGTCGCCATCAACAAAAGATCGATAGCAAACACCAGGAGCCCAATCCCAAGCAAACGGATGACCGTTTCCTGCCAGTTAGAAGGCAATGCGAAAAGAAGATCAGCAACATGCCCAGCAGCCAAGAGGCAAGCAAAGCCAGTCAACAAGGAGAAGACTACATTGAGTCCGAGAAACGTCCGGGCGATACCTGATCGGATCATGATGCTCTCCAACATCGGTTGTGTTCGAGACCATTAGTTGCCGACATCGGATCATAATCAATTACGCCGGAGGTAATAGACGTGCCGCAGTGAAGGGCGCATCTTGGCTTCATGACAGACATCACCAGTACTTCCCGTTTTCCCGAACTGCTTCGCACCTGGCGACAGAAACGGAGGCTTAGTCAGCTTGACCTTTCCTTGGCTGCTGGCCTGTCCCAGAGACATCTCAGTTTTTTGGAAACCGGTAGATCTAATCCGAGTCGTCAATCCATTGCTCAGCTCGGCGAGGCGCTCGAAATGCCAGCGGCGGAGTACGACACGCTGCTGGTCTCAGCAGGCTATGCTGCTCTCTCCGAGCACCTACAATGGGCGAAGGAAACGCGCAGAGCCGTAGAGTCGTCCGTCAAACACATTCTGGATAGCCACGTGCCCTATCCAGCGGTCGCGATCGACCGAATGTGGAACCTTGAAAACGCTAACCTTCCTGCCTTGAATTTCTTTGACCTCATGGGGGGACCCCAAGATCGCAACATTTTGCGCGTGTTGATGCAGCCAGGCCCTCTAAAAGAGAAAATCGGAAACTGGGATCAGGCCGTTCGAGCGTTGTTTCGATTACTGGAGCTGGAAGCGGCCAGACGCCCAAGTGATGCAGAGCTTGAGAGGCTCCTAGGCGAGTTACGGACGCTACCCGACGTGCGTGCAGCGACTGACCTTCCTGCTGACAGTGAACCTGAGCCGCTCATTACAATCGAATTCGTCCTTGATGGTCATCATCTACGGCTGTTCTCGATGATCGCGACGATCGGGATGAGCGCAGATGCGAAGATTGATGATTTGCGGATTGAGACGCTCCTGCCAGCAGACGAAGATACAAGAGCTTGGTTCTTGAGCTGCACGAACCTGCTGAACAAGCCGCGTGACTGATGGACGTTCATGGCAATGACATACACCAGCGCGAGGCCGAAAGGTGCATACTCTCTCAGCTATGCAGTCTCTTGTAGGAAGATTGTCAATCGAGACCCGCATAGTCGGACGTGTTGACACCGCCGGATATCAGACTGCTCGGGAGGCTCCCTTGCACAACGACATATTTATGATCGAAGGCGCTGTCCTGGCTCAACCGTTGCAACAATAGGATCGGTAAGGAAGAGACCTTCATCCTCGACTTTCACAATACGGTCGATGAGATCAAGGACGCCTTCGATGACTTCTATACGTCAACTGCACTGAGCGAGCCTACGGACGTGAACGTCCTGCATGACCTCAAAGACGCCTTAGACGGCACCGGAGTCTACGATTGGCTGGAAGTCGAAGAGTTCAATCGCCTGTTCTTCGCTTCTGTAGAGGCTGAAACGCTCGCATCGATTCTAGATACGACGGCCGAGAGATTCGACGAACTCCATGAAGAGGAGAAGATCGACGCAAAGGTCAAGGCCAAGCAGTTTGTGAAGATCTATGCCCAGGTGGCCTGCATCATCCCGTTCTCCAATGCAGACTGGAAAATGCTGCATTGATTCCTGAAATTCCTAATCCCAAAAGTGAAGGTAACGGAAAGGGATCGGGAAGAGGCGGACGAGCTTCTTGAGAGCGTTGACTTAGCCATCTACGGCCTGGAGCGTGTAAAGCTAGGCTATACGATCGGATTGGATAGCTCGGAAACGGAGATTGGCCCACCGAACCCCAACCCGCGCGGAGCTCACGCTGGCGACTCAGACAAGGACCCGCTCGACCTGATCAATGCAATGTTCAACGAAACGCACTTCACAGGCTGGAACGCTATGCCAGAAGAGCAACGCGTCAAGCTCGTGAGTCTGGCCAAGAAGATAATGGCAGATCCGGCCTTTCCAGAGAAGGTGCTCAACAACACCGATGAACAAAACCAGCGTATCGCCAGTGACGAATTTATTGAAAGAGCCATAAGAGATGAGCGTCGCCGTGAGTCGGACATGTACAGGAAATATGCTTCAGGCGCTGGCTTCAGCCAGGGCTTGCGAGCAGCGGTTCAAAGGATCATCGAACACAGATTGAAGGAGGGAAGTTCGTCGGATGGAGACTAAGCCGCATAGACGCAATTCCAAGAGGCCCAATCAGCCTTGTCATGATTACTCTTCGAAATTGGGCGAGCACCAGATAGATTTCATCCTCGCCAACTAACAAGAGCGTGCTTCTACAACAACGACCAATTGTGCGCGAAAGGCAAAAAGTGCCACTAGCCGGAAGAAAGTATCTCGGTGAGTAAGCGGTCGTAAGCGGAAACTTCGGCCACGTATCTTCCGAGAAGATGGCTTAGGAACGCTCAACATACGCCCCTCCCACCGCTCGAAATTTTAATGCAACTGTTTGACCTTAAGTCGCCACCCAACGCAATTCGTTGAAATCCTGTTGCCTGCAAAATTGGATGGTCAATCTAATTCCAGTCAGCTAACCATTGTGGTGCCAACGATGCGATAGCCGGATCAGGAGCCACAATTGGGCGACTTTGGCGGCGCACCGAATCGCAAATTAAGACTCTCGAAAATGAAATGTGAGACTGGACTGATGAAGAACTTCTTTATTGGTGTCCTAGCTGGTTTGTTCGGCGGAATACCCACAATATTCTATGGCTTCGATGCCATGATTAATAACATTCGGGAGCTTGGCCTGGTTTATCTTATAACATCAATAATATTGTCCTTGATAATCGCCATTTTTTGTTTATTCAAAGAAAAAATATTTGATCTAACAATCGGGAAAGCAAAAGGTTTAATTACCGAAGCATTTGACGCTGCCAGTGAAGCAGTAGGGCTATTCCACGACGGCAAAAAGGCTGAAGCTGCCCAAGCAACTATTCGCTCTGCACGCGAGTTCGGTTCGTGGTGGGCTACAGGCCAGTTTTATCGCCTCATTTTCGAAATTGCCATTGGTATTCTCTTGGCATTTGCTGGCACCCTTGGTGTCATAATTGCCCATAAGCAAACACAACTCTTCGATCAGCAATCCCGTTTAATTGACGCGCAGAGAAGGGCCGGCCTAGTAGGTGAAATGTCAAGTATTCTTGATGGATTTCAACATGTCGATGTTAATACATCGAACCCAGTCAATCCAGTTTTAAAGAGCCGAGTATCATCGTTTATAAAGCTGGCGCAGCCTTATCAGGAAATAGATCCAATAACCCTCAAGGAAACTGGAAAGATTACTAGTCCAGAACGAGACTATCTAATTTCTTCACTTGGCAGCGCCGGTTTGAGGATAGACCAGTTCGTCGAACAAGTTACACAGGCAGATTTTTCAAAGCTGGATCTCTCAGGTTCATATTTCGGAAATATAACAATAGAAAAATCACTTCTGAATGGTACGGATCTTTCAGAAATTGTTCTGGACGGTCATCTCGTAGCAACTGACTTGTCAGATTCTTTTATTGAATTATCATATATCGGAAGTAACTTTAAGAGTGTAAATATGAAGAATTCCTCAATAAGATTCTCGAATTTTGATTTTGATGATGTCGATGGAATGGACATTAGTAATTCAGAGGTTCTATTTTCGCAGTTCATACTATTTGGAGATATAGTGAACATGGACATGCGCGACTCTCTGTTTTTTGGCGTTTCATTTCCCTCGGATGCTTCATTCAGTAACGTATTAGTGCAGGGCGCTAATATCTCAGCGAGTGATATTGACGCGTATACATTGGGCCAATTTACGGGAAGATTCTGCTACGACCCGGACTTCCCACCTACTATCCGGTATACAGACGACGAGGAAACGTCCTACCTGCTCGAAAAGCATATGAATAGCGGGTGCGTAATCCAGGATCGAGACAGATGCCGGATTGGGAATATACTGAATGAATTTCGGTGGCCCAGAGGTGAATTTGACAAGAGGAATGAGTTCAGCAAGAGAATGAAGCAGGCCAATAAATTTGGAAGAACAGAGGAGTTTTTCAAAAAAATAGGAGATGACGATCAGATTCGGCGAAGGCTCAATGAAAGCTGCAAGTTGAGCAATTGAGAGAATTGAATCGCTTTTAATGACTATTTCTCGAGTTTAATTCGTGACAAAAATAGCATACGGAGAATGAAGGCAGCTAGCGAGTCCAACCATCTACTTACTTCCGCAGATGATCGCCCAACAGGAGCACCAAGGCTTTCTGCAAAGATCGGTCTAAAGGCGGAGACGCCAAGCGTGATGCAGCCAGAATGGCCAAAGTTGGTTTCATGCCAAGCATCGCTATCGGCTCCTGTTGATTCGCTGCAATCTCAAGAAGGCTTTAATGTGGATACGGAACTGCCCAAGAATGGGGTTGACAGAACAGCACTGCATGGATAGCGAAGGTTGATGTGTTATCGGTGTAGTTCGCTTTTGGATTTTATCTATGAGTCGCTCTTTTTGTTCCCGATCGCGCCTCTCTACGAACTTTCTCGTCGCATTGGCGACGACGGTCTTTCTTGCGGGCTGCTCGTCTGATTTTAAGGAGGTGCATTACTTTAAGTCAGTCAGCACGGACGACTCGCAAGACCGACCAACGAACTTTTATCGGTTGACGATCACGGGCCAGTCGGCTTTTAGCAATGCCCGCTATGTTTCTGGGTTTTATGACGAGCGTGCCGTCGATCTGTTCTTCAACGAAATCAAATCAGATCCCGAGAATAATAACGCCATCGCTAAGATCTTTGAGGACGACCAAAAAGAGCCTGGGTCGGACGAAGTCATAAAGCCGTTGTCGCCTGACAATAAGAATGGCGCGTTGGTGATGATCTTTAGCACGAACGCCAATGCGGTCGCTGGCGCTATCGGCAGTTTTGCAGAGAATCAAGTGGTGGCTGATGCAGTGACCAACCTGATTAATAGAAGCACAATTAAGGAGGCCCGTGCAGCTAAGGCGATGCTTGAGGCTAATTCGGCTCAAGCGACAGCTGTAAAGGCTGAACTTGAAGCACTATTCGGTGCCGAAGAGATAAGCAATCCGGCTACGGCGAAGATTGCGTATGGCAGGATCCTAAGTGCTATCGCTAATGCTCTGGATCCGGATACGCATTTGGCCACATTCGAGGAGGCCGAAGCATGGTTTCAAGCGCGGCCGGCGGAGTAGTTCGAATGCCAAAACGTCATCGACTTGCTTTTGTAACAATCGTCATAGCAATGGGTAGCTTGCCTGGCTGCGGTAGTTTGGATGTTAAGGTCGATATCCTGGATCCAACCTTTGTTGATGCTGTGGCAGAGCGCGAAGACATTGCCAAACACTACCGCGCCGCCCTTTCGCGGGAAGACGAATCAGAGCTGGCGGCGCTGCGAGACCAACATCGCGGCACATATAAAGACCTAGCTTCTTGCTATCGCCAAGAGGCCGCAAGATTAGAAGACGATAGCCAGAGACAAGCACTTGAGTTTCTGGCAGATTCGCTCGTGATTGATTTCGATGATGGCACAAAGCAAGCTTATGATGAAACGCTGGCATCGCTTAAACGAATCGATGATCTGATCCAGTCAGAAGCGGCAACGATTGACCCGCATGCTGAGTTCACCAAAGATCTCTTTGAAGCCAGGTTTGGTAACCAAACTTCATATGCTCGGGTTATCGGACTATTGGGGCAAAGAATAGACAGCTTTAATCGCCTTTATCGCCAAGTCGATTATGACCTTGTCGGACTCAAAGAACAACTTGAGATGGAGCAGTGCTCAATACGGTCCGGACCTAACAGTGTTGCAGCTGATGCTTCGGCGGAGAAGATAGATACAGAACTAGCAGCTCAAATTGCAGATTTGCAGACCAAACGAGACTCCGTGATAGGCGGTCAGGCACTCACGGAGTTTCGCTATGCGTATGCCGTCGCATCGGCAGATGATAGGTACTGGGAGAGTGGGTTTAATCAGACATTGGGGCGTGGCTATTTCGGAAATCTCAATTTCGCCGTCAAGATGGAAGACCTCGCCGACTTTACCATCAAAGGTCTGACGTTTGACCCTAGCGAAGTGGCGCGGGTCGCCGCGCGGGTTACCACTCAGGGTATGTTGACGGCAGCACAACTGGCTGGTGTTCCGGTTGCGCTTCAAGGCGTTGCTGATGGCACTGACGGCAAGGCTTTGGCAGATCGATCACAGGCATTGGCCACGCTTGAAGCGGAAGAAGTAGCCCGACAGGCAAAGATCGACAGCCAGCGAAAGGCTCTGCGCCTCATTGCAGAGCGGATCATTTCCGAGAAGTCAAGATTGGGAGAAAGAAATTCAGTGGCCGCTCTAAAGACGACGTTCGATGCTCATAAGCAGCGCTTGGTCACCAGCCCCGCTAGCAGCAACTGATAACTTTGGCTGGACTGATTCTTAGGAAAAGGACAAGCAACGATGGCTCTGTCAGTTGGTGATGCTGTTGAACTCAAGAACTCTGGCACCTCAGTGGCAGGCGGAGTAACCATCAGGATGGAACCAGGATTAGTCGGGCGGATTTGCCGAATGACGCCTTTCGGATTCTGCAACGTACAATTTGAAGAAATTGGTTGTCGTCGCGTGCACCGTCGCCGACTGATCCAGACAAATAGACCGGCCCCTCAATGCGAGCCGCACTGCACAGGTTCCTAGCACGGCTCGAGGGAGCAGATGGTTTGGGCACAATCTAAAGTCGATCTCCTCCTTCCAATTCTGAGCGAGAGTCAAATCCGATCAATCACGGTCGTATCCTGCAGCAGAGAAGTAATTCTCGCACTCTTCAGGGCTGAACAGATCGATAGCTTTGGCAATGGCTTGCCAGAGATCATCGATCGTTCTGGCTGCAACCTTTTTGAGGAAAGCTTTCATCTTCGAAAAGGCCATTTCGATAGGATTGAAGTCAGGACTGTAAGGCGGCAGGAACCTGAGCGTTGCACCGGCTGCTTCAATCGCTTCACGGACGGCAACCGGCTTATGAGCGGGGAGGTTATCCATGACCACGATGTCCCCTGGAGACAAGGTGGGCACCAAGACCTGCTCGACATAGGCCAGGAAGGCGGTGCCATGCATCGGACCATCAAGCGTCATAGGTGCGGTCATGCCGTCTAAGCGAAGAGCACCCACAAAGGTCGTCGTTTTCCAATGCCCATGGGGAGTCGGCGCGCGACAGCGTTCGCCTCGAGGAGCTCGTCCATAACGCCTGGCCATCTTTGTTGATGTTCCGGTTTCATCGATAAACACCAACCGCTCTGGCTCGAGATCAATTTGCGCATCGAACCAAGCCTGCCGTCGGCGCAAAACATCAGGGCGTTGTTGCTCAGCGGCGTGCGCGGCATTTTTTATACGTCATGTCGTGACGATCAAGCAGACGCCAGATCGAACTTGGTGTCACACGGAGGCCATGGGTTTGTTCGACATAATTGGCCAGCTCAGCCAGCGTACGATCCGAGTTCTTCGCCAACATGACGATCTCATCAGCGTACGCTTCGAGCCGATGGGAGCGATGATCGCCACCTCGCGCACGGGGTTGAACGCTATCGGTACGTCGCTTCTGGTCGACCCATTTGATCGCCGTCGAGGGAGCCACCTTAAAAAGCGTCGCAGCTGAACGCCGCGACATCCCACCTTCAACAGCTGATACCAGCCGTTCACGTAAATCCGTCGACAGAGTTTTTGGCATCAGGGCTGGCCTCCTTCACCAGCCCTCGTGATGAATCACATAACCAACCAAATGGGAATCCCTAATGATTCCATACGGTTAAATTTTTCTCTAGTGGTTCCAAGGTAGGCGCAAGCGGTTGAAGAGTCGGTCTCCATATTCTTTGTCGTGAGCGTGCATCCAGGATTTTGGACTTGGGTGACTTGTACTTTTGCCAGGTTACCTCCAATTACTGAAAAGAAAAGGGGAAGAATGACAGGCCAATGAAGAAAGACTTTTTCGTCAGCTACAATTCAAGAGATACCGACTGGGCGGAGTGGATTGCTTGGATCTTGGAGGAGGAAGGCTATACCGTCGCGATCCAGATATGGGACTTTGTTCCAGGATCCAACTTTGTCTCAGAAATGCAAAAGTCTGTCACCTCAGCATCAAAGACCATCGCAGTGGTCTCGAAGAGCTTTCTACGTGCAAATTTTACCGAAGCTGAATGGGCCGCTGCATTCTCCCATGATCCGCAAGGATTCCAGAGAAAGCTTATCCCAATCAGAGTCGATGATTGCACACCAGACGGACTGCTGAAAACGATAGTCTACATTGATTTGGCTGGTTGCAAGGATGCATCGAAAGCAAAGCGATCGATACTGTCGGGCGTCTCGTTTGAACGTCTGAAGCCGCTTTTTCGCCCTTCGTTCCCAGGCGAGCTTAATAGTGGGCATATCGAAGCTGTTGAAACTCCCATCTTCCCGCCAGAAAATGTAGTGACGGGGAACGACTCAAAAGGGAAAATAGGATATGCTAAAAAACGCAGGCTTCTCGGTGATGATATCGAAATCTAAAGGCCGCATGCGAAGCCTACGAGTGACTCTGTGCAACCAAGTCTCAAGCGGACCGGCCCACCCGAAGCACTCGGCATTGATCGTCAGAGAACGGCCTATGTGCAAACTGAAGTTGAGTCGCCGATTTTTTTTCACCTAAGCAGCATCTCTTAGCTCAAATTGCTCAAATTGTTGCAAGACATCCGCTGTTTCGTATCCATACTCCGCCAGGATATCCTGGGCCTTCTCTACATCGCTCTTGTAAATGTGCGGCACCCTCGCGAAAATCTCAAGTTTTCCCATACCAACTTGGAGATCACTTGCTATCTCCATATGCATTTTTCTCAGGCTCATAAAGTTAGCGTAGCTTTTATAAGCGTTTTGGGATCGAAAAATTGCCGTCATTACCAGCTTTTGATCCCGCAGTCTCAACATTAGTTCGGTTAGGCAAGGGACTCTTGGCATCTTATCTGTCATGTCTTCATCAGGTTTCAGTAATACCATCGAGACAGATTTTCTCTCAGGCTTGCTTCTCAGTAACCTTTTCGCCTTTTCTATCTGATTAATGTTTTCCCCATAACTAAAGAGCCGACTTCCATATGCCGAGCCAAATTCCGGCATAATCTCCATGGCATACATTTTTTCCGAATATTTTTTTATCGCTTCATTGTCTCCGTACTTATCAATAATTGCATCATGACTGTCATCACAGTTCAAAATAATAAAGGCAGCATCATGCTCGATGATGGGCTCTTTGTCGTCCGCAATAACTGACCCGCCTGATATAACATAATACATGTACTTCAGCCATGCTTGCCCAACTTTGTTTTCATTGATTTTGGTCATGATTGATCCTCTTGCCTTGAGGTAAGGCTGGCTGGTGGTTCATGATAACGAAGTTGATCTCGCAGGCCATCTCTAGTGAAAAGCACATATACATGGACCGCCAAGACACCGACTGCAGAGATTATTTGTGTTGCTGTCGATACATTAGCATCAAGTCCACTTATGCCGATATACACATACAAAGAATTAAGGATGCCAATAAACAGAAAATACCACACTTCCCAATAGACTATTGATATTGATGGTGGATAAGTCGGATTCCATGGGATATTGGGTTTCCAATTCACCTGGAATTTCCTTAACTCCTCAACATAAAGCCGCCTGAAGTTGTTTATCATTCTAACATTTCTGAGGCGCCTACAATGTGCATCCACTAATCTTGTAAAGGGTATTATTCCCAGAATGCCAGATACTAGCGTCAATAAAAAGAGGAAGTCAGGGATCTTTGAAAAAGTTACGATATCATCGAGAGGTATTACGTGACTTACAACAAGAAGAAAACTGCATAGAAATGGAAGAATTGCCGTGAATGTTGTCATTGTCAAAGCAGAATTGCGCTCGTGAATTGACGAGATGTACAAATCATAGACTTTATGAAAGTCGGTGCGAATCAATAAAAAGACATCAAACAGATGCTCTTTTTGATTGAGGATCAGGCCTTCAAATGCTGATGTATCCTCTTTCAGGCCTGGTTTATCGACCATCTCTGTACCTGCTAAAACAGCAAATCTGCAGAGTGCGGACAAATTGGCTGCCCAGCCTGAACACCTATCATGCTCGCTAATTCGCCGTAAAAGAGAAAAGTGATCAGCATTACACAACCTTAGATTAAACAACAATTCTTGCTTATAACGAACACCTTGCATCTTTTCAACTATCTTTTCACGCTTATAACCACTGGCTCGCCGAACGAAACAGAGCATAGTACGCACGATGGTATGGAGAAAAGGCAATGATTTTTAGTCAAATGCGGGGAATTTTGTGTCGTTCGTGGCCGTGTGAGCACATCGACATTGGCATAACGGATTAGCGCGACAGTGGTTTCCAAGCACATAATTCTTGCTTCGGCCTCGCCTCGCCGTGCTGCCTTACTAAGGCAGGTCGGAGTTCCGTTTGACGTCTCCGCGAGCGACGTTCCTGAAGCCATTGATGGATCGATTTCGGGACCGGACAATGCAACTAGGTTGGCCCATCAGAAGGCAGCGTCGGTGAGCGAAATGTTCCCCCGCTCTTTCGTTATCGGAGCTGATACGATTGGCGAATTGAACGGCGAGGTCTTAGGAAAACCAACTTCGGAGCGAGAAGCAGCATCAATGCTGAGGAAACTTAGCGGATCTACTCATCGCGTAATAACAGGCGTTGCGATACTTAATAAAGAGGCGGGTATAAATGATCTATTTTACAGAGAGAGTCATGTTACTTTTAAAGAATTAAATAAATCAACTATAGGAAGATATTTGCGAACAAGGGAATACGTCGACAAAGCTGGAGCATACGCCATTCAGGGCATCGGCGCGGTTTTCGTGCAGAATATTGAAGGTTGCTTTTATAATATCATGGGCCTTCCATTATGCGACCTATGCACAAGGTTGATACGCTATATCGACGAGGAAACTGTCTTCGTGCCTGCAGATGTATCTAAACGAAAGCGAGCCAGGTAAAATGGATCAGCTTTGTCCATCTGATCACGTCCCATCGTCCTCCAAGCCCCGTCTCCAGGAGAGACAGTGGTCATGGATAACCTCCCCAGCTCATAAGCCGGTTGCCGTCCGTGAAGCGATTGAAGCGGCAGGTGCAACGCTCAAGTTCCTGCCGCCCTACAGTCCCGACTGCGGTCTAAAAGTGACTGGATCCGATAGGGGCGTTCAAAACCGGCTTCTTCCGACAACATCCAGCCTGTCTTGCGCTCCGCGTCAGACAGCAACCCATTGATAAAAGCGCCAGCAGAAAATTGCGTCTCAGATCGCCCCAAAGAAGGAGCAATGTGGTCTTTGAATTCAACAAGCGCTGACTTCCAATCGATGAGCGTTCCTGGCCAAGACGCTACTGGCATCACGTGATCCCCCGATAAAATCGGATATGATGGAATCACACATAACAACAAAATGCAACTGTAGTACTAGTCGAGGTCATCACGATAGGGTTAGGTATTGCTAGAAAGCTTTCGGATTCATTATCAATTCTCTATTCTCGAATATTCGGCAAGAGCAACATCGGATCGACCTCGACATAGGCATGCTTGCGGACATAGTCGCTTAGCCTCCCATGGGTTCCGTCGAGCGTTTCGCTATAGATTTTACTATCGAAATCAACGGTTTCCGGCTGCAGCCGCTCATCAATTCGATCAAGCGCCGCTCCGATGCGATCCAGCTCCTTTTGATCGTTCTGGTCGAAGTCAGTGCGTCCAAGCAGCTCATATCTTTTCCCCAGCAGCATATAGCGCTGTTGTTTCAGTGCATCGTAATTTGACGGCCTCTCCTGATCAGCTGTTATCGCTAACAGTTGCCGTGGGGGAATCCTGATCCTTAAACCCATTGCGCTGGCTACTTCCTCCTCCGCGATCTGGGCGATGAGGGCTGCGCAGCGTCCTCTCTGAAACATGGCTTGCTCCAACGCCTCCCAGGTGCACATCGCCAACAATTTCTTGAGCGTAGCTTCCAGGGTCTGTTCGACCCTTGCTTGCCATTTGTCTGTTGTATCAAGATTGTGGGCGTGATCGACAAACAGTGCAACGGCGTCGTCGCCGTCCGCAAGGGCCTGCACAAGCCAGTTGAATCTCAGCGTTGCCTCGAGAAGGTCGTTTCTACGATTAGACTTAACGATACGCGCACTCACGTCAAATTGCCCGCCTATCCCCATGAGCTTGCGTCGCAGGCCGACGAGCCTGCTTTCGCCAGTCTGAAACGTGACATGCTCGCCTTTGACGAGAAGGCCAAAACGTTCTTTCAGGACTCTCTTGATCTCTTCGACCAATAGCTCCTGATGAGCCGTATCGTCGCCGTCACCCCAAATTGAGTTCAAGAAGGCGACAGGCTTCATCGAGCCGATCTCGGCCCGGATGACTTCTTTCGCCACTTTGCCTATGGCATCGTCGACGGCGCCTGGATTGTCGCCATTGAGATAACGCCGAAGCCGATCGCGCCCCTCATGCTGCAGTCTCAGATTCTTGAGACGAAAGCCCAGCTCGACGGTTTCGTCACTTTGGCTGAGACTATACGTTTCTGCGGGCCCGTCGATCGTGTGGCCGGCTAGAAAACAAGCCTCCTGAATCTGCTCGAGCACAACGATCACCGACACGACGGCAACGCCATAGTCCTTGAATTGCTTGTTGAGATCATCCTGAATAAGTGAAGACAATAGATCCTGTGAACGTTCCTGGTCTTGATAGAAATCAAAGATGATGTCGCCGAAACTTTTATTCTGGATCTGCGATCGTGAAACAAAATCGCTGCGCTTACCGAGAAGCTCCCTGAACTCAGTTACGGACTTGCACCCCTTGGAGACATAGCGCCTCTCAGCGTCCGCTGTACGCTTGATGTGATTGCCGAGCTGAGCCTCGCCGATCTCCCAACCTATGCGGATGTTCAGCCTCAGTCTACGAGACATTCCGACGATCTTTAAACTGACGTCATGATCGAAGATATCCGCATCTGGAACAATTGCTTGTACAGCGCAAACGATGAAGAGCTCTTGAAGCACCATGCCAATATTTGCGAGCCGTCGTTCTAGCTCCTTGTCGGCCATGATTTCCAGCGACAGAGGATTGGTTTTATACTTGGCGAAAACATGAAGATCCGCGTTTATTTGGTGTTCCGTCTTCTCAAAAGTATGGCGTTCAGTTGCCTGTAGGATTTGCTCTTTTGCTATCTCAATTTGTTTTGCAGTATCGCCAGGCAGCTTGCCAGCATCAACTATTCTGATGCCACATCGATGCTCGAGACTCACCATCCTTTGGGGATTGGACGTTTCATATTCTCGAGCAAAATCGAAGAATAAAGAAAAGCTCTCAGATGCACTTTGATCGGAAGAATAAATGGTATTATCGAAAATTGCATTTACACGCTGCGCGGCCTGTAATTTACATCCAGAAAGATCTGCTCCTGTAAAGTCAAAACCGCTCAGGTCAGCGTTTCCAAAATCGATACCTCGTAGATCCGCCCCGACAAAGTCTGATGCAGGATCCAGGCCTGCCGCTCGCACCAATCCAACGAAGTCATTTGACTGTTCTAACGCCAGTATTGTCAGCCGCAGTTTTGCTTCGAAGGATATTTCCAATCTAGGCAAGTGTGCCATCTGCGTTGTGGAAAGGCGGCTTTTCATAGGCTATCCGACGAGAGGAGTGATATTCGATTTTTGCATTTTTCGACAACGATTTGAGCCAACTTACGCTTTATCCTCCTTGCATTTTTGTCCGCGGCGGAAAGCTCTTTCTCAATTTCGTCGTCAAGCATAGATTCTTCATCATCGATATCTATGGATCTCGGATTGAGTTCCACTTTGCCAGACACTCTGGGCTCAACTTCGCCTTCTGGTTCAACCTCAAACAGTTCAACATGGCCAGCTTCACCCTCGTCAGTCAGCGGCTCACCAGCCAGCAAGCCCTCGTTTCCCACAATAGTTAGTGCATATGTATTCGCACCTTGCGAGGGAGCTCTGTATACGTGAGCTACATCACCTTCAAATCCCGCACCGCCAAAGCGCACTGCCTCCTTCTTAATTTTGGCACCGCTAACTTCTGCAACCAGAGTAAATCCACTAATTGAAAATACCAATTCTCCAATGTCTGTTTCTAAAGCCGCCAACGGCGAGACGACTAGCTTTAACGTCGCCCAGCCACCTCCTTGGCTCGGTAATGCGAAGCCTCCAGAGACAATTGTAGAATTCGAAGGGTTCTTTGCCAGGGTGATCCCGCAAGACAGCGTGTTTTCGTCTTCGCTGCCTTGTGCGCTGCATACTTTGCGTTCTTGAAGCTTTTTTGCCGCTTGGCTGCAGTATTTTCTTAATATCGATAAGCGATCTTCATGGCTGCAATTGCATAGCTCCGTCCAGTCTGGATGGCTTACACGGCTCATTAAATCCCAATTCGTGCGCTGTTCTGAGTTCAATGAATTTAGGGGCACATTGCGCCATAATATCGGAAGCAAAAGTCCCTTCTTTTGCGATGGCGCACGGACAAAAGCCTTGAATTCTTGCTGACAGAATGTTGATTTGAACCAAGATGGTGAGACCAATATGATCATTGCGTCATGTTTGTTTATGCTATCCTCAATGTGGGCTTGCCAATCGTCCCCCCATCTGAGCCTTCTCTGGTCTCGCCAGATCTTGAAATTACGTGAACCAATTTCTGCTTGAATTTGTGACTCTAAGATGCCGGGCAGCTTATGCAGTACTTCTTTTTCTGCTTCCGCATCCCAGTCGATCGTAGAGTAACTAAAGAATGCCACGAAAAATCCTCTGCCAAGTCAAATTGCAATAAAAGGTAAGGAAATTAGCTTAGCTTGGAGCAAAGGTCTTTCTCCAAAATGCATTCGAATGCCGAATCATAACTGTGCAGGCGCAAAAATTGCTTGTCAATGTTGGTTAGGTGCCTTTCAGAAATACAGTGAGGTTGATCTTTGTCACGTCCTTCCGATTGAGCTCACAGAGCAGGATCAGGTTGTTGATGTTTACGCGGCTTATCCCACGAATGAGATAGGGCTCGCCGCCTCAAAAGTAGAAAGCTACATGCATGGTTCGGAGCAGGTGGAGATCCGCCTCCGAAAGCGCTTGAGGTCGTGCTCGCTATCTGCACTGCTATCCATAGTGATTTTGCTCGGTCAGTATCAGGTCTTTGCGGGCGAAGAGGCCTATGCGCCCACACGGGTTGAGCTTAGCTAGGGATCTTCATGCAGCCACCGGCATCCAGATAGCCGCCGAAGAGCTGTAGGTCGTTGCGTGCTGCTTGGACCTTTGCCTCATTCACACCGGTTGTTTCGGCTGGAGTGATCCATTGAGTAACGAGCCCGGTAGCAAGGACGTCTTTTGCGGATAGAAAAAAGACAGGCTCATCTTTCGGAGTACGGTTGATAACCATTCGTGCTTTCTCGTGGTTCATTCTTTTCTCCAAACGGGTTAGGCATTTGGTTCGTAAGTTGTTGATTTCATTAAGGGTAATTAGACTCCTAAATTGCCTAACCTCATTGAAAACAAAGGATTCTTCGCTAAGCGCTCGTTAACGATTCGGAACCAATGGTCATCAAGGCATTTAGTGTGCACATTCTCAAATGACCATCTATTCAACAGGAGCGTCTGGTCACAAATACACCTGGAGTTAACGATTAAGGACTACGATCCTTCAAGGCTTATCCTTGGAGTGATCCACGATGAACATCAAACTCTACGCCTGCCTCGGCTCCGGAAACTGCTTCAAGGCGTGGATTGTACTGCGTCAGCTCGACAAACCGTTTGAGTTTCAGCTTATTGACGTTCTGGCTGGTGAACAAAAGTCGGCTGCATTCCTCGAGATCAACCCGCTTGGTGTCGTACCCTACATGGTGACGGAGACTGGCGAGGGTATTGGCGAGAGCAACGCCATGCTTTGGTACCTTGCTGAAGGTACACATCTCATGCCGAAAAAGCCTGAAGATCGTGCCAAAGCGTTGCAGTGGATGTTCTTCGAGCAGTCGAAGTTGGAACCGTTCATCTCACCAGCACGTTTCTTCACCACGATCGTACCTGAATTGGGGCGCGAACGTGGTGCTGACATCGCCCAATGGTGCGAGAACGCCAAACCTGGACTGGCCCGATTGGACGCTCATCTCAAGGAAAGCGAGTTCATGCTCGCTTCAGGTTACTCGCTCGCCGATATCTCACTCTTTGGTTATACGCACGTGATTGACGAAGCCGGCATCGCGTTCCAGCCATATCCAAACATTGCCCGCTGGAAGTCGTCGGTCGAGGCGACCCCTGGGTTCAGGCCCTTGAGTGAGATGTCGCCTCAGTTGGAGGCAGCGGCCTGAGGCAAGTCGATTGGGCACAGCTGCCGCGCTTACGGGCGGCAGACATGACGTCTCTGGAATCCGGACGGCAGCCAACCATTTCATCTGATCCGTTCGCATTAGCGCGAGGACTGCGAACGCCTGTATGGGTCTATGATACCGACTGCTGCCGTATTGCCTACGCCAACGAGGCCGCGTGCAAGATTTGGAGTGCGGATGACGAGGCATCGCTCAAATCGAGAGATCTCTCTCAAGGCATGTCCACGACGGTCGCAAAACGCTTAAAACAATACCAAAGCGACTTCATTGAGCGGAACGCTGAGTTCTGCGAGTTCTGGACGCTCTATCCCAACGGAATACCGATCACCGTCAATGTCGTTTACACAGGCTTCATCATGCCGGATGGCAGGATGGCGATGATGTGTGAAGTGACAGGTGAAGCCAAAGAAACACCAGAAACGCTCCGCAGCACTGAAGCTCTCCTGCATACAGACGTCCTTATCGCGCTTTACACCATTGAAGGACGTCCGCTCTATAAGAATCCTGCAGCTCGAAACGCGCTATGGGGCATTGACGTAGGATTTGATGAGATTTTCGTCATACCCGGCGTCTTTGACGAGATGCGGGCCTCGTGGCAGCGCCGTGATGACTGCCATTGCGTGACGAAAATCAAGACAACAAGTGGCGAGCGGTGGTTCGATCTGAGCACGAAGCGATGCTTGGACGCCGTCACCGGCGATCAGGCACTATTGGTGACCGCGTTCGATGTCAGCGAACTCAAGACAACGCGCGACAAAGCACGTTATCTCGCTGCTCGAGACCAGTTGACCGGGTGTTTCAATCGTTCGTACATGCAACAACGCTTGGATGAGATCAGCAGCAATGTCGATCCGTCTCGTTCTCGCTACGCTCTACTTTTTTTGGACATTGATAAGTTTAAGAAAGTCAACGACACGTTTGGCCATGAGATTGGTGATGCAATCCTGCGCACGTTTGCTGAGCGGGTGCGTAAGCATATCCGAGAGACTGATGTCTTTGCGCGCATGGGGGGTGATGAGTTCGTCTTGCTGATGAAGGAGCCTCCAAGCTCTGACGACCTTCACCACCATTTGGACAAAATACGAGGCGAAGTTACCAAACCGATCGACTGCGGTTCGATTCAACTCAGCGTCACTACAAGTATTGGTGTCGCCGTCTTTGACAACAGAGCTGGGACGGATTGGGCCACGACGATGAAACAGGCCGATCTGGCCTTGTATCACTCCAAGCGTGCCGGGCGTGATCGCTATACGGTTTACGATGACTCGATTGGTGCCGAAGCGATTGAGCGTAGTTGGCTCGAGGCTAACGTTAAGCGCGCCATCCAGGACGACGCCTTCACGCTCTTCTATCAGCCTAGGATCGATCTTGCGACGAACACCGTTGTTGCCGCGGAAGCGCTACTGCGCTGGTTCCATCCGGAGCGTGGCGACATTCCACCTGGTAAGTTCATCCCGGTCTGCGAGGAGATTGGTGTCATCGATCAGATCGGCATGCTGGTGATCAAACAAGCCTGCCAACAAATGAACATTTGGCGTCGCGACGGCTTTGAAATCGATCTATCGGTGAATGTATCGCCAAAGCAGTTCCAACATGAGGACTTCGCCTCACTCTTTGAGAAAGCCGCCGAGATTGCGGACTTTCCGCTATCGAGCTTGGAATTGGAGATCACCGAAACGTCATTGGTTGGTGATAATGCAGAAGTTTCGCGCCGCCTCCTTCGCATCAATGAACTCGGGTTTCGGCTTGCATTGGATGATTTCGGTACAGGCTACTCCAATCTGGCGCATATTTCGCGCTTCCCAGTCGATTGCATCAAGCTCGATCGTAGCTTTGTCCAACAGTTGCCGTCATCAGGACCGCTGCTGAGTCTGATCCTTGCCTTGGCGAAGCAGATTGGAGCGATCACGGTTGCTGAAGGTGTCGAGACAGCTGAGCAGCTAGCCTGGCTGCGAGAGCATGATTGCGATCAAGTTCAAGGCTTCTTGTTTAGTCAGGCTGTTCCGGCAGATGACCTCATGTCGACATGTTATGATATCTGTGCGCAGCGTCGGTCTGTCGCCTAGAAATCGCACGCGGTCGACATGGATGATTGCGTCTCATCCCTACAATTCCGTTCGTCGGGACCGGCCCTGGCCGTTATCGATCAATCTCCGGTTGCATTTAGGGTCAATCAACTGATCTAATTGAGCTACGTTGGCTCTGTCAATCGAGGCATTGAAGGAGGGCTTCTTTCAGGACGTCATATTCACGAGGCTTGATACCGTCCATCGCAGCGTTCCAATCACTGACCTCATCGTCATAGCGCTCGGGTGCGCTAAAACGAGCTCCTGGGCGGGAAAACTGGCTGTCCGTTAGATCCACGCGTTTGCCGTCGATGCGATTGTAGTAATGCCAGAACGAGGGGTATCGAGTACGCAGGATCTCGCCGCCAAACAGGTCGTAGATCACCGCTGCGGTAACGTTACACTGACCATTCGCAGGATTTTCTTTCGACCACTGGATAGCCGTCTCTAAACTCCAGGCACCTTCAAGGGCCTCTCTTGTTCGGGTTTCATCAAAGATGCGCGGCATGTCTGCTACCCCCGACAACAGTTACGTGCTCCTCAACTTAGGACCGAGCCAAACGGGCCGCAATGTGATCCCCTATTGACGCGCATGTCTTGGGCAAGGCCGCAAGAATCGGGTCGCACCAATTTCCGGAAAGCATCACGATCCAACGACATCGTAACGCATGGAGGACGTGATGTCGTTTCAGATCAATGCCCTGCCGTCAGCGCCGTTTGAACATCTCTTCGGGCAAGATGATCATACCCTTAGCGACCATGGTGTTCAGCGATTGATTGCAGACCAATATCCAAGCTTTCCATGCCGGATCTCGTTAGAAGATGTTGCGGTTGGTGAACCAGTTCTCCTCTTGAACTTCGAACACCAACCTGCAGCGTCCCCCTATTGATCAAACCATGCAATCTTCATTCGAGAGGGAGGTAGGCAAGCCAGGCTTGCACCAAACGAAGTGCCGGATCAACTTCGACGGCGTCTTCTTTCAGTTCGTGCTTTCGACAAAGATGACATGATGATCGAAGGGGATGTCGTGGAGGGTGAAGATCTTGAGCAGGTTATTGAGAGCATGCTGACCGATGCGTCGACACGCTACCTACACATCCACTTTGCAAAGCGTGGTTGCTATGCCGCTCGTGTGGACCGTTGCTAGGTTCGACTTTCCAATTCCCGCGTCTGTCGAGCGACCAGCTACACAAGCTGGCTGCGACTTACAAAACATGCTTCACTAACCATCAGCTGGCGTAAGAATCGCCTGCAACAGTTCAGTATGATGGGAGGCGGCCATGAATGAATCCGCCAAGGCAACGAAAGCAGTCGTTATCGGTGTTGGGCCCTATGCGGGACTTGGGGCAGCTCTTTGTCGACGTTTCGCTGCCGAGGGGCACCATGTCCTCGTCGCAAGCCGGACGGCCGAACAGATTGAAGCCATTGCAAGCGGTATTCGCAACGATGGCGGTAAGGCGTCAGCCGTACCCACGGATGCGACCAAAGAAGATGACATTGTCAGGCTGTTTGATAGGGCGATGACAAACGATGAGACCGGGCCCGCAGACCTGATCGTCTTCAACGCGGGTAACAACGCCCGCGGCGAGCTTGACACCATGTCATTGGAATTCTTTGAAGACGTCTGGCGATCGAGGTGTTTGAGCGGATTTCTTGTTGGTCGTGAAGCGAGCCGGCGGCTTGGCGCGCAGGGGCACGGTACTGTCATCTTTACCGGTGCCACAGCAAGTCTCCGCTCGCGCCCTCCTTTTACCGCCTTTGCATCGGCGAAGGCGGCGCTTCGAGCGGTTGCGCAATCGATGGCGCGCGATCTCGGGCCGAAGGGCGTGCACGTCGCCCATGTCATTATTGATGGCGGGATCAATGGCGAACGCCTGCGCAGCCGAGTGCCAGATATCATCGATAGGCTAGGTGAGGACGGTCTGCTCGACCCAGATGCGATCGCCGATGCTTATTGGCACCTCCATTGCCAACACCCTACCGCTTGGACGTTTGAGCTTGATCTCCGGCCAGCAAGGGAGTCCTTCTAATCCATCGGGGGTGCGTATCCCATGAGCATCGCAATCGCTCCGCTGAACGACAACTTCGCCGGCGAAGTTCGCGGTATCGATCTTTGCGAACCCTTATCTCGAAGCGACATCGAGGCGATCGAAGCGGGCATGGATCGTTACGCCGTCCTCATTTTTCATGACCAACGGCTCAACGACGACCAGCAGGTCGCGTTTAGCCGGAACTTTGGTGAGATTGAGCTTGCGATTGGTGGTAATGTGACCAAACCAGAGGATCGTCGGTTAGCAGTCGAGCTGGCCGATGTCTCTAATTTATCGGAGACCAATAACGTCCTGGCGCCCGATGATCGCCGCAGCCTTTTCAATATCGGCAACCAACTCTGGCACTCCGATAGTTCGTATCGCGTCGTGCCGGCGAAATACTCACTTCTCTCGGCCCGACAAATTCCCAAGACCGGAGGCAATACCGAATTCGCGGACATGCGGGCCGCTTATGATGCGCTTGACGACGAAACCAAAGCAGAGATCGAGGATCTAATCTGCGTGCATTCACTCCTCTATTCGCGTGGCATTCTCGGTTTCACGGACTTCACGGAAGAGGAGCAAAGGGCGTTCACGCCGGTACGCCAGCGCTTGGTGCGTTGCCATCCCGTGACAGGGCGAAAGTCGCTATTTTTGTCATCCCATGCCGGCACCATCGAAGGCTGGCTGATGCCCGAAGCGCGGTCGCTGCTTCGCGACCTCACCGAACACGCGACACAAGCAGCGTTTCTCCACGTACATCAATGGGAACAGTACGATTTTGTCATGTGGGACAATCGCCAGACAGTGCATCGCGTGCGTCGCTTTCGCTCGACTGACGAGGTGAGGGACATGCGTCGCACCACGATTCAAGGCGATGGTCCGACGGTGTCAGGCGACGCGCCACCTTGACGATTTCAAGCACCGAGGAGAGCCATTTGGTAAGTGGACAGCAAGCAGCGCTCATCGTCGGAGCTGGCGACTTCCTCGGTAGCGCAATCGCCAGGCGGTTTGCCCGCGAAGGCTACCACGTGGTGGCGACAAGGCGGCGTGGCGATCTAAAAACGCTTGTTCATTCGATTGAGGCTGAAGGCGGGGCGATCACGGCACTCCACTCCGATGCCCGCGACGAAGATGCAGTGACAGCGCTGATGGAGAAGATAGAGCAAGACATCGGGCCGCTAGCGTGCATTGTTTTCAATGTTGGTGGTAATGTTCGTTTCGGCATCACCGAAACCACCACCCGCGTCTATCGTAAAGTCTGGGAGATGTGCGCCCTCGCCGGTTTTCTTGTCGGACGCGAAGGTGCCAAGTGCATGCTGCCACGCGGACATGGCACCATCATCTTTACCGGCGCAACAGCAAGCCTTCGTGGCGCCGAGGGCTACGCGGCTTTTGCTGGTGGCAAGCACGCCCTTCGCGCACTCGCTCAGAGCATGGCGCGTGAGCTCGGGCCAAAAGGCATTCATGTCGGCCATATCGTGATCGATGGGCCGATTGACACCGACGCGACGCGCGCGCTGTTTCCAGACTGGTTCGAAGAACGCCCAAAAGACGGCATCATGCAGCCAGACGATCTGGCCGAGATTTACTGGCAGCTCCATCGGCAACCGCGGACGGCCTGGACCTTTGAGACCGATGTTCGGACCTATGTCGAACCTTGGTAGGCTGTTCTTAACTGTAAGCCGATTCTACCCATAAATAGACGACGGGGAGGCCAATCATGGCGATGATTGAGACAATGCATGTGGACCTCTTGAGGCTACCTTTGCCAGTGCCAGTTGAGGCATCGGCAGCCGGCTTGATGAAGGGCTTCGACATGGTGACCGTGCGCTTGGTCGATACCGACGGTGTCACTGGCTCTGGATATACCGTGCTGCATGAAGGGCAGGGCGCTTCAGTCGCCAAAGTGGCCGATCTGCCCTTTCGTGATATCCTGCTTGGGGCTGACTCAGATCGGATCGAGTGGCTCTGGCGGCAAATGTACAAGCGCCATCACTATGCTGGGCGCGGTGGTCCGGTCGCCTTTGCCATGGCCGCGGTCGATGTCGCCCTATGGGATATGAAGGGCCGGCGGCTCGGCACGCCGCTTTGGCGTCTGCTTGGCGGATATGATCCAACGGTTCGCGCTTATGCCGGCAATATCGATCTGAACTTCCCACTGGCGAAATTGCTCGAAGGAGGAAGTGCAAGCGTTGAAGCCGGATTTCATTCGGTCAAGATGCGCCTTGGACGTCCAACACTTGCCGAAGACGCCGCACGCGTCGAGGCGATGCGCAATCATCTACCCGCTGAGATCGAATTGATGGCCGATGCCAATGAAGCTTGGCGGGTCGACGAGACCCAGCGTGCCATGGCGATGCTCAAGCCCTATGATCTCGTCTGGCTGGAGGAGCCCATCGCGCCCGATAACATTGAGGGCTATGCCTATCTCAGATCATTGGGGCAAATTCCGATTGCGGCTGGCGAGAATCTGCACACCCTTCCGGAGTTCACGAGCCTGATTGCTGCCGGAGGTGTCGATTTCCCAGAGCCTGATTTGACGACGTGCGGCGGTATTACGCCCTTTATGAAGATTGCGAGGCTTGCCGAAGCGCATGGCCTTCCGGTGATTTCGCACGGTGCCCATGACCTCCATGTGCACCTCCTGGCGGCTGCCCCGAATGCCGCTTATCTCGAATGGCACGCCTTTGGTCTAGATCGCTACATGGCGGACCCGCTCACTGTCCAAGACGGATTCGCCACAGCTCCAGAGCGCCCAGGCCATGGTATCGACTTCGACTGGGATCGGTTGAGAGCGCAACGTGTCGATATTTGATCAAGAGTCGAACGAGACCATTGGGAAGAAGGTGGCATGGTAATACCAGCGCCTGGTCAGTGTGTTATGACAAAACAATGATGTAAAACATCAGGTTGGTAGTCGAACAAGCTGCTGTCATTCAATGGCTCAACGCAAGCCCAGCCATTGAACGCTGGAGATGACATCCGGGCTCCAACGATCGTTAGGCAGCTTTAGGCCGGATCGACGGGTCTGCCGCTGGTCGTGATAAGGGTTGAGCGCTCAGAGTAACACCTGAAGATGTGAGAGCGCTGGTGCAAAAAAATCAACCTCGCACCACCAGAAGATCCTGCGGCAGTGTCTCCATGAGGATCTCCGCGACACTACCAAGAAAGAACTTCGGCACGCCCAGCCGCCCATGAGTTCCCAAAACAACAAGATCAGGTGCCAGGTGCAAGACATGCGTCTGCAAGGCTTTGCTGGCTTTTCCAGACTCGATGATCAAGTTGAGCTTATCGCCCAATTTGCGTTCATCGCGACCGATTGCAGCGGCTCTTCCTGTGATGAGGTCCCTGATCTCATTATGTCGTTTAATCTCCTTGGAGCTACCAGCGGTCTCGGCATCGCGGTTGCTGGAAATCGATTCGTTCACATGAATAATATTGAAGTGTCCATCCGGCATGGCACCAAGGGCAATATCCAATGCACGTCGCGACGGTTCGGCCAGATCGAGAGCAAGCGCGATTTTCTTGTAGCGTCTCCATGGCCGCGTCTTCACGACGAGAACCGGACAGGGCGCTGTTCTCACCACCCGCTCGATCGTTGTGCCTCGAAAAATGTTGGTCAGTGAGGTGTCGTGAGAAAGCCCCATAACGACAAGATCAGCCTTCATCGCTGCTGCCTCTTCGACGATGACCTCCTCCGCCCTGCCGCGACCCACCGTGATCGAGACGTCGAGTCGCTGATTGATACCGCTGTCGTGCACCTCTTGCTTGAGACTTCCCTCAGCTTTGAGAACCTCTTGTTGCACATAGCTCTCAGGTAGGGAGTCGGGAGCAACAGCATGAACGAAACGGATCGTTCCGCGATATTCTTCCGCCAACATGGCCGCGCGATCGAAGGCGCGATCGGAATAGGCGGTAAGATCCGAGGCAACAAGGATGCGATGAAAACCTTGAGATGGCTTGGTTGTCTCGAAAGCGCCTGGTTCTGTCATGTCTCGGTCTTTCATCGGTTCCGCGGCTTGGCCGCAGACGTGCTGCCTTTACCGCTATGGAGCTAATCGGCAGCCCTATTGAGATCTGGACGGTGCTGTCATCATCATAGGAAGAAGCCGACATGACGACGTAGCATCGCCCCGCCCAGCATGAGCAATATGGTCCTCATTCGCAGCTTGCGGTCTGATGATCTTCGCTGTGAAGACTATGCAAGAGATCTGGTTGAACGGTCGTTGATGTCGATCAAAGTTGGATCTTGAACGACAGCGGCATCAAGTTGCGAAATACGCGCTGATCTGCCCTTTGAGATGATTCCAAATCGCTGGCGCTCCCCGTTTTACCTTGACCCCCACTCGGTTTTCCAATTGCTCTTCCGTCACCTTGAAATCGGGCCACGTCCCGCCATTTGTGGCAAGGTTGCTGACCACCGGCTGCACACGATCAATCGATTTTGCGAAGATCGCATCATCGGTCTCTGCAGCCTCGAACTCATGCCATAGATCGCGATACGTGTCCCGTTGATCCGCTGGCAGTAGTCCAAAGATCCGATCCGCCGCCGCTCGTTCGCGCTGCTCAAGCACCGACGTGTCGTGGTTTCCATGGATTGGAACGTCGCCGACGTCGATTTCGACGAGATCATGGATCAACAGCATTTTCATCACTCGTTCGATTTGGATGGGACGATTGGCGTGTTCGGCGAGGATCATCGCATAAAGGGCAATATGCCAACTATGCTCGCCTGAGTTTTCCCGGCGAGACGCACCACAAAGGGTGTTGGCCCGCAAGACAGACTTGAGCTTGTCGACTTCGGTAAGGAAGTCGAACTGCTTTGAAAGTCGATCTTCAGCCATGCGACGTATCCCCAATGGTCAATTGCCGATCTCAAGAGCCAAGGAGCATATCGATATCCCGACACGCTTGCGATGGCGGACGCCAGCAATCTCCCTCATCGAAGACAGAGAGAGCCTCAAGTCATGACGTCGCAACTTGTTACTTCTGTGGCTCAAAGTCCTTAAGCGCAAGAAGCGCAGCTGCTGCGATCATCAATGATCCGCATATCTTGCTTAACAGGCCTCGTGAGTGCCGCTGCAACACCGAGGCTGTACGAATGCCGAAGAGACCCCACAGCAACAGGATCAGACCGTCAACAATGATGTAAGTCCCGCCAAGGATGAACAGTTGTGGCAGAACCGACGATGATGGATCGATAAACTGTGGGAATAGCGCACCGAAAAAGACGACAGCAAATGGATTGGCCATCGATGTGATGAAGCCCTGACGATACAAACGAAATGGACGTCCGGACTTGCTGGCATCAACGCCATCGGTCCCGTTTCTCGAGCAAAAGAGCTGAAGCCCGATCCAGGCAAGATAAACAACGCCGATCCACTTGATCCAAACAAAAGCATACGCCGACGTCGCGATAACCGTCGCGAGCCCAAAAGCTGCACATGTCATCTGTAAACTATTGGCTGTGAGATCGCCTGCGATCGTGAAGGCACTGCGTCTCAAGCCGTATTTGATACTGTTGGAGACGATGAGGAGTTGACTGGTATCAGGCGGTGACGCGAAGAAAACGCCAACCGCAGCGAGATAGAGTAGGTAGACTTCAAGTGTCATGTGATGACGACCTTCTCAAGGCTCGATCATGCGACCGTACGTTATGCCTGACAATCACATGGCTATGACTCCGCGAATAGTACGGTTGGGTCAGTTCTTCGCGTTCTAACCGTTTGAATTCATCAAACGTCAACATCTACCATCAAGTCATAGGGATATGTACGCTTATCAATGTGATATCTCAGGTTGATGCTTTGTGATGGCTATGACCGCTGACGATCTGCGGCAATAGCCTTTGCCGGTGTTTTGAGAATTGCCAAACATTCTCGTCTTTGGGAACGAGGCGAAAGGCATCAAGTCAAGACTAGGGTGCGTGCGCAGATTGGTTCTAAAGCGCAAGGTCTCTGTTGTGACTGCTATTCGACCGCGCTTTTAGAAGTTGGGGGAGCAAGGTCCGCGTCACCAAAAGTTATTAGGAATCAATCAGTTCAGGCGTGACCGCGACCTTGCTCATGAACCAACCTTAGTCGGGGCTGGTTAACACTAAGTTAATGCTGGAGGTTAGAATTTTGCGCTGAACTGCCTTGGCAAAGCTCCAGAAATGCCGTCGATCCTCATCCTTCGCTGGTGCAACGCATAAGGTCAGTCATCTTCAGGTCGGACTATCCGTCATGCGTTCTTCGAACCAATCGAGGACGCGATCAGTCCAACCCTGAGGGGGGCCGTGTCCGCCGGGATGGAGCATCAAGTCGATTTGTCCAGCGGCGCAGTCGGTCCAATGGCGGAACCACAATCCGCCTTCGGCAGATCCGGTCTCGGGCTGACGGTTTACACAACCATTCGTTTCGCGAAGGACGAACAGCGACGCCCAGACATCACCTTGAATGACCCTCCCATTGTCAAACGAGCGGCCCTCGAGTGGCACCACACGATCGGTCCAGCCATGAGTGTGGAAGAGATCGACTGGCGACGCACAGTTCTCTGGCAAATCATCCCAAAAGGCGCCGGCGACAGGGGCATAGGCCCGGGCGAGATCGGGGGCCTCGCAGGCGACATTCCAAACCATCGATCCGCCACGGGAAAAGCCGCTCAGTAAGACGTCTTGTACAGCGACGCCGTGGCGGGATTTGGCATCGACAAGCACATCGCGGAGAAAGTCGATGTCGTCTCGGCGATAAGACATACCCTTCCCGGGTACGCTCCAATCCTTTTGCCAGCGGTTCTCTGGGTGCCAGCCTTGCGGCGCGATCAGAACATAGCCGCGGGATAGGGCCGCTTTCGCGATGCCACTATCGAGCACGCCCTTGCCGGTCGCGCCGCCACCATGGAGATGCATCAACGTGCCTCTGACGTCACCATTAGGTAGCGCGATGTGATAGGTGCCGTCGTCGAGTTCGCAGGGCATCTCCGGCCCGCCGCAGTCGGTTGCATTCGCGTAGGCGGGAATGAGGACTGCAGCGCTGAGCATCAATTGTCGGATCAACGGTAACCTCCCTAGCCGGCCTCGCTCTCAGGACCATCCTTTTGTCCGTCTGTGGAAAGGTCAAGGGGTGAGGGCTGGGAAGGACGAACAGCCTTCAGAAACCGTGCTCTTGGCTCGTCTGACGGAAATTGAGATGTCATGCAGAAAGGGTACAGGGTACAGGCCGTGGCCTTTGGAGACTGTCGTGGCCAGAGATCGACAGCTGATTGCGCTCCGATGCGAAAGGACCTGCCGCCATTTGCAATCACTTCATGAGCGCTCTTGGCTCGACGATAGGGGCTGGCCACTCGCCGAGCTAAACGCTCTGATCAACGCGAGGAAGGCGTCATTGCCGTGGCCCAACATGTGTCTGGCCACGGCAAAGGCTTTTGTGAATGAGCGAACCCAAGAGTCGGCAAGTTTGATCTAAAAACCCTCGCACATCGCGATAATGTTTGGGTCGCTACTTGTTTGATTAATGCATGTCAGAGCGACGGTAATATTTGAGACAGTTTGCTGGATTGCGGGATTATTAGCATCGCCATCGCCATAGTTTGTCAATCCTGAGCCGCCGCCGACGCTGAATTCGGTGATGGTCTCACCGCCGGCAGCCGTGTCTTCAAGGTCGACATCGACGTTGACCCGGGAAATGATTTGACCTTTCTCGATTCCTACCGCATCGGAAAGAAGATCGCCCAGCAGCGTCAAATGCGGATTCTTGGCATCGTAGTCGGTAATGACAGCGGCTAATTTGTAGTCGTGGGGCTGATCAGCTTTGACGACTTTGGTGAATGTGCCCTGGCCCAGCGTTGTGACCAGATTGCGGGTCAGCTCTTGCTCGACGGTTTCTAGAATGGCAGAAGGCTCGGCCGTGGAGGTCAGATCGAGGGCGACAACTTTGCCATTCTCAAGGGCCTTCACAGGCTTCTTCTCCACCTGCGCAACAGGGTAAACCTTGCCGGCACAGGCGCTTACCAGCAAGCTAAGAGCAACGACTATCAAAGCATTTCTAACGGCGATCATCAAAAAATCCCTTTTATCAAGATGGCCAAAGATTAGGAGTCCAACCCTTCAAGGATTCGCTCGACTGAGATGTCGATGAGCTCCCTGGGTTGCAGTACAGGGCCGGAATTACCGGCGAGCGAGGCTTTGAAATGGCCTTGCTTGGCGGCCTTGGCATCAACACGAAAGGCAGAGATGACCTCGCGGTTTGTCCGGTCCTCAAGCGTGATGTCATACTTGGCAACGTCGCCGTGAACGGACGTGAGATTCGGGCCGTAGAGTTCGAGGTGAACATCGAGGACGTCGACTCGCAGCTCATAGTCGGCCGGTTCGCCGTTGGCGACGACGTTCTCAAAATGACCTTCGTAGATGAGAAAGTTGGCCAAGGATTTTTCGAGATGACGTGCAAGGACATAAGCCTCACGTTGCTCAAGAGGGGCATCCTCGGCCGGTTCTTGTGAAGGGGCGTCGAAATGGAGGGCAACGGTCGATCCTGGTTTGATGCCTCCTTTGAGCGGTGTCGTCGTCTCAAGAACAGTTGTCGAGTCGGCGCAGGCTGCGACGGCTAAGACTATGATGAGTGCAAGTGAACGCATCAAATTATCCCCCGAAAAACATGATCATGGTTGGTAGTCATTTGTAGATTTAAAGTAAATCGATGATTTTGTTGAATGCAGTTTTCATTTTTCTCTTGTGGGTTATATTTTTTCGCTCTGATGTTGTAACGTTTTTGTTTTCTTTCCAATATGAGGCAATTATATCGAACATTGTAGCAACCGCAGTCATCGTCACGCCTTGCTTTGCGGTTCCTCTTTTGACGGCTACCGGACGGTTTTGTTGCCGCCGATGGGGGGCTAGTCAGCGGCCATGTCTTGCCATATCGTTGTCGATAGGTGAGAACAAAGTGGCAACAAAATGGTTTCTGATACGACTGGTGGCGACCGAATCCTCAAAGAGCTCGACGACAAGATCAAATGGCGTGTCGCCCGTGCGTATCGTGTGAGAAGGCAAACTGGAGACTCAGACGGTCCTGCCAGAAACGCTGCTATTGATGTCCTTCAAGAGCTCTTTCCAGATCAAACAAGGGGTGACCTGTCCGTCATTGCAGGATCCATTATTGCCCACGCAGCTAAGTATCACAGTCCATGGTTTTGGGATGGAACGGATCATGGCTGGCCGCCGCCTTGGATGCCAAAGGCCACCTGGAGAGGATGATCATGGCCGATGGCTGCGTGCTTCATAAAAAGAGTATTGCGACAAGATAATCCGCAACATTCTCACCAAGTCCAAACGTTCCATCCTAACCGAATAGGGCGGGTTTGATGGGTGTCTGGCCTGCCGCCATATCGTATTCTGATCGGCTAGGTCGCTGGATTGATGACCATGAGGCGGCCGACCGATGGTGTGCCATCGCCGTCGAGGACGAACAGCATGTAGTAACCTGGTGTCGCGACATTTCGATTAGGCGGCGCGCTCATCGTTACTGTTGAGCCTGCTTGGCTGAACTCTAACTCGAGAAAACGCTGATCCATATTGAACGAATGGGTCGTGGCCCCAGTCTTGATCAAGGTTACACGGGCAATGGTTTCATTATCGCCGACGGTAACGGCAAACGTGCCGCCGACGTCGAGCACAGCTGGTGCATCGACGATTGCCGGCCGCGTTAGGGTAGGGGCGCTTCCATCAAAGAGATAGGGCGGCTCATAGACCTCGGCATTGAGGTTGGTGAGCGGTCCCGGTGAGCCACCACCTGTCACCAACACCCGGCCGTCGGGCAGCAAGAGGGCTGATGAGTGATAAAGTCGAGCGACGCTTCCTTCAGCGACGCTAGTCCAAGTATCGGTGTCGGGGTTCCAAATCTCGGCGGTATTGGCGACGCCCTGAAGGAGGTTGTTGATCCGACTACCGCCCGTAACCAGGACGTCGCCATTGGGAAGGAGCGTTGAGTTGGCCCAATGCCGGGCATAGCGCATAGGCGTCGCTGCCGATTGCACAGGCGTCGGACCGTTAATGTCGATGATCGTCGCCGCCGTCGTCGCGATGTCGTTGAGCAAGGCATCGTCGTTTGAATGAAAGCCACCGCCGCCAACCTGCAGGATCCGTCCCGGTCGGTACATGACCGCTGTCGAGGTTGCGCCTTTGCTTGCGCTAGTCAACGGTTCTACGAGATCCAGGCTGCCGTCACCATCCGAATCCAAGTAATAGATAACCGACCCAGTTATCCCAAAGATCCGGCCGTCAGGAGCGACGAAGCTACGCGGATACCACCAGCGATTCTCGTTGTCGCCATCATAAACCTCTGCACTGCTCGCGCCGTTAAGCAGGCGCCACGTTACACCGTCATCAGAAATCTCCGGCGTGATCGAAGGTAGCCAGCCGTTCGACCCAAAGTTCGTTCCGCCCTGAATCACCAATCGACCATCCGGTAAGATGGTCAGCGTGCCATACCAGCGAGCGTCCTCGAGGTCGCCAGCATCACGCATGCCGTTGTCCTGATAGCCAAACCGAGCAACGCTTTCGAGACTGTTGCCGCCGACGGCGATGACCTCACCAGATTGAGGTAACAACAACTGACCACTACAAAAGCTGTCGACTCCGCTGCCATTGGGTAGCGTTAAGTGGGAGTCGGGTCCAAGACCATCTGCAGGATCCCATACATCATAGACGCTTGATGCGCCCTGATCGCCATTGGTGGCGGATCCATAGGAGAGCACGCGGCCATCCGGGGTCAAAACGGTATGAAGCGCAATGATGGGCCAATCGACGACCTCGGACCAAGCGCCACGTTCGTCATTGGCATGAACATAGTTGTTGGGCCAGGCGAGACCCAGCATGGCAATGATCAATCCAGCCACCAGGAACGTCGGACGGCGTATCGCTTGTATGGCGATAGTGACAATCGGCTTCAGTGGGTCGAATGACATCAGGCGGTCCCCCGTTTCATTCTTTTCTCGAAACAAGACTAACCGTCAGGAACGAGATGGGCATCGCTTTTTTTGAGGATGTTCGTCGTTGATGTCTGTCTTTGCTCAGGTCTCTAGAGATGAGCCGTGGAAAGGATGGTTGGGGTTGTGTGAGGCGTCACGACACCGTTTGCCTTCGATGCCTTTCACCGCTCGATGTCATCACGTCGAAGCTTCGGCTAAGGCATTAAGTGGCTGCAGCATCAGAGGTCACGCCCGACGGAAGCAGGCTTTGTCCACCTGCAATGTACGCCCAATTCGTCCCAATCATGACATGAATTCCAACAGTCATTGAAATAACGTCAGTAGATAACATGATATCACATAATCGTGTTATGGTTGAAAACTTGAAGTTGAGCCATGCTATGGCGATCGAGCACCGTCCAGGTGTTGTCTTCACCCCTAAAACTTGGAGTAAGCTCGATGAGCATCTCGATTGCACGTCACGTCCGAGTCGCCGCCATCGCAACCTTAGTCGTTGGCAGCTCAGCGTTCTCAGCTCTCGCCAGCGACGTTAACGTGCGCATTGTTAATCTGACCAGTGGTCAGTTCTTCTCGCCGGTCATTGCGTGGACTCACGGCCGCAGCTTTCCTCCATTCTTCACCGTTGGTCAGCCCGCTAGCGACGGTGTAAGAGCTGTCGCAGAAGATGGCGATACAAGCGTCCTTAAAGGAACCCTTGAGGATGATGGCCGGGTCAAACATATCGAGCTGCTCGGAGGACCTATCCCTCCTGGTGAGGAACGTACCATCACAATCGATACGCGACACGGCGGGCGCTTTCTCTCGCTTGCCAGTATGTTGGTCAATACCAACGATGCGTTCGTTGCACTTCGTAGCATGCGTATCCCAAGGCGAGGGCAGACAGTCTCCTTCTTTGAACCCGCGTGGGATGCCGGTACCGAGGACAACAATGAAGACTGTGCCTACATCCCAGGGCCGGCCTGCGTCAGCGAACCTGGCAACGAGGCTGACGCCAACGATGGGGAAGGTGTCGTCTTTACCCATGCAGGCATTCATGGCCGATCTGGCGGGATCGCAACGAGCGATCTAAATCCGTCAGCCTATGACTGGCGCAATCCGGTCGCCTATATTGAGGTGACGCACAAGAGATAGCTTGATCAAGCCGTGACATGGCCATGTTCGTGATCCCGCCAAGAGCCACGTTGGCGACATGAATATGGCCACGCGTCATGTCAGCGTCTAAAGACCAAGAAAAAGCCCGGTCGAAACCGGGCCTTGGAATGAGGGGAGAACTTCAGGGAGATATCCTTTCCTTCGGGATAGGATCATCAGTCCCCCGTTTTTTCGGAAAAAAGATGAGCCACCATCTCCAAGGGGCCATCGCTTCCGTACTAAGCGGTCGAGTTGTGGTGGCAATAGCAACCGCGGTGTCAGGTTGCTCTTAGGCCTGCTTTGTTTCTTGGGATCAAAGGTTGTGTATAGAAAACTATGCTGGATGAGATCGTCATCGAGATCATGAAATGACCAACCCGATTGAACACGCGAAGCCGTCAGTCGAGATCACTCAATGCAGAGAAGATCATCGAGCGTTTCGAGCTGTTTGGTACGTTCAGCTTCGACCTCAGGTCCAGACTCAGCTTTAGCCATCGGTAGGTGGAGTTCGAAAACGGATCCCTTGCCAACATCGCTGGTCACGGTCAGCGTGCCTTGATGGAGCTCAACGATGTGACTGACTAGATGGAGGCCGATACCGCTCCCGGGAATGCCGGTCGAGGTACTAGCACGGAAGAAGCGCTCAAAGAGTTTTTCCAGTTCTTCGCTTGGAATACCGACACCTTCATCTCTAAATGCAATGACAATCGTGCCGTCTTGATCCGTCTTTCCGCTGACAAATACCGAATCTTTGTCGGGTGAGTATTTTACGGCATTAGAAATGAGGTTAGAAACAACTTGTCGAAGAAGTTTGACATCGCCGACGTATCTTGTCGGAATGTTGTTGAGATCCGTGATGATGGCGTGACTTTCTGAAATCTCGGCGTAGTTTCGACAAACCTCGGTGATCATCTCATGAAGATCGAATTCTTCGGGGTCGAAGGCGATCTTCCCATCTTCCATACGTGCTGCGCTCAGGACGCTTTCCATAAGATCGGTAAGCCGAACGACCGACTTTTGGATGGTTGCTAACGCCTTCTTGACGCGATCTGCAGAAATTCTGTCTTGTCGACGTGAAAGATGTTGAGCATTGGCGTCAATGATAGCGAGTGGTGTTCGAAATTCATGCGACACCATCGACACGAATTGGCGTTGCAAACCATTCAGCTCGCGCTCCTTTTGGAGCGCCTTTTCAAGTTCTTGGGCGTTGAACCTGAAGACTTCGAGCGCCCGCGCCATCATGCCGAGTTCGTGTCTCTGATCTTTGTCGCCGATCTCGATGCGGAGATCACCCTCCGCAAGTTGGTTCATAGTCTCGGCCATGGCGCAAATGCGGCGAGAAATATGACGTCCAACAAAAACGGCTAAGAAGATGCCCAAACATATGGCGATCGTGGATAAGACGAGGACGGAGATCAGTGTGACCTCGGACCCCTGAGACGCACGTGATCCTAGAGCTCGTTGCCTATCGACAACGCTATGGAGGAGCTGCTCAAGCTCATTTTTGATCTCGGGGCCAAGCGTGTCGAGCTTATGGTCTCGCACCTCATTGCGCATGACCAGCACGTCGTAGTTTTGCCGTGCCGAGAGGATATAGGCCGATATCTCGTCGACGGCCTGGCCGGCCAACTCCTGCATTGTTGGGTCATAGAGACGAGGGGAGAGCGATTGAATGTTGCGGATAGCAGCATCCAGAAACGACAAGGCTGTTGTAAAGGTCTCGGGATCATTCGTGATGAGATACCGCTCGTGATAAAAACGGCCGCGCATCAGTTCCTGCTGAGCAACGCCGATGTCGTAGCCCACCCATGTGTCGCCATTCTCGTAAGCGAAGTCCATGATTGTCGTCAGTTTTTGCCGAATGCGCGGGCCCATTATCGATAATTGGGCGACGATGACGTCACTTTCGGCCTTAAGCTCGGTCATGCGTGCGAACGCATCCCGATAATGCTGCGTCGATTGCGAAATGCGCTGCAATAGATCAACAGCGACATCGTCGCCATCGAATGTTAGCTCGGCCGATGCCGTCCGGTCAGCGATTTGTGCGACGCGCGACCACACCGCCTCTGCTTCTTGTTCTGACGGGGTCAGTCGGTAACCGAACGCCGCGAACTGTGTGTTGTAGACATCCTCGAAGAACTCGTTGGCGAACAGCGTTTGATGTGCCGTTGCCTTGTATTCGGCGAAAATGGCCGCAAGTTTAACGACGGCGAGATAGCTAATCATCCCCAAGACGGCCAGAAGGCCAAGAGCTGATCCGACGGCCAGATAGATTTGATTCTTGATGCTCAGAGACGCCATTAGTTCGCCGCGCTCGGGAAATTTGGACCCCCGAGATCATCGACGAACTTCCCTAATATGAGGTTAACCGGTCCTCATGGGCATCTGGGTAGGCTTTCTTGGTGCCGAATAATAATGGCCCCTTACGGCGCGACGCATTAAGCCGACGTGGTGCGCCACCACCGCCGTGGCTCGACATTTTCCGGCTTCATATCGGCTGGCACTTCACGGGCCACGCGGTGCAGTTCTTGGTACGTATCGATGCCGCCAGCCCATTTATTCAGGCGTTCGCGCCATTGCTCCCAAGGTGCAGGGTTATGCTCTGGCGAGCACATCTCTTCCGCAGCCTTAATCTGATCAGCTGCTAGAAAAGCTGGGCGAACATGGTGTTTCGCGAAAAGCGTGTCTGGTAACTGAGGAGTGGAGAAACCGACGGTCTTGACGAGTGCGGCCTCATTGGCTGCTTGGATATGGACCTGGGTAAGATAAGCCGATTCCATGACGGCATCTTGAAGGTGTGATTCCAGTTTGTCGAAGACGCTGGCGGACATGGATGTGTGCTCTGTGCCGCAGAAGAACTTGAGATCAACCGATTGTGAAACCACAGGCGACATGTTGGCGTAACCGACTGCTGAGGCCCAGGTCTCGGCGCCGTCGATCAGGCCGTTCTTCAGCCCCGCCAGCGTCTTTTCCCAGGCGACAGGCCGTGGGTTCAGATTGAGGAGTTGCATGGCGATACGACCAAGCTGTGTGCCTGTCACGCGGTTCTTGGTGCCAAACAGCTCCTCTAGTTTGCTGATCGTTGGTTTGTCTTTCCAGGCCAGACCAAGCTGGATTCCTCGAAGCTCGCAATGGGAGAATAAGAACTTCAGTCCATGGCGTGACTCGAGCGGATCACGCAGGATCCTCTGGCTCTCGGGGCTGTAGAGAAAGTGATATTGCGCAGCCCGCCCCGGAAAGACATAGGCATAATCAAGAACATTCAAATAAGGCGCGCCAGCTGCCGAATTCTGGGTGGAGGCGGCATAGATGTCGATGACGCCGCTTCGTGTCTTCTCGACACAGGTTAGCTGTCCGCAGATTTCGTTGTCGCCGATAAATTCGACCCTGATCTCCCCCTCGGTTCGCTCCTCCAAGTCGCGAGCAAATTCAAGGCAGCCAGCGCGCTCGATCAGCAAATTCTGGGCATTGAAGCCAGAAGCGCCGAATTTGAGCGTATGTTTTGCTGGCAGCGCAAAGCGCTTTTTATAGGTCGACTCAGCCGCTTTCGCGAGCGAGGTAAGGCCGACTCCGCCAGCAAGACCGCCCACCGCAAGAAGTGTTGAACTCAAGCCGTACTGCCTTGTGATCCGAAACAGATCGCGACGGGACACACCCTGCAAAGCGGTGGCGAGCTTCATGGTAAAACTCTATTTTAAGTTGAATAGATATCGTTAGAATTCACAAGATCAGCTTAAAGGCAAGCGAAAAAATGCAGTCGATCACGGATTGTCGGATCGTCTCACTCGGGGCTTGATCGTTCGTTTGGGATCTTAAACGGCAGCCTTTTGCGACAAGCGCTTCTTGAGACCGTCAGGCAGCCGATAATAGGTGCTCTTCAGCGCCTCACGAAGGCCATCATGCCACAGATTTTGATAAAGACGCCCGATACTGGTCAAAGGCAGCATGAAATCGTCGATGGTGGTCAGCGACTTGCTCCACTGAAGTTTGTAGTCGCTTGGCGGTGCCATCATTTCGATGCGGTCGATCCCGCGTTCGGCGCAGGCCTCGATGATCATACCAAGATGTAGCCTGCCGGCACTATATTGATCAAAATCGCGATTACGGGCGGAAAGATAGGCGTAATAGCGATTGCGATGCAAAAAGCCCCATTGGGTGGCAATGGAGCGGGTTGCCGTCTTGAGACGAAATCCCAAGAGGCTAACCGGCGGCTCGCAGCTGGCCAAATGGAGGAGCAAGGGCTCAAAGAGCTTGTCCCGAAAGGCAGGCGACGTTTTGCCCTCGGAGCGCATCCAGGCGATCCGCCCGTCGATGGCTTCCCTGATCATATCGGACAAGACCTCACGATCCGTCGTGATCTCATGGTCGACTTGATGATCGCGGTAGAGCCTGTTGCGCGCGTTTCGGACGTTCTTTCGTGTCTTGGTATTGACGGTCTTGAAGTAAGTCTCGAAATCAGCGTAGTCGGCAAAATCGAGATAGACAGCGTGGTCGGTCAATGAAACGCGAGCGCCTGCAGCGGAGAGGGCAGGGCGTAGAGGCGAACGATCGGTAACCTTGGTCATCAGCATGGTGTCGGCTGCAGACGAGCGACGGATCTCGTCGATCATGCTCTCGACAATAGCATGCTGGTCAACATCGGGATCGATCAGTGGCTGCGCGAATTTACCAAAAGGATCGTCGATCGCGCGTAGCACACGACATGGCCCCTGCTGATAGAGCGCAAGGGCCCAGACCGCTAGCAAACGTTTGCCCTCTTGCACCGTCAAAACAAAGGGGCGCCCCGACGTCGATCCGTGCCGTTGGCGGAGATCGACGACCGCTCGGCACCACGCATAGGACTGGAAAAAGGTGGATTGCTCGACCGTCCGCTGTTCCAACGCATGCCACGTCGATGCGATGGCGTCGATCTCCGTCAGATCCCTGATGATGTTGATCTGTCTGGCGTCATCCTGTCTTGCACGCGAGCTTGCGATCACTTGCTAAACTCATACGGGGTAATGTCTTTGATGCCCTTGGGTCCGGTTGGGTCGACTTGAAAGTCGACCTTGTATTTCAGGTTTCGCCTCTTGTTCATGCCGAGCGCTTTGTAGGCGCCGGCAACGCCATACTTGGCCCAGTAGGTAGGACCTGCCGTTTCTTGGCTCAGCTGGTTGATGCCAAGGCTTCTTCTGAGAACGCCATTGGCATAATTCACGATGAAGGCGCGCCTCGTCGCCTCGGTCGAGTGCTCTGTGGTAAACGACACATTGATGCAATCATGATTGCTAATGCGATGAGGCGCATTGAGGGGCCAGTGGAGCATCTGACCTGGCTCAAGGTCGTAAACAATGGCCTCCTTGTCGAAAGCAGGGTCATAGTCTAGCGAAATCTCGTGAGCCTCACCCATAATGATCCGCTCGAGATTAGGCTGGGGAAGGAAGGGTTGGCGAGGCGGATAGACATAAACGCGTTTGGTCCCACGGACCTGCCACAGCATCTGTCCCGGCACATCGCAGTGGTAGTAGACCTGAATTTTGGGTGACGACACGAGGATTGAGAGCTTTCGGCGGTTGGCCCGAAAGTGCGGCACATGCCGCATCATCTCGTCATAGATCTCGTCGACAAGCTCACGATAACGTTGGTCGACCTGCTCAGGCTGCATCAAGAGGTACCAGATGCTCCCATTCTTGACCGCATCGAGGGCGTCTTGGCCGCTGATATCGCCGGTCTCGCCTTCTCGTCGGGTGCGCCGATCTTGCGAGGTAATGTCCATCGTGTTGACGTAATAGTTCTCTCGCGCCGATTGCTCGATCAGCGTTGCCAACATCTCATCAGAAAAGAGCGGGCTTTGGTGAAGTCGATGACGAATTTTCAAGGGCTCGATGCCGAATGCGTCAACATCAACATCATCCCACGTCAAGATAGAATTGGTCATCGGTATTATCCGTTTCTTGCAGTGTCCGACTGTGTTTGAGAGACATCGTCCGCGAAGGCGCCATTCATGGGCCTTGCCGAGTCCGGCACCGACTCAAAGTCAACGAGTGGCTGTCCCATCGAGGCATCGCGGTCGGAAGTCTGAAGCAGTGAAGCGTTGTGAGACGCGACTTCGACCTTGCTCGCGTATTCATGTCACTGAGAAGCCATGTTGTACATGGGTGTAAGCGATGTTCTCACGGCTTTTTCATCGCTTCGATGCGTCACCTACACATACCGATGTGTGATCGCCTCGTTTCGCGAGTACGATCGAGGCAAGGTGACCTTAAGCTCTTGGAATCACAATTGAGTCGTCATCGATCATCGCAAAAGATCGATCGTCCATCAGCTGCGCAACCTATCGATCAAACCATGAGAAAAGAGAGGCGTCGCCGACATGATCAATCGAACGATCACGGTACTTTGAACAGCGATCGCTTTATCTCATGATCCCTCCAGACGCACCTAACTCTGCAAGAGGTCACCATTGGTTGATCGATGCGCCTGCTTTGCAAACCATTGATCGACGCTTAGGGACCTGATGGTCCACCGACATGCGCCGCGATTGTCGTCTCATAGGCAGCCATCGCAGCGCTGGCGACCGCATCATGAGAGAGGCGGCCTTTGGTGCCTGCTTTCGCGCTCATGATCGAAAGCTGGTCGCGCAAGCCAGGTTCGCTCAAGAATCGCTTGATAGCGGCCGCTAGGATTTGGCCGTCTGCCGATGGAACAATCAAGCCCATCCCTGTTGCCCTTGTCGTCTCGCCAAGTTCACCAACGTCGGTCACCAAAACTGGACGTCCAAAGGCTGCGGCCATGGCCAGGATTCCGCTTTGCGATGCTTCGATATAGGGCAGCGCAATGAGATCCGAGTCCAAGAAGAGCTGGGCGGCATCCTTATCTGAGACAAAGCCACGCTGGAGACGGATATAGGGGGCATTCAGCCTACTCTCGACGTCCGCATAGCCAGGCCCCTGACCGGCGATGGTGAGTTCAATCTCTGGATGCTCCGGAGAAAGGAAATCGAGCGCATCGAGAAGACGACCAAGCCCCTTATACGCCATGATCCGGCCGAAGAAGAGCAGCCGAACCTTGCCGTCCGACGGACGGCGTGACAGGCTCTGATTGTGGGCAATGGCCGTGTATCGTTGAAGCGCGGCATGCGGGACAATGTCGATGTCTTCCATCGGCCTTCCCGCCCTTGCAGCAAGGAGTACCCGAACGCTTTCTCCATGAACGATCAACCTCGTCGCATGACGATGAAACAGGTCGATCAAGAAAGCCGGCATGTGCAGGCTGAGCGTGTCGCCGGGGTGTTTCTTGGCATCATGGACCGTGATCGTGACCGGTCGATTGCCGACATATTGTGGCATGACGCTGAGCCAGGTGACACCGTCGCCAAGGAAATGCACGATATCTGCCGCTCTTGACGTGATTTCATGACGGAGACGGCGGATGAGCCCAAGGTTGGCGAGACTTCGATGCCTTGGCCAGGGCAGAAGCACGGTCTCGACGTTCGGCGCGACATCGTTTTCATAGCCCGCCATGTGTGACTGCCCAGCGATAAAGGTCACGTTTCCTAAGGGCGAAATCGCATTGACGTAGTCGATGCAGTAGTCAACCGGGAATGTCTGCACACAGACGATCTTCATCGGGTCGTTGCTCTTCTCTCAACAAAGACGCCGTTGATACAGGAGATGACTTGGGTCCGCTATCCGGATGCCTCGCAAAAAATGAGACTTACGAGTTTCTGGTCCCGGAGATGCAGATTTGCCAGGGACGAACAATTTGAGCAGGCTGTTGGCATGACGGATCAACGCATCAAGATGGACACAAAGAATGTCGAGCATCAAACGAACGCCCGGTGGTGCAGAAGGACGCTGCCGTACAGTCGAACATCAAGGCTTGGTATGGACGGTCGCCACCGGTCCTGGTGACACTGTCGCTGAGCAAACAAAAACGACGCTTTCAATGATAGAGGCCAGTTTGCTCGAAGCGGGCACCGATAAGCATCATATCTTGGAAGCCGTTGTCTACTTGCGTGATATGGCGACTAAGCAAGAGATGGATGCCGTTTGGTGCGCCTGGATTCCGGACGACGGCTGGCCCTGCCGTGCCTGTGTCGGTGCCGATCTTGCGCCGGGTGATCTTGTCGAAATCAAATTGATGGCAGCCAAGGAAGCCTGACAGCCGCATGCAGCCGGAGACTTCATTACTGATAGATTGTACGCGATATGTGTACATGTTGTAGAGTTTTCCCGGCGTCGCTATCATCTCGGCGGTCATGACGTACCGAATTTTGCCCATCCAACTCATGGACGTGGGTCAATCAGTGAGCGCGATCGTGTCGGTTCTCAGACCGGTTTGCATAGCCATCATCGGGAGCTTCCAGACGTGAGCAAAGGGAGCAAGGAGCGTCTCTATTCGGATCTCAAGCGCAAGATATTGACGCTGGTGCTCGATCCCGGCGCCCATCTGGACGAGATGTCACTGAGCGCCGAATACGGTATTTCACGGACGCCGCTTCGGGAAGTTTTTCGGCGGCTGGCTGGTGAGGGCTATATCCAGATCCAGGACAACCGTGGAACCATCGTCTCGCCGATGAGCCATAAGAGCCTCCGTGACTTTTTCCAGACCGCCCCCTTGGTGTACGCCTCAATCGCCAGGCTCGCCGCCCAAAACGCCACACAGGCTCAGCTGGACGCTCTTAAAGAGGTTCAAAAGAACTTCCGAAAAGCGATCAAAACGTCGTCTGTCGAAGATCTGGTCTTCTGGAATGATCGCTTCCACTACGAGATGGGCGTCATGGCCGACAATCAGTATTTGATGCCGAGCCTACAGCGCCTTTTGATCGACCATGCTCGTATTGGTCAGACGTTCTGGCGCGCGCGCGATCGTGCCATGCAGAAGCGCATTGGCGAGGCGGCCGATCATCATGATCGCTTCATCGGCGTCATCGAAGCCGGTGACGAGGAGGAGGCCGTGGCGCTTACGCTCGAACATTGGGCTCTGTCTCGTGACCACATGGAGATGTTTGTCCGGCCGGATCCCTTGCCGTTGGATGTCGTCCTTTCGGGATGATCCGAGCTTTCTCATGACTTGCCATCCCTGCGGATCATCGATACCATTTGTGTACGCAATGTATACAAAGAGATGGCCATGCGCTTTGAAGGCATCTATACGCCCATCGTCACACCCCATGATGACGCTCACAAGATCGACCGGAGTAGGTTCGCTGACGTCGCCGAATTCCTGATTAAGGCGGGCGTCAACGGTATCGTGCTTGCAGGGACAACAGGCGAATATTATGCCCAGTCCATGGCCGAACGGGTCGAGCTGATGTCGCTCGCAAAAGAGATCATTAAAGGCCGGTTGCCGCTGATTGTCGGTACTGGCGCCATGTCTACCGACGACTCAATCGCTTATGCCGAAGCCGCCAAGGCAGCTGGTGCCGATGCCATCATGATCTCGACACCACCCTATGCCGCACCAACGGGTCGTGAGAATGCGCTGCATGCGCTTGCGGTCGATCGTGCGGCCAACCTGCCGGTTCTGCTCTATAACTACCCCGGACGCACGGGCGCCGAAATGGATGAAGCCTATCTCGACCGCGTGGGGCGCTCACCGAATTTCTGTGCCATCAAAGAGAGCTCGGGCGACATCAATCGCTTGCATATGATGGCGCGCGATTATCCCCATATCCAGCTGTCTTGCGGCATGGATGACCAAGCGCTCGAGTTTTTTGCCTGGGGTGCACGAAGCTGGGTCTGCGCAGGGTCCAATTTTGCACCCGAGGCGCATATCGCGCTCTACAAAGCGTGCGCTGTGGACAAAGACTACGACAAGGGGCGACGCATTATGACGGCGATGATGCCGCTCATGAGCGTCTTGGAGCAGGGTGGTAAGTTCGTCCAGTGCATCAAGCACGGTCTCGCACTGCGAGGATTGCCCGTCGGCCCACCGCGCCGGCCATTGCAGCCACTGAATAAAGAGGAGCGACGCACGCTCGCAGAAACTGTTGATGTGATGGATCGAACGATCGCGTCGATCGAGGCGGAGGGCTGAACATGTCGGAACTTCTGACCCGCGACGAGTATGGCGCGATTGCAGGCGGTCTGAACATGCCACGTACGGCGTTTATCGATGGCACCTTTCGAAAAGCCAAAGCCAAGAAAACGTTTGAATCGGTCAATCCGGCGACCGGTGAGACGCTCGCAGCTATCAGCGCTTGCGGCGCGGATGATGTCGACTTTGCGGTGACCAAAGCACGACAGGCATTTGAGGATGGGCGCTGGTCACGTCGGCATCCGGCCGATCGCAAAGAGACTCTGGTCCGCCTCGCTAAGCTGATCCACCGAAATCGTCATGAACTCGCTGTGATGGAGAGTCTCGATTCCGGAAAACCCATCCGGGACTGCGTCACGATCGATGTTCCGGAGACGATCAACACGATCAAGTGGCATGCCGAGGCGATTGATAAGATTTATGAGCAGGCTGCACCGGCTGGCGACGACGCGCTCGCCATCATCGCGCGTGAGCCAATCGGTGTCGTTGGCCTCGTTCTGCCTTGGAACTTCCCGCTTCTGATGATGGCTTGGAAGATCGGACCCGCTCTTGCTGCCGGCTGTTCCGTGATCGTAAAGCCGGCGGAGCAGACGTCGCTCACTGCCCTGCGCGTGGCCGAGCTTGCCATGGAGGCCGGTCTTCCAAACGGAGTTTTGAATGTGATCACCGGCGATGGTCCGACGACCGGCGAGCCGCTCGGTTTGCACCGGGATGTCGATATGATTTCATTCACTGGCTCGACGGAGACTGGCAGGCGCTTCCTGCGCTATGCCGCCGATAGCAACCTCAAGAAAATCACCCTGGAATGCGGCGGCAAAAATCCGGCTTTGGTGCTGGCTGATGCTGAGGATCTGGATTTGGTGGCAGGGCATGTGGTCAATGCTGCCTTTTGGAATATGGGAGAGAACTGCTCGGCCAACTCTCGGCTGATCGTCGATCATAAGGTCAAGGATCCACTGATGGAGCGGGTGATGGCGCGAGCCCGCGATTGGCGGACCGGCGATCCCCTTGATCCGGCCAACCATCTGGGCGCGCTGATCGACAAAGAGCATGTGAAAAAGGTTTCTTCTTATCTGAAGAAGGGCAAGTCCTCGGCCAGCCTGGCACTTGGCGGCAAGGCAAAGAATGGCTTTGTCGAACCTACCATCTTTGATGGCGTCAAGCCCGGTGATGTGCTGGCGAAGGACGAGATCTTCGGTCCTGTCCTCTCTGTAATCTCGGTCGGTAGCGTGGACGAAGCCGTCGCTATCGCTAATGACACCGAATACGGGCTGACGGCCTCGGTCTTCTCGGCCAACGGCAAGCGCGCCTTGCGAGCGGCACGGTCGATCCGAGCCGGGACGGTCACGGTCAATTGCTATGGGGAAGGCGACATCACCACCCCCTTTGGTGGGTACAAGCAATCAGGGTTCGGTGGACGCGATAACTCCCTTCATGCCCACGACCAGTACACGGAACTCAAAACAATCTGGATCGACCTCTCCGATACCGGCTCGGAAGACTCGGTCGACCTAGCGAGTTGACGATGGCACGCCACCAATAGGATCGAGCCCTTGGTCGAGGTCAGACGCCTGCCCAAAGACCCAGGCCCAGCCGCCTGGAATGCGCTTCTGCCGCCACGGACCGGGCGTCGCCTCGACGACAAGATCACGGCAGACTGGCTGGTGATTGGTGCTGGTTGGGCGGGACTGGCTGCTGCGCGACGCCTCCTGCAACTTCGCGCCGGTGATCGCATTGCTTTGATCGAAGCTTCAGGCGTTGGCGAGGGGCCGGCGGGACGAAATTCTGGCTTCATGATCGACCTTCCGCACGATCTTGCCAGCGACAGCTATAACGGCGCCGCCGAGAGCGACCGCCGAGACATCAAGATGAACCGGGCAGCGATTGCCTTTGCCGGCGATGCCGCAGAAGAGCTCAGGTTGTCGGATGAAGCCTTTGCCAAGGTCGGCAAAGTCAATGCGGCCGCAAGTGAAGCAGGTGGCCGTCACCTCGACGACTACGCTCGTCATCTCGACGGTCTGGGTGAGGCCTTTGACGTCCTCGATTCGAAGGCCATGCAGACGCTGACCGGCACGACCTACTACCGACAAGGCCTATTCACTCCAGGTGCCGCCATGGTCCAACCTGCCATGTTTGTGCGCGCTCTTGCAGACGGTGCTGTCGCCGCTGGTCTTGATCTTTACGAACAAAGCCCGGTGGTTGCACTTGAGCGAGTTGGCCGTGAATGGCGAGCATCGACGCGTTCAGCTTCCATCACAGCGCCGGCTGTAATTCTCGCCGTTAATGGCCACGCAGAGAGTTTTGGTTTCTTCGAACGGCGTTTGATGCACGTCTTCACCTACGCATCGATGAGCCATGCCCTCTGCGAAGAGGACGTGAAACGACTGGGAGGGGTTCCGCAGTGGGGCATCCTGCCTGCTGATCCTATGGGAACGACCGTCCGGCGCATCAAAGGCACGGGCGGCGACCGCATCGTCATCCGCAACCGCTTTACCTATGACCCCTCCTTGGTGGTCAGTGACGAAAAGTTGAACAGGATAGTGCGTACCCATGATCAGAGCTTTCGAGCGCGCTTTCCCATGCTTCGCGGCGTTGAGATGCAATATCGTTGGGGTGGCCGGCTTTGTCTCTCGCGCAATGGCGTGCCTGCCTTCGGTGAGGTTGACGAGAACATCTTCGCTGCCTGCTGCCAAAACGGACTCGGCACCACCAAGGGCACGCTCGCCGGCATGCTCGCCGCCGAACTTGCGACCAGAACCAACAATCCTTTGGTCGCGGAAATGCAAGCGTCTGATGAACCCGTACGCTTGCCGCCCGAGCCGCTTACCTGGTTCGGTGCGAATGCTGTCATGCGTTGGAAGGAGAATAGGGCTGGCCTAGAGTTATAAGAATAGAGGGAGAGACAACATGGCAAGAGCAACAAATACAATAGATGAAAATGCTAAAGCTAATGTCATCGAAACTGACTATGAGATCGGCCAAGATAATATTCAAATGAATGTCGGTCCCTTTGGTCTCGACATACACAATCCAGTGTTTCTTATCTCCGGCTTGGCTGTTATTTTTCTGGTTCTATTCTGTCTTATTTTTCCAGAAGCTGCGGGCTGGGCATTTGGCGAGCTCAGGCCTTTGTTGACCACCCAGTTCGACTGGGTGTTTGCCATCAGTATGAACATCTTTGTTCTCTTTTGTGTCTTCTTAGTGATATCGCCGCTGGGTAAGATCAAAATCGGTGGCCCGAAGGCGGAACCCGAATACTCCTATATCAGCTGGTTCGCCATGTTGTTCGCTGCCGGCATGGGCATTGGCCTCGTCTTTTACGGCGTGCTGGAACCCATGTTTCATACGCTGAACGCACCTCTAGGTGGCGCCAACCTGGTGGATGAGAACGGCGTGATGCTGGAAGGTCAGGCCGCCGTGGAAGCGGTCAAACTCGGCATGGCCGGCACGATCTTCCATTGGGGATTGCACCCCTGGGCTGGTTACGCGGTGGTGGCTCTTGCGCTTGGCATTTTTTGCTACAATAAAGGCCTGCCGCTCACCATTCGTTCGGCGTTCTACCCGATCTTGGGTGATCGTATATGGGGATGGCCTGGCCATGTCATCGATTCGGTGGCAGCGCTCGCAACACTGGCTGGCCTCGCGACGTCGTTAGGCTACGGCGCCACCCAGGCTGCTGCTGGGCTGAACCTTCTGTTTGGGGTTGAAGCGACAACCAATCTGCAGGTCCTGATCATTATCGGCGTTACTGCTGTTGCGATGGTCTCGGTCTATCGCGGACTAGATGGCGGGGTGAAACAACTGTCTGAGCTCAATATGGGCCTGGCAGCCTTGCTCTTTTTGTTCGTGTTCATCGCTGGTGCTACTGGCGACATCATTATGACCTTCCTTCGGGGTATCGGGGCTTATGTCACCAATCTTCCAGCACTGTCCAACTGGGTTGGGCGCGATGATACCGGCTATTTCCACGGCTGGACGACCTTCTATTGGGCCTGGTGGATCGCATGGTCGCCCTTCGTCGGCATGTTCATTGCGCGCGTCTCCAAAGGTCGTTCTGTACGCGAATTCGTCATCTGCGTCCTCTTCATCCCGACCTTGGTCTGCGTGATGTGGATGTCGGTCTTCGGCGGGACCGCGATTAGCCAGTTGGTCAATACAGGCTATGACGGTGTGCAGCAGACGATCACCAACTGGACCCCTGAATTGTCGCTGTTCGCGATGCTCGAGCAGCTGCCGCTCACGACGCTGACTTCGACGGTCGGTATCATTTTGGTGCTGGTCTTCTTCATCACCTCGTCGGACTCGGGCTCATTGGTGGTCGATACCATCTGCGCCGGCGGCAAGATCGACGCGCCCATGCCCCAACGTCTGTTCTGGTGCAGCTTTGAGGGGTTGATCGCGATCGCGCTCCTCATCGGTGGTGGCCTCGCTTCACTCCAGGCTCTTGCTATCGCTATCGGATTCCCGTTTGCGATCCTTTGTGTAATCATGTGTTACTGCATCTACAAAGGCCTGAAGACCGAAGTCGTCGACCACTAGCGACGTCTGACGGAAGACGAACCGGCGAGTGATCGCCGGTTCGCTCTGTCGTCGCCGTAGATGGCGAATGCGGCTGAGGTAAGGATCAAGCGATGACACTACCGGACTACATGACCGCCGTCTTATTGACCGGACATGGCGGGCTCGAATGCCTGGAAGTTCGTCGTGACGTACCGGTGCCGAGGCCAGGGGTAGGCGAGGTTCTGATCCAGGTCGCGGCCGCTGGCATCAACAATACCGACATCAACACCAGAACGGCCTGGTACTCAAAATCGGTCACCACCGAGACGGCGGATGGCGGGACGGGAGGCTTTGTCGATGCCGATGGGGCTGATGGCTCGTGGTCGGGCACGCCGCTCTCCTTTCCGCGTATCCAGGGGGCTGATTGTTGTGGTTACATCGTTGCCGTTGGAGAGGATGTGCCCAAGGAACGCATCGGTGAGCGAGTGCTCGTCAGCACGATGCTGCAAAGCTATGTCGGCGATGAGCCGTATGCCTGCTGGACATTCGGGTCCGAATGTGATGGTGCGTTTGCTCAATATGCCAAGGCGCCGGCGTCTGAAACCTATGCGGTCGCTTGTGACTGGAGTGATGTCGAGCTGGCGTCTATCCCCTGTGCCTATTCAACGGCTGAAAACATGTTGCACCGCGCCGCTGTCGGTGCCGAACGTGTCCTGATCACCGGTGCCTCTGGAGGTGTCGGGTTGGCTGCGTTGCAACTCGCCAAGCGCCGGGGGGCAGACGTCATCGCCGTCACCGGTCGATCGAAAGCCAAGCGTCTCCTCGAGTTCGGTGCTGATCGCATCATTGATCGTGAGACCGATCTGACCAACGAACTCGGCGAAAACAGTATCGATGTTGTGGTGGACCTTGTCGCCGGCCCCGCCTGGGGGTCGTTACTCACCGTGCTGGCACGTGGCGGCCGCTATGCCACAGCGGGCGCTATCGCTGGCCCGATCGTCGCATTGGATGTGCGGACCCTTTACCTAAAGGACCTGACGTTCTTCGGGTGCACCTTTCAAGACGCTGTCGTCTTCAAAAATTTGATCACGTATATCGAGCGCGGTGAGATTCGGCCCATGGTCGACAAGACCTATCCACTTGGCGAGATCAAAAGGGCGCAAGAGGACTTTCTAGCGAAACGCCATGTAGGCAAGCTTGTGTTGATCCCGCCAGAGATGTCAGCCCGACGAGCATCGGATCCAACATGAAGATCGCGCGCATCGATGTGTTTCAAATCGATCTTCCCTTCTCTGGAGGGACCTATCATCTCTCCCACGGCCGTCATTACGAGGCTTTCGATGCAACCCTTGTTCGAATAACAGCGGATGATGGGACGGAAGGCTGGGGTGAGAGCACACCGTTCGGGTCCACCTATATCGCCGCTCATGCGCTCGGCGTGCGAGCGGGTCTTGCCGAAATCGCGCCGCAGCTGCTTGGTGCCGATCCAAGACATGTCGATCGCATCAACGAACGGATGGATCGCGCGTTGGTGGGACATCATCACGCGAAATCCGCGTTGGACGTCGCTTGTTGGGATCTGTTCGGCAAAGCCACGGGTCTTGCGGTGTGTGATCTGCTCGGCGGACGGACTGATCGCCCCGTGCCTGTGATCTCATCGATCCATGCCGACGAACCGGTTGCCATGCGGGCCAATGTCGCTGATCACCGGAAACGTGGCTATCAAGGCCACTCCATCAAAGTCGGTGCACTCGATCGAGAGGGAGGGCCGGCTCTCGATGCAGCGCGCATCGAAGAGTCGCTCGCGGATCGACGGCCTGGTGAATACTTCCTGGTCGATGCCAATGGCGGTCTGACGGTCGAGACCGCGCTTCGCATGTTGCGTCTCTTGCCGCCCGGATTGGATTTCGCGCTCGAAGCACCCTGTGCGACATGGCGCGAGACCGTCTCGCTGCGCCAACGTAGTAACGTTCCCATCATTCTGGATGAATTGGCCGACAGTGAGGAGGCGATCGTCAAACTGATTGCTGAGGATGCTGCCGACGGTATCGGCCTCAAGATCTCGAAAAGTGGAGGCCTTACGCGCGGACGACGCCATCGGGACATCGGCATGGCGGCCGGGCTGGCCATGACCGTGCAAGACACGGTAGGTTCGGCCATCGCCTTTGCTGCAATTTTGCACCTTGCTCAGAGCGTGCCTGAACGCTTTCTGCGCTGCGCCCTCGATTGTCGGGGCATGGTCACGGTCGAGACCGCCGATATCGAGGCGCCGATTGAACAAGGCGGCGTCACGGCACCGGTGGTCCCTGGCCTCGGCATCAAGCCACGACTGGATGCTTTGGGTGATCCCGTATCCAGCTGGTTCTAGCGTCGGTTTCAGTGAAGGCAAGCTGCGCTCACGCTCCTAAGCTTGTGATCGATGGGGTCAACCCGGCCGGTGACGAATGTTCGTTTCTTTGCTGGAATGCCGGGCGATCAACACCGTTGCCTCGACAACAGGGCTTGTCGCTTTGAAAGGCTCCTCTCGGTCTTTTTTTTCTGACGTTCATCCCAGTGACAACACTGGCTGGCCGAAGACACCCTCATCGGGTGTGATGCCGAGGCCAGGACCCTCAGGCAGGGAGATATGGCCGCTGTCAATGCGGACGCCATGGTCTGCATCATAATGACCGGCGATATAGGGGGCGGCCAACCAGACTCCTTCCAACAGACGCGGTTCGACCGTCGATGCGATGTGAACACAGGCGGCTGCAATGATGTCGCTGCCCCAAGCGTCATCGCAAGTATGGGGCATGGAACGGATCGCGCAGAGATCGCGCACGGTGACCATCGGGTTCAGACCGCCAAGACGCGTGACCTTGAGCCCGAAACCGTCACAGACGCCCATCGCGATCGCCCGAAGCACTGTCGCCAGGTCTTCAGCATTCTCGTCGAGATAGATGGGATGATGGATCTGTCTGCGGATCGCTGCGATCTCCTCAATCGTATTGCAGGGCTGCTCCATGACGAAAGGAATGGCCTGACATTCGCGGCTGACACGGAGAGCATCGCGCGCTGTCCAGCCGCGATTGGCATCGACCGCAAGGCGCATGCCGGGACCGACCGCTTCCCAAACTTTGGCAATGGTCTCGATGTCGATCTCAACCGGTCTTCCACCAAGTTTGATCTGGAGCCGGGGATAACCCTCGCGCTGTTTTTCTTGGGCGACCCTGGCGATCTCGTCGGGTGCACCGACGCCGGTCGCGAAGTAAGAGGGCACGATCTCAACCGAAGCACCGCCGAGCAAATCAGCAACACGCACACCGAAATGCCGACCGATCAGATCCATCTGCGCGATGTCGATGGCAGCTTTGGCGTAATTGTGGCCATTCAGGAGGCCATCCATGGTTCGGCGAAGGGTCAGGGGCAATAGGGCAGGTTCACCGATCAAACCCGGCGCCATCTGTTGGAGCGCAGCGCGCGCGCCAAGGGCATGCTGCGGCTGATAGGTCGGGCCCACTGGGCATGTCTCGCCAAAGCCGGAAAGGCCGCTGTCACTGACCAAACGCACGATCGTGGTATCAAGCGAGTCGACCTTGGCACGCGCCATCGTGTAAGGCCCGCCAACCACCGGCAGATCCTTTTGGTAAATATGGACTTCGGCAATGCGCATTGTGACGGCGACCTAATGCTCCTCGTTGAGAGCGTCGACGGCAGGAATTTCTCGCTCGCGCCTGTTGATGTAGTCCCAAAGGGCCTCGTCGGTCGCTGGATCCAGTGTTGGCTCCTCATACTCGTCCAGCATCGTCTTCGCGCGCTCTAGAGCACGGGCGGTCACATCCTTGGAGCCGTCGGCAATCCACTGCTCGATGGAGTTATTGTCAAAAAGCTCCGGCATAAAGAAAGCGCGCTGGAAATTCTGCAGCGTGTGCGCATGACCGAGATAATGACCACCTGGACCGACATCGCGTACGGCGGCAAGCGCCTCGTCAAAATCATCCCAACGAATGCCCTCGGCCATGCGGTAGCCCATGGCGCATTGCTCGGTATCGACCACGAATTTGGCAACGGAACAATGCATGCCTGCCTCATTCCAACCGGCGGAATGCCAAAGATAATTGGCGCCTGCCATCAACACGGCCATCATCGTGGAAGCGCTTTCATAACCCGCTTGCGCATCAAAGGTCTTAGCCCCTCCAAGCGTGTTGGAGGTGCGCCAAGGAACGTCGTAGTGACGTGCCATCTGGCCGATCATGAAATTCATCAGGCTGATCTCCGGCGTGCCCGCCATGGGCGCACCAGATTGCATCGACACTGTCGAGAGATAATGTCCGTAGATCGCCGGAGCACCTTTCCGAATGACCTGGGTATAGGCAAGCGCGGATAAGGCCTCGGCATTGAGCTGTGCCACGGCAGGCGCCGTCGACGCCGGCGTGTTGGCGCCGCCGAGGACAAAGGGCGAGCAAAGAACCGGCTGGTTGCGTCTTGAGAAGGCGCGCATCGCGCCCAGCATCGTCGCATCCCAGACCAGAGGAGAATTGCCGTTGCAATTCCCGGTGACCACGGAATGCTCCTCCATGAAAGCCTCACCGAACAGAACAGCGCACATATCCAGCACGTCCTCGGCATTCTTGCCGGACGTCGTCATGCCCATAAAGGTCTTGTCGGAGTGCTTCATCGATGAATAGGTGATGCGCAAATGCCGATGCGCGACCGGATGATCCATTGGTTCCACGATGTGATGTGCAGATGAGTGGAGCGCAGGCGCCATATGCGCGAGCTTATGAAACATGGCGAGATCGTCGAGCGTGGGGGCCCGGCGCTGATCCTCGAGATCGCGCAGATAGGGGGCACCAGTCATCGGCACGAATACGGCGTTCGGACCGCCAAGTTTAACGGATTTCTTAGGATCGCGAGCGTTCAGCGTGATGTCTGAAGGAATCGATCTGATCAGCTCTCGAACCATATGCCGATCAAGATAAACCCGCTCATCGCGTACAGTTGCGCCGGCGCGCTTCCAGTCTTCAAGCGCGATCGGGTCACGGAAGACAACACCAACCTCTTCAAGAATGTCCATTGATGCGGCGTCGATCTTGAGGACCTGGTCTGGCGTCATCGGCTCGACCAACGGCAGGTTGCGTGTCAGGCTCGGCAACATGTCGTGCTTCGGCGCCGTGCGTATCTCACGCCTTGCCTCCCGCCCACGTCTTCTCGCTCGCGCCGGCATCGCTCAGTTCTCCTTTTCGTATACAGTATGTGCACAATAAGTCAGGGGTGGGGGAAAGCAAAGGCAAATTCGCAGCGCTCTTGGGTCTTTGCTGGTGTCCGGGCTCGGCGATCGCGCTGATACCGTGTTAAGCTTGCTCCAGCGTTTCAGGGAGGTAGGTCGTGATGGGCAACTACGTGATCGATGGCCTGCAATACGCCCGTTGGTCCGAAAATGTCTTTCGGCAAATGCGTGAGGGCGGCGTCGATGCGGTGCATGTCACCATCGCCTATCATGAAACCTTTCGCGAAACTGTCCTGAATGTCGGCCGCTGGAATCGCTGGTTCCAGCGCTGGCCTGATCTGATTACCCAGGCCCGGTCTGGCGACGATGTGCGGCGTGCACAGGCGACAGGCCAAACCGCGATCATCTTTGGCTTTCAAAATCCATCACCCATCGAAGATGACATCGATCTGGTTGAGATCTGGCATACGCTCGGTGTGCGCTTCATGCAGCTCAGCTACAACAATCAGTCACTGCTTGCGACCGGATGCTACGAGGCCGTTGATCCCGGCGTCACGCGCATGGGTAAACAGGTGATCGCCGAGATGAACCGTGTTGGTATGGTGCTCGACATGAGCCATTCGGCCGAGCGCTCGACGCTCGAGGCGATCGAGATGTCGGCGCGTCCGATCAGCATTACCCACGCTAATCCTCACTGGTGGCACCCAGCACTTCGCAACAAGTCCGACAGTGTACTCAGGGCGCTCGCCGAGACTGGCGGCATGCTCGGCTTTTCACTCTATCCGCACCATCTCGCCGGCGGATCCGACTGCCGCCTGGAAGATTTTTGCGGGATGATCGCAAGGGCTGCCGAACGCCATGGCTCCGATCATCTCGGGATCGGTTCCGATCTTTGTCAGGACCAGCCAGATCGTGTGGTCGAGTGGATGCGCAATGGTCGATGGTCGAAGGAGACTGACTATGGGGAAGGCAGTGCCAGCGCCCCCGGGTTTCCAGCACAACCTGACTGGTTCAAGGACAATCGCGACATCGCCAACATAAGGGATGGGCTTCGGGCGGTTGGCTTCAATGCCGAGGAGGTTGCCGGCATCATGGGCAACAACTGGCTTCGCTTTTTCGACCTGTCTTTTGGTCCGGCCCAATGAGCAAGGCCAGCGACATGGCAAAGCAGACGATGGTCAGCAGCGCTGATCAATCCGTGGCCCTTCGGCCTCCCGATCAGGTGATGCGGCTTTCACGCATGGGGGCGTTCTTTCCGACCCGGCTGAGCTTCATGCGAAGCCTTATTCGGCGACTTTACGCCGAGCGGGCTGCTGTCACTCGGCCGGTTTTTGAGATTAATCCTGAAGGCTACGGTCGCGCAGTCTATTCGGTGACGCTTGGCGGCGATGTTTATAGCCTCGTGGCATTCTCGACCCCGCTCGATCCCGGATGCCGGACCGATCGCGTCATTGCAGAGGCCTGGGATACCACCTTCGTCCTATTCGATGGTCAACCGTCCGGAGTCGACCTCGATCGCCTGGCAGTCGAAACACCTCGCCAGGAGGCTGGCCAGTTCGCGAAGACGGAGCTGGTGTTAAGCCGGGCCAACAAAAGTGTTCGGTTGTTCGACCATGTCGTCAGCCGTCTCGCCGAAGGCCGTCAGCCCGATCGGGCGATGATCAGCAAGATCGGTTACCTCATGCGCACCACCGCCGTCTACGGCAATGGTAAGTTCGGCATTGCCGATCGTTCGCGCATCCTCGAAAGACCAGCTGTGCGCGGACCGTTTCAGCTCGAGATGCTGACCGTCTGGTTGATCCGCGGGTTCACCCACGACCTCGTAGAACAGGTCGCGCGTCTGCGTGACCCAAAGCGGTTTCAGCCACTCTCACCAGCCTTCAAGCGTTATCTCGGCATTGGCAACGCAACCGGGCTCGGCATGGCACCCTTCTTGGTGAACCATCCGACCTTGCTTCACTGTTGGATGCTGGCGCGTGAGACCGCATTCGCCTCCATCCGTTCGATCGAAAGGGCGACGCCCCAGACGGTGGACGCCTTTCTTGCTCATCTCTCTCGCGCGCGAGGACATATCGAGGACTGGGACGTCGATGACGAGAGGCAAATGGATCGCATCCGACAGCTCCGAGACGAGTTGGGCGAGGCTGCTGATTTAGCGACACCATCTTGGCTCGCTCGGCCTTATCCCTGGGAGCGGCTAGTCAGGGCCTCAGAATACTGGTCGGAGGAATGCCAAGAGCTTCTGCTTGCTGTCATCCTCGAACCCCATGGTGCCCTGATCGACCACCTCACCGCATCGATGGAGAGTGATGTCGAACCGGCTCTCCAGCCGAGGATGACTCTTGGTGAGCTTTTGGCTTTGCTCGACAAAAAGTTTGCCTGGGCCAACGCCCTGGATTTCAACGAAGCGCCATCCAGCCAGCGCTTTTGGTATGTCTCGGAAGAAAAACTAGAACCTCGACTGGGAGACCGGTATCGGGAGCCTGGCGCCGATAAGGAACTGCCACTGGATATCGCGAGGCGGATTCAGGCACTCCGGGCCTCGGTCCAGAGCTGGCCACGACATGAGATCGTCGCGCGCTTCCTCATGCGCCATCCGGAGCATCGTCAGATCACCCGACGTGTTCAGACGACCGCATCCTACGCTTATGCGGAAATCAGAGAGAATCTGATCGGCGCGGATTGCCGGCCGATCGATATGCTTCGCTGCAAACTCTCCTTCTTCGGGGCCTCCAAATTTGATCCAAAGTCCGATCTTTGGACCCGGATCACGATGTTTCAAGGAGCGCCCACCTTCGATCAGATCGGCGCGCCAAATGCCGATGATTGGGGGTTCCCTGTCCTTGGCAAGTCACCTTGATCGTTTCGATGAACCAGATCGAGGCGACGATCGCGAAGGCGGCGTTGGGGGCAGGCTGGCCCCATGGGCTCGCCGAGGACTGCGGACGCGCCACGGCATGGCTTGTGGCCAGAGGCTTCGATGGTGTTCGCAGCGCGTTGGCGGCCATCAGCCCTGGACCGTCTTTGCCGGTGATCGAAGAGGCCAAGGGCATCACGGTTTTTCGGGCGACGCAGGCTATCCGTGCTGCGCCGTCTGCCTTCGACGTGCTGGCCGCTGGTGGTTGCCGTCAACAAGTCCTGCTTCAAGAGATTGACCGACCCCTGATGGTTGTCGGCTTCGGTGGGATCGCGGCAACAACCTACGGCGTTGCCTTTCGCCTCGCTTTCGAGAACGCGTGCGAGGTCATCGTCGATCGATCGCTTGTGCAGATCACGGGGACGTTTCCGTCATCGGGCGCAGAGGCCATCATGGATATCGAAACATCAAAGCCAGCCGAAGTCACAGCCATGCTGGCAGATCTAGAGATCGACGATCATCTCTGGCGGGATGCCCTTACCATGGCCGCGAAGAGTTACGTCCCCTCCAACAATACGTCTCGTCAATTCGGCGCCGGGGCTGGGCTCATTGACGATGACTGACTCATCAGTAAGGGAGAAAGCCAAAGAATGTGGGAGGTCATGCTGATATAGGCTGCAAAATGAGACGGCCATTCCGCAAAATTGAATGAAAAAGACCTCTTTGGGCAAGTTCATCGCCATCAGCCCGTTATCCTGCCTAGGGCTAGCGATCTGCAAAGGGATGCGTGATCGCATCGACCGCTGGGCTGGAGGGGATCTCTGATGAACAAAATGATGCCGCTTTCTTCGGTGCTGACCTCCGTCGACCGTGCGAGTGGTCTGCCAAATGATCACTATATCAACCCCGAGGTCTTCCAAGAAGAAAAGCACGCCGTCCTTTTTGCCAACTGGTCGGGCATCGGCTTTGGCAAGGACATTCCCGAAGCCGGCGACGCCAAGCCGGTCGACTTCCTCGGCATGCCGCTCCTTTTGGTGCGTGACCGAGATGGCGCCATCAACGTCTTTCAGAACACCTGCCGCCATCGCGGCATGGTGCTCATCGACAAGCCCACCAGGCTTAAAGGTGTCATACGCTGCCCCTATCACAGTTGGTGTTATGCCTTAAACGGCGAACTTCGTGCGACACCGCATGTCGGGGGACCGGGACAGAACGCCCATGCCTGTATCGACTACAACGACCTCGGACTGCTCAAAATACGGACCCATGTCTGGCATGACGTGATTTTCGTCAATGTCGATGGCACAGCACCGGATTTTGAGATCGTCCATGCCGATCTTCTCAAACGATGGGCCGAGTTCGATCAGCCGCTCCATCACGGCGGTAGGGGGTCGTCCTTCAAGTTGGCGGTCAAAACCAATTGGAAGCTAGCCGTCGAAAACTACTGCGAAAGCTATCACTTGCCGTGGATACACCCCGGCCTGAACAGCTATTCGCGCTTGGAGGATCACTACAACATCGAACGACCCGGTCACTATTCGGGGCAGGGGACGTTGGTCTATCGTCAATTGCAGGACGACGATCTGATCTTTCCTGATTTTTCCGATCTCTCGGAGCAATGGGACGCAGGTGCTGAGTACATCGCCCTCTATCCCAATGTCTTGCTTGGCGTTCATCGTGACCACCTCTTTTCGATCGTGCTGGAGCCGATCGATCAAGAGAATACGATCGAACATATCGAACTCTACTATGCTCGTGAGGCCGCCAAGACACCGGAACTGGAGCCACTTCGCGAACGCAATGCTGAGCTTTGGAAGACTGTCTTCGGTGAAGACATCTTTGTGGTCGAAGGTATGCAACGTGGACGCCATGGTCTCCTCTTTGATGGCGGGCGCTTTTCGCCGGCTATGGATGGCCCAACGCACAACTTTCATCACTGGGTGGCCGAGCAGGTCGGCCAGTACCGGCGATAAACTGAGCGTCCGACGGTTCGCCAATGGATCAAGATGTCGATGGCTTGGATCGAGCTTTGCTCAAAGCCCATGATCGTCAGGATCTTGAGGCGCTAGTATCGCTCTACACGAAAGCAGCTGATCGACGTGAGGCCCTCGGCGAGATCGAGGCAGCGTGCTTTTATCTCACACAGGCCTTTGTTTTTGCCCTTGAGAGCGGCTCCTCAGAGGCGCGTTCCTTGAATGCGCGTCTTGTGAGCTACGGCCGCGCGGTGCCCTTGCCGGACTGAGTTCAACAGCCAATGCGATCGCCGGTGTTACGCGAACGCTGCCGTCGAGAGGTTGGTCATCGGCACGTCGGCAGCAAGTGTTGCCTGAAGCGATCGCATCGATGTTCGACCGAGCTGGGCGAGAGCCAGGCTGATCTCCTCCATGAGGACACCCCAAAGCTGCTGTAGCCCGGTTTCACCACGTGCTGCCATGGCGAACTGCATCGCGCGACCGAAGAAAACAAAGTCCGCGCCCATGGCATAGGCCTTGACGACATCCTCGCCAGATCGAAGGCCCGAGTCGTAGAAAATTGGATAGTCGTCACCGACGGCGTCACGGATTTGACGGAGCATCAGGATGGGCGGTGGCGCGCTGTCGAGTTGGCGGCCGCCATGGCTTGAGACCTGAATGGCATCGACACCAGCAGCCTTTAAGCGACGAGCGTCCTCGACACTCAGCACGCCTTTGACCACCAAGTTACCCCGCCATTGATCGCGAAACTGCGCCAAGCTATCCCAATCCGCGGCGGCGCGACTTGCGGTCCGATCGAAGCTGTCATCAGCGCTCGTGAAGTTTGCCAATTCCGGACGCCCATTGATCAGGGTCGAAAGCGACCATGTCGGATGCAGCGCAAAATCGATGAACTGCCGTGGCCCGATCTTAAAGGGCATTTTGAAGCCGCGACGTAGCTCGCGCGGTCTCCGCCCAACCTCGGGCACATCAAGGGTTAGGATGAGCGTGCGATAGTCAGCGGCGCGGGCACGATCGACCAGCTTCTTCGCTCCGCTGCCATCGCCAGCGATGTAGAGCTGAAACCAGGCATGGCCATCCGCGGCTTCGATCATCGTCTCGAGCGAGGTCGACGCCACGGTCGAGACGCCAACTGGCGTCCGGTGTCGGGCGGCCATGTTGGCTAACATCAGATCTGCCCCCGGTGCTGAGAGATTGCACATGCCCATCGGCGCGATGCCAAAGGGGCAGGCGGCTTGATGATCGAACACATCGACATGGAGACTACGCTTGGTCACATCGACCAGGATACGGGGCTGCAGCCGAAGATCGCTCAGCGCCGCGCGATTGAGTGCCTCGCCATGCCCTTCACCAGCAGCCCCATCAATATAGTCAAACACCATCCAGGGCAGACGCCGGCGAGCGAGCCGCCTAGCATCTGCACTGTCATGAATGTCCGTACTGCCGAACATGTCGACTTAGGCTTGGATGGATTTCATAAAGCGATCGCGAATCACGACCGGATCCATAGTGATCACAGGTACCTTGATATTGCCGCTCTCGCATTTCGCGACAATGATCGTCATCTGATTGCTGTCGAGCGCTGTTTGGATCGCGCTGCCAGTGTCTTCAGCCTGACATTCGATGACGTTCTCGCAGCCACAGGCTTTGGCCACAGCGGCAAGCGATGTTTTTTTGCCGGTATATGTCGGCTGATCTCCGGTTGAACCATAGCTGCCATTGTCCACGATCAGCAAAATGAAGTTGTCGGCAACATTGTTGGCGATTGTCGGCAAGGTTCCGAAGTTGGTGAGGACCGACCCGTCACCGTCGATGGCGATCACCTTCTTATTCTGGGCGAGCGCCAGGCCGAGACCGATCGACGAGGACAGGCCCATGGTGCCAAGCATGTAGAAATTGGTGGGCTGATCATCGATCATGTGCAGTTCCTGGCTGGGAAGCCCGATATTGCAGATCACGAGATGGTCACGAACGATGGGCGCGATATCACGCAGGATGTCTGAGCGGATCATGATCAATAGCCTTTCCAGAAACCGGCATCGGCGAGAACGGCGACGGGCTTGTTGCACATAAAGCTGTGGTTGAGGATGGCACCGAACTCGTCGGCATCTTCCTCTTTGTGAAAGTGATAGGTTGGGATGTGCAACTGGCTGAGCAGTGCCTTGGTGTGCACCGCCATCTCGACCTGGCAGGCGACCGGCTCACCGAGTTCGCCACGATACGAGATCAGCATCGGAAGCGGCATACGATAGAATTGGATCAGGGTGGCCAAGGTGTTGATGGTCACACCAAGCGCTGTGTTCTGCATGATGATTGTGGGTCGTTTGCCGCCCATGAAGGCGCCGGCGCATAGGCCCATGCCCTCATCCTCTTTATTGGACGGAATGTGATAGATTTCGTCGCGCTTTTCGATCTCGTCGATAACGCCTGCGAGCTGTTTACACGGTACGGTGGTGACGAAATCGACGCCATTGGCGACGAGGTCGTCGACCATTCTCTTACTGACTGACACGTTGATGACTCCTCTTATGCAGGAACGAGATTGATATTGGGGTTGGGTAGCTTACCCACCCAGATCGTGGAGATCGATGGTGCGAACACAGTGTTACTCGGTCGCCGTGAGATCAAACGTTTCGCCGGGAAAATACTTCTCCAGACGAATGTCGGCCGTGCGCGCATGCCCCTCCATCCCCTCTAATCGTGAGATCCGCGCTGTCGCTTCAGCAATCGGCTTAGAGGCCTCGCGCGTGGCGCGCTGCCAGGTCACGAGCTTCATGTATTTGTGGACGGAAAGCCCACCGGTATAGCGGGCGGCCCCTGAAGTCGGCAGCACATGATTGGGGCCCGAAGATTTGTCACCGAAGGCCACCGTGGTTTCTTCGCCCAGAAACAGCGAGCCATAGCAACGAAGACGGTTCAAGAACCAATCGAGGTCAGCAGCCTGCACATGAAGATGTTCGGGCGCAATCTCATCAGCGACCTGCGCTAACCCTTCACGATCCGAAACGATCATGACCTCAGCCATGTCGCGCCAGGCAGCGGTCGCGTTCTCCCGGTTCAGTTCGGGCAGGGTGTCGATATAACCCGGAACTAGCGCCATGACCTCTTCGGCCAAGGGCCGGTGGGTCGTAGCCAGCCAGACTGGGGAATTGTAACCGTGCTCCGCTTGGCCAACGAGGTCCCAGGCGACGATATGCGGATCGGCGGTCTCATCAGCGAGGATGAGGCTGTCGGTCGGACCTGCGAACATATCGATGCCGACGCGACCGAATAAAATCCGCTTCGCCTCTGCCACAAACTGATTGCCGGGACCAACCAGGATGTCGGCTTTCGGCAGGCCGAACAAACCGAAGGCCATGGCGGCAACACCTTGCACGCCACCAAGCGCGAGGATCGTATCGGCACCACAGAGATCAGCCGCATACACGATGGCAGACGGTATGCCTTTATCAGGCCGTGGAGGCGAGCATGCCGAGATGTGGGCGCAGCCTGCAACCTTGGCCGTTGTTACCGTCATCAGCACGGAGGCGATATGACTGTAGCGCCCGCCTGGTGCATAGCAGCCGGCAGCGTTGCAGGGGATGGCCCGTTGGCCGGCGATCAGCCCTGGCACCACTTCGACTTCGGTATCGACAATCGTCGCTTTCTGCGCCTCGGCGAAGCGGCGGATGTTATCCCAGGCAAAACGAATGTCGTCTTTAAGCTTCTCCGGCACCTGGCTTGCAGCAGCGTCGATCTCATCTCGGCTCAGCACGATATTGCCGCCATATCGATCGAACTTGGCGGCATAGCTTAGGGCGGCCTCGTCACCGCCGGCCTCGATCTCGTCCAAGATCGCTTGAACGGTCGCGCGGACGTCGCCGGCATCGTCGGTCGATGTCCGGTTGGCCTTCTTTAGATACTCGACAGACATCTGAGCCTCCGTGTCGTGGCGTTTCTTGGCATATCGGGGCGGCGGTCGTGCAATCCACGGCCATGGGCGTCAGATCCCCAACTTTTGGCCGCCTTATCGCTCGATTTCATCGATGTAAGCGCTTGCATCAAAAATGCAAGCGCTTACATCGATGAAAGTAGGGCTTTCAACGAGGTTTTCGGCAAAGGCTCATTTGGGCCCTTGAACCGGAGCTAGTGACGAGGAGTTTGGGCGTCAGCGTGAACCGGTTACCCACCATTGATGATGTCTCCCGCCATGCCGGGGTGTCGACCGCGACCGTGTCGCGTTGCCTTAATGCGCCAGACCAGGTCCGACCAGAAACCAGGGCACGTGTTGAGGCCGCCGTGGCGAAACTCGGCTACACGCCGCACTTTGGCGGGCGAGCGCTGGCTGCGAATCGCACCAACACAGTGGGTGTCGTGATCCCGACGATGGCGAGTGCGATGTTTGCGCTTGGCCTTCAAGCCCTGCAAGAAGAGCTGTCGGCCAACAATGTGACCTTATTGGTGGCAACCTCGCATTACGATCCGGACCAGGAGCTCAAGCAAATTCGCACACTGCTCGGTCGCGGCGTCGATGCTATGGCCTTGATCGGTGAGGCACGACCGGATGACGCTTACCAGCTTTTGCAGGATCGGCAGATCCCCTACATTCTGCTCTGGAGCTACCGGGCAAATAGCGCCCACGCCATCGTTGGTTTCGATAATCGGGCGGCTGCGCGACAGATGGCTGACCGCGTGCTCGCCTTTGGGCATCGCAATATCGCGATGCTGGCGGGCGTGACGACCTGGAATGACCGCGCCGTCGGCCGTATCGAGGGCGTGCGTGATGCCCTCGCTGCCGTAGATATCGATCTAGCGGCACCTTATCTGATTGAAGCACCGTATTCAGTGGATGCAAGCTTCGAAGCGGCAAAGGCGTTGCTCGCTCTGACGCCGCGGCCGACCGCGATCATCTGTGGCAATGATGTGCAAGCTGCCGGCGCCTTGCATGCTGTGCGCGATGGGGGGCTTGCGGTACCCGATGATGTATCGGTCGTCGGTTTTGATGACATCGAACTCGCGAGGGCTGTGGAGCCTCCTCTGACCACGGTTCAGGTGCCCCACCGCCGTATGGGTCGTGTCGCCGCAAAGCAACTGCTCAACATGATCAACTCAAATGAACCTGGTGACCGCATGAACTTTGAAACGTCCATTGTCGAGCGTCGTTCCCTGTCATCGCCCCCCAATCGACACTAGATCAAGGCTTGCCGCCGCCTCGACTGTTCTATGATGGAAATCAGCCTATCCTTGGGATAGCTCGGGCTCGGCCCTTGTCATTGTGAACAACGTCACTTCCGGCCTCATATTCAGCCGAACTGGCCAAAGATTGCCCAAAGCCCGATTGATGTAGAGCATCCGACCGTCGCTCAGATCAAAAATGCCGGAGGTATAGCGCCGATTGCGTACCGGTAGGATGGGCGGTTCAAGAAAGGGAGGCTTGACCTGTCCCCCATGCGTATGACCTGAGAGGATCCATCCTTGGTAGTCATGCCAAATTGCCTCGTCTGCTGTGTCGGGATTGTGGGACAGAACCAGATTGGCGTTGTCGGACAACAGCTCAGCGATAATCGGTTTCGGCTCAAAGTTTGGACCCCACAGATCATCCAAGCCAGCAATATTCAGCCCTTCAACATTCGCGATCTGGTTGCGGAGGACCCGAATGCCAGCGTCGGTCAAAACCGAGCTGATATCGTCAGCGACTTCGGGTTCGGACCAAGCACGACCATAGTCATGATTTCCAAGGACGGCCAACGATCCCAGGCTGCCCAGTGGTGCGTTTTGGATAACGTCCCGGAGCTGCGTAACCTGTTCTGGCCCTTCGTAGGAGACATAGTCTCCAGTATAGACAACAATAGCTGGCTTAAGGTCACGTATCATCTGAAACGCCTGGATCATATAGCTCCAGTCAAAGCGGTTCCCAACGTGAATGTCACTCAAATGAACAAGAAGTTGCCCCTCCAAATCAGTCGGTAAATATTTGATTGGTAAAGGTAGATTTACATACTCGACCCAATAGGGCTCAATTTGCCAAGTATAGAATCCTGCCACCATACCGGCGACCGGAACGGTCGCCATGGCTGTCAGAGCGCGTCGCCTGTTCATACCGCATCATGTCCTCGAAGATTTGTTGGCACCGCTTCTGTAGAGCCCGTGAAGAGGCAAAGATCAAGCAGCTAGGCAACTTATAGATGAGTTTTGCTGGAAGAACAGGACCTTTCCGATGCCATCGATGACCAAAACCGCTTTGACCGAAGAGGCGGCTCCTCAGAACATCGCCAAGCAATCTCTCGAAGCGTGCTCCCCAAACCCCTTCAAAGGGATGGCTTTGGGAACATTCGCGGTTCGTTAGAGCATCGGCCTTCTAAGCCGATGGTCGAAGATCCGAATCTTGCAGGTCGCGCCAATCTGCTCAAGGTTCGCAGATATCAGTTTTTCCTGCGCTTTGATGGTGTCTTGTCTGATCGGCAAAGCCGGTACTTAGCCCGAAATCCGACAGCAAGATTGCGAGAGTCTCTTGCCCGACGGCCACTCTGGATATGGGGGGCGATGGAATTCCTTGCCGCGTTGCGGCGATCAGAATTCAGCGTTTGCTCATCAGCTTACGGGATCAATCTCTTTGGCAATGCGCAGCTTACGATTCTAATCTGAAGATCGGTAGACGAACTGATTAACGGTCAGCTGCCTTCTTCACGTCGGTGTATAGCTGAGCATTAGTGTCACCGAGCTTGGCATGTCGTCCCCAGCTAAGTCGTTTCTTCAACTGAGAACTTTGCCTGGTTGGAGATGTGCGATCGAGTGCATAGCGGCGCTCATTGAGATGAGCTGGCAGGTCTTGGTCGCCGTAAACAATGTCGATCACCTCGATTCGACCTTCGAAATCGTCAAAGATGATCAGGTAGCCTGACTTATCCATGGTCACACATTTCAGACCGCCTGACGATCTGCCTTCGCCGAGGATCCGATCGCCGGGCTTGGCGCTCCAAGTGCCATCAGCAGCTAGAGCTTTGATTCGCTCAAGAATTGGATCGATCAGGTAGGCTGTCGTTTCAGCAACATCGAAGCGCCCATCTTGAGCACTATAGAAAAGAATGTCTTCGAGCGCGGATCCAGTTTGAAGTTTGAGCTCCCAAGCTTGGCTCACCGCCTGCTGTTGCTGAGGCGCTTCTCAGCCCGTCCACGAATACGCTCACGAATCTCGTCGGTGGCACCACCGACAAAATCTCCACGCGCCGCTTGCTTAAGACCGACTACAACCCGGCTTTCTAAGGCGTCGACGCGTGCTGCTAATCCCCGATCACGTTCCTGGATCAGTCGTAGTCCCTCGCGAACCACCTCACTGGCATTGGCGTATTCACCGGCTTGGATCTTTGCCTCAATCAAATCATCATGCTGATCGGTGAAAGAGATGTTTCGCGACGCCATGGAACCGCTCCAACTAATCCCAACAGACACATCGTCACAACTAGGCTTGATGTCAAATTTCGACATGTACCTAACTGTCTCACAGCGTATGGCTCGTCCTCCGAGGGAGAATTTGTGCGGGTAAGCCGCGTGCTAAGTTATTGATATCAAAAAACATGAACTTTCCAAGAACTCTTGCGCAGCCCATTGAAATGATCCGGAAAATCCCGCTCTCTGAGTCGCTGGATCATCACGCCGATGGCGACTCTCGTATGGAGGATCTTGGCCCAGGGCGTTATGCGCACATAACGCTTACAGCCCAAGTACGTAGCTAGAAGGTGTCCCGACAGGCATCACTCTCGTTTCTTTGGCGGACGTTGCTGATTCAGAGTACCCGGAGCGTGGCGAGCTCGATCAAATGGCACAGGCATTGGCAAATCCCGCGGAAGTGGGGGGCAACGACAAACCAGCCTCACTTTAACCAAGCTTAAATCTCCAACCATTAGTATTGCGAGGTTGAGCGGACGTTTTCCTGCCTGACTTCATCAAATCAGCCAAGTTATACAACGCAACCGATTGGGCAATAAATGAACCAACTCTTTGGATCGATGGGTGTCCGCAGGTCAATTCTGGTCCTGTTGCTCTTGCCGCTCGTTGCCTTGTCAGGGGTCGGCGGTTGGAAGGCCTGGGACAGTTGGCAAACGTCGAGTCAGATGCAAGCGATATCGGAGCTCGCCCAGATCGCACCGACAACCAGCCTCTTGGTGCACGAGTTGCAAAAAGAGCGCGGCTTATCGGCTGTTTTCATTGGTTCCGGTGGTCAAGAGCAGGCGCGTCTGCGCTTGGTCAATCAGCGCCGAGAGACCAATGAGAGGTTAGAGCAATTCAACCTGGCGCTAGATGCGTTCGACGCTGTCGCCTATGGCGAAGAATTTGCTTCTAAGGTCGCACCCACACGCACGACTGTTGGTAGACTCGGCACCGAGCGCGGTGCGATCGATGCCGATCGTTATCAGATCGCCGACATGGCACGGTACTACACAGGCACGATCGTTCAGCTTCTCGGACTGATCGAGCAGATGTCGTCGCTCAGCTCCGAAGCAAGGGTCTCGGGGTCGATCGCTGGCTATATGGCATTCCTACATGCGAAGGAGCGTGCGGGGCGCGAACGAGCCATGGGGGCCGGCGGGTTCGGCGCTGGCGTTTTTTCGGGTGAGCTGCATCGCAAGTTGGTCAACCTGATCGGCCAACAGAATGCGTTCCTTGCTATCTTCAAGAGCCATGCGAGCATCGATCAGCAGCGCTTCTTCGAGCAGCAGATGGCGAGCGAGGCCACACGCGAAGTCGAGCGGCTGCGCAAGATTGCCATCGATAGCCCCTTCACCCAAGACCTACACAATGTCTCCGGTGGCGAATGGTTCGATGCATCGACGCGGCGGATCAGTCTTCTGAAAACAGTCGAAGACCGCCTATCGGCGGACCTTCTCGACCAGGTCGCCACGCTCCAGGCGAGTGCCGACAAGAGCTTTTTCTTGCTTGCCGGCTTTTTGGGCTGCCTTGTTGCTGCGCTTGGTGGGCTTGGGGTCACAATCGCTGGCGCGATCAGCCGACCAATTATGGGAATCGTCGATGCGATTGAACAATACAAACCGGGTGATGCCTTGACCATGCCTGGTGCCGAGCGTGGCGATGAACTTGGGCAACTCGCGCGGTCGCTGGACGTCATCGCTAAGACTGGCCTAGAATCGGCACGTCTCAAGGCAGCGATTGAGGGCTGCCAGACCAACGTCATGATCGCTAATCGCAACCACGAGATTATCTACCTGAACCCCAACCTGCAACGCATGCTCAAGTCGGCTGAAGCCGACATTCGGCGAGAGTTGCCGCAGTTCAGCGCCGATAACTTGGTTGGTGTGAACATCGACCAGTTCCACAAGACCCCCTCCCACCAGCGGTCAATGATCGACAATCTGCAGGCCGCACACACAGCCAATCTAGAGCTCGGCGGTCGCAAGCTCGAGTTGGTCGTCAGCCCTTTGCGAAGCGAGTTCGGCGAACGCATCGGCACGGTCGTGGAATGGCATGACCGTACAGCCGAGCTGGCCGCACTTGATGATATCGATCGTGTCGTCGTCGCCGCATGCCAAGGCGACCTTGATCAGCGTTTGGTGCTCGAAGGCAAAGAAGGGTTCGCGTTAGCCTTGACCAAGGGTGTTAATCAGCTGGTCGATGTATTGGATGGCGTGACGTGCGACGTCGGGGCGATGCTGGAAGGCTTTGCCAACGGGGATCTCAGCCGAAACATCGACAAGGACTATGCTGGGCGATTTGGTGAACTCAAGGAAAACGCCAATCGCACGGCCGAGCGTCTTGCTGAGATCGTTGGGCAGATTCATGGAGCTGCGTCCCAGGTCGAGAGCGCCGCATCCGAGATCACATCAGGGACGAACGACTTATCGCAGCGCACGGAGACGGCGGCGTCGAGCCTGGAAGAGACGGCAGCCTCGATGGAAGAAATGGCTGCGACTGTTAGGCAGAACGCCGAGAGTTCCAGAAACGCCAGCGACTTGGCAGGAAGTGCTGACCAGAGTGCCAAGACTGGCGGTGAGGTCGTCGAACGTGCGATAGGCGCCATGGCTGAGATTGAACAATCGGCGCAGAAGATCACTGACATCATTTCGGTGATCGACGAGATCGCCTTCCAGACCAACCTTCTCGCGCTCAATGCCAGTGTCGAAGCCGCCCGCGCTGGCGAAGCCGGCAAGGGCTTCGCTGTCGTCGCTCAGGAGGTTCGTCAACTCGCCCAGCGCTCCGCCGAGGCGGCGTCCGATATCAAGGCGCTCATCCAAGGCAGTAATGTTCAGGTCCAGAATGGCGTCGAACTGGTCAACAAAGCCGGAGCGGCTTTAGCTGATATCGTCGACTCCATCGGCAAAGTCGCTGGCATTGTTCAGGAGATCTCGAACGCGTCGCAGGAACAGGCTTCCGGTGTTCAGGAGATCAACACCTCAGTCTCGAGCATGGATGAGATGACCCAGCAGAATTCCGCGCTTGTTGAAGAGAGCTCAGCTTCAGCTCATGCTCTGTCGGACCAGGCTGGCAAGCTCACCGAACTGATGACGTTTTTCCAACTTGATCATGGCGCCAGAGGCTCGCGATCGGTTCAGGACGCGCAAAGACGAGCCCATGCCCTTGATGACGTCATGGCATAAGTCCAGACGGCGCTGATGTCACGGCGTCGGCGAGTGGGCGTGGTTGAGGCTCTCCGCTTCGCCGTGCGTCGTTATTTTCTTTGAGACGATCTTCCAAATGTCGACAGGGCCACGTCTGAGGGGCGCTCGTCCTGCGAATTGCGGTATTTGCACAGAAGACTTCGTCGAGATAACGGTCTATAATCCCCCTATGATGTTACCCTGGCGCAGACTAGCAATCTATGTGGCGCAAAAAGTTGCCGCCAATCCGCAGGCTCGAGCAAAGGCGGCGGATCTCGCTCAACAGGTTGGTCAGGAGGCAAAGCGGATCGCCGACGATCCAAGCCCTGCTCGTGCGGCCGGCCGAACCGCTAGACGACTTGGTGAGCAATTGCGTCGACGGATCAATTCAGAAATTGACAGGCGCTAAGCTAGTAGGAAGCTGTCACGAATGGGGCAGGGGCTCAATCCGGGCTTCAGACGTTTCGCTGCTGGGCTGAATTCGTGATCCTATCAACGGCTTCTTCTCCAACCTCATGTTAGAGGAGGTCAACCTCTGTGAAGACCTAGCCGCCTTGGGGCAGCCACGTGGCGATTGGCGGGAAGAGGATTAAGAGCGCCACCAGGATCAAAGAGCAGGCAATGAAGGGTAGGGCTGAGAGATAGATCTCGCGCATCGTCGTGTCCTCAGGCGCTACGCCCTTCATGACGAAAAGCAGCAACCCAAAGGGTGGCGTAGTGAAGCTGATCTCTAGGGCAAGCAACATAATCAAGCCGAACCAGATCGGGTCGAAGCCGAGGCTGGCGGCCAGCGGAAAGAAGATTGGGACGGTGAGGAGCATCATGGAGATCTGCTCCATGAACATGCCCAGGATCAGCAGCACACCAAACATGACCAGAAGCATGAAGACTGGGTCGAGTTCGAAGCCCGTGGCCCAGGCGATCAGGCCACGCGAGGCGCCGGAAAAGGCCAAGAGCTGGCTGAAGGTCGCCGACCCGAACACGATCAGGTAAGCCATCAGAGTTACCCGAAGAGCGCCGCGGATGGATGCCTTGACGGCCTTCCAAGTCAGGCAACGGTAAAAAAGCGCGAGGAGCAAGACGCCGAGCGCCCCGAAGGCGGCGGCCTCGGACGGGGTGACGATGCCGTTGATCATCATCAACACGATGACCACCATTAAGCCGATCATCGGTACGACGTCGGTCAACAAGAGGCGCAATTTGCTAGCCAATGACTGCGTTGGGACGTCGTAGGCCGGGGCGGCCGTGGGGTCGAGACCTGTCTGAAGATAGATTGTCGCGATGTAGAGCCCCGCCAGGATCAATCCAGGAATGATCCCGGCGATCAAGAGCGCGCCCACGTCGATCTGAGCGAGCGTGGCCAATAGCACGGCCAGCGCGGAGGGAGGGATGATAATCGCCAGACCGCCGGTACCAAGAATCGGTCCGATCGACATGGACTTCTTATAGCCCCGGCGGGTCATCTCTGGGACCATGAGCGACCCCAGAAGCGCCGTCGAGCCCATGGATGATCCGGATAGGGTGGAAAAGCCGGTGCCGCCGAGCACGGTGACGTAGCTCAGCCGGCCCGGCAGCTTGCCGAGGAGCCGGTCGATGGCTGAGAACATCCGCCCGCCCAGACCGGTGTGGAAGAAGATCTCGCCCATTAGTAAGAAGAGTGGAATGGGAACGAGGGCGAATTTTGTCAGCGCGCCCCACCCGTTGTTCAAGAGTGCAACGACGCCTCGCTCGCCGCCCATGAAGACCCAAGCGCCAATGATGTTGGCGGCGAGAAAAGCCAAGGCGACCGGCATCCCCATAGCCATGAGGAACATGATGCTGCCGACCAACATGGCTAAGGCTTCATACCACTCCATTACTCGTGAATTCCCGCCTCGCCCGAATGCATCAAGTCGGGGCCGATAACAAACCGGGCGAACTCCACCGCCATGAATGAGAAGGCGACGGGAAAGGTGATCGTCAAAAGCCAGCGGGGATAGAAATACGCCCGCACATCATAGTCATTGCGTTCAAGGTTGGTCAGCAGAAGCTCTAGACCATACCAGGCAAGGATGAGCGAAACCGCGACGCAGGCCGCGGCGACGGAACGGCTGACGATCCGACGTAGGCGGGGTGATAAGGCAGCTGTGACCAGTTCGATATGGACGTGACCCTTCTCGCGCACCAGCCAGGGCGCGCCGAGCATTGCCATGTAGAGGAGCCCATATTCAGCTGAGGTGAAAAGCCAGGCCCAGGGTTGGACTCCCAGATTCCGCATCGCCACCGACAGCACGACAGACACCATCAGCCAGACCAGCGTTGCCGCGGCGATGAAGGCCATGACGTAGAGCAGCGTGTCATAGGTGCGGAACAGTAGTCGCATGGTCGACCCGAATTGGAAAAGGCCCGGGGCGGTGACGCCCCGGGCCAGGAGTTGTCGGCGCTTTAGTCAGCCTCTGGATCGTAGAAAAGCTCAATAAGCCGGTCGTAGTTCGCGGTTCCCATCGGATGCTCCTCCATCAGGCCAATCATCCGCTCCCAGTTCTTCTCGCGGGCGGCCAGCAGGTAATTGGCGCGGGCCTCACCTTCCAGCGACACGACCTTCATGCCTTGGGCGTCAAGCGCGGCAAAGTCCTCGTCCCGCTTGGCGCGCAGCTCGTTGACACTGTCGATCTCATGCTGGATCGCGACGTCCTGGACGATCTGCTGGGCCTCGGGGCTCAGCTCGTTCCAGCGGTCGAGATTGACGATGACGCCGAGGTCGGTTGAGAAAAAGCAGGGCTCGATCCGGTAGTTCAAGAACTCGTTCCATTTGAGGTCGATGAGCCCGATCTGAGTCCAACCTGTGGCGTCGACAACGCCGCGCTGAAGAGCGGCGTAAACCTCGCCGGTCGGGAGGTCGATCACCTGTGCGCCGAGATAGTTGGTGAAGAAGGCATTGTAGACGGCGTTGCCACGCAGCTTCAGCCCTTCGACTTCCAGGTTACCGTCGGCATCGAAGCTGGGTTCATCACGAGTCCAGAGGTTGTAGCAGACGCCGCTATCGAACCAGCCAAGATATTTTACTCCCATCTTCTCCTGATGGATCTGGTCGATCAGCTCGATACCACCGTTTTGGCGGGTCTCGACGGCCGTCAGGTTGGACGCTACGAGAGCATCCTTCTCAGGCAAGGCTCCGCCGTAGAAGGAGCCGGGCGTGTAAACCATGTCGACGATCCCGTCGCGTACCGCGTCGGGTTGTTGGAACATGCCGATCGCTTCCGGGCCACCTCGAACCTCGATCTGGACGACACCTTCACCTGCTTTGTTCACCTTGTCGACAAAGGACAAGAAGCTCTGCGTGTAGATCAGTGTTTCCGGAAAAGCGTGAACGGCGGTAATCGTCTCCTGGGCCTGCGCCGCCGCGCCAATCGTTAAGGAGCCGACGACGATGCCGGCGGCGAGTTGCGTCTTCATGGATCAGTCCTCCTACCCTAATGCCAGTGCTCTGGCTTTTGCTCATGTGGGCGATCTCGCGCCCAGTGATCATCCAGCGGATCTCTTTGCCGGAAATACCCACGGCGTCGCCGTGGCGCGCCGCGCCCGAAATGCCGCAATGGCCGGGCGGTGTTGCTCGGTCAGGTCGATGTCGTCCCAGCCGTTGATCAGTTTTTCGCGCCAAACAACGTCAAGGGTGAACGATAGCTGACGGTGACCGATTGTGACGTCGCCGCGCTCAATGTCGACGCTGGCGGTGGCTGTGGCGTCGGACAGTTCGTCGATCAACGCATCGATCTTGGCCTCGTCCACGCGCGCCGGCAACAGCCCATTGTTCACAGCGTTCGACGCGAAGATGTCGCCGAAGCTGGGTGCGATCACGACGCGAATACCGAAGTCGACCAGAGCGTAGACTGCGGCCTCGCGCGAGGAGCCGCTGCCGAAATTGCGTCTGGTCACGAGAACGGTCGCGTTTGGCGTCCGGTTGAGGGGGAAATCCGGCGTTGGCTGGCCGTCGGCATCGAAGCGCAGGTCGTGCAGAAGAAACGCACCATAGCCCTTTGATCGCGGCGTCGACATGAAGCGCGCTGGGATTAGCTGATCGGTATCGACTCGCTCGAGATCGAGCACGGCGATCAGGCCGCGATGGCGCGTCCAGCCGCTCACGTCGTGCTCCTCCCTTGCAGCAGGGGGCGCACGTCGGTCAAATGCCCGGTGACGGCGGCAGCCGCGACCATGGCAGGCGACATAAGATGGGTGCGCGCGCCGCGGCCTTGGCGTCCGCGGAAGTTCCGATTGGTGGTCGAGGCGCAGCGACGGCCCGCTGGCACAGCATCACCGTTCATGGCGACACACATGGAACATCCTGAACCGACCCAGTCGAGCCCCGCATCTTTGAAGATTCGGTCGAGACCTTCCGCCTCGGCCTGCGCCTTGACCTGCTGCGAACCGGGAGAGACGAGGCCTGGCACTTGCGCGCGCCGCCCGGAGAGCACGGCAGCGGCTGCACGCAGGTCCTCGATCCGCGCATTTGTGCAGGATCCGATAAAGACCTGATCGATGTCCACCTCAATGAGCGCGCGTCCGGGAACGAGGCCCATATAGTCCAGCGCGGCCTCAATCCTCTCCGCTTCGGCCCCGGTCGACTGCCTTGGGTCCGGCACTGTTGCCGTCACGGGTAAGGCATCTTCAGGCGATGTGCCCCATGTCACGATCGGAGCGATATCCGTTGCAAGCAGCGTGACCTCACGGTCGAACGCAGCATCATCGTCGGACGGCAACATCTGCCAGCTATCGACGGCGCGGTCCCAAGCCTCACCCTTTGGAACGAACGGGCGTTCCGCGACATAGTCGAATGTCGTTTGATCAGGCGCTACCATGCCAAAACGTGCGCCGCCCTCGATCGAGAGATTGCAAAGGGTCATGCGCCCTTCCATCGACAAGCCACGCACGGTATCGCCAGCATATTCGATCGCGTGTCCGCGCGCGCCATCGGCGCCGAGCTGCGCGATCCAAGCCAATGCTAAGTCCTTGGCACCTACGCCAGGGGCGAGTTGGCCCGACACGGTGATCCTGAGGCTCTTCGGTTTTTGCTGCCAGATCGTCTGCGTTGCGAGGATGTGCGCCACCTCAGTGGCCCCAATCCCAAAGGCGAGCGCGCCGAAGGCGCCGTGTGTCGACGTGTGGCTGTCGCCACAATTGATCGAAAGGCCGGGAAGGGTAAGACCCAGTTCAGGACCAATGACATGAACGATGCCTTGCTGCGGATCACCAAGGCCAAAGCATCTGATGCCATGATCTTGGGTATTCTGCATGAGCGTATCGATCATCCGTCCGATCGTGGGGTTTGCCGCCGGGCCCCGGGTCGGCGCGTAGTGATCTACGACTCCAAAGGTCAGGCCTGGCTCGGCTACGCCAAGCCCACGCGTAGCAAGCTTGGCAAACGCGTGATGCGAGCCCTCATGCACGAGGTGACGATCGACCCAGAGCAGCGATGCGCCATCCGCCCGCCGATGGATCTCGTGAGATTCCCAGAGCCTGTCGAGGAGTGTCATCATTCGTCGCGTGCTCCGATGACAGGTTCCCAATGGCGCGCCTCGCCCGCACCAACGCGCGTCAGGGTCATCTCAAGCCGGAACAGGTCTGGCCGATAAAGCGCAGACAGATGCTCGACACCCCGGCCATCGGAGTCGCGAACGACCCGGCGAAGCGCCAAGAGAGCCGATCCCACGGAGACACCAAGCGCCTCTGCCACGTCCGGTGTGGCGAGGGTTGCGGTGACGGACTGATGGGCACCCTCGACCTTGACGCCGCTGCGCTCGAGCAGACGGAAAAGCGGCTGAGTGGCCAGGTCTGTTTCATCGTAATTGCGCGCGATATCCTCCGGAACGTGTGTAGTCAGGTGCGAGAACGCCTGGCCGTCTGACAGGCGTACGCGAATGGCGGTCTGCACCTTGGCACCTGAGCTCAGACCCAAAGCCTCCGCGATTGAACTCGATGCGGGACCATAGGAGAATGAGAGGAGTCGCGCCGTGGTTCGCTTGTCGAATGCCACGAGTTGCGGGAGAAGCGTTGCAAAGTTTGCGGCGATCTTCGAGTCTGAGCCATGGCGAGGCAGGACAACGGAGCCGGCACCTGATCGCTTCTCAATCCAGCCATCGGCCGCAAGGGCATCAAGCGCGCGTCGGATCGTGACCCGGCTGACGCCGTAGCTCTCAGCAAGGCGATTCTCCCCGGGCAGCAGGCTGCCCTCCGAAAAGCGCTCGTTGGTGAGATCGTCGCGCAACAACAGGTAGACGCGGCGCGCCTTACCGCCTTCAGGTAACGTCGACTGCGCTTCGGCCGTCACCGCCGCATGTCTCCTTTTGAATGCCGGAAAACGAGGTTAGACGGCATTGTGATCTCGCCTCGCTGACAAATTCTTGGCAGGGATTTTGATCTTTCCGTATCCCAAAACCTGTTATATGAAAAGAACAGATTTTTGGGAGGAAGACAATGCCGGTTGTCGAGGCTCATATTCTGCAGGGATATGACGCAGGGGAAAAATCGCGCCTGACCTCGGCTCTTACCGATGCCGTTCGGTTCGTCGTTCCGGCGCCGGATGAAGCGATTACGGTCCTGCTCCACGAATACCCCGCCGACGCCTACGCACGAGGCGGCGAACAGCGCCGCCCCGCGCCGGCCAATGCCGATCCCCGCCTGTTGGTAAAGGGCTATCTCGCCGCCATGGAGGCACGGGATCTCGATACAGCCAAGGCGGTACTGGGTGATGGATTTCAGATGGTCTTTCCAGGGACCCAAGCGATGACATCGCTCACGGAGCTCATCGAATGGGCAAGGGGTCGATACCGCTTCGTGACGAAGGCGTACGAGGCGATTGAGGCCTTTCACAACGGTCGTGTCTCGGTCGTGTATGTCCGCGGCACCCTCTCCGGAGAATGGATGGACGGAACCGCATTCGACGGTATTCGCTTCATCGACCGGTTCGAGATCACCGGCGGTAAGATCCTGCGTCAGGATGTCTGGAACGATATCGCCGAGATGCGGGGCCCCGAGGTGCATGCCGAATGACCGAGGCGATCGATCCGATCACCCTGGCCGTCCTTGCAGGGCGGATGGAGCAGATTGCTGACGAAATGGATGCGACGCTGTTCCGGGCGGCATTCAACCCGATCATTGCTGAGGCCCACGATGCCTCGCACGGGCTCTACCATGCAGCGACTGGCGACACGCTGGTGCAAGGTAAGTCCGGCCTGCCGATTTTCGTCGGCGTCATGTCGTTTGCCGTCAAGGCAGCCATCGACAAGGCCGCCGAAGCCGGGGATCTCGCTGACGGGGATATTTACATCTTCAACGACGCGCATCTTGGTGGGACGCACCTGTCGGACATGCGGCTGGTGCGCCCTTACTTTTGGGACGGGGAGCTCTTCTGTTACCTCGCGAGCGTTGGTCATTGGCATGATGTCGGCGGCGCAGTGCCGGGCAACTACAATCCGTCGGCGACGGACGTCTTTCAAGAAGCCTTTGTCCTGCCGCTGGTCAAACTCGCGCGCGGCGGAGAGTTGCAGCAGGACATTATCGATATCTTGATGCGCAATACCCGTCTGCCGCAGTCAGCCATGGGAGATCTCAATGGTCAGCTCGGCGCGCTCGATCTGGGCGCGAAGCGTCTGGACGCATTGCTGAACGAATACGGTGCTGCAACGGTCAAGGCCGCGCTCAATGCCCTGGGCGACCGCGCTGAGACCCTTATGCGGGCCGAGTTGTCCAGCTTGCCCAACGGTCGCTGGGAGGCCCAGGACTATCTCGACAACGACGGGATTACTGATAAGGCCTTGCCGATCAAGGTCGCTTTAGAAATCGAAGGCGACAGGATGGTGCTCGATTTCACGGGGACCGCGTCGGTCGTTGCGGGGCCGGTGAACATCGCGCTGCCGACCACGGTGGCAACGGCCTATGTCGCAATCAAGCACATCTTTCCTGATCTGCCAGCTAATGCCGGTGTGATGCGGCCGATTGACGTGCGCGTGCCTGAGGGCTCGCTCTTGGCGGCGGACTTCCCGGCCCCGGTTGGCGGATACACGGAGACGATCCTCAGGATGATCGACGTGATCTTTTCCGCCGCGGCCAAGGCCGCGCCGGATCGTGTCGTTGCCAATGCGTATGGGACCATTAATGCGCTTTCGATCGCCGGCAAGCGCGCCAATGGCCAGCCTTGGGTGATGTTTAGCTTCTACGGGGGCGGGCATGGCGGCAGTATCGAAACCGACGGTCTCAATCACGGCAACGCACCGATTTCGACGGCGACGATCCCGCCGATGGAGATCCTTGAGGCCGCCTACCCCGTGATGTTCCGTCAATGGGCGCTGAGGCCGGGCAGCGCTGGCGTAGGCCGACATCGCGGCGGACTGGGCGCGATTTACGAGATCGAGCTTCTTGAGGAGAAGGCCGAGGCATTCCTTTTTGGTGAGCGTGGACGGTTCCCGCCGCAAGGCATCGTGGGCGGCGGAAGTGGGGCGATGAACGCGTTTCACTACGAGCAGGCCGACGGCTGGCATCAGCCACCGCTGGCGTCGAAGATGCTTGGGATCAAACTGGTGCGCGGCCAGGCGGTGCGACTGGAGACCCCGGGAGGTGGAGGCTACGGCGCGGCGGCTGACCGCTCGCCCGAGGCCGTCGCGCGGGACGTCGCACTTGGATATCTGTCGCCGGACGCCGCAACGGCGACCTACGGCCCTGACTGGCAAGAGGCGGCAGAATGACCCGCGTGATCGGTGTCGATGTCGGCGGGACGTTTACGGACATCTTTGTGCTCGACGAAGCGACGGGTAGGGCTGAGGTGGCCAAGGTACCCACGACCCGACCCGATCAGTCCGGCGGGTTTCTTACTGGGATCTCCCGACGGGTTGACGATCTTTCGACAGTCGGTGTCGTTGTTCACGGGACCACGGCCGGCACCAATGCGCTCTTGGAGCGTAAAGGGGCGAAGATCGGTATCATCACGACGCAGGGTTTGCGTGATGTTCTGGAAATGCGCCGCCGCGACCGGCCCCGTACCTGGGGCTTGCGTGGCGATTTCCAGCCCGTTGTGCCTCGAGATCTGCGATTGGAGGTTCCTGAACGGACATTGGCGGACGGCACAATCCGAACGCCTGTCGATCTGAACGCGGTCCGGGCCGCAGCGGCTGAGTTGTTGGATAAGGAATGCCTTGCCGTCGCGATCCTGTTTGCCAACGCCTACGCCAATCCCGAGAACGAGGAGAAGGCCGTCACTGTCGTCCGCGAGATGTGGCCCAATCCCCATGTGAGTGCGTCGGCCGAGATCTTGCCCGAGATCCGAGAGTTCGAGCGATTCTCGACCACAGCGCTCAACGCCTATCTCCAGCCCGAGGTGTCAGGCTACATCAATCAGCTCGACGCTTCGCTAGAGAAGGAGGGCTTTGACGGCGAGTTCATGATTGTGCAGTCGAACGGTGGCTTTATGGGGACCGATACCGCGTGCCGCTTGCCGGTGCGCACCGCGCTCTCGGGTCCGGCAGCCGGCGTCATCGCGGCAGGCCACATCGCGCAGGCCGTAGGCTTCGAGAACGTCATCACCGGCGATATTGGCGGTACCAGTTTCGATGTTGCCTTGATCGCGCAAGGACAGTCGATGCTGTCACCGCAGACGTCGATCGATTTCGGCATGGTCGTTCGCACACCCATGATCGAGATCACCACAATCGGCGCAGGAGGCGGCTCGATCGCCTGGGTCGACAAGGGCGGCATGTTGAACATTGGCCCGGAGAGCGCAGGCTCTTCGCCGGGTCCGGTCGCCTATGGGTTAGGCAATACCCGACCCACCGTGACGGACGCGAATGTTGTGCTCGGGCGCATCGACCCTGACAGCCCAATCGGCGGCAAACTTGACCGGCTGGACATCGACGCCGCAGCGAAGGCCATCGACACGCATGTCGGTACCAAGCTCGGTCTGACGACGACCAAGGCGGCCGAGGCTATTCTTCGGGTCGCCAATTCCCGCATGGCTGGAGCCATCCGCCTGGTCAGCATCGAACGGGGTTTTGACCCGAAGCGGTTCGCGTTTATGCCCTTTGGTGGCGGCGGTGCGCTGCACACGGGCGCTATTTTGAAAGAGGTCGGGATCGGACGCGCGATCGTGCCGCGATATCCGGGCGTGACAAGTGCTATGGGTTGCGTCATCGCGGACATGCGACAGGATTTCGTACAGACAGTCAATGCGCTCACACGCGACCTCGACGTCGAGGAACTTCGCCACGTGATGCAGCGGCATGTCGACGGCGGCCTTGACCTGCTCGATGCGGCGCGGTCGACATTCGACGCGCGGGACGCAGTGTTCGAGCTCGACATGGCCTATGTCGGTCAGACCCACACTGTTGCCGTACCCTTGCCGGTCTCTGTGACGGCTGGTCGGGTTCACGAACCCACGATCTCGGAGATCGACGCCGCTTTTGACGCCGCCTACCGCGCCACCTATGGCCGTCTCCTTGAGGACGGCGTGCGGCGCGTGATGAACCTACGCACGGCGGTCATCGGCCGCAGGCCCAAATTTGATCTGGCTGCGCTAGCGCCGCGAGGTGGCGATGTGGAAGAGGCGCGGTCCGGCATGCGGAAGGTGCACTTCGGCGACGCCTGGCATGACACCGCGATCTACGACCGCCATGGCCTACCTGTGGGGGCCGAGATTCCAGGGCCGGCTATCTTGGTTCAGCCCGATACCACCGTTCTCATCGAGCCGGGCCTGACCGGGCGTGTTGATGACTACGGCAACACGATCATTGAGCCGAATGAGACCGACGATGACCGAAACGATTGATCTCAAGCGCACCGCGCTCCTGACCATCGATCTGCAGAATGATTTCCTGCACCCCAATGGAGCCTATGGCCGAGCTGGTCAGGCGTCTGCCGCGATCTCGGCCCTGCCGGCGCGGATCAAGCCCCTGGTCGATGCGTTGCGAACCAAAGGTGGCACCTACATCAGTGCACAGTTCACACTAGTTCCGGGACCGGGAGGCGAGCCCCTTATCGCGCCACACCTAAAGAAACTGCGTCCCTTTTTGGGTAAGGGCGACTTCGCGCCAGGCCAATTTGGCCATGCGCTGGTCGATGAGTTGGCAGAGGCCGACTACACGGTCGAGAAAGTGGCCTATTCCGCCTTCTACCAGACGCGTCTGGAATACATCTTGCGCGCGCTCGGTATCGACACACTGATCGTAGGAGGCATCGTTACAAACGGCGGCGTTGCCAGCACCGTGCGCGATGCGCACTTACGCAATGTCCATACCGTGCTTCTCTCGGATGGATGCGCTGCCTTTAAGCAGGAGGTCCATGACGCGACGCTGGTCTCGCTCGGCTCGATCACGGCGGTCGCCACTTGCGCTGAGATGCTGGAGGCGTTGTCATGACCCTGCGTGCCCGACTGAAAGAGTCGGGCATCCTGGTCGCACCTGGCGTCTATGACGCGCTGACCGCAGCACTCGCCACGGAAGCGGGGTTCGAGGCGCTGTACCTATCGGGTGCCGCGGTAGCTTATACCCGCCTGGGACGTCCGGATATCGGGCTGACGTCGGTCACCGAGATGGCCGACACGATGGCGCTTATTCGGGATCGGGTGGCGGTGCCCGTGATCATTGATGCGGATACCGGGTTCGGAAACGCGTTGAATGCGCAACGGACCATGCGGCTCTACGAACGTGCCGGAGCCAACGCCTTACAGGTCGAGGATCAAACCTTCCCGAAGCGCTGCGGACATCTTTCGGATAAATCGCTCATCCCGACGAATGAGATGACCGGCAAACTTGCGGCGATGGCCGATGCGCGCCGATCTGAGGAGACGCTGATTATCGCCCGAACCGATGCGATCGCCGTCGAGGGTTTCGAAGCTGCACTGGGCCGCGCCGAGGCCTATAGTGCCGCAGGCGCCGATATCCTCTTCATCGAAGCGCCTCGGTCGCGTGATGAATTGCGACAGGTCACCGAGCACTTCGGCGCGCGTCTGCCGTTGCTGGCCAACATGGTCGAAGGGGGTACAACCCCGCTGCAAAGTGCCGCTGATCTTGAGGCCTTGGGTTTCGACATCGCAATCTTTCCAGGCGGCATCGTCCGAGCTCTCGCGAGAACGGCCGTCGAGTACTATGCGAGCCTGCATACCCATGGAACAAACCGGCCCTTTGCTGATCGTATGTTCGATTTTCGCGGACTGAACGATCGGATAGGGACCGACGAGATGTTAGAACGTGGCAAGCGCTATGAGCCGGACTGAAAATGCAGGTTCGCAAGACGGTTGACACCGCCTTTGACCTCGACGTTCCCGTACTGATTATTGGCGCGGGCGCCAGCGGCATGGTGGCGGCGCTGTCGGCGGTGGATGCAGGCGGCGAGGTGCTGGTCGTCGAGGCCGACCCCACGCCGTCGGGCTCCACTGCCCTGTCGGCGGGCCTCATTCCAGCGGCAGGCACGCGGTTTCAGCAAGATGTTGGGATCGACGACAGTGCGGCGCTCTTTGCCGCGGATATCCAGGCCAAGGCCAGGGGCGAGAATCCGCAGGACCTCGTTGATATCCTAGCAGAAGGAGCGGGGGCTGCGGTCCAATGGCTGGCGGATCGTTACGAGCTGCCGTTCTCCGTGGTCGGAGATTTCGACTACCCCGGCCATTCCAGGCGCAGGATGCACGGACTACCTTCACGAGCTGGCCGCGAGCTGGTCGATCGTCTTCGTGCGACCTGTGAAGCGCAGGGGATCGACATCATCTGCAACCGGAGGGCCGTGACGCTTTTTCGTGATGGTGACCGGATCATGGGCATCGAGGTTGAAAGCCCCGATGGCCGGGAACGCATCGGCTGCGGTGCCCTGATCCTGGCCTGCAGCGGGTTTGGCGGCAATCGAGAGATGGTCGCCCGTTTTATGCCCGAGATCGATGGTGCGCTCTGGTTTGGACATGACGGTAATCGAGGTGATGCCGTGAACTGGGGCGAAGCGCTGGGCGCGGCATGCCAACATCTCGGCGCCTATCAGGGCCACGGCAACGTTGCAACGCCACACGGTATCCTGATTACCTGGGCGGTCATCACGGAAGGCGGTGTCCAGGTCAATAATCTCGGTCGGCGGTTTTGGAACGAAAGCCAGGGCTATTCCGAGTCGGCGCGTGCAGTCCTGGCTCAACCAAGTGGTGTTGCCTGGACGATCTTTGATCGTCGAATCGCCAGCGTGGCGCGTCAATTCCAGGACTTCAAGGATGCGGAGATGGCAGGTGCAATCCGAGTTGCGGACAGTATGGCTGAACTGGCAGAGGCCTGCGGCCTGCCTAGTAAGGCCCTTGCGAAGACGCTGCAAGCCATCCCGCACGCTGGGCCTGACGGCTTCGGCCGCGTGTTCGGTGGCCCGCCGCTTGCACCACCCTACTGCGCGGTCAAGGTCACGGGCGCGCTCTTCCATACTCAAGGTGGGCTGAGCGTTACGACGGATGCCCGCGTCGTCCGGGCGGCAGGCGGACCATTCCCCAATCTCTTTGCGGCCGGCGGCGCCTCGGTTGGTGTTTCCGGAACCGGCGATAGCGGGTATCTGTCCGGCAACGGGCTTCTCTCGGCAGTGGTCCTGGGACGCATCGCGGGTCGGGAGGCTGCGCAGCAGACGATGCAATTGCCGAGATAATGCCCCAACGAACCTCGGGCAGTTATGACGATTTACCTGACGTGATGCGACTAACGCCGCAACACTATAGGAACCTTTTGCTCAATTCGGGCGTGTCTAGGCGCGGTATGCGGGAAGTGGTGCCCGATCCTGGAGCGCGATCATCCGTCTTAGCATGGTCTCACCCAAACGCTGCCGGACGTCGCAATATGAGGGATCTTCGTAGCGATTGACGAGTTCGTCCGGGTCGTCCTCAAGGTCATAGAGTTCATCCCAGTTCTCACCTTCGCGAAGCGACATGCGGTAACGTTCGGTGACCAGCGTTCTCACCCGCTGCGGCCGGTCGAAACCTGTCATGATGCGCTGACTATCCTCCTCGACGAGGACCCCCTCAGGCGGTGGTGTGGACAAGAGATCTCGGCCCTGAAGTCCATTGAAGGGCTGGATGCCGGCCTTTGCGAGGATGGTTGCTGAGATGTCGATCGATGATGCGAGCCCGGTGTCGACACCCTTTCCCTCGATCGCTCTCGGATCATGCCAAAGGAAGGGTACACGGATGATGCTCTGATAATGCAGGAGCAGTTTCAGCATCAGCCCATGATCGCCCATATAGTCGCCATGATCGGACGTGAAGATCACAACCGTGTTGTCGTCCAACCCGAGCGTAGAAAGACGTTTCAGCACGCGGCCTATCGCGTCGTCGATCATGGTGATCATGCCGAAGGTGAGCGCTATGATCTGACGGGCTTCTTCCTCGGTCACGGCGAACGGGTTTTGATTGTCCCGCGGATCGGTGCCGCTGGTTAGCGCCTGCCGCATGGCGCGAAGCGGCGGCAGATCGCCTTTGCCGAACGATGTCGGAAGCGGCATCTCGTCTGGATCGTACATGTCCCAATAGCGGCCGGGTGGCGTAAAGGGATGGTGCGGATCAGGAAACGACATCTGCAGGAAGAAGGGGGCGTCGTCGCCTGCACGATCGGTGAGCCAGGCTTCGGTCCGCTCTGCGATCCAGTTTGTTGAGTAGAGATCTTCCGGCACTGCCGTTCGCCAGGCCTGAGGTGCCTGGATGCGATTGTCATAAAGTGCATTCTCGGGCCCTACCAATTGATCGAAGTCAGATCGCTTGGCTCGTGCCCAGAGGAGGTAATCACCGGATGCGTGATCGGCGTGATCCGCGGCGATTTCGACATGCTCGAAGCCATAGAAATCTCCCTCGATTCGCTCGGCTAAGGGTCGGTCCCATTTCCCGACCACCTCGAGATCGTAGTCCGCGCTGTGCCGATTGTTTTTGTGCGCATCACGCAACCCTGGCGAAGGGGTATGGAGTCCTTTCTCGGGTTGAAACACGTTGGTCGCCGGCAAGCCCGTAAAGCTCTGCAGATGGGACTTGCCGATCAAACCGGTGGCATAGCCGGCATCGCGCAGGAGTTCGACGAAGGTGGTGTGGTCGCGGGAAAGGGGGATTCCGTTATGGCGGGCTCCATGGACCGAACACATGCGGCCGGTCATGATTGAGGCACGGTTCGGCATGCAGATCGGGTTGGCGACATAGAACCGATCGAAGCGGCGGCCCTTCGCCGCGATGCTGTCGATATGCGGCGTGCGCACAATGGAATTGCCGTAGCAGCCGAGGTGATCCGCGCGATGCTGGTCGGTGATGATGAAGAGGAAGTTCGGGCGTTTGGACATCAGGCTTGCCCTCCCATGGCCAGGCCAGCTTTGGCTCTGCGCAGATCGAACATGATCAGAGCGATGCCGACCAACAAAGCCGACAGGTGAATCATCGGATCGAGAGCGAGAAGAGCGAAAGCGGTCACAAAGCGGAGCACCACTTCGACGAACGTCAGCCGCCCTCGATCAAAGGCGGATAAGGCTGATGAGAAGAGCCAGATGCAAAAGCAGGTGCGCACCACGATCCAAAGGAACGTGACGATGTCGAACTCTTCGACGATGAGAATCGTTGGATAAAATGCAAAGATGAAGGGAATGATGAACTTCGCCATGCCCAGGCGAAAGGACATGAGCGCCGTCATCAAGGGATTGGCCTTCGCGATCGGGGCAGCTGCATAGGCGGCGATGGCAACGGGTGGTGTGAGGGATGAGGCGACGCCGTAATAGAAGACGAACATATGCGCTGTCAGCATCGATACGCCAAGTGCTTGGATAGCAGGTCCCATCACCAGGATGATGATCAGATAGGCCGGAAGCGTGGGCATGCCCATACCCAGGATCAGGGCGCCGGCCATAGCAACCAAGAGCGCTGAAAACAGGCTCTCGCCTCGGATCGACGAGATGACATTGGCCAGCTTGAGACCGAGACCCGTTGAATCCAGCGAGCCGACAAGGATGCCGATGGCAGCAATAGCAATAAGTAGGGTCGCTCCCGATCTGGCGCCGGCCAGGAACGAATTCCAGACGCGCAAGGGATCCTTTCGCACGTCCGGGTTCACTACCGATAGTGCAAGCAGCACGACAACCGCATAGAAACCGGCCGCCGATGTCGAAAGACCCATGAGGAGTGATCCGATCACCGTCAGTATTGGGCCGACAAACAGGACCGCATTGATCATGTCGACGCGCGTAATCCGGTCGTCGATGGTGAGCGGCTGGACCTCGATTCCCTGCCGGCGCGACTCAACCGTGACGGCGGCGAACAGGCTAAAATAGTAGAAGAGGGCCGGAAACAAGGCGGCGACGATCACGTTCAGATAGCCAGCCCCGGTAAGATCCGCCATCACCAGGGCTGCTGCCCCCATAATCGGCGGCATGATCTGACCGCCCGACGACGCGGTTGCCTCGATCCCGCCAGCAAAGGTTGGCGAAAAACCGCGTTTCTTGATCATCGGGATCGTGAAGGTGCCGGTGCCGACGATATTGGCCACCGTCGAGCCGGACATCGTGCCGAACATGGACGAAGCGAGAATCGCCGCATGGGCCGGCCCGCCGCGTGTACGTCTCGTTACGATGAACGCGAACTTCAAAAGCGTGGCGCCGGCCCCCGTTCCCTCCAAGAGTGTCCCGAAGATGATGAAGATAAAGACTGTGGACAGCACGATGTTCGTGATCGAACCGAACACGCCCTTGTTCGTGTTGTACCAAAGCGCTTCGGCAACTTCCTTCAGGGCAAAACCGGTGTGTGCAAGGATTCCGGGCATGTCCTTGCCGAAGAGAAGATAGATGACGGCAAGTGCGCCGACCGAAAACAGACCCCAGCCCCAGAGCCGGCGACAGAGCTCGAGGAACACGATGAGACCGGCCAGGGCGGGCCAGGCATCACTGTTCGAAACGTCGTAAAGCGCTTCCTCCATCTGGGTCTGGACGTTGAAGAAGGACCAGATCGACCAGAGGCCTGCAATCAGAAGGGCGATGTCGATGACGTCATGCAGTCTCGCTGGCAGGGTGCCGCTGTCATTCGAGTCATAACGTTTTCGACGCGCTGCCAGGATGCCGACGACCAGCGCCAGTGCAAACCCACCGGCCCGATGCAGCTTAGGGTCAAGAAGGCCGATCCCAGAGCTGTAGAGCGCGATCAGTCCGAGCCCTAGGCAGGCGATACCCGATAGCCACATCAGGGCGCGGCTGTGGGCAGGGGACGCGTCGTCCGTTTCGGACATCGCTGATCTCCGTCATCCCAATAATGAGGTCGGGCGAGGCGGCGCCGTCCCTAAGATCCGGGCGCAGCGCCCCGCTTGCTTATTCGGCGGCGCGCAGCTCGTCAGGAATGTCGAAGCCCGCTTCCTCGTAATAGCGAAGCGCACCTGGATGGAGCGGAACGTTCACGGCCGTAAAGGCGGTTGCCTTGGTCACTTCCTTCAAAAAGAACGCGGTGGCCTGGACCTCCTCGATGTTCTCCCAAAAGGATTTGGTGGCCTCGTAAACCGTGTCGTCCGGTGCGCCTTGATGCGTGCCCACGAACTGGAAAAACCCGAGCGCCGTGATCTCACCTTCGGTCAGCTGCCCCTTGTAGATACCGCCGTCGAAGCTCGCCATGCCGCGACCCGGCCGGCCGAATAGGTTCTGCATGGCTTCGGAGGAGACAACGTCTTCGGGGATGGACAGTACGCGGAACTCGCCGGAGAGACCGAACTGTTCGATATTCGCCGAGCCGATTTCCGCAGGCCTTACCATCATATCGATCTTGCCGTCGGCGAGCGCTGTATAACCCTCACCCCAGCTGAGACGTACCGCCGTGTAGTCCTGATTGGCTTCATAGCCGGTGATGATCTTGATCAACGCTTCGGAAGTAGCCGAGGCCGACCCAGCAGGAGGCCCGGTAAAGACCGTTTTGCCCTTGATGTCCTGCCAATCCTCGATGCCTGATCCGGCAAGCGTCACAGGGTGGTAGGCTCCGGCTTTGAAGCCGAGGATCGCGCGGAGGTTCTTCGAGAGTTCAGGCGCATCGTCGATGTTTTCATACATCCTCTTCTGACCCGCCATCAGGTTGACCAAGGAAGGCACCGACGAGAAGAAGTCGATTTCGCCCTTGGCCCCCTTCAACATGGACTTGGTTAACGTCTGTCCGGCATTCACCTGAATCTCGACACCCGCCTTGCCCGCCTGATTGGCGAAGGCGACGAACATGGTGTGCACGGGATCGCCGACACCGGCGGTCTCGCCCTTAAAGATCTCTGCCGACGCATTGGCCGGCAAGACCAAAACCACAACGGCGACCATCGCCGCTTTTGTTAATCTCATGCCATTGAACATCAAGCTCTCCCTTTGTTGGCTTCACCCTAGCAAAGTCGACGCATTGCAGATAATTCTATTTTCATGGCATTACATAAGTGATTGGTATGAAACCTGATCCAAGGCACCTTGCTCAACTCTCCGTGATCGTCGAGGCAGGCTCATTTCAAATTGCGGCCGATCGCATTGGCCTGACTCAACCCGCACTCAGCCGCAACATGCGCGCTCTGGAGGAGCGCTTGGGAGCTCCGGTCTTTCAGCGGGAAGGACGGCGATCAGTACCGAATGGGCTTGGACGGCGGTTAGCACAGGCTGGCCTCGCCATCCGCATCGCCGAAGAGCAGGCAAGCGCTCATGCGGCCTTGGCGGCCTCTGGTTCGATCGGCGAGCTTAGAATAGGAGCGCCGCCGATCGTGGCCGGCCGGTTTCTCACCGGAACGCTCTCCACCTTCATCGCGGCCAATCCACACTGCGTTGTCGAGCTTCGCGTCGGCCTGGTGCACGAGTTGCGCTCAATGCTGGAGCGCGGTCAGATCGACGTCGTCGTCGGCCCGCGCAGCCTCGCTGACCCGACCGAAGGGCTGGACTTTCTGCCGCTGATCGATGATCGAATCGGCGTTCTCTGTCGGACGGGCCATCCGCTGACTCGCCGTGAAGAGGTTTCGCCTGCGGATCTGGAAGCCTCAATTTGGCTTGCCCATTCGCGCGGTAGCCTGCTTCGCCAACAGACCGAGGCCGCCATGATTTCTTCAGGCGTGCAGCAGATCCAGATCGGTTGCGAGACCGATTCGATCCGATCTGTTCTCGAAATTGTGGCCGAAACCGACTTGATCACCACTATGCCCAGGGTGACGACGCTGCCGTATCTCGAGGGCCGGCTGACCTTCCTCGGATTCGATCATCTTCAGTTTCATCGCCCCCTGGGGGCCATCCGCCGTAAGGCCATGTCAACGAATCAGGTCGTTGACAGTTTTCTCCGTCAACTTGTTGCCTCGATTGGAGAAGCGGCCTGAGTGGGGATGAGACGACATCATCAATTGCCAAGCGTGCTCTTCGTGTTGCAAGGCACCTTTTCAATCGCTCTTGCCCCTTCAGAGGCCCGACTATTCTTCGAGGCCTGAATTCAGCGTGGCAGGACATCCAACGCGATCGTTCAGCTGCCTTGGCGTCAGCCCATCGTGAGGCCGCCCATCTCGGTCACGATGACACCGTGAAGCGCGTTCTGATCGACATTGCTCGACACTCATGGCCGAGTGGGGTGAAGCACTCACAAAGTCCGTGGATGACGATCGGCTGCATTTGCCGGCTAAATCTCCTTGTCGACAGTCTCGTTTAGCAAGCTCAGAACGGCATTGACTGATGGCGACCTGTTGGAGGGCGTCGCGAAGACGAAGGTGTCGAGAATGGGGAGTGCTGGAAATCCGTCCTCGGTGTTTTGGAGGACGCGCAGATCATGGGTCACGAGATCCTTCGGAGCGACGGTAACGGCCAATCCAGCATTGACGGCACATTCGAGGCCTGCGCGGCTGGGGCTCTCATAGGCAAGGCGGTAGGGAATTCCGGAGTCATCAAGGGCGGATAGCGCAGCTTTCCGATAGATGCATCCGGGACCGAAGATGGCGAGCGGCACGGGCCTTTGCCTATCGACGTCCGAGTGCACAGCGCAGGCCCAAACAAGCGGCGAGCGGCTTACCAGCCTCGCGCCATCGCGGTTGTCATGCTGGGTGACGAAGGCGATATCGATCTCCCCTGCATCCAGCGCATCCAAGGCTTCCCAGCTCCGATTGCAGCGCAGCTCGACGTCGATCATGGGATGGCGCGCATGAAGCTTCTCTAAGACCTTCGGCATGTAGCACATGGTGATATCTGTGATGCCGAGCCTCACCTGGCCCGGTGACATATGCCGTCCCAGCTCGACCAGAACCTCATCGGTCATCCGGTTCATGCGGTGCGCGAATCGAAGGAGGATTTCTCCCTCTTGAGTGAGCTTTATGCCGCGTCCCTGTCGCTTGAACAGGCGGACCTTAAGCATCTCTTCCAGCCGTCTGATTTGCATGCTGACCGCGGACTGGACGCAATTCAGGCGTTCGGCAGCACGGGTGAAATGCTGCATCTCCGCTACCACAGCAAATGTGCGAAGGAGACCGCTATCAATTGGCAGGGCGTTTTTCATCATCACCATCCGTGATGAGTTGATCGAATCAATTCATTGGAATGATGAATGTGTATCGATCAGATTGCAAGAAGGGAAACCTCTCACATCAGGCGGGTTCATGTCCAAGCGCCTTTGGATCATCATCATTTGTGCAGGCTCGATCATTGGTCTGTCGGTCGGGTTGCGTCAGGCTATGGGGCTGTTTTTGGAGCCCTTTTCCACTCAACTCAGCCTTGGGCGCGAGACCTTTGCGCTTGCGATGGGTTTGATGAACCTGTTCTGGGGGCTTGGAGCTCCCTTTGCCGGCGCTATTGCGGATCGATATGGTGCCGGCCGCGTTGCGGTTCTCGGAGGTGCTGCATATGCGGCTGGGCTCCTGATCATGATGACCTCGCCGAGCGGTGAGCATCTACTGATTGGTGGCACGCTCATCGGCCTCGGCCTCAGTGGCACGGGTTTCACTGTCGTGCTGGGCGTTGTCGGCCGCAGCGCACCGGAGCACCGTCGCAGCCAAGCGCTCGGACTGGCGTCGGTCGGTGGCTCAATCGGCCAGTTCGCAGCACTGCCCTACACCTATGCAATGATTGAAGGCTTTGGCTGGATTGCAGCCCTTGGCATCCTCGCCGTAACAGCCTTTCTCATCGTCCCCCTCGCCTATGGGATCGCGGGAAGACCGCAGGACACGATAAGCGCGGGGTCACAGAACATTCGCCATGCTCTTAGAACGGCGTCCAACATCCCAAGCTTCTGGCTCCTCAATGCCGGATTCTTCGTCTGCGGGTTCCATCTTGCCTTTGTCGGTGTTCATCTGCCTGCATTTCTCGCAGACGAGGGATTCGCACCCTGGCTTGCGACGGCCGCACTCACAGCGGTCGGCGCTACCAATATCATTGGCGTCTATACATTCGGGATCCTCGGCGGTCTCTACTCAAAAAAGATGCTTTTGAGCGGCCTCTACCTTGCACGCGCAGTGGTTTTCTCTCTGTTCATCGTCACCCCGATCAACGAAGCCTCTGTCCTTCTCTTTGGTGCAACCATTGGCTTCCTCTGGCTTGGTACCGTCCCGCTGACCAGCGGGCTGGTTGGTCACATCTTCGGCACGCGTTACATGTCCATGCTCTTTGGCATCGTCTTTCTCGGTCATCAGTTTGGCGGGTTTCTGGGCGCCTGGCTCGCAGGCATGGCTTTCGACAGACTCGGTTCATACGACGCGATCTGGTGGTTGAGCGTTCTGCTTGGACTGCTCTCCGCCGCCCTTCATTGGCCGATTGACGAGCGCGAATTACCAGAGATGCAAGCAGCAACGTAGAACTCTCACTGACACGCCACATGATCGGGCAACGCAGCCAAAAGGAGAATGGAATGAAGTCGAATGGCCCTGTCTTGCGCGTTTTCGAAGCACGCACAAAACCCAATTGTAGGGAGAAGCTCCTTCAGAACTTTGCCACGACGTCAGCTCATGTCGTTCGAGGCGAGCCTGGCAATCGCGGCTACTTCTTTGGTCGTTGTGTGCACGAGGACCAAAACACCGTCATCTTCGTCTCCGTCTGGAAAGATCTGGCCGCCGTTCAGGACCGATTTGGCGATGACTGGCAGGTCTCATACCTGCCGGAGGGGTATGACGAGCTCATCGACGACTGTTCGCTGCGTCACATCGACTTGAGCCAAGGATGGCACGTTGCCGGGCTCTAAGGTCGCTTGGGCGAACTCGCCGTGTCGCCTTCTCGATAGAAACAATTGGCCCGGCACGCCTCCCGCTCGACGCTACTCGCGACGCCTTCTTCAAGATCTTCCTCTATGCGTGCACGGGACGCATGGGCTTGTCTCGGATGGAAATTGACAGAAAGTGCGTTGCTTCGGATGTGTGCAAATCCGTGCGGTGCTAGGGTCTCTCTTGAGGATTGTTTTTATCTGGTGAGGGCCCGATGACCGCTACGTTTTCACGTTGGCCACATGCCGATTTCGACCCCAAAGGGGCCTATGTTCCCTTTCCAGAGGACGTTCTTTCAGATCTGCTTCGGGACGAGGACGAGCCTGTTACCCAGACCACGAAGGACTGGGCCGTAGCGCTGATGCAACGGCATGTGCACAGTGGGAACGGCTTTGTTGTCATCGACGGCGAAAGTTATAGGGACCTGAGCCCAGATCAGCGCATAGGGTTAACCAAGCGCTTCGCACCTTGCCTCGGCAAGCCCATTGTTCACCACTCCAAGCATCTTAAGCAGGGCCTTGTTACCGACATCAAAGACAAAGGGGTCCGGTTTAAAAGTAGCAAGGATCAGAACTTTAACGCCTCAAACCAGGAAGCGATCGAACATACCGAGTCGACCGAGTTGCCTAAGCCCATCGGAGCGTTTCTTTTACACAACATTCAGCCGGCCTATGAGGGGGGTGCCAACAGGTTTGTGAATGCGTACACGCTGCTGGAGCAACTCGAGGGCGAGAACTCGAACTATGTTGATGTCTTGAAGCGGCCGTTCATTTTCGACACCGCACGGGGCGAACAAGTTGAAGCGCCGATTGTGTCCTATGACAATCAGGGTCATCTCGATTTCAGGTGGATGTTCGCCTTTTTAGAGAATGGCCGTCCGTTCACGAAACACTGGGACGGATTTGTCCAGGAGGCGATAGACGCAACACGCAATCTTATGGACAAACTTCGTATCAGAATCACTCTGGCCAAGGGCGACATCATTGTTGTGAACAACAAGATGGTGCTCCATGCGAGGGATGGTTTCGTGGACCATCCAGATCACCCACCACGGTGGCTGCTGCGCAGTTGGTTCGCGTAGTTCGATCCGATAGCTTCTGTTTATTCGGCGCCTGATAGACGGTTGGCCTAGACATGGAAGGCACCTCAGCAAGCTCGCTGACGGAATCGTTGCTTGCAGCGTATCATGCAACAACGTTTTCACCGTCGTTTTTCGGATATCTTTGCTTGCTTGTCCTGCAGTTTGACCTTCGTGTAGTCAATCATCCTGGTTTTGCCTGAGGTCGGCTTTGAACTCGGTGAAAGTGGTCAGGGTGTTGATGAGTACAGAATCGATTAGGTCGTAGACTGCCGCGCTTGGGGCGAGCTTGACGGCCTCAGCCTTAAGCAGATCTGCGATGGCCCGTGCATCTGGAACGGAGCGGGCCTTAGGCAACAGGCGGCATGTCTACCGAAGAGCTGACGATAAGCGGCCTCGCCTTAAACCGGCGGCTACGGATATAATTGCTCGCGAGTGCGCGATCCCTTGAATGTTGTTCAGGTTTGGGTCAGCGTTAGGGGATGCCGAAACCAAAATTGACGCTGCCGCCATTTGCTGCGCTTCGCGCGTTTCACGCTGTGGCAATTCACGATCGCTTCAAAGATGCTGCAGAGAGCCTCGGCCTTACCGAATCAGCCATCAGTCATCAAATTCGTCGGCTCGAGGAATTCTTGCACGCGTCGCTGATCGATCGATCCGGGCCACGTCCGATATTGAGTGAGCTGGGAGAGCGCTATCTTGCGCAGATTGAACCCGCTCTTCGGCAAATCCATGCCGCAACTGATGCTATTCTTCCGGCGAGTGGCCGGCGAGCCGTTCGTCTGACCTTACCGTCGTCCTTTGCGGCTATGTGGCTTGTCCCGAAGCTTGGAGTTTTTGAAGAGGCCGAGCCAGACATCGATTTACAATTGATCATGACGACGCGTGTGGTCGATCTTCAGCGCGAACAGGTAGACTTGGCGATTCGTCATGGGAAAGGGCCATGGCCTGACGTTGAGTCCAAGTTTTTGCTTGAAGAAACGGCGATGCCAGTTTGCGCACCTGGCTATCTCAAGGACGATCATGACATGTCGTCATCTTTGCCGCGACAGGCGCGTTTTTTGGTCAATAGACAGATTCCAGACGAGTGGACGGAATGGGCTAAAGCCCGTGGTATCAAGCCCCCGGTCAGTGAGCAGCTTATGGTCCTCGATAGCATGGAGCAGGCGTTACAGATCGCTGAGACGGGGCATGGCCTAGCAATGGGACGTCGGCCGGTGGTCGATCGTTGGCTAGAACGTGCCCGGCTGGTGACACCGTTTGGTGGGGCCAAGCCGACCGGCGCCGCCTACCATCTTTGCCGTCCAATCGATACCACTCTAGGCGCTGCTGCGCGACGATTGGAGGCGTGGCTGATGCGCGAGGCTGGTCAAGCCTCTTAGCCACAAAGCTTGAAATTAATTCAAGTCAACCTGAAGCGAAGTCGATGGATCTGCAAGCCACAATCGCCAACTCTCGGCGAAGTGATGCGCCATACATCCGGGCGCCTTTCGACAAGGAGATCGTCATGGACCAGCTATCGGCAAACGCTGCCCGTCAGATATCTGCTCAGGTCAGTGCCGCAACGACAAAGGCGCCACTGACGTTTATACAACGACAGGAAACGAAGCCCGTCTTTTACAGTTCGGCGTCAACCGGGGGCGCACCAAAGATTTTGTTCCAGTCCGAAGATCACGACGTTCCGATTTTCGACATGCGACCCATCGCATCCGTGCTGTCCATCGATCACGAAGGTTTCGAACTTCGTCAGCATGCGACGGATGTCGACGATCTCTATGACGACAAGGCGATCAACAGCGTCTATGCACAAGAAATCGAGGAGCTGCTCCTCCGGCGTTTTGGTGCGAGCCAGGTCCATATTTTCGACGTCACCCGTCGTTCGGATGCGGGCGCCGGCGCCAGCAACCCTGACGGATCACGTGGACCCGCAGGCCGACTGCATGTTGACTACACCGCGAAAAGTGGACCGCAGCGCGTTCGTGACGTTCTTGGCGACGAAGAAGCCGACCGCCTGACAGCGAATGACATTCGGGTCCTGCAGGTCAATGTTTGGCGTCCGATTAGCGGCCCGGTAAGACGTTCACCGCTAGCGTTGGCCGACGCTTCCACCGTGCGGACTGAAGATCTCATCGCTACCGATCAGATCTTCCCGGATCGTGTTGGCGAGATCTATAGTATCGCTCACTCGCCTGAACAGCGTTGGTATTATGCTCCGGAAATGGCAAGGGATGAGGTGCTTCTCATCAAGGGCTGGGACAGCTTGGAAGATGGCCGCGCCCGATTTACGCCCCATGGCGCGTTCAATCTTCCTGATACCCCAGCTGGGGCGCCGCCACGCGAGAGTATCGAGGTGCGAACCCTGGTCGTGATGGCCTGATAAGGTCAATGTCCGGTCTTGATCGCGCCCGCTGCCATCATCGGTAGTGGCGAGATCAGGCCGGACAGATCAGTTATGGGCCGATCTCTTGGGATGCGACGCGTCTATGTGTTCGCATCAGGCAGAGATCAATTCCTGGCGTTGCGATGGCCTAGGGGCCATCGATTCCTGTGTCGGTTTCAGTCCAGAAAGCGTCAAGATTCTTTGCAGAGCCGCGGCGTCTGCGTCTCCTGGATCAATGCCATTAAGATCGCTGGCGAGGAGATAGACGTCGGATATGCCGATGAAGCCAAGAATATGGCGGAGATAAGGCCAGGCGAAGTCAATCTCGCTGCCTGCTTTCGTGCCACCCGACGTGAGCACGATATAGGCTGTTTTTCCTGTCAAAAGGCCCTCTGGACCATCCGGCGTGTATCGAAAAGCCTCCTTCGCGCGGGTGACCATATCGATCCAAGCCTTGACGGCTGCCGGGACACCGAAATTGTAGATCGGTGTGGCGAGAACGAGGATATCAGCTTCTTTCAGCTCGTTCAGCAAAGCATCTGAGTAAGCAAGAACCGAGCGTTGGTTGGACGTGCGCTCAGATGGAGCGGTAAAGTTCGCATCGATCCAAGGCGCATCGACGAAGGGCAAGCCCTCGGCGAGATCCCGCTTTTGAAGTGATACCCCATCGTGGAGACCCTGAAGGCGTTCGATTAAGGCAGATGCAAGCTTGCGACTGCGAGACCCACTTCGGCGCATGCTACCGTCGACGCGAAGAATGTTGACTGTCATTGTGCTGACCTTCCTAACTGTGCAGGAACCTATCGGAGATGCCGGCCGCAAGAACGTGACGGCTCGACTAAACCTGTGCCCAACCGCCATCGACAGCGAGTTCTTCACCCTGGATGAATGAGGCATCAGCAGAGGCAAGGAAGGTCACCGCTTTGGCAATCTCCTCTGGATGGCCAAAGCGCTTGAGCGGTACCTGTTCGACAAGATTGCTCGCGAAGCCATCAATTGTTGTCTGATCAAAGCCCATCTTTTCATAGATTGGGGTCTCGACAGGACCCGGGCTGACCGCCGTCACACGGATCCCGCGAGGACTAAGCTCATTGGCGAACACGCGAACGAACGACCTAACGGCGGCTTTGGAGGCGGTATAGATCGATGACATCGCCATGCCACGTTGATTGACGACTGACGTGTTGAAGATGATCGTTCCTCTGTCTTCAAGAGCAGCTGCAACTTGCTGCGCCGTGAAGAATGCACCCTTCACGTTGACATCAAATGTTCGGTCAAAAAATGCTTCGTCGACGTCGCCGACTGGCGCCATGAGTGCAATGCCTGCATTGACAAAAGCGATATCGATCTTGCCAAGTTCCTGCTTCGCTGTCGTGACCATCTGCCTGATATCATCGAGCGACGTGACATCAGCCTTGATAGTCACAAGATCATGTCCGATGTCCCGCCGTGCCTGATCTAGTCCTTTTTCGTTGCGTCCGGCGATAGCAACATGCGCGCCGAGGCGATGAAAACGTTTCGCCGTAGCGAGGCCTATGCCAGAGGCTCCTCCGGTAATCAGGACGGTCTTGCCATCAAAGGTCATCATGGGGGCCTTTCGTTAGGTGTGGCCTTCGCCAAACAGCCATGTTTGGCTGAAGTCTTGATCCTTCGACCACGGTAATTTTTCTTCTTGAGTTAAAAAACAGCGTTCTAAGCAAATGATTTTTCTGATAACCAGAAAAATATGAACGAGCTTGAAGAAATTCGAACCTTTGTCCAACTCGTTGACTCCGGTTCGTCAACTCGTGCCGCGGAACTGCGTGGCCTTGCCGTCTCGGCGATCAGTCGTCGTATGAAAGAGTTGGAGACGCGCCTTGGGGTGCAGTTGATTCAGCGCACGACCCGTCGGATGCATCTTACTGACGCGGGGCGGCTGTACTATGAACGCTGCACCCGGCTGCTTGCCGATCTAGCTGAGGCGGAAGCTGAAGTCGCAGAGCGAAGCAAGACGCTCAAAGGGAGGCTCAAGATTGCCGCGCCGGTTAGCTTTGGGACTGCCCATCTGACCCCGGCCATTGCCGCGTTCCTGCACGCACATCCCATGATCACCATCGATTTGGATATGAGCGATCGGCGTGTCGATCTGGTGGAGGAGGGGTTCGACCTCGCAGTGCGCATCGGTGAACTTGCGGACTCAAGCCTGACGGCACGACGCATTGCCGATGTGCGTCATGTGGTCTGTGCCGCACCCTCATTCTTTGAGACACATGGGCGCCCTTCGAAGCCGTCTCACCTCAAAGGCATGCCAGGCCTGTGCTACGGCAATCTTCAGTATGCGGATGTCTGGCGCTATCGTGCGCCAGACGGCTCGAAGGGCAGCGTTCGTGTCGACGCACGTCTGACCTCGACCAATGGCGAAGCCTTGTGCGAGGCCGCTATCGCTGGCCTTGGCGTTTTATGCGAACCCAGCTTTATCGTCCATGGCGCGGTTGAAAAACAGCTCATCGAACCGGCGTTGACCCAGTATCACTGGTATGACATGGGCATCTATGCGGTCTTTCCGTCAACGCGTTACCTCTCACCGAAGGTCCGAGCGTTGATCGATTTCCTCGCCGATCGTTTCGGCCCAGATCCCTACTGGGACGGTTTCCTAAAATCTTGAAATGCTGCCAAAAGATCTAGAGGCTTGTAGCCTTAAGGAGCGTTGGTACAGGGTTCTTGGAATGGGAGACGTTAGCTTCTGCTCGAGGTTGTAAGGCACGCACTGAGATCGATTCAATGGCTCCATATTCTGATGGGTTACAAACGACGTGTTCGAAGACGCTTGTCGCATACAGGCACGACAACGGTGCATCAGACGTGCTGATCTTGATCGAGATCAAGTTTCACAGCACCAAACTGCCCTCGGATGCTAGGCTTACATCGAAGCTCGTCGGACGCCGCCAAGAGCGCTGCGTCGAACCATGAACCGGATGCTGCATGACACATTCTTCTCTCCCTATGACAGGATGACGTTGCTGAAGTGAGAAGGGACATCGAAAGCTTTGATGTCATTGTGGTGGGGGCCGGTTTAATGGGCAGTGCCGCTGCACGTCATCTTGCTCTTCGCGGCAAAAGCGTTGCTTTGATCGGACCGGGCGAACCTCGGTCAAAGGCAACCGATCAAGGCGTCTTTGCGAGCCACTACGATCAGGCTCGGATCACCCGCCGACTGGATTCTGATCAGGTTTGGTCGTTGCTTTCATGCCAGTCAATCTCGCGTTACGCCGACATTGAGAACCGAGCAGGCAGAGATTTCTTTCATGATGTCGGCTCCGTTATGGCTGGCCCAAGGTCTGGACAAGGCAGTGACTTCGTCGCCAAAGCGCGTCGCGTCGGTGCAAAGCTTGGTATCGAACATGACGTCCTTGAAGGTGCGCAACTCGCTGAGCGGTTTCCATTTTTTCGGTTCCCTCCGGGTACTCAGGCGCTTCATGAGGCCAAGGGCGCTGGGCACATCAACCCGCGGCTTCATGTTGCCGCGGAGATCGCTTGTGCTCAAACAGACCACTGTATCGTGGTGCCATATGAGGTAACGCACATCGCGGAATCATCGATGGGCATCACCGTCCATTGCTCTAACCAAAAGAGATATTCGGCAGAAAAGGTCGTCGTAGCATGTGGTGCCTATTCGGGGCGTTCCGGCCTTTTGCCTGATCCCCTTCCGATGAAAGTTTTTGCCCGGACAATCGCCTTTTTCGAACTCGGCGAGGCCGAAGCCGCTCGCCTTAGGAACATGCCATCACTGGTTTACGTACCGCCTGATCTCTCGTGTGATCCTTATGTTTTGCCTCCAGTCATGTATCCGGATGGTAAAGTCTATCTGAAGATAGGCGGCGATCCCGAGGATGTTGAACTTTCTGGTGATCGAGAAATTGGGGACTGGTTCCGAAGCCATGGCGATGCGAATGTTGGCGCATTTCTTGCCGAGCAGCTTCTCAAGATCATGCCGGATCTAGACTTTGAACAGATTACCTATGGAAGTTGCGTCACGTCGTACACCAAGTCAGGAAAGCCGCTGATCTATGGTCAGACGGACAGAATTTTCGCACTCACGGGCGGCAATGGTGCGGGAGCAAAATGCGCTGATGAGTTGGGGCGGATTGCTGCGATCTTGATGACAGAAGGTAAAGTACCCAAGGGCTTGTACGAAGCGTCCTTCGGGCCTTGAGCAGCGTCCCAACACGCCACATTTTGGCCACGCGACCCTCTGATATTCGTGCCCAGTTATGGCACGGCCTCGCTCGAAATCCGTCATTCAATGGTCGGTGCTGGAGGCTATTCTCAGCCCATCTCGGTCATTAAGATATCGAACATAACTGGACAAGCTTCGACGATGTTCAGCGGACTTCAACGCGGCGCGTGCTCGGCGTGCTGGCGGTGTGACCGGCGTTGGTCGCCTGCTGCAAACGAGGGATACCAACCATGATTACCTCCGGCTACGTCGCCGAGATGGCAGCCTACTCGCGCTGGCAGAACGACAACATCTATCAAATCTGCGACGAGATCGGGCACGAGGAAAGGCAACGCGATCGGAGCCTGTTTTTCGGATCGATCCATCACACGCTGGACCACATGTGCGTGGTCAATCGGTCGATACTGACCTTCCTCGATGGAACCATGCCGGACCGGATTCTGCCCGATCAGGTAGTATGGTCAGACTGGGACAAACTGAAAGCCACCCGGTTGAGGCAGGACGACATTTTGTCGGCGGGAGGTCGCAATTGGAACGAGGCATGGCTCGGCGAGGAAATCGTCATGCGAAGCCCACGTCTTGACGATCCCCCAACCTTTCCTCGCTGGGTGATGGTGGTGCAACTCTTCAATCACCAGACCCATCACCGAAGCCAGGTCACCAGTGTGTTACACACCATGGGCATCGACTATGGTGCGACGGATATCCCGTGGCGCCCTGGAGCAGGGTATTTCGCGGGATAGGTCGTTTGAGCAAATCGTCAGTGCCCGAAGACCCAACAATGTCGCCGGCGAGGCGCATCAGGCACTCGTCGCCAATCTGGTGAGATAGTACTTTCACGACCGGCTCTCGATGATCGCCGAAGCGATGAAGAGTGAGAACCCGGAGCAGGCGAAGACTAAAGGGGAGGCCCTTCTTGTCGGCATGGCAGCATCATCGATGGTTTGATGGCGGCCTGGCGGTCAATGAGCCCGGTTAGCAGACATTAGACTGATCCCTCCGGGCCGGCCATTTGTCAGTGCTGATCGTTCGAGATGGCGTCGCAAGGAACGCTTGGGTGGGCCTTGTAGGTTTCGGCGATGAAGTGGGTGGTGTATCGCACGATGCTATCGACTCCATCGAACAGGCGATCACAAGTGTCTTGATACTCGACCATGTCCCTGAAATTGCCGATCAGGACAGCATCCAGTTCACCCGTCACGCCATAGGCATATGCGATTGCTTGCTCTTCTCTTAGGGCACTGGCGAATGCCTCGCGGTCAGCGCGCGTATGGTCCTTTGTGGTGACGGTGATGATTGCCTTCAATCCACGACCCAGCTTCGCTGCGTCGGCGAGAAAGACATTGTCCGTGAGGATGCTCTTCGCTCGGAGAGCACGAACGCGTCGAAGGCAAGTGGACGCTGTTGAACCGACCTGCTCAGCCAGTTCTGCATGGGTGATATCACCACGTTTTTGCAGTGTTTCAACGATACGGATGTCCAAGGCGTCCATTTCGACCTCATGCAAGATTTCTCCAGATTATTGGCGAATTCGACCACAACTTGCAACGGAAGCCGGTATCCTTAGCTCGAACTTGCGGAGGGTATGGGCAGTGTCACGAACTCAGCTTGGTCTTTTCTTCTGCCTATCTTTTGTAACACTTGAGGCGTTCGGAGCCGTCTACCTTGGATCGGTCTTTCAGGAAGTCGACTCCTTTTTGATAGGTGTCTGGGTCTTTGGGATCGTGGTCGTTGGCTCTATCGGCTTTACCGGTTTTCTTCGTCGACCTGAGCTGACTGTTGCGCTGCGCTCAATGAAACTCATTGTCGCACTGAATCTCTATGCAGCGTTGACATGGAGCACCTACTTCATCGCAGTCCAAATCATCGAGCCAGCCGTTGTCTTTACAATCTTCTCCGGCGCCGTACCGCTCGGAACTATCTTTGCCGCTTGGATCGGCATCAAGGAAGCGCGCATGCCGAAGATGCGACTCGTCAATATCGGCAACAGCTTGATCGTCATCTCAATTATTGTCCTCGCCGCAACGACTGTAGCTGGCTTATCAGGATTTGTTCGAGGAGGTGCTCTTACAGCCTTGGTCGGTGTTATACTTTCTGCGCTCTCCGGCGTGTTCACTGCACTGGTTATTGTTTTCTCAGTGCGTCTGAACGCGAGGGGTGTAAGCCCAATAGCCCAGTTTGGTTTGCGATTCGTCCTCTACACCATGATCGCCCTCGCTGCCTTTCTATTGGGTGTGGATGAAAAAGATAATGAAGTCTCTGACCCTGACCTTGCCTTGATCGTGTTGATCGGTCTCCTGGTCATTGCTTTGCCACTCTACCTTGTGCAGAAAGCCGTCCCGCTGATACCCGCCCCAACGATCGCAGCGATGACCACGCTCGGCCCTGCGATGGTGTTCGTGATGCAGCTTGTTGAAGGTCGCGTCATCTATGCAACGGCAACGCTTATAGGTCTGACAATCTACATGGCTGGTGCCCTTATTGCTGCGCTCGAAGCCATGCGTCCTACCCTGGCTAACCGGGCCACCGCTTCATCCCAGTAAGCGCTGCTGTGCTGAAGCCCCGGATCGTCTGTTGCTGCAAAGAGCAGGTTCGCCCAAGTATTCTGCCGAAGCGGCTAAACACACTTAGCTCGAGAGTTAGCAGTTATGTTGTAAAAGTCGGTGTCCGAGGTCGGTGGGCAAGTTCGTTGGAATGTCATACCTATCGGTCATGCAGATTGAAATGTGCTTCCGAAAATACGCCCCATCTCGAGTTGGCTTCTAAGCTTCAATCGCGGACTGGAGTATACGGGCCATGTTCTACACAATCAGCTCCAAGCAGAACAAAGGGTTCCGGAAGCTAACTGTCCGACAGTAAGCCTTTGTCGACAGGTGCCAGCGAGCAATTGTGACCCAGCGGCCTCTCCACCGCCTTCTTCAGACCCTGCATTGAGCGTGTCATGACGACTCGCTTTGCCTTGGAGCGAGAAGGAAGGGATGTGGTGGAGGAGAGAATGGGGCATCAATGACATCGACTTTGATCCTCATTGGCCTGATCCCCACGTCAAATCATTATCTATGACGATCCAGCCGAGAAGAATTATGCGTCATCTGCGCAAAGGTTGGCTTTACATGACGAATGGCAGCTCAGAAAGGCTACCGGAAACGCGCCTTCCATTCTCAAGCACTTCAATCGCGTCACCAGGATTCGCGTCAATGGAAACCAAGGCATAGCCAATCATGGCCTGTAGCCGGTAAGACCAGGCTTTGTGGGTCATATGACCAATCACTACGCCATCTTTCTCGATTTCCAGCCAGATCGACTGATCCTCATTTTCATAGTTTCGATCCGCAATGATCCCAAGTTGATGGCGCCTGATCCCCTCAGCCTTGATCCGCCGAAGGGCCTTGATGCCGATCACGTCGTCGTCGAGATCAAGGTCGACATAGGTTCCCATGCGGACTTCGAATGGATTGGTCATCTCGTCCGTGTCCACACCCCAGTTCAGCAAACCGCTTTCGGTGCGCTCCGACGGATTGGGGTATCCGGGGCCGATGTCGAATGGCTTGCCGGCTTCTTTCACCAACTGCCAAAGGTGATCGCCTTTGGAGCCGTCCATGAGATAGAGCTCGAAGCCGCCCTGTTTGGACCAGCCGGACCGTGCGACCTTCAGGGGGATATCCCCCAACATCGCATCGCGAAACCAGAAATACTTGAGGCTCCTCACCCAATCGCCGACAAGCGATGCGACCACGTCCTCGGCGTTTGGCCCTTGAACGGCAAGCGGCGAGACATCCGGTTCACTGACCTCGACGTTGAGCCGGCGTTCGCCGGCCACACACCTTGCCCAGAACCAGATGTCCGAATTTCCGATCGACAGCCAATAGCAGTTATCGTCAATCTTCAATGCGATGGGGTCGTTGATCAGGGTGCCAAGGTGATCGCAGACTGCAACATATTTGCCCTGACCTATCTGCTGTTTCGATAGATTTCGTGTGCAGAGGATTTGCGCAAGGCGAGCCGCATCGGGCCCTTTCAGTTGTACCTGGCGTTGCACGGCAACGTCCCACATGGAGACACTATTGATCAGCCGCCAATATTCAGCCTCCCGATCGCCGTAACCTCTCGGAATGAGCATCCGATTGTAAGTCAGAAAGGATTCCGCCCCTTCGGCGATGGTGGATTCGTAGTAGGGCGAATTTCTCAATCGGCCTGCTGAAACGATTGGCGGCATTCCTAGACTCCGGTTTTCGATCGCTCCATCGAGTTGTCATGGTCATGTGCCCGACAAGATCTTTTGCGTCGGATACCAGACCCAGAAGCTCAGAACTATCGCCGTTGCTGAGATGATCGTCATCAATGTGCCAGGGAAGAAGTTCGCGTAACCGCCGAGATCAATGAACATGAAGTAACCGAGATCAGCTAGTCCGCCGACCATTGCCGTCACCCAGATCGCCGTCATCATTTCCCGCCAAATGAAGACGGCACCGACGATTGTGACGATCCCGAACCACAGAAGATTCCAGGCGTGCTGATTGAGGACGGCCCCGACCGCCGCATGGTAGGGGCCTTCCAACGCGACGGGATCAACGGCATCGCCGATCGCCTGAAAGCCCGATACGACATCGCCCGAGATGATCATGATGCCGGCAAGCGCATGAACCAATCCCCAGATGACCCAGAGAATCGAAGCCGCCTTGAGAGCTAGCCGCTGCGCCTTGGTCATGGTCGTTCCCTCTCATGGTTCGATGTCTATACCGCGCCCGGGGCTGATTTGCCCAATATCGACAGCCGCAGTATGTTGACAAAGTCCACTAACGAAAAATGGTGGACTTTGTCAACTGAATGGATCTCATGCCCGACATCGAAATTGCGCGACTCGTCGACGGCTTCATGCGGCGTATCCATGCTTCGCTGCATGCAAAAGCCGCTACGTTCGATCGCCACTGCGTTGGACCAGGTGGTGGTATTCTTTTGCTGACGCTCGCGGAGATCGAACCAGCGCCGATCCAGGATCTGGTTCGGCGGATGTCGCGCGACAAATCGCAGATGACGCGGGCCATCCAGTCCCTTGAAAGGAAGGGCTTGATCGAGCGCCGGGATTTGCCGGAAGACGCACGTGTGAGCCTGTTGGCTTTGACGCCCATGGGACAGGAGGCGGTCGACATGCTTCAAAAGGCCGTGGCGGGCGTCCTGGCTGATATCCTTTCGCCACTTTCGAACGGGGAGCAAGAAACGCTAAAAGACCTTCTTCGCCGGATTTAACTGGGTCGGAGGGTTAGGTCTATGCTTGCGCGTCATATCGGCCTCTCGACTCCTTGACGCTTCGGAATTGGCCCGAGCCCAGAACACCAGCGGTTTCAAGGTGTCGATGAGTGCGTGCCCCATAAGCGTCAAATCATAGGAAACGGCAGCCTTTGGGGGCACGCCCTCGACGTTTGGTGTCATGTAGACGTCACGCCTTAGTCTGCGGCAAAACGCATAGCGCCGGTCGATGTCGAGGTGACAAGTATTGAAATCGGTAGCTTCACCTTTTCCAAAGAGGCCATCGCTGACCATGTCGCGAGCAGGATTACACGTCCGACTGGTGGAGATTCGGGTACCACGTCACCATGCCTTGAGCGTACAAAGCATGTTGGGCCGGCGCATGCAGGGGGCTCGTCGGTAAACCGAAGTGTTGAGGAACGATGATGATCATTGCGGCATGGAAACACAGCGGTGTTCTTTTCTGGGCGCTGGCGCTGCTTGTCTCGGCCTTGACCTCTGACCTTCGCGCGCAAGACGCTGCGCTTGATCTAAATTCTGATCTCAGCGAAGCCGAGTTTGAAGCCTTGCTGGGGCGCTTGAGCGATGAACAGGTGCGCGACATTGTCATCACCGAATTCGCCTCTAGACGCGCAGATCTGCCCGATTCTGCTGAAGGGATTATGGACAGCATGCGCACCATCGGAGCGACGCTGTCCACCAATGCCAGCACGCTGTTTGCTAAATGGCCAACACTTGGCGATGGGTTCGACGCGATTGGCGCGCGGCTCTCGGCAGCCGGCGGTGTAGGGTTGGCGTTGTTCGCGCTTGGCCTGAGCCTTGCAGTGGCCTTCGTGGTGCGGCATTTCTGGCGACAGCGTGCGGCGGCACGGCAAATCGAGATTGCCGAACGCAATGTTGATAAGGGCTCGTTCGGGACGCTTGCGACGATCCTCGACGCGGCGTTCTTTCTCGTGATCGAGTTGTCGAGTTCGATAGCCTTTGCACTGACAGCGATGGCGACACTTTATCTGTTCTTCGGTCACCCCGATTTACGCTTTTTTGTATCAAGCTATGTGGCGATGGTGACTGTCGTTCTCATCGTCCGGTCGATTCTGGACTTCATGTTTCCGCGCCACTGGCCGATCTACCGGCTGGTCGCGATAAGCGATGAGGCCACCCGCTTGGTCCATTGGGTGGTGCTTGGCCTTGCCTGTTTGTGGATGTTCGAGACCGTCACCTCGGATGTCATGGCGCAGTTCGGCGCGCCTGAAGGTACGCCAGATCTTTTCAGCCTGCTCCTTGGCCTCGTGTGGATCATATCAACCTTGATCGGCATCTCGCTTATCAACCGCGCCACGGCCGATCTGCTGCCGCCCGTCGCGGACCGAGACCTGGGTAATGTATTAACCCGCAACTGGGCGGGCATCATGGCCGTCGTGCAGATCATCACCTGGATGCTCTTCACAGGCGGCGCGCTGGTCAGCGGGAACGTCGATATCGTTGCGACCCGCATCTTCTACACCATGCTGATCTTCATCGGCTCCTGGATGAGCTACCGCATCCTGATCCACTATCTGCGCGCCCAGGATATGAACGAGGCGATCAAGACCGCTATTACGCGCGCTGTCCGATCCCTCCTTTTGGCAGGAGGCTTGTTGATCGTTCTGGCGATTTGGGGCCTCGATCCACAGACACTGTCTGCGGGTGGCACAGAAGCGCGGGCAATGCAGACTGTCGTCAATGTGGCTCTCACGGCGCTGATCGGTTGGGCCATATGGGATTTTCTGCGAACCATCATCGATGTCCGCACCGATGCGGAGAAGCCCGATGAGGACGAGGAGGAAACGGAGGGCGAAGGCGGGCTTGGCGCCAGCCGCACGGCCACGCTACTGCCACTATTGCGCTCAACCGCAATGGTCGTCATCGGCGTGACCTGTGTCTTTGCAGCCCTGTCCAGCCTTGGCGTGAACGTGGCCCCACTGGTCGCGGGCGCCGGCGTCATTGGCCTCGCTATTGGCTTCGGTGCGCAAACGCTCGTGAAAGACGTCGTCTCGGGCGTCTTCTTTCTTATCGATGACGCTTTCCGTCGCGGCGAGTATATCGACCTTGGTACCGTCAAGGGCACTGTGGAGCGTATCTCGGTCCGTAGCCTCCAATTGCGCCATCATCTCGGGGCGGTCCATACGATCCCCTTCGGCGATATCGCAGCGCTGACCAACTATTCGCGCGACTGGGTCATCATGAAACTGCCGCTGCGCCTAACCTTCGACACTGATCCGCAAAAAGTGAAAAAGATCGTCAAGCGCATCGGCGCCGAGTTGATGGAGGATGAACTGGTCGGAGGTGGTTTGCTTGAACCGCCGAAATCTCAGGGCGTCATTCAGATGGAAGACAGCGCCATGATTCTGCGGGTCAAGTTCAAGGCGATTCCCGGCAGACAATTCGTCATCCGGCGGGAACTGCTGCATCGCATCCGGGCCGCCTTTGAAGAAGCCGGTATTCGTTTCGCCAGCCGCGAAGTGACGGTACGTGTGCAAGAAGATGCGACCCAAGCCGAGAAGCAGGACGCTATTGGCGCGGCGGCTTCACGCGCGATCGAAGCGGAACAACCGGCACCATGATTTGACAAATTGGCGCGGCAACTGAGATGGCGCAGTCTGATCCTCATGTTAAGGGTTCTGAAGGATTCAATACGCTCCATGGCCGGGAAGGGGATCTGACGACCTATTGACCTTGCCGTGAAGGAACGGACCATGACGTTAAGAGTTCTGCATTCAGACCCTAAGCCGCAAGTCGAGCCGTCGGGTTGCAGGGATGGTGTGTGACGATATCTGAGGCTTAACGCGCGTTGTATCTGTATTCGCGTCACACCTCTGCTGACACCTTGCCTTTGATCAGATCGGCGGCTTTCTCGCCGATCATCATCGTTGCTGCATAGGTGTTGGCCGAGGGGATCATCGGCATGATCGATGCGTCGGCAATACGCAAACGGTCGACGCCATAAAGCTTCAGTCGGTCGTCAACGACAGCGAAACGGTCATCGGATCGTCCCATTCGTGCGGTTCCAACCAAGTGATACGCTGTCGATCCATTCTTCATGACGAAGTCGAGCATATCCTCGTCGGTTTTCACGGACACACCAGGAATCGTCTCCTCTTCGAGAAAGTTTGAAAGGTCAGATGCATGAAGGAGGCCCCGCACCATCTGCATCCCAGCTACCAGGGTCTGTTGATCTATGGGGTGATCGAGGTAGTTCGGCTGTATCATAGGATCAACATAAGGGTCCTTTGACAAAGCTCGGACATAGCCCTTGGACAGAGGCCTATGTTGCCAGGCGCCCGCTGTCACGCCGGGATAGGAGTCGAGGATATAGTGCTTACCTTCCTTGTAACTTCCTGGTGTGAACACGCCTTGCAGGTCGGGCAGATCGAGGCTCATGTCGGACTTTAGGAACAGGAAAACTTGTGAGGGCGATAAAGCCAGAACGTTGGGTCGTCGACCGAGCCACCGCAGGAATTGCAGCATAAGACGTGGCCCGCGTGTGAGTTCATTGAGTGTGACGACGTGGGGCTTTGCACGCATGACAATGCGGGCTGAGTAGTGATCGATCAGGTTCTCACCCACGCCAGGCAGGTCGCGAATGACGTCGATGCCAAGTTGACTCAGATGATCGCCAGGTCCCAGCCCTGAGACCTGAAGGAGGCGGGCCGTGTTGATCGTGCCGGAACAAACGACAACTTCCCGGCGGGCGTGCACCGTCGTCATCGAGCCGCCGCGGGTTCGCACATACCGTACCCCCTGAGCGACCCCACCTTCGATGATGATCGAGGCGACCCGCGCATTCGTGACGAGCTTAATGTTGCCGCGTTTTAGGGCTGGCTTTAAGAACGCCGCGGCTGTGCTGACACGAAGCCCATTTCTGATATTGCGCTGGAAATAGCCGACACCTTCCTGTTCGCCGCTATTGTAGTCAGGATTGAGTGGAATGCCTTGTTTGGTCGCCGCCGCGATGAACGCCTCCGACACGGGATGCGTCCAATCCATATCTGTTACCGAGACGGGCCCGTGAATGCCGCGGACGGCGTCGTCGGCACTACCGATCCTGGTCTCTGAGCGTTTGAAGTAAGGAAGGGTGTCTTGATATCCCCAACCGCGGTTACCGAGCTGCGCCCAATGATCGTAGTCTTGCGGTTGACCGCGATTGTAGATCAAGCCGTTAATGGAACCGGAGCCGCCGACCACTCTCCCCTGGGTCGTCGAAATCGCTCGGCCTCCGGTATGTTCCGTTGGTTCGGTCTTGAACTGCCAAGTCACGGCTTCCTGCGTCAGTGTTTTTGTGAACCCGGCGGGAAGGTAGACATAAGGACGAACGTCGCTTGGACCGGCCTCGATAACGCAGATTGAAAGCGAAGGATCTTCAGCGAGCCGTGCTGCGATGATGGAGCCGGCAGCGCCGGCGCCAATGACGATGTAGTCGAAAATCTCCATGCCTTCCCCGCCGAGCGCATGCTTTTGAAGATGAGGCGTCTTGGGATAGTTTAGGGACATGCCGAATGGTAGGAAATGGCACCTCCCGGCTACGGAGCCTCTGCGAGAAAGCGGACATCCAGCATCTTTGCCAGCTTCATGGTGCGGAGCAGATGGTTCCGTAAGGGTGCCAGATCCCTTTGTTGCCCAGAGTCCGCCGTTTCGCCAACCCGGATAAGATTAGGCTCGTTCATCCTTTGGGGACCCCAGGACGACATAGGATGTCAGTGAGTTCACCTGGGGCAGGGTACCGAGAACATCCGTATGAAATGTCTTGTAGCTCGCGAGATCCTCGACTTCGATTCGAAGCAGATACTCAATCGTGCCAGTGATGTTGTGACACTCGCGAACTTCTGGCGCGCTTGCAATCGAACGCTCGAACGCTTCCTGTGCAGCCTTCGAATGATCGGAAAGGCCAACACCGATATAGGCAATAAAACCCACATTCAATGCGGCAGGATTAATTACAGCGCGATACCCAGTGATGACGCCTGCGCGCTTGAGTTCCTGAACGCGGCGCAGGCAGGCTGACGGCGATAAGCCAACCCTGTCTGCAAGATCGATATTGCTCACGCGTCCATCACGCGCGAGTTCGCGCAATATCCTCTCATTTATCTGGTCAATTTTCGTCATAGATTGCAAATTTAGACATCAAGCGATGCGAATTGCAATCAAATTTCGAACCAGTTCGTACATGATTGCGTTATGACGATCGACCAGATCATAGCGCTCGCCGCCTTCGCCTTGGTGACCTCGATTACGCCGGGGCCGAACAATCTGATGCTGATGGCATCCGGCGCCAATTACGGCTTTCATCGAACCATTCCGCACATGCTTGGGATTGGCCTTGGTTTCGTTTTTATGGTCATGCTTGTTGGTCTTGGGGTGATCCAGGTCTTCGATGCCTATCCGTTAGCCTACACCCTGCTCAAGATCGTGAGCATGGCCTATCTGCTTTACCTCGCTTGGAAGATTGCGACGTCCTCACCCCCATCCGAAGCGGGCGAGACAGGTCGGCCCATCACCTTCTTGCAGGCCGCCCTTTTTCAATGGATCAATCCCAAAGCCTGGGCCATGGCCCTTACCGCGATCAGCGTCTATACGCCCTCCCAAACACTCAGCTCCGTGCTCGTTGTTGCGGCCGTTTTCGGGATGATCAATCTGCCAGCCGTTGGCTCTTGGGCGATTCTTGGATTGCAGATGCGCCGCCTGCTCACCAAGCCGACGAGGCTCCGGAATTTTAATATCGCGATGGCTCTCTTATTGATCCTCTCTGCGTATCCCGTGCTCTTTTCTTCATAATCGAGCGACGGCGAATAGCCGGGAGTGGCAACCTTTGTGAATGACGTCGTTCATGCTGTTGCTGATATGGCCATCGGGTTGGACACGTTTCGGCCAAGACTTCCGGCTTACTTATCTGGAAGTCTCCTTCGCTAAACCCGACTAGGTCCTCAAGGCCTACGCTCAAAGGATCGAACGGGTCCTAGGCGCAGTCTTCGCCATAACAATTGACGCCTGCGATGATTCGATCAACGATTCGTGTCACCGTCGCATCGGTTCGACCATCGGCACCTTCGGCGCGGAACGCTACGACCTCCGATCCGCTCTTTTGGTCCGCAAGGGTCGTATAAACAGCGATCTCGCGCACTTGATCAGGGAGCTTGACCGCTGCGACCGCCTCAGCAGCATTCGCGACCGCCTGAACGGCTTTGGTCAGCCCGTCCGTGCCACCGGTATGTTGTCCGACTTCCGGCCTGTCGATGACTAACTCTGCAAGTTGCACGGTGAGATTATAGTCGGCTGGCTCACCAGCATTGTGGACGCGTTGAAAGCTCCCGCCTTTCTCAAGCTCAAGAGCCAGTTTGGCATGAACTTTCCGCTCGGCCGCAAGCCAGAGCTCGTCGGTTTCCCCATCAGGTGCGACGACGTCGACAGCCACTGTCCTTTCGGCGGGGATCGGCTGCATGTTGATTGTCGAATACTCGACCCCGCTGACGCCAGAGCATGCTGCCAATACAAGAGGAGCACCCGCGAAAGCGACCAACCGAATAGCAAGTTTTTTCAGCATCATTGATCTCCGTCGCTACTCAGTAAGAAGGGACACATTGGCCCCTGCCACTTGGCCAAAGCCGCCAAGGATTCCTTTGACGGCTTCATCAAGCATCCCTTCGGCGGCGATCGGGTTGTCTCCAGCAACGTACTCGGCCGACACCAGATACTTCGTGACGGAGGTGCCGCTCTCTTGATCGGTCAGCACGACCTCGGTCAGCATCTCGCTGCGGCCATCCTTTCCTTCTTCGTGGAGTTCTGTGCTGACACTTGGCGTTTCATGCTCAAAGGCCGTGATGGTCACCGTCATGTTTAAATCAGCAGCTTCGCCCGGGTCGACAATGCGCTTCAGATGTCCGCTTTCGACGAGCTCAAAATAGAGCCGTCGACGCAAATAGACGGCTGCTTCCTCAGGGCGGTAAGCCCAGTCATCACCAACGAACGGCGCCGTGTTGACCACGTCTAGAGCAGCCGTTGCATCGGAAGCAATCGCCTGAACCGCTGGTTGTTGTATTGCAACCTCCGAACCGATCGGCGCCGGTCCACAATTTGTCAAAGTAAAGACGATCGGAAACAACGGAATGAGCTTTTTCATCATGAACCTTCCAAAAGGAATATTCGAAATCACGGCCGTTCGTGTTCGAAACGCTATTGCCAGTACTTAACATCGTCGTGCTGAGGAGATTGTTCGTTTAAAAATGTCGTGTCTCCTCGTCAACCCAACATTTTGTTGATTAAGAATAACATCGGACGCTTTTGAGTTATATTTGCCACGACCATTTGCTCTCGCGAATGTATCGAGTTTCGGGTGAGTGGGCATCACACAAGCCGACCCGCTCAACCGGTGAAAACTGCTCTCAATGGCTATCCCGTCTTCCTCAGTCGATCGGGACCAGAGACCCAAGTTAAGAACGGCCTTCTTGATTGGGATAAATGAAAGAAGCGCCATCAATATCGATCAGCTGCTGAGCACAGCCGCCTCCCAATGCCACCCACGGGCAACGCTATGAGCGTGGTGGGGTTCAACATGCGTTCGAACGAGCACGTCATCGATTTGTCAGCGGAGGGTGACTCTTTGTGGTGAGGTGAGAAGATCCGCAGTTGCGAGACAACATTGTGCCGCGGTAAGGTCAAAAGACGCCGACCAAAAAGAGCAAGCAATTGCTTGAGACAGGGGAGGATTGAATGCCGCTCACGGTGGAACCGACCGTTTGGGGGGCGTTGTGATCAAAGCGGGTAACCCTGCGCACTCTTCGCCTCATTTTTCCGACATCGTGCGGATGGAAGGGGTGCAAAAATATTTCGGCGCAATCCATGCCCTGCGCGACGTTACCCTCAAGGTTGGCCGGAATGAAATTGTCGGGCTCATCGGTGACAATGGTGCTGGCAAGTCGACCTTGATCAAAGTGATGACAGGTGTGATGCCGCCGACCTCGGGGCGAATTTTCATTCGTGATCAGCCGATCGATCCCGATGATTATTCGGTGCGCATGGCCCACGATCTCTCGATTGAGACCGTCTATCAGGATCGATCACTGGCTGACAAACAACCGCTCTGGCGGAATTTTTTCGTTGGTCGCCAGATCACCAATCGTTTCGGCTTCATCAATATCAAAAAGCAAAAGGCTATTGCAGAGGAGATTCTTCTGAAGTCGATAGGTTTTCGTGGTGCTGGTATCACCGTCGATTCCACGGTTGCCCAGCTTTCCGGGGGTGAGCGTCAAGGCATCGCGATCGGCCGCGCCATGCATTACGAGGCCGATCTCATCGTGCTTGACGAGCCGACGGCCGCACTTGCCGTGAAAGAGGTCCGCAAGGTTCTCGACTTCGTTGGCAAGATCCGTGATTCGGGCCGTGCTTGCGTCTACATCGAACACAATCTGGCCCATGTGCACGAGGTCGCCGATCGTCTGGTGGTGCTCGACCGCGGTGCCGTCGTCGCCGAGATTAAACCGGAGGACATGACGGTCGCCGAACTCACCGACTACCTGATCTCGCTGCAGCATCAAGCCGATGACTGATCGTTCGACAATACCGATCACGCGGCGGATTGAGGGGCTGCCGATCATCGTCGTGTTTGTGCTGCTACTTAGCCTCTTCATGACCACGGCGCCACAGGTCTTTTTGGCACCCTTTATCTACACCACCTTTCTGTCGACCCTGCCACCGCTGATTCTGTTGGCGATCGGTCTGACCTTTGTGATCGGTGCTGGAGAGATCGACCTGTCGTTTCCGGCGATCATCGGTTTTGCAGGCTTCGTCTTCGCCATCCTGTTCAAGGAATATCAGCTTGGCTGGATCGCCGTCCTTGCAGGGCTTGGTGCTGGTGTTCTGGTCGGTTTTATCAATGGTCTGCTCATCGCCAAAATCGGCATTCCGTCGTTCATCACGACGCTTGGCACCCAGTTTCTCTGGTTCGGCATGGCGACTGTTCTCTCAGGCGGCAAATCTTACGCTCTCCGTGGCGCCGATCAGACGTCGGTCTGGAACGTGATTGTGGGCAGGCCGTTTGCGGGCTTGGAGGGGCCTCCTTGGCTTTGGCAGCTGCCAATGCAGGCTTTTTGGACGATCATCATCGTCGTCTTTCTTTGGTTCATCTTGAACCGCCATCGATTCGGTGAGCACACACTCTTCATCGGGGACAGCAATGACGTTTCGCGCGTGGTCGGGATCGACGTTGACCGCGAGAAGATCAAAATCTTTACGCTCATGGGACTGCTTGCGGGTGCTGCTGCAATCATGCTGACACTCGAGAACAAGAACTACTTCGGCAATCAGGGGCAAGGCTATTTGCTGACCGCCATCGCATCCGTCCTCATCGGCGGAACATCGATTTTCGGCGGGAGAGCGACCATCATCGGCACCGTATTCGGATGTCTGATCATCGGTATGATCGAGGCTGGCTTGGTCGCTTCGGGCCTGACCGGCGCCTGGGTGCGCACGATTCAAGGCCTGGTGTTTCTCTTTGCCATCATTTTTTACCTCTATCTTGATGAGCCGCAAAAGCGGAACGCCTTCTTTGCTCGTTTCAGCAAAGCCGAAGCGGCCGTTCCCAAGCGGGTCATAGAATCCATCAACCAAAGGGAGGAGCGATGATGAAGAAAACGGCAAAAACGATTCTGGCGACGACGGCAATGATGACCTGCCTCTGCTCAGGAGCAGCGTCCGCCCAAGAAGCAGCGCCTGGCGAGGGGCTGGTGATGTATATGCAAATGGGTGGCAATCCCGGCGACGGGGCGACGCTTGCACGTCAGACCGGCGCGGCTGAGGCAGCCAAGGCGCTCGGAGTCGATCTAAACGAACAGTTCTCCGCTTGGGCGCCAGAGACCATGATCAACCAATTCAAAGAAGCGGTCGCTGCACAACCGAGCTGCATCGCGATCATGGGTCATCCTGGCAGCGCCGCCTTCCGCGATCTGGTCGCCCAGGCTACGGATCAGGGGATCGTCGTCACCGTCGGCAATTCGCCGATGACCGACCTACAGGCGGATTTTGGCTCGAAAGGAACGGGCTATGCCGGCGTCGATCTTTATGAGGGTGGCAAGCTCACAGCGGAGCATATGATCGCACAGGGCCTGGAGGCCGGCGACGAAGCGATGGTCTATGGTGTCTTCAGCCAAGCCGAGCGCGGACAATCGGAAAAGGGCCTTGCCGACACGCTTGAAGCCGCAGGGCTGACGGTCGATCGGCTGGAGATTACCCAGGAGGCCAACAGTGATGCATCGCTCGCCGTACCCATCCTCGCGGCGTATATCCAGGCCAACCCTAACCTCAAGGCAATTGGCACCCAGCATGGGGGCATCACCGGCATCCTTGCTGACACGTTGCAAAAGGCGGGCAAGCAGCCGGGCGAGATCGTTGTTGGTGGCATCGACCTCGCGCCGGCGACCATAGACGGCCTGCAGTCCGGCTACATCTCCGCGACGCTGGATCAGCTTCTTTATCTCCAAGGCTTCATGCCGGTGCTGCAATGTGTCCTGACCGCGAAGTACAAAATGCCTGGCTTGTCCCTCAATACGGGCGCCGGCACGGTCACGCCGGACACGATAGGTGGTTTGGTTGATCTGATCGACGCTGGCATTCGCTAAGCATCCGAATTGATGGTTCGGGGCGTGTGAACGTGGTCGCACGCCCTCCTTTTTCGGAACCTGACGTCAAATCCGACGCCATTCAATTCAGGATCTTCAAGTACGACCTTGATGAGGTGGGTGATGAACCCCGCCTTCTTGGTTTCGTCTCGTCAATGTCTTCTCTTTCGGACGACCGCAAAGGAGCACTTCAGATAAGACGGTGTCCCAAAGACGCCATGTTGCGCGAGAGGCGTCAATCGTCGATGAGGACCGTGCCGCGCAAGTCCGAATGGTATGATCCGTTTCCCACCTCAGATCGAACCAGCTTCGACCATATAGTTGTTTGCGGTACACATGGCGGAGTCATCGGCGGCAAGAAATAGGATCATTCGCGCGAGGTAAACAGGTTCGATCAGGTCCGGCAGGCACTGATTTTCTCGATGACGCTCCAACGCTTCAGGCGTTGCCCAGAGGTCCTTCTGCCTCTCGGTCATCACCCAGCCGGGCACGACCGTGTTGACCCGGATTCGATGTTTCCCAAGATCCCGAGCAAACGAACGAGTCATGCCATGTACCGCGGCCTTGGCCGATGTATAGACAGGCATGCCGCCCGAAGCTTCCCACCAGGAATTGGATCCGAGATTGATGATCGAGCCCTTGCCGGCTGCGATCATGCCGGGCGCCACAGCCTGTATGGCGAAGAACATATGGCGGAGGTTGGTTGCGATCCGCTCATCATAATAGTCTGCCGTGACGTCCTCCCAGCTGTGCCGGTCGTCCCGCGCCGCATTATTGACGAGGACCGTCGCCGGTCCGAGTGTTTTCTCCAGCGATGTAAAGGCACGTTTCAGCGCCTCGATATCGCGTAGATCGCAGTGTTCGAAAGCGATGGTGGTGCCCCGCTGTCGAAGCTCTTCGGTGATCAGTTGGCTGCGCTCCTTATCCATATCGATAAAGCCGAGCTTGGCGCCTTGGGCAGCGAACGCTCGAAGGGTCTCTTCACCGATTCCTGAGGCAGCGCCCGTGATAAAAACAGTCGCCTGGTTCAAGCTGGGATAGGTAGCGAATGACATGGTGAAGGCTCCTGTGATGTCGACAGCGTGGGAAAAACTAGCATAGTGTCTGCTGAATTGCAGGCGCGCAGGATGACGCCGAAGCCTTATGAGTTCGATGCCGAACTTGGAACGACCTCGACATTAGGCTTCTGGTGCGAAGAGGCCCGAATGCTGCTGTGTCTTGGCCATTCAGGCAGCACAGGCAGCCAGTTTCTGAAGGGTCTTACGATCGTTACTGTATTGCGACGACTTCGACGCGGCGATTGATGGCACGACCGACCAATGTCGTTTGGTCTGAGCCCGCAATAGGCCTAGACTTTCCAAAGCCGACGGCGTCAAGGCGTGCTGCATCGACGCCGAACGATTGTACAAGATTGCTCATGACCGCAAGCGCTCGACGTTCCGACAAATCTTGGTTCCAAGCATCATCGCCGATCCAGTCCGTGTGCCCTTCGAGGCTCAATGCGAGTCGAGGGTTTTCCTGTAACAGCTCGGCAATAGCTTCTAACACAGGGGCCGAATCTGGCCGGATTGTTGCCTCACCAAAATCGAAATGTATCCCATAGAGAGGGGCACGCTCTCCTTTGGATAGGGCATCTAAGAGGCGTTCTTTAATCGGTCCACCCGATTCAATTCTCACGACCGTGACCGACAAACTTGACGGCTCATGACGACCGGCAGAGTTGGCCTCCAGGCGAAGGATCACCGGATTAGCCCTGTTATCCAGTATGGCGAGACTCGCGTTGCAGTCTCCTAGCGTTGCACCATTTTCTTTCTCCGAAGCCGTCCCTTGTAGATCGGCGTAGATCACCGGAATAGGTCGCACGACGTCGTCAAAAATAAGCTCCAAGACGCCCTTGTCGCGCTTCAGCAATTGACCGCTGCAAAAGAGCTCTTCGTTCTCCGCGATGTACAGCGTGAAGTCGGCTGAGCCGGCATCATTGATTTTGTCCCAAATTCCTCTGGAGACCGACAATGCTGTCGACGATTGGTAGGTTGTATTATTAAGAAAATACGGCCAATAGCGCGCAGCTTCTGCAACTGCGTTCTCGGAGATCGTCAGGTTCCAATAGCCCGATGTGACATCTGAAGAATACTGTATTTGTCGATCCGGATGAGCTTTTAGGATGCGTTTATAGGATTGAAAATCCGATTCTTGGTGACTTCTCGTGATGGCCGTTACGATGAGGGCTCCATCTTTCAAGGTGAAATCATCATCATCGTTTGCAGATGCGGGCGTCGTGCTTGACCAAACGACTGTCATGGATGCGATGATAAACCTGGATATCCCGAGCACCGACTGATGCATTCGTATCGCCTCCGGTCTCTTGTTCTTTCTAGCGGAACGACTCGTGTTTCATAGTGGCTTCGGTACGGGCTTGGAAGTGCCTAGACGTCCATCGTTGGAGCAGGGCTATGCAATCGAGTTGGCTTGCTGCTTATCGGAAGTGGTCGTCCGTTCTGGTTCGCATCTTAAAACCGAATCGCGAAGCCGACATCATGGCTTACCGTCGCGAGATTTGACCTGATGGATGATGAGGCAAAGGTTGATCAAACCCCGATTATTGCTGCCGGTGTTGACTATTGTTGGCTGATGGTTGCACCTGAATCTTGGTCGAGGTCGTGACGCGGGTTGTCGACAATCGGACAGAATGCGGTGCGCCGGCACTTGATTTGGTCGGTCTCAACTATTGTGTTGTCGGGTCTACGTTATCACCGGCAGTTCTGAAGCGGCGCGATTGGTTAGCAATTCTGCGCCGCCCTTCCGTACCACGATGTTCTCCTCATGCACCATCATCAGTCCGTCGCCATAAGAGAGCGACGGCTCCAACGTCAGGACCATATTCTCTTTGAGCACTGTGCGATCGAAAGGCGCGTGTGACGGCTGTTCTGTCAACTGCATGCCAAGGCCGTGGCCTAAACGACCGACGTCGCCGCCGCTGTCGTCGATCTCGGTGATCACCGCCCTCATCGCGTTGAACAGGTCGCAACAGGTGTTGCCTGGACGGGCAGCCGCCAGTCCAGCTTCTGTCGCACGCCAAAGCACATCATAGGCACGGCGCGCAGTATCGGTGGCGCGGGAAATGGCCCAGTTTCGATCAAAGTCGCAGAAGTAGCCGTCCCAGGTGCAGCCGGTATCCATCATCAACACATCACCTGCCTGCAAAGGCCGGCGCGATGGTGGCGAGATGACATCGTGATAGCCACCATCATCGGCGCCGCCGACGAGATAGGGAATGTCGTCGCATCCCAGCGTCAACGCTGTGCAGCGGAAGGCACGGAACGTCTCTTCCAAGGGCTGCCCCTCAGCTACGAGCTCAGGCACACGCGAAAAAGCCTTGGAACCCAAGGCACAGATATAGGAGAGCTTTTCGATCTCGGCTGGGGATTTGACCATCCGCAATCCCTGCACAATTGCAGTCGCATCAGCAAATTCGAGCCCGCGCAGTCCTGTGACCAATCGCTCCCAATCATTGAGTGGCATACGTAACGATGTCTCGTGGCCTTTCAAGATACCGATTCGTGCTTTGATCTTGGCAAGCGGAGACAAGAGTTCGTTCAACAAACTAATGCCGTCGTCATGGGGGGCAGGGGCACTCCATGTGCGAATGTCATCGAGCCAGCTTTGCCGCATCAAAGCGGCGCCAATCTCGGGAATGATGGCGACTGGCTTGCCATCAGCCGGGACGAACAGGAACCAGGGTCGTGTCGGGCTTTGCCAAAAGAGGGTGTGGAAGCCGCTGAAGTAGCGAACGTCTGGTTCGGTCATAAGCAAAATGCCGACAAGATCTGTCTCTGCCATCAAGGCTTGTGCATTCCTGGTACGCGTTTCGAACTCGGCGACGGGAAAGCCGCGTTTCGGCGCTTCAGGCTGCATTATATCCATCCATCATCATGTCTCGCATTGCGAGACGACGCACAACGTCGGACCCCGGTAGGAAGACACAGGACTGTATCTCAAGATCGACCTTTGCCAAAAGGGCCTCGTTCCGGCAAGCGGCAGCTGGCAGCAACCAGTAATCGCACACGCGAAATACGCTACCAACCTAGGCTCGGCGCTTGACGTCTTGATGCCGCTCCAAAGTCCAAAAAGAGTCCACATATTTGTCCAAACCGACCTTTGACAAACCGCAAAAAGGCGTTGTCAGTTTCATCATCCTCTTTTTGGACATTTGCGAAATTCTCATCCGCATGCCAACGTTTCTAAAAGTCGGTGTCATTGGTTGGGGGGGAGGTCGTTATGATCCCGGGATTGGAAACCGACATAGTCGACCAGGAGGCGTATAATCGGAACGTCGAGCGCCTTCAGACGGTTGGACTCGCTCTGCCTCTAATCTCCGAGCTAGCAGATCCACCTGCTGAACTCGCCTCCAAGATGGTCGATATCTCGGACGTCGATCCTGACGCGCCAGATCCACGAAACCTCTTCCGAGTGCACTGGCATAACGGAGGCGATCGCAAGAGCCTCGTTGCCGTACCAGAGCATTTTGTCCTCCCTGAGGCTCTTACCGGTGTTAAGGCGAAAATTGTCGTTGCGCTGGGTGACCGGTTTCCAATGATCCACACGCACAAAGTATTGGCCGCTTATGGCTGCCTTATCCCGCGACTGCTCTCCGGGGCATTCGATGCGACGAGGCATCGGGCGGTCTGGCCGTCGACAGGAAACTACTGCCGCGGTGGCGTCGCCATAGCGACTCTCTTGGGCTGTCGGTCTGTTGCCGTTCTTCCAGAAGGGATGAGTCAGGAGCGCTTTGACTGGCTAAATCGATGGTTGTCGGATTCCGCCGATATCTACCGCACGCCGGGAACCGAAAGTAATGTGAAAGAAATCTACGACGCCTGTCACGAACTGTCGAAAACGCCTCAAAACCTGATCCTGAATCAGTTCGCCGAGTACGGAAACTACATCATCCATCGTGCTATCACCGGGCCTGCGATGGAGCGCGTCTTTGGTCATGTGAACGCCAATGGTCAACTGACGGCCCGCGCCTTTGTGGCATCAACTGGATCTGCGGGAACCCTTGCCGCCGGCGACTACCTGAAAACGGCACTAGGTACAGATATCGGTGTGATCGAAGCTCTGGAATGCCCCACGCTCCTCTACAACGGATATGGCGAACACAATATTCAGGGCATCGGCGACAAACATGTGCCGCTGATCCACAATGTCATGAATTCAGATTTTGTCATCGGCGTTTCGGATCGCGCGTCCGATGGGCTGAACATGGTCTTCAATACGACGGTAGGACGTCGCTATCTCGCCGACTACCGTGGTGTCGGACAAGAACCTATCTCGTTGCTCTCCGATTTGGGCCTATCAGCGATCGCCAATATTCTAGGCGCTATAAAATACGCCAAATACATGGATCTCGGCGCCAATGATGTTGTCCTGACCGTCGCGACGGATGGTGCCGCCATGTATCGGACCGAACTCGGCATCGCTGAGCAACGATATCACGCCGGAAAATTCGATCAGGTGCTGGCTGCAGAAACGTTTGGTCGCGCGATTTTGGGGGCAACGACCGATCACATGATCGAGCTGACCCGCTCCGATCGAGAACGTGTTTTTAACTTAGGATACTATACGTGGGTGGAGCAGCAGGGCATCGATCTCGCCAGTTTTGATCAACGACGCGATCAATCCTTCTGGGATGACCTCATGACGCTTGTGCCCGTCTGGGATGGCATGATCGAAAACGTCAATCGTGCATGATTGTGGCAAGCGGGTCCGTCGAGCCGACGTTGGCAGCAAACCAAAAGACGACGGCTAGCGTGGAACACCAAGCTTATCCTTATCACGCGCGATCCCCAAGGCATGCAACATGCAGATGACCTCCGTAGGATCGGCTCGCATTAGCCGAGATCTATCATCGCCTGGCCATGTCGATGTCGAACGTGATTCCGTGACGGACATGATTCATGGAGGTGGCAACTTCAGATGACTCGTAGGGTTCACGGCAGGAAGTGCCGAGGTTGTCATTAATGGATTACAAGACAGATATTTTCCTGAACTTCGTCGATAGGAATCTCGAAAGGGAATTTCGAGAGGATATTGCGCAATCACAAAAGCGCTACGTCCGGTTGGCTGCCGCGATCATGATGTCGATCTTAATTGTATTCGGCTTCGTCGACGACGCGCCCCTCGACGATCAACAGCAACGCTATTTATTGCTTGTCCTTCGTTATCTCGTGGTTGTCCCGACATGCGCGGCCTTTATTGGCTTTACCTACACATCGCTCTACGAACGTTCTGCGCAATTATCGGCCTTTGTGACGGTCCTAATCGTTGGGTCAGTTTGGCTTATGTTTTTGGCAGACGATGAATTTGATCAGTCCGTTTACTTTCTGCCACCACTGATCGAAGTCAATCTATGTGCACTCTTTTTTCTAGGTCTGCTTTTGCGCTACTCGCTGATTCTCTGTGGCATTTTTGCGGGGATTTATGGCTACATTCTGACAAGTCTTGAGTATCAAGACGATATTCTTTCTGGAGTTCTCGTCTCCGTTATTGTCATCAATGGCCTCTTAATCCTTTGCGCCTACCAGCGCGAAATGGTGACGCGGGCACTCTTCATGAAGAATCGTGAGGAAAAGCGCGTTGCCCGAAGACATGCGCGTGACGATCAACGACAACTCAATTGGTTGCGCGGCCTCGCTACATTTCTCCGACATGAAGTACGTCAGCCGGTCGCTCTGATCAGCTCGAGCCTCAACGTTATGGAAATGACGGACAAGAGCCCTGACACCAAGGTTCAACTAGCCAATGCTGAGACCGGCATTCAGCACGTCTGGAATCTGATTGATCGGGCGACCCGTGCGACTGATGCTGAAACCTTCGTTCGTCAAAGTCGGCCGGAGATTATCGATCTCAGCACGGTGACGGCTGATGTTGTCGAAGGCTTTCGTCAAACCTACAACGGCGTGGATTTTCGGTGCGATTTGGAAGCGCAACCGACTATTTTCGCCGATCCAGCACTCATCCGTGAAGTCCTGGCCAATCTCCTCAGCAACGCGGCATCCTTTGCGGATGAGGGCAGCACAATCGTTGTGGTCCTCTGTCAAACGGTCGATCTGGCCAACCTCTCGGTCGTCAATCGAGGTCCGCTCATCGTTGGGGATCCCGAGGTTTACTTCGGGCCTTTCCGATCAACGCGCCTGGAAGACGGCGTTGATCATCAAGGATTGGGCCTATATTTGGTTCGGTTGGTGGCCGAACATTATGGTGGCACTGCCAAGCTCACCAATCTGTCTGATGGAGGAGGCGTCGAAGCGTTCATCAGTTTGCCAGTGGCTTCGACCGGACCCTAACGGCATCGATTCGTTCATCATCTCGTGAAAGGGATGCTGCGAGATCGAAAACGGGCCCGAAGCGGTCTCTCGGTCGCATCTAACGTGGCGAGACGCTTTCCTGCCAAAACCGAACGCTTACGCCTATGGCCATGTTTTCGCGACCATGGTGAGGACATCATACTGCGCGACCATCTCATCTTTCTGATTGGTCACCCGACAGTCCCAGCGCACCTCGCCGTGATTAGCGTTTTCACGCGGATTGATCGCTTTGCAGGTTAGGCGCACGGTCAGGCTATCGCCAAAATAGACAGGACCCATGAAGCGCAAGTTGTCGACGCCGTAGTTGGCCAGAACCGGGCCAGGATCGGGCTGAACGAATAGGCCTGCGGCGAAGGAGACAATGAGGTAGCCATGGGCGACCCGATCCTCGAAGAATGGATTGGCCTTGGCCGATTCGCTGTCCATATGGGCGTAAAATGTATCGCCGGTGAAGTGAGCGAAATGCTCGACATCCTCTTCGGTGATGGTTTTGGCCCCCGTCGTCAATTGATCGCCTACTCTGAGGTCGGCCAGTGACTTGTTGAAGGGGTGGGTATCGGTTCTTTGGTCGGCGCCTTCGCTCCATTGTCCAGTAACGGCCGTGAGCAGCTTGGGTGTGCCCTGAACCGCCGTTCGTTGCATAAAGTGCTTAACCCCGCGCATACCGCCCATTTCCTCGCCACCACCTGCGCGTCCGGGACCGCCATGCACCAGAGGTGCTAGCGGCGAACCGTGGCCGGTGGACGATTTCGCGGACACTCGGTTCCCGATCAAGACCCGACCGTGGAAGGGCGCAAGACCAAGGACCAACGCCTCCGCGACCGCTTTGTCGTCGGTGAAAACCGAAGAGACCAAAGAGCCCTTGCCTTTGGCAGCGAGCGCGACGGCTTCGTCAACATCGTCATAAGGCATGACCGTCGCCACGGGGCCGAAAGGTTCAATCTCGTGCGGGGTTGATGCTGTCATCGGGTTCGCACAGCGCAACAGGATAGGGTTTAAGAATGCACCCTTTTCCGCATCGCCTGAAACCAGATGAACCGCCTCCACATCGCCGGACACGATCTCCGCATCCTGTTGCAACTCATGGATCTTGCCACGGACGCCGTTGCGGTCGTCGAGGCTGGCGAGTGCGCCCATGCGTGTCGCCTCATCATCAGGCAGACCAACCGCTGTCTTGGTAAGGGTTGCGGACAATGCACCGATCACGGCCTGCTCTTGCGCTTTCGGTACCATGATCCGGCGAATGGCGGTGCATTTTTGGCCGGCCTTCACCGTCATCTCCCGGGCACACTCCTTTACGAAGAGATCGAATTCCGGTGTTCCGGCGATCGCATCCGGTCCAAGAATTGCGGCATTCAGGCTATCGGCCTCCATGGTGAAGCGAGTCGAGTTTTCGATCAGGGCAGGATGCGCGCGCAGGGTCCGTCCGGTTGCCGCCGAGCCTGTAAACGTGACGATATCTTGACCCGTGACGTGGTCTAGCAGGTCGCCGACGCCACCGCAGATCAACTGCAATGCCCCCTCTGGCAGGATGTCCATCTCGTGGATATGGCGCACCATCAACTCTGTCAGATAGGCTGTCTGCGAGGCTGGCTTAACGATGCAGGGTACACCCGCGATCAGCGTCGGTGCGATCTTTTCCAGCATTCCCCAGATCGGAAAGTTGAAGGCATTGATATGAATGGCGACGCCGCGAAACGGTGTGAGGATGTGTTGCGCCGAAAAGCTATTGTCGCGGGAGAGGGGCTCAACGTCGCCTTCGACCAGGACTCGCCCATTTGGCAACTCTCGTCGTGCCTTTGAGGCAAAGGTGAGCAGCGTGCCGATCCCGCCCTCGATATCGATCCAGCTGTCCTTGCGTGTCGCACCGGTGGCAAAGCTCTCCTGATAAAAGTCCTCCTTGGCTTCCATCAGCTTTTGGCCAACCGCCTTCAGCATCAAGGCGCGTTCGTGAAAAGTCAGCTTATGCAATCCGGCACCGCCCCGATCACGTCCCCAGGCGATGGCACCTGCAAAGTCCAGCCCATCGGAGCTGATATGGGCCACGGTCTCGCCGGTCGCGGCGTGCTTGATTGCGCGGCCTTCGCCAGTGCCCGGGCGCCAGGCCCCAGCTACAAAGCTCTCGAGGCGGCGCGGCATCGTCATCGTGCCCATCTCAGCATCATCCTTTCTGATCATGACGACCTTTGGCCGCTTGCACCAATTGTCGACGCTTCACGAAAACAGCGGCGTTATCACAAGAACCATAGACTATCGTTTTGTGGTCGCGAATGAAGCGTCTTGCATGAGCAAGAGATCAAGATTCCACAGGCTACATCAATCGAGCAATAACCGCTGTCATCATCGACATAGCCCCAACGCTTGCTAAGCGGCTATTGGCTCGTCTTAGAGACAATCTGAAGGCGTTTGGGGCGGCGCCGCAAAAAGGAGGTTCAAACGTGTCTTTCTCAAAATCGACGGTCATAAGGGAAGAAAGGCGGCTGCTCCCAACCCGCTCCTAGCCCCTGATGAACTTGACGCCGTTGATGAACACAATCTTCTTTTCCGATGATGAGAAAAAGATTGAGTTTTCGCGTTTGGAACCATCTTCAAAGACAAACTTGATATTGTTGTCCGTGATCTAATAGTTTCCCTTGGTGCTGTCCGAGTTTCCCGAGACTAAGGATAGATTCGCATCGGTCGTTGCGTTGCTGCTCGTCCCAACGGTGACGGACCCTCCGCTGGTTTCAGCAAATGTTCCGTCTTTGCCAAATGTCACAACGCTCCAGTCAGACGCGAAAAACTCTTTCGATCCGACAGAACTCGAAGAGACATTGAGTTGCTTGTAAGTCCTTTCCAATGTTTCGCTGGCTGATGGGTTTTCAAACATGAACCAATTTTCGTAAGTATTCCAATCGCCTGGAACGCCATCGCGATCATACCATCGAACTGAAAGCGCGTTTCCTTCTTTCTGCCACTGACCCCATTTGCCGATATCGTCTTGGCGGGATTTGTCGACATCAGAATCACCAAGATGAAGACGAGGAATCTCTTTGAATACCCAGCCGTTCAATGAATTTTTGCAACTCTATACATCCATGGTTGGTGTTTTCAAATCTTCGATTGCAACGCCTCATGTTAGGGAGAATACCGATCTCGAAACCATGTCGCGCCAATTGCCGCTGCCGTCACACAAGCAATAGCAAAGACAGCGTCAGCTCCGAGCGCTTCGCCCAGAAGAATGGCGGCGACCAGAGCTGCGATTGCAGGCTCCAAGGTTACGAGAATGCTGTAGGTCCTTGCCGGCAGACGCCTGAGAGCTTCGAATTCGAGAAAGAACGGTATCGTGGTTGAGAGCACGGCCACAGCGAGAACAGCCAGCAAGAGCTGAAAATCGAAAAGAACGGGTGTTGCTGCACCAATCCCAAAGGGGAGCAAGAACACCGTCGCGATGACCATGCCGCAGGCTAGCCCGTCATTGCCAGGCAAAGCCTGTCCTACACGTTTGCTGAGCACGATGAAGACAGCCCAACCAACGGCGGCGATACCAGCAAAGAGGATGCCTAAACGATCGAGGCCGCTGCCGATATCAGGTGCTAGCTTCAGCAAGCCCAATAAAGCGATCGCAACCCAAAGAAGATCGATGCGTCGCCGTGACGTCGCCAAAGCAACGCTTAACGGACCCATGAATTCGATCGTAACGGCAATACCCAACGGTATCCGCGCTATCGCTTCGTAGAAGCACCAATTCATTGCGGCCAGTGTAAATCCATAGAGCAACAAGAGATGGCCGGACTTGACCGTTGTGCTGTCAATCCTGGGGCGAATGAGGATCACGAAGATGATGGCTGAGAGACCGACGCGGCAGAAGACTGTTCCCAAAGGCCCGATGACTGAAAAGAGCTGTATGGCCAGAGCGGCTCCCACCTGAATCGATAGAATCGCAAGGATAACAAGTCCCGGAGGAGGAACCGCGTCTAAGGCAGCAGTCAATGGATTGGATCGTGGTCGGTCCTCTCGGCGAGGATCATGGGCAGCAAGATGCAGGGCACTGGCATCAGTTGCGCTGGTATCTTTCATCGACACATCCATGGCCCCTCTTTGATGAGCGAGACAGCTGTCACCATGCTTGTCCCTCGGCGCGCTTTAGAAGCAAAGCGGATTGGAGCGAGCGTCAGCAAACCAAGGTAAGGTTGCAACGTGATACAATCGTTACCTACAAATGATTCGGGCGGCCTTGTCTCTCACATCTCTTGACGTCGCCGGCATGACGGATTCAATCGATATCATGCGGCCACGGATCGGATGCATTCAGCCCCGCACGACGGGCTCAATGAGGTAGCTTAACGTGAGCGGTTTATGAAGCCCTGCATCAGCTTCTTGGGCTCATCGCTCCGATAGGAGTCGGCAAAAGCAACGATCCCGGCTTGTATCGCTGCTTCCAGCGACAGTTCCTGCCATTTGCTAATCAGCGCCTTTTGTGCACGAATGGCCTTTGGCGATGAAGCGCAGATACCGTCGAGCCATGTCTCGACAGCGGCATCAAGGTCTTCTCGACTCACAACCTTTTCGACCAAGCCGCATGCGCGTGCTTCGGCGGCGTCGAAACTTGCACCGGTGTAGAGCATCTCACGCGTTTTTCCCCAGCCGATGAGACCTGGCAAGAGGGCTGCTTCAATGACCGAGGGGATACCCACTCGGACTTCGGGCATGCCGAAGACACCATTCTCGGCCGTAACCCGCATATCGCAGCTCGCCGCCACTTCAAGCCCGCCACCAAGACAGTAACCCTGGATCCGCGCGATGACAGGAACCGGCGCGAAGCGGAATGCGGCGCAAGCTTCATGCAAAACGGTAATGAACGTCGCTGCACTGTCGGAATCGAGTGCCGCCATCTCTCGGATGTCGGCGCCACCGATGAAGGCACGGTCGCCAGCCCCTGTCAGTACGATGGCGCGCAGGTCTGGGTTCCGGCTGACGTCGTTCGTTACGTTACGAAGTTCGATGCAAAGTTGGCTATTCAGAATGTTGATCTTGCCGGGATTATCGACGGTGATCCACGCGATACAACTACCATCGGGTCGGGTTCGGATTTCGCTTGCTATTTGGGCGTCACTCATCGACCTGATATCCCGGTTGCTTTCCCCTTGCTCTTCCTCTCATAGGCAAGTGCATCGAACAAGCCATGAAGAGACCTATCGCGGGGCATTGGCTGAAGGGTAAGTAGAAGCGATTGTTCGTTATGCCTTCGTCATTGCGAACTCGGGCTACTGCTCGATCATGAGCATAGCTCTGCCGACGCCTTCCCAGAGCAGTTCATTGGTCTTGCTGTCATGGCGATCTTCCCCCTCGCTAAAATGGGATCAGCGACGATCGACAGCCCGACCGAGGATATGGCTCAGAGGAGGGGAGTGTCTCCATGGCGCAGGCGCGGCCGAGATTTCCGGATTCGTTCGGTTGTTTTGGGTATTTCATGCGGTCGCGCAATTCTCTCTCAGCACATCGTAGAGGCGGTCGATCACCCTGCGCACTTCGGGAACAAATCTGTCCTCATGATGGGTGACAAGCCACTGATCATGGTCGAGTTCCTCTAGTGGCTCGGAACGCTGAGTCAAGGTTGTGAAACGACGGCCAAGGAAGGTTGGCAAGACCGCCTGGGTTTTGCCGGCAAGTGTGAGATCGAGCGCATTGCGGGGGTCCGTAAGCTCGATAGCGTCGTCGTCTCGGGATTGCTCCTTCACCCATGTGGCTGAGGGCGTGCTACCGATGATGCGTGCCCATGTCTGAACCGTTTTGTTGACGGCATAAACGGCGAAACGGACGCGACCAATGCGGCGTCCTGCAAGACCAGGCCCTTCGGGACGCCGGTTGCGCACGCCGATCAGCACTTCCCGCCGACCGATATCTAAAACTTGGTCGGAGGCGACAAATCGTAACCTCACGCGGTCCTGTGCCCTAAGGTCGCCGATGGCGCCGCAGAGTATATGCGTCACCCACGTTCCGGCCGAAATTTTGACAACGGGGGTCGCCAATCCAGAGGCGTGATTGACGATTGGGACAATACGGTCCTCCAGCGCCTCAGCTTTCGCCAACAGGTCTCTGCCGTCTTCAGTAAGCTCGTATCCTCTGGGCATCCGTCGAAAGAGCTCGAGACCGAGACGCCGCTCAAGCGACAGGATCCTTCGCCCTAACGTTGGAGCACTTTTTCTCGTCGATGCTGTAGCCGCTGCCAGCCCGCCACCGCGAGCCACGGCTAAAAAAAGGCGGAGGTCGTCCCAGTCGAAGTTCGTTTCATCCATGAAATGATCATTACAATACGTTCCATAGATGTAAACCTCAATTGGTGGCTAGATTCCGATGTCACCAACAAGGGAGCATCGCCATGAAATTTCTCGATCAGGAAATCGCACCATTGGGCATGGGTTGTTGGCCAATTGGCGGGCCGATGTTCTCGGGCGATCAGCCCCTTGGCTATGCCAATGCCGACGACGCCGAATCCATCCGGACAATCCACGCAGCCTTGGCCGCCGGCATCACGCTTTTCGACACGGCTGCGGCCTATGGTGTTGGACATGCCGAACGGCTTCTTGCACATGCCCTTAAGGATCGACCGGAGGCGCTGATCGTCACCAAAATTGGCTTCACCATTGATGAAGACAAAAAGCAATTGTCCTTTGATGACACGAAACCGGAGACCGTGCAGCCGGCGATCGACAGCTGCCTGTCCCGGTTGGGGCGCGATCGTATCGATCTTTTGCTCCTGCATCAAAACGGGCTCTCTCTAAATCAAGCTGAAGCGGTTTTTGACGAAATGGAAAAGGCAGTCGATGCCGGAAAGATCCGGTCCTTTGGCTGGAGTACAGATTTCTCGGAGCGCGCTTCCGGGGTCGCGGAACGAGCGCATTTCATTGCTGTCGAGCATGCAATGAATGTGTTGATCGATGCGCCGCGCATGCAGGACGTCGCCCGTCGTCATCAGCTGACGGCTCTTATCCGCTCTCCACTCGCCATGGGTTTGTTAACGGGGAAATATGGCGTGGGAACAACGATGCCGAACGATGACATTCGGGCAACGTCGAATCTCGTGGTCAAATATTTTGAGGATGCCCAAGTCAACCCGTCCTTTCTTGCCCAGCTGGATGCGGTGCGTGAATGGCTAATGATCGATGGGCGCAGCTTGGTACAAGGCGCCATTGGCTGGCTCTGGGCGAAAGGCTCTATGAATATCCCCATTCCTGGTGCGCGGACTGTCGATCAGATTGAGGGCAGTGCCGAAGCCCTCGGCTTTGGCGCGTTGCCGGATCATGCGATGGCGGCGATCGATCGTTTGATCGAACGTGACCCATCAGAACTGAACGCCGATACGGAACGTTGACGCATGACTGCAGATAGACATTCGGCGTCATATGTTGACCTGATTCAGGACAGCCATGAGCAGTTTCTGCTGCTGGCTGACACTCAGGCTTTGACCGACAATGCCCATGATCCCGCCAAAGTGCGGCAGGGTGTAATGGAGGTCGCGCTCGACTACCTTGCTGTTGGGATCGATCCGACCAAAACTGCGATCTGCCTGCAATCGCATTTGCCAGCACTGGCCGAGTTGTCGATGCTCTATCTGAACTTCGTATCGGTTGCTCGACTGGAGCGTAATCCAACGATCAAGGACGAAATCCGTACTCGCGGTTTTGGGCGCAACATCCCGGCGGGCTTCCTGTGCTATCCCGCGGCACAGGCCGCGGATATCACTGCCTTCAAAGCGACCGTGGTGCCTGTGGGCGACGATCAGGCGCCGCTTATCGAGCAAACCAATGAGATTGTGCGCCGTATCAATACAATGACCGGCCGAGCGATCCTGCCGATCGTCCAAGCCATCATTCCACAGGTCGGACGGTTACCGAGCGTGGATGGAAAGACGAAAATGTCCAAATCTGGCGGCAACGCCATCGCACTATCGGCCTCACCAGACGAGATCACGGCGGCCGTGAGGGCGATGTTTACGGACCCGAAGCATTTGCGGGTTGAAGATCCTGGACAGGTCGAGGGGAATGTCGTCTTCACCTACCTCGAAGTCTTCGACGAGGACAGAGTCACGTTGCAAGACCTGAAAGCACAATATCAACGAGGTGGCCTCGGCGACAGCAAGATCAAACGTAGGCTAGAGGAAATTCTTCAGGTGCTGTTACGACCGATCAGAGAACGAAGGGCGCAACTGGCCAAAGATCCGGCTTATGTTCTCGACATGATCCGCATCGGCACGGAGAAGGCGCGAAGCCGGACCGAAGCAACGAAGAGAGACGTTATTGAAGGCCTTGGACTCTTCACGTTGTGACGTGCTGTGGGACCACGCCGTAGCTCTCTAAAGGTGGGTTTGGCAGACATGACCTTTTTCAAGAAGGCAAGTTCAAACTGGCTCAGCTTTCTCTGGTTTGAAGTCCACTCAGCTTCGTTGGTCGAACCACCCTGATAGGCGCCGGCGATCGTGATCCACAGTGCCGCTTCTTGGTGACTTCGCTCAGATCGGTGCTAGCAAACGATGACCCAGGGCAAAGAGGCCTCAGGATGAAAAAAAATGCCCGAAACCACACGAGTGTCATGTGAATATAGCTTGGATTTTATCTATTTTAAGGCTACAAAGTCGGCCGTGACATTAAATTGAGCGTTAAGTTTGCGAGCCTTTGTCATCGCTGGTGCGCAGCGTTCAAAAACAAATAAGAAGACTTGTTGGACGGTCATATGCGCCTGCGGTACGCATTAATTTCTCTCTTCTTGGTCTTGACCGCTGTTCCCCTAACTGTGTTCTGGATCTGGCCTCATTCACAGGTTCTGGAAAGCGAGCTTGATGATGCGCGCGACGACCATATGCTCCTTGCTAGAAACCTCAGTGCTGCTTTGCAACGTTACCATCTGGATGTCCTCACTGCGTTCAATCTAGTGACAACGAACCTGATCAAGGGTCGACAAATTGAACAGCCTCAGGATCTTCTTCTCAATCTGAGCTTCCGACATATTTGTGTCGCTGAAGAGATCACCGGAAAGGTGATCGAAGAAGTCAGTCCTACGGCTCTCCCTTGCCCGGCAAAGGTGCCCGAATCGCGGTTGTCTCGTTTCGCTAAGATGGCTCGAGAGAACCAAGTTACGTTCAGCGAAGTCTTGGAAGGCCCCGATCATGATCCCGTGATCTATCTCGTTCGTCGGATCGGGCCTCTACTCGCGATCGGCGCTCTACATACCGACTACTTCATTCGCCTGGGCAAAGCCATTTCCTTTGGTGGACGCGGCCATGCAGCCATCATTGACCATCAAGGGAATGTCCTAGCGCATCCACATGATGATTGGGTCAGAACTCGACATAGTTTAACCAGTCTGCCGCCGGTTGCTCGAATGGTGAATGGTGAAACAGGCGTTCAAACCTTTTATTCGCCTGCTCTCGAGAGTGACATGATCGCCGCTTTTACCGTCGTGCCCCATGTCGGTTGGGGGGTGATGATTCCAAGGCCCATTGCGGAGCTTCGCGAAAAAGCCAACGAGGCTGAGATTTCCGCGATCACGGTGCTTCTGTTCGGAGTCTTGATCGCGCTCGCTTGCGCTTGGATTGTCTCTATCCTGTTCGCCCGGCCACTTGAGCTCGTTAGCCAGGCAGCAGACAACATCGCACTCGGTGATGAGCTCAAGCTCATTCCCGAGATCGAAAGCCACCTCGTGCCCATCGAGTTCCGCCGAGCGCAGTCAAGCTACAATGCCATGATCCAGCGCCTGCACGACAATATGACAAGAATTAATAAGCTTGCTTATGAGGATCGAGTCACTGGCCTGCCGAATCGAGCCAGGTTCCGAGAACGCGTGACAGAAAGACTAAGAGAACTCCAGTATGAGGGGCGTGCGGCCCTGATCCTGTTCATTGATCTCGACGGTTTCAAGGCGGTGAACGATCGCTACGGACACGATCTTGGCGACGAACTGTTGCGCTGTTTTTCGATACGGCTGCAAGCACTCTTTAGCCAGCTTGGTCCGGCACCGAACAGCAAGGAAGGGGAGGGGGCGAGGCAGATTCAAGTGGCCCGTAGCTGCCTATTGGCCAGACTAGGTGGTGATGAGTTTGCTGTCTTCGTCGCTGGTGCAGAGCGCGATGGTGATGCCGAGACCATTGCTAAGGCACTCTTGCGCATCATGCGCGAGCCTTTCTCGCTTGGGCGACATGTGACCACCATCGGCGTCTCGGTCGGTCTTGCGAGAGCACCTAACGACGGTGACAATTATGAAACGCTGATCCGGCGTGCTGATATGGCCATGTATGAGGCTAAGCGCTCGGGTAAGAACAGCTTCAGATTCTACGACCGTTCTATCGAAGTAACCCTCAATCAATCCGAACAACGACGACGTGAACTACCCCATGCATTACTGCTCAACCAATTCGAGCTTCATTATCAGCCACGCTTTGACGTTTCGTCTCGCCAGGTACGTTGCATGGAGGCGCTGATCAGATGGAATCATCCAAAGGAAGGCCAACTTATGCCGGATCAATTTTTGCCGGCGATTGAATCCACTGACGCCATTGTCTCAGTCGATCATTGGGTTTTGCGCAAAGCCCTAGCCCAGCTTGCGCTCTGGTCGCGCGATTACCCGGATCTGACGGTCTCGGTTAATATGTCGGCCCGCCAGCTCACCGACACGGCTCTTGCCGACGATGTCATCGAGCTGATACGCGACGCTCATGTCGACCCGGCCAAGGTCGAGCTGGAGGTGACGGAGCACGCCGTTCTCGATAATGAGAGTACTGCCCGAGAGGTCATTCGCCGCTTGCACCAGTTTGGTCTCAAGATCGCAATCGACGATTTCGGCCAGGGTTATTCAAACTTCGCGCGCTTCGCTGAACTCCCTGTCGATGTCATCAAGATCGATCGCAGCTTGATAAGCAAACTGACGGTTGATCAAAGAATCCCCAAGATTGTCAGGACTCTCATTACCATGGCCGATGGCCTGGATTGTACTGCTGTAGCCGAAGGCATCGAAACCCTCGAGGAGATGACCGTCCTCAGCAAGATTGGCTGCACAGAATTCCAGGGTTATCTCTTCTCAAAACCACTCGATGCTCGAGACGCTGGGGCTTGGCTTGCTCGGGTATCGACCACGATCGAGGCGATCAAGCACAATCGCGTCGCTCTCCTGCATCCGATGTAAGCTGCGGCCCTCTCTCGTCAGCCCGTAGGTCGCTTTCAGGACAAGACTGCCCCAAAGCTTCCGTCAGAAATGGGCCAGCTCGCTGCCATCCAAAATGCTCTCATCGGTGATGGGATAGCTCGGCAGTGGATATCAGACGTCTTACCTAGAGCGCTAAGTTTGAATATTGGACCATCTTCGTCACCTTCTGACGGGAGAATTTTAGCGCCAACGCGTGACGTAACGGATTTGCCGCCGGGTTAGGTAGGAAATGGATGTCGGATATCGTTCTAGGGTGGTTTATGGCCGCCTTTCCTTCGCCAAGCTCTCGACGCTTAGATTTTGCAGGGTGTTGAGAGCTGTGCGGAAGTGATCAATAGCAGCGGAAACGGCGACGGTTGGTCGGCGGAGCTTCGTCAAAATCATGCATAGACGGAGATCGGCTAAGCCTCGCTCTACCAGAGGGATGCCGACAATCTTGCCCTGCGCCAGCTCCTCGAGAAACCCCAATCGGGTGTAGAAGGCTATGCCTAGCCCATGCCGGATGACCTCCTTGGTCAGCGCCAAGCTATTAGATCTTAGGAAGGGCTCCTTGACCCGTCTAATGGCTTGCAGTTCGTTGTCCATAAGAGCCTGAAGCGGCCGCGTATCATGCTGAAATAACAATGGGAACTTGGCACACTCTTCAAGTGACAATGCCTCATGTTCGGCGAGGGGGTGATCATGGGCCATCATGGCGTTCAGGGGTGTCGGGACTTCCGCAAGGAGCTCGACACCTGTATGGCCGGCAAGGTCAAAAGAGAAGCCAAGATCGACATCACCACTTGCAACCCGACTTGCGATCTCACCCGGTCCTAGCCCTTCGACGTCGAAGGTAACGGCGGGATGGGCGGCATGGAAGTCGCGTATGGCATCCGGCAGGAAGCGCACGAGCAAGCTGTCAAGTGAGACGATCTTAACACGGCCGCTTTTTATCCCCTTGAGCGCATCAATCTCGCTTTGGATGCGGTCGAAATCGGTGAGGGTTGACCGGGCGTGACGAAGGAGAATTTCGCCAGCCGGTGTCAGACGAAGGCCAGTCGGGTGGCGCTCGAAGATCGCAGTGCCAAGAGAATCTTCAACTTTCAGGATTTGCCGGCTGATCGCTGACGAGGCGACATTGAGCTTGGATGATGCGCTCCTTATCGATCCAGAGCTTGCGACTTCATCGAGATAGCGAAGGACAGCGGCGTGAATCCTAGGGCGCATGTTGCCGCTTTGGTGCCTCCTTGACCGAGGGATGATCGATGTCCGTACGGAATTCCGCCGAGAGACCTCCGGGTTCGCCCCAACCTGTGACCGCTTCGCCGAAGAAATCGCGATTGATCGCGATGAAACGATGCCATTTTTCCGGCAGATGGCGCTCATCGAAGATCGCCTCCACCGGACAGACAGAGACGCAGATGCCGCAGTTCACGCACTCGTCTGGTTGGATGTAGTACATGCGTCCGCCTTCATAGATGCACTCCACTGGGCAGACATTGGTGCAGTCACCATCCTTAACGTCAATGCAGGTCTCAGCGATGACATAAGCCACGCCTAGCGTCCTTTCCAAATCGGTTTCCGCTTCTCACGAAAAGCCAAAACGCCCTCTTCGCCGTCCTCGCTACCCAGGGCTTCGATCAACGCTGGAAGCCGTTGCCCATGGGCTTCCTCCGGTTGCAGATGAGCCGTGCACTGGACGACCTGTTTGATCGCCCTCAGGCTGAGTGGCGCACAAGCGAGGATGTCATCAACCCAGCGCTGCACAGTATCATCGAGCTGGTCCCGAGGGACGACCTCGTTGACTAGTCCAAGTCGGGCAGCCTCTGTGGCATGAATGCGTTTGCCCGTAAGAAGGATGCCCATAGCAAGCTTTTCCGGGATCAGCCTCGGCAGGCGCACCATGCCGCCATCCAACGGAAGCCGTCCGACGCGGGGTTCAGGGAGGCCGAATTGGGCTTCCTCTGCGGCAATGACGATATCGCAGCCGAGCACCATCTCGAAGCCTCCGCCGAGCGCATAGCCGTTGACCCTGGCGATCACCGGAATGTCGAGGGTGGTGCGGAGCGCAATACCGCCAAAACCGCCGGGACGTGGCTCCGCCCAATATTGAAGGCCGTCCGTGCCTCCATCTTTCATGTCGGCGCCTGTCGAAAATGCACGATCGCCGGAGCCAGTAAGTACAATGCAGCGGACGTCGCGGTTGTTCTCGAGTTCCGCCCAGATTTCCTGCAACCGTTGCTCGGCCGCCTTGTCGATGGCGTTCATACGATCGGGTCGATCGATCGTCACGCGCGCGACATGGTTTTCAATTGCGAGTTTGACGCTCATGCTAGCGCCTCTTCGTTGAGGCCAAGTTCCGCCAGAATCGCTTCGGTATCCGCGCCGAGGGTCGGTGGCTGATGACGGATGGTTACAGGTGCTGCCGACATGTCAATCGGTGAGCCGACTAGTCTTACTGGACCGCTTTTGGTCGGTTTCGCTTCCAAAATCATCTTGTTGATTGCGGTCTGCGGATCAGCAAGAGCTTCGGCAAGCGACTTAACCGGCGCGCAGAGAATGTCGACGCCTTCTAGGCGCTCGACCCAATGGGTAGTGCTGCGCTCGCCGAAACGTTCGTGAAACACGGCTTGCAGCTCGCTCCGATGTACCCTCTGTCGATCGATGTCGGAAAAGCGCTCCTCTTGGGAGAGATCATCGATCTCAAGGGCCGAGCAAATATCGCGAAGCGGGTTTTCTTTGAAAGCGCCGACCATGACAATCGCGCCATCGGTGGTTTTGAACACCCCGGACAATGGCATGGCCGCCCAATTCAGCTCATCGTCGCGCATCAAGAGCGACGCCGCTTCCTGCATCTGCATGGCAAGCATGGAATTGTACAGCGAAACGCTGATGCGCTGGCCCTCACCAGTTTTTTCGCGTTGCAAGAGGGCAAGAAGAATGCCTTGGACCATATGCATGCCAGCGGCATAGTCGGCGAGGGCAGTTGGGTAGATCGAGAGTGGAATGCTCGGATCGGCCCGGCGATGCATCGCGCCGCTCATGGCTTGGGCCAGCACATCTTGTCCGCCCTTTTCGAGATAGGGGCCTTCTAAACCATAGCCGGTGCCGACAGCGAAGATGATGCGTGGATTGATGGCCTTCAGATCCTCATAGCCGAGGCCCATCCGGTCCATCACGCCCGGACGAAAATTGTTGGCGACGACATCCGCAGTCTTCGCGAGATGGCGCACCACATTCTTACCCTGCTCCGTCCGCAGATCGAGGGTCACGCTTCGTTTGTTGCGGTTCAAACTGCAAAAGACAGGGTTGTTGAGGCCATCGGGATCAGAACCGAGGCTCCACCGGGAAAGATCGCCTATCTTACCCTTCTCGATTTTGATCACATCAGCGCCGTAGTCCGCCAGCATCTGCGTACAGCAGGGGCCCATCATCACCTGGGTGAAGTCGAGAACTCGAATACCGTCTAGGGGTAGGGGTGCAGAGTTCATTCGGCGGCCTCCAACATCATGGCATTGTCGGATGGGCGATCACCGGGATCGGCACCCTGCGCCCGCATCTTCTTTTGAATTTGTCGAGCGTCGACATCGCGAACGTTGACGCCCGCATCGAGCGCCAGGGCCGCGGCGACGCCGACCGCTTCTCCCTGGGCCATACAGGGTGGAATTTCGCGGCTAAGTTTTTGGGCTGACGACGTCGCAGAATAATGTCGACCTGCTACCAGCAATTGGTCGACGTTTTTCGGTAAGAGCGCTCGATAGGGCGTGTAGTAGTCGCGGCCCCGACAAACGCTATCCTCGAAATAAACACGCTTCATCACGTCCTGCTTGGTGACGACATAGTCGCCCTCTAAGAGACGGGTCTGCCGAACGCCGGTCTGTGGCGCGAAGTCGACGACATAGGCGTTCTCGAAACCGGGCACGTTCTTTCTGGCAAAGTCGAGAAGTGCCGCCATCCGCCGTCGGCCTTCGAATTCAGCCGCTGTCAGGTCATCGACCTTGAGGCCGTTGAAACCGGTCATGTGGGGGCAATTGCACCAGACCACGCCCGGAAGCGGCGTTTTCAGCCACCAATATTGCCAGCAGCCGCCGATGATGCGCTTGGCTTCGCGATCGACCTCGGCGAAACGCTCGGGCTGGCCATATTGGAAGCGCTCGGCCGCATCGGTGTCGACACCGCCCATACGCGAGACGGTCGTGACGATAAACGAACCCTCAGAAAATGGAGCGCCGGCGCTGGCGGCGACGTCGAGGTCGCCAGTGGCATCAACAACCACATCAGCCAAAATCGCTTGGCGGCCCTCTTTGCTCTCAACAATGACGCCTTTAATTGCACCTTCCTCGACGATTGCCGAGGAGAACCAACTATGCAGGCGAAGATTGACGCCAGCTTCGCCCACCATGTCGTTGGCGGCGCGCTTGAACCCGTCGGGATCGAAGGCGGCGGCGAAGATGATCGGGTGTGGGGTCGAACGGGTGTGGAAATCGAAGAGGTTCCAGCGGGACCACTTTTGCCACATGGCTTCCGTTTGCCGAACATCTGGCTGTCGGTCGGCTTCTGGAGGTACGACCGCAAGGCCCCATTTCTGCATGCGCTCGATAATCTCCATGCCCAGGCCCTGGACCGTGATTTCGAGATCATTGTGCATGTCATCGAGCACCAGGACCATGCCCCCGGAGGCGAGCCCGCCGAGATAAGGATAGCGTTCAAGAAGGGTGACGCTGACGCCGTTGCGCGCGGCTGATACGGCCGCTGATAGACCAGCTGGGCCACCGCCGACCACGACGACGTTGGAGTGACCGACGACAGGTATGTCTTTCGTTGCCTCGCGTACGGATGTCGGTGTTGTCATCTTCATGTCCTCCCGAAGTCGAGGGAGCCGTCCCGCTCAGTGGACGGCCGGTGTCTTCCAGGTGATCAGGCGACGCTCAATCAGCGTCGTGATCGTAAAGAGGGTGACCGCTAGACCGGCGCCGAGAAAAACCGTTGCGTAGAGTAGGGGGGAACGAAAATTGTACGTGGCCTCGATAATCAACGCGCCCAGGCCGAAATTGGAGCCGATCCATTCGCCGACGATGGCGCCGATCACACAGGTGGTTGATGCGATCTTGAGCGCGGCAAATAGGAATGGAAGTGAACTCTGGAGACGAATTTTCCAAAGAATCTCGTGATTGCTGGCAGACAGCACGCGCATCAATTCCATGGTCGCCGGGCTCACGGCTTTGAGACCGCGCACCATGTTCACCAGCGTTGGAAAAAAGCAGATGAGGGCGGCGATCACGATTTTCGGCGTATAGCCATTGCCGAAAATCAGCACCAAGATCGGGGCGACCGCGATAATAGGGATCGTGTTGATAAAAACCGCGATTGGATAGAAGGCTCGCTCGGCAAGCTGGTTATGGACGAACCAAATGGCGAGCAAGATGGCGATGCCGTTGCCGAGCAAAAAGCCGGAAAGGGCCTCAAATAAGGTCGGCCAAAAATTCAGCCAGAGAACGTCGCCCTTATCGACGAATACCTTGATGACTTCGAGCGGTCCTGGCGCGATATAGCTCGGCACGCCGAAGACGACAATTATTGCTTGCCAAAGCAAAATAAGACCGATACCGGCGGCGATGGCCGGTCCCTTGGTATATCCACCGCGCTGACGTGAGGTCGAGCCTGCTGTGTTGGTCACGGCGACCATCAGCACGTCTCCAACAGTTGGCGTAGATGGGCGGTGACCGCGACGAATTCCATTGTGTCGCGCATCGCAAGCTTTCTCGGCTGAGGCAGGTCGACAGGATAGAACTCGCGAACGCGCCCGGGACTCGAGGCGAGCACCAGGACATGCTGGCCGAGAAAGGCAGCCTCAGGGATGGAATGCGTAACGAACAGGATCGTGGTGCCGGTCTCTTTCCAGATGCGCAGCAGTTCCTCGTTGAGCTTATCCCGCGTAATCTCGTCGAGCGCGCCGAAAGGCTCGTCCATCAAGAGGATGCGTGGCCTGCAAATGAGCGCCCGCGCGATCGCGACCCGCTGGCGCATACCGCCCGAGAGTTCATGCGGTAACGCCTGCTCGCGCCCTTCGAGGCCGACTAAAGAGAGGAGTGCCTCGGGCTCGACCGTCTGCTCGATCCTGGCGGAGCCGCCGCCGACTTCGAGCGGCAGGCGCACATTGTCAATCGCCGTGCGCCAAGGCAGTAAGGTGGCATCCTGAAAAACGAAGGCGAAATCGCGCGCAAGACGTGCCTTCTCCGGATCGCGTGAAAATACGGAAATCCGGCCCTCGCTCGGCGGAACGAGATCGGCAACAGCGCGCAAAAGGGTCGACTTGCCGCAACCACTTGGTCCGAGCATGGTGACCAAAGCGCCTTCAGGAATGTCGACCGACACCTGGTCGAGTGCCGTCACAACGCCCGCATCGGACTCAAAGCGCACCGAAAGATCGCGGATAGCAATCGCCGTGCCCGCTCCTGTCTCGGAGAGCGGGCGAGAAGCGGTTGCGGCATCCATGGACTCAGCCGATCTCCTTTCGGATATCCGTCGTTGCCTCTAGGACCGCCGTGGTCATGACATCGTCGACCGAAGGTGTCTCTCCCTCGAACTGTTCGAGCGAAGCATAGGTATCGATTTGGGCCTGCCAATTGCTAGCATTCATTGACCCCCAGCCATTCGCCGCCGTCGTATCATTAAAGCCGAATCCGAGGACCGGACCGACCGCCTCGAGTTCGCTATCACGATCTAGGTTCGGATACTCGGCGACCAGCATGTCCACGGCTTCCGCCGGGTTCGCCTTAGCAAAGCCCCAGCCGCGTGCCGATCCGCGGAGATAGTTGGCAAGAACGTCAGCATGCTCAGTGAGCTGATCGTCGGTGGTGTAGTAGACATTGGCGTAGAGCTGGATGCCGGTATCCCAAAGCCGCATGTCGACCCTATCATCGCCCAGCACCTTCAGCGCATTGGTGTTCGTGAGCCAGCCGGTCACCGCAGCTGCTTGGCCGGTCATCAGCTGGTTCATGTCACTGCCCATGTTGACGATCTCGACATCGCCCTCGTCAATCCCGTTCTTTGCAAGAAGAGCGCGCAGTAAGATCACCGCGGTCGGCTGGGTGGCGATGGTCTTGCCGATCATGTCCTTCGGTTCTCGGATCGGATCTCCGGCGAGGGAGAAGTAGGTAAATGGATGCTGCTGATAGCCAGCGGCAAACGCCTTGACCGGAATGCCAGCAGAACGTGCCAACATGAGCGAAGGACTCGATGAAAGTTGCCCGACACCCGAACGCCCAGCTGCGACCGACGCCACACCATCGACACCCGGTCCACCCGGCGTCACCTCAAGCGCGATCCCCTCTTCCTCGTAATAGCCCTGCTGCTTGGCGACGACCTCGCCGAGGATGCCATTGCTTGCAAGCCAGCCGAGCTGCATGTTGACCGTGGCGTTGTCCGCTGCGCGGGTCGAGACCGTGATCAGGCTGGGCGTCGCCGCCAAGGCTCCAAGGGTTAAACTCCGGTGCAGAAGTGACCTTCGGTCGAGGGATGTTAGCCTGTTACTCCGACTCGCCATTTCATGTCTCCCGGCTTGTTGATTATCGTCGCTTGTTCCGACCATCTTGCCAGCCAGGCTCATGCAAAAAAAGCATAATCTCTCGTTGGGAGCGTTGCCAAAATGGCAACGCTTGCGACGGGGTTAAACAATTTTGTCATGCCCAAGCATGTCGAAATCGCATCTCTTGGAAAGGGCTCCATTTGAGCCCTTTGACTTTCAAGACATCGATGCGATCAGACGGGTCGGGGACGTGGATCAACAAACTCTTGGTATTCAAAAAGTGTCTGACCGCGCCATTCAGCCAGCATCCGCGGGTTAGGGTTTATTCCGCACGTCGACATGCTGAAGCTTGCCATTGTAGACAACGACGTACTCCAGTCCTGGGCGATTGATGTTCTCACCGTCTTTGGTGACGCCGGAGAACGTGAAGTCGACAAAGACGACGCCTGAACGAATCTCTTCGATGTGATGAACGTCCCAGCCCATCGTCTCAAAGCTGGAGAAAAAGGCTCTCTGCATATCCATGATTTGATCGGCACCAAGAAACACCCCGGTGTTTGCGGAGCTGTAGGTGCTTGAGGCGGTGAACAACGTTTTGATCTCATCGAGCTTTCCGGCGTTGGAAAGCGTGAAATAATGTTCGGCAAGTTGTACCGCTTCGCTCATAGGTGATGTCCTTGCGTTCTCTGCCATTAAACCATACCGATCGCTCAACATCGGCGCGACCGACATGGTGAAAGCTTAGTGCCTTGTTGGACGAATTGAATGGCTGCAAGTTGGCCGGATGCACACAGCGGTCGACAAGACGCAGTAAGCGTAAGCTGAGCAGGCGAAGCCCATCGCCAGGATGGGCGTACTTGTGCGTGCTTCGGGCCAGGTGGGGGCACGCAGGCGCGTAAGACATTACGATAGAGCACAGTTCTTTGGAGGCCATGTTAACGCCAACAGAGTCTAAGGTCGCAAACGAATTCCAGGAAAGATCGCTGATGAAAACGCTTGAACTCTCGACCGGTTTGAACGGCATGGAGACGTGGGTTGCTGTCTATCGAAACCGGGTCCAGTTGCAACTGAGTGGCCGGGCGCGAACGGCGATTTCCAATGCGAAAAGCACCGTCGACACGGTTATCGCTCGGGGTGGCGCTGTCTATGGCATCAACACCGGATTTGGACGGATGGCGGGGACCGTGATTTCGGATGATGGTGTGGAGGCACTTCAGAAGAACGTTGTGGTCACCCATGCCATCGGTTCCGGCCCTGTGCTTTCAGCGTCTGAGACAAGGCTTGTGATGGCGATGAAAATTGCCTCGTTGGCACAAGGGCATTCCGGCGTTCGGCTCGAACTGGTGGACTTCATGATGGAGATGTTCAATCGTGATCTGCTGCCGGTGATCCCATCGCAGGGCTCAGTTGGAGCCTCTGGCGATCTGACCCCACTAGCCCATGTGGCTGCTGCGATGATCGGAGAAGGCATGATCAGCGTAGCGGGTGAGGCGAAGCCATCGGCGGACGCTTTGGCGTCCGCCGGTTTGAGACCACTGGAGTTGCAACCCAAAGAGGGACTGGCGATGCTCAACGGCACGCAAGTCTCGACCGCCCTGGCCCTCACCGGAGCAATCGAGGCACGGCAGGCGCTGGACAGCGCCATTATCATCGGCGCGCTCACGACCGAAGCGTTGTTAGGGTCGGTTGCCCCTTTCGAAGATCGTATCCACCAAATTCGCCGCCAACCCGGCCAGATCGAAGTGGCCCGCCGCCTGCGCGAACTGACCAAGGGCAGTGAATTTAGAGACAAAGCGATAACCGATGGTCGGGTGCAGGATCCTTATTGCCTACGCTGCCAGCCACAGGTTTATGGAGCCTGTCTCGACCTCCTGGACAGCGTCGATGTCACCTTGGAGCGGGAGGCGGATGCTGTCACAGACAATCCAATTGTTTTTCCTGAGACGGATGAAATCCTATCAGGTGGAAATTTCCACGCCGAACCGGTGGCCTTTGCTGCAGATATTGTCGCAATGGCCATCTGTGAACTTGGCTCCCTATCGGAACGCCGCCTTGCCATGATGACGGACACGAGCTTGTCGGGATTGCCACCGTTCCTGACCGACGATCCAGGGCTGAATTCCGGTTTCATGAGCGGACAGATCGCAGCAGCAGCGATGGTCGCCGAGAATCGACAAAAGGCCCATCCAGCATCAGTGGATAGTGTGCCAACCGTCGTGAACTACGAAGATCACGTCTCGATGGCAACACACGGTGCCCGCCGCTTACTGACCATGGTGGACACGCTGAACAATATCCTTGCGACAGAGCTTCTGGCAGCTGTTGAAGGTTGTGATCATCGGGGGCTGGAATTGTCTTCTCCCTTAAGAGAGGTGAAGACGTTGGTGCGCAGCCAAGTCGACCGCATGAACAGTGACCGCACCTTTGGTCCAGCCTATGCGGCGGCCCGTGGCATGGTCAAATCTGGACAAATTGCGGACCTGGGAACCGGAGTCCTATGAGAAGGAAAACCGAGGGATCAAAATGTTAATCGGGCGGCCTTGTCGCCCCGCTGAATGTTGGCGCTTCACGCGGCTTTGCCTATTGTGCGGCTCGTCGTAACGTTCTTCTGCCCTCTGGGTTTGGCGCCGGGCTCGCGGCCAGCAGCGCCTGGGTATAGGGGTGCTTGGGGTGGTCGAAGATCTCCGTCGTGTTTCCCTGTTCGACGACTTTCCCTTGATGCATGACCAAAACGCGATCAGCAAAATCGCGGACCACGGGAAGGTCATGAGCAATAAAAATATAGGCCAATCCAAGGGCCTCTTTGAGTTCGGCCAGCAGCTCAATAACTTGTGCTTGAATGGAAACGTCGAGGGCGGAGACGGCCTCGTCGCAGATGATGATCTCCGGCTTCAGAGCCAAGGCGCGGGCAATCGCGATGCGTTGGCGTTGACCTCCTGAGAACTGATGAGGATAGCGTCGGGCATGTTCCGGCAACATGCCGACTTGGGTCAGCAGTTGGGTGATACGATCGCTCCATTCGCTCTTCGGCAAGACGCCATCATGAATAGCCCAGGGCTCCGCAATGATTTGGGCGGCCGTCATGCGCGGGTTCAACGACGCGTAGGGATCCTGGAAGACGACCTGCATCTGGCGACGAAGGTTCATTAGATCCTGGTGGGCAAGGCTGAAGATATCCTGACCGCGATACTGTGCTTGGCCAATGGTCGGCTCCTCAAGCCGCAGCAATGTACGTGCGAGTGTCGACTTTCCAGACCCGCTCTCGCCGACGATGCCGAGCGTTTCGCCGATCTCTAGATCAAAGCTGACCCCGTCGACCGCACGGATCACCTCGCCGGTCGCGCGCCGCATAAACCCCCTGGCAACGGCATAGTGCTTGGCCAAGCCCTTCACCGTGAGGAGAGGAACGCATGTGCTGCTGGTCTCTTGCACGCCACCCGTGACGACAGCCGTCCTACGGTTCCCAGGGATGGATGACATGAGCCTTTGGGTATAGGCGTGTGCCGGTTGGTGAAAGATCTGCCCAACGGGCCCCGACTCCACGATTCTTCCCTGCTGCATGACGGCGACGCGATCGGCGGTTTCGGCGACGACACCCAGATCATGGGTGATCAGGATGAGGCCCATCCCTGTGTCCTGTTGCAAGTCATGCAGGAGCTCAAGGATCTGGGCCTGCACGGTGACGTCCAAGGCCGTGGTGGGCTCGTCGGCGATCAGGATGTCAGGTCGAAACGCGAGCGCCATGGCAATCATGACACGTTGGCGCTGACCTCCCGAAAACTGGTGGGGATAATCGTCGACGCGGCGTTCTGGGTCGGGAATGCCGACCCGGTCAAGCAGGGCGACGATCTGCTGTCTCACCGTTGACGCCGTTGCGTCATGAGCTGTTAGCGTTTCGCCGATTTGGTAACCGACGGAATAGACCGGGTTGAGGTGCGCAAGTGTGTCCTGGAAGATCATCGCGATCTTCCTGCCATTGATCTGGCGCCGAGTTTCCGTCGGCATCGTCAAAAGATCGTTGCCCTTATAAAAAATATGACCCGACGTAATGTAGCCAGGTGGGCTGTCGATCAGGTTCATGATGGCTGATGCGGACACGCTCTTGCCCGATCCGCTCTCGCCTAAGATTGCGAGGGTCTCACCAGAGTCCAGATGATAGCTGATACCGTTGACCGCTTTGACGGTGCCGGCAGCCGTGTGGAATTCGACGGCGAGATTCTGAATTTCAAGAAGATGCGTGCTCATTGCGCCGGTGGCTTCAGCTGTTCGGACGGGGCCTCGAGGCGCCAGCGCTGCTCCGGATCGGTCGCCGTCCTGACCCAGCTCGCCAACAGATTCAACGCCAAGGTGGTGAGCATAATCGCGAGGCCCGGCCAAAAGGCGAGCCACCAAGCGGAGGCCAGATAGTTTCGCCCCTGTGCCACCATCAAGCCCCAAGTGACTTCTGGCGGTTGGATGCCGATGCCGAGGAAAGAGAGGGCTGATTCGGCGAGCATGACGACGGCGAAATCGAGGGTGGCGACGGTGATCAACGTCGGAACGACAATCGGCGCGATATGGCGAAAGAGAATGCGCCAGCGACTAGCGCCCATCACTCGCGCAGCGCTGACAAACATGCGCTCCCTGACCTCAAGCACCTCGGCGCGGCAGGTGCGGAGGTAAAGAGGAATGCGCGTTAGAGCCAAGACGAGGACAAGATTGGCGACCCTGGGCTCAAACATATACAGCACGACGACAGCAAGTAGGAGCGATGGAAAACTCATGATGACGTCGGCGAGCCGCATGATGACATTTCCCAGCCAACCACCGGCATATCCGGCGAAAAGGCCGAGGATACCACCGACGATCATAGCGGTAGCGACGGCGGCGCCCGCGATCGCAAGCGTGTTTTGCGAAGCGACGATGATCCGCGCCAGGATACTTCGGCCGAGCGCATCCGCCCCCAAGAAGAACAACCAGCCGCGCTCCAAGTCGAAAGGTGGCGCGTTTCGCTGTTTTAGGTCCATCTTGGTCGCAATATCGCCGAGGAGAGCAGGGCCGAAGACTGCGCTGAACAGCATCAAGACGAGGAACAGGGCCGCAACAAACGCAAATTTATCCCGCCAAAGGAGGGACAGCACCTGCCGCCACGGCCGCTCGATCGGCGGCAGAGTCGGCGTATCAAGGGTGGGATCGCTCGCCATCAATTGTGTCGAATGCGCGGATCGAGCATGGCATAAGCGATGTCGATCAGGATATTCATGAGGAAGATCACGATCGCGGTCACAAAGACCGCAGCTTGGACCACGGCAAAGTCCCTTTGTAAGACGGAGTCGATCATCAACTTCCCGATGCCGGGAAAGCCGAAGATGGTTTCAACAACGACCGCGCCATTCACGATGCTGATGGCTTGATCGCCCGCGACGGTAATGACCGGCAGCATGGCGTTTCGAAGGGCATGCACGAAAACAACGACGCGCTCTCGCACACCTTTGGCGCGCGCCGTTTTGACGTAAGCGGAAGAAAGTGCCGTGATCATGGCGCCGCGCACTACTTGAACCAAGAGGCCGAAGGGCCGGATGACCAAAATGGCGACTGGCAACACCCAGTGCCATGGTGTGCCGGTTCCCGACGTCGGTAGCCACCCGAGCGCGACGGAAAATAAGAGGATCGCCATGATCGCGACCCAGAAATCAGGGGCACTCGCGCCCGAAAGAGACAGCATGCTGGATAGGCGATCAAACCACCCGCCCGGCCGATATGCAGCAAGGGCACCCACGAAGACAGCCAACGAGATCACAGTGGTCATCGCCAGCAAGGCAAGCTTCAATGTCGTCGGGAAGGCTTCTAGGACGACCTCAAGAGCCGGTCGCCGCTGTCTGATCGACTCGCCAAAATCACCTTGGACCAGGCCTTCGAGAAAACGGAAGAACTGAACGACGAGCGGATCGTTGAAGCCGTGGCGCTCGGCAAAATCTTGTCGCGCTTCGACCGATGCATCGATCGGCAGGAACAGATTGGTCGGATCGCCAGTTAGGCGTGCCAAGAAGAAAACCAGGATGATCAGACCGATCAGCGAAAACACGCTGTGCAGGCTGCGTCTTCCGATATAGGAGCCCACGTTACTTGGCCAAGAGTTGGGTAGGTGGCCTGGTCAGACGGATCACTGCCCAGGCCACAAGCCCTTGGTTACTTGAAGCTAATCTTGGCGAGATGTAGCTCACTATTGGTGGAGATATCGGGCTGGAAGCTCACGCGCGAGCCGACCCGCGTGTAACCAACCATATGAAACATCGGGACATCGGCGATGATCTCGTCATTGATGATTCGAAACGCATCCTGGAAGAGCTTTTGCCGTTCTTCGCCTGATGCCTCGCCGGCGCGCGTGATAATGTCGTCAAGCGCGGGATCACCAATGGTCGATTGTGCGCCCTCTGAGTGGTATTTATTGTAGACCGTGAAGACTGCATCGCCGTTATTGTTGTCATGCTGGCTTTGTTGCACGACCGGCCCACGATCCTCGGCGTAGGGCTTGGTCAAGATGTCGACCCATTCCGCGACCTCCATCATCTGCAACTTCACGTTCAGTCCAACCTCCTGATACATCGCGAGAAGGACTTCCATGATTTCGGTGGCATTCGGGTAGATGTTGATCCGACCGAGAAGGGTGATCTCGTTGTCGACCGGCACACCGTCCGCACGAGCTTCGTCGATCAGGCGCTTGGCTTCAGCGGCGTCGTGTGACCAGACCTTCAGATCAGGGTTGTGACCGTTAATGCTCGGAACGACGAGTTGCGTCGCAGGAATGACATCTGGGCTGAAGATCGTCCCTTGCACGGCAGCACGGTCGAACGCGAGATTGAGCGCTTTTCTGACACGGACGTCGTCGAGGGGTGCTCGCGTTGTATCGATACGAAGACGCGAGGTTTCGGAATTTGGATAGCTAAAGTCCATCTCAGGATCGGTTGCGTCCTGCACCGCGATATTCGCGGCGATGTCTGCCTCGCCGGTCTGAACCATCGCGGCACGTACCGCGCTCTCGGATCGCCAGACATAGGTTGCCTTCTCGACCTCAGGCTGATCGCCCCAATAGTCCGGGTTTCGAACGGTCACGATGTTTTCACCAGGCGACCAGCTCTCGAACATATAGGGACCCGTGCCGATGGGATCGCGGGTGTGCTCACCCATGACAGTGTTGGGGGAGACGATTGTGAAAGTACCCATCATGGTCGGCAGGATGGGAACCGGACTGTCGGTTTTGATCTCGAGCATCAGATCGTCGACCGCCTTGGCATCAAGTGCGATATTGCCGAAGAACTTGGTGCGCACTTCGCAATCCAGCGTCTCGTCCATCGTGCGATTGATCGCATAAACAGCAGCCTCCGCGTTGAAGGCTGCGCCATCATGGAACGTAACACCCTCTCGAAGGGTGAACCGCCAAGTCAGATCGTCGACCTGTTGCCAATCCGTCGCGAGACGGGGGGTGATGCTACCATCCTTTGGGTCGATCTCTGTCAGTGTCTCCGAGATATTTTGTTTGACCACCCGGCCGATATTGGAGCGTGAGGCCTGGCATGGATCCACCAAGTCCAGCTCTTCTGAAAGAACGATCGTCACGGCCGTATGGCCATCGGCCGTCGCCGTCCCGCTCACCGCCCCGCCGAGTACGGCAATCATTGAAACGGCGCCCAGAATATCCCAGCGCAACCTATTCATTGTAGATGCCTCCCTTTGACTTTTTTTGATGGTTAATCGTAGCCGCAAGTGCCGCTGATCTCAATCAAATGCCTTGGTCATCCCGCTCAAGACCAAAGAATAAGCCGCTCATCGGGCAGGCGTCCGATGAAGGAGCTGGTCTGCGCACGCCACTCGTCCGTCCCAGCATTCTCGACGGTGATATCGTGCGGATAGCGCGTGTTGATGATGGCGACATCGCCGCTCTTTGGTTTGAAGGTGAAGCTCTCAGCTCCATCGACATAAGCCGCCTCAAGGTTCAACGCACGCACGGGGCCGGTTCCGATCTTGCCACCGTCCCGAGGAACCGGTCGCCGATAGGTCGTTGTTTCACCGGTGGTTTTTGGCATGTCGAGATAGAGATTCCAGCCGAGCTGATCGGTTATGCCGCCAATCGCAAACCCCTCCGCCGTGTGGGGCGCGAAGTCGTAGTGAAGATGGCCGCTGGAGGCTCTCGTCTTGATCCCGCCAGCGAAGTAGCGCCCGAATCCGGGTTCGTGCGCGACTTCGACGTTGGCTGGCCAAATCCTGCTCAACCGCTCGATCATTCGGGCCAAGGGATTAAAGCCAGCATCTGCTAGGATCGGGCGGAGCGCCTCATAGGAGGGATCGACGAGGTCAAAATAACCCGCCTTGGTCTCGCCGCCATAATTTGAGAAATTCGCACCGATCAGTGTCATGCGTGCTGTCTCAGCGTGCGTTGCTTGGCCCGCATAGCGTCGAATGGCATCGCAAAACGCTGCGCACTCGTGCGTCGTCGCAAAACGACGAATAATGACGGCTGGAATATCGCCTGCGATGAGCGCTTGAAGGCTCTTTTGGCTGAGGTCATGAGCCGGTCGCTGCCATTTCGATCCGTTGGTCATCTCGTCCATGATCACCTCCCAGCTTATCCTTGGTTCCTATGATATGGATCGTGGCGTGCACGAAGTCCGGTGCTTCAACCAAATGACATGTCGCATCGCACCCGATACACTTCACCAACGTTCATGACGACGATACCCAAAGCGCCCATGCACATTCGTCTTGGATACTTGTGATGATTCCACAATTCGACTCCGATACCGCGCTGCTGCTCATCGACGTTCAAAGAGGCGTCCATGCGTTAGATCACTGGGGCGGGGCCACGGGCCGGATGAACAACCCGGAATGTCAAAGCCGTCTGGTTTTGCTCTTGAACGCCTTTCGGCAGGCTGGAAGGGTCGTCGCCTTTACACGCCACGATAGTGTCGAGCCGGACAGCCCGCTGAAGCTAAGCCTGGAAACAGGCCAGCAATTGGAAGGGCTCGAGATTCTGCCGGGAGACATTACCGTCACAAAGGATGTCAACGCTGCATTCATTGGCACGCCGCTCGAAATCAAGCTGCGTCGGGCCGGGGTGCAGCGCCTTGTCGTTGCAGGGTATTTCACGAATTTTTGCGTGGAGACATCGGTGCGAATGGCCGGCAATTTGGGTTTCGATGTCTATCTTGCGCACGATGCCTGCGCGACATGCAACAGGATCGATCTCAATGGCGTGGACCACGATCCAGAACTGGTTCACGACCTTTCGGTTGCAGCGATGCATGGCGAATTTTGTACGGCTCTGACAACGGAGAGCCTGATTGCCTTGCTGTCCAATCCGGCGACAGATCTGGCGCGTTCCCAGGGAAACGAACGCGACAGTCTCAAGCCGGAAAAGAGGATAGCTTAGAAAAGCCGCTTACAATGTCACTAAATCCGACCCGACAGGACTGGCCATGTTCTGTTTGGGAATTTGTTGTTGATGGACCAAGAGACGATCGAGACTCGGACAGCCTAAAGGGCGGACTAAGAACAGCATTGAGCTATACGAATGCTGCACGTTTCATCGACCATTTCATGATCGTGTCATCCTGGTGCGACCATAGTGGATCAGTGAGTAGGGAGGCGAGGCGTCTTTGAGTGCTTGTCTTCTATTGGCATTCTGGAAGTTTCTCATCTACCCTGAGAGAGCCAGGCTCAAATTGGCAAGGACGAGGGTCAGAATCAGAAACAACAGTCGGGGAGGACTGAGCCCATGGATAAGCGTGTCCAGTATGTCGTTGGAGCGGTGATTGTCATATTGCTGGTCGGCTATTTTGCGGGGTGGTTCGGCGGCTCACCTGAGCCTGCGCCTGAGGCCCAGCAGGAGGAGCAGACGCAGTAGCGCTGACTCTGTGATTTATCAGTAATTGTTGACCGCTCGCGACCGAACGATCAGTGTTAAGAGATAGTTGCTAAAGTGCTCCAGCACGGGCGTGAAGCAAATGGCCCGTGATCAACAAAAGAGCGAGTGGCAGCAATGGATGAGGGAGGCAGTAGCGTCGTCGCGACGACGTTGATGCGCGTCGCCGGGTTGCAGAAGAGTTATGGCGGCCTGTGTGCCGTCGACGATGTGACCTTCGATGTTCTTCGGGGTGAGGTCCTCGCTCTAGTCGGCGACAACGGCGCCGGCAAATCGACGTTGGTCAAAGCGCTGGCAGGGGCTCAACAGCCAGATTCCGGCAGCATCGAAATCGAAGGTCAGCCGGTCTCCCTGCGCACACCTCGCGACGCCGAAGCTGCAGGTATAGGCTGTCTGCATCAAGGCCTGGGCCTTGTTGATGCGCTGGACGTTCCTGAGAACGTCTTCCTTGGTCGTGAACTCCAGACCAAAGTCTTCGGCCTTGTTCCACAGCTAGACCATGGTCGGATGCGGGCGCGCACAATCGAGTTGCTCGATCGATTTGGTATCCATCTGCCGAAACTCAACGAGCCAGTCATGCGGCTCTCCGGCGGTCAGCGCCAAACAGTGGCCATCAGCCGGCTGCTTCTTCAGGACGTTCGCCTGGTCATTATGGACGAGCCGATGGCGGCGCTCGGCGTCGAGGAGGGAAGGCGGGTACTTGATCTCGTGCGCAGCATGCGTGAAGAGGGCATTAGCGTCATCGTGATCAGCCATAATTTAGAGCATGTCTTTCAACTCGCCGATCGCATTGCGGTGATGAAGAACGGCAAGCTGATTGGCGTGGTCGAGACGGCTTCGACGACCCGAGATGCGGTTGTCAGTATGATCACCTTCGGTCAGATGCGCTGAGCAGAGGAAAGGGAACAGCATGCAAGGCCAACCCGCTGCTCCCCTCCCGAAGACAATCGGTCATGCCGATCGGCGCTGGCTCTTCAAAGGGCTTGGGCTAACGATTGTCGTCATTGCGCTCGCTCTGATCTTTTCGATGATCAACCCGCGCTTCGCCACCATCACCAATTTCGCCAATGTTCTGACGCAAGCTTCCTACTACATCATCATTGCCGTTGGCATGACCTTCGTCATCACCAGTGCCGGCATCGACCTTTCTGTCGGCTCGCTCTTGGCGCTGGTCACGGTGATCGGATTCGATCTCATCAAAGATGGGATGCATCCGCTCCTCGGTGTCGTCATCATGTTCGCGCTTGGCGGTGGTATCGGAGGCCTCACCGGTCTCTTGATCGCGTTTGTCAAAATCCCTCCTTTCATCGCCACCCTCGCCATGATGGTAAGTTTGCGTGGTCTCGCGTTGTTGCATTCAGCCGGCAATATGCATTATGGCCTGCCGTCATCGTTGACCTGGTTGGGCCAGGGCAGCCTTCTCGGGATACCGGTCCCTGTCATCATCGCCTTCGTCTTCGCCATCTTTGGTGGGTGGCTGTTCAATCACACGAAATTTGGCCTGCATGTGCGCGCGATCGGCGGCAATCGCGAGGCAGCCAGGCTGGCCGGCGTGCCCGTCAATGTCATTGAGGTCTTAGTCTACGTTCTGATGGGGTTGGTCACCGCTCTCGGCGGGCTCATCATGATCGCGCGGATCGACTCGACTCAGGCTACCATCGGCACCGCCATGGAGATCCATGTGATTGCCGCCGTTATCATCGGCGGTACCAGCCTTTTCGGTGGCAGCGGCACAGTCTACGGCACAGTTCTTGGCGCGCTTCTTCTTTCGATGATGACCAATGCACTTGTCATCGCCGGCGTCGACTATTTTTGGCAATTGGTGGTCATGGGCGTAATCGTCTTGATCGCCGTTGCGATTGGCAATTTGCGTGAGCGACGAATCCCATCGCTTTCGCAAGTCCTGCGACGTTCCTCCGAATGAAACGTCGCCAACGATCAAGGGAGGTGATTTCATGTTGAGCCGTCGTCTATTGATTCTTTCGACAGCGTTACTTGGTCTATCGTTCAATGCGCCTGATGCACGCGCAGAGCCGATGCGCATTGCCTATCTGTCCCCATCTTTTGATGTTTCGGATGCATGGGAACGTGTCTATTGGGCCATTCAGGCTCGGCTCGAGGAAGTCGGGGTCGAGCACGAGATGCAAGCGCTCGCCGTCGCGAGCCATGTGGACCATGCGGGCCAGCTTGCCCAAGTCGAATCGGTGATTGCCAAAGGGGCCGACTATGTGTTTCTCGGTCCAACCGAATATGAAGCGGCGATACCGGCTCTCAAGAAACTGAAGCAAGCGGAAATTCCGACTGTGGTCTTCAACTTCCTTGAACCTCATGAGGATGAGGAGGCACGCGCGATGATGTATGTCGCCTTCTCGCACGAGGAGGGTGGACGCCTTTCCGGCGAATGGGCAGCCGAGCATTTGGGCGGTAAGGGTAAGATTGCGATCCTGCAGGGCGCGCCTGGCGTGGTGAGCGACCAGCGAAGTGGCGGTTTCTTGAAGGTCGTTGAACAACATCCCGATATCGAGGTGATCATGGGGCCGCACACCGACTTCGACCGCAGCAAGGCGTTCGATGCCGCGCAAAACCTGCTGACCGCCCATGACGATATCGATCTCATTTATGGCGTGTCGACTGCCGTGGGTCTTGGGGCGGCGCAAGTGGTGCGACAGGCAGGCAAGTCGGATCAAATCGCCACGATGGGTTTTGGTGGCACGGGTGATGAGATTGTCGCGATGAATGAAGGTTGGCTGACAGCCTCGGTGCTCCGTTCGATCGACGACAGTGGTGTTGCCATTGCTGATGCCTTTGTCGCGCATAGTAAGGGCGAGGAGGTGCCGCAGGTCTGGGGCGGGCCTTTTGTCATGGTGGACAAGGATTCGGACGCCGCTGCTCTGGTTGAGCAGGCTAACCGCTATTCGAAGCCTAAAATGGGCCGCTAGTCGTATCGCGACGACTGAGACTCTAACTGGCTTGGCCTAGTTCAACATGATCCGGCCAAGTCTGTGGGGCCGTGATCAACGACGATCGCGGCCCTTCTCAATTCCAAGGGAGTGCAAACGTGAGCAGTTTTGTCGAGCGTTTTTCATTGACGGGAAAGACCGCGCTGGTGACCGGCGCTTCCAAGGGCATCGGCGTTGAAGCCTGTGCTGTTCTTGCCGACGCAGGCGCCGACATCGCTGCCGTCGCACGAGATCCGGATGGCCTTGCCGAAGCAGTGGACAAGGTTCAAGCATTGGGTCGAAAGGCGGTCGCGATCGAAGCTGATCTTGCGACATCAGATGGGCCGGTGGATGCTGCAAAGGCGGCGCTCGATCATTTCGGCAAGGTCGATATTCTCGTCAATAATGCCGGGATCACCTTTGTCGAGTCGTTGCTGGACACCACGATCGAGCATTGGGACATGATCATGGCTGTCAATCTGCGTGCTCCCTTTTTGCTGGCTCGTACGCTCGCGCCGCAGATGATCACCCGCAAGGCTGGCAAGATCATCAACGTCTCCTCCCAAACCAGTGTGGTCGCGCTTGATGATCATGCTGCCTACGCAGCCTCGAAGAATGGATTGAATGGGCTTACGAAGGTCATGACATCGGAGTGGGCCAAGCACAACATTCAGTGCAACGCGATCCTACCGACCGTGATCCTGACTCCCATGGGAGACAAGGTCTGGGGCGACCCAGCCAAAGGCGATCCGATGAAGGCGAAGATTCCGGCCGGCCGATTTGGCTATCCGGTCGAAGTCGCGGATCTCATCCTCTTTCTAGCCTCATCCGCTTCCGACATGATCAATGGCGACAGCATCATGCTCGATGGTGGATACACCTCGCTTTGAGCGCCACTGCGACGCCCGTCGACAGCTGCTTGCTTCATTTGTGACAGCCAATTGGCGACCACCTCATGGTCAAAGCGTGAAGGATATCACTGCATGATCATGCCGCCATCGATCATGAAGAGCTGGCCGGTCATATAGTCGGACTCGGGCGACGCCAGGAACGCGGCGGTGCCGACCACGTCCTTCGGGTAAGAATAGCGCTTCATCAGGATCATGTTTTCGGCGAGCAAGTCCATGGACTCGCCTTCCTTTTCGAACTTGCCGATGGCGACTAGATCCTTGTCAAGTTGCTCCCAAAGCTCGGTGCGCACGACGCCCGGGCCATAGCCGTTGACGGTGATGTTGTGCTCCACTAGCGCTTTCGCGCCGCCATTGATCATGGCGAGCACGGCATGTTTGGAACAGGAATATGGCACGACGTCATCGAAGGCTTGTCGGGACAGGATCGAGCCGACATTGATGATTTTGTAAGGGTAGTCCTTTTTTCCCTGTTTGATCATTTGCTTCGCCGCCTCCTGCATGCCGATGAGCACGCCGAGCGCGTTAACTTCCATGATCTTGTTGAAGTTCTCCTCGGTGACGTCCAGAAACATCAGCGGCTTATTGATGCCGGCATTGTTGAGCATCACGTTGATCGAGCCGAAGGCGTCGACCGTCGCCTGCACGGCGGCTTTCATCTGATCACGCTTGGTGACGTCAAGCGGAACCCCGATCGCTTCGCCCCCGGCTCCTTTAATCCGCTCGGCAACGTCCTTGCAGCCTTCTTCATTGATATCGCCGAGACAGACCTTGGCGCCCTGCGCCGCGTAATACTCGCCAATGGCCGCGCCCATGCCCTGGGCACCACCGGTTATCAGGACGTTTTTGCCCGCGAGCCGGGTTTTGTCCATCTTGGCTTCCTCCTGGATCGTGTCGCCTCTCCGCTCCTTGCAGCTTTGCCTTCTGCATCAGCACGGGAAACGCAAAAGATATCCAATTTGGACATCTCTGCTGTTCATGGCGGCTTCGGTCTTCTGCAACATGGTTATCTGCTAAGCGAGACGGCCGCGCTGTTTCGGGGAGGACAACATGACGAAAAAACGGGAGACGAAGATGTCATATTTTCGAAGCGTCACCGGCGTGGCGACGGCGGCCTGCCTGACGGCAGGAGTGCTGGTTAGCTCGGCGATCGCGCAGGACAAGGGCTCGATTGTTTCCTTCAATGGTCCCGCGGGCGAAGCCTATATCGGCCGGTTCATTACCGGTATCAAGGAAACGGCCGAGCTCAAGGGCTTCGACATCAAGGTCTTCGAGAATCAGTTCAATCAGGCCGAGCAGGATCAACAGGTGCAGCAGGTCTTGGCTGCTGGCCAGCTGCCTGACGTTTTCATCTGGTGGCCGTCGGACGCGACCGCTGGTCTTGGGTCCCTTCGTGCCCTTCACAAGACTGGCGTGCCCGTCTTGAAGATCAACCAGCTGCCGAATGAGCAGGACAAGCAGTACATCTTCGGCTACGCCGGTCCCGATGACCGTCTGCGTGCCCGTAACGCTGGCTACATGATGCGCGAGGCTGCGGCTGCAAAGAAGGCTGCGGGCGGCGAAGGCTTCAATGTCATCGTCCTCTCCTATCCCCATTCCTATGGCGGCTACGGATTGTCGATCAACGCCTTCAAGGAAGCGATCGCCGGCTCCGATCTCAACATCATCGGCGATGTCGACGAAGGCTTCGGCCAGGCCAATGGCTACAAGGGCGCGGCGAAGCTGATCGCCAGCGTCAAGGACCAGGGCATCCACTTCGTCTACGGGATGGATGATGCCATCCTGACGGGCGGCATCAAAGCGCTGGAAGAAGCGGGCTACACCATGGGTGACGACGTGGTCGCCGTCGGCACGGTCTGCAATGGCGACAAGCAGCTGATCGAGGAAGGCAAGCAGTTCGGCACGACCCTGCAGTCACCTCTCCACGAAGGGCAACTCGCTATCAAGTTGGTTGAGGAGTATCTGGAGACTGGCGAACTTGCGGAATACATCAATTTCACACCGAACCCAGCCGTCACCAAGGAGACGTTGGAGACAACTGCGCTTCGCGGCTATGACGGTAACCTCTACGGCATCGACGAGCTCTGCTCCGGCGCCTGGGGTGGCTGACGGCTGAGCTAGCCGTGGCTGACTTTGGTATAAGCGATGCCGGGAGCGTTTCGACCCTCCCGGCTTCGTTGCCGATCGTCGGCAGCATGTTAGTGAGGAATGCCGGATAAAAAGGGGAAGTCCGTGCAGCCCTTGTTGAAACTCTCATCCGTCAGCCGCTCCTTCGGCGCGATCCACGCGCTCAAAAACGTCGACTTCGAGATCCTGCCCGGCGAGGTCATGGGCTTGGTCGGCGAGAACGGCGCTGGCAAGTCGACGCTCGTCAAGATCATCAGCGGGTTCGACAATGGCTACAGCGGCGACTACAGCTTTGACGATTCGCCCGTCCGCTTCTCCAATCCAGCGCGAGCAGAACAGGCCGGGATCGCGATTGCTCAGCAGGAGCTGAGCCTGATCCCGACCATGAGCGTGGCCGAGAACATTTTTCTCGCCGGTCACAACGTACCGGCCATCGCCAACAAACGGAAATTGGTAGACATGGCTCGGCCCTATCTCGACGAGGTGGGTCTCGACTACATCAATCCCGCTACCGGCGTCGATCGTCTGTCGGTCGGTGAGCAGCATCTGGTCGAGGTCGCACGACTGATCGCCCACGACCCGCGCATCCTGATCCTGGACGAACCGACTGCTGCCCTCGGCGAGCAAGACAGCATCCGCATTCTCGACATGGTGAGCAGGCTCTCGGAACGCGGCAAGTCGATCATCTATGTTAGCCACCGCCTCGACGAGATCTTTAAGATCACCGATCGGATCACCGTTTTGCGTGATGGCGAAAGCCAGCCGGCGCGCACGGCAGACAGCCTGAACGTTCATTCCCTGGTCGAGCTCATGTTGGGGCGTGAACTCGAAAATATGTTCCCGGCACAGCATGAGAATGGTCATGCCGAACCACTGATGAAAGTTCGAGAACTCTGGCCGGACGGTTTGCTGGAACCGGTCAATTTCGACATCTACCCCGGCGAGATTCTGGGCCTGGCCGGACAGTTGGGCAGCGGCTCCGGCGAGATCCTAGCAGCCATGGGCGGCGCTCTTCGGACACGGTCCGGTGCGTTGACGTTATCGGGGCGGGACTTTCTCCCTTCGAGCCCCAAGGAAGCCATCGCCGCGGGCATTGCCTATTGCTCTGATGATCGAAAGTTGGATGGTCTTTTTCTGGGACGGCCGATCAAGGAGAACCTGTCGTCGCCATCGCTCGGTTCGATCTCCAAGTTTGGCTGGATGTTGCGGCCAGCGGAATGGAGCCTCGCCAATGGCATCGCGGAAAAGTTCACAATCGACGCCAGCCGCTTGAATGCCGAGGCTGGCGTGCTGAGCGGCGGCAATCAGCAAAAGGTGGCGCTTGGCAAGTGGCTGTCGATCGAACCGAAAATCATCCTCGTGAACGAGCCAACCAGAGGCGTCGATGTCGGTGCGCGTGCCGAGATCTATCGAAAGCTCAGAGATCTTGCCGATGACGGTGCTGCCATCGTGGTCGCCTCGACCGACATTCAGGAGATCGCCAACCTACCGGATCGCATCATCACCTTCTACCGCGGCATGCAAATCGGCGAAATCGGGTTGGAGCAGATGAGCGCTGCCGCGATCCTGAAGCAGATCACTGATCCCTTCGATGAAACCAACCTTTGAGATGACCTTGTCATGAGCACGCGCGCGATATCAGAGGAGGGAGCGAAAAGGGACTCGACCTGGGCGACGCGCCTTGTCGACCGTTATTCGCCTTTGGTCCTTATCCTCGTCGCGTTGTTCGCCCTTGTCTTCATCTACGGTATGGTCACCGCGCCGAACTTCCTGACCATCTTCAACATCAAGACCATCATTCGCGACGCGGCCCTTGTCGGCATCATGGCTGTCGGCCTGACCTTCGTTACGCTGTCCGGCAACTTCTTTCTGCTTTCCATGAAGGAGACGGCGGCGCTCTGCATCATCGCGTTCGCCATGGCGATGTCGGGCGGCTACGGCTTTGAGCTCGCCTTCCTGTTCACCATGGCGATCGCGATTGCTGCTGGCACGCTGCAGGGCGTTTTGATCGGTCTCGGCGGCAACCCGATTGTCGTGACATTGGGCGCCGCTGGTCTCTTCTACGGCATTGCATCCTGGTGGAGTGACAATCTCGTCGTTTCATTCCGAAGGCCGCATGGTGCGGAGTGGTTGGGGACCGGGTCCTTTCTCGGCCTTCCCAACATCACAATCGCTTTCATCCTGATCGCGATTACTGCCGAGATCGTGCTTCGCTATACGAGCTTCGGCCGTCAGGTCTATCTGGTTGGCGCCAACCGTGCCGCCGGCAAGGCAACCGGCCATGAAAACTTCTCCATGGCAATCAAGACCTGCATCATTGCGTCCGCTTGCTCCGCCTTCGTCGCGATCGCATTTTCAGCACAGGTGTCGAGTGCACAAGCCAACTACTTTTCATCCGAGTTCGGCTCATCAGGCGACATGACCATCCTCGTCATCGCGACCGTCATGGTCGGCGGCAACTCCATCATGGGCGGCTATGGCTCGACCCTTCGATCATCACTTGGCGCGATCTTCATTTCGACCGTCGACAACATGATGGTGCTGCATGGCTTCAACAGCGGCCCACGTGTTTTGGCAGTCGGTCTGATGATCGTCTTCAGCATCATTGTTTTTGCCTTGGTACGCCGAGGAAGCAGGGCTCAGGAATGAACACCGCATCGCAAAACGAAGGCTTGGCCGCCCGGTTAAAAAGCTGGATCGTCGGCAATCCCGATCTCGCCTTTGCCATCCTGCTAGCCGCCTGCGTCTATGGCTATTTCGCCTTCTCGAACGAGCTGTTCTTCACCCACAACACCACCTTCGCGATCATGGAGCGTTTTGCTGTCCTTGGTCTGGTGGGTCTAGCGCTGACGCTCTGCATCATCGCCGGCGAGATCGATCTTTCCATCGGCTCGAACGCGGCCCTCGCCGCCGTGATCGTCGTGCGTTTTACCGATCAACTCGGCGCGCCGACCGCAGCCCTCATCGCGATCGGCATCGCCGGCATGATCGGTCTCATCCAAGGCTATTTCATCGCCTATCTGCGCATCCGTGCGATCGTCTTGACAGTCGGCACGTTGATGCTTCTTCGCGGCGTCGCTCTCTTCGCCGCCGAAGAAAAAACGGTGATGCTCACCGACTTCACCGTGCCGGATTTCATCACCACCAAGATGCTCGTCTACTTCTCGCCGGCGAGTCTCCTGGTCATCGCCATGTTCGTTCTGGTCGGCCTCTTCATGAACTACACGCGCTATGGGCGCGAGATCTATGCGATCGGAGGGGCCAGAAAGGAAGCGCTGGCATCGGGCATCAATCTGAAGCGCCCAATGATGATCGTCTTTACCATCTCAGGCATCTGTGCAGGACTCGGCGGCGTGATCATCGGTCTGCGTTCGGGAACCGCGCAAGCGCTTGGCCTGCAATATCTTCTCCTGGCCGGCACGGTGGCAGCCTTCATCGGCGGAGTCAGTATTCTCGGCGGGCGGGGCGGAGTCATCGGCGCTGCGATCGGTACGCTGACGGTGAACTTCTTGAACACCGGCCTAGTCTTCAACGTCACGCCCGCTTTCATGGTGCAGCTCTATCTGGGCATTCTCTTGATGATCGTGATCATGTTCCAGACAGGTTCCCGTATGTTCGACGCGCAGCAGCGGCGAAAGCAGGTGCTGAATGCCGTCGATCATCGGCGCGACATCTTTCTCACGAGGAAACGAGAACTTACGCCTGTACAGCAGGAGTGATTTTAGGGAGGAAACAGTTATCCAGCCTGGATAAGTTTGGCCAACGGGTTACATCTCGAAGAAGAAAAAAGTTGAAAGAGATGCGTTCAGGGGAGGCAGCATGCGCGGCCGTGGCGTGGCACACACGCCTGACGAGCGACCATTGAGACTTGATCGACGGGGCAAACCAGAAGGTCCCTACGAGACCGGCGATCCGTCTCCGGCATTCGGCATTTCGAGTCATGAGCTTGCGCGGCTTCTCGATTTCATCGAGCAGTTTGAAAACGAAGTCGAGCAGACGCTCTCGATCAGAACCGGACACGGCGAAATCCGCATACTGATCGCTCTCTTAAGAGATCATCTGACGGGTAAACTGACGACGAGCTCATCCCTTGTCGCCCATTCCGGCCTGTCCTACGGCACGGCGACACGGACTATCGGCTCGATGATCGAACGCGGACTGATTATCAAGCGGCCACGCACGGCTACCGGCAAATCCTACTCGCTCCATCCGACGGAACAAACGCTCCTGGAATGGCAGGAGCTGGCGCGACGCGGTGATTCGCTGGTTGCTACGGTCTTTGGTGTCCGTAGTGAAGCGCCATCGGATTTGTCCGACTATTTCTTTGGCGCGTCCTACGCTGGTGACAGCGCTCTGCCACCGCCTTGTATTCTTAAAGCCAAGCTCCCGATCAAGAACGCTCTTCGCATCCTCGTGCATGCCGACCCCACCTTCATGGCCATGCATGTGCTGAAGAAACAGTTTGAGACGATGTTCGGCGTTGGCATTCGTAGCCGGGCGCTTTCGATCGATCGCCTGCATCAGGAAATTCTCGACAACGCTGCCGCAACCTCATCACGCTACGACCTCATCGCTTGCGATCTGCCATGGTTTGGAGAAATGGCTGCCGCTGGACATTTGCTGCCGCTCGATGAGCTGATGCAGAAGAGCTGCTACGACACCTCAGACTTTCATAAAGAAGCTCTGTTGAGCGCTCGTTACGCTCAAAAGCAATTCGGTATCCCGGTTCAGACGACGCCAGAACTCTTGGTCTGCAGGCGCGATCTGCTGCAGGAAAAAGGCATTGCTCCGCCACGGACGATCAACGAAACTATCGCCGCCGCGCGTGAACTCCATGACCCGTTCGGCAACATCGCCGGCATCGCCTGGAACGCCGCGCGCGGCACGCCACTTGGTCATTCCTTCATGTTCGTCATGGGAGCCTTTGGCCAGCCTATCCTCAATCTCAAACGAACATCGTCAGGCTATGATGGCGAGCATGTTATAGGCGAAGACTTTCGGCCTATGTTCGACACCGATGCGGCGCGCAATACTGCCGAGTATTTTCTCGAACTCCTAGATGTCTCGCCCCGCGGCATTCTCAACATGTCCTGGTACGAGCGTGCACGTTGCTTTGCAGATGGTGGCGCCGCGATGGCCTACTGCGCAACCTTACTCGCACCTCTGTTTGAGCTTGATCAGCGTTCGCCGGCCTATGGCCAGACCGACTACCTTCCCCATCCTTCCGGGCCGGCAGGACGCAGCATTGCGCCCATCGGCGGCTATGCGTTAGCGATCCCATCCAATATCGCGTCCGAGAGGATCGATCCGGCCTGGACAGCGCTCATGTCGCTGACGTCGGCGCAGGCGATCAAGCTCTATATCGAAAACGGCAGCCTGGTCACGCCGCGCTTCAGTGTCGGATTAGATCCAGCCGTCATGCGGATCTCGCCTCTGATATCCATCGTGGATGAAATGGCTAGAAGTGGCGTCGTGCAGATGTGGCCGAGACCGCCGGTCCCGGAGATCGCAGAGATTATTGAGATCACCGGTGAAGAAATTCATGACATGCTTCTTGGTGTAAAATCTATTGGCCTTGCGCTGGAGACCGCTCAGAATCGGGCCGATGCCTTGATGCGCTCTCATGGCCACTATTAGTGGCACGGCCGCATATCGTCATCGTATTGGCGGTCGGTCATTATATCCAGATTGGATGCCTTAGAGCTTCCAGGTGTTGGGCAAATCTCTGATCCTCGACTCGATGACCATGAGACCGGGGAGGCGATGCATGGCCGCGCTCAATCCGACTGTTCTTCGTCCTGAAGACGCCGATCATAATTGGAACTGGGAGCGCGCAATCCCAGCGCCGGGAAAGATGGGAGTCGATTTTGAGACGCGGGTCGATTTCAGGCGGCTGCAGCGTTATCGGCTTGCCCGGGCACAGGACGCGCTTCGGAACAGCGATTGTGGCGCGCTTTTACTCTTCGATGTGAAC
>JANQPX010000058.1 GCA_028285265.1 Geminicoccaceae bacterium
TGGTACGCTCGATCGCAATATTCAACAGGACCTGTCTTCTTTCTGTTGTCGCAATCGCGATCGCGCGCTCAAGTGCGCCTGGCAAATCATTGCCGTCGACAATGGTCTCGGCATAGGCCCTACTCGCTTCCGCTGTCTTGGTGAAATCCGGACTTGGCCGCAGCGATGTTAAGGGAACTTCATTGGACTTCCGTGCCCGCCCGCCGACATAAAGGCCCTCGACAGAATGCCGAACCGCACCCCATTCCTCGTTGTTTAAGACGAGGATGATCACCGGCAACTCTAAAGCCTCACAGACCTGGTGGCAGACCGTGGGGTTGGCAAACATGTAACTGCCGTCACCAACCGTCGCAAAGACGAGTCGCTCTGGATCCGCAAGTTGAGCGCCCATGGCAGCTGGCACACCCCAACCAAGCCCACCAGAGTGCGGTTCCTGGAAGTAGCTTTGGTGTTGCTCAAGTTGTAGAGGAGGCAACGGGCAGCCTAGCTCGTGAAAGACACTCGCCTTGCGATCTTTAATGGCTTTCCCAAGACAGTAGCTAACCCACTCCTTGGACATCGGAGATCGGTTGCCGATTTTTGCATGATCCGAAAGTCTTTTCCGGTCAGCTGCTGATGCCTGGTAAATGCGTTCGCGACGCGTCTCGACAATCGTCCGGTCAAAGGGAAGTCGGTTAACAGCCCCAATCAATTCGAGAAGCGAAGATGACGTATCGCCGGAAAGTGTGAGATCAGAGCGGAAGTTTCGAATAGGTGTGGAGCGAGCAAATAAGGGATCCGGACCGAGTTGTATAACGTTCGCCTCTGGTGCCGGAGCGAATTTATCAGGCCACCAAGGAGCAAGTGCATTGATAACCAGCACCACATCCGCATCGCCAAGAAATGGCATGGGCACCCAACCAACATGGCAGAGACTCGTCATGGGAATTGAGATCTGATTAGCCCAATAGTGCGAAACGGGGATGGCTCTATTCTCAACGAACGCCGTCAGCGCATCAAACGCCTCTTGGGAGCCGACGCCGCGCTGCGCAACGATGAGAGGACGCTTGGCGTTGGCGATCAATTCCGCTGCCTGTTGCAAGGACTCTCGAGAAGGTGATGTCGTCGCTGGCCGCATACGGGACGGCGTGTTTAACCCTTCTGGTGGACAGACTTCGCAGAGCACCTCCCTTGGCAGGCTAAGGTAGACAGGGCCCTTTGGCGTCGAGTTGGCGATCGCCCAACCACGATCCAAGACTTCGGCAACCTGTTCAGGAAAGCGGAGTTCATACTCCCATTTACTGGCTTCGCGTACCAGAGCTGTCTGGTCGTACATTTCCTGACCCCACCCAATCGGTACGGTTCGAGCGCCAAAGCGCTCGCCTTCCATAACGGGAGTCCGGCCGGACATGAGAAACATCGGGATTTGATCGCAAGCGGCGTTTATTGCGCCTGTGGCGCCATTTGATAGGCCTACATTCGTATGGAGAAGGACGGCCTGAGCACGTCCCGACATTTGATAGTAACCATGCGCCATACCCATCGCAACATGCTCGTGCGGCACCGTCACTGGAGTTGGGAGGTCGATGTCTTTTTCCCGCGCTTCGATCAGACCTTCAATGATCGGCGGGAAGTCCGTTCCGGAATTCGCGAAGACATAGTCGACGCCAAGGGCCTTGAGCTTGCCAAACAGGGCACCACCCGCGGTCACACCTGCAAGTTCGCGTGTTTTGGGCATCAGCATGGGCGTTCAAAACCTCAGATCGGATAGTGCTGGTCAGGGTCTTCGATCGTGATCCAGCGGAGTTCAGTGAATTCATCCACCGAAGCTGAACCGCCAAAACGGCCATAGCCACTGGCCTTCATTCCACCAAACGGCATCTGCGCCTCATCGCCAACCGTTGGCCCGTTGACATGGGCAATGCCGGTATTCAATCGCTTGGCCACTTCCAGTCCGCGTCGCACGTCTCTCGTGAACACAGCTGAAGTGAGGCCATATTCGGTGTCATTAGCGATGCTGACGGCATGATCTTCGTCGCGGGCACGAATAATGGTGGTCACAGGACCGAAACTTTCCGCCGAGTAGATGTCCATTTGCGGCGTCACTTCGGCGACCACGGTAGCCGGCATAACGGTGCCATTCGTGGGCGCGCCCCCTGCAACGAGGTCTGCCCCCTTCGAGACAGCATCGTCAATGAGCTTGCGTACATGCTCGATCGTCTCCATGTCGACGACAGATGCGAGATGAACCTGTTCGTCCGGGTTGCCGACTTTGAAACTCGCAGCCTTCTTCGCGAAAGCTCCAATAAAGTCATCCGCGATGGCATCGACGACGACGATTTTCTCTGTCGACATGCAGATTTGCCCTTGGTTCATAAAGGCGCCGAAAGCCGCTCCTTTGACCGCTGCATCTAAGTCGGCATCTTCGAGCACGATGCAGGGTGCCTTCCCACCTAGCTCCAAGAGACATGGCTTGAGGTGCTTGGCGGCACGTTCCGCTATAATCCGCCCAACCCGGGTCGAGCCGGTAAAGTTTATTCGACGCGTCAAAGGGTGATCAATCAAGGCGTTGACAACTTCGGAAGCATCCTCGGTCGAATGCGTGATGATGTTCAGAACACCTTGCGGCAAGCCGCCTTCCACCATGCAATCGCCAATCAATCGATGCAGGCCAGGACACTTCTCCGATGCCTTCATGACCACGGTATTGCCGCAGGCAAGCGGCATCGCAAAAGACCGTACTCCTAAAATGATCGGCGCATTCCAGGGCGCCATACCAACCAGCACGCCTACAGGCTGGCGATAGCCCATCGAAAGCGTTCCCGGCTTGTTGGCCGGAATGATCTCGCCTTTGATCTGTGTGGTCATCGCTGCTGCCTCACGCAACATGCCAGCAGCTAACATGACGTTGAAGCCGAACCAGGGAGCCGTACCCCCGGTCTCCTGCTTGCCCAAAGCGACGAATTCGTCGGTTCTTGCTTCAAGAACGTCCGCGCAGTCGTTCAATATCTTGCGCCGCAACCCTGGCCCCACCGCTGACCAAGCAGGAAAGGCTCTGGCCGCAGCCTCGACTGCAGCATCAACATCCTTCTTCTTCGCGGCTGCAGCTATCGTCGCGACCTGACCGGACGTGGGAGATCTCCGCTCAAACCGCTCCGCACTCGTCGACGGAACGTTACTGTTGTCGATGAGCAATCCGAGGTCCATCAGCTGCACCTTTATCTTAATATTTAAGATTACAGTCTTTATTATTGATCCTGAATCTGTTAGAGTCAACTGAAGTCGCCAAGATAAAACCGCAAGATCAGAACACTGGATGAGGGGGTTCATGAGCACACCGTTGAACGGGTCCATCTTGAAAGGCTTCGAAATCCTCTCACTGTTTTCCGAAGATCGCAGAGAAATCTCGACAGGGACTGTCGTCGACAATTTCCAAATGAATAATGGAACCGCCCATCGTCTATTGATGACACTTGAACAAGCCGGCGCCATCCGATCGATTAAACGGGGCGTGTTCGCACTGGGTTCAGAAATCGAGAGGCTCGGTTTGCTTGCAGAGCAAGGCAATGCCATGGCCTCTATCGTTCAGCCGAAACTCGACGTGCTCTGCAACCGAGTCGGTGAATCCGTGATGGCCTGCCGACTTTCAAGGCACGGGCCGACCTGCATCGCCGTTGCCAGTTCCAGACAGGCTATTTCAGTCAATATTAAAGTTGGCACTCTACTCCCGCTCCACCGAACCGCGCAGGGAAAACTGTGGATGGCGGAGATGGCGCCTGAGGAGCGCGAAAAACGGCTGGCGGTGATGGCACTTGCGGCGACTGATGCCGACGATCCAAACGGCTTGGATGAAGAACTCCAACAGATCAGACGTCAGGGTTATGCCCTAAACCTAGGTAGCAATGAACCGGATATCGCAGCGATCTCCATGCCTGCAAGAAACGTGGCAGGTGAGATGAAGTTATCGGTCTCAGTGTTTGGAATGCTAAGTCGGTTTGACGAAGACTTTGTTGAGGAGGCGAAAATCAAGCTCGCCGAAACAGTTCGTAAAATAGAACCGATGTTATAGCTTATTCAGACCAAGCGGTTGTTTCAGCATTCAGGACGAAGGCCATGGGAAAGTTTCTGATCGAACCACATTTCCGCCTTCAGGAATGGGTTGCCGAAGAGAAACGATATTTCGCGCAAGAAGGGCTCGACTACGAGTTCAACGAATTGATCCGAGCGACCGATGGTCAGCATCATATGACGCCTGACAAGGTCGGCGCCTTTCAGAGTATCGAGAAAGGTCGACAGTCCGCGGTAACCTGCGCCTGTCATTGGACCGTCAACGTAGCGGCATCGGCCGGTCACACCAAAATCTATGGCGATGCTTATTCAATCGCCCCGTCAGCAATCTTTGTTCCGGCTCAGTCCGACGTCCGAAATCCCGAGGATCTGGCCGGTATCCCGATTTCGGTTGGGTTTCAGTCAGGCAGCCACTATTCCACGATCCAAGCCCTCGAGCGATTTCTTGAACCTGAGCAGATGGAACTCTCATTCGGAGACGGCATGCTGTTCGGACGCATGCAGCGAATGATTGACGGAGACCTGCCTGCAGTTTCTCTGTTCAGCGGCCCCTATTATTTTGCAGAGCAACTCGGATTTCGAAAAATCATCGACACGACATTCATGATCGCCGGGTCAATCAGCGCCAATGCTCGTCCTGACGACGTCCGACGCTACTATAAAGCACTCCAGAGAGCACAAGGGGATATTGATCTGCGCCCGGAGCTTTACACGCATTACTATCTCAAAGAATTTCCTGACAAGTTTCATGGCCAAATGGATACCCGGCGCTGGGGCCCTGGAGAACGTATCGTCTTCCAGACCTACTCGAAGGCGATGTTCGAAGACTCGTTTAACTGGATCAAGCAACGAAGCATCTTCCCAGAAAGCACGATGGGTGCCGGAAGATACGAAGACGCTGTTACATCGTTCGCCTCTCCTTGAGGTGCCGCAACATGACCTAGTGCGAAAGCAAGGCCAGAGGTTGTACCCTCCAAAGCAAATCGCATGCATTCAGGCTTTTGATCGCCCAAGACAACTTGGGACGGTCCAGGAGCGCGGGTATCAGGGCATTAGGTTGGGCTGCTCTTGGTGGCCTGACCGGCCGCATCAGTGTCGTCAGCTAGAACCTTCGGGCACTCTTTGAAAATCCTCACGAGACAAGTAGCGCAAATGTCCTGATCAAGACTAGGCACGATCTCGGCAATCGCCTCGCTTTTGCTCTGATGGATATGTTGGGCCGAAAGCGCGTTTGCAACGTGGAAACGGTTTAGTTTTTGAATGGTGCCCGGAGTCTTCGTCTGAACATGAAAGGAACCGCCGCGCCGTTTCCGTCGCCTGGCTTCTTCGATCATCAGCTCCGCACCGGGCAGGTCAATCTCGCCCACACCCTTCACGATAAAGAGCATGTGTTTCTGACTGGACCGTTCGCGCTCGATGGTTCGGAATTGCCGGCGGACATGCTCGACCGAACCAAAGTAAAGCGGACCGTCGAGTCTGCTCATCACCATTTGAGGGCACTCCTGAAGGCCGTGCAGGCCCGCATGCCGGAAAACACGGGCTGGCGATGAGGGGTCGGGCGCGCCGATACCGATGAAAGGTCGGGCCGTTCTATTCAGGAAGAGAAGGAAGGACAGCAGCACGCCGACATAGATCGCAAACTCGAGATCGACGAAAAGCGTTGCGCCAAAGGTTGCGCTGGCAATTGCGGTCTCAGAACGGCTGGTGGCGATGATGTGCCGGATCTCCTTGAAGTCGATGAGCTTCCAGGCGACCAGCATGATCACGCCGGCCATGGCCGGGATCGGCACGAAGGCAAAGAGCGGGGCGACGAAAAGGAGGATGATGAAGAGAAAAACAGCGGCGAAGACGGCCGCCATCGGCGTCCTGGCTCCGGACTCATAGTTCACACCTGAGCGGGTGAAGGAGCCAGAGCCAGCATAGCATTTGAAGAATGAACCGACGATGTTGGAGAGACCCTGGCCTGCGAATTCACGATTGGCGTCCAGTTCCTGGTTGGATTTGACCGCTATCGCGCGCGCGATCGAGACGGCTTCGAGCAGTCCGACCAGGGCGATCGCGAGCGCCGAGGGGGCGAGGTCGCGCAGGACATCGAGGGAGAGCGATGGCACGCCAAAGGAAGGTGCGATCGAAGGAATGACGCCGACTACATTGACGCCATTCACCTGGGCGTCGAGGACGATCGACAGGAGTGAGGCGGCGAAAAGAGCGATCAGATAGTTCGGCAGTTTGGGCCAGAAACGCTTGACCAAAACACCAACGCCGAGCGCAACGAACGCGATGGCGATGGAGCGCCAATTTGCGAGCAGAGCATTGGTCCACAAGCCTTGGGCAAACTCGAAAAAATGCTCAGGCCGCGGCAGTTCGATACCAAGCGCATGCTTGACTTGGCTTAGCGCGATCAAGATGGCGGCGCCCGCCGTGAAGCCAACCATGACGGAATGAGAGACGAAGTCGACCAGCGCGCCAAAACGGGCGAGCGCCAGGATGAGTTGGAAGATGCCGACCAGAAGGGTGAGCGTGATCGCGGCTTGAATGAAGGCGCCCGAACCTGGATCAAAACTGCCAGCGAGCGCGCCGAACACGAGCGCAGAGATCGCCGTCGTCGGGCCCGAGACCAGATGCCAGGACGAGCCGAAAATGGCGGCGATCACCGGCGTGATCATCGCAGTGTAGAAGCCATACTCCGGAGGCAACCCGGCGATCGCGGCGAAGGCGACGCCCTGGGGAAGGACGATCGTCGCTCCAGTCAGCGCCGCCATGGCGTCGGCGCGCAAGGTCGTAGGCGTCAGCTCCGACACCCAACGAAGATCGGGGAAGAGACCGAGGATCGACGCCTTGATCCAGCGAAGAACGGCAACGACTGGTACCGCGTTCATGGCCGGATCGTCAGGGGGGCAGCACCCTTATTTTTCACCATCATCCATGCCGATCTTGACGTCGAGAACGGCTTGGCGGCGCTCAGTCTTAATGACCTCAAGTGCTCGCGCCAATGCGCCTGGCAGATCTTCAGCGCGCTCGACGGTTTCAGCGTGGCAGCCCGAGGCGGCGGCGATCTGGCCATAGACGGGCGTGGGCTGGAAGGGCACCATCGGCACGTGATTGGCCTTTGAGGCCGCACCCTCGGGGTAGATGTCCAACGTCGAGATGCGCACCGCATCCCAGCTGCCATTGTTCAGGATCACGGTGAGCAAGGGGAGTTGCTGGGCGGCGGCGACTTGGTGGCAGGCCATGGGGTTGGCAAACATGTAGCTGCCATCGCCGATAACTGCGACCACCAACTTCTCACGATCGGCGAGCTGATAGCCAAGAGCCGCAGGCAAGCCCCAGCCAAGCCCCCCGGCTTGCGTGTTGCCGAACCAGCGGTTCGGGCCGTCGACCCGATAGAGCGGCAAGGGACCGCCGCGCTCGGCGATCACCACGCCGTCGCCCAAGACGTCCGAGATGCATTTCGCGATCCAGGGCTTGTTGGCGAGCCCGCGGCTGCCTTCCTCGATCTTGGACGTCATGCGCGTTCTGAAGGTCTCGTGACGCGCTTCGATCTCGGCTTGCCGCGCCGGGTCCGCCCGGCCGGGCAGCGCTTGCCGGAGTGCGCGCAGACCGGCGAGGGTGTTGCAGGCGATGGCTTGCGTCGTCTTGTAGCCGCGCACGGGAATGCGCGTGAACAAAGGATCAGGGCCGAGATGGATGACCTCGGCGTCCGGCGCGGGCGAGGCCTTGGCTTCGATCCAGGCGACGCTGGCGTCGACCACCAGAACCGCGTCCGCCTTCGGCAGATGGGCGGCGACATTGCCGCCGACTCCATTTCTAAAGTCGGTGGGCAGGACATTGCGGGTGACGAAGACCTCACTCACCGCGATCGCGTTCTCGGTGGCGATCGCCTGGATTTCTGCACTGACCTCGCCTGCCTCATCGCCGCGCGAGCAGATGATCAGTGGGTTCTTGGCGTTTGCAAGTGTTGCCGCGGCCTTGGTGATCGCATTTGGGTTGGGATGGGTGATGTCGGGCGCAACCTGTGCGGGTGCGCTGGGCATGTCGGTCAACTCGCAAAGCGGCTCTCTAGGCAGTGAGAGATAGACCGAGCCTTCCGGTTCCATACAGGCGATGGCTGCACCCCGGCTGACCAGATCGGCGGCGTTTTCGGCATAGCGCAGCTCGTAGTCCCACTTCACCGCCTCGCGCACGATGCCGGTTTGATCGAACATCTCCTGGCCATATTGGATCGGCGTGTGGCGACTGCCCATGCGCTGGCCTTCGGTCAACGGATTGCGCCCGGACATCATGAAGATCGGTATATCGTCGGCATGGGCGTTTAAGAGACCCATCGCGGCGTTGGCAAGCCCAACATTCACATGTACCGCAGCGGCGGCCATCTTGCCGGTCGCAAGGTAGTAGCCGTGGGCCATGGAAACGACGACATTCTCATGGGCCGCAGTCACCGCTTCAGGAATGATGTCGGCGCCCGACTTGGCGTAGGTCTCGATGATCGGCGCGAAGTCGCTGCCGGGATTGATGAAGAGATAGTCGACGCCATTGGACTTCAAGGATCGAAGGATCGCCTCGCCGGCGGAGACCTGGTACGTGGTCATCTGTCGTCGTCCATCCTGCATCTGGTTTTGAGCGTGATCAGCGTGGCGAGTGCCCTGTTCAGCGGTGTTGGCACACCAAGCTCTGACCCTTTCCGACTAACCTCGCCGCAAAGGCAATCAATCTCGGTCGCGCGAGCCGCCTCCATGTCCTGGAGCATCGAGGGCTTGTGGGCGCGGTGATGGGCGAGCGCGTGATCCATCTGTGCAAACACGGCGGCGCGATCTGCCTCGATCCCGGCGGCGTTCGCCACGTCGACAACCTCTGCTGCGATCGCGCGTGCGAGGTCGACGCCTGGGGCATAGGCGGCGAGCTTGCCGACCGTGCCACCCTGAAGCGCACAAATCGTGTTCATCGCACAATTGAACGCCGCCTTTTGCCAGACCGTGCGGTCAGCTTCGGCCGGCTCGAAGCGAAGGACAATGTCCTCCTCGGCCATGGCCAGCGCTTGGCCGACGGCGTCGCCGGCGCCGGTCAGGGCGCGGAAGACCGCCGATCCGTTCGCCTCCGTCGAAACATGCCCGGGTGCGATGAAGCGGCCCGGCATCATCGTGCAGCCGTAGAGCACCTGATCCGCCAGCATGATGTGCGCCAGCCGCTCGGCATTGCCGAGGCCGTTCTGCAGCGTCAGGACATGGGCGCCGCGTTCGATCTGCTGTTTCACCGAAGCGATCGCTGCTCCGCTGTGCATCGCCTTGGTGAGAAGGATGATGACGTCCGCGTCGCCGGCCTGCTCGGGATGACGCGCCTCGATCGGGATGCTGTCTCGCCTATTTGGCCGATCGAGCTTGAGACCGTTCGCGTTGATTGCCTTCACATGGGCGTCGTTCACGTCCCAAAGCTCGACGTCGCGGCCGGCAAGGACAAGCAGGCCGCCGATCACCGAGCCAAGCGCGCCGGCGCCGAGGATCGCGATCTTCATGGGTTCGCTCCGAAGAGACGGAGCGTGACGGTCTGCGGCTGCGAGCAAAATTCGAGGGACAGACGCCCGCCCTGATCGCCGACACCGCTGGCGCCAGCGGCGGCGAGCGGGCTCAGGAGGTCCCGGATCTGCCAGGAATTGACCCAGGCATGGCCGACGCGGACTTGCGGTGCTACGCGATGGGCGCGGTTGATGTTCTCGGTCCAGATACAGGTGGCGAGGCCGTAACCCGTGTCGTTAGCAAGGGCAATCGCCTGGTCTTCGTCATCAAAGGGGGCGACGTGCAGAACGGGACCGAATGCCTCCTGCTTCACGAAGCGCGCATCCTCGGGAAGACCGACGGCGACGGAGGGCTGAATGAAGGAACCGCCATCGCGCTCATCGCCGAAGGCTGGGATGCCGCCTCCCGCCGCGAACTCGCCACCGTCTTCGGCGACGGTGTCGAGGAGATCTTTCACCTTGTCCTGATGGCCCTTGCTCACCAACGGACCGATATTGAAGCCGTTATGGCCCTTGTCCCCGATCACGATGCCCTTGGCGACGTCCGTGATGCGTCCGACGAATTCGTCATAGCGGGTGCGATGGACATAGGCGCGCTCTGTGCAAAAGCAGATCTGGCCGCAATTGAAGAAGGCGGAGCGGGTCACGCCTTCGACTACGCGATCCATCTCGGCATCGTCGAAGATCAGCGCCGCGTTCTTGCCGCCAAGCTCGAGCGATACTTCGCGAAGGCCATTCGCAGCCGCCTTCATGATGGCGGAGCCGGTGCCACTCTCGCCGGTGAAGGTGAAGGCATCGACACCCTGATGGCTGGTCAGGAACTCACCTGCGGAGCCAACACCGAAGCCGTGCACCATCGAGAACACGCCGTCAGGAAGGTCGCTCTCGGCGATCACCTCGGCCAAGACCGTGCAGGAAGACGGTGTCTCCTCGGATGGCTTGGCAATCGCAGCATTCCCCATCACCAAAGCGGGCGCCACTTTCATCGACATCATCAAGAGCGGCACGTTCCAGGGGCTGATGCAGCCGATCACGCCCTTGGGCCGGCGGGTCGTGTACCACATGCCCTGAAAACCGCCCTCGCCCTGGAAGGCCATGCTGCGCTCTTCGAGGGTTAGGGCGGCATCGGCGTAGGCCCGGAAGAGACGTGCGGCGCGAGCGCCATCGAATGTCCTGGCCTGCCAGTAGCTGCGCCCGGTGTCGGCGACATCGGCTTCCACCAGATCCTCGACTCTGGCCAGCAGCCGATCACCGAGGTCATGGATGACGGCGATACGTTCCTTCAGCGGCTTTCGCCCCCACTCGCCAGCGCACTTGCCGACGGAGACATCCCGACCTTTGGTGACAGCTTCGTCCACCATCTCAGCCGTCGCCTCATGCACGGTGGCGATCGGCTTGCCGTCAAAGGGGCTCGTCTTGGTGAAGGTTTTTGGCGAGGCCATCCAGCGCCCGGCAATATAATTTTTGAGTTCCCGCATTAGGCAAACCTCTTCGGCCAGGGGCTGCGTTCGATAGCGTCCAGCATCGCCTGCGATAGGCGGAACATCATGTCGGATTTGACCGTGGCGGCGGCCGGGTTGTTCCAGAGATTGTGGGTCTCGTCCGGATCGTTTTTGAGATCGTAAAGCTCGCCGAAATCCAGGTTCTTATACACGGTCATCCGATGGCTGTCGGTGATCAGATGGCGCATGTTTGGGCGTTCTTTGAGCCCGGGATAGACTTTGTTTTCCTCATGCTCGATCAGGACGAAATCTCTCGCCGGCTCACCACCTTCGAGCTGGTTCAGAAAGGAGCGGCCCTGCATGCCGTAGTAAGGTGTGAGGCCCAGACGCTCGATCAGGGTGGGCGCGATGTCGAGGGAGGCCGCGAGCCCGTCTGCCGCGCCTCGGCCAGCAAGCGTCGGGTCGGCCCAGATGAAGGGCACGCGGTTCACGGACATATGGGCGAACGGGCCCTTCAGGAGGAGGGAGAACGCACCCATATAATCGCCGTGATCGGCATTCATGATCACAACGGTATTCTCGGCCTGGCCGATCTCGTCGAGCGTCTTCAGGATATCGCCGATAGCATCGTCGATCATGGTGGTCATACCTGCCGTCAGCGCCATCGCCTCCTTCAGCGCCTGCTCCGAGGCCATGAAAGGCTGCTGTTGGTTTTCCGGCTGAACGCCGTTTTCCAGCATGTCGCGCCAGGCGAGGAGTTGCGGCGGCGGGTTCCTGTGCGCCTCGAACGGTAGGTCGACCGAGAACTGCTCCGGCGAATACATGTCCCAATATCTGCCGGGCGGCGTGAACGGGTGGTGTGGATCGGGGAAGGAGACGAAGGCGAAAAACGGCGCCTCCTCATCCTGCTGCGAGCGCAGATACGCGTTGGCCTCATCCCGAATGTAAAAGGTGGGGTAGAGCTCTTCCGGAAGCGCCGTTCGGTAAGCCTGTGGGCAGACATAATCATGCGGCAGCTGGTTCTTTCGGTCGCGAAGGGCTGCCCAGTCATTGGTCTGTCCGCGCAGCCACTGCAGATAATGCCCGCCGCACTCATCACTGTGGCTGGTTACCATGCGTACGTGATCGAAGCCGTAATAGGGCGTTGGAAAGTCGAACTGGCCACCCGCATCGTAATTGTCGGGATGCTCCAGGTCGTAATTATGCCCGTCCGGCTTGATCGCTTCGGGAATGGCGGGGTTCGCAATGTGCGGCTCGCCCGCGCGCACGGCCGGCGCCTTGCCGAAGGGCTGGAGATGGCTCTTCCCGATGGTCGCCGTGCCATAGCCCGCATCGCGCAGCACATCGACGAAAGTGGCGGCGTTCGCCGGCAGCGGCAGGCCGTTATGGCGAAGCCCGTTCACCGAGGGGTAACGCCCGGTGAAGATCGCCCCCCGGTTCGGCATGCAGACGGGCGAGGTCACGTGAAAGCGGGAGAACCGCGTGCCCCTCGCCGCCAGCCCGTCGATGTTGGGCGTCTTCACCACCGGATGACCGGTGCAGCCGAGCCAGTCGGCCCGATGCTGATCGGTCATCAGATAGAGGATGTTCGGCCGCCTGGTCATGCGACCGCTTCCTTCCGGCTGAGGACGCCGTAGTGCAGCAGCACCAGGCCGATGCAGGCCGCGAGCGCCACGCCGCTGATCAACGGATCCGGATGGATCAGGAGAAGGCCGGCCGCCGCCCGCGCGAGCGCCTCCCAGATTGGCATCCGTGCCCTGTCAAAGCGGGATGCCGCTGAGGCCAGCATGTAGATCAAGAAGGCCAGCTTCAGCATCAGGAACACGAACCCGGCGATGGTGAAGGCACCGCCCGCCTCCGCGACGATCAGCATTTCGGGGTTGAAGGCGAACAGGAAGGGGATGGCAAAGATCACGATCCCGATCCGGGTCGCCTGCACCGCCGTGCCGATGGCGCCGCCGCCGCTGATCGATGCCGCCGCGAACGCCGCCATCGCTACCGGTGGCGTGATCGCCGAAGCCACGCCGAAGTAGAAGACAAAGAAGTGGGCGGTCAGATCGGAGAGGCCGAGCTGGGTCAACGACGGGCCGAGGATGATGATGATGGTGAGGTAGGCCGGCAGCGTCGGCATGCCCATGCCGAGCGCCAGGGCTGCCACAGCGGCGAACATCAGCGCCACCAGCAGATTGTCGCCGGCGTTGCTGCTGATCACTTTGGCAAATTCCAGCGGGAGACCGGTCGAGCCCAGCACCGCGATGATGATGCCGATGGTGCCGATGGCCATGAGCAGGCGCCCGAAGGTCATGCCGCCGCGCGCAAAGCTCTGCAGCACGATGATCGGCTGCTTGCGGATCAGCGGATTGAGGAAGCTCAGGATCATCAGGAGGCTTAGCGCGAGCATGGCCGAGCCGGCCGCCGAGAAGCCCAGGATCAGACAGACCACCACCGTGCTGATCGGCACAACCACCAGGATGAGATTGATCCAGTCCTGCGGCTCGATCGGGTCGATATCGGCCTCCTCAGTCTCGCCGACATTCAGGGACCTGGCCTCGAACACGACGGTGGTGAAGAGGGAGGCGTAATAAGCCATGGCCGGCACGACGGCGGCGACGATGATCAGGAGATAGTCGACACCGATGAAGTCAGCCATGACCAGGGCGGCAGCGCCCATGATCGGTGGCATGATCTGACCGCCAGTGGAGGCCGTGGCCTCGACACCGCCTGCAAAGGCCGGCGTGAAACCGCGCTTCTTGATCATCGGGATGGTGATGACGCCGGTGCCGACCACGTTGGAGACGGCCGAACCCGAGATCGTGCCGAAGAGCGAGCTTGCCATGATCGCGGCATGGGCAGGACCGCCGCGGAACCGGCGCATGGCGTGGAAGCTCAGCTTGATCATCGAGCTGCCGCCGCCGGTGCCCTCTAGAACGGCACCCATGATGATGAAGGGAAAGACGGTGTTGATCAAAATAGCCAGGATGTTGCCCATCACGCCGTCGCCGGTATTGTACCAAAGCTCGGCAGGCGTGTCCTGAACGAAGTCCATGCCGGCATGGCCGAAGATGCCAGGTAGACTTTCGCCGTAGAAGAAGTAGAGCAGGCCGACTGCGCCGACGGTTGCGAGCGGAGCGCCCCAGAGGCGCCAGCAATAGTAGAGGATGATCAGGCAGCCGATCACCGTGATCCAGGCATGCTGATCCTCGAAGAAGAAAAGGCCGACCTCCTCGACCTCGGTCACCGCGACATTGTAGTCCCAAAGCGCATACAGCCCGAGGATCAGAAGAAGAAAATTGAACGCTGTGACGGCGATATCGGTTGGGTTCCAGGTGAACTTCGAGACATGGAGCGTCGCCACCAGGAGGCCGACGCCGAGGGCGACCGGATGCAGGATCACCGCCGGGATGACGCCAATGGATGGCAGCGGCCCGAAGTCGGGAATGGCGTTCAGGAAGCCCAGTAGGGCAAAGAAAAAACCGATGAAAAGTAGACTATTCTTTTGCAGATCACCTTGAGCCGTCATGAAACCCCCTCCCCGATGGCCGTGTTATGGGGGAAAGCCGGTGCGATGTCCGGCTTTCCCCTTTGTTTGAACAAGGTGCTCGTTAAGGGCGCAACTCGGCGGGAATTTCGAGACCCGCCTCCTCGAAATAGCGGATCGCGCCTGGATGCAGCTTGGCGTTCAGGGAGACAAAGGCGTTGTCCAGCGTCAGCGGCGACAGCCCCTGGTTGACCGAATGTGCGTCATCGAGATTCTCGAACATCGCCTTGGTGAGGTCGTAGGCGGTGTCCTCGTTCATGTCTTTGTTGACGCCAACGAACATCACGTAGGCCGAGGCCAGGATGTCCTGTTCGTTGTTGACCTGATTGGCGTAGGTCCCAGCCGGGAGAACATCGGCGGCGCGTCCGGGGACGCTCGAATATTGTTCCCAAGCCTCGCCCTCCATGACGTCTTTGGGAATGTCGATCAGCCGGAATTTCTTAGCCGATCCGAACTGATCGATCGCCGCCGCACCCATTGTGCCGGAGCGCATAAAGACATCGAACTTACCGTCTTCGAAGGCCTGGTTGGCGGCAGACCAAGCAAGCTTGATCGCCTCATAATCCTCATCAGGCTTCATGCCGGTGATCGCCTCAATCAGTCCAATAGTCTGTCCCGAGAAGGATCCGGCTGGCGGGCCGACGAAGACGCGCTTGCCGCGCAGATCGTCCCAGCTCTCCACGCCACTATCTTCGTAGGTCAGAACATGGACATGGCCACCCAGAAATGAGAACAGCGCCCGCATATTGTCCGCGGCCGCCACGGCCTGATCGGCGAGCTTCTTGTAGGGACCGGCTCCCTTGATCATTTTGTCATAGGCTCCGGCCGGCGTGATCGCGATGTCGACGGCGCCGCTCGCCGCCTTGAGGGCGGCGCGGGTCAGGGTCTGATCGACATTCACGCGGATTTCATGCTTGTCGGCTGCGTATTTCGACATGAGCTGCGGCACCAGCGCACTCAGACTTGCCGCCGAGCCGCCTTCCGCCTTCAGCGTCTCCGCGTGGCTCGCGGCTGCAGATCCTAGACAAACGAGCGATGCGACCGCTGCCGCACGCAGAACGATGTTCATTATAGCCTCCCCATTGGACCGTGAAACTTCCTAAAGCTACCAACTCCTTAGAAGTTAGGATAATGTTAATAACATCAGCTCCCATTAAAAAATTGATATCTTATGGACCCGAAACACCTCTACTATCTCGCTGAAATCGTTCGCTATGGCTCGCTCAACCGCGCGTCCGAGCGCCTGGGCGTGGTCCAGCCGACGCTCACCCGCGTGGTGAAGATCATCGAGGACAAAGCGGGTGCGCCCGTGCTCCGGCGCGGTCGCTATGGGGTGACGCCAACCGAGGTCGGGAAGCGGCTTGCCAATGTCGGCCAGGCGATTGCGCAGCAGGTGACCGACGCCGACAAGGTGCTGGAGCAATGGCGGGCCGGTCTCTATGAGGAGCTGCGCATCGGCGTCGGCCCGATGCTGGCCGTAACCATCATGCCGGGCTTCCTGTTGAAGAGCCTGGGGCAAGCCTGGCCCTATTCCATGCAGGTCACCACCGCGACCGCGGGCCGCCTTGTGGATCGCCTCAACTACGGCGCGCTCGACGTTGCGATCGCTCCCTCCCAACTGCGGCTGCACCAGGAAGCGCTGGATCAGGAGGTGGTGTTCGAGGATCGGATGGCGGTTTATGCCGGCCTCAATTCACCGCTGCTCGAGAAACGCGGCCCGATCTCACCCGCCGAGCTCGCAGACGCCCCTTGGATCGAAACCGGCGTGATGGCGAATATCGACCAGTCCAGCGGCGGGGTGTTCGAAAGCCTCGGGCTCACATCGACGACGTCCAAGCTCACCTTCACCGGCGATATCAGCATGGCGTTGTCGCTCCTCCAACAGAGCGACCTGCTCCTCGCGCTCCCCGAAAATCTGGCCGCCCACATTCCGACGATCGAGCCCCGTCAAAAGCTCAAGGTCGACGCTGAGCTGCCAAGCCGGGACATCGCGATCTGGGTCACTAAATCCAACAAGGACCACCCGGCCGTCCAGCATTTCACGAAGGCGCTGCGCCGACATATCGCAGCGCTTTAGAGAAGCGTTTAGGCGTTCTCCAGAACCACGCAGCCAGCGCCGGTCCTGCTCGCGGGCAAATGATAGTGGCTGTGCTTTTGGGTGACCTTCTCGCTCATGCTGCAGCGCATGACCAGCCACATGATCTGCTCCGCCCATGTCGAGGCGGACGACAGCGTTGCCCGCACCGAAGTCCTACGCACGGCTCGAAAACTGATGAATGGCGAGGTGATTCCCCTATGAGTCCGAAGAAAACCGCCTTCATCGGCATGGGCGAAGCGGGCAGCGCCTTCGTCTCCGGTTGGGCCGACGACAGTCGCAAGACCGTCTTCGCCTATGACATCAAGACCGACGGTCCAGAAACCGCTGATGCCATGTGGGCACGCAACCAAATGCTCGGTATTCGCGGCTGCGCCACCCTCGCCGAGATGTTGGCCGACGCCGATTTAATCCTGGGCACGGTAACGGTCGACCAAGCCGTGGCCGCCGCGACGCTTGGGGCCGCCCACCTGGAACGCGGCGCGTTCTGGTGTGATCTGAATTCCTGTGCGCCGTCCTCCAAACGCGAAGCGGCCGAGATCGTCGAATCAGCCGGTGGGCGCTATGTCGATGTCGCGATCATGCCCCCCGTTCACCCCAAGCTCAACATGACTCCCCTACTGATCGCCGGCCCCCTTGCCGAAGACGTGGTGCCGATCCTGGAGGATCTGCCGATGGCGCCACGGATTGCCGATGGCAAGGTTGGGGCAGCTTCTTCGATCAAGATGATACGCTCGGTGATGGTGAAAGGACTGGAAGCGCTGACCGCGGGATGCAGGCTTGCAGCGGTTGCTGCCGCTGTCGACGACGAAGTTTTCGCTTCGCTGAAGCGAGTAGCGGGGCGATACATACCAAAATAGCTATCTATCAAATTCAAACCATCATTGTACGACAAGCACGGTCTCGACCATCTTTGGCCCCTGAAGCAAACGGCTGCCAGCCGATGTCGCAGGGGAACGAGAAGCATGAAAGCTATAGAGGTCAACGGGCTGATTTTGCACGTCGAGGACCAGGGACCACGAGATGCCCTACCTCTCGTCTTCTCAAACTCGCTCGGCACAGACCTTCGTGTCTGGGCCCCCTTGCTGCCTCATCTGCCAAACGACCTCCGCCTCATCCGCTATGACAAGCGTGGCCACGGCCTCTCCGATTGTCCTGACGGTCCCTATGTAATTACCGATCACCGAGACGACCTCATCTGCCTCCTGGATGAGCTTGCGGTGAAGAACGCCGTGATTGTCGGTCTTTCGGTCGGCGGGTTGATTGCCCAATCGGTCGCCGCCGCCCGACCTGATCTGGTCCGGGGACTGGTGCTCTGCGACACCGCGCACAAGATCGGGCCGCGCGAAAATTGGGAAATGCGTATTGCCGCCGTCAAGAAAGGCGGCATTACAGCGCTCAGCGAGGCGATCCTGGAGCGCTGGTTCAGCCAGGATTTCCGGGAGAACCGAAAGAAAGAGCTCGCCCTTTGGCGCACCATGCTGACCCACACGCCGGCAGAAGGCTATGTCGGCACCTGTGCTGCAATCCGTGATGCCGATCTGACCCAGTCGTCCGGCGCGCTCGCCCTGCCTACGGTCTGCGTGGTCGGTAGCGAGGATGGGGCAACGCCGCCGGAACTGGTTAAATCCACGGCCGAGCTAATCGGTGGCGGCTTCGTTGAGATCGAAGGGGCCGGGCATCTGCCCTGCGTTGAATCGCCTAAAGCCCTCGCCCGTATCATTAAGACCTTCCTGCAGGAGAATCGCTTTGTCGACTAGCGACACCCGACGGTTCGAAGACGGCATGGCCGTTCGCCGCTCCGTTCTCGGTGACGCCCATGTCGATCGCGCCGAAGCCAAGAAGACCGTGTTCGACGAGGACTTCCAGCGCTTCATTACCGAAGGTGCATGGGGATCCGTCTGGTCGAGACCCGGCCTCACCCGGCGCGAGCGTAGTCTCGTGACAATCGCACTGCTCGCTGCGCTTGGCCATGACGACGAGGTTGCCATGCATATGCGTGCGACCACCAATACCGGCGCCACGCCCGAGGATTTAAAGGAAGTGCTCTTGCACGTCGCAGTCTATGCCGGCGTGCCGGCGGCAAACCGCGCCTTCAAGATCGCCAAGCTGGCCTTGGCCGACAAGCAAGAAACGACTGAGGGATAAAGGATATGACGGACATCGAAGAATATATTTCGAGAAATCGCGACTTGCAGCCACCGGCCTACACACCCCGCTACAAGACTTCGGTGACTCGCTCGCCAAAATTCGCACTCTTGTCCCTGCAGAACTCGCTCTCCGAGGTCACCGGCCCCGTCTTCGGCCATGACGAGCTTGGACCGCTCGACAACGATCTCTTGCAGAACTACGCGAAAGACGGTCTCCCGATCGGCGAGCGCATCATCGTCCATGGCCGGGTGCTCGACGAGAACGGGCACGGCGTGCCCAACGCCCTGGTGGAGTTCTGGCAGGCCAATGCCGGTGGTCGCTATCGCCACAAGAAGGACAGTTACCTCGCACCGCTCGACCCGAATTTTGGCGGCTGCGGACGCTGTCTTAGCGATGATGCTGGCTATTACTATTTCCGCACCATCAAACCCGGCCCCTATCCCTGGCGAAACCGGGTCAATGACTGGCGCCCTGCTCACATCCACTTTTCGATTTCAGGCCACGCCTTCATTCAACGGCTAATCACCCAGATGTACTTCGAAGGCGATCCTCACATCTGGACCTGCCCAATAGTGGGCACGATCCCGGACGAGGACGCCATACGCCGGCTGATCGCACCGCTCGACATGAACGCGACGGTGCCATTGGATTGCCGCGCCTTTAAATTCGACATCGTTCTCCGCGGCCGCCGCTCGACGTTGTTCGAGAACAAGCTTCAGGGAAACTGAACCATGACCCAATCGCTTGATTATTTGAAGGAAACTGCCTCGCAAACGGCAGGACCCTATGTCCATATCGGCCTCATCCCTCGTCAGGCTGGCTTCGACATCTTCGACAACAATTTCAGCAATGTGCTTGTGAGCGATGCGACCAGGGGTGAGCGTATTCGCATCGAAGGCCAGATCATCGACGCCACCGGCACGCCGATCCGCGACGCACTGGTCGAGATCTGGCAGGCCAACAAAGACGGTCGCTACAATCACCCTTCCGACCGGCAGGCGAAGACCATCGACGAGAGCTTTCGCGGCTGGGGGCGGACCGGGACGGACTTCGAGACCGGGGTCTATCACTTCGAAACCATTAAGCCGGGCCCGGTCACTGGCCGCTCCGGCCATCGCAGTATGGCGCCCCACATCAACCTTTGGATCGTCGCACGCGGCATCAATATCGGTCTGCACACGCGCCTCTATTTCTCTGATGAAGCCGAGGCCAACGCCAAGGACCCAGTGCTCAACCTAATTGAGCAGGAGGCCAGGCGCGCAACCCTTATCGCCGAGCGGCAGCAGAAGGATGGCGCCATCATCTATCGTTTCGACATCCGCTTGCACGGTGAGAGCGAAACGGTCTTTCTTGACGTTTGATTACCGATCGGAATCTTCTGAGGCGGCTCGGGAGCGCAGCGCATCTGCCGCCTCGCGGGTCGCCTGCATGAAAAGTTCGATGGCTGGCGACAAGGGTTGGTCGGCATGGCTAGTCAGGCCGACGGGACCTGCGGTCTCGCTGGCGTCGATCGGCAGGGCCACCAGCAGGCCTGCATCAACATCTTGCTGGCAGACGCCGCTGGAAATCGCCCAGACAGCGTCAGTGTCGCACACATAGGCACGCGCAAAGGCGCTCGAGACCGTCTCGACACGCTCGGGAAGAACACGCACGCTATGGGCGATCATGAAGCGGTCGACCTCGTGACGGATGATAGCGCCTTGATCGGGGTAGACCATTTCAAACGTCGTCATCGCCTTGATGTCAAAGGGATCGAGGTCGAGGAGCGGGTGCCCCGGGCGCACGACGAAGGTGATGGTTTCCGAGTAAAGATGCTCGAAGTTGAAGCCGATCATCTGCTCGGCTTCAGCAAGCCGCCCTACCACCAAATCCAGTTCACCAACCCGAAGGCTCGACATTAATGCCGTATTGGCGCCCGTCGCCAGATCGACGATGGTGCCGAGGCCCCGCGCCTTGAAGCGCTTGACCGCATCGGGCACGAGCCTAGCGGCAACGGTCGGCAGCACGCCGATACGAATGACAGCCTGACCCGACTTCTGGGCCTGAACGATACTGTCGATTCCCTGATTGAACGCCGTGACGCTGGCGCTGGCATAGCGAAGGAAAACCTCGCCTGCCGTGGACAAGCGAACCCCACGCTTACTGCGGTCAAACAAGGGCGAATCGAGATAGTCCTCCAATTCCCGGATCGTGCGCGAGACAGCGGGCTGGGTGAGCGCCAGCGCGTCGGCCGCCTTAACCACACTTTGATGCTGAGCGACTTCTAAGAAGCATTGAAGATGCCTGAACTTGATACGCCGTTCCACCATGATTGCGGCCTTGAGGAAAGAGGAAACAAGGGCGTCTATGCCCACTCTTCTATACCGAATTGGATATATAAACTTGCGGAAGCCTTAATTTCCAGGGCGTCGCCGGCTTGGTACACAGACTCCAGAGCGAAGAACTAGGGTGATCCCTTGGGGATCAACGAACTTCAGGAGTGGCAAGATCATGGCCGCATTCATGAACCTCGCGGAGGCGATCGCTAAATGTCTTAAGGACGGCGACAAAGTGGCGATGGAAGGTTTCACCCACCTCATTCCCTATGCCGCCGGCCACGAGGTCATTCGCCAAAAGCGGAAAGATCTGACCATCGTGCGCATGACACCGGATCTGCTTTACGACCAGCTGATCGGTATGGGGGCAGCGAAAAAGATTGTGTTCTCTTGGGGTGGCAATCCTGGCGTGGGCTCGCTCCACCGTCTGCGTGACGCGGTCGAGCGTGGCTGGCCACACCCGATCGAGGTAGAGGAGCATAGCCACGCGGCCATGGCGAACGCTTATGACGCCGGCGCCGCTGGTCTCCCATTTGCTGTATTTCGCGGTTATCGAGGAGCCGAGCTGCCGAAGGTCAATCCCAACATCAAGAAAGTCACCTGCCCCTTCACCGGCGAGGAGCTCGCCGCTGTGCCGGCGCTCGATCTGGATTGCGCTATCATCCACGCGCAAAGGGCCAACAGGAACGGCGATGTACTGATCGAGGGGATCATCGGCGTGCAGAAGGAAGCGGTGCTCGGTGCCAAGAAATCTGTCGTGACCGTTGAGGAAGTAGTCGACAATTTCGGCGACGTCTCCCCCAATGCCTGCGTGCTGCCGAGCTGGACGGTGACCGCGATTGCGGAAGTACCGGGCGGCGCGCATCCGTCCTTTGCCCATGGCTACTACCGGCGCGACAATGCATTTTACAAACAGTGGGACTACATCGCCCGTGATCGTGACAGCTTCCTTCAATGGATGAGAGAGAATGTGATTCAGGCGTCTCCGGACGCCTTCGCGCAATACGCCAAGAAGGTCTGAGGAGATCGATCATGGACTACACACCCACCGAGATGATGACCGTGGTCGCCTCGCGCGCCCTTGAGAACGACGACGTCTGCTTCGTCGGCATCGGCGCCCCGTCAGCCGCCTGCAACCTCGCGCGCCTGACCCGCTGCCCGGACATCACCCTAATCTACGAAAGCGGTACAATCGCGACCAGACCTGATGTTCTTCCCCTCTCGATCGGCGACGGTGAACTTTGCGAAACAGCGCTCAACACCGTGCCGGTGGTCGAGATGTTTCGCTACTGGCTCCAGGGCGGACGCATCACCAAGGGCTTTCTGGGTGCCGCCCAAATCGACAAATTTGCCAATATCAACACGACAGTCGTGGGCGAGTACGGCACCCCCAAGGTGCGCCTTCCAGGCGGCGGCGGGGCGCCAGAGATCGCCACCTCTTGCGGCGAGATCTTGATCACGATGAAGCAAAGCCGGCGGGGCTTCGTTGAAAAGATCGATTTTTTTACATCACTCGGCTTTGGCGAAGGTGGCGATCACCGCGAACGCCTTGGCGTCACCACCAAAGGACCGACCAAGATCATGACCGATCTCTGTGTCATGGAGCCCAAGGCGGAGAGCAAGGAGTTCGTCGTAACCTCGATGCATCCGGGCGTCACCCGGGATCAGCTGATCGAGGCGACGGGCTGGGCGCTCAACTTCAGTGCCGATGTCGCCGAGACCGCTGCACCAACCGCGGTTGAGTTGGAGGTGCTGCGCGATTTGCATACGCGCACGGCACGGGCACATGGTGCCACCAATAAAGGGGAGGCTGCGTGATGACTGAGGCCTTTATCTGCGACTACATCCGAACACCAATCGGCCGCTTCGGTGGCGCGCTGGCCACCGTGCGCGCCGACGATCTGGGTGCCATTCCGTTAAAGGCGCTTATGGGGCGGCACGCCGGCGTCGATTGGGCGTCCGTGGACGAGGTGCTTTACGGCTGTGCCAATCAGGCCGGGGAGGACAACCGGAATGTCGCGCGCATGTCCTTGTTACTCGCAGGCCTACCTGAGACCGTGCCAGGAGGCACGGTCAATCGCCTCTGCGGCTCCGGCATGGACGCGCTGATCGCCGCGGCGCGAGCGATCAAGGCCAATGACGCCGAGCTGATTGTCGCAGGTGGCGTCGAGAGCATGTCCAGAGCTCCCTTCGTTATGCCCAAGGCCGAGACTGCGTTCTCTCGGCAGAATGAAATCCACGACACCACGATCGGCTGGCGTTTCGTCAACCCCTTGATGAAGGCGCAATATGGAGTCGACTCCATGCCCGAGACCGGTGAGAATGTCGCCGAGGATTTTTCCATCAGCCGCAATGACCAGGACGCCTTCGCCGCCCGCTCCCAGCTGCGAGCCGCAGCGGCAGTCGAACGCGGACGCCTGGCGCTAGAGATCACACCGGTTACCATCCCACAGCGAAAAGGCGATCCAATCATCGTTGACGGGGACGAGCATCCACGCCCCGGCACCACGGTCGAAAAACTTGCGAAGCTGCCGACACCGTTTCGTCAGGGCGGATCGGTCACCGCGGGAAATGCATCAGGCGTGAATGATGGTGCAGCCGCGCTCATTGTCGCCTCCGAAGCCGCAGCCACCAGGCACGGCCTGACCCCAATCGCGCGCATCGTCGCCGGCGCCACCGCCGGCGTGCCGCCGCGTATTATGGGCTTCGGCCCAGCGCCAGCGACCAAGAAACTCCTGGCAAAGATTGGCTGGTCCGCCGCTGACCTCGATGTGGTCGAGCTCAACGAAGCCTTCGCCAGCCAGGCGCTCGCCACCCTCCGTGACATCGGCCTTCCCGACGACGCCGATCATGTCAATCCCAATGGCGGCGCCATTGCCCTTGGCCACCCGCTCGGCATGTCCGGCGCGCGCATCGCAGGCACGGCGACGCTGGAGCTTAGGGAAAGGAACGCTAAACGAGCCGTCGCCACCATGTGCATTGGAGTAGGCCAGGGCATTGCCGTCGCGATCGAGGCGGTTTAGTCTAAACTGCCCTTCTTGACGCGTTCGGCTAATGCTTCGAGCACATCCGAATAGGCGGGCTCGATCCAGTCCGAATTCCAAAACCAAAGCCAAAAGCCTCGGTCGATCTCGTGTTGGACGACTCGCGTGCCACCCTCGACAGGTTCCAGGAGCCACTGGTGGTCAAAAGTAAGAAAGCCCAGCATGCCGCCGGTTTGTCGGAGCTCCTTTTGGTCCGAAAGCGTCTTGATCGTCGCCGCCATATCGACATCCGAACCATCGGGAAACCGGACCGTGTTGGTGACCGTTTGACCCTCGATATAGGCACCGTCAACGGCGACGAACACCGGGTTCCACTCGGCATAGCGCGCCGAATCGATCAGCACTGCCCACACAGCTTCAGGTGACGCTGCCACCACAGTTTCAACATGGAAAGTCTTTTTGGTGAAGATCGCTGCCGCAGCGATGATCGCGATCAACAGCGGCAGTCCCCATTTGATCATTGTCCAAAACATCATTGATCACACATGCTGATCGAACCAGCCAAGCACTTCGGCCGGTTCTCTTCCGACATAGTCATAGGCCGCAAAACGGTTCTTCTCGATATCCAACCACAGCATCTCCTTGTCCACGGCTAGGCCTGCATAATACTCGTTGACCATGTCTAGGTTGGTCCAAGGGTCATTCTTATTCTGCACCAAGAGCGTTGGCACCGATATAGTCTTGACATCTGGGAGGAACGACTTGCCATTCAGGTCGAAGCCTAGCCTTGATGTCGTCACTTTGCCCCCGGCGCGCTGCAGGAATCCGGGCATGCCAAAGGCATCAACAAAGTAAGAATAAAGGAGTGGTTGCACCGCAATCAATGCCTTGACGTTGGCGCGGCTCGCAAGGCCATCCTTCAAGCCATAAGCATAGGTCGTCGCTGCCGCCCCCATGCAGATACTCAAGAGACCGATGCGCGCCTTCGCGAACTCTGGCCGGCTCTTGCTGATATAGTCGACCGCGGCCACGACGTCCTTGGCCTCTTCCGGACCCCAGCTGATCCAGGGCTTGGTGCCAAGGTCACTTTCACCATGACCGCGAAAGTCATACATCAACACCGAATAGCCTTGCTCGGCCAGATATTGGGCCTGGCGAAGAAAGCTAATGTTGGTCTTCCATGGCTTGATGAGCCCTTTGCCGTCGGGACAGTAGCCTGCCCGATTGCACTGCACGCCGAAATGGCTTTGCACAATGACCTTGTCGGATCCACCCTTGATCAGCCAGCCACGTAGGGTAACGCCATCAGCCGCCTGGAAGGCGACATTTTCATAGTCCAAGCCATAGGATGCCGGATCGTCAAACAGCGGTGATTGATGCGGCTTGACCATCATGTCCGAAATCATCTTGCCGAACATTCTTCTTGTCCCTTTTTACGTTGTGCTCTGTCAGGCCCCTGTCGGCACCAACATGTCGGTGATCTGATCGAGGAAAGCCTGGCGCTTGTCCTGCCCCATCATCGCCATCAGCATCTCGGCGTCGCTGCCGGTCGGATTGTGTGTCGGCATATCCGACGTCGCACAGGCATAAACGCAATCAGCGACCTCCTGCGGATCAGCGAGGCTTCCCCTTTCGCTTGCCATACGCTCCCCAACGACATTGATCTGCGCACGCAGCCTATTGGACCAAGCAACAAGCTGTTCGTCGCCTTGGTCCAGCCTCTTATCGGTTCTGTCGTTGAAGCGCGTGGTCGGATAGGCGCCTGGTGCGACCGAAAAGATACGAACGCCGAGCGGCGCATATTCCAGCGCCATCGCCTCGGTAAGGCCGACCATCGCATGCTTTGAGCTGGAATAGACGGCACTGCCCGGCAGACCCAGATGCCCCGCCATCGATGTGACGTTGATGATCGTGCCCTTGCCCACCGCGCGCATGGCCGGCAGGGCAGCGCGCATGACGTTCATTGGACCGAACACATTGGTTTCAAACATGACGCGCACATCGGCGTCGCTCGCCTGCTCGAACAAGCCGAAGCCGCCATAGCCGGCATTATTCACAACAACATCGATGTTGCCAAACCTTGCATGGCCATGCTCGAAAGCCTTGGTGATCGAGCTCGAATCGGTAACGTCCAACTTCAGAACCAGCATTTTACCGCCATCCCTGAAGTCATTTTCCTTCTCGGGTGAGCGCATCGTTGCAATCACGTTCCAACCTTCGCCCACAAAGGTCTTGGCGATCAACTTGCCGAAGCCGCTAGAGCAACCTGTGATGAGTACGGTCCGGACCATGGCGTTTCATCTCCTCTTGAGAAGACTTTACATACGAACGGCTTTTGTAAGGTTGTATCTTACATATGATCCAAACTTGTCAAGTTGTAAAGTAACAAATAGGATCAATCTTCCATAAGAAAGGAACGACGGATCGTGGGATGATGATGAATGAAACCGAGCAGACGGTGATTGAGGCGGCGATCGGCGCGTTTGTTCGGTATGGCGCCAAAAAAACCACCATGGCTGACATCGCCGAAGCGGCCGACGTCTCGCGTCAAACCGTCTATGCACTCTTCGGCGATAAAGACGGTATCATTGTTGCTTCGATCCGCTACGTCACCGACAGGTCGCTTGCTGCGGCACGCACACGTCTCCAAGGCGCTACCTCCTTATCCGCCAAACTCGACGTCTATTTCGCTGAGACCGTCACCAAATCCTTCGAGCTTCTACAGACCTCCGGCGATGCCGAGGATCTGATCAGCGGTCACAACAAGGCTGGCAAGGCCGAAATCGAACGCTCCCATCAACGCCACAAGGCCTTGGTAAGCGAAATCATGGCGCCTCATGAGTCAGCGATCGCCAAGTCAGGGCAGTCCCCCATTGAGCTCGCAAACTACGTAGTTACCGTGGCTATGGCGCTCAAATATGGTGCCAAGGATCGGCTGGAGTTTGACTCGCTGTTAATGAGTCTCAAGACATCAATCTTGTGTGTCGTAGAAGGCGCCGACAAGACTTAGGGTCCTCTTGCGGAATCGGCCGCCAAGATCCTAACTGACAGCCGCCAGTTGGTAGCACACTGTGCTCGATATTGAGCGTGATCTCGAAAAGAATCACTTTAGGTCCTGCGCTTTGACAACGCCCGGCGATGTCGCGCCTCCTCCGCACTCAGCGGCGCCTGATCGTCTTCAAGGATGCGATAGCGTTCGGTCTCGAGGTTGTCGTATTGGCCGGCGCGGATCGTCCAGATGCAGGCGGCTAGCGCGAGCAGACCGAGGCCGAGCGAGATAGGGATCAGATAGAGGGCGGCGGTCATCTCGGTCTTCCGATGCGTATGGCATTCAGCATAACCAGGACTGACGACGATGACATTAAGATGGCGGCGATCAGCGGTGTGAGACCGCCTGCAAGTGCGATAGGTAGGGTGACGACGTTGTAGAGCGTCGCCAGGATCAGGTTTTCACGAATCAGTCGCCGCGTCTTTTTGGCAATCGTAATCGCCGTAATCACGGGTGTTAGCCGGTCATCGATGAGGATAATGTCGGCCGCCGTCTGGGCTGCAGCGATCGCGGAGGATGGCGACATCGAGACATGGGCCGCGGCAAGTGATGGAGCGTCGTTCAGACCATCACCGATCATCAACAGCCGGGTGCCGGCTTCGGCATGTTGCTGGACGAGCCGAAGCTTGGCCTCTGGCTGCATCTCCGCCCGGAAGGCCTCGATACCAAGCCGTTTAGCAAGATCGGCAACGGAGCGCTCATGATCGCCTGAGATCAGAGAAACGCCGAGGCCCTGTTGGTTCAGACCTCTGATCAGATCAGGTGCATCACATTTGGCTTGATCACGGAATGAGAAGGAAACCGGCGCCGCGCCCTGCGCCCGATACCAGATAACGGGTCCGTCCGACGCTCTCTCGTTGGCGAGGCCGACAAAACGTGCCGAACCAAGCCTTGCACCATTTGGTGCCTCGAGGCCTTCGCCCCTGAACTCCCGCACGCCCACCATCGGCTTTGCTGGACAGGCTCGACTCAGGGCCTGTGCGAGCGGGTGCGTGCTGTTGGCGGCCATGGCCGCAGCAGCATCCAGCGTGCCTGGATCGGCATGACTCGTGAGCCGCAAGGTCGCGTCGGTCATTGTCCCCGTCTTATCGATCATGACGGCATCGACCTCCGCCAGGCGCTCCATGGCGTCGCCACTTTTCACGATGACGCCCTCGGCCATAAGGCGATTGACCGCCCTTGTGACCACGGCGGGAGTCGCAAGCCCGGCAGCGCAGGGGCAGGTGACCACGAGCACGGCCACGGCGATCATCATGGCATCCGCCAGATCAGCGCCCAGGATCAGCCACCAGAAGAGAAAACCGAGCGCTGCGGCGCCGATCACGACAGGACCGTAGCCGCGTGCGAACTGGTCGGCAAGCCGCTGACCGCGGCCGCGATGATTCTCTGCCGCTTCCGTCAGAGCGGCGATCATCGAGAGGCGTGTGTCGTCGCCGATCGCTGTCACCTCAATGCGGGCCGCGCGGTCGACCACAAGGCTCCCGCCGACGACCGGATCGCCCCTTCGTTTCATCTTCGGCAAGGTCTCGCCGCTAATCAGGCTCTCGTCGATCGCCACGTGATCGAAAACGAAGCGCCCGTCCGCCGGAACGCGCTCGCCCGGTAACACGAGGACTGTATCGCCTGGTGAGAGCGCGTCGGCCAAGACGGACTCAGGCGTGCCGTCAGCGCTAAGGCGGCGTGCAGCCCCGCCGGTCAGAGAGCGGAGGGCTGTGGACGCCGCGTTCGAGCGACGGCGCAGCGTCTGGTCAAGCACTCTTCCGATTAGGAGAAAGAAAATCAACGAAATGGCGGCGTCGAAGTAAACATGCTCGCTGATGGTGATTGTGCCGTGCAGGCTAGCGATCAGGGTCGTGACGATCGCGAGCGTAATAGGACCATCCATGGTCATCCGGCCGTGGCGGAGCGCCTGCCAGGCGGGTTTGTAGAACACCGAGCCCGCATAGATCGAAACCGGTATCGCGATGGCGGCGGAGAGCGTGTGCATCAGCGTGTGCGTACCAGCGCTCATATCGCTGACAAGCCCGGCCCAACTCGCGAATGAAAGTCCCATGATGTTCATCATGCCGAAGCCGGCGACCGCAAGCGGGATCAGAAGAGTCGGCTCACTCTCGTTGGTCTGCCCCTCGTCATCCCTTTCGGCAAAGGGGTGAGCTGTAAACCCGAGGCCCCGGACAGCCTCGATGAAGTCGCTGGCCTTCGCAAGGCCTGGATCCCAGATGACGCGAAGGCGTTTCGTCGTGACGTTCGCCTGGGCAAGTGCAACACCATCAATGACCTCAAGCTTGCGTTCGATCTTCGCCGCACAGCCGCCGCACTGCATACCGTCGATGGCAACGCTCAGACTCGCGAGGCCGTTGTCGAGATCTTTGACGAAGGCATCGGCCGTGATCGCATCGCTCATTTCGCAGCGCCTTCCGCCTCGATCACCTGGCCATCGAAGACGTCGATCGCGATGCTGATATGCCAGGCTTTGAAAGCGAGATAGCCGAGGAGCAACCCGCCGATCAGCCCATACATTGCGCGACGAAAACGCCGGTCCCGCTCACTCGCCTCCGCCATCGGCATTCCAGTGAACATAAAGCGCAAGCTTTCTGATTTCGGTCTCACTCAAACGGTCGCCCCAGTACGGCATGACACCCTTTCGTCCAGCCCAGATCGTCTCGAAGATATCGCTCCGATCGCTGCCATAAATCCACTGATCATCCCTGAGGCTGGGCGCTCCGATTCCATAGCCGCCCTCGCCTCCTTCGCCATGACAGGACGAACAGTTCTCCTCGAAGACGGGGGCGCCCGCTACCCTCATGTCTGCATCGTGCTCTCGTCCCGATATGGCGAGCACATATTCGACCAGATTTTTGATGTCGCCGCGTTCCAGCATCTGCTGGGCGCCGAAGGCCGGCATTTCGGCGAAACGCTCTTCTTCGTGGCCTGTGTTGATGCCGTAGCGAAGCGTGGTCGCGATCTCCTCGACATCGCCAGACCAGAGCCAGTGCGCGTCGGTGAGGTTGGGAAAGCCGATCTGCCCTTTAAGATCGCGCCCATGGCAGACGGCACAGTTGTCGAGATAGAGGATCGACGCATCGTCTTCATGGACGGCGCGAATCGAAGAATCGGCAGCCAGAGCGTAGAGGTCGCCTTCGGCGATTGCCCGATCGGCAGCGTTCCGGGCAGCATTCGCCTCAGCAACGCTAGCGATCACAGTTGCTCGAGACGAGTAGTCTAGAAGCCCACGCGTGAAATCCGTGACATAGGGCCAAGCAGGGAAGAGAATCCAGAAGACGATGGCGAAAAGGCTGGTCAACCAATAGGCCCAAACCGCCGGGCGCGGAATGGGCGTGTCCAGCTCCTTAAGCCCGTCCCATTCATGGCCCGTCGTGTTCTGTCCGCTGACCTCGTCACGCTCTACCGCCATGGCCGATCCTCCTCTTCAAGCGGCCAGCGCGAAGCCTCGTCGAACGTCGCCTTCTTGGAAGGCCAATAGGCCCAGACAACGACTGCCAGGAAGCAGACAAGGAGGTAAAGTGCCCCCCAGCTTTTGGCGAACACGAGCACAACATCGTGGGTCATCGGACCAGCGCCTCTGGTTCGAGCGCATCGGTATCAACGAGCGTGCCGAGCATCTGGAGATAGGCGATCAACGCATCCATCTCGGTCACCCGGTTGGGATCGCCGTCGAAATCGCGCACATTGACCTTGGGCCCGTAGCGCGCCTTCAAGTCGTCTTCAAACGTTGCTTCTGGATCGGCCTGCCGCCTTGCATCATTCGCAGCGTTGGCGATCTGCTCTTCGGTGTAAGGGACTCCGGTCGCCGCAAGCGACGCCAGATTTTGCGAGAGCTTGTCGGCCGCCAAATGGGCGTCAGCGAGAAAGGCATATCCCGGCATCACCGAGCCTTCGACAAAGTCTCGCGGCGCCTTCAGGTGGGCGGCATGCCAGTCATCGGAATATTTGCCGCCGACGCGGGCGAGATCCGGGCCCGTGCGCTTCGAGCCCCATTGGTGAGGATGGTCATACATGCTTTCCGCCGCCAGGCTGAACTGGCCGTACCGCTCGACGTCAGAGCGAAGGGTACGGATCATCTGACTGTGGCAGGCGTAGCAGCCCTCGCGCACGTAGATGTCGCGTCCGGCAAGCTCGAGGGGCGTATAGGGGCGAACACCGTCCACCTTCTCCACCGTATTCTCGATGGTAAAGAGCGGCGCGATCTCGACCAGCCCGCCAATCGAAGCGACCACCAGGATCATGAAGGTGAAGGCGAGCGAATGGCGCTCCAGCTTTTGATGCGCAGTCGACATGCGATCACTCCCCCGACACGGCCAGTGGCTGGCTGCCGATCATCGCCTCGTCCCGCTGTTTGAGCGGGCCTTTGACGGTCATGTAGATGTTGTAAGCACCGATGCAGGCACCGACGAAGTAGAGAAGACCGCCGATCGCGCGCGCGACATAGTAAGGATGCATCGCATCGACGGAATCGATGAAAGCGTAGGTGAAATGCCCGTCAGCATCATAGGTCTGCCACATCAGTGACTGTGTGATGCCACTGTTCCACATGGCGCCGACATAGATGAGGGTGCCAGAAAGCGCGAGCCAGAAATGCCAAGCTTCGAGCCGGATCGAATATACACCCTCCCGTTTCCAAATCCAGGGCACCAACTTGTACATCGAACCGAAGGTGATAAAGGCAACCCAGCCAAGGGCACCTGCGTGCACGTGGCCGACGGTCCAATCGGTGTAGTGGCTCAGCGAGTTCACGGGCTTGATTGCCATGAACGAGCCTTCGAAGGTGGCAAGCCCGTAGAACAGAATCGCGACCATCATGAAGCGGACGGCGGGATCCGTCCTGACCTTGTCCCAGGCCCCGTTCAGCGTGAACATCGCATTGAAGACGGACGCCCAGCTCGGCACCAACAGGATAACCGACATGGTCATGCCTAGGATCTGCACCCAGTCCGGCAAGGCCGTGTAATGGAGGTGATGGGAGCCTGCCCACATATAAAGGAAAGTGATGCCCCAAAAGCCAATGATTGACATGCGATAAGAGTAGATCGGCCGCTCCGCCGCCTTGGGCAGGAAGTAGTAAACCATGCCAAGGAAGCCGGCGGTCAGGAGAAAGCCGACCGCGTTGTGGCCGTACCACCATTGAGTCATCGCATCCTGCACACCGGCGAAGAGCGAGTAGCTCTTGGCGTTGGCGAATCCGAGCGGCACCGCGAGATTATTGACGACATGCAGCATCGCAATGACAACGATGAAAGCGAGATAGTACCAATTAGCGACATAGATGTGGGGCTCGGCGCGACGAGCGAGGGTCCTGAGATAAGTGACGAGATAGGCGATCCAGACGACCAGCAGTAACAGATCGGCGTACCATTCGGGCTCCGCATATTCGCGACCTTGGGTGATACCAAGCGGATATCCAGTCACTGCGAGGAGTACGAAAAGGTTATAGCCTCCAACGACCAACCAGGGGATCGTGTCACCGGCGAGACGCGCCCTTGAGGTTCGCTGCACAACATAGAAGGACGTCGCGATCAGGGCGTTGCCGCCGAAGCCGAAGATGACGGCTGTGGTGTGGACCGGGCGAAGCCTACCGAAATTGGTCCATGGAACGTCACCATTGAGGGCGGGATAGGCGAGTTGCCAGGCAAGCCAGTCGCCCACGAAAAAGCCGATCACGCCCCATATCAGGCAGGCCAGGATCGCCCATTTGATCACCTCATCGCTGTAAACGAGCTCGGATGGCTCAGACATATCCACCATGCGTTCGATAACGAACTTCAGTCCGAAACCTGCAGCGACGAGAATTAGCGCGCCATGAAGCGCATAGGCACCGTCATGGGCCGTGCCGAGTATCGCCAGGCCAAACAAGAGCACACCGCTTGTGGCGACCAGGGCAATAATAGTCTCGACATGTCGTTCCATGGACAATCAAACCTCGGTGAATGTTGCCGACGCTTACGCCACAATGTGCGAGATCGTAGGCATTTTGACGTGCCGCATCGTCAATGCTCGCCAGTGGGAATCAAGCGGCCTTATCGTCGCGGTAAAACTCTATCACGAACGAGACCGACCCGATGATGTTGACCCAATGCTCAACATTGGGCTCGATGACGGCGTAGCCCCCAGCCTCGACGCGAATCGGG
>JANQPX010000059.1 GCA_028285265.1 Geminicoccaceae bacterium
TACCATTTGGTAGATACTATTTGGTACTAACTGGTAGCTACTATTTGGTAGCCTTTGGTAGGCAGTTATTGGTAGCTACCATTTGGTAGCTTTCTACTGGTAGCTGGCCAGCGAGCGATTCGGGCCAGCTTGATTAAAATGATCCAATGTAATGACGATTTTGATTTCAGGCGTCTCAAGCGCAGAACACCAGCGGGCAGCGGCTACTTGACGTGATGTGATTCTTTCGCTGTGTGTTGATTGGAGATGGCGATGCGCGGCAGTGAGCACGCTTCTACACATTCGCCTTGCCGCCTCACACCAATGACTAGTATATGTTCTAGTAGATTTACTGAAACCGTAAGCTGCATTTTTCTGAGCACATGCCCTTCCTTGGTTCAAAATTCGAGCATGATGTTTTTGTAAGTTACGCACATGGGCGGGGCGGAAATCTGTTGCGCTGGTCACAAAGGCTGACCAAGGAACTCGAAAGCAACCTTCTCGATCTAGAAACCGAATTCGACGACTTTGATATCTTCATCGACCCGGAACTTGATCCGACCCTGCCGCTTACGGAACAGCTTCGGGACAAGGTTCAGAAGTCCGGTCTCCTAATGGTCATCATGACGAAGCGGTATCTTGAATCGGATTGGTGCCAGAAGGAACTCGACTGGTTCCAGGGCGAAGCCGAGGCCTGCCAGAAAGGGGGCGGGCTCGTGCTGGTGGTGCGGGCGCAGCCGACGAGGAGAGATGAGTGGCCCACCTTCCTGAAAGATGAGGACGGCCACACGTTGATCGGCTTCACCTTTCACGCGAAGGGGCGAAATGGTGAAGCGGAAGTCGAGCCCTATGGTTGGCCTGAACCTCTGGCGATCGATCGGCCCTATTATCAGGAACTCGGCAAGCTCACGACCATCGTCAAGCAGCGCCTGCGCGAGATCGGCGCCAAGGAGAAGCTGAAGGCGGATGCCGACAAGCCGTTGGCGCAGAACCCGCTCGGCGAGCAACCCGGCATCTATTTTCAAGCATCAGTGGACGATGCCGAAATCTGGCGATTGACCAAGCAGGTGATGGAGGTCGCAAAATTCAACGTCTTTCCCAACGACCTGCCCGTCATCGATGGCGACTTCAAGGAGATTAGGAAAGCTCGAAAAGAGCGCCTGGAGACGATCCGTGACAGAGCCAATGTCGTCTGCTTTCTGGGCTCGCGCGATGCCGAAAGGCTGGATCGGGAGGTCGAAGCACTTGCCAATGATCAGATGTTTCTTGAGTCCCATGGGAAAGACATACCCGTCGTTCTTTTGAATAGAGCCGAAAGCAAGCCCGCCTTAGCGGGCGAATTCGGCATTCACATCATCAACCACGATGACGAGGATTGGCTCGATCAGGTCAGAGCCCTGCTCGGCGTGCCGGCGGAGACGACGCCATGAGCGCGCGGTTTTTGCCTCAAAATCCCTATCCCGGCCTTCGACCTTTCAGGAAGGATGAATGGGCAATCTTTTTTGGACGGGAGGTGATGATCGATGCGGTGCTGGATCGGCTTGCTGACCAGCAGTTGGTGGTGGTGCATGGGAGTTCGGGCTGCGGGAAGTCCTCCCTGATCAAGGCGGGCGTGCTGCCAAGGTTGGAGCAGGAGCATAGTCTCCATGGCGTGCCTTGGCGGACGGCGGAGATGCGGCCGGGTGGCGCGCCGCTTTGGCATCTGGCAGAAGCGATTGCGCGGCTGGTCAAGGGACTTGCTGATAACGAGGAGCCACCTCTTGAGACGACTCGGAACGTCCATCGGCTCCTCAATCTCGGTGACGAGGCACTCGCAGCAATCCAGAAGAAATTCAAGCTCGGCAAGAAGGGAAATGTTTGCCTTCTCCTCGATCAGTTCGAAGAGCTTTTTCGTTATGCCAGAGAAATCGGGCGGGAAGAGGCGGAGACACTGATCGATGTTTTGAAAGCGTTCGGCAGTTCCAAAAAAACGCCGAAGGGTATTCATGCGATCGTCACCATGCGTTCCGATCATCTCGGTGACTGTGCGCAGTTCACGGGCTTTGCCGAGCTGGTGAACCAGACCCAGTATCTCTTGCCGCGTATGGACAAGGCAGCCTTGATGCGGGCAATCCGCGAGCCGGCAAGACTCTTTGGCGGCGAGGTAAGCGCTGATCTGGCGCTTCAGATGATCGATGAAAGCCGGAACGAGCCGGACGCCCTCCCGCTGGTCCAGCATTGCCTGATGCGGAGCCGCCGGCTCCTGGGGGCCTTGCCGGGGCTCGCAGAGACGCCGGCGATTCCCTTCGGGACGGAAGAAACGGGTCGGAAGCCGGATTGGGTTTTGACCTTGAAGGGATATGAAGGCCTCAAAGCCATCCTTTCGCAACATGCGGATGAGGTGCTGACGGACGTCGCTGATAACGATGATGAGGTCGAGCATGTTGCAGAGCATCTGTTCCGAGCGATCACCGAGATCGACCCTGATGGCCGCGGCATTCGCAATCCGATGCGGCTCAGCCAGCTCGTCAAGATCACAGGCAACAAGCAGGATATCTTGAACCGGATCATCAATCGGTTTGCCCAAGATGACTGCGGCTTCGTCGTTAAATCCGGGGATGAAGATCCGCTGATCGATATCAGTCATGAGGCGCTGATCCGGTGTTGGACACGGTTGAACGATCCGACGATCGGTAAGAAGACCAAGCGACCCAAGGGATGGTTGCAACGTGAACAGGAGGATGCCCGTCTCTGGCACTCCCTTCTCGTGCAGGCGGAAAGTGGCGAGGAGATTTCTCCTGGGCTGATCGATGAACGCCAGACCTGGCTGGATGGCCTAACCGGCAAGGAATGGGCCGAACGTCACGACGGTGGCTGGGACCAGGTTCAGGCTTTGATCAGCCGCAGCCGAAAGGCTCGTGACCTCGCCCGTGATAAGGAGAGGCGCACTCGGCTCATTCTCACCTCTGCGACTCTCGCGTCCTTGCTCTTCGCCATCGTCGCCGTCTTTTTCTGGCTATCTGCGGATCGGGCGGCAGTGGCTGAAGCCGAAGCAGCCCGTATCGCAAAGATCGAAGCAGAAAGGGCAGCGGCCGAAGCCCAGCGCGCCGAGGAGGAGGCCGAACGAGCAAGGGACGCCGAACGTCAAGCACAATTTGGCGACTCGCTCTATCGCGCCGAGCAGGCACGAAGAGAGATCCGTCAGAATCGACCTGTCACCGCTATGCAACTCGCGCTCGCCGGTCTGCCCGGTGACGAAGCGCTGATAGACCGCCCCTGGGTCGGCGAAACAGCTGGTGCCTTGATCGAGGCCTTGGGTGTCCAGCACGAACGTCTCGTCCTAAACGGCCATGAGCATAGGGTCTGGTCGGTCGCGTTCTCGCCGGATGGAAAGCGCATCGTCAGCGGCTCTGATGACCGAACACTCCGCATCTGGGACGCGAAGACGGGCGAGGTCATCAACGTCCTAAACGGCCATGAGCATAGGGTCTGGTCGGTCGCGTTCTCGCCGGATGGAAAGCGCATCGTCAGCGGCTCTGATGACCGAACACTCCGC
>JANQPX010000065.1 GCA_028285265.1 Geminicoccaceae bacterium
AAACCGCCTCGGTGTCGATGGTGCCCCGGACATCACAAACTTGCCCGATCTCGTTCACGCTATAAAAACTTAATCGCCCGGACATTTGCCCCGATTACTAGAAATTGCATTAACCCTATCAAACTAAACGTTTTTCGCACGATGATCGCTCAGCTACCGAGGTCGCCCATCGTTCACCAAGAACCTTTTCACGGAAGGCCTCTTTTGGGGCGCTACATGGACGCCCTTAAAGGCCAACAAACATCACAAAGATCTGGGAGAGACACATCGTGTCGCTTTTCAGATATGAGCTCGCTGCAGCCTGTCCTTAGTCTCCTTGGGATGAGGCTCATCTCAACCGAGGGGCTGCACGTTGAAGATTACATGCATCACGCTCTGGAAAGTCCCTCTAACAAGTCACGAGCCATACTATATGGCGTCGGGGAAGGCTTGCAAGACTGTCGAGAGCGTTATCCTACGTCTCGAGACCGATGCCGGGTTTTGCGGTTGGGGAGAAGTCTGCCCGATACCCCATTATCTGCCAGCCTATGCGGATGGGGTCGTGCCAGCGATTGCCGAAGTGTCATCGGCCCTGATCGGCCAGGATCCTATTGGTGCAGAAGCGCTTATCGGTAAGGTCGATGCATTGCTTCCTGATCACCGCTACGCCAAGTCGGCGCTGGACTTGGCACTTTGGGACATTACGGCACGTTTCGCGAAGCTACCGCTCTATGTCCTGCTGGGCGGCAAACGCTCAGACAAGCTACCGCTTTATCACTCCATCACCTGCATCGACCCTGACGATATGGCGAGGATTGCAAAGGTCGCCTTCCAATCCGGCATTCGCCAATTCCAAGCGAAACTCGGCGCCGATGCGAATTGGGAGGCGGATGTCGCCCGTCTCCGAAAGGTCCGCGAAGCCGTCGGTGACGGGCCTCTTGTGTATGGCGACTGGAACTGCGGCGCAACACGTCTTGATGCAACACGGGTCGGTAGGGCGGTGCGAGATCTGGACATCATGCTTGAACAGCCCTGTCGTTCGATCGACGAGTGTTCAGCTGTTCGATCGGCCACCGGGCTACCGATGAAGCTTGATGAAAGTGCGCACGATTTCGATAGCCTTTTTAAAGCGCAGGCTCTTGGCTGCATGGATGTTGTTGCGCTCAAGTTATCGAAGTTTGGCGGTATGAGCGCGAGTCGACGAGCGAGAGATCTTTGCATCCACTTCGGAACGAAGATGTGTGTCGAGTGCACCTGGGGGTCGGACATCGTGACGGCAGCCGCAATCCATCTTGCCGCCTCGACACCAGTCAACATGGTTCAAAACGTCTGTGATCTCTCTGGTTATGTGTCGCCCCGCCTCGACCCCGAGGGTCCTGTTCGCGAAGACGGTATGATCTCGCCTTCGAACGCCGCCGGCCTCGGCATCAATCCGGATTTGGATGTGCTCGGTGAACCCGAGGCAGTCTTCGTACAATAGTCCCCAATACTGACTGAAGCGGAGGCCTCTTCTGCGATGACGGAGGGTAGGAGAGGCCTCGACCGATTGCAGCGTTCAGGCCGAACTGCATGCGGCAGCCGTGTCACGTCACTTCACAACGGCTTGTTTCGGCGCTCAGCGACATGGTCAGCCCAGCGACAAAACTCTACGTCGAAATTGTTCACCAAGACCAATCATCTCCAGTCTTGATGTCAATCAAACAGGGAATCGACGCATGCATAAACGCAATCCATTAAAGAACTTTGCCGCCGTTGTTGCGGCTATGCTGATCGGTAGTTCGGCACTTTCGATTGTGGCTGAAGCCGCCGAAGTTCGCATTGTGAATTTAACTCGTGGTCAAGTATTCTCGCCGGTCATTGTATGGAGTCACAATAGTGACTTCGGTCGTTTCTTCGGTTTTGGTGATCCGGCGAGCGAAGAACTCAGAGCCATCGCGGAAGATGGAAACACGCAGCCCATGGCGGACGTACTGTCAGGCGATGGTAATGTTAATGGCATCACCATCAGTGAAGGACCTATTCCGCCAGGCGGTTCTGTAACGCTTACGGTTGAGAACGGGCAGCAAATCTCGTTAGCAAGTATGTTGGTCAATACCAACGATACCTTCTTTGCCCTTCGGGCTGCGGATCTGCCACGTGAACGGCAGGAGTTCTTTCTTCCCGGTTGGGACGCAGGGACTGAGGACAACAACGAAGACTGTTCCTTTATTCCCGGGCCCGCCTGCGCTGATATTGACCCTGATAACATCGCCGTACCTGACGACGGCGAAGGTTATATCTTCACTCAAGAGGGTATCCACGGCCAGACTGGTGGCGTCGAGACAAGTGACTTGAACCCAGCGCAGCAGGACTGGCGCAATCCAGTCGCGTATGTAGTCATCACGCGATAGCGGGATGACCAGGCGTTCTTAAGCGATACCGTTGCAGCAAGGACAGCCGGTGAAGAGTACCGGCTGTCCGTCGGAGTCCGGTGAACTCGCCTTTCAAGACCTCGCCGATACGCCCGAGCCGCAGCGGATTTATGAGCCCAGAGGTCGTTTCTTCGATCAAAGATGACGAGATTCGTAGGCATCGAACTATTGTTGGTCATAGACTGAGACCGATGGAACGCGTTCGTCAACGAGGCTTCAACTTCAAGCGTGGTTTGGGCCACACGCTTCTGATCGCCTGTGGCGCACTTGGGCGAGAAATCATCGACTTGATCGAGTTGAATGGGTGGCGTCATTTGGACGTCACCTGCCTTCCCGCCAAACTCCATCATCGCCCGCAACTCATCCCGGACGAAGTGCGCCGAAAGATACGCGCAAATAGATCTCGATATGAGAAGATTTTCGTTCTGTATGGTGACTGCGGTACTGGTGGCCTGCTGGATAAGGTTCTTGAAGAAGAGGGCAACATTGAACGCATTCCCGGCCCACACTGTTTTTCATTCTTTCGTGGGAATGAGGTTTTTGCACGATCTTCCGAAGACGATATCAGCACGTTCTATCTGACTGATTACTTTTGCCGGTACTTCGAGAAGTTTGTCTGGGAGGCTCTTGCCTTGGATCGCCACGATGACATGGTGGCGTTTGTCTTCGGCAATTATACAAGACTCCTCTTTATGCCACAGGTGAAAGATGAAGCCTTGGAGCAAAAGGCACGCGGCATCGCTGCTCGGCTCGGCTTAGACTATGCGTATCAGTTCTGCGGCTATGGTGAGCTCGAAGCGTCGATGGCTCGACTTTAGCGCTCTCTGCTCATGGCCTATGACTAATCATTGCTGCCCTTTGTCGTGTTCTAGAGGCCTGCAAAGACCTTGGAGCACACTACATTGAATGGACGGGTGGGGCAGGGCGCGTTGGATCGAATGCTCATGACGGTCTGTCGCAAGCGTCATAAGAGCGATGAAGCCGTCGGTTCATTTGAACGCGCCATGATGCGTTTCTATGTCTTAAGGTATGTCTAGACTTCTGACATCGGAGCTATGGACTTACCGTCGCTTGGATCATCCAAGCGTCATAGAAGCGTCGGATTGGCAAGGATCGAATAGTCCATCGCTCGCACAGCACTACCATCACGAACCACAGATCACCGCCGTCTTATCGGGTAGCCGATGGTTTAAGATAGGTCATCGAACCTATCAGATTCGGCAAGGTTGTTTCGCCATGATACCTGCGTGGCTGCCTCATATGTCCGTCGGGAAGGTTGGAAAATCAACAATCAGCCGGGATCTTTTCGTTGATCCAAGCATCGTAGAGACGGGCCCCGAATTCCTCACGTTTGGTCGCCTGCCGAGCACGCCGATCGACGACGGGGATTCGATCGTTCAGATGATCTTGCGTGTCGTTCAGGTGCCATCTGTCCGGCGCCGACCTGTGCCGCTCGTTCGGTCGTTTCCTCGCGAAATTCTAGACGCCGTGCGGACAGGTCACGAGAAGATCAGTGACATTGCACGCGATGCTCACCTTAGCCGTGAAGGGTTCATAAGAAGGTTTAACCGCGAGTTCGGCATGACACCTCATGCCTATCGACTCGCAGAGCGTGTGAGTAGGGCCCGCACGATGTTACGGCGCGGGGAGACGCCGATTGCAGCCGCCAACGACACGGGTTTTGCTGATCAAAGTCACTTAGGTCGTGTGTTTCGGAGAGCTTTTGGTACAACGCCAGCCCGTTTTCGTCGGGCTTGGTGCCCCTGAGCGTCACTTTCGTTCCAGACATGGCCCTATGAGATGGGTATTTTTGGCGCCTCATGGCAGGAGGATGAGACGTGCAGGCTTTGATCTTCGAGGTGAAGCCCAAAGAGGGACACGAGCAGCACTATTTCGATCGGGCTGCAGCGCTGCGCCCTCGGCTCGAAAGGCATGACGGGATCCTTTTCATCGACCGATACAGAGCTCTCGATCGTGCTGGTATCATCTTGTCCCATTCGCATTGGCGTGACGAGGCTTCAATGACGAAGTGGCGGGTTGACGAGGCTCATCACAAAACACAGTCAGCAGGGCGACAAATCCACTTCGACGATTATCGCATCCGTATTTCTCATGTTCTCCACTATCGTGTCGGCGCCCAGCCTGCGAAAGCCTGGACCTGCGATGGAGCGTATAAGAGTCCGACGGCTATATCGCCGAAGTGCTTGGTTGTGATTGGGACCAAGACTTTGCCTTGGGATGATGGAGGAACGAACTTTCAAAGCGTGAATTTTGAGGATCACTTTCTCACGATCATCGAGCCAGGTTCTGAGAAGGAAAGCCGTGACCTCATCGCAAAGGCCGATGGGCAGCGACATGTTACCAGTAGTCTCCTGTCGATCGTGTCGCGTGACTACGGCATGTATGATCGAGACGAGGCGCCTCAGTACTTTCCGCCTGTACGGCCTTAAGGCCTTCTAGCGGTAGCCTCTCGCCCCTAAGGATGAGCCGACGATCGGGCGCCCGTCATCCGCTCGCGAGTTTTCTTCAGCATGAAAAGTCTGTTGGCTCACAAATGCTAACGAGCCGAATGCGCCAGTCAACAACGCTGAGGCGATTAGCCGGTTGCAGCGTCTCTTATCTGGGGTCGATCTCCAGACCCATGTCCACCAGCGGGAACATCATCAGACGACCGTCCTTCGCGGCTCTCCAGGGAACACGAGCGCTGAAGGGTTGCGATGCGTTGTTCAGCTAAGAGATCGGCTGCGACATCTGGGCTGATACTTCGCTTTGATGCGGTGTCGAAGACGTTGGAGAGTGTATCGCTCAAAGCATCCAGTTTCTGATTGATCCAAGCGGTCGACTCCCCTTCGAGCTCAGCCGCCACGGCAAGGAGGCCGCCAGCGTTGACGATGTAGTCGGGGGCATAGAGGATTCCCTGCTCACTAAGTCTCTCGCCGTCTTGTTGCTCGGCCAACTGGTTGTTGGCAGATCCGACAATGATCGAAGCCCGCATGCTTCTTATTGTTGATTCATTCAAAACCGCTCCAAGGGCGCAGGGGCAGTAGACGTCAACATCAGCGGCGTGCGCACCTTCCACATCAATCGGCTGGACCCCTAGTGTTTGAGACGCTTCTCGCAGACACTCGTCGTTAACGTCAGCAGCAAAAACGATTGCACCCTCTCGGTTCAGCATCTCGGCAAGCCGCATTCCAACCTTGCCAAGCCCGGCGACTGCGACGCGCAATCCCTGGAGGCTGGTCCGCTGATGCCGGTGCTTTACGGCCGTCTTCATCGAAATGAGGACGCCTTGAGCCGTCGCTTTGGACGGAGGAACAACACTGTCGCCGAACACAAACGGCGTTTCATGTTGCATGATTTCGATATCGTTAGCGTTCAATCCGAAGTCGACTCCCGTACGAAATCGACCACCAATCCGCTGCGTAATCTGAGCCATCGCTCGCATTTGAGCGGCACGCTGATGCTCGTCGGGGGCGCTGAGAATAACTGCCTTCGCACCACCGAACGTTAGGCCTGCCATCACCGATTTGTAGGTCATGCCACGCGAAAGCCTTAGAACATCACCCATCGCCTCATCGTCGGAGGCATAGGACTTCAGTCTGCAACCACCGACCGATGGCTTTTGCCAGATCCTGTGGAGTGCAATGATGGCGCGAAGACCACTTGGTGGGTCACAAACGAACATGACCTCAGCGTGATCATCAAAATTGGTGTGTTGCTGTAACGACATGGGCGTCCTCATCCTTTTTCGGGGTCCACGGTTTGCTACGCTCGAGCGCAACGCGAACGTGTCGACCCTCGCCATTCTGACTGCCGGACATGCGCGAGCTTCAACTCTTTTAGGATAGATGAAACCGATTGAAAGATGATGCCTTTTTGACCCGACCTGGCCACTGAATTGGGTTATTTATTCCACAATTTTGGCTCTTGTTAAAAGAATTTTCGAATAGTGAAGTTGGAGCCGCTTTATCCTTGCGCTGGATTATGATCGTTTTCAAGGCGTGGCTTCTGGTAAGCCGCGAGCTTATCGGCATCGGCTGCTTGCCCGGCAATGCGACTTTTGATTACAAATTTCAGGTTGATAAAGTGCAGTGTCTATCAACCCTTCAACGTTAATGCTGACAGCAATTCAGCCAGCTTTGAAGCCTCATGTTCCTCCAAGCGATCTTCGATCAGCAGTCTGAGCTGGGTCGAATAAATGTCCCACATTTTCAAGCGCATGATCCGCCCGGCATCGGTAATCGAAACCACATGACCGCGCCCATCGCTCTTGCAGACATCTCTTTTGATGAATCCGGCCTTTTCGATACGGTCCAACAATCTTGATGTGCCATATTGAGGCAACAAGAGCCGATCCTTTAAAGCAAACGGCCGGATACCCTCGGCTCCGGCCTTCTCAATCTCGAGCATCGCATCGTACCAGCTAAGCGAGGGCAGTCTCTCCTTCTTTAGGGCGTCGTCTATGGTCGAGACGATGTCTGTTCCGACTGACATCAATCTCGTCCAGATTGTGATCGTCGTTGGGCTGAGCTGGTTCATAGCGAGGAGCATAGAGAAACATGCAGTTGCATCAAGATTGACGCTGACTTTTTCCTGATCTAATTTACATGCATATGCATCTATCTTGAGGAGATTGGGTCATGGCCCGTTTGCAGCTGGTTAGCCACAAACTTTGCCCTTATGTGCAACGCGCCATCATTGCTTTGGTCGAGAAAGATGTACCTTTTGAAAGACTCGACATCGATCTTGCCGACAAGCCGGCATGGTTTCTCGCTCTTTCCCCGCTTGGCAAGACGCCAGTTTTGGTTGCCGATGGACAGCCTGTTTTTGAATCGGCGGTGATCCTCGAGTATCTGGAGGAGACCCAGCAAAGACCGCTTCATCCAATTGAACCGCTGGAGCGAGCACGGCATCGGTCTTGGATCGAATTCGGCTCGGCCGTCTTAGCCGATATTGCCGGCTTTTACAGTGCAGCTGACGCCGTCACCTTCCGAATCAAAAGAGAAGCGCTGCAGGGAAAATTCGCGCGCTTGGAGGAGCAATTGGGTGAGGGGCCCTTTTTCTCTGGTGAACGGTTCAGTCTTGTTGACACTGTCTTTGGACCGGTTTTCCGATACATTGACTGCTTTGAGAGAATCGAAGAGTTCGGGCTTCTCGAGGGAAACGCCAAAACTGAGGCATGGCGGGAGACACTTGGACAAAGGGTCTCCATCAAGGCCGCTGTCGCAGACGACTATCCCTTGCTCCTACGGCGATTCCTCGAGGGACGGCAATCCTATCTGACCTCGCTGATGAGCCGTAGCGTGTCGTAGAACGACTGTTTGATCGATCGACTCGAAACGTCAACATGCTGAATCCAGTGGACCGCAATCGCGCATTTTGTGGATTGCTGTAAGGCAGATAGTCCATCAAGACCGACTCTAACAAGTGCCTTACTCCACGTGTTGGCAGACGGCGTACGCTCGGAATTGTTATAGCTAAAGCCGGGCAGGAGCCGACGACAGCTTGGCTTGTCGTGCTTGACGCTCGTGATGCGGGTCGCCGGGACTGAGAGATGATCTAGTTATCACTCAACCATCAACGACGAGAAGGGCTAGGCTGAGCTCGCCGTCCAGGGAAACGACTATGACGACAACAGATGCTCGCAATGTGCTCGGTGAACCCCTTTCATCTTGCTCTTTGGACCCCCTTACAGGGTTTTATCGTGATGGCTGCTGTGCGACCGGGCCGCAAGATCTTGGCAAACACGTTGTTTGTGCAGAGGTGACATCGGCGTTTTTGGAGTTTTCCCAGTCGCGGGGCAATGATCTGATAACACCGAGAGCTGAATTCGGCTTTCCAGGCCTTAAACCCGGTGATCGTTGGTGTCTTTGTGCGGAGCGTTGGCGAGAGGCGCTAGATCATGGTGTTGCACCGAGGGTCGTCTTGCAGGCAACGCATGAAGCGGCCCTGGATATCATCGATCTTCAAGATCTCAAGCGCCACGCATTAGACTTAAGCTAAGTGACGTCATACTCCCGAAGCGATCGAATACGGATGCCAATAAGTCCGTGAAGCCCGGCAGAGTAAGTACATTACGAGACTAGGTCTGCGCCTTCGATAAGGGATAATCGGAGGCTTCCTTTCATATGAACTTCCGGCCTGAAGTTCGGTTTTTGGATCATCATGAACCACAAACGATGGTGTAATCACGAATAAAGACTGATTTTGGCAACCGCCAGATCAGCAAAGAATGCACGTCCGATCGCCACCAAGCCGAGCCGCCGCAGCCGCTCCAGGTCAAGCGGCGCGTCGAGTCGGTATGGTTTGAAGGAGGCGAAAGGAAGATCAATGGTCTGCCATGCTGATCCGGCGACGAATTCGGTTCGATAGGACTGCCATGGCCGTTTGGTATCGGCGGTGCGCAGATGTAACGAGTACTTCTCTCCATTGCCTCGGGCCGTCAGTCGAATGCCTCGAAAGGCCGTCGCGTCCAACAAGCCTGCCCCCGGCTCCAGATCGAGCGAAGCTTGCACAAAACCGCCATTATTCTCCAGACGAACATCACCAGACAGCCGAAGACAAGACAGCCCATCAACTTTTGCCAGTTCGACCCTGGCATCAGAAATACCCCCCATGACTTGATCACTGACGGCACGCCATTGTGTTCCGAGTGCCGACGTCAGACTTTGGTTTGAAACATCATGAATCAACATGGCTTGGCCTTTCGCTTTGGCCGGTAACACGGCGAATAGCGATGCGAGAAGAAGGAACGAACGACGACTTTGCATGGTCCGAGAACCTAGAGATTTCCGTTGTCATCGGGGCTACGAACGTCACCCCTTAGCCGGATCACGGCGATCCCCATCTGGACGCTCGCGATGGTAAGGCCAAGGAAGAAGGTGAGCAGAACGAGTGCCAGTACGCCTTTGTCTGACTCAGTGATGAGCGTCCGCAAGTTTGCGAAATCTGTGATCATCATCAGGGTGACGGCCACGAGGGCGATTAGAAAACCGACCGCAGCATGACGAAGCAGCAATGCGATGAGTTTTGGCATCGAGTTTTGCCCTCATCCTCAAACTCTATAGGGCCGCCGAAGCCTCACCGCGACCTCTACGCCGGACGTTATCAGATTTGGCGTGCTGATCGAGACTCATTGATGGATAGGGTGCCAGCGAGTGCATTCACAACCTGATTCAAGGCTGGATTGGTCTTTGCTGGCGGTGCAATGGCGATCGTCAGTCGTCGATCGAGGGGAACACGGGGCTCGAAAGGCGCCACGAGATCCCCGGCCGTAAGATGGTCGCGAAGGAGCAACTCATGTCCTATGAGAATGCCGGCGCCATTCCTGGCTTCCTCCACGGCAAGGCTGTAGAGCGAGAATGCGGGACCGCGCGTATCAAGCTTCTTGTCGGGCAAGACATTTTCTAACCAGATCGACCAATCGCTGGACCAGCTCGAGTCGTGAAGGCAGGTCATCGTCTTCAAATCGGACGGCGACAATAGGTGGGGCAAAAGTGATGGCGCACAAACGGGAAAGATGACGTCCTGACCGATCTCGATGCTGTCTGGCTCTGGAGGTCCGTCCTCGAAAAAGATGCAGAGGTCAAATGGTTCACGCAGCATGTTGGGTCGGTGTTCGAGGGCCGTTACCGAAATCGCGACATCTGGAGCAGCGGCTCGGATAGCCGGTAGCTTTGGTGACAGCCAGAGTTGAGCAACGCTGGGCAGGGCAGCGATGTGAATCCGACCTGGTGCAGCTTCGCTGCGCATGGTCTGCACGGCCTCACCCAGGCGATCGAAAGCGACACCGAAAGCTTCGGCGACGCTCGAGCCAAGTCGTGTTAGCCGCACACCCTGCGACCTCCTTTCGAACAAGGCGGCACCATTCCAAGCTTCAAGTGCCTTTATATGCTGTGCAACGGCGCCGGGCGTCACCGAGAGTTCCTCGGCCGCTTTGGTGAAACCACCGAGTCTGGCGGCTGCTTCAAACGCACGAAGGGCGTTGAGCGGCGGTCCTTTGGGGCGGGGCGGCGAGACAGTCATGGAGAAGACTCAGTTTTTCTAGGCCAAGAAATAGCAAAACTGCGTTGCACATGGCTAGCCCTGCCGCTTTGCTGATTGGGACACCAGGAGATCAACAATGACAGCACTCAAGCGCCGTGGCTGGGTTCCAGGTTCTTGCGAAGACTATGTTCAACGTCTTGCCAAAATGGCATCAACCGGCAGGACTGAAGACATTGCAGCGCGCATTGAAGCGCTTGCCGTGGAGAACCGCGCAATCCACGAGCGCTCGTGCTTCAATCTCAACCCGGCGACCAATGTTATGAACCCACGGGCGGAGGCGATGCTTTCGGCAGGCCTCGGTTCGCGGCCGTCGCTTGGCTATCCCGGCGACAAGTACGAGATGGGACTGGAGGCGATCGAAGAGATCGAGGTGATCGCCGCCGAGCTTTCCGCCGAGGTCTTCAACGCCAGCTTTGCCGAGATCAGAGTTGCCTCGGGTGCGATGGCGAACCTCTATGCCTTCATGGCGACCTGCAAGCCAGGGGATCCGATCATCGTCCCGCCTGCGACCATCGGCGGACATGTCACCCATCACGTCGGCGGCTGTGCCGGGCTCTACGGCTTGGACATCCACGCGGCGCCGGCTGATACCGATGGCTACACGTTGGATATTGATGGCCTTGCCGACCTTGCTCGACGTGTTCGGCCGAAGCTGATTACCGTGGGCGGCAGCCTCAATCTGTTCCCTCACCCGGTCAAGCCAGTGCGCGCGGTCGCCGACGAGGTCGGCGCTAGAATTCTCTTCGATGCTGCCCATCAATGTGGTGTGATTGCCGGTAAAGCCTGGCCCAATCCACTCGCAGAGGGTGCGGATCTCATGACCATGAGCACCTATAAGAGCCTTGGCGGTCCGGCCGGTGGTCTTCTTGTGACTGATGATGCTGTGATTGCCGAACGCGTCGACGCCATTGCCTTCCCCGGCATGACTGCGAATTTCGATGCATCGAAATCGGCGGCCCTGGCGCTCACTATGCTTGACTGGCGACGTTATGGTGAGGCCTATGCCGATACGATGATCGGAACTGCACGCGCCCTTGCAGAGGCGCTGGACGCCGAGGGGGTTCCGGTCTTCGCAAAGTCGCGAGGATTCACCCGATCTCATCAGTTCGCAATCGAGGCTGCGCGCTACGGCGGCGGGCAAACCGCATCAAAGAAGCTGCGCAGGGCAGGGTTTCTCGCCTGCGGCATCGGTCTACCAATGGACCCGGTCGACGATGATATGAATGGCCTCCGTATCGGCACGCCAGAACTGGTTCGCGTTGGCGTTGGCGAGAAGGACGCGAGCACCTTGGCATCGTTGATCGCCAATGCGTTAGAAACTGATGATCCCGAAGGTATAGCGGCTGAGGTCGCGGTTCTTCGAGGCACCTTCGATAAGCTTCACTTCATCCACGCCTAAGCCTGATAAAGCCTTCGTTGGTCCGAACAAGTGTCCTTGATGGCGATGTGGAGCCAATACTCGGCACCCATTCCCAGATCAAGAACGTCGCTTTGGCGCGCCTCAGCCTCCGTCGCTAAGGAACAAAGGTTAATTCGCCATCATGGCGGCAAAAAACGATTCTGGACCTTCTACCTCGACAAGCTTTCGCCCATCGATGAGCCAAAATCGATTACCGACTTCGCGCACGAAGGTCCTGTCATGAGAAACCAAAAGGCACGTGGCACCATGGGCAAGCAACTCCGCTTCCAGGGCCTCCTGACCTTCGATATCCAAGTGGTTCGTGGGTTCATCCAGGAGATAGAAGTTGGGCTGGGTCAGTCGCAAAACGAGCATGGCCAACCGTGCTCTTTGCCCACCGGAGAGTGCTGAAATCGGCCGGGACTGCCGATCAATCTCGACACCCGCACCTGCCAGCAGTGATCTTGCCCTTTGGTCACTGACATCGAAACGACGTTTGATCGCGGCAAAAGGAGTCTTGTCGCAATCGAGTTGCGTGAGACCTTGATCCGAGTAGCCCGGCATCACCGACGCCGCCACTCTGATGTCTTCCAAATGCTGAGTGATTGCTAGATGAATCTTTGACACGAACTGAGTCTTGCCGCTGCCATTCGCCCCTAAAAGAACGATCCGATCACCTCGATTGATCCAAAACTCACCTGTCTTGAAGAGCATCCGACCATCCGGCGTGGTTATCTCCGCGTTCTGAAAAGTGACGAGCGTCTTGGCATGGGTGTCGCGATTGCTCAGCCTCAGTGCGCCGGCAGAGTTGGCATGATGTGCCGGGCGGGCGGCCTCTTCGATTTTATCGGCTCTTTCTTTAAGCTGTTTGGTCTTAACGACCAGCAAATCGGAGCCCGAATTGACTCCGATGTTTTTCAGTTTAGCCGCCTTTCGCCGTAACTGTTTAACCTGCTTCATGTCATTGTCGAACTGACGCTCTTCTGCTGCGTCAGCCACTGCCAGGGCGCTACGCGCACGCGTAAACGGCAATGCAAAAACCTTTGAGTTTGTCTCTCGAAGAAACAGTGTTCGATTGGTGACGGCATCGAGAAACGCCCGATCATGGCTGGCCACAACAATCGGCAGATTGCGGGCAACCGTCGCGAGCCAACTTTGCAATATGCCAATCCGCGAGAGATCAAGATGGTTGGTCGGCTCGTCCATCAAAAGGATATCGGGTTCGACCACCCAAGCAGCGGCCAAGCGAGCGATTTGCCGCCAGCCGCCACTGAGTTGATCTAGCGACTTGCCGTGCAGGTTGCGAGGAACAGCGAGGTCTTCCAAAACAATATCGACACGCCAGCTCTCGGTCTCGACCTGCTCAGCGGGCAGGGCGCGAAGGACGAAGTCATAGAACGAAAAACGTAGTTGCTCTGCTGGCATGTCTTGTTCGACATGGCTTATGCGAAGCCCGCGACTGCGAGTGATGTCTCCCGAAGTGGATTCCATCGTTCCAGCAAGGCATCGAATCAAGGTCGACTTGCCGCGCCCATTGGGAGCGACAAGGCCTATGCGATCGCCATCATTGATGCTGAAATCCAGGCCAGAAAATAGCGGCGCACCAAGAGTCACGCCAAGATTCTTGAGATTGATGAGGGTCATAGGTCTGGTCTCGATCGAAAAGATGGGCTCGGCGTTCTTCGGACGCCAGAGCTGGACCGGGCCGACCAGCAGTTACAGCAGACGCTATCGCTTCAAGTCAGCCCTGCAAACGCATTTGCAGGGCATCAACAGGGCCGCGATTATGAACGTGGTACGCAAACGAATCCACGTTCCCCTCCTTCTTCAAAACCGACTGAAGTTAGCTTAGAGCTGGGATCATATTTTGACAATTGCGGGGTGATATCTTTGGTGACCTCATGATTGTTTTCGTCGACGTTGATGATGCAACAAGAGTCACCTGACCACCATTGACTCGTTGGGCGCTCGTCGCGGTAGGGACGATCACTGCCTATCCGAGTGATGGCGTTCGCGAACTCTTTTGTGGGGACCTTCTCATGACCTGCACTTATAGTGGCAATTCCGACTTAAAACGATCGAAGCAAACGCAGGGACGGATCGGCTAACCCAAGGCTCTCCGCAATTGTGCTGTTGTTTCGGCTAGCTCATCTGGAGACGCCTGCGGCGTCGATCTGAAGGTAAGGTTCTCTTCGAGAATGTAGCGCCGTGAGGTGAGATCGGTTTTCTCATGCATAGGGATGACATGGGCATGCGCATGGGGGTGATCGCCGCCGGTAAATGCAAACGCCACGCGAGGCACCTTATACAGTTCCTTCATCGCCGATGCTAAGCGCTGTCCGACGTGAAGGATACGGTTCGCAGTAGCCTCTGGAAGATCTTCGAAGTATGGAAAATGCTCCCGCGAAACGATCATAGTATGCCCAGGCCTTATCGGATGATTGTCCGGAAACGCCGCGATCAGCTCATCATGATAGATCAGGTCAACCGCAACCTCGCCGCTGGCGATTTGACAAAAGATGCAGCGTGCCACTTTGGTTCCTCAGGGTCTGAGTTTGGCTATGGGTAAGCTTACAACGTTCGGAGCCCGAGTGGCAGAACTCAGCCTTAGGACTTCTAGCAAAAAATGCACCCGACAGCCGCTGCGTCCGTTGGATTTAGGGCTTAGCGATTGGTTTACTCGGCATCAAGAAACTCACGGGGCATGCTGTCGATTCACAATGCGCCCCAACAGGGACGAAGTATTGGCTGATTAGCAAGGCCGTCTCCTGACATCAACGATCAGAAAGAAAGTAGTCTTTATAGGTCTCTCGGAGATGGCGTTTCGAAACCTTGCCTGTTGCCGTATGGGGTAGCCCATCCACGAAGATCACTTCATCCGGAATTGCGATTTTGGCAACCCGTTCGGCGATGAGCGATTTTATTGACTCGCTGGCGACTTCCTGCCCCTCGCAAAGCACAGCTAGAAGTAATGGTCGTTCTTGCCAATGAGGATGCGAAACCCCGATCACACAGCACTCGGCGATTGCCGGATGCCCCATGGCCGCGTTCTCTACTTCGATTGAGCTGATCCACTCGCCGCCTGACTTGATCATGTCTTTGGCACGGTCGACGATGTTCATATTACCAGCTGAATCGATCGTGGCGATATCGCCTGTCTTGAACCACCCGTCTGCCGTGAAGGCTTCCTCGGTGATCGCCGCGTTCTTGTAGTATTCTTTTATGACCGCCGCTCCTCGTACCTGCAGTTCACCGCTGTTTTTCCCATCGTGTGGCAACGGGTCGCCTGCCTCATCAAGGATGCGCATCTCCACGCCGTACAGAGGGCGGCCCTGCTTCGTTTTGAGCTCCAGATACGCATCCTTGGATTCGGTAGCCTTGGACGGTGATTGGGTATTGAGCGTCCCAACCGGCCCCATCTCCGTCATACCCCAGCCATGGGTAACTTCGATCCCGAAATCGGCTTCGAAAGCGTCGATGAGACTTCCAGGTGGCGCAGCGCCGCCGACGACCATTTGATGTAGCGCCTTTGGCTTGCGGTTCCGTTGTCGCATTTCGGCAAGCAGACCGAGCCATATGGTCGGCACGCCCCAAGCCGAGGTGACCTCTTCCTGGTCCATCAGGTCGAAAAGGCTCTTTCCATCAAGATTAGATCCCGGAAGAACCAAGGACGTACCGGTGATCGGGGTCGAAAAAGGCAAGCCCCATGCGTTCACATGAAAGAGTGGGACAACGGCCAGGATTTTCTCTCGTTCGAGAAAATGGGCCGGTGCGGCGGCGATCGTGCATAGTGCGTGCATGACCAATGAGCGATGCGAAGAAAGAGCACCTTTTGGGTCGCCGGTTGTTCCGGATGTGTAGCACAAGATCGCTGCGGCCTGATCGTCTAGTTCGGGCCAATCGAATCCGTCCGCCGAACCGGCGATCAGCCTTTCGTAACAGATCGCACCGTCCGGAGCATCAGGCGGCATGCCGTCAGCGTCAGTTAGCAAAATGATATGTTTCAGTTGGCTGCCTGCCGACGAAATGCCCTGAACCAACTTGACGAAGCTCGAATCGGCCAAGATCGCCACGTCGCCGGCATGGTCGACGATGTACTCCAGTTGCTCCAACGCATAGCGAGGGTTCAACGTATGACAAATGGCACCAATGCCCGTAATCGCGAAGTATGCTTCGAAATGCCGGTGGGTGTTCCAGGCGAGGGTAGCCACCCGGTCGCCGGGCTTGATGCCAAGATCTCGCTGTAATGCCTTCGCTAAGCGAGCAGCACGTTGGAGTGCATCGCTATAGCTGTACCGATGTCGACGTCCATCAGGCAACTGCGCAGTGACGGTGCCATCGGGGAAGACCTTCGCTGCACGCCTTAGTATCGACGAGGTCGATAGCGGCCAATCCATAATCTGTCCATGGCGCATGTCGCTCTTCCGGGCGAGGGGACAATCTCCACAACGCTATCACTCTAAGCATCCGGCACCAACTGAAACCTGACCGACGAGGCAAACCTGCAAGATCAAGCTCCGCCGAATGAATCATGCCTCTTGATCCATTCCGTCATCAATTGCTATGGGCACAGCACTTTAACCGACATCTGCCAGAGTCGACACTGGATTGTCGCAACACATAGGCCCGGCTCAGGCTGAAGAAATCACCGCGGGTTTGTCGTCAATGAACCGTTGGGTCTTGACGAAACGCCGCTAGCTGCACTCGATGAGCGTACTCGGGTTGTGTATTGAAGGCGCACAACTTGGGACAACCTTGCAACGCATCATAGACAATCACATCCATAGAATAGAGCTCTATGCAGAAAAAGCTTTGCCTCGACCCCAATGAATCGACAATGACATCCACACGTGGGCTCATCTATGCAATTGGAGGTCGAGAGAGCGCAGAAGTCCTGGAACCGTTTGTTTCCCATTGCGGAGGCCCGGCCTCTAGGCTGATCGTTCTTTCAACAGCGTCCGACGAGCCCGAGAGAAAGGCTGATCAATACAGATCCTCTTTTCGCTCACTAGGCGTCGACAATGTCTCGTTCTTGCACCCGAGCAGTCGCGCCGACGCGAATGCTAGCGATCTGATGGACGAGGTCGATCGCGCAGACGCCATTTTTTTTACGGGCGGCAACCAGCTCAAGCTCGTTTCGACGCTCGGCGGCACACTCCTTGAGGCCAAGCTGCACCAACGCCATCACGCCGGACTGCATCTTGGCGGCACAAGTGCAGGGGCCGCAGCAATGAGTGCTGTCATGATTGCCCGAGGCAGAGGCCGTTCAATGGCCAGACTGTCGTCGTTGCGTATGTCGGCTGGATTCGGATTCCTTCGCAACATTATCGTGGATCAGCATTTTCGTGAACGTGATCGTTATGGCCGTCTGCTCGCGGCCGTCCTCTGCAACCCGTCGATGCTGGGATTCGGCTTGGATGAGAATACCGCGTTTGCCGTGGACACCGACAATCAGGTTACCGTTTACGGTAAAGGAGCGTTAACAATCGTCGATGGCTTGGGACTGGAGGCGACCGATGTCGATGAAGTTCCAAACGACATGCCAGCAGGCTTTACGGGAATGCGGATGCATAGCTTGACCGCGGGCTGGACATATGACCTCAACGATCGAAGAGGACGACAGCGGCAGACTTTAGCGTCAACTTCAGTCAAGCTCGAACCTGACATTGCTCAGGACTGAGCGCCTGCTACTTCGTTAACGCTGCGCTCCTCCGAGCCAACAAACAATGCCGAGCAGAAGCTTGAAAGGCTTCGATAGATATCACTTGGGTCGCTACCGAGCTCGTAGACAGCGACACTCGCGAACAGCAGGCTCTCCTCGATCCGTTTCTTGTCGCTCTCCGAAAAACCGGTGCTGATATCGACCATCGGAATTCGGATGCTCAGCTCGCCGTCGCGGTAGATGCATACGCTGCTACCCTCACACAATGCACGAGTCCCACGTCGAGAGCTGGTTATTGTCGAACGCCAATCGCGATCCTCTGTGCTGATGCGGCAGAGCGATACGTCGTCACTGGCTTGGTCGAGGCGGGCGACATTCGTATCGGCTTCGTCAACGAGGATCATGCCATGGGTAGCGCGTGCAAACGTATCGACCACGAGGCCGGAGGTTTGCGCTTCAGTGGGGTCGCCAGTGTTCGTCCCAGCCTTGCCCACACGCGCATTCTGAATAATGACAACGTCGAAGGCATCGCAGCCCAAGCCATGGCTTAGGACCTCATCTGCGCTCAACGCCAGGACTGCTGCGTCAACGTCGGGATCAAGAAGAATTCGCCGCGTCGCCTCGTTGTCGGTCATTGGATCGGGCGCGGTCATGCGACCACCACTGTAGACACGATGCTGCAAAGCCAGACCAACATGGTGACCATTTGCCGTCAGAGCATATGCAATCATTTGGGCGGTCATACAGGTATCGCCGGTTCCTATCACGGCAATAACGGGTACACGGGTCGGCCGGTTTGCAGGGAATAGCATATTGATGATCGGCGTTAGGACGTCGCGAGGTTTCCCTTCGGCTGGCCAGATGTGTTTGCGTATTCCCGGTCTTGAATTGATCTCACAGATCTTGCCACCGTTCTCCCACATCGAGATCGAAATATCATCGGTGAGAAAGTCGACGCCAGCGATATCCAGACCAATCGCTTTTGCTGCACGAACGGCAATATCCCGATTGTCAGGATGTACGTCGTCGGTTACGTCCACGGCGGTGCCACCATCTGACGTATTGGCATTGCGGCGCAAGTATACGATCTCGCCCTTGGTTGGTATCGATTCCCGCGTGTAGCCAAGATCTGCGATCAATCGGTCAGCCTGTGCATCGAGCTCAATGACTGTCCAAGAGGTCGTCGGTCCGGAGCCACGCCGAGGGTCGCTGTTCAGCTCTGTAACGAGTTCCTCAATCGTGTGCTTACCATCACCAACGACATGACCGGGTACCCGCTTGGATGCAGCACAGAACTTCCCATCGATGACGAGAAGTCGGTAGTCTGATCCTCCGATCATTTCCTCAACAAGGACGGATCGACCAAACTCGCGAGCTCTCCTGTAGGCGGCCTTGACGTCGCTCTGACCTTTCATCCCTATGCTAACGCCTTCGCCCATGCTGCCGTTGTTCGGCTTTAAGACCACTGGATAGCCAATCGAGTCAGAGGCATCCAAAGCATCGCGACGCGAGCGAACCCGCTTATACCGAGGGATAGGAAGGCCAAGATCGCCGAGCACACGGCGCGTATAGTCTTTATTAGCGGCGAGATCATTGCTAACCACATTTGTGCGCGTGGTCTTGGTCGCACTAAGACGCTGCTGAAAGCGGCCTTGACCGAGTACGATCATTCGACCCGCTAGCTGCATCGACGGAATACCATGTGATTGCGCCGTTCTGATCAAAGCCCGATCCTGAACCGGGAGCATGCGCTGTCCCGCATAAACCAGGAAATCATGGAGGCGTGACTCGAAGGACGAGTCCTCAGAGTCGGTCTCGGTAATGGCGGATATGGGCGACTCTTCCGCTTTCCCAGCGCGAAAGACGGTCATAATAAAATCCTCAGCCCAGCGACCAGCTTCGATGCAGACGTCTTCGTTTTCAAAAGGGACGATGGCGTCTGCCTGTTCTAATTGTCCCGTGCAATGGTTACGAACACATCGGACTTCAGCACCAGCAAGATTCTGCAAATCAATACAAATGTGCTCGAAGAAGTGACCAAGGCGAAAGGCATCTCGCACGCCGCAAGTCGCGGACTGCTTGAGGGGCCTTGGTAGGGCGTCGAGCAAGTGAGAAATGAAGTAGCTTTCGGGGCTGCTGATCGAACGTAAGTCACTCGCGTCAAGAGTGAAGAGGACAACCGGGCAGGGGGCGTAAATGTTCGGCCCCTTGTAGATCGACTTGGACATGAGCGCCATGTTTCTCTCAATTTCTTTATTTTTTTGAGTTCAGCGTCATCATTCTGTCATCTGAAAGAAATTTGCAAGGATTCGGCCGCACGAATGAATAATAGCAATGCCTTGTGACCATCAGAGGCCAATGCAGCGAGATTGGCCCCTAAGGGCTCTCAACACTCAGCAGTGTTTTCATCTTCCTGCCTGTATCGGACCTCTCGGATGGTCGCATGACAGAAGCAGAATACAGGCGACCGACCCCTGATATGAGTTGGTTTATCGGCGGTCCGTATGAAAGCCGTTGATGCGCTGCCGCGGTTTGATACCAACAACGGTCATTACTTCGTTTCAGACAAGATGCTATGGACTTTCGAATGCAACAACGCCCGGCTGCCCGTCTGCTTGTTTTGGACCCAGATAACTGCGTCCTCCTCTTTCATTTTGTCTTTAATGAAGGAGCACTCAAGGGAAGGCGTTTTTGGGCCACTCCGGGCGGCGCTCTGAAAAGAGGAGAGAGCTTTTTGGAAGCTGCGCAGCGGGAGTTGCTTGAAGAGACCGGGATAGTTGCGCCAATCGGCCATGAGATCTTGCAGAGAACAGTGACATTTGAAACAGCGGCCGGTGATAAGGTCGAAGCGGACGAGCGGTATTTCATCGTTCGCGTGGCTGATCGACATATCGACGAAAGCGGCCAAGAGCCTACCGAGGCTCGATATATGAAGGCCTATCACTGGTGGTCTTTAAGCGAGCTCGCCGCGACTGATGAGCAAGTCTTTCCCGAAGATCTCAGCAGCATCATTGCAATGCAGATTTAGCTACGAGAGACGTGACGTTGCATGAGGCGGCTTCATAGCTCCGTCAGGGGGTTGGTTGCGAGCGTCTAACGACTGTTCGGCGTCACCATGCGGGCGTTAGCATCCCGTTAAATCTCTTCGACTTCGTGCCGATTGAACGTCCACACACAAAGAGCTGAGAAATCAAGGTACGTCGAGACCATGGCCGGCAGCATCTAACGGTCATTCTATTGACGAACCCAACAGGTTTACGCTGCTTGCATGGCGGCATTTCTAAAGGCAATGGGACTTTGCCCATTTTGCTTCTTGAACGCCGTATAGAATGTCGACTTAGAATTGAACCCCACGTCCATTGCGATGGTGAGTGCCGTCCGTTCGGGATCAGTCGTCAAAAGATGCTTGGCCTCGTCTAGGCGCCAACCATTGACGAAATCGTAGAAACTAGAATTGAGATGACGGTTTAGCACCTCGGAAATGTGATGCTCCGAGATGCTGGTTTTGTCGCTCAGTTGCCGAAGGGTCAACATCGAATCGCGATAAAGGTGATCGCGTGCCATCGCTGTTTTGAGTTTACCAGCGATCCGTTGAGCATGATCACTTTCAAGGCTGAACCTTTGGACGACGGCGCCATCCAAGACAATCTCATTATCGCCATTGGATTGCATCAGCTCGAAGATGGCACCTTGCCGTAGGCCGAAATAACAAAACGCGCCCAGCAGCATGGTCATGACCAGGTTGTCTATGGCATCGGGAAGATCGGGAAGATCGAAGATCATCGTAAGGATGAAGTCACCCATACTATACACCCAGATCATGGCGAGGATCAGCAGCATGATCTGAAGCCAGCGCAACGTCTTGTTCTCGACATCCGAGAATACGTCATAGATGCGGCGATGGTGACAGGCGACAGCCTTGAGCGACAGAAGCAGATATACAAGGAAAAGCCCTTGGAAATAGGGAACAAAAATCCAAGCACCGATCGCAACGGCCGACATGACGCGGAATGACTCGATCTCGGGATGATCAAGCTCGAGCTCAATGGCCAGCTTGATATCGCCATCGAGCGTTAGGTAAGGGAGCAGCAAAGCGAGGCCAACTAGGAAGGCAAGCCCATGCTGGGGTGAGAGCTTCGTGATGCTTAGTGCCGTTCGGCGCGTGACCGCGAGCGTATAGAGGTAGATGAAGAATGGTAAGGCAAGAACGGTCACCATGCCCCAGTGGGTGAGCCAAGAGACGTTCTGATAGAGACCGCCTTGGGCGGCAATATCATCCAATTTGTCGAGACCAGCGAGCAAAAGGAAGGCAGACACGGCCATTGCATGGTCTCGCCTTGGTGCACGCTGGCTCAAAACGATCGACGCAGTGAAACAACAGATCGCCAAAAAGACATAGTCAAGACCGCTGGCTAGTCCGTTCATACCCCCTCCCTTGAGCCTTTATCGCCAACCACCAGCTTCGTTGCCGATCGGTTAGGCCAGCCAATCTAAGAAGTCGACCTGAACCGAAGATGAAGCATGGTTCGGGAGAAAAAGGTTGGTGAGACGTGTCCTGTTCGGCCGAGCCGGACGATGCCGGCTTGTGTTTCGACCAGTATTTGGCCGTGTTGTCCGACCTCGAAAGGAAAAAGCTCATGCAGCGAGATACGCTCGATAATCTCATGCTTGGCCTACTCACCACAATGCTGATCGCCATTGCCTTGCCGACCCAAGCCGAAAGTGTCTGGACGTTGGGAGTAGGCGTCTCCCTCGAGTCCAGCCCGATCAAGGATGATGACCCTCGACTATCGCCGATCCCGATTGCCACTTATGAGAATGACAACATCTTCGGCGGTACGTTCACGATCGGCACGACAGAAGGCCTTTCCTACGGGCACTCTCTACCCCATGGCCTATCCGTCTCGGGACTCCTCGATTACCGGACCTCTCCTTTGGATGATGCCGATGGATCGGTAACAGACGGCATCGATCGCGATCTTGCCATCGAAGTTGGAGGCCAGATCGATTATTTGACCTCGCGCGGCATCTTTTCAGCGTCTGTTCTTGGCGATGTCAGCGGTGCGCATAACGGCGTCGAAGCGACGCTCACCTATAGCCTGCTCATTCCGCTCGGCGCCTGGACGTTTCAGCCTTCGCTTGGCGTTCATTACCGTTCCCAAGGTCTTGGAACGTATCTCTACGGTATAGAGGCCGATGACGATCAAGATCCCTTCCGGGTCGACGATCACCTATCACCGTTCGCGAGCCTGACCACCTCCGTCGATCTGAGTGAACATTGGTCAGCCATCGCCCTGGTTGGTGGTGAATACCTACCTGATGCTGTCACGGACAGCCCACTAATCGACGACAACTACACCATCAACACGGTCTTGGGTCTCACGTTCAATTTCTAGGCACATTCATCGGTAACGAACGCCTTATGGGAGCAGTTCATGACTAGCAATCATCTTCTTGCCATGCCCCTGCTGATCGCAGTTCTCTTCGTCTCCGCCTGCCAAACCAAGTATATGACAGAGTTGGCCGAAGTGACCCGACTGAATGCCAGCGAGATTACCGAACTCGAAATCGATGGTCGACGGTTGTATCTCTTGGGACCGCTCAATAGCAAAACCTTTGACCAGGTTCAGGCGGCTTTCAACCGTCACCCTGAAATCGACACGCTCGTGCTAACCGCCATGCCTGGATCTGTGGACGACGAGACCACTTTCGAGATGGGTCGATGGCTACGCCTGAGGGGCGTCAAGACCCATCTCTTGAGCAACTCTGTTATTGCTTCGGGTGCTGTCGATCTGTTTCTCTCCGGCGTGGAACGGACCGCAGAGATCGGCGCGCAGCTCGGAGTCCACTCCTGGAGTGATGGTCGACAAGATGCCAAAGACCTCCAAAGAGATCATCACGGCCATCGGCTCAACGCATCCTATATTGAAGAGATGTTGGGTATAGATACGTTCTATTGGTTCACGATCGACGCCGCACCAAGCGAGGATCTCCACTGGTTGGAGACAAGCGAAGTTGATCACTTTGCTCTGCTGACCTCGCCTTGGCAAAAGCCCAGCGAGGATCGAACCCCATTCGGCGCTGAGTTTACGGAGATGCGTGCGGCTCTTCTCGAGAATTGATAAGGCTGCCGAAACTCGTCTGGTAAGGGCCGGCGCCACATCACGCGCATAGAGCGCTCCTCGTGTGCCGTCCGCTGTGCACCAAAGCCGCCATTTTGCAGATAGTCCTGCGAGATGGCGGCTCTCAAACGCATCGAGCTTGAAATTCAATCGGCGAGATGTGAGTCCGTTACTTCTACGATCCATTGCCGAAAGGGATCAGAGAAGGGCTCTCGAAGCGTGACGATGGCGGATGCCTTGGGCACGGTAAAAGGTGGTGTCTGCGCGATGAGACCAAAGCTTTTGGCGATGCCCTCGAAGGGCCGCCTCAGTGTTGTAAAAAGAGCGTTGCAATCGCGTGCCATGGCTAAGCCAGCCATGAAGTTGGGCGCAACAGCGACGATCTTACGCCGCAGCCTGAGGCGTTGGGCGAGCTTTTCGATGGGGCCCTTGCGATCACCGGGACCAGAAACAAGAACGTGATTGGCATTGGTCCAACACGTCTTCGAAGGATCGGAGGTGTAAGCATGACGAGTGGGTGCAAAGACAGACCAATCAAGATGATACGCTATGCGTTCGGCAAGCACGGCGTTCTCTGACAAATCGCCGAAACGGAGGCCGATGTCTGCCTGGCCGTTAAGAACGGCCGTCCTGATGTCATCCGGCGATATCACGTCGATCCGCATGAGAGGTGCCGTGCGAGCAACATGAGCGACAAGGCCTTGGAGCAGCGGTGTGCAGATATCGCGTGTGGCAATACGAACGGTTCTTGTGCTCTTGGTTGGATCGAAGCCATCGGGACGGCGAAATGCATCTGCTGCACGTTCAACAGCGTCGCGCACTGGCTGCTTTAGGGTTTCGGCGAACGGTGTAAGCCGCATCTGCCAGCCGTCGCGGACGAGCAGAGCATCACCGAAATGATGCCGAAGGCGATTGAGCGCATGGCTCGTCGCGGATTGCGTTCGTCCGATCTCAGATGCGGCAGCTGTCACGGAACCCCGTTGCAGAAGAGCGTCCAAGGCGGGCAGCAAGTTGAGATCGAGGGCTGACAATTCATGCATGGCATGCATGCTACTAAACTATCTATCGATTTGATAGATGAAATGACCTGAAGCATCCTTTGCCTGGCAGCCAAAGGAGAGCCCCATGAAATCAACAAGCATTCTTACAGCCACCCTCTTGTCTTCCTTCGTTCTCCATGGCGCGTCAGCTGCCGAAGGCATGGATGAGCTTGATGGAACTTGGGTTAGCATGTCTTGCGAGCTGCGTCCGCAAGCCGGGGCGGACGGCGTTCAGCCCTGGTATTTGAAACGCAGTATCGTCTTTGACGGTGACAGGATCGACGCACACTTCGTGACCTATGTCGATCCTCATTGTGCCACCCCATTGCTGGAGTTGAAGTTTGGTGGCCACGTCACCGTGAAGGGCCCATCGGCAGTTATCGACGGTGCGAGAGACGTCGACCTTGTGGTGAATGACTACCTGACGGTCAAACCGCGAATGGCTGGATTTACGGACTTTCTGAACAGCGCAGACAAGGGAACTTGTGGAGCGGAAGTTTGGGAAGTCGGTACGGAGCAAGACGTCTTTCCAACCGGCTGTTCGGTCATGGGGATCGCGCCGCAAACCCCGATGAGTGAATACGAGATCCTTCACATTGCTGCCGGCAAACTCTATTTCGGTGCGCGCCCTGTAGATGGCTCATCGCTCAACGAGCCAGAGTCCCGTCCAACAGCCTTGCAAATGCCGTTGCTCCTCAAGGAGGGGGGCCAGACCCAGAGGGTCGGTGTTGATGACCTGAGGCCGCCTGAGGTTGTCGAGATCGTCATGTTTGAGCAACAGCCTGATGCCAATCCAGAGGACGTACGCGCCTTTTTCGAAAACATCACCATGAAGATGAACCAGAATGACAGCCTTCTCTATCGTACAGTCGCACAAGGACAAGGCGGGACTTGGCTATGCGTCAACTATTGGTCTTCGCGTGAAGCGATGGAGACTTTGAACGGGCAAGCGCAACATTGGGCTGATGAGTTTGCCGCCATGGGTCTCCTGGCCATTCCGGACAGTTTCAAGCTGACGAGCTATGATATTGCTCGACACAAATGAACGCTTCACCAGATCACTTCCTTCGGTCAGGCATGAATGCTCTTCGGCCCTACATAGAAGAAACAAAGGACGAGACGAGGGTAGCCTGATATCGAGTGGGGTTTGCTCCGGGTCATCCTCTTGAAAGCGGCACCACGTCGAAGCGCGAAGAACGTGTCTAAAGCCGACATGCCGGTTCTGAAGACCCTTGCTGCACAGGCTTCAGGTTGAAAAACCGGAATCGGAAAGACGTCACGAACTTAGCCCGCGCCTCATCCATGGATTCTCGTCGCACTTAGCACTTTCGAGATCCCGTCTTCCGTGGTGACTGTTCGATCATACTCAGGGGGGCGAAGCGTGCCGCCCATAAAGACGGAAGGATTGCGATGGCGCATCGGGCTGGCTTGGGACTCGAATGATGCGAAGTGGATCTCACGTGCACCGGTCTCTCGAATGATGCGGGTAACATTGCGAGCGCTGATATCGCCACCGGGCATGATCACCATGCGTCCAGCAGCACGGTCGATCAAATCTCGGATCAATGGTGCCCCCTCTAGAACCCCCGGTGCCTGACCGGATGTCAGGAGTCTATCCACGCCAAGATCAATCAGCGCGTCCAGGGACACAAACGGATCTTTGGCCATGTCGAAGGCTCGGTGGAAGGTAACCTTGGCTGGTCGAGAAAGCGTCATGAGTTCGGCGACACGCCTAACGTCAATGTCTCCATCGCTGGTCAGAAGGCCAAACACAAACCCATCAACTCCGAGATTACTTAGCATCGCGATGTCGTCCTTCATGGCGATGAACTCATCATCGGAATAAAGAAAATCGCCACCGCGCGGCCTTATCATGACGTGCACGCCAACGGGACCTGCAACAGCAGTCGCCTGCTTCGTCATGCCAAACGAGGGCGTAAGCCCACCTTCTAGCAAGGCAGAGCAGAGCTCCACACGCGTCGCACCGGCGGCAACGGCGGCTCTCACTCCTTCGATGGAATCGACACAAATCTCTGAAATGATCGCGGTGTTGCTCGATCCCGTCATCTCGGTCCCGTCCTCATGAATGCCCAAGCAGCCTATTGCACAGTCTTATGAACGGACTGACTCGGATTTCCGACGGGATAATTCTGGCTCATCGTCGCTGTTTAGAGAACAGTCTGAGGTAATGAACGACATGCGTGACCGGGATAACGCGATGGCATTCGTGCCGAATTCCGCCGAAAGGGTTATCTTGGCTGGCTGCTATGAACAGTCGTGCGACGTTGATGCGGTTCGAGGAGGCTGCCTGTTGGCCTCCTCGAAACGGTATCAAGAATTGGGAGCAGCCGAACCCCACCGGCTCCAACCGCCAACCTCGGTACTGAAGTCGACATCTTGCCATTTTTTGTGAAATGAGGCGCCGGCCTGCAGTTCAGGCAGGCGTGCTCGAAATTCCTGGATGAACTTTTCTACTCGTGCTCTGCGCTCGCCTTCGGGGTGATCGTAAGCAACTAAGACGGAGGGGATTGCCACGGTCTTCACCGTGTCACCGAGACCGATGAGACCGGGATACTGATCACTCGACAGCGTTGCCGTCAGATAGGGCGCACCGATATCATCGACCGGCAGAAGCATCAGTGCGGAATCCGATGTGACCTTTTCCAGAAAACTCGTCGGCGCTCCTGCGATGCGGGTCAGGGCGTCAATCTCGCCATTCTGCAGTTTCTCCAAGGCAAAATCATAGGGCTCACTCAGGACCTCCACGACAATGCCTTTCCTATCGAAAATGACACTTGAGGTGAGAAATGTGCCGGAGGAAGTCGGGCCGAAGTTCACTTTCTTGCCGGCGAGATCGTCGAGACTGGCATAGCCGGAGTCCCGTCTGACCACGATATGCACCTCCTCTTGGTGCATCGCACTGATATATTTTAGCTTGTCTCGAATGCCGGGAAACACGTTGAGATCGGTAAAGAATTCCAGCACATCGGCTTGAACCATGCCCGCGTCCACGCCCTTGAGATAGAGAATGTCTTCTGTCGTCTTGATCGAGCCTCGACCGAGGATCGGGAGCACTCTTAGATCGTAGCCCTCGTCGAAAAGCTTGGCCATGTCCCAAGCCAACGCGGAGTTCGTCCCCGTCAGGGACCCACCTACGACATAGATTGTGTTTTCATTGACCTTCTGCCGCAACTCCTCCGTTGACTGAGCAAGCATTGGCGCGACTGGAGAAGAAGCAAACAAGACCAATCCAAAAAGGCCGAATGTGAAGCGTTTCATGCTTTTGAACCATGAGTAGTTTGTAATGGCGCGTGCATAGATCAAAAATGACTAAAAATCGAGTCGTTTGATGCCCTTTGTTTCAATGGTCATGAATCAATGCTTGAGGACGCAGATCTCAATCGCGAACTGCCACCGAAATGCGGCAATGGGCACAACGACCATCTCGATCGCTATGTAGCTTTGTATCAGGAATGGACTGAGCAAACGACGTAGGGTTTCGTCAGTTTGGTGCCATGGTCGTCATGCCGGCATCAAGGCTGCATCAAGAACGCTAGATCAAATCGGCTCGATCAGGCCTTGGCCGAGGAGACGTCGGTGATCTCAGCTATTAACGGGACATTAGGGATGATGAGATAGCTTGACCTTTTCCATTGAACTTGGAGTGAAATGTGTTCGCCGTCGTGACTGCGCTGACGGATCCACATTTTCTGGCCGGGATAGCAATCGGTGCTGCTACGAGCCTCGGTCTATTCTGGTCGATCGGCCAATGGCCAAGATCGAGAGCCTCTCATGAGGACGTCATTGCCTTGCGCAAGCAACTGGCGGTCCTTGAAATGATCGTCCGCAACGCCAACGACGGCATCGTCGTTCAGTCGATCGATGCACGGATCGAATGGTCCAACCCTGCCTATAGTCGCATCTCGGGCTTCGGCGAAGACGAAATTCGCGGTCGGAAACCGCAGGAATTCATGCTTCCGGATGACCTAAAGCCTTGCGATGCTGATATCGAAGCGTTTTGCTACGACATCACTTCTGGGATTTTGGATAGCTACGAAGTCGTGCGCAATGTCCGGAAGTCGGGCGAAGAGTTTTGGAATCAGCTGAGTTTCGCCACCGTCGAAACTAATGATGGCGACGTCAAAGTCATCGTCATATGCCGTGACGTCACCGAGGAGCAGACGATGCTTGCGGAGCTCAAGCAGCACCGCGATCATCTCGAGGATCTGGTCCATGAGCGAACGGCTCTGATCGAGCGACAGGCGAGGGAACTCGAACAGGCGTTGGAGCAGGAAAAGACGCTAAGTGCATTGCAACGCAGTTTCGTCTCGATGGCGTCGCACGAATTCCGCACACCGCTCGCGATCATCGACGGCAGCGCTCAGCGACTGCAGCGACGGCTTGCGAAGATGTCGCCTGACGATACCGCTGCCTGCATCAAGAAGATGCGCATCGCGGTCAAGCGCATGATGTCGCTGATTGAGAGCACACTGGGTGCGGCCAAAATGGAGGCCGGGAAAATCCGAATCTCACCCAAAGCCATCGACATTCGAGCCATTGTTGCGGACTGCTGCGAGCAACAAGAGGAACTGACGCCCAGCCACCGGATCACCAGCGATGATCAGGGTCTGCCCGATAGCATCGTCGCTGATCCCAGCAGCGTTACCCAGATTTTGGCAAATCTCTTGTCCAATGCAGCCAAATACTCCCCTGATGCTGACCTGATTAGCATTAGGGGATGGCAGGACGGCGATGAGGTGGTGGTTGCTGTCCGCGACTACGGCCTTGGGATCGATCCCGATGATCAGGAGAAGATCTTCACGCGCTTTTTTCGCGCTAGGACGTCGGTCGGTATTCCCGGTACCGGCATAGGGTTAAACTTGTCCCAAATGCTCGCTAGCGAACATGGCGGTTCCCTAGGTTTTGACTCGATCAAGGGGGTGGGAACCACGTTCACGCTCAGACTGCCGCTGAAGGCTAAGCCAAGCGACGGGCAAGACGTGACCGAACGGAAGGCGATAATGGTCCCGAGCTGAAAGAGGGAGGGGCGGTGAAAGGCCTTTGCGTAGGAACTGCCAAGATAAGAAAATGGCGGACGGATGCCCGCCATGAAAAAAGTTCCTGTTGGCTCAATGGATATCAATATCCTTCGCAATGGACGACATCGTGCTCCTGAATAACACCCGTGCCTCGATGCGGAACGCAACGAATTGGGAGAGGAGTCATGGACTTCTTTTCAAAATCAAGGTGAAACCAAGCACCCAGGGTCGCAGTCGTCGTCGGCTTCTCCGGTTCTTCTGGAATGCGTTGGAATTCATGCGTCAGGGCTAGAAACATCTCTTGCATGATCGGAAATCCAAACTGCTGCCGCAAAAGAGACGCCCTTTTCTTGAGGCTGGCTTTCGCCACCGCCTTCGCTTCGACTAGATTCGGTCCCGTTCCTTCGGCTGAGAGTTGCACGAGGAATGGATCGGCCTGCATCGGGCAGACGGTGACCATCTTGGCCGGACATTCAGCTGCCTGTACGCGCCAAGGCATGAGACCGATGGCGACGGCCACCATCACCCCTAGCCAAACAAACTCGCTCGAGAACTTGGATCGCTGCAACGTCATTTCACTCCTCCAGATGTCATGACACGTGGCATGTATCTGAAGATTAACGACCAGTTATCAGGTCGCCACAATGAGGTACTTCACAAGGTCTCTCTTTCTGGAGTGGATCCAGTCCAAGTCAGGCGAGCACCGCTGTCTCACCGGCCTTAGGCTAGGTCAGCTTACGTCGACAATACTGGATGCTATCGACAGAGCACACTTGCCTTTGGAGGATAAACTCGACTGACGAACGGGACATAGTCCCTACGAGCCCAAGAATCTGGTTGGGTGCTGCGTTCCGTATCGATCATTCCGCAAGCTGGTGAAGCTTTGATGGGACCGGGGCGGTGTCCCGTGGATGGATATCAGCATAGATCTCAATGACATTGTTTTCAGGATCTTTGAAGAACAAGGTACGATGACACCAGTCCTGGTTGGTGGGCTTTTCGATGACGTCGATTCCTTTGTCCTCGAGTGTCTGATATGCAATGTCGACATCAGCAGGCGGGACCCGAAAGCTAAGCTGGATAGCCGCCGATTCGTCCAACACTTTAGGCCCGTCATAGGGTCGTCCCCGCAATCGGAGTCCGAAAAACAGAGTCCCTACACGAAACCAGACAGAATTATCCGGCTCCTCATCTTCGATATGGAATCCGAAAAGGTCTGTGTAGAAGGCTCGCATTTTCTCAAGATCATCACAGAGGACGATCACATAATCCATGCTTCTGATCGCATCGAAGCCGTAGCCTTTAGTCTTAGCTGAACCTCTCGTCATCTCAAGTCTGCTCCGAGTTTTTTCCGTCAGGTCCTGTGACCTTAGGCCCGCCTGCGGCCTCGTTTCAAACGAGAAAAACTACGCACCTGGCGCAGAAGAATTGACGCTGGTCGGAGCTGTGTTCAGGCCGCTTTCGTTCAACTTTGATACCTAGATCCATCCCTTACGGCCAATCAGTCTAGAAACCGGTTATCGGCATCATATCAAGTCTTACTCATCACCTTTTCGCATCATCCAGACCATGACCGGGTCGTGCAGATCATGCCGGCCTAGGCGGCAAACCTAGCAGCAATGGTAACGATGACAGGAAGAGGTCAGCGACCGACATGACCACGATGAAAAAGGAAACGGAAGGCCGTCGCAGATTCGTCTCCACGCTTCAACAAAATGCTGACGACCGCCACCGATCCAGCCAAATCGGCACCTCATTGGCTGTCATCGGGCGATTGATGAGAAAACCTTGAGCGTAGTCGCAACCGATTTTGTTCAGGAAGCTATATTGCTCCATCCGTTCGACGCCTTCGGCTACGACCTTTTTTTCCAAGCTATGTCCTATATTGACGAGGGATTTGACGATACTTGCGTCGCCCGCTTCTTCATTAACTTTGGTAAGGAACGAACGGTCGATCTTGAGAACATCGACCGGCAGCAGTCTAAGACGTGCCATCGATGAATACCCCACGCCAAAATCGTCCACTGCAACGGTGACACCTCTTTCCCTTAAGGCCGTAAGGACTGGGATCGCCTTGGTTTCATCGATCAACGCCCCCTCGGTGATCTCGATGACGATGCATCGCGGGTCGCATCCCACCTCAGCGATGCAGCCGTCGAACAGCCCAACAAACCCCTGAAGTCTCAGCAAAACCGGCGACACGTTAACACCGATTTTGTAGCTGCTTAGCCCGATCGCCTCCCAACGCTTTAGCTGTGCAGCCGCTTCACTTAGGACCCATTCGGTTAGCGGGACAACGAGCTTATTCCGCTCCATCGTTGGGATGAAGCTGTCGGGCAACATTTCACCGTGTTTGGGGTGCTTCCAGCGAATGAGTGCCTCAAAGCCGCTGACACGACCGTCGGCTATGTCGATGACCGGTTGATAGTATAGTTCGAACTGATCCTGGTCGAGTGCGTGGCGGAGTTCCTGGTCCAAGGAACGTTGAGCCTGCAGATGATCCTGCAGATGACGGTCAAAAATCCGCCAGGTGTTTCGCCCATCGCCTTTTGCCGCATAGAGAGCCAGGTCCGCATTGGCCAGGATTCGCTCTGCATCGAGCGCATCATCGGGATAGGTCGCTATGCCGATGCTAATGCTGGTCTGCACGGTGAGCCCATCAATATCAAAGGGCTCAGCGATCCTTCTAGCAATGCGATTGACTAGCCAGCTGATCGTAGCGGGATGATAGGGCCGACTCGCGATCATCAAAAATTCGTCGCCGCCGAAGCGCGCCACTAGGCCTCCGCCGCTGTCGCACGACTTTAGACGGTCGGCGACTTGGACCAAGAGCTTGTCACCGACCGAATGACCGTAGGAGTCATTGATGTCCTTGAAGTGGTCGAGATCGAGAAACAGGACGGCGAGCTTTGTGCCATCGCGCTTCGCTATGCTGCATTCCCGCTCAAGCTCTTTCGCGAACAGGGTCCGATTGGGTAACGTCGTGAGCGCATCATGCAGAGCCATATGCTCAATTGTTCGCTCCGCCTGCCTGCGCTTTGTCGTGTCACACGCAATCCCTCGATAGCCCCGAAATGTCCCGTCATTATCGAAGCTTGGCGTACCACTTACGGAAACACAAAATTCACGCCCAGAAGGCGTCCTGCTCCAATATTCGAAATTATCAAACGGCTGTCTTGCATCAAGATCAGCAGCGTGTTCACGCCACTTGGCATCCTCCTGATACTCGCCGGCCAATTCCCACCTGGTTTTTCCAAGAACGAAGGCGCGATCTAAAGGGTGATTGTCAGCTTTTTCTGACACATAGGAGAAACGGTTCTCAGTGTCAGTCTCCCAAAGCCAATAGATGCCAGTGGAAAGAAGATCCCTTACGCGTTCCTCCGCCGTCACGCGAGCAGAAACATCACGACCCATGCTAAGGATAGCCGACCTGCCTTCCCAAAGAACTGTGATAGCAACGGTCTCGACATCGATCGTGCTTCCATCTGGGCGCAATCGTCGAAAGCGTTTTAGGTGGGACTCGCCACCTTCACCATGGTCATAGAGTTGCTTGGTGACTGCTGCTATTTTCTCTCGATCCGCTGGTACGATAAAGTCTGCAACTTGGCATCCGATAACTGCTCCCGGGTCGCTGACACCGAGTTGATCAGCGGCGGCTTGGTTGGCGTAGACAAAGTGTCCATCCTGGTGGATGGCGACAGCTTCCGGCGCTATCTCAATGAGTTGCCGAAAGGCGCCTTCAGAGACTCTCGATGAGACCCTATCGGTTGTCGCGTCGGACGTCGCAGACAGATATCTCAATCTGCGGGACGACGACATTCTCACCATCGGCGACAAACTTGATACCATTGATTGCCCCTATTGGGCCCCTGTGCCGTGTTGATGATTCAATCGTCAGCTTGATCCAGATAGAACAAAGAGGCGAAAATAACGCTCCCGATACGCCACCAAGACGATCTCACATCAAAAAATTCCACCAATCCTAAGTTGTTTGTCGCGACGATATTAAAGATATCAAGAGTTATCAACTGAATATCATTGAACTGACTTCATGAATCGAAGGGAAAGTTACTTATAGTTAATTTCCTAAATTGTTTTTCAATTCTAAATTACCAAGAAATATTCACGGATCATGACCCCGCGACACATCATCGAACTCTGGTATGGAGTTGCCTCAAGTCGCTCCAGATGGTGACGGCGTGCCTGGTCCAACCTGCTGCTCCACGGCTTCCTGCGCCGCGCCGACGACGGCCTTCTTAGCCTCCTCGGACATCGGCTGATCACCCACGACCTCGACTTTGACGTTTCGCTCGGCAAAGCTGATGCCGTGGGCGTCAAACGCGTCACGGATACGCTGATAGGCGTCGCGCCGAATCGTCCACTGCTCACCTGGCTTGGCCATAAACTTCACGCCGATGACCATATTGAATTCCTCCATTCGGCGTACGCCCTGCGATTTGAGCGGCTCCAGAATGTGGTGGCCGTAATCCGGATTTTGCTGAAGTTCTTTGCCGATTTGCTTGACGATCTTCTTGACCAGCATCAGATCCGCATCGAAGCCCACACGGAATTCGAGCTTCATGATGACCCAATCTCGACTGTAGTTGGTGAGCGATTTTAGCTCGCCAAAGGGTATCGTGTGCACGGCACCGCGGTGATGGCGGACTCGCAAAGAGCGTATCGAGATTGATTCGACCGTACCGCGTAGTTCGCCCATTTCGATATATTCACCGACCCGGAACGCATCGTCGATGAGGAAGAAGATGCCTGAGACGATATCACGGACGAGGGCCTGAGCACCGAAGCCGATGGCGATGCCCATCACGCCGGCCCCAGCCAAAAGCGGTCCGATATTGACGCCGAGAGACGACAATCCGATCAAGACCACCATCACGATCACCGTCACCATCAAGATCTTCCGCAACAACGGTAACAAGGTCGCCATCCGCGCCTCGGGTCCCGGTGTATGCCCAGGTTCGGGGGCCGAAAAATTGGCCATGCGTCGATCAATGGCGGTTTTTGCCCAGACCCAAACCAAGTCAGCGATAAGAAGTGCAACCGTAATGTCGACGGCGACCCCAAAGGCGCGACCAGCAAGCGTGGGTGATGTGGAAAGCGACAAGACTCCGACGCCCCATATCGCGCCGATGCTGATGACCGCAAGGATCACCAGGGTGAAGCGGGCCAAGCGGTCGACGATCAGCCGGCTGAGGTCAAAACGGCCTCGTTCCATCTGCACTGTCGCCTCGGATGCTTCCGCCTCAACTGTGTCGTCCGTTGGTTCGGCTTCGATCAGCTGGTCAGGGGTGGCATCCATTTCAGCTCGATCGAACAGGTGATTGATGTGGACGCGCGTTACCATGATCGCCGGCAGGAGTAGTGCCAGAATAACGATGGTCAGCATCACCTCTTCGAGACCCATAAGCCAGAGGCCGAAGGCCGATAGGATCAAGGCAGTCCAGAAGATCGAGCCCAGATGGCGTGGGATCTGGCGCGATTGGGAGAGAGCCGGGGTGTCCCCATCCTCCAATAGGCGATGGTGGCCACTAAAGACCGGCTCCAAGCGCCATACAGCGGTGATGAGGATAAAGACGAAGATCATCCCGGCGACGGCCTTAACCGCCAGGACAGCGGCCGGTGCTATGGCAAGTTCGTCGAGTGTTTCGGCGGCGAAGAACCCGATTACACCGATCGCGCCAACGGCGATGGTCCAATTGAACAGCAATTTCGCATCTGGGCGATCAAGCGGAAGGAGACGCAGTCCATCAACGCGCGGCGCCAAAACGAAGGCCGCGAGGGTGAAGACGACACGCATCACCACCACGGCCAGCAGCAGACTCAGAACCAGCTCTCCGGCAAAGGGTGGCCAATCGAAGCTCAAAAACGCTCCAAGAGCCCCAACGGCAAAAATGAAGATGCCGGCACAGAGCAGCGCGCCACGTATCAGTGCTCCGCTAACGGATTGGCCAAGCGTCGTCAGACTACCCAGTTCGATGCGGCGCAGTGCTCCCCCGGCATAGCGCCAATAGAGCCACTCCAGACCGGCGCCGACAAACAGGAAAATGATGACGTAGATCGCGCTCCGCAGCGTTTCCTCGTCTGACATCTCAGCATCCCATGCCTCGTCGAGCAGGACGCCTGCGCCAAGCAGAGCGACAGATGCTGCCGCAATCTCGGTTGCCCGAAACTGAACATAGGCCAGCGCTGACTGGATTTGCTGCTGGAAGCTCAAGCCTAAAGCCGCATTGCTCTCGGCGGGCAGCCCATCTTGGTTTGCTTGTTGCCTCAGCCACGCGGAAACCCGTTCATCGCCGAGGAGACGCATAAGCTCGCGCAGATCATTAGGCGAGGGCGGTGCGACCGGTTCCGCCGCTGCCTCCTCATTGCTCACACCGGGAAGACCAGGTGTTTGGGCGGCAACAACGGACGCGCCGAGAAGCAGCCACGCTGCGAGGACGATCATCGAGCAGGTCTTCATTGGACGCCTCCTACCGATAGCGGCGCGGGCATGGAAGCCTTCTTGGCATGCAGGTCTTCCGGCTCGGTATAGGCGGGTAGCACGCGCTCGATCTCAAGTGACTGCCCTCCAACCGGCGCAGCCTGGCAAGCTAGCCTAACCTCAGGATCAGCGCCGATTTGCTCCAATGTCGCCGCTTCGATTGGCGCGGCTTGCGGCAAGGAGTCCAAGCCAGCTTTGATACGAACCCGACAGGTGCCGCAGCGGCCGCGGCCGCCACATAAGCCCGCATGGGGCACATCGTTCATGCGGCTGATCTCGAGTAATGTCGGTCCTGCCTTTACCCGGACTTCCGGCCCGTCGACGTAGGTAAGCGTCACCAGGCCTCTTTGGGCGCGCAAGCGAACTGCGCGCGCCACAAGCACGACGAGGATCATCGTCCCGTAGCCGATCAGAACATTGCGCTCGATCGCCATAAGCTCCGCAGCCATATTGGTTAGTGGATCGATTCCCTCCGCCACTTTCGCCATGAACGCAGAATCGCCTTGAAGTGCGATCGCTTCCTTGCCGGCTTCGACCATCCCCAAAAGCGCAAAAACGGGGATCAGGACAACAAGCGGATAGGCAAAGCCGGCAATGCGTGGCCACCAAGACTGAAGGCGCATCCAGACAAACAGTCCCATGCAGCCATGGATCCAGGTAGCGATGAGAACCAGAACCTGCTCGAGACCGGAGATAGGGGCCACGACCCAAAAGAATGTCAGAACCGAGGCGTAGCTTGCCTGTGCACCTGCTATTTCTTCACCAATCGCTGTACCAAGCAGGTGGGAAATCAATAGAGGTGGAATGGCCAGCCCCAGCAGCAGCTGGCTGGCATCCAGCTTGGTCATATGCAGTGTATTTCGGTGGTAGAGCGCGAGAAGGCCAAGCAGACCGTGAACCAGCATGGAAACAATCAGCAGCGGCTCGCCAATCGGGTTGTGCCAGGGCGCCAAGAAGACAGGCTTGAGCTCATCAAGGAGTTCGATCGATATGAGACCGAAGGCGAGATTGATGAGGTGGCCGGTTACGAAAAGAAACAGCACGATACCCGTGACAAGGCGCAGCTTTCTGGTCATCCATTCATCCTTAGCCGGCGACCATGCTCATCGCCCGCGAGTTGCTCAGCAGCCAGTCGGTCATTGCTCGCTATAACAAACTACCGAAATGACATGGCATTTTAACTCGTTTGGATGCAAGAGCCATTGGCATCTGCCAAGCGCCAAGGGCTGGGAATTTCTTTGGCAATCGCCGAAAGCTACTCGTGGCAGATCTTAGATGTCCAGAATTGCCACCGAGTCGCCAGACTGTTTCCGGCAACAATGCGACCCTAATCCCGGCATACTACATGGTTCTCGGCTGGAGCGGCAGCATTTGACGTCTTTCACTCGGTGGCGGAACGTCTCCAACCGGCGCAAATGCTAACAGTTATGCTCTAGTCGTTGGAGCGGCGTTTGGCCGTCACGCGTCTCGCTGGAAGCTCGATCTCTTCAGCGGATCGCTTGCTACGTGTTTCTATAGATGAAGTCCGCAGGACAACGGAGCCGGGATCGAGCGCAATTTGCCGCTTCTCTATCTTTGCGGCAAGCGTTCCAATTTTATCCAGCTCGGGTGCAGACCGGGCCGCAGCCGCTAAGCTCTTGAGTCTCTCTATTAGTCGATCTTGACTAGCCATATGCGCTCACAAGCCTCCCTTTCTTTATGGTGCTATGGTTTACGTTAATAGTGCTGTGAAATAAAGAACGTTCTATCTTGCGCAATAGGATGACGACTGCTGCAGTTCAAAAAGTCAGTCAGTTAGCGAGATATCTGCTGGCATTGTTGGAACGTCTAGGCCGGTGCATCCAAGTCAACACAAGCAGTTCACGGCGGAAATGGGCCAGAAGCTTGGCTTCTGCCAAAAGCGTGCTCATGACCCGTGATGTCACAAGTCGAGACGGTCTTTACGACAAGACCGAGCTCAACTTAACGGCTTGACAACATCCTCCCTGGGCATCCTGTTTTTCTCAGCATTGCAATGCAAAGAGGCTATGTCGCGAAACAAGAGGTGCAAACTGGGGCATGAACGACAAACAACGTGTTGATGTTTGGTATTCACTTCAAAGTGACTACTGCTATTTCTTGCTTGACCGCTTGCTTTGGCTGTCACAGCGCCAAGTCGACGTGGCCATACGCCCCGTGTTGGGACTGGTCCTACGGATGCCTGAGGCGACTCGCGATCGCGGCGAGGTCGAACAGCAATATTTCAAGACAGATACGGCGCGGACGGCTGCATATCTGGGCTTGCCCTATGACTATCCAAACCCTTCGCCGATCAAGTTCACACCGGGATCCGTCTGGATTGCAGCGAATGAGCAACCCCTTATAGAGCGCCTCTACCGCCTGTTCGTCGGCGCGACCAGGTCGGGCAAAGGTTTACCCTTTCTCGATCTGGTAGGCAGAGGCCTTTGGAACGGAGCCAACCCGAACTGGGACCGTGGCAACTTTCTCGCCAAAGCCATGACCACCATCGGGCTCAACTACGATCAGGTTTTGGATGAGATCGATTGGAACGATGCATCCGAGGAGCTTGAAACCAATCATCAGGCAATGCTTGACGTCGGACACTGGGGTGTCCCGCTCATGGCCTATTTGGGTGAGCCTTTTTATGGGCAGGATCGGTTTGACCAGTTGCTTTGGCGGATGGGGATAACCTCGACGTCGCGTTAGGCTCTACTCTGCCAGCTCGTTCAGCGGAACTCGCAAACGATGGCATTGTACGCGTGCGTGTCATTCTGCAGTCCAAGACCCACATCACCATCGGGTCTTGGACAATGCATCTTGCAACGGGTTACTTGGTGAAGGTCATGAACGTGGAGAGACTATCGAGCAGGATTCGTTTTCAGGCGTCTGATCGGTGGATTTTCCCGCCCGCTGCAGACATCAGGTTGGGCCTGGGCAGGACCAAGGTCTCAAAAAGACGCAAGTCGACCTTTCAATGGGTCTACGGTTGTCGACTCGACGACGCCTGAATTTCTGCGATGCTGGTATCGTAACGATCAATCGCCAGGACGCTCCTTTGCCCTAACGTCCGGTAACAGACAAGAAACCGAGGTGTCGATGTCGGACAGACCTGTAGACCGATCTTATCAAGCCGAGACGCCTGAGCAGGCACGTTCAGCCTACGACGACTGGGCCGAAAGCTATGAGGCAGATCTCTGCGCCACAGGCTATCGCATTCCTGCGATGATCGCAGCAGTCTTCACCCGTTATGTTCCCGCTGATGCAGCTCCAATCTTGGACGCCGGATGCGGGGGAGGCATCCAAGCGGAGCCGCTGGCTGAACTTGGGTTTGGTCCGATGACAGGAATCGACCTTTCGGAAGGAATGCTGAAAGTCGCCGAACGCAAAGGACTTTATGCGGCCCTCAAACAGCAGGTCATGGGTGAACGGCTCGACTTCGAAGACGACCAGTTTGCAGCCATCATATGTTCCGGTGTGATCACGCCCGGTCATGCTCCTCCCCACAGTTTCCAGGAGCTCGTGCGCATTGCGCGCCCAGGCGCACGTATCGTCTTTTCATTGCGCTCCGATGCAAGACAGAAACCGGAATATCCAGCAGCCATTGACGGCTTAACCCACGCTGGCGCTTGGAAGCACGTCTTTTCATCCCGGGCGTTTCATTCGATGCCATATGGCGAGCCGAATGTTCTCCATAAAATTCATGTCTACGAGGTTCTTTGAGGCCAGATTACCCTCTGTCTCGTCGTGCAGTGTTGTCATCGTGCGCGAAGGAACGGGAACAATGTTGTAGGCCGGATGTCGGGGGCCCATCTGTTCGCACCGCAGGCGGTTCACGCATGACACTGCGAGTTCGGAATGGGAGGGTAGGTGCAGGCGTCACGTGAGCCAGTCGTTTCTTGCGACCGAGCCAGTCCGAAAGTCGCAAACGCCTTCGCCGAGATCAATGAGTTGTCTGGTTCCTGAATGGAGAGGCCGCCGTCCACGATCTCCGATGGCAACGTACACCTCGGATCACGGTGTGCATGACGTTCATGACGTCAGGCCCCAGACCCTTGTCCTGCGTATCACTCGTTGATCAAAGACACGCATCGCAGTCTTCCGCGCGCATCGTTTGCCTTGATAGGCGTCAGTAAGACGGTGCCACACCAAGCGACCACTGGTGGCTTCTCAGTGCGTTTGTCCATTTCTCTTCGGAACGGACAAAGAGAGCGGATGCGAGAGCCACCAGCCTTTCAGCCAATCGTCCGAGAGACCATCTGCATCATCGACTTGAAAACGCGCAGATATATGATGATCGCAAGTCGTAACAACTCGTTGGCCAGGACCTGGACGTCGACGTCTGGGACGAATCCCTGTCTCGCTAGCTTAAGATCGTGAAGCCAAGATCATCGTCTTCACCAACGGCATAATGACATTTTTCTGTACCATCATGATAGGATGTACAAACTAGTGGCCAAGGAAGGTCATCAGGTCCTGGCTGAACGATCACGTGGTTAACTTCGATATCGAAGTGCTGCTTATCGGGCGGCTGGGTGCCGCCGGAATCGATAGTGTCAGAGCCATTTCCTGGGCGATGGGGTCTATTTGTGTCGGTGGCCATCTTCACCTTGCCGTCTCCGCCTATGTAATCAAAGGCAAACTCGCCACCCCGCAGGGGCCGCATTTCAACCAGTGAGACGCCAGGTTCTAAGGCACGTCGGCTGACCGGATCGACAAGTCGCAGTGTATTGACCAGAAACCCAACCGGGCGTGCTTTCTTCCTTAGATCGTAGCTGGTGCGCGTGCCTGGAATAGAAATCGGACCGCTAATGATAAGGCCATTTTCTAGATGCGAAAAAATTGCTCCTTTGATTTCGATCTTCTTCAGCTTGCGCTGTTTCAGGACTTTTCCGAGTTCCCTGTTCACGAGATCTTCTACGATGGTGGCGTTCGCCTTGCCGGCAGAAACCAGAGAACTCATCGCAGATGAGTCAGCGTTACCTTCCTTCGTCTTTGTGGCCATTTTCTTTCTCCAAATGGATCGTGTTCTATCGGATGGCTTAAGAGCGTCGAGCGTCTCATAGTTTCCAGCAGGCCAAACGTACTGCATCAGGCGGCATTCGTTCGTAACGCAACGAGGTCATTGCGGATCAGCGGCGGACCTGATCCGCGTGTGATGTAGGGCGCCTTCCTTTTTATCAATATGGGCAAGATTCAGCTTTAAGCCTCCGACAAAGGGAGCCCAAAAACTGTCATGCCAAGCCGGTTGTTTGAGTCGATCTTTTACCGAAGTAGCCTTCGAAAGCGAGCGTTCCAGTGCGGAAACTAAAAAAAGGCGTGGTCGCGATTTTGAAGGAGCATATCCGTCGATGGTGCTGAGTTACGACTAAGGTCCAGCACATGCCAGATGAGGCAAGCGATAAGTCAACAAAAGTCGAAGACGACGAGTTGCCGTCGGATCGACACAACCTTGCCTACGCCGATCACGAAGGTCAGGTTCGTACGCAAAGGCGGGAGAAGGTTCCAGATATCCAGCGGGCGGAACGGAATAAGCAGAAAAGAACCGACTACGCTGACCGTCGGCTCTGATCCAGAACTTTGATGCCCTGATCGACTTCCGTCTGCAGCACATCATTGAAACGGTTGAAGGCGCCGCAAAGTGCAATGCGCCAGGTCAGCTCGACGATCTGTGGATCATCGAAGTGCTGGCGCAGACGATCGAACATCGTATCACGCACGCGATGAAAGTCTCGAGTGACCGCAATGGCGTAGTCGATCACCAGGCGATCAACCTCATCGAATTCGTCGATGGCTTCGAAGTCGAGGATGTTGAGCGCAGCCTCATCGCTGATGCCTGCCGCTCGAAGCCGAGGTGTATGGTTGGAAACGCAAAAGGTGCATTCGTTTAACTTGGAGACCGTAACCAGCGCCAGTTCCAGATAGCGCTGTGGCAGAACGCCTTCGGCTTTAAGATCGAGGAGCAGGCCGAAGGTGTGCTCCAGCACCGGCGGTCGGTTCGCCATAACGCCGACCAAGCTCGAGAACGAGCCATAGGTCTCAGCTCTATCGTAGACTTTCCGAGCTTCGCCGGTCACCTCGGCGGCTGGAACGGTACGAACGCGAGGCATGGACGGTCTCCCTGATCGGTGGTCTTCAGGTGACGATGGTTGAGCGGCTCGTACGCGAGGTCAAGCCGTCAGGCTCAGTAGACCAGCTCTGGCAAATAAAGTGCGATCTGCGGAAAGGCGATCAGGAGTGCGATCATCGCAATCATCATCAAGACGAAGGGAAGTGCCCCCCAAGCGACGTCGTTGAAACGTCCTCCCCGAAGCCGAATGCCCTGCACCACATAGAGATTGACCCCGATCGGTGGTGTGATCAGCGCGGTCTCCATCAGCACGGTGATCAGCACACCGAACCAGACAGGATCATAGCCGAGCTGGATCACGAGCGGAAAGACCACGGGGACAGTGGTCAGCAGCATGGAGAGCGTTTCCATGAACATGCCGAGTATCAGGTAGAAAATCACAAGCGCGATCATAGTCTGTAGCGGTGTCCAGCCGAGATCGCTGATGAACTGAATGAGAGCTTGGGTAACGCCGATAAAGCCGAGGATGAAGTTCAAGAAGACGGCGGCCAAGATGATTAGCATGATCATCGCCGTCGTCCGCATGGTCCCCTCGAATGCCTGGCGCAGCATGGTGAAGTTGAGATTGCCGGTCCAGGCAGCAAGGATCAGCGCGAAGACGACACCGATCGAAGCCGCTTCAGTCGGCGTGGCGATGCCGGCATAGATCGAGCCGACCACGGCAGCGAACAGGAAAATTGGTGGCAGAAGGTCAGGGAGGACACGGATGCGATCGCCCCAGGTCGTCTCCGGTTTGTCACCCGCCCAAGCCGGGCGAAGCAGGCAGGCGACGATGATGATCACCAGGAAAAGTGACGAAAGGATCAGACCGGGGAGGATCCCTGCTAAATAGAGTTCGGGCACGGACGTATCGGTAATCAGCCCGTAGATAATCAGATTGATGGACGGTGGAATCAGGATACCGAGCGTGCCGCCAGCGGCGAGCGAGCCGAGAAACAGGCCTTCATGATAGCGGCGTTTTTTGATCTCGGGATAGGCGACGGTGCTGACCGTCGCTGCAGTTGCCACCGAGGATCCAGAGGTCGCGGCAAAGATTGCGCAGGAGCCGATATTGGCATGCATTAAGCCACCCGGCAGCCAGCTCAGCCATTGCGCGACAGCATTGTACATCCGCTGTGCGACGCCCGCACGGAGCATGATCTCGCCGAGGAGGATGAACATCGGGATCGCGACGAGAATGAATTCCTTTTGCTTGTCCCAGATGAACTCGCCCATCGCGCGGGATAGGCGGCCGTCCATATAGACCAGATCCAGCCCCATAGACAGAAGGCCAAGAACGGCTGCCACGGGCACCGCGGAAAGGATCAGCAGCATCAACGCAATGACGATCCAACCAGCCATTTAGCGGCTCACCTCCTTGATGCCCTTGGTCTCGTCCACGACTTCTTCTTGAACGCTTCGCGTGCCAGCAAGTTGCTGCACGCCGGCGGGGCCACCGACGATGAAGGAAAGCACGGTGTAGATGATCAAAAAGATCAGGGTGACGTTAAAGAAGATCAGTCCGGCCAACCAAACGATCTGGGGAATCCAAAGCGGCGTGAGCAGAGTCGTCACCGAGACAGAATTGTTGGTCCAGGAGTCGGCAAAGACAGCCACAGCCTTCTCAGTGAAGAACCCCATGAAGATCAAGAGGGCGATCAACCCAATGATATCCAAAAACGCCCGCAGACTAACGGGGAATAGGTTGTAAAGCGCGTCGATGCGGATGTTGGAGCGATGCAATAGGCAATAGGCGTAGGCCCAAGTCGTGGCGCCGGCGAACACGTAACCGGTGATTTCATCAGAGCCAGACATGGTGACGTTTAGGTATTTTCGGCAAAGGACATCGACGGTCACCATGATCGCCGAGAGCATAAGGGCCGCGCCACCGGCCCAGACCGCCCAGAGAGAAAGACGGCCGAATATTTGGTGTATCTTCTGGAGTTGGTCCATGAGCTAGTGGCCGACCGCCATGCCCTCAGCACGGCTCAAAGGCAGGCGGTCGGCACAAAGGAGAATGATCAAAGCGGCGCTTTGATGCCGGCAATGTCGCCCATAGTGGCGTTCCATTCTTCGGCACAGGCCTGGCCGCATCGTTCAGCAAAGCGCTTCAGCACGAAATTCTCGACGATGTCGCGAAGCTTCGCCTCATCGGCCTCGGACGGTGCGATCGGGGTCATGCCACCTGGCTCGCCCCAGTCGCAAGGACCTGACGCGTTGCACGCAAGTGCCATAGCGTCATTGGCGACGATGCTGTCCCAGATCTCATTCTCAACCGTAGCAGCATTCTCGCGAATGAGGTTCTGGGTCGCTTCCGACAGACCATCCCAGGTGTCCCCGTTCACCGCCATGAACGTCGCGGCGTAACCAAGGCGTACCTGGATATTGTGGGTCACGACTTGCCACCATTTGGCATTGTAAGCGGGGCCTGTACCCGTGATGCCGCAGTCAGCGACACCCTTTTGCAGCGCAGGTACGACCTCCGCGAACGCCACGGTCACGGCAGACGCGTCCAACCCCTCGATGAAGTCACCGAGTGAGGTCGAGTAGGTACGAATCTTCTTGCCGGCGAGGCTGTCCAGGCTTCCATCATCGCCTTCGCCAAGCTTGCACCAGAGCTGCTGACTCGGGAAGGTATAGAGCATCACGAGTTCGGCGTTGTACTTGTCGCGGAGCTCACGGCGGATGATCGGCTCATAGGCCTTCAGCGCCTTGCGGTATGTATCGAAATCCTGGAACACGCCGGCGAGATCAATGCCTTCGAGTGCCGGGCTGTCCTGACTCGTATAAGTGGTCAGCGCATGCACCGCATCGTACGTGCCGAGTTTCAGCAGCTTGACCACCTCGAAACCGGAGAGACCAAGCTCGGTATAAGGCTTCGCATTGGCTGTGATCTTGCCCTCGGAGGCATCCGGCAGAATTCTCTGCCATAGCTTGCTCTCATAGTCCTTCCAGTTACCGAGATTGCCCCAGGTGCCAACAACGGCAAACTCCTTGGTATCGACCTCGTCGGCCATGGCGGGGGTCACCGCCAGCATAGCTGCCACAGCAGCGCCCATCACATGTCTCACCAACAGTTCTCCCTCTCATTGAGACCGAAGCCGCGCGGCAGTCTGGGCGCGACGTCGTGCCCTTATTGTCTGATCGACGATAGACTGAGTTTTTGATTGAGGGAAACCCCTCACATGCGTCCTTAGTTGCAGCTGAGGCTGCGTCGCGGCAGGATTATGGCAGCGAGAGGGAGGGAACGTCCATGACGGCAACGCTTTATGAGAGCCTGCGCGAACGTCCGATTGCTGAGGTTCGCAAGCACATTCGATCAGGTCGTTACCAAGGTCAGACCGCCGGCTTTGCGCCTGGCAGGCTTCAGGCCAATCTCGCAATCCTCGAAGGCGAGACTGCGGATCACTTCCTTGAGTTCTGCCAGAAAAACCCCAAACCCTGTCCGCTGGTCGGCATCTCCAAGCGTGGCGATCCGATGATGCCTTTGCTTGGGGATATCGACATTCGCACTGATGTGCCGAGTTACAATGTTTATCGCGACGGCGTGCTTGCCGAGACCGTGCACGACATCATCGACCTTTGGAACGACGACATGGTCGCCTTTGCGCTCGGCTGCTCGTTCACCTTCGAGCGCGCACTCTTGGAAGCTGGTATTCGCATGAAGCATATCGAAGCCGACAGGACTGTGCCGATGTATAGAACCAATCTAGCGCTTGCCGAAGCGGGACCGTTTCGTGGCGAAATGGTCGTCTCGATGCGCCCGATTCCGGAGGCCCAAGTTCAAGATGCCATCCGGATCACGTCCGACTTCGATCACGCTCACGGGGCACCTGTCCATGTCGGCAACGGCGCCGACATCGGCATCGATGATCTCGGCTTTCCGGATTGGGGACAGGCGGCAAGTTTTGAGCCTGGTGACGTCCCGGTCTTCTGGGCCTGTGGCGTGACCCCGCAAAATGTCCTCGAAGCCACACGTCCACCACTCTGCATCACCCATACGCCCGGACGGATGCTTGTGACCGACCATCCCGAGGGCCAACAACCGAAGCTCACTTAAGCGCCCAACGTCATTCCGTTTTTATGATGCCAGGCGTTGACGTCGAAGGCGACGTGGTCGCCAAAATAGTCGACGGTCAATGCCTCAGGTAACGTGTTCGGCTCATAGCAGGTCTCCGGTTGGTCCAGCCGTCGCACTGTTGGCTGATCCGAGATCCATTTTTCCACCGACAGCAGTGTGCTTTGCCGCTGGACCACGTTCCAGACATAGTAATGATGCGGCACGACAATCCGCGGCGCGATGCGCGACACGACTTCGGCGACCATGGGATAGCCGAGGACGTGCTGACTGTCGTCGACGGGTATCAAGAGGATGTCGATGTGACCGAGCTGCTCCCAAACATGGTCCGGTGGATTGTGCCGGTTGTCACCCCAGTGGAGGATGCGAAGGCCTCCAGTCTCCAAGACGATCAGACAGTTATCCCAGCTCCGAGCATTGTCCGGCGGGATGAGCTTTTGTCCGCCAAAATAGGTATTGATGTGGTGGAAATCATAGGCTGCGTAGGTGGCATCCGTCGCGTGCTTATCGGCAATACCAGTGATGTTGATGTCGGCAAATTCATAGCGTCCAATCAGACGATCGAGTAGCACGGATGCGTCAAGGCAGTGAAGCGCGTCGTGGTCGAAATGGGCGTGTGTCGAGATACCGATGTCGACGGCGGTCAAGGGGAAGTCATGAAAGTACCAATCCCATGTCCGCGTCGGCAGATTACGCCACGGATCGATCATCACCGTTAGTCCTGAGGGCGAGGTGATACGAAATGCCGAGCCCCCGAAATACGCAAGCTTCGTCGTGTTACCGGGATGGGTGCGACGCTGGCGTTCCATCAGCCGGTTGTGATTGCTTGCCAAACGCCAGGCGCCAAGACCGCTATCGATTCCCATTCCTTAACTCCGTTGTGCAAGCCACCTTTGATCAAAACGTCGGCGTCTAGACGCCGATCCTCCTCAGCGCATCGCCCCCAGAGCGAGACGTAGAACCATAGAAATCATACCGATCAATCTCAAACGTCGATCGGGGCGAGGCTTCTATCTTGCTTTCTTGCGGTCGCCATGACGACGTGCAGCGCGTCGTCACTTATCAAAGAAAGAGAGCGTCGACATCCGACCTTGCTTTCGAACATTCATGAACCGGTTTTTGGCCATGGCACGAGCAGCATTTTCAAGCAGCCTTTGTTCGCCTAAGGTCCCGCGATGGAATTTACGAATCATCACACAGACATCCTTCTCAACCTGTTGCGCTGGCGCAGGGATGTTCGACATTTCCGGCCTGACCCTATCGATCCAGATTTACTAAGCAGGTTAGAAGACGCGATAGCGCTCGCACCGTCTGTCGGCAACAGCCAGCCATGGCGGATCGTGCACGTTAAAAGCCAAGAGGTGCGCCGACAGGTTCTCGAGAGCCATCAAGCCGCAAATGTCGACGCTGCTACTGGCTATGATCGTGCTAAGCGAGAGAAGTATGTGTCCTTAAAGCTCGCGGGCCTTCGCGATGCGCCCGTTCATTTGGCGGTGTTCACGGATCTTAGCCCTAAAGCCGGCGATGGCCTGGGCCGGCAAACGATGCCTGAGACGTTGACCTATTCGACTGTCATCGCGATCCACACGCTTTGGCTCGTGGCGCGGTCGATGAATTTGGGGTTGGGCTGGGTCTCGATTTTGGAACCCGATAAGGTCCATCGATGTCTGGACGTTGATCCTGAATGGCATCTCACTGCTTATCTTTGTGTTGGATATCCGACGTTCGATGACGACACGCCAGAGCTCGAACGCAAGGATTGGCAAAGCCGGGCCAAGCAGCCTTGGCTGATCCGCTAGGGCACCGGTGTGAGTATGATGGGAGCTGTGCCTTAAGCGCGGCTGGTAAGCCACCAGGTTCCGATGAGACCTCTACCTTTGATGACGACATCACCGCGTGGCTGATAAGTATCAGAACCGCCGAGCGTAGCGCGGGCTTCTCCGCTGATCTGAATGCGGTCGCCTCACCACGACTTTCCAACCGAGCGGCTGTGTTCACCATGTCGCCCCAGACATCGTAGAAAAACTAGCGGGTGCCAATCACGCCGGCAACCGCTGGCCCCGTGTAGACACCGATTCGCATGGCGATCGGCGGCGTCCCAGAAATAGGACTGCACACCGGCAAGGGTCGCCACGTCATTCCAGCAATGACGGACACATAAAAAGTGATCTTGTCTCAGTCAGATGACCGACGAAGCTCGAGCCGTTTAAACGCCTCATCCGGGGCATCGTTCTCAGCCATGAGACGTGCCATCAGTGACCGCAGCCGCGTCTCGATCTTAGCATCCTGAAGCGGCTTCTCTTGGGCCGGATCATTGTCGAGATCGAAAAGGGTCGTCTGGCTCTCGAGCAAACAAAGCGGGCCCATATTGGGACTGAATGGCGATGTCTTCAAAACCGGGATGCGCAGAATTGGACAGTTCTTCGTGAAGGGCAGGGGCGGCGAAAGTGTAGCGCCGGCCAACTCCTCAGTACTGAACATTTGCCAAATATGTGTCGGCATCAGGGTGTACTGGTAGATCTCCTGTTTCTCGAGATCATTCGGGTAGCAGTGATAGGTGTAGCGTCCGTCGGTAATATTCACGGCACCGCCGAAGTAGCCAAAGATGACTGCGTCACGGCCGGGCTTCTCTTCGTCCATATGGTCCAGCAGCGAGAAGCCCTGCATTTCCATCGGCCGTTTTGCGTCGAACATATCAATGAACGTCGCCGCGAGATCAATGTTTTGGGTGAGTGGCGCCCTTCGCTGACCAGCACTTCCTGCATGAGCGGGATGGTGGACAAACAGTGGAATATTCGCGAGCTCCTGATAGGTGTGCATTCGATTCTTGGCCCAAAAGTCGTGCTCGCCGAGGAGATAGCCGTGATCGGTCGACAGGATCAGGGCCGTGTCCTTCCACAAGTCATGAGCATCGAAATAATCGAGCAGTTCGCCGAGAAGCTCATCGCAAAGAGCGAGGAGCGCGTTGTAATTCGCGCGCATCTCATCAGCTTCCTCGTCCGATTCCGTAACCCTTGCATAGGGAGGCCAATCGCGGATGGGTCCGTTCCAGCCGGTCTTGAACCGTTCTTTCAGCCGTTCGGGGGCCGTAAAGGGTTCATGCGGATCGAAGGTCTCGATCTGAAGCAGCCAGTTGTCAGCATCGCGGTTGGTTTCAAGAAATTCGAGCCCGCGGGCGAAGCATTGCACGGAGGGAAAGTCCGCCTCGTTCTTGATCTGATCGCGGTTGACCATGTTGTTGGTAAAGTAGTCACGCGGATGCGAGCCTGTCTGTTTTTCATGATAGAGCTCACTAAAACGCTGACGATCGGGTTCTACGACACCTTTCCAAGGGTCGCCTTCCTGGCCGCGGATGAATTCCCAGCTACTGTAGCGGTTGTGATAGGTGGCGCCGCCGTCTTCGAAATAGTGCGCGTGATCGGTAATCAGATGGCTATAAACACCGACCTCGGCGAGCTGCTCGGGCACCGAGTTGTCGAACGGTTCGAGCGGTCCCCAGGAACGGTGAAGGAAGGACAAACGCCCGGTCTGCAGATCGCGGCGCGCCGGCATGCAAGGCATGGAGCCGATATAATGTTTGTCGAAGGTCACCGCCTTTTTCGCCAGCCTGTCGAAATTGGGCGTCGGCACCGTCTTGCCGCCATAGGGTCCGAGCGCCCGGCGATTGAGCGAGTCAAACATGACAAAGACACAGCGCATCGATAAACCTCCCCATTGATCCGTTCGTTCTTATCGTTTGGATATTGAGTATAGGAGCCATATCGCCGCTTCCGGTAGTGGTAAGCATGCTGAGGGCGGGCTCGAAAGAACCTTGTGATAGGGAGAGGACAAGGCTGTGCATGATCAACGGCTCGACACCGTTGCCTTTGAGGCTTGCGAGTCCTGGCTGGGCACGGACCATCCCATCATCCCTCCGGATGGCGAAGGCCCCAGAAGAAAGGCAGCGCTCTCTGCTTTCTCGATCGATCGCTATGCCGTTTCCGTCGAGCGCTTCTCGGCCTTTGTGCAAGCTACTGGGTATCTGACCGAGGCAGAACGTCTCGGCTGGTCTTATGTGTTCAGGGGTCTCATCGACGACCTTAACACGGTCGATGTCATTGGCGAGGCGGATAGAACCGCATGGTGGTTGGGCGTGAACGGCGCCAACTGGCGCAACCCGGCCGGCGATGGCGTGACTGCGCCGTCCGACCATCCCGTCACCCACATTTCGTGGCATGACGCCAATGTCTTCGCCGATTGGGCGGGTGGGCGGCTGCCGAAAGAGCTTGAATGGGAACATGCCGCGCGCGGTGGCATCACTAACATCCGTTATCCCTGGGGCGATGAGGAACCGGACGATGAAACGGTCTTTTGCAACATTTGGCAGGGCCGCTTTCCCGAGCTGAACACCTGCCAGGATGGTTATCTCGGTACCGCACCCGTCGATGCCTTCGAGCCCAACTCGGCCGGCCTTTACAATATGGCGGGCAATGTTTGGGAGTGGACAGCTGATCGTTTTCGGGTGCGCTCGCTGAAGGCAGCAGCCAAGAAGCGGAATGCCGACGCGCAAAGACATGGCGAGCGGATCGTTAAGGGTGGATCCTTTCTCTGCCACGCCAGCTATTGCTGGCGCTACCGCATCGCTGCGCGCTCCGGACGTCCGCCCGACAGTAGCTCCAGCAATAGCGGTCTCCGCCTTGCCTATTCGCCATGATGTCGGAAGTCAGAATTCATCGTCTTGGTTGACCCGCCGCGCCAAGGCCGCCAAGTTGAATAATAATAAGCTTTAAAGAAAAAGCACAGCAGGGAGGAGACGATGCCAAGACGTCCGATATTGGCGACGGGTTTCGCCGTTGCGGCTGCGGTTACAGTTTTTGTTGCGAACGGAGGCCCGGCAAAAGCTGAGTTCCCGGAGCGCACCATCGAGAACATCTTTCCCTGGTCCGCTGGCGTGGCGATGTCAGTCAGTCAGATCATCGCGAAGGCGATGGGCGAGGAGATCGGGCAGTCGATCACTGTGGTCTCGACACCCGGAGCAGCTGGAACAAAGGCGTTTCAAACGGCGATGGCGAGGCCTGCCGATGGCTACACCATCATCGATGGATATGTCGCACCTCTGGTGCTGCAGCCTGTCCTCGGCAATGCAGACTGGACTTATAAGGACTACAAACCGCTGCATGCCGCTGTCTCCAATGCTTTTGCCATAGGTACACGCGTCGGTGACGATCGTTGGAGTAACTTCGAAGAACTCATGGCTTATGGAAAGGCGAACCCGGGTGAGCTGCGCTACTCTTCGGGTTCACGCAACAACCTGCCCCACATGGTGATCGCCAAAGTGCTGCAGTCTTATGGCGTCGTCGCGCAGAATATTCCCTACAAGACGGACGGCGATGCGCGGAAGGATTTGAAGGCTGGCGTGCTTGACTTTTCCTTCATCAATGTTGGTGCCTATCTCGCCGACAAGGAGGGCTTTGATATCCAGCTCGTGCTTTCGGAACTACCGGGTGCAAAGGAGTCCTATGGCGGCGCGACGAGTATCACCGATCTCAACATCGACTTGGGCCTTTCCGGCCTGGCACCGATGGGCTGGACGTGGTGGTTGGTCCACCCTGACACACCAGATGAGGAGACAGAGATCCTACGTGATGCGATGGGTCGCGCCATGGCACGTGAGGACGTCCGCGAGCAGCTTGCCAAGGTTGGTTTTGTACCCCTGGACAAGGGACCCGAGGATTACGAGGCGGTGGTCGGCCCTGTCTCCGGGCAACTCGAGGCCATGGGCAACGCGCTCGCTTGGGAGGAAGAGGAAATGAAAAAGCTGCGATAGGCGGCTGTCCCGGACAACGATCCAAAGAAAGCGGTCCAGGTGCTGACGAGAAAACATGCCGAGTGGCTTGTCATCGTGTTTTTCTCGGTGATCATCGCGATCGTCTTTTACGAGATCGCCACATCAATGACCGAGCAAGGAATCGCTTCAGGCAGTCCTTATGACAATGCGGCGGCCTATCCGCGGGCCGTCGCGATTGTCATCGGCGGCTTGTTAGTCCTGGTGGTCCTTATGGGCCACTCCTCATTAGACGAGGGTGCAGCATTAGCGATCGGAGATCTCCGCCGCCCGGCGTTCTTGCTCTTGATCTTCGCGGCCTATCTCTTCGCACTCGGCACCGTTGGTTATCATCTCGCAACGACTCCGATGCTGATTGCCGTCATGCTTCTGGGCGGTGCACGATCGCCCGTGGAAATTGTCGCCGTCAGTGCCTGTGTCGCCTTTGGCCTTGCCTGGTTCTTTGAAGCGTTCTTGAAGATCGTTTTGCCTGGCGGAATCTTCTCGCTCAACATCGCCTGGTAGCGCCGATGCTGCTCGATTCCTTCGCCGCCGGTATCGATCTCTTCCTGACGCCGCTTACGATCCTTCTTACGCTTCTTGGCGTCCTCTTCGGCTTGTTGGTGGGCGCACTTCCGGGGCTCGGTCCTTTAATGGGGATCATCCTCCTCTTGCCGCTGGCAATCAGCCTGCCGCCGATTGCGGCCATGGGACTACTCATCGCCATTTTTGTCGGCGGTTCGTGTGGCGGCTCAATTTCAGCCATCTTGCTTCGGATACCAGGAACCCCCTTGGCAGCAGCGACACTGTTAGACGGGCATCCAATGGCGAAGAAAGGGCGCGCTGCCGATGCCATCGGCATTGCCATCTCGGCATCAGCGCTCGGCGGTCTCTTAGGCGGCGTTGCGCTGGTTTTGCTGGCCCCGTTACTCGCCGATTTCGCCAGTGACTTCGCGCCACCGGAATACACAGCACTCGCGATCACCGGCCTGCTCGCGATCGCCGTCGTCTCGGGTGAATCGATGTTGAAGGGCATTGTCACCGGCTGCTTTGGCCTGTTACTGGCAACCATCGGCACCGACGAATTCTCGACCGGCTATCGCTTTACGTTTGACAGCTATCACATGCTCGATGGCTTCCATATCGTTGCCATCGTTGTTGGGCTTTTTGCGGTTTCCGAGATGGCCATCCAGATGATGGGAAAGGATCTCACCCTTAAGCCGGATATCGCTGTCGTCAGAGCCAGCTTCGCATCCGTGATCACAACACTAAAGCATGGCGTCAATCTGGTTCGCTCATCAGCGATCGGTGCCTTTTTTGGTTCCCTGCCAGGCGCTGGTGGCGTCATCAGTTCGTTCGCCTCTTATGCCGTCGCCAAAGCGTCGGCACGCCCTGAGGAAGGCTATGGCGAGGGGGCGGAGGGAGGCGTGGTTGCGACCGAAGCCGCCAACAATGCCACGGTCGGCGGCACGCTCGTTCCGTCGCTCGCCTTAGGCATCCCAGGCGACGCGTCGTCGGCTGTCCTTATCGGTGCTCTCCTCATCCTCGGCTTTTATCCTGGCCCAACACTCTTCGAGCAGCAGCCGGAGATCGTGGGCGGCGTCTTTCTGGTTTATCTCTCCGCCAACGTGTTCCTCTTGATCCTGGGCGTCTTCACAACACCGCTGTTCGTCTATGTGCTGAGACTGAAGAAAGTCCATCTCATCCCCGTTGTGCTTTTGATGTGTGCCGTCGGCACGTTCGCACTACAGGCATCGGTCTTTGATCTCTGGGTGATGCTCGGTTTCGGCCTCATCGGGCTTCTCTTCCGGGCTGCTGACTATCCCCTCGCTCCCGTTGTCATTGGCACGATCCTGGGCCCCTTGCTCGAGAACAACCTTCGTCGTTCACTCCTGATATCTCGAGACGGCTATTGGATCTTTCTCGAACGACCGGTGTCGGCGACACTCATGGCCATTAATCTCCTTTTGATCCTCGGCGCGATCTGGATGACGATCAGGCGGCGTCGCAACCGTGTTGTTGATCAGACCCACGGCTAGGCGATTCTCAGGACAGTGTTCCGATCGGATAGAGCACCGAGAGGTGCGATCGAATGGACCTCATTGTCGTCGCGGAGGGCTCGGCTAGGGACTCAATTCCGGCTCGGGAATAACTCCGGACTATCGATCAGAACTTACTTCTGCGACTGAAGCAATCGCGGTCGCAACAAACCGCCCCAGGATTTGCCCAGAAGCCGACTCCAGCTCCCAGCGGTGTCCTTCAAACGTGCCTTGTCGTTTTTTCCGGCCCGGCTCAATCATGCCATAGGGCTTACGCAGCCCTTCAAAATCGATCCAGTACACAGAGAGGGCTTCTGACGTCTGATTATGAAACGTAACGCGCACTTTCTTCCTGGTCCGATCCGAGCGAACGCCCGACCAATCGTCAGTCCGTTGGTTTTCAAGTTTTGCCAATCGATCTGGGTGCACTACCGCTATTGAAGCCACTGCAGGAGCAACAAACCGCCCCAGGAGTTTTCCCAACTCCGTTTCCAACTCCCAGCGATGCCCCTCGAATGTGCTTTGTCGCTTTTCCCGGCCCGGATCAACCATGCCGTAGGGCTGGCGCTCTCCTTCAAAATCGATCCAATACACGGAGAGAGCTTCTGACGTTTGATTGTGGAACGTCACGCTCACTTTGTTCGCGTTCCGATCCGAGCGCAGCCCTGACCAATCTTCCGCCACTTGGTTCTCAAGCTTGGGATGATTGTCTTGATGGGCCTTAAAGGCCTCATTCACTTTGGCTGACCAGCGGAATTCGGGGCTCGTGGCGCGATCAAATCCCTCTAAATGAGGCGTTTCAGCGACGCGTTTCGAGGGGGCGACATACGTCCAGGCATTGTCGCCAAAAATGGAAGCTAGCAATGCTCCCATTCGAGGATCATGTTGCTGAAGTTCCTCGCGGGTATCGACATGGTTATGTTCGTAGTCGTTCTCACGATTGGTCCCAAACCAGGATTGAACCGACTCGGCGAAATATTCGCTTGGATTCGTTCCGGCGTATTTGCCCTCCCAAAGCTTCTCCGACCGCGCCTGATCGAATAATCGCTGAAGCTGGTTGTCGAAGTCGGGATCCAGCCCCGCCAAGCCATGCTGATGGATCACGTGGGCAAATTCATGAACCAAAATATTCTCTTGGTGGTAAGGGTCTCCCGGATACTCGAGTAGGTTCTCTTCTCCCGTCGAAACTGCGGGTCGCTGGTCCGTTGCGCCGAGGCCTCGCGCGCGTCGATCCCAGTAAGCAGCTGGCGTCAAATCCGAATGTTCGGGAATATCAGTCGTCATCTCGTTGGGGGACATGATGACTAAGCGGATCGGTTTGGACACGATCGCTCGGCGAAGATCGTCTCGGCCGTCAAGCATATGATCGATAATCCATTTGGCTTCGAGCAGCGCGAAGTCCGAAACATGCTGTGATGCCAGAATGGGAAGTCCGTCAGCATCAAGCCATTTCCGATAGAATTTACTGTCGAGGTCGAGGCGTTTCACCAACTCGGGGCTGGGTGATTGGACTGTTGAGGGATGTTCCGCTAGAGCCGCAACAGGCTGGCTCATGATCCAAATCAACACAATGAAGGCCAAGAAAAGTCGCAGACGTCCATAGATTGGCAACACTATTCACTCCTACAGTCAGCATTCTCCGCCATAAGGGCCTACCTACGAATCTAGATCATCCAATAGAATTACAAGGATTTATAAAAAACATGGAGAATCATTAACTAATCGCATAAGGATACAAGGTAAGTATTATTGAAATTTGTGATTTCATCTTACATGAACGAGTGTTTTGCTCAGCTGCTTGTGATGCCCCAAGGTTCCTAAGACCCCATTTGGCGGCAGTCCCTCCGGCGCATTGTTGACCGACCTAGCTGGTCGTTTTGGACTTCGGGCGACACGCAGTCGCCTTGAGTCTGACTTGATGGAGGTGCCTTTAAGGAACGAAGCCACAAGCTCAGCTTTTCTCCCTTGGCCGCTTGAGCAACCAAAGGATCACACCAACAACCAGTCCCCAAAAAGCACCGCTGACGCCGAACAGTGTCATGCCGCTCGCTGCGATGAGAAAGGTAAGAGCCGGCGCATCGATCCGGCTGGGGTCCGCGAACGCGGCCGACAACGATGCGACGAGTGCGGGGATCAGCGCCAGACCAGCGACGGCGACAATGAGTTCGGATGGCGCAAGTCCTGCGATGATGGCAACCGGTGTAGCAAGAAGAGCTAAGGTGATATGGGCCATGCCTGAGACGATCGCTGCCCAATATCTGCGAGAGGGATCACGCCCGGCATCATCCCCACACATCATCGCGGCGGTAATAGCCGACATGTTCACCGGGATCGCGCCGAATGGCGCAATCGCTAGGCTCACAAGACCGGTCTTTCGGATCAGTGGCTGACGCTCCACCGAGTAGCGATTGAGTTCAAGAACCGCGAAGCCAGGGATGTTCTGTCCAGCCATCGTAATGAGGTAAAGCGGCAGTGCGAGAGAGATGAAGCCACGCAAGGTGAATTCGGGGGCGAGAGGTGCCATGGATGGCAGCCAGTTTTCACCAAAGAGACCGGGGCTGTTGGCCCAATCCACCGTGAACAGTAGAACGGCTAGAAATGCCATCACAGCGAGCGGCATCGCCGAGAGCCGGTGCCACATCAGCCCTGCGATCCAGGCGAGGAGCACCGGTACGACCAGGAGAGGTATGACGCCAAGAGCGAGGGCTGGTGCCAAGCAAAGCTTGAGAAGAACGCCAGCCAAAAGCGCGTTCGCCAAGGGTTTCGGTATCGCTGCAACCGCGCGACCGATGATTGGAACAAAGCCTGTAACGACGATGAGAACGGCACAGCATATCAGAGCGCCCACCGCCTCCGCGAAACCGCCGGGAAGGACTGACGTCGACGCGAGAAATGCCGCTCCTGGCGTGGACCAGGCAACAGCCGCGGGCGTGCGCGTTATGCTCGGGAGCCAGATGCTACATATCCCCATGCCCAGCGTTGCAAAGAACAACCCTGTTGCTGCTTGTGCCTCTGTAGCCCCGACGCTCGTTAGCCCTGCAAGGACGATGGCGAACGACGCCGTATAGCCGACAAACGCAGCAAGCAGGCCCATACCTATGGCTGGAAGGGAAATCTCTTGGATCAACGCCATCTTCCCGAAAGTCGATATTACACGGTTTCTCTTGTTCTATAGCGAAGCGGACGACAGAGCGACTCTGGGCGCTTGGGCGGCGGCGCACCTAGCTCACACCCTGATGGTGGCTAGGCTGTCAGAGCTTTACGCGAGATCTTCCGCCGCTATTCGGCTGAAGGCCAACTATCATGCGACGATCTCGTCTATGATTTGGCGTTGAGAACTGAACGTCACCTGGGTCTCTATGCATTGAACGACAAGCACCCGAAACCAACGATGATTCATCAAAGAGGGCAGGGGCAACAGGTTCATCTCTCTACGCGCTGTCCTGCAAGCGTTAGACTGACTTCAGCTTGGGCTTAAGAAGAGAACGGAGACACGTGATGCCGGAATCGATTGTTCCTGACGGTCTTGAAGGCTATGTCGAGGATTGGAGAATGTCTCCAGGCCTGGAGCATGACGGTTTCATCTTCATGACCGGGTTCACAGGCACCACGGCGGATGGGTCGCTATCATCGAACCCTGCTGATCAAATCGTTGCGGCCTTTACAAAAGTCGAGAAGGTTCTTGGGAGAGCCGGACTTGGTTTCGAGCATGTCTTAGAAATGACGAGCTATCATGTCGGGCTACGTGACCACCTCGAGATCTTTAAACAAATCCGCGCCCGCTATGTGGTAGAACCCTATCCCGCTTGGACCGCCATTGAAGTGGCCGGTTTTGTGAGAGAAGGAGCGATTGTCGAACTCCGTTGCATCGCCCGCCGCTAATGAGGGCGGGCAATGTATGATCGGTTCAGTCGGGGTTACCGTCACCTTTGCTCAACAAAAATCCAGCGGTGCATGCAATCACTTGGTCCAGCAAAGGGGTGTTTTGCAGGGCGCCCAGATCATGACCGGCATCCAGATCGAGGATCGTGGTATCGGCTGATCGTGTATCAGCCATACGCTTGGCCAGCGCCGCGCCATTTTTGACGAGTGGATCGCGCTGTCCGGTCACGATGAGAATTTCTGCCTTGGAACGGGCGGCATCAGCGCTAGGGTCGGCCGTCGCAATCTCAGCGAAAAATCCCGGCCGCAAGCGGGTTTCGCCAATGATGCCGCCAGATTCATCTGAGCGGTGACGTTCGGCGGCCTCCAAAATTGTCTCTTCACCAAAAATGATGCCATAAGTCGCCATTGGATCCATGACCGGGTTCCAGAGTGCCAACCGATCAAAGGGATCGTCGGAGGCTGCCGCCCGTAGGGCGACGAGTCCGCCTTGGCTGTATCCCAGAACGCTCACAGGCAATGTCTCGTCATACTTCTTGTGCAACGCTTCCGCCGCGCGGACCGCATCTCGAGCTTGGGTCGAGAACCTTGTGTCAGCCCATGCGCCATCACTCTGGCCGGATCCGATGAAGTCGATCCGAAGCGTTGCGATGCCGCGCTCTGCGAAGGCTTGGGCAGTCCGGCGGTACATGCCTCGGATTTCGTTTCGGGCACCGGTATAACCATGCAGCATGAGGGTCAGGACTTTCGGCGTAGCGCCTGAAGGAGAGGCAACGGTTCCTTCGATCCGTCCATCCGGCGTTTCAATCGAGATGATCTGCTCATCGTACGACTGATGCAGGACTGGCGAAGGTTGACACGTGTCGAAGGTTTCACCCCGAACGGGACCCAGCGGCAGCAGGTACACAGCTATAACAGGTGCTACCAGCAGCAACATGGGGATTCGATGTATCGAACGAGCGATCTGCTTGGTCATAGTCTCGTCACGGTCATTGATGTGCCTCATACAACGATGGCTGAGACCTAAGCTTAAGTCCAATAAGCACCCTCAAGGCCACAGCGTTTCGCAGCGCGGATAAAGCTGGCGGATGATTTTGGGAAAGAGGAGCGTTTAGCTCAATGCGTCTTCTGCAAGCGCGGCGTGATCAGAGCCCGATATCCGCGAGTGATTGTGCAAAGACTGCAGGCCCGTCCTGATAGCGTTCGATGATGGCCTTCGCCTCTTGGGTCTCGGTCAGCGCTAAGCGTCCTTCATCCCAAGCCGTCAGGCCATCACATGTGATGGTCGGATCGATGACGGTCCAGCAAATCTCCCCAGGCGGGTCGTCACCGCAGACATGAAAGTGCAAGTAACGAGGGCTACCGAAAGCCAAGGCAGACCAACGAGCTGGATTGTGGCCAGCCGGAAGCGGGTAGAACGTCCGGGGATGGATGCCCGCATGCCAGGAATGAACACGAAAGGGGTCGATGCCAAACATCTCACCAACCTTGACATGGTGATCTCGCACCTTTGCGACGACCGTCTTTGGCCCGTCGAAGTCGACGACGTGTCCCTGTTCGATGATCGCGAACACCGTCTCGTCCAAGTGGGCTTCGAAGGGGTGATAGTAACGCGATCCTGAACCGATCAGCCAGCGCGAGAGGGCGATCCGTCCGGAGAAACCATCAGCCAGTACAGGCTTGAAGACCGTCATCGGAAATCGGTTGATCTTGACATCACCAGCTTCGTCATCGGTGAAGACGCTCGGGCGGCCGATCAACTCTGTGCCGAGATCGCAGGTTACGCTGATCGTACCTGCCTGCATCAATCGCCTTTCGACATACGCTTTGATCTCGCGCATCAGCGAATGCGAGGTCGTGCCAAACCCCGATCCTAGACAAGCAACATCATAGGCGTACACCATCGTTTTGCTACTACGTCCCGGCAAGCCGTCGAAACGGAGCTGATCGCCCATCCGAGCGAAAAACACGGTGTGATCGACTGCCGCCATCGCAGCGGTAAGGTCAGGGGGTAAATGAAGATCGATCCCGGGCGGGCCAACCTCGATTTCTTGAACGGTGAGACCGAGCACGCGCGCGCGATCCGCAACGAAAGCCGAGACGGTGCAATCAAAATAGCCGTGCCGACTGTCTTCTCGGACAATGAGAAGATGGTCGCCTTGGCGCGCGCCAACACAGTTCAAAAGCAGATTGTCGGCACCGGCCGTAAGGTCCAACTGTCCGATCTGGCTCAACCGCCCAACCGCCATACCAGGGGCATGGTGCTGGGCAGGCGAAGACGTCGAGCCTCCCGGCAATCGATCTTGCGTCTCTCTAATTTCGAGCACCGCTTTCACGGCCTTATCGTTGTTGTTATCGAGCACGGCAGTCAATGCCATGGTCTCCGCCTGAATGCGAACCTGTTGTTATTCCAGACATTATCGCGCTTGAAACTCAGGAGCAGCAATATGAAAGTTATAATCGGTATGATTAGCCTGCCTTATCTCATTGCCTGCTTTTGACGACGCGTTTGGTCAGATGATTAGTAGAGCTAATCGATTTGATGATCAGATAGATCTTGCAACGGTTCATCAGGAAGCGGAACATGACAGCCGGCCAACCAAGAGGTCTTCATGTCAAAAGACTCCTTGCGCCGCAACGACACCAATGAACTGGGGGAGCCATATGAGCAACACGACGGTTTGCGCACCCGATACATCGATCATTCCGGTGATCGACATCGCCCCGCTTCGTGACGGCTCGGATCCATCCAGCGTGGCGAAACAGCTGAGTAGCGCTAGCCGCGACGTCGGCTTCATTTACATCAGCAACCACGGGATTGATGAGAGGCTACTTGAGGCGGCGCGACACACGGCATTGACCTTCTTTCGTTTACCGGAGGAAACCAAGAGACGTGTGGCTGTCAGCGACAAACATCGCGGCTTTCTTGGCCAAGGTGGTGCCAAAATGCAGGACGACGCTAAGCCGGACCTAAAAGAGAGTTTCATCTTCGGTTATGAAGACGCTCTCGGTGTAACGCCTGAAGACCATCCCTTGCGCGGCGCTAACCGATGGCCCTCGGACTTTCCCGACCTTCGGCAGTGCGCCATGGCATTTTTCAACGCTGCCCACTCGGTCGCGCATCACCTCATGCGTGGTTTCGCGCTTGGACTTGATCGTCAGGAAGACACATTTCTGAAGACGACTGCAGCCCCGATGAGCCGAGCATCGTTCGTCTATTATCCCACGCAAAATGCCGACGAGGAGGCCGGGCAGTTCGGCGTCGGACCGCATACCGACTTCGGTGTTCTCACCGTGCTCTGTCAGGATGATGTCGGCGGTCTTCAAGTTCAGGATCTGAATGAAAACTGGATTGCGGCGCCACCCATACCTGGGACCTTGGTGGTGAATGTCGGCGACTTGCTGGCACGCTGGACCAATAATGCCTACAGATCGACACCCCATCGTGTCATCAACAGCTCCGGTCGTGAGCGGCTATCGTTGGTGCTCGCGTACGATCCCGAACCCGACACACCAATCGATCCGCGATGCCTGTTCGGCGACGGCCTCGAAACGTCGTATGATCCGATCACCTGTGGCGACTACCTGATCGAGCGATTTGGCAGAGCATTCGCTTACAGGAAAAAGGGTTGATGCTCTTCCGTCGCATTGGTTGTTGCCCTGAGCCGACTTGATCGATGAAGCTGAACTTACCGTTCGCCTCTTTGCGCGTCTTTGAAGCCGTGGTCCGGTTAGGTGGCTTTCGCCGTGCTGCGGACGATCTCGGCATGACCCAAAGTGCCGTCAGTCAACACATTCGGCGTTTGGAGGATTGGCTAGGCAGGTCGCTCTTTATACGCGGTCCCAGGCATTCAACCCCCACGGCCGATGGTCTTCAGCTCAACGAAGCCGTCGCGAATGGTCTCGATGTCATCAGTGAAGCCTGTTCTGCTTTGCGAGACAAAAGCCGTCGTCATGATCAGCCTTTGATGATCTCGACGCTTCCAGGCTTTGCGCTGAAGTGGCTGTTCCCAAGGCTTATCCGATTTGATCAAAGCCATCCGGAGATACCCGTCTCCATCATTACAGACCCGACGCCCACCGACTTTACAAATGATCATGAGACCCTTGCTATTCGCTACGGCCTCGGTCGCTATCCAGGGCTGCATGTCGAATGGCTGTTTGGAGAGACATTATTTCCGGTCTGCGCTCCGTCCTTGCTCGAACGCGGTCCGCCTCTCGATCAAATTGAGGATCTAGCAAGGCACACAATCCTCATCGACGACACCATCAAGATTGCCGGCAAGGGACCATCTTGGACCTCGTGGTTGGAGGCAACGGGTACCGACGTGAAGATCCATGCTCACTCCAGACGTTTTGGCCAGGCAAACATGGTGGTTCAGGCTGCCGTTGAAGGGCTAGGGGTTGCGCTTGGGCGTGAACCCTTGGTGGTCGACGAACTGATCGCTGGGCGCCTCATTCGACCATTTTCGATCACCGTGCCCTCCGATTTCGCTTACTACCTGGTTTGCCCGAAAGACAGACTAAACGATCATCGCGTCGTCGCCTTCCGAGACTGGCTTATCGGCGAAGCCAAGCAGATGCAGACATTCGCTCAAGCGGCCGCTAGATAATCGCGAGATTTTCGCAGCCGAGCTGCTCGCCATGTTCACATGCCTGCTGATAGAGCATACGTGCCTTGGCATCGTCCTCGGCAACCCCGAGCCCACGGTCATAGATCCAGCCAAGCCCGTTGCAGCCGAATGCGTCGCCATCTTGGCAAGCTTGCCCATAAAGCAATCGAGCTTTCTCAAAGTCTTGGGCCACGCCGTGTCCCTCAACATACATCCACCCCAGAACCGCACATCCACCCGCATGTCCGTATTGGCAAGACTTCTCATAGAACAACTTGGCTTTGGTGGGATCAGAAGGTGTACCGCGCCCATACAAGTGAATGGTTCCAAGATTTCTGCAAGCATGGGGTTCACCGCCATCGCAGGCTCGCTCGTAAAACAAAAGAGACTTTGAAGAATTGCCCTCGTCAGCGTGTAAAGACCCGAGCCAAGTGCAATATTTCATCTGCCCCGCAGTACATCGGTCCCAGTAACGTACTTTCTTCACAGCTGGGTCCTGCGCGGAGATTCCCCTACAGATTAAGATAGCGACCGAAATCATAATAATGCTCTCGACGAAAGATCTTTTGAGCATTCATAAGCTCTCATTTAGTCATAGCAGCCGCGAGTTTTACCAGCTTGAGAAAGGATTTTCTTCGCACAAAGAGATGAGCGCGTTCGTAAAATCGTGCCTCATGAACGGCGCCTGGGCATCAGTCAGACGAAGATCGTGTTCATTTCTGCCTTGCCCGGGAGGCCAAGTTCACACGCTCACCGTTCAGCGCGGTTTTGATGTGCCGACGGCAACAAAGCCTCACGCAGGTCGGTTCTCCAAATGCCGTGCAATACGTCCTTGAGCGACAGCACTATCGTTCAGTCGTCGCCAGCCGGATGGCAAGGCCAACAAAAACCACCCCGGCCAATCTATTCAGTGCGATTTGCGCTCTTGTCGAACGCCTCAGCCATCCTCCTAACATCCCTGCGCCGCTCGCTAGGGACAGGAATACCAAAAGCGTCACAAGGATGAAGAGGCATCCAAACAAGAAGAGCTGAAGCGTTAGGGAACCTCTGGCCGGGTCTGCGAATTGCGGCAAGAATGCCAGGAAAAAAATCGCAACTTTCGGATTTGTCACGTTCATGACGATGCCACGTCCATAGAGGCGCCACAAACTGATACCTCCATTGTTGCCAGCAGAGAGGTCCGATGCGCTCGCTCGAAAGGCCTGCCAGGCGAGATAGAGAAGATACGCGGCACCGACGATTTTGAGGACGTTGAACGCCAATGCTGACGCCTGGAAGATGGCGGCCACGCCAAAGGCTACTGCCGTTGTATGCAGTAATAGACCGGTACAAAGGCCTAATGTGACGACGACTCCTGCAAGCCGACCGGATAAGGCAGACTGGGTAAGAACGAAAATATTGTCTGGCCCGGGAGCAAGCCCAAGTGCGAATGATGCACCCAAGAAAACGATGACGACATCGACAGGAATCATGGCACCCTCTGCGCCCTTGCTGAGACGCATTTGCTATCAGCCACAGGGGCAGGGTTTCAACTGTTTCTGACAGTGCCATCTTGATGCGGTACTACCGAGCTGTTCCGTTTGTTGATGGAATTGACAGTCGATGGTCTCTTCGGAAATGTTGGTTGGAACGGCCCTCGTTCGATAGCTAGGCGTGATGACTTCAGCAGAGACACTTTTTGCCGCCGACAAGTTAATGCAGCTCCTGGGCGCTAGACTTGTTGCCGAACGAGATGGTTGTGTTGAAATCGCGTTAACCGTGACAGAGGACTTGGTTCAGGCGCATGGGACCTGCCAAGGCGGCGCGATTTTCTCACTGGCAGACGCCGCTTTCGGAATTTCTGCGAGCCTCAAACGTGCCTCGGTCTCGCAGCACTGCTCGATCGCTTACCTGCGTCCTGCTAAGCTCGGCGAGACGATTGTCGCGCGCGCTGCGCTGAGTTCTGCCGTTGGCAAGACCTCAGTTTATGATGTGCATGTCACCAACGATGGAGGTGACATGATCGCTGATTTTCGGGGAATCGCGCGTGAACTTCGATCGTGAGTTCGCCTCCTTGCCTGATCGCAGGAGGGTGTCGGGTTATGCCTTGGTCAGATGATTTTGCGCCGCTTGGATCATGCTCTTCAGGTTCGCGGGCTTGTCAGTTTCCCGCGCAAGCATGAGGCAGAGTTTACAAAGAAAGAGTTCACGCTTGGACTCCGCGACCGTATCCAAGGACTGCGCGAGGTCTTCGTAGAAAACTTCAAGCTGGTGAAAGTTGAGCGCCATCAGCTGATCTCCTGTCTTCCAAAAGCAGCGTCCATTTGGCGAACGATTTCTTCTGGATCGAACCTGTTCCAATACCCACCAAGGTAGCCGTCTGGTCGGACCAACAATGTCGCACCAGCCTCAATGCCTAGGCGATTATGCAGGTCGAGGAGGGCATCTTTGCCAAACCGATTTCGGATGTCAGAGCTGCTGATCAGTTCCAGTTCCGGATCAATCCTGCCCAGCGCCAATTGAACATCATTGAGACTGGACGCTGGGGCATCCTGCAGGACCAGCAATGTAAATCCGTTACCCAAGAGGTCACTCAAATAGCGGTCATTGGTGAGCTTCACTTCGGGAAGGACAGCGCCCAGCGTGAGGGATTGCGGTATGCCGGTACCTGTCAGCACGGCGCCTCCTTCAGAATAGGTATAAGGTTCCATTTGACGTGGATTGGCGAATTGTCCTGCCCAGTCGTGATCGAGCGAGAGTGATAGCGCTGCATCCCGCATCAGGGCCCATCCCTTTGTCGGAGGGGTCATGAACCGAGCGCTCTTCGAGGCATTTTCGAACACATCTAGCGTTGCCCCGCGTCGCTCGGGCGAGTAGCTGTCGAGGAGGGGCTCGTCGCTTAAGCCATTAAGGACGCGCGCGAGCTTCCAGCCCACGTTTTCAGCGTCAGCCAATCCATTGTTCAGCCCGCGCACGCCAAAGATCGGAACGATATGGGCGCTGTCGCCGATGAACATCACGCGACCGTCACGATAGTTGGGTAAGGCCAATGTGTTAGCAGAATAGATACTCCACCACTCCAGTTCCCAATTGCCATCATACCCGATGTCATCCAGGATCCGGGTCACGTTGGCCCTAATGTTCTCCTCACGGGTCGCTTCGTCTTCGGACTCCCCCTCCTTCAATTGATAATCTATCCGCCAGATATCGTCGGGCTGGCGGTGAATCAGGACGGTCATATCAGGATTGGAGCGACTGTCGAACAAGGCGCGGCGGATCGTAGGATAGTCGTGATCCATCTGCACGTCGGCAATCACATAGCGTCCGGGAAAATTATCTCCCGCGAGACGCAGGCCTCTCATTGTTCGGATTGGGCTGCGCGCGCCGTCTGCAGCGAGAACCCATGCGGCTTCACAATGATAGATACCGTTTGTGTCGCAAACCTCTAGACGAGTGCCATCTTCGGTATCGTCGATGTTGGTGACGTCGCTACACCAGCGTGCTTCAATCAGATCTGAAGCAGCAATAGCATCCCAAAAGTACTGCTCGATATATTGTTGTTGGATATTATACATCGGCATGTATTTTTCATGTTCGGAATGCGGCATCTGGAATTCCAGGATCTGCTGACCGCGAAAGAACGTCCGACCGGTGGTCCATTCGTAGGCCTTCTCGATGAACGACGAGACCACACTTGCTCGTTCCAGTGCGTGATAGCTGCTGCGTTGCAAGCAGATCGCGCGACTGCCGTCATTGAACGTTTGTTTCTTGTCGAGAAGCAAAGAGGAGATGCCGAAGCGGGCTAGCGTCAGCGCGGCGAACATTCCCACAGGTCCTGCACCGACGATGGCAACTTCAAACCGGTTGCGCCTTAGAACATGATCGCGATCGGGTGGCGCAAAGATGGGATACTTGAAATAGAGTGAGTCAAACTCACCTCTGCCTGCCGGTCTCAAGCGCCTCTCTCCCTGGGGAACAACCCTTCCTAACGCACTATGAGAGATATTGAGGGACGTCGCTAGCCAACAGAGTAGGGAGAGTCTTCCGGGGGACGGAATCGATGTTCATGGTATCGCTTCCTGGCCCATCCTGGCACTTCTCGAGCTCATCATGATCTCGATCCGTCCTTGGATTGGCCGCGTCCATTGACGACAGAAGATCGTCGTTTCGCGAGAGGCTACGATCTTCGACGACAAGACCGTAGATCGTCTTTGCCGAACCAGGGATCAGAAAAGGGAACCTTACGCACTTGCCTAAGCCGAGCGGATTGAAGAAGCGTTGGCTATCTCAAAAGGGCCTTTGTCACGCCAGACTCTTGCCCGTCGCGTATTCATAAGATCGGCTAACGATCGTTTTGACTGTCTCCAATTCGTCGTCGTCGCGTGGCGAGAACACCATCACGAGGCCGACAGGATAGTGTCCTTGAGTAACCAAATAGTGGCTCTCACCCCAGCCGGCCTCGATGACGTCAAGCGCATCCTTGGCGGTGAGCTTGACATGCATGCTGCCATTGTCGGGATGCGGATGGATGTGGGCGAATTCACGTCCGACCATGAAGGCTTCGTGGTTACACGCCATGCCATCATGCAGGACCAAAGCGCGAGCACCCGGGACGGAGATACCACTCTCTTGGTTATCCACGCTTGGCAACGAAAAGCACCAGTCATGCAGCTTATCGATGACATGGTCTGGTCCATGCTGGTTCAGCTGCGAATGGGGCAGGCTGCTTGATGTGTTGGGCTTGGGTCCACTGCGCTTCGGCAGGTTCAGGTCGCTCTGCATGGCTTGGCTCCATCATCTTGCATATGCCCATTATGGCAGCTAATTCATGCAAGGTGATTCACAATAAATGCAAATGAAGCTTGCATGAAAGCACAGAAACTCGATTGGAGTGACGTGCCCTATGTCCTGGCGGTCTGTGAGGCCGGCAGCCTCTCCGCTGCTTCGCGGCTCATAGGGGTCAATCACTCGACGGTTTTCCGTCGTATTGAAGGTGTCGAGGCTAAGTTGGGTGTCCGCCTGTTTGAGCGGCTGAGCCATGGCTACGTCATGACACCCGCAGGCGAACATTTTTATCAATACGCCCTCTCACTTCGCGAGGGCATGAATCGAATCCAGCTGGAGATCGGTGGGAAAGACCTTCGACTCGAGGGAGTCTTGACGGTCACAACGACCGATTCACTCTTGTCCTGCCTAGCGCCCATGTTCTCAGCTTTTCAAGACGAGCATCCCGATGTCGAGTTACGGTTGTTGTCAGATGCGCGGGCACTCGACCTCATGCAGCGTGATGCGGACGTCGCCCTTAGGCCTACTCAAAATCCGCCTGAGCACTGGATCGGTCGCAAAATGCAGCCGATCATGTGCGCTACTTACGCTCACGAACGCTACTGGAACGCTGCCCAAGACCTACCGGCCGAAGAACGTCGGTGGGTAAAACTAGACGACGACCTTGCCCAGTCTCCCATGAGCCAGATCACAAGCCTTCAGATGCCCAAAGGTGCCAAAGTCACCGTCGTCAACACCATGATGGGCGTGTTCGACATGGTTCGTTCGGGCCTTGGAGTCGCTATCCTGCCTTGTTACCTCGGCGAAACAAGCCCGTCGCTTGTGCGCATCCAGGATCCAGACCATCGCGTTGCTTGGGATCTCTGGTTATTGGCCCATCCGGATGTTCGAAGGAGTGCGCGTGTTCACGCCTTTTTCGAGTTTGCGTCGACGAACATCACGTCGGATCTCCTAGGAACGCCTGACGAAACGTCTCCTGAGTGACCGCCGACGTTATAGGCACCGACGACGCAAAGCGGTCTCGTTCATTCCTCTAGCTTTTTCTTATCGTCCGCTTTGACGTCTTTGAGTTTGTCCGTAAGCGAGAGGCCGAGTTCATCGCCAAGCGTCTTTAGTGCGGGCAACTGAAGAGCCATGCCGAGGATCGAATCAAGGGCTTGATTGACCGGCGTCTTATCGCCGCTTTCGCCCGATCCTGCCATGGGGGCCAAGCCGGTCACATTGTGGATTTTGATCGAATCGATCTTTTCGGCTGGACGCACCATTTCCGCGATCGCTCGCGGCAGGGTTTCGATCCGGGCGATCTCTTCCTTCATTTCGACAAGGCGTACATCGAGCGCATTCTCCGCCTCATGCAGTGCGCGGTTTCCTTCAGCCTCAGCGAGTAAGGCCTCCCTCTTGGCAGCAGCACGCTCGCGATCAGCGTCGGCCTCGGCCTTGGCCGCCTGAATACGCGCCGCGGCATGATCAGCCGCGGCATCGCGCTCGGCTTTGGCAAGCGTGCGTAACCGAGCCCCATTGGCTTCCGCATCTTCTTGTGCCGCGATCAGTGCCAAGAGCTTGTCGCGTTCCGCTTCCGCCGTTCGTCTCGCTGTAGCGATCGCTTCCGCAGCGACGGCAGCTTCGGCGCGTGCTTGGTCGGCCGCCGCCTGCGCTTGACTTTCTGCTTCGGCCTTCTTGGCGACGGCAATCATCCGATCCTGCTGCTTGAGCTGCAGGTCCTGCTCCTTCGCGATCTCGTTCGCCTGCACCTCCAGATCGCGCATAATCTCAGCAGCACGAACGGCTCGCTCACGTGCGATCTCAGCCTCGCGCACGGCTTTATCCTTGGCAATACGCGCCGCTTCGGCCTCTTCTTCGGCCGTCGCCCGCCGTCTTGCAATCTCAGCACTTTGTGCCGCCCTCAGCGTTTCGATTTCCTGATGCTGTGCAATCCTTGCCTGCTCTTCGTCCTGTTCGATCTCAAGCTTGCGGCGTGTCGCTTCCATGGCTGAGAGACGCACAGCGACATCGGCATCGGCATCGATCTCAGCCCGCTCCTTCTTTGAGGTCGCAATAACTTCGGCGAGCTTACGCATACCAACCGCATTGAACGCATTGTTCTCATCGAGCGAGGCGAACGGCGTCTGATCCAACGAGGTCAGTGATACCGACTGCAAACGAAGGCCGTTCTCAGCGAGGTCGTCGGCGATCAATTCACGCACCTCTTTGACGAACGCTGCGCGACCCTCATGTGCATCGTCCATGGTCTTTTGCGCCGCGACGGCGCGAAGCGCATCCACCAGCTTGCCTTCGATGATTTCACGCAGCTTGTCGGCGTTGAAGGTACGATCGCCGAGTGTCTGCGCAGCCCGGGCAACCGCTTCCTCCGTACCATCGACCGCAACGGAAAAGCTCGCGCCGATATCCATACGCAGCCGGTCTTTTGTGATCAAACTGTCCTCGCCAGAACGCTTCACCTCCAATCGGAGTGTCCGCATATTCACTTCGGAGATTTCATGGAAATAGGGAAGGGCAAGGGTACCGCCGGCCATCACCACTTGCTGCCCGCCAACGCCGGTTCTGATGAGGCTGACCTCGCGGGTTGCCTTTCGATAGAGCTTCGCCAGTACCACGATCACGATGATCACGATGATGATCAGGCCGATCAGAATGCTCCAGAACAAACCCATTTTCTGGTCTCCGCTTAGGTCGTCTTGGTGAGCACGAAATCATACTCAACCGCGTAACAAGGGCTGGGCGCCTTTTGGCCATCCGGTAGGCGCAGATCGGTGGTCTTCACAAAGGGCCGAACCAGGCTGTCCTTGACACCAAACACGGGATCGCTGTCGAGATGTGGATCCCCTTCAATGAAGACCATGGTTGTCAAACGCTGGAAGCCGGGTGCCTCAACACGCACGTGGACGTGGCCCGGCCGCATGACGGAACGGTTCGCAGCCTTGAGCAGTTGCCCCACCGTGCCGTCATCGGGGATCGGATAAGAGGTTGGCATGATCGACGTGAACCAAAAGCGCCCCTCAGCATCGGTTCTAAAGAGGCCACGCAGGGCCAGGCCATCCCGGTCCTTCATCATGATGTCATAGGCGCCATCATCATCAGAATGCCAAATATCCACACGCGCGCCGCCAACCGGCGCGCCATCGATATCGAGCACCCGGCCGGTCATCACCATCGGGTCACCTGACACGCCGCCTGAGATGTCTGCACCATTCGGAAACGTTGGACGCTCCTCGACAAAGAAGGGACCGAGCACTGAGTTCTCGGTTGCCCCGTCCGGAAAGCGGTGATTGATCAAATCGACCCGTGCTGTTGCGCCCATCACATCCGAGAGCAGTACGAATTCCTGGCGCCCGCCAGTCGATAGGTGTCCGGTCTTGGTCAGAAACTCGATGGCCCACTCCCATTCTTGTTCGCTGGGCTCGACCTCTTCGAGAAACGCATGAAGATGCCGGGTGAACGCGTTCAGCACTTTCTGCGCTCGGGGCGTGCGCGCGCCCCTCATCGTCTCCAAGACGGCGGCCGTCAGATTCTCTTCCTTGATGTCACGCCCGTGCTCGCCCTCTTTTCGTTGTTGCGACACCGCGTTTGCTGTCGATGCCTGCTCGGCTTGGTAGAACTCTTGGACGAACTCGGAGGGTGGATTACCGGGCCAATGGATGACGGCTTCTTGGAAACTTGGCCGAGTGAACAAGCGACGGGCGTAGGCAGCGACCCTGGGACGTTCGATATCGTTGAGTGCATGCCTACCTGTCCAGGCAAAGCCCATACCCAGCCATTGGAGACGAAAGAGACTGACCGCCCAATGGATGTCAGCCATTGTAAAGACGTCACCGCAAACCCAGGCCCGCTCATCGGCAAGGCGTTCCTCAAGATCACCGACGATCCCTATGATCTCATCTGTTGCTGAGCGCATGAGGTCTGGTGAGGCGACATAGACCTTGGCGGCTGCCTCCTTTCGGATTTTGGCGTCATAAGCAGCCGTCAGGTGTGGATGGCCCACGGCGAGGCTCCGTCCCTCCATCAGCTTCATGATTTTGTAGTCATGAGCGCCCGGCATGTTTTTTCGAAGCATCGCTGGGCGAAAGTCGCCATCGGGATGGGCGCCATAGAGCACTGCGACATGGGGTGTGCCATCGACAATGTTGATCTCGCGGTCGATCTCACGCTTCAGTCGCGCCGGGCACAATTCTGTACCGCCCTGCCACTCGCGATCGATATGCTCGCCGATCATTCGGCTATCAACGATCACCCGATCGGCGTCATGGTCGACCAGCGTCGGCACAACACAGGGATCAAAGCCCTCGGTGGTCGTGGAGGAGCGACCGGTATAGCCGGTCACCATCTCTCGCCCTTTGCCGCCCTGCATGCGAAGCCGCACATAATCGGGGTGATAATTCTCCATGGCTGGCGGCAAGATGTGGATGTCATGGCTGACGAAAGGTGCACCCTTTTCGAATAAGACGGTGCGGACTTTGTGCGAACAGACACTGAGCGCGAAGTGGTAAAGCTCAAAGCGACGAGAACCCGTGCCGACGTGGCGATTGCGCATCGGGTCCGACAACGGGCCGTTGGCGGCATCCACCAGGTCGGCAAGACTTCGGCTCTCTCTGGCGTCCGCCATGCGGTGCTCCATGGGTGGCCTATTCGCTGTCCCTGATTGATAGAAAACAGCCTTTCTGTTTGTCCAAAAGAAGCTGGAATCCGGTCTGGGTGTCAAGCTGGGCAGCGACGAGGCTGGATCAGCAGCATTCGCACCTTGACCGGTTCTACGTTTCGCGACAGGGTCGAGAAAACACGGATACAGAAGAGTAAAACAGGGAGCGGCTTGGTCAGGGAGTCTGATGGTTCAATTTTTCCCCGCAGTCCTACCGACGTATGCCCCTTCCGAGCGGGTAGGCGACATTGATGCTGTGTTTGATGTCACCACCAAGATTTGTTGACGTTGGTGCGCTCTTGATCAAGGAGACGTCAAGGCGCTGATTGCATCGGCCTTTTGGGGCGATTGTCCAAGGCTCTCAAGCTAAGTTGGAGGATGACATGACAATCTTGAAGAGCGGCTGGAACCGCCGTCGATTCTTGCAGACGACCGGCGCGGCCGCCGCGGCGACAAGTATCGGTGCTCCCGCCATTCACGCCCAAGACCGGGTGATCAAGATCGGCTATGTCAGCCCGCAGACCGGTCCACTCGCCGCGTTTGCCGAGGTCGACGATTTCACGATCAACGGCTTTCTTGAAGCGACATCAGGTGGCGTGCAGGCGGGCTCCAAAAACGTTACCTTCGAGGTCGTGGTCAAGGATAGCCAGTCCAATCCGAACCGTGCAGCCGAGGTGGCGAAAGAGCTGATCGTCGATGATGAAATCGACATCATGGTAGTGGCGCACACACCCGAGACGACCAATCCGGTTGCGACCATTTGCGAGATCGAAGAGATCCCCTGTATCTCCACGCTCGCCCCTTGGCAGCCATGGTTTATCGGCCGGCAGGGTGACCCGACCGATCCGGGGAGCTGGACCCAGTTCGATTACACCTACCACTATCTTTGGGGCCTTGAGGACCTGATCGCGGTCTTCACCAACATGTGGAATCAGCTTGAGACTAACAACGTTGTGGGCGGTCTGTTTCCGAACGACGCCGATGGCAACGCCTGGGGTAATCCCGAGGTCGGTATGCCCCCCGCTCTTGCGGAGATGGGGTTCGAACTCACGGATCCCGGCCGATATCAGAACCTGCAAGATGACTTCTCAGCTCAGATCAATGCGTTCAAGGAAGTCAACGCTGATATCATCACGGGTGTGGTGCTTCCGCCTGACTTTGCCACCTTCTGGACCCAGGCTCGTCAGCAGGGCTTCACGCCGAAGGTCGCTTCAATTGGTAAGGCGATCCTATTCCCGTCGGCCGTCAATGCCATCGGCGATTCCGCCGAGAACCTCAGCTCCGAGGTCTGGTGGTCCAACGTTCACCCCTTCAGTTCGTCAATCACAGGTGCATCAGCTGCCGATGTTTGCGATGCTTACGAAAGCGAGACTGGCAAGCAATGGACCCAGCCGCTTGGCTTCGTCCACTCTCTCTTTGAGATCGTGGTCGACGTGGTCAAACGGGTCGACAGCGTGAATGACGCTGATGAGGTCGCCGAGGCGATCGCTGCGACCGAGCTCGACACCATTGTCGGACCGATCAAGTGGGATGGGGCAAACTTGCCGCCGTTTGCCCAGAAGAATGTTGCCAAGACGCCGCTGGTTGGTGGCCAGTGGCGGAAGTCTGATGATGGTAAGTTCCGGATCGTCATCGTCGACAATCAGACCTACCCGGACATCCCTCTCGGCGGCGAGATGGAGCCCATCGGTTAGGTAGCCCGGATTATGATATCGCACGCACCGGCAGCACGAACATGCCGGTGCCCGTGTGCCTCGATCATAAGCACCTCGCTTAAATGAACGCCGATGTTGCTTGAACTTCGTAACGTCAAAAAAAGCTTTGGGGCCGTTACGGTCGCCGATGACGTGACGCTCGACGTCGAGGAAGGCGAGGCGCTCGGAATCATTGGACCGAATGGTGCTGGCAAGTCGTCGCTCTTCAATCTGATTACGGGGAATCTCGCGCCAGATGGCGGAATGATTAGCCTCGACGGCGCAGACATTACCCGCATGCCGGCGCGCTCGCGGGTTCATCGAGGCCTTGGGCGCTCCTATCAGATTCCACAACCTTTTGAACATATGACCGTGTTTGAAAACACGGCAACGGCGGCCTGCTTCGGGGCCAATGAGCGCGAAGATGCGGTCAAGGACCATGTTGTCGACGTCCTCTATCGCACCGGTCTCTTGCCCAAGGCCAACCTCCCGGCCGGCGCCCTAAGCCTCCTCGAACGCAAGCGCTTGGAAATGGCGCGCGCGCTTGCGACCAAGCCTCGCCTCCTTCTGCTCGACGAGATCGCGGGCGGTCTCACGGAAGCGGAAAGCCACGAGCTGGTCGCAGCCATTCAAGCCATCGGGGCTGACGGCATTACCATCATTTGGATTGAGCACGTTACCCATGCTCTTCTCGCGGTGATCAACCGTCTCATCGCCATCGACTTCGGTACGATCATCGCTGAGGGTGAACCAAACGCGGTGATGGCCTCAGATGCCGTGCAGCGCATCTATCTCGGTGTTGAGTGATGGCACTCTTAGAAACCCAAGGCCTCACCGCCTTCTACGGCGACTTCCAGGCCCTCTACGGCATCGATATGACGATCGATGAAGGTGAGACGATTGCCATGATCGGCGCGAACGGTGCCGGCAAGTCGACCTTCCTTGCCTCCGTCACAGGCCTACGTACGGCATCCCCTGAGATGATTAGCTTTGACGGGCGATCGATTGGGGGTGCCAAGCCCGCCGACATTCTCGCGGCAGGAATCGCTATGGTACCGGAGGGTCGTCGTCTGTTTCCTTCGCTCTCCGTGGAAGAGAATCTGCTTGTCGGCAACTACGGCCGGAAGGTCCGCGGTGCTTGGGATTTGGAGGCCATTTACCGCCTATTTCCGATCTTAAAGGAACGACGCCATCAGGCATCAACCTCTCTTTCGGGCGGCCAGCAACAGATGGTGGCGCTCGGCCGGGCTCTCATGGCAAACCCGCGTTTGCTGCTTTGTGACGAGATCAGCCTCGGCCTTGCCCCCGCCGTGATCAAAGACATCTATCAGGCGCTCGATGCGATCCGCGCTGAGGGGGCGGCGACCCTTGTTGTCGAGCAGAACATCAACCAGGCGCTGTCGGTTGCCGATCGCGTCTACTGTCTTCTGGAGGGGCGGGTTACCCTCGAAGGCAGGCCCGCAGATCTCAGCCGCGAGCGGATTACCGCCGCTTATTTCGGTGGGTGATCGATGATTTGGGTCGATACTCTCATCCAAGGCATTCTTCTCGGCGGCCTCTACGCCCTTTTCGCTACGGGCCTCTCTTTGATCTTCGGCATCATGAGACTGGTGAACCTCGCCCATGGCGATTTTATGATCCTTGGTGCCTTTGCCGTTCTGATCGGGATCGAGGCACTCGGCCTCAACATCATGGTATCCGCGATTCTCGCCGCGATGTTGATGTTCATTGTCGGCTATGTGCTCCAATACGTGCTTTTGAACCGAACGCTTGGCAAGGACATCCTGCCGCCACTTCTGGTCACATTTGGCCTGTCGATCATCTTGCAAAACGGCATGTTAGAGGCCTTCTCGGCCGACACCCGTAGGCTGAAAGCTGGCGGCCTCGAAGACGTGTCGATCCAGCTCGGCGAGAACCTCGCCATTGGAGCGATGCCGCTTCTCACCTTTATCTCGGCTATCGTCGTTATCCTCGCGCTCAACACGCTCTTTTATCGGACCGAAACCGGCCGCGCCTTTCGTGCTACCTCCGACGATCCTGTGACCGCCCAGCTCATGGGGATCGACAACAACCGTATCTTCGCGCTCGCCATGGCGCTCGCTATGCTCGTGGTGGCGATCGCTGGGCTCTATCTCGGCAGTCGCGCAACCTTTGATCCATCGATGGGTCCAACCCGACTGATCTTCGCCTTCGAAGCAGTGATTATCGGTGGCCTTGGCAGCCTCTGGGGGACGCTTGCTGGTGGGGTGATCCTTGGCCTCGCTCAGACAATTGGTGCACGCATTGACCCGGAATGGCAGATGCTCGCGGGCCATATCGTCTTCTTAATTGTGTTGGTGTTTCGCCCACGCGGTCTTTTTCCGAGGACGGTGGACACGTGATCGACACCAGCCGCTACAGCGTCGCCAAGTCGACACGCGTTTCCGAGATCGCGCTGGCGGCGATTGCAGTCTTGGTCGTGCTTTTGGCATTTGCTCCTGCGTTTGTGTCGCGTTCGCTCCTGCAGGATCTGTTTTTCCTTCTCACGATGATCGGTCTCGCACAATGCTGGAACCTGCTCGCCGGTTATGGCGGTCTGGTTAGTGTCGGCCAGCAGGCTTACGTCGGTATGGGCGCCTATATCGGCTTTGCCGGCGCCATTCTGCTTGGGCTGAACCCGCTGGTCGCGATTCTTCTTGCCGGGATCATCGCCGCCATTCTGTCGATCCCGACGGCCTATGTCGTCTTTCGCCTCCAGGGCGCTTACTTCGCCATCGGCACCTGGGTCGTGGCCGAGGTCTACCGATTGATTTTCGCGCAGTGGAAGCAGCTTGGCGGCGGCACCGGTACAGCCATGCCAAAAAGCTATCAGAAGGCGATGTTCGGCTTCGACCAGGTGCAAGATTTCTTCGATACCAAGACAGGGGCAACGCTCGACATCATTTCCTATTGGCTCGCGCTTCTCTTCACCGTCATCATTGTGGGCGCCGCCTATCTCTTCTTGCGCACGCGCGAAGGTCTCGCCCTTTCGGCGATCCGAGACAACGAAGCCGCCGCTGCCTCGGTCGGTGTTGACGTCACCAAGGCCAAGCTCGCCGTCTACATATTCGCTGCTGCCGGCGCTGCTCTGATTGGCGCGCTCATTTTTTTCCAAAAGGCGTCGATCACCCCAGACAGTGCGTTTTCGCTTATCGACTGGACGGCCTACGTCCTCTTCATTGTCATCATCGGCGGTATTGGCACGCTCGAAGGGCCGATCATCGGCGCGATCATCCTGTTCTTGCTACGAAACGCTTTTGCGGACTACGGCACATGGTACCTCATGCTGCTTGGCGCGATTGCGATCCTTGTGATGCTGATCACGCCCAAAGGTATCTGGGGTTACATTCAGGAACGCTATGACTTCTCGATTTTCCCGACGCGCCGTCGTCTGATCGGGCCCGATACCCCAGTCCCTGACTATACCCAACCCGTCAGAGAGATCAGCGTGCCGGAGCCCGCCGGCGTGGTCGGCTCAGACCTTATGATCCCGGAGATTTCGACGATGTTCGACATTGAAACGGACGTCCTGATCATCGGCTCTGGCCCTGCGGGCGCTGCGTCAGCTGCCCTGCTTTCGAGCTACGGTGTCGAGAACATCATGCTCGAGAAATATGGTTGGCTCGCCAACACGCCACGGGCACACATCACCAACCAACGTACCATGGAGATCCTGCGCGAACTCGGCATTGAGGAAGACGCAAAAGAAAAATCCGTTCCCCAGGAGTTGATGGGGAACAACGTGTTCTGCACGTCGCTTGCCGGCGAAGAAATCGGCCGTCTCCTGACCTGGGGCAATCACCCCCATCGTAGGGCTGACTATGATCTCGCAAGTCCATGTCGAATCTGCGACATCCCACAGACCCTCCTGGAACCGATTATCGTCGGTAAGGCAATGGCCTCGGGCACCATCACCCGCTTTAAGACAGAATATGTCAGCCACACTCAAGACGCTGATGGTGTCGTCGCGACCGTCCGTGATCGTGTTGCTGATCAGACCTACCGCATCCGCGCAAAATATATGATTGGTGCCGATGGCGCGCGCTCGATCATCACTGAGCAGCTTGGTCTACCCATGGATGGCCAAATGGGCGTCGAAGGCTCGATGAACATCGAGTTTGAATGTGACCTGTCCCGTTACGTCGCCCATCGACCATCGGTTCTCTATTGGATCTTCCAGCCAGGCTCGAATATTGGCGGCATCGGTGCCGGCGTCATCCGCATGGTCAGACCTTGGAACAAATGGCTCTCGATTTACGGCTACGACGTCAAGGACGGCCCGCCTGACATCAGTCACGCTGAGGCTGAGCAGATCGTTCGCCAGCTGATTGGCGATGATGAGATTCCGATCAAGATCGACAAGCTAAGCTTCTGGACCGTCAACAACATGGTGGCGCGCCGCTACGCCAAGGGGCGCGTGTTCTGTATGGGTGATGCTGTGCATCGCCATCCTCCCTCGAACGGTCTCGGCTCCAACACGTCGATCCAGGACGCTTATAATCTTTGTTGGAAGCTGAAGCTTGTTCTCGACGGCAAAGCTGCCCCCAATTTACTCGGCACGTACAACGAGGAACGCCAGCCCGTCGGGAAGCAAATTGTAACTCGTGCCAACAAGTCCATCGAAGACTACGCGCCCATCTTCGAAACACTGGGCCTCCTTCAGCCCGGCAGCCCTGATGATATCAAGCGCCGAATGGATCAACGAAAACAGCCGACGGTCGAAGCCGAAGCGCGACGTAAGGCATTGAACAGCTATATTCGGAAGAAGTCGTATGAGTTCAACTGCCATGGCGTTGAACTCGGCCAGCGCTACCGCTCGCCGGCGATCATCCCCGATGGCACCGCCGAACCCGAATATACCAGGGACCGAGAACTCTACTATCACCCCACGACCTGGCCCGGCGCTTATCTGCCCCACGCTTGGGTGGATCGCGACCAAGAAAAACTCTCCACGCTCGACTTGGTGGGGCATGGACAATTCACCATTCTTACGGGCATCAGCGGTGCTGGCTGGATCGAAGCTGCTGCGCGTGCAGAGGCCGAACTCGACATCTCTATTCGAGGCATTCAGATTGGACCGGGCTGCCAGATCAACGATACCTTCGGTGACTGGGCATTAGCTTCTGAGATTTCAGACAGCGGCTGTCTCTTGGTCCGTCCCGACCGTCATGTTGCCTGGCGGCAGCAACAGTTATCGGCCAGTCCAGCCGCAGATCTTCTGGCTGCGATGCGACAGATCTTGGGAAGAACGGGATAGCGACACGGGCCTGTTGGTCGAACTAGAAATGTCGATCGAGAATTCGAAGTGCGCCTGAGTTCGGCTCTATTTGGTCAAGGAGTTTCGGCACCAAGCTCAGCTCTTCATATCTTCCGTGCCTTGAGTGCCCTTACAAGACCGGTCGATTGAGTGATCCTTGTATCACGCCGGCTGGATTCAGCCGTCGATTCGGCTTTAAGTCGGATAGTGCTCCACCGAGAAAGTTTGGTAAGGAAAATGGCAATACGAGGCAGCGATTACGATGCACTGACCTTCGATGTCTACGGTACCATTCTCGATTGGGAGCCGGACGTTGCTGACTTTCTTCATGCCTGGGCTGTTGGCAACAGTCTAGAGATCTCAAAGGCCAAACTCTTGGACCTTTACGACTGCGTACGCCAGCCGCTTCAATCCCAAAAACCAGCCCTGAGATATCCTCAAATCTTAGAGCGAACCTTTGATGCTGTGGTCAGATCATTCGGCCATGAACCGGATCAACGTGAGCGTGAGGCCTTTGGACGCCTTGCGGCAAAACATCGACCGTTCCCTGACAGCATTCCTGCTCTCAACACGCTGAGATCAAACGGTTTCCTGCTTTGCGCACTGAGCAATATCGACGACGCCTCCTTTAGGCGCGTCATGACGGCAGCTGGTTTCTCATTTGATATCGTTGTCACAGCGGAACGGGTAGGGGCCTACAAGCCTGATCAAGCACACTTTTGGGCAGTTCTGTCCGATCTACTTGCTAGAGATATCCCACCCGATCGCGTGCTCCATGTCGCGCAGAGCAGACGGGCGGATATCGTTCCTGCGAATGCTATCGGCCTTAGGAGTGTCTGGGTCAATAGGCCCGGACGCATCTTTGGACAGAGAGGCCAAGGGGCAGAGACGGCATCGCCGGACGCCGAGACCGACAGCCTAGACGGTGTGATCTCCTTGCTAACGTGATAGGCACCATGTGGTTACGTGCTGGTTCGCCATTAGAGCAGCAGTCGTATCCAAGCCATGATGGCACACCCGCATCACAATGCTCTTTTCACACCGAATTCAATCCGTGCATGCGAGACCACCAGATGCTTCCTGGCTAGGCCGTGCTGAAGTCGGGCCAGCGGTAGAATAGGGTTCGATGGCGTTGACATGTCCAAGGACCGCTTGAAGATAGATCGTCTGCTCACCGAGGAGTTCGATGATGGTACGCAAACCCGACCTGCAGACCCTGTTTGGAGAAAGTTCCGCCACGACCTTTCTGGGCTTGCCTTCCTGCGACGATCTTTCGTTGCTTGATGCCCACATCGCTATCATCGGAGCACCATGCGCAACGCCATACAAGTCGGTCGGCGCCTACTGCGCAAACGGACCAGATGGTATCCGAAAAGGTATGAGCGCCTTCACCGCCAACCTCACTCACTATGACTTCGACGTTGGTGGCGAAATTCTGCCGCACAACATCAAAGCAGTTGATCACGGGGATCTCGCCTTCGACGAAAATGACAGCGCCGGAAACCGAGAAAACATCCGAAAAGCCGTCCGGCAGGTTCTTGAGAAGCGTGCGGTTCCCATCATCCTTGGCGGCGATGATTCTATACCCATCCCAATGCTCGAAGCCTTCGCAGGTCGTGGAAAATTCACGATCCTGCAGATAGACGCACATATCGATTGGCGCGACTCTCACGAAGGCGAACGTATGGGGCTGTCGTCGACGATGCGACGTGCATCTGAAATGGAGCATATCGATTCCATCGTTCAAGTCGGGCAACGAGGTCTAGGCTCTGCCCGGCCCAGTGATGTTGAGGATGCAGTGAATTGGGGTGCTAATTTCATCTCCGCAAGGGATGTTTGCGCCAAAGGGGTCGACACAGCGCTCGAGTTCATTGCTCCAGGTGCCAAGGTCATTGTTTGTCTGGATTGCGACGGGCTGGATCCATCGGTGATGCCCGGCGTCATCGGGCGTGCACCTGGCGGGTTGTCCTATTGGCACATCATCGACCTGATCGAAGGGGTTTCCAGGAAAGCTGAAATTGCAGCGATGGATTTGGTGGAATTCATGCCGGAACGAGATCTCGACGGTATGGGCGCGCTGACGGCTGGACGCATCGTTACAACGGCAATGGCGCTGATCGCACGCCAATCAGCAAGCGTTCGTTAGATCGGACGTGAACAGGATCTGGATGCCTCTCGTCTCTCCTCTACTCGCTTGAGGAATGACGAACGACAGTTAACGAACGCTTCCCTTAGGTCTTGAAGATCCGCCTGATACGGTCAGAGACCTCGACGCAATCAATTTTTACCAAATCCATTTCGAACCCTAACGCTTTAGTCAGATGCTTGATGTCTGGACCATCAGTAGAGAACATCGCTTTAAGACCGGCCTTCTTGCCGTCGAGAATATCCTATTCAACAATGCCATGTTTCTTGATCTTGACCATTTGCACATAGAAATTGTCGATCTCTGATTGAATGCTGCCTGCGGTCATCCTCCAGATCATCCGTTTGATCTCAGGCGCATACAGCCTCATTTGATCTCGCATCTCCGGATCAAATGAGAAGTCAAAGCATAGATTTGCGATGCCAACCTCTTTCGCCAGCTCAGCCACAGCCTTGCAGTCGGCCCATTTATCCGAAGGTCGAAACCGATATATCCGAACAAGGCCAAGAGAGCGCATCGTCAATCAACGATACGAAGCTCTATGATGTCTTCTGCAGAATCAGCCGACTTTTGTAGTGGATCATGCCGGGGATGATGCCCCCATACGGAAAGATTGAGATGGCCTTGCTGCCAACTGCCGCCGCTCCATTGACCGAGGGAAGTAAGCGTCCTTTTTCCAAGACCGCCGGGGCGCAGCTTTTCAATCTAGCACTGGAAGCCTATCGGGAAGGCGTTGTAGAATCTTGGGATTGATCATCGTGACTGGATATTGAGGTAATTTAGACACCAAAGGAGCGTCGATATGAAATGGTTTGTGATGACCAATCGAGAACGAACAAGTAAGCGGTCATTTGGCGGAGACCTCGAGTCGGCTGGCAAGCTCCACTTTCTTAGCCAAGACGCAAAAATGCCTCGTCGCAATCGTGACTTGCGTGTCGATTACATCGGCAATAGCGATGACACTGATGCTGTGCGCGACTTTGCAAAGCAAGTCCGGAAAGAACTGCAAAAGAGGGCCGCCGCTTTGGCAGCTAAGGGCGTACAGCGAAAGCCATCTCTTTTGATTTACGCCCACGGCTTCAACAACATCTATCGAGAAGCCCTAGAACAGTATGTTGGGCTTCGACGCAACTTTCAGGACGCCGTCGGCAAGGAAACCTTCGAGGATCAGTGTTTGCCTGTCCTCTTTTCCTGGCCAAGCGAGGGCAGCTCGCTGACCTATCTCGATGATCGTGACGACGCGCGGATGTCCTATCCTGCTGTTAGGCACATGGTGCACATCCTGCTCGAAGAAACCCGTCAGTTAGAAGACTGCATTTCCGAGATCTGCTTCTTGGGCCACAGCTTGGGCGTCTATGTGCTGCGCGAGGCTTTTGCCGCGCTAGTCAGCAGCCCAACAGCGCCTGCCGGTACGATCATGGCCCAGGTTCTGATGATTGCAGCCGATATCGGCAACAAGTCGCTTGAGCCCGGCGGCCGAGGTTTTGGCATTAATCGCTTTAGTGACCGCGTGACGGCCTATTTTTCTCCCCATGATGATGTCCTTCGCGTTTCGAACCGAAAAAACGCTTCCAGGCGGCTTGGCCGTACGCTGTCGACCACGTTTGAAACGACGCCGGACAAGGTCTTGTTCGTCGACTGCCGGCAATGGGCTAACGATGACAAGCTGAGAGAGCTATTTGGAAGTAGGGCTCCGTCGGTACATTCGAGTTACCGATCGGTACCAGCGATTCTTAGAGATATGTTTCGAACAGTGATCGGCGTTGATCGCGAGGTAATTCCTGGACGCGAAACGTTGACGGCGAACAAACTCTATCGACTGACCGCCCCCTAACGAAGCAAAGTCAAAAAGGATTGTGGGTACAGAGTGACAGTATCGTGGCTCTATGCCTAAAGACTGCCGACCCGCCAAGAGCTCTTTACGACGCCGCTTCGATCTGATGCTGCTTAGGTAGGGTGATTGTCGATATCAGGCCACCGCCAGGCCGGTCTTCCAAAGAGATCGTTCCGCCATGCGCCTCGACGATAGCTCGCGCTACGGGCAAGCCAAGCCCCGTACCTCCGGGATATCGATCAGCGGCGGTACCACGAAAGAATCGCTGAAAGGCATCTTTTTTCTCTGCATCACTCATCCCTGGACCAGCATCCTCAATAGCGATCCGATAGACGCCAGGTCCATGCTCGAGACGGATCAGGTTCGCGCCGGCTCCATAATGCTGGGCATTCTGCACCAGGACCAGAACTGCTTGCCGGACGCGGCTGACATCGCCAGCCATGGGTGCTTCGTCGAGGTCGGTGCTAAAAGGTACGGGATGCGCAACGCTCCCAGATATCTCGGTAAGAAGGCCTTTTAGATCCATGTCATCAATTCTTAGTCGCGCATGGCCACTTTCGCTGCTGGCGATGAACAGCAAATCATTAACAAGAAGCGAGGTTTGCGCCGCTGCTTCCTTTGCTTTAGCGAGGGCTTCTTCGTAGACCGCGGATGTCTTTTCCGCGCCGCGAAGTGCCACATCTGCCTCACCCTGGATGATGGTAAGCGGGGTGCGCAGCTCATGGCTGACATCCGCCAGCATACGTCGACGACTGGCCTCCGATTTCTTGACTTCCTCAAGGGCGTGTTCGAGCTGCTCTGTCCGGACTGCTACCATTTGCTCGAGTTTGACGTTCTGCTTTGCCAGATCTTGGGTTCGTTCACTGAGACGTTCTGCGAGGCTCTCATTCTCAGCTGACAGCCGGATGGACGCCATCAAATAGGCATTGACGGAGCGGGCAAGAAGACTGATCCCGAAGATATAGAGGACCAGAGCACATGCCATCAGGAGATTCATCAGATCGCCTTCGGCCGCCAGGCGAAGAGCGTAGGGCGAAATGGCGGTGGCGACGAAGCCGACAAATGCTGGCATGCAACCAATTTGGGCAACGATCGAGCCAGCCGACATACCGGCCAGTACAAACGGCCAATAGACTTGGGAAACTGTCGAGGTGGGATCGTAAAATAGGAGCCCTCCAAGCCCCCAGACTGCACCGGTCGCTGCAGCGCCTAGAACAACGAGACGGCGCCAAGAGGTGATAGCCTCCATTGGATCATCACTTTGTCGAAAACGGTGACGGAGGTAGAGGCGCGGAATGATCGTTCCGATCATGATCGCAAGCCATAAGCTCAGTACACTCGAGCTCACTTGTTTCGAGAAGACCATCACGGTGAACAAAGCAATGATCAGATTAAACGCAAGTGTCCCGGGGAGGCGGTCAAATAAGTTCTCGAGAAGAGCGACATCGGCCCGTGAGAGACAAGCTGAGGTTTTTGTATCGTTATTTTTTGCCGACATCATTCGGTCCCTGAAATCGCGATAGGCCGTAACGTGACATAGGTTGAAAGCTTACCGCTATAACATTCTTAGTCGATTCAACGTGAAGGAGCCAACATCAACTTGGTCATCGTTCACTCAGGGCCGACATGACTGCGTTGTTGATTGTCAAAACAGACGGGAGCTCAAGTGGGATCTTTGAGCGGGCCGCTGCGCACAGCCCGGGTGATAGGTCGATGGCTGCTAGGAATTCTGCTTTGCCGGCAACATGTTCCGATTTGATCGATCACACGATCTCACAGAGCAATCAACAGTGTTTGGCGCAGGTGTCATTAACTTCGCTGCTCAAAATTACTCATTCAGATCCTCGGCTTCATTGGCAGTATGCAGTCGACGGATCGAGCCATTAACATTCGACCTGGCCTGTTTTGCAAATCGATGCATCGTTAACCAGCTTCGGACATTCGTCTTGCCTGCCATGTTCATCATAAATGAAATCAGAATAAGCTCGATGTCGGTGCGAACGCCCATATGGGCCACATAGAGGCGATCAAGTTCACTGGACTGATCTGCCGTTTGGCCGCCAAAGATCTGAGCGATACCAGTGATGCCGGGACGTACCGCATGGCGTTGTTCATCCGCGGCCCATCCAAGGCGTTGCAGATCCTCTGCGGTCAAGGGACGTGGTCCGACGACCGACATGTCACCACGAAGCACGTTGATGAACTGTGGCACCTCATCAATGCCTGTTTGGCGTAACCATCGACCGATCCTAGTAACATGTTCGCCATTATGCATGGTTCTAAGCTTGAAAATGACGAAGGGCTGAGCATGCCGGCCGACGCGAACCTGGCGAAACAGTGCTTCACCGCCATCCTCCTTTCTTATCAGGATCGCGGCGGCGACGAGGACAGGTGCGAAAATTGTGAGAGCAATGATCGCTGCGATGACGTCGAGCAGGCGCTTGCCGCTGCTCATGGCGACATCTCTTTGGCTCTGACATCGGGTTGTTTACCTCGATGGTTTTGAGGTTGATTATTCTTGATTGTGGAGAGAATGCTTTCGAGAAGCGGTCGCATCATCGGCAGGCGCTGGAAGCGAATCACGGCATCCCAAAGGGGTTCGAATTTTTTCCAACCGATAGCGTAGGCCAAGTGGCGGATCGAGCGGTGCCATGTTTGATGCTGCATGCTCCCGTCGACGATGTTGAACCAGCTGTAAAAGCTTCGATAGGCCTGCCAGTAACCGTTTTCGAGAGCATCTGCCGTTAAGTTCATCGGCGTGAAGACGGTATGCCTGGTGTCATAGAGATCCCAGTTCTTATGCAGGAGTCGTCCCTGTCGCTCGATGTCTTTGTAGTAAGCGGTGCCGGGATAGGGCGTGGCGATATGGAATGTCGCTGTGGTCAGGCCACGGGAAACGGCCCAGTCGACCGTCCGATCAAACACATCCGGGCCATCGCCGTCCAATCCGAAAACAAAGGACCCATTGATCATCACCCCCAGGTCGTCCAGGCGGCGGATCGCCCGGTCATAGTCACGGCCAAGATTTTGCGACTTGTTGGCGAACCGAAGCGTGTTGTCGTCGAGCGTCTCAAATCCGACGAAGAGGGATCGCAACCCGGCTTCAGCAGCGTCTTCGATTAAATCGCCGCGGAGAACACCGTCGACGGTCGAGGCGGCCTGCCAGAGGCGGCCCATGCTTTTCATCTCCTTGAAAAGCGCCGAGGCAAACCGTCGATTGCCGAGGAGATGGTCGTCGAGAAAATAGAGATGTCGACCAGGCAAACGTTCGATTTCCGCAAGAGCATCGTCGACCGCTTGAACGTAGAAACCCTTGCCGCCCTCAAAGAACGCGTCTTTGTAGCAAAAACCGCAATGATGCGGGCAGCCCCTTGTGACGACAATCGAATTAGGCACGAGATAGCGGTGACGGTGGATCAAGTCCCGCCGAATCGGAGGAACACCGACGAGAGTTCGTACGCTCGACACATAGCGTTTCTCCGGATGCCCTTGTCGTAGATCGTTCAAGAACCTTGGAAAGCTCTCTTCACCTGGACCTAGAAACAGGTGGTCGGCATGTGCGGCCGCTTCGTCCGGGACCGACGTCACATGCAGGCCGCCAAGGCAAACCCGAATGCCACGCCGCCTATAGCTGTCGGCGATTCTATAGGCTCGCTTAGCGTTCGTAATATACACCTGGATCACGACGAGATCGGGATCGTCATCTAGCCTATTCGGCTCCACGTGCTCATCGACGATCCAAGCTTCATCGTCGTTGGCAAGGTAGGATGCCAGCGTTGCGAGACCTAGGGGTGGGAACAGAGAGTACTTGATGGGACGAAAGAAAGGGCTTGTTGCCTCGGTGAGAGCAGGGAGTATGAGCTTCACACGCATGCTTTATTCCTTGAAGTAACCGTCTCCGTCGTCGTCAACTCCCAGTCGGTTACGCTTGCAATGCGTCGACCGGGCGCGCCGTGACACAAAAGACAGCCCTATCGAGCACAGCGTGAACGCATCCTGAATCATCGGTTCATGTTTGTACTTTAACGCAGGCCTTGCCACGCCCTTTCGATCAACACGTGAGAGCCAATGGCCAGTCAAGAATGACATTAGAGCTGAAGCTTCGGCCTGGTCAGCTTACGGGCGCCGTCCTCTCGCTGATCGAGAAGCGGCGGGCGTTTTTTGAGCGATTGCCAAGACAGGCTTAAGCAGCGGCATCAGCGCTTTCAAGCGCTTGTTTCGGATGTGATATCATCGAGCCAGTTTTCGGCAGATAGACAGTGAATGTTGTGCCTTCGCCTTCTTTGCTCGCAACATCGATTCGGCCGCCGTGCAGGTCGACGAACGCTTGAGCCATATGTAGGCCGATGCCGGTTCCGATAATGCCGGTCGACGAACTGCCCCGAAAGAACCGATCAAACAGCTTACTAAGCTCATCGGGGGGGATGCCGGGGCCTTCATCGCGTACTGAAATCGTGACCTCTTCATCATTGGTCATGACGCCATGGACCCAAACTCGGGTGCCCGATGGTGTATACTTAATTGCATTTGAAACGAGGTTCGAGAGGACTTGCCTCATCAGCGTCGCGTCCACACACAGCTGCTCGGGCAATTCGGCGCGGTCGGTGATGATCTCATGGTTTGAGTCCACCTCCCGATGATTGGCGCAGACTTCGTCAATGACGTCGTTCAGATCGATGGGCTCGGGTTGAAACTTGACGGTACCCGCTTCGAGTCGGGACGCGCTCAGAACGCTTTCCATGAGATTAATCAGGCGAACGACGGAACCTCTGATCTTCTGAATACCGTTTTGAAGGCGTTCAGGACCGATCTCGTCTTTGCGTTTGATGATACGTTGGGCGTTGCCATCAATGATGGCGAGGGGTGTTCTGAACTCGTGTGAAACCATGGACACAAAATGGCGTTGCAGGCCGTTGAGTTCACGCTCTTTGTCCAGGGCCGTTTCGAGCCGATGCTTCTGTGTTTCGAGAAGGTCTAACGTCACTTCTTGTTCGGCTTCTATTTCTTTCTTTTCGATCAGATTGGTCTTGAAGACATTCAAGGACCGCGCCATTAGGCCGATTTCATCAGTCCGCTCTGTCCAATCAATCTCGGTTTCCGTGTTACCAGCAGCCAGTCGGCGCGTGGCAACGGTGAGCTGGCTCAAAGGTCGAAGCGCCGTTACGCGAAGCAGATAGAAGACGAGTGCTAAGATCAAGACTTCGAAGAGTGCGACGGCTGCAATACTTTTAGCGATCTCTTGTCGCCACGCGGCAAATTCCACGCCAAGGTCGACGGCAGCGCTGTAGGCGCCCAGGACCTCGCCGGCCTCCATCTTCATCAGTTCAGAATGGCAACGAACACAGCGGCCCTCTCCGGCATGGCCTCGGCCTAACACTGCGGGTCTGCTCACCCGGAGAACATCATCGGTATTCAACACCATCGATGCTTGGCCCGTTTGAATGACAGCAGTATCGATGCTATCGAGAGGGCGTCTTACGACATCGTTATTGTTTGATTCTTGATAAGCGAGAACCTTGGGGCCCATCACGAGCCAGAGATTGACATTTTCATTGATTTCGGAGAATTGCTCCAGCGAATCGTCGAGCGTATCCGTCGCTTTGTTTGTCTCGTCGAGACTCCCATGATGAATCATGGGCTGTCCGTGCATGGCCTCCAGCATGTCCAACGCTGCATTGGCGTGACGCTCGGCCATGTCTTCGATTTGCTGGTGCTTCGAGGCAACGTCATACACGACCAGCGGTGCGGCAATGATCGCAAAGGCGACGCCGACCACGAATAACATTTTGGAGGACAGGGATAGCCTGCCGAACAACTGTCGAATGGCGCCAAACATTCACCAGCCCCTTTTGATCATACCTAGGGATCATAGCAAGGGCCCCTTAAGGAAGAATGAGGACGTGCCGATCGAAGTTGACGTTTCTTTGAGCTTGGCATGTCCAGTTTGGAGGACCTGTGTCGCGGAGCCATGAACGGGCCCATAGGGTCGTTTACGTTTTTAGAGCGACCCCGACCGAAAACTGCGCCTGTCCATCATTGGCGCGCTATCGGCTCTACAATTCATAATTGTGAAGCAAATTCATCGCCCATGAGCGATTTCTCGAGGACTAAAACCGTCTCGTTAGACCGCCGAGTTCAAGAGTCAGGAGCAGCCGCTCTGTCCTCTCGTTCCAGCATCTCGGTGTCGTCTTCATCAAACCATTCCAGCATGAGTTTTCGATAGGCTTCGATCTCAGCCGTCGTGGGCTTGTGGAACTCGTCATGCTCAGAGGGCTGCCCGACAACAATAAGACCGTGCATGCCCATCGGCAAATGCGGAAGGCAGTGATACTCGTAGGTTCCTGCTACCTCGAAGCGGTGTGAGAAGCGTTCGCCTGCCTTCGTCATAATCGGGCTTTGAAAGGCCGACGCTCCTTCGGGGAACCCGTCTGGGAACGTCATAACATTGTGTTCTTCGTTGGCCTCATTGACCCAAACAACTTGATCGCCCGGCTCGATTTTGAGGTATTTCGGTTCGAAGACCATACGAAGGTTTTCATAGTCGCTAACGATCTTAACGATATGGTCCGCAGCTCTCGCTGGAAAGGATGAGGATAGTGTGATGCCAAAGGTGACGGTCCAAATGGCTACCCATCTGACCGGGAACCCAAACCCTTTGATGTTCATTCTTCGACGTTCACAGTCAGCTTCATGCGCGGATGGATTGCACACCGCACTTTGACTCTGCCCGGTGCTGTAAATTGATGGGACACTGTCGTCCCTGGTCGCTGCGCTCCAATATCAAATTTATGCCCTTTACTGCGCGAATAGACGTTATGGGTAATGTCATCATCGTTCACGAAGGAAATCGAGTCGCCCACTTTCAGCGTGATCTTTTTTTCCGAGAACGTTTTGCCTTTCTGCGAAACAGCGACCTCTTCAGCAAAAACTGCGGACGCCAAAAAACTTCCGCCGAGGATAATCGAGACGAAGGTCTTACCGAACATTAGTCACACCCTTTGCTAACAAGACTAACGTGGAAGTTGAACGTAAGTGACAGGTTCGTCATCGCTCGTCAATGACTCCATGAAAGCAACAAGATCGCGCTTTTCCTGATCCGTTAGGCCTAGGGGATGCATTTCATCGGAAAGGCTCGGCCGCCGTTTGCCACCCTCGTCATAATGGTCAACGACGGCTTCTAAGGTTGCCAGCGAGCCGTCATGCATGAAGGGTGCGCGCTGGTCGATATTGCGGAGACCAGGCGTTTTGAACGCGTGTTGCATCTTAAGGATTTCGGGAAAATCGGCGCCGCGACCGATGTCATCGTCAGGTAGACCGATGTCATGGAAGCTGTCGTCGGTAAACCGCCAGCCGGAGTGACATGCCGAGCAGCGTGCCTTGCCATTAAAGAGCGCAAAGCCCCGCTGAGCTGAGCTGGAGATGGCACGTCGTTCTCCTTTGATCCAGCGATCAAAAGGCGCTTCGCCGGAGATAACTGTGCGCTCGTATGTCGCGATCGCCATGGCGATCTTGTCCTCAGTGATCTCAGCATCACCGCCAAACGCGGCGGCAAAAAGAGGAGGGTAACCTTCGATCTGGCTCAGCTTCTTGATGAGATCATCAAGGGGCATGTTCATTTCGACTGCAGCCTCAATGGGGCCAAGCGCTTGCTCTTCGAGCGTATCGAAGCGGCCGTCCCACATCAGAGCTTCCGCCCAGGCAGCATTCAGAATGGTCGGGCTGCGCCGCCCCAGTTCGTGCATATTGTCGCCGACGCCCCTGGGCAAACCATCCCCCCAAGCGAAGCTCGGATTATGGCATGAGGCGCATGACTGCATGTTGGAGCGAGACAACCTCGGGTCGAAGTAGAGGATCTGTCCAAGCTTGGCTTTGGCCTCGGTGTAAGGATTGTCCTCTGGAAAGGGAACCGATGTTGGGCGTTTGTAAGCTGCCTTTAAGACGACAACATGATCCGCACCACGATCGGAAACCCCAGGTTCGGCAAAAGCCTGACTTAGTAAGTCAGTCGAAGCGAAGCCCAAAGCCATTAAGAGGCCAATAGCGAGTCTTGTTTCAAGACTGTTCATTGTCGCCATATCCAGCTCGATGTGAAACCTAGCTGATTCGTAGCACCAGTCTCTTAAAGGAAAATGAAGTCACTTTTTATGCGACTATGATTGAATATGACGGCATTGCGGTCGGCCGGATGAATCGCCTGTTTCGACGGTTCGAATTTCTTCGGTTTATTCAGGCAAGCCGTTACTCAAGCCCTTCGGGCATTAGGAGATTGTTAGGGTCTGTTCGATAGACAGCTGAGAATAGGCGCCATGTTTTCTTTTGTGGCGGTCCTCTGTTCGACGAGGTCACTCTCGGGGCTGATTGCATGAAATTCATTGAACTTCTCGGCAGGCTCAAGATCGCTCACAAGCTACCGCTTTATATTGTCGGCGCAGGCTTCGCGGTGGGGATCAGCATTGGAGTCTCAACTTATCTGAATGCAGCAAAGAGCCTTGAGGAAGCTCGGCGCGACCAGCTAACAACGGCGCTGGAAGGTCGCAAATCAGCACTCAAGACGTATTTTGCTGGCGTCGAGCAAGATCTGGATATCGTGTCATCCGCCGTGACCACACGCTGGGCCCTGATGGGATTTTCCGAGGGCTGGAGCGAGCTTGAGGAAGAAGCCGAGATCGCGCCCCCCGCCGTCCTTCGACAACTTTATATCGAGGATAGTCCATACGCGAAGGGGAACCGGGCCGCGCTCGACGCTGCTGATGACGATACCACCTACAGCGAGGTGCATGGCCTCTATCATCCCTGGTTTCGAGCGTTTTCGAAGAAGCGTGGCTACGCCGACATGTTCTTGTTCGACGATGCCGGCAATGTTCTCTACTCCGTCTCCAAGGAAGCGGACTTCGCAACCAACATTGCAGATGGAGAATGGAGCAAGACCGCGCTTGGTGAGGCTTTCCGCGCTGCCCGGAACCTCACGGAAGAGGGTGAACAGGTCTTTATCGATTTTACGGATTATGCGCCGAGGCAAGGAGAGCCAGCGAGCTTTACCGCAACGCCGGTATTCGATGAAGATGGTGAGTTACTCGGCGTCCTAGCTCTCCAATTGCCAGCCGATCATCTCAACTCAATCCTCCAGCAATCCGCCGGATTGGGCCGATCCGGCGAGACATATCTGGTCGGCTCTGATTCGTTGATGAGGTCAGACTCACGCTTTTCGGATTCATCCACGATTCTCAAACAGAGGATCGAGTTGGGTGCCGTCGAGGGAGCGCTTAGCGGTGATCAAGGGGCCGCCCTCGAAGTCGATCGCGATGGGCGTTCGGTGATGGCCGCCTTCACGGCATTCGATTTCAAAAATGTGCGTTGGGCATTGATCGGTCAAATGGACCAGGCAGAGATCAACGAGCCTGTTGCTGAACTGGGACTTCAAACAGCGTTTATTTCCGCGTTGGTGATGGCGCTCCTGTTTGTTGTCGGCTTGCTGTTAACCCGAGACATTGTGCGCCCGCTCTGCGCGATTTTGGACGCGATCGGAGAGTTCGCGAAAGGAAATCAGGCAACTGTCCCAGGCGAGCAGCGTCATGATGAAATCGGTGAGCTCGCCCGATCAGCCAGCAGTGTCTACCAACGAGGACTTGAAGCAGCACGCTTACGTGCGGCGCTGGATGGCTGCAGCAACATGGTCATGGTTGCCAATCGTCGCTCTGAGATCGTCTACCTGAATCACGCATTGCAGGCATTTTTGCGTGAAAACGAGACGCTCTTCCAACGGGACATCCCCGGACTTTCAGTCGGACAGTTGGCCGGCAGCAACATCGGACAGCTGATACCCGAACTCGCAGACATAAAATCGACAAAGACAACGACGTCAATCCAGATTTGTCTGGGTGGTCGCAGACTGCAGCTCGTTATCAGTCCAGTCCTGAGCGATGCCGGTCAATCGCTCGGCATGGTCGTTGAGTGCGATGATGCCACGTTAGAACTGAATATGCAGGAGTCCTTCGATCGCGTCATCGATGCTGCTCGACAAGGAGACTTCAGCCAAAGGATCGATCTAGCGGGAGTCAATGGCGTCTACGCCAAGCTTGGTGACGGGATGAACCAGCTTACAGGGACCGTTGAACAGGTGACGGACGAACTCGGCACGATGTTCGGAGCCATGGTGTCCGGTAATCTCAGCCAGAGAATCGAGGCCGATTTCCAAGGCAAGCTTGGCGGCCTTATCGAGAACGCCAATAGGACCGCTGATGAACTCACCCGAATCGTTGGTGAGATCCAAGAAAGCGCCATCGAAGTCCAGCAGGCAGCAGCTGAGATTACAAGTGGCACAGAGGATTTGTCCCACCGAACCGAGCAGGCGGCTGCAAATCTTGAGGAAACGGCCGCATCGAGCGAACAGATGTCGGCTACCGTCAAGCAGAATGCCAAGAACGCTGAGAACGCCAGCCACCTCGCTGGCCAGGCCGATCGAAGTGCCAAGAGTGGTGGTCAGGTAGCGGAGCAAGCGGTCGATGCGATGGCCAAGATCGAGGAGTCAGCGGAGAAGATTAGCGCCATCATCGGCGTCATCGACGAGATCGCTTTCCAGACTAATCTCCTCGCCTTGAATGCGAGCGTTGAGGCCGCACGTGCTGGTGAATCGGGTAAGGGATTTGCTGTTGTCGCTCAAGAAGTGCGGCAGCTGGCGCAGCGTTCAGCGAATGCAGCCGATGACATCAAGTCGTTGATCCAGAACAGCAACGGCCAAGTGAAAGACGGCGTTCAATTGGTCAATAAGGCCGGTGGAGCCTTTACAGAGACAGTCGATTCAATCAGCAAGGTCACGGGCATTGTGCAGGAGATTGCCAATGCGTCACAAGAACAGTCAGAGGGCGTCAACGAAATCAATCGCTCGATTGCGAGCATGGACGAGATGACCCAGCAAAATTCAGCTCTGGTCGAGGAGAGCACGGCCGCCTCGCGAACATTGGCTAACGAGGCAACGAAGCTTACGGATCTGCTGAAATTCTTTGACCTGAAGGGTTCGGGAAAGAACGGAGGACGGCCGCGATCTTCTCAATCAAGGGCGAGGCAGGTCGAGCCTGTAATCCACTAAGGCATTCCACCCAACGCCATGACATGTCGTCGCTTTTCGCGTCGACGAAACCGATGAACACGTGTTCTGATGTCGTGCCGTCTCCGAAGCCCGACCAACCTATTGGGAAACGCAGCCGCCTTGGTCACACCGGGTAGGCAGTTCAAAGACTCGCCGATTCGATACGTGTCAACGAACAGCATCCCTCAAGACGGACCGATTTTTCTCGGCACGTGACGGCTATTGGGGCTGGATTGCCACAGGCTCTGGGATTAAAGGTCTCTGCAACTCTAGCGACAAGCTCAGCGACCGGGGGGATATTAGCCTTGGCGATCCGCGCATTGGTGTGGGGCGAGAATGTTCATGAGCGTACCAACAAAGCCGTCGGCGCGCTCTATCCCGAGGGAATGCACACCTGCATTGCCTCTGCCTTGAACACCGCAGATGGTATCATAGCGACGACTGCGACGCTCCAGGAGCCCGAGCATGGTTTGACCAGCACACGACTGGCTGAGACCGACGTCCTGCTCTGGTGGGGCCATGCCGCCCACGGCGATGTCGACGATGGGATCGTCGACCGCGTTGTTGAGCAGGTCTGGGCAGGCATGGGCTTAATCTTGCTGCACTCCGCTCATTTCTCGAAGATTTTTAAGCGGTTGATGGGCACACCGTGCAATCTTTCTTGGCGCGAAGCTGGCGAGCGGGAGCGGATCTGGGTGGTCAACCCAAGTCATCCCATTGCCGAAGGGTTGCCCTCGCATTTTGTGCTCGAAAACGAGGAAATGTATGGTGAGCCCTTTGGTGTGCCTGAGCCACTCGAGACGGTTTTCATCTCTTGGTTCCAAGGTGGGGAGGTCTTTCGGTCAGGGCTTACTTATCGCCGCGGTGCCGGCAACATCTTCTATTTTCGCCCAGGTCATGAGACCTACCCTACCTATCACGACGGGATGGTGCAGCACGTACTGACCAACGCCGTACGCTGGGCGTATAACCCGGCGCCGCGCCTAACCGAGGTGACAGTCGCTCCAAATGTCCCTGTTGAGCGAGCGCCCGAGCCCATCGAGACGCGGGGGCCAAGCGTGCACCAGCCAGGTGATCAGGGGCATCACTAACTTCCAATTCTCGTTCTACACGGAAAGTGCGGAGAGGCCTTGATGCGACTCCTCATCCTTGGCACCGGCGCTATGGCGGTTCAACACGCTGAGGCTTTTGGCGCGATTGCTGGCGCCAAGCTGGTGGCGGCGGTCGACCCTCATACCGAGCGTCTGGCGGCATTCAGTGAGCGTTTCGAGATCGAACAGCGCTTCGCTGGCTTGCCTGATGCGCTGGACTGGGACGGATTCGATGCGGTGGCAAATGCTACGCCCGACAACGTCCATTATGAGACAACGATGGACTGCATTGCAGCAAATAAGCATGTCTTTTGTGAAAAGCCATTGGCAACGAACCAAAAGCTCGCAGCAGAGATGACAAGGAGCGCAGACCAAGCGGGTGTCATCAACATGGTCAATCTCCTTTATCGCGGTGTTCCGGCACTTCAAGCCGCGCGAGAGATGGTGCTCGCCGGCGAGATCGGCGAGGTCAAGCATGTGGAGGCGTCTTATCTCCAAAGTTGGCTTACGCAGCCATCCTGGGGCGATTGGCGAACTGATGAACGCTGGCTATGGCGACTGTCGACGAGACACGGCTCGAACGGTACCCTGGGCGATGTTGGCATCCATATTATCGACTTCGCCTGTTATGGAGCCGGCCTCGACTTCACCAATGTCCATTGCCGCCTTCAGACGTTTCCCAAAGTGGAAAGCAATCGCATCGGCGACTACGAACTCGACGCCAATGACAGCTTCACGATCAATGCAAGCTTTAACAATGGTGCCATCGGCGTCATTCATAGCTCACGCTGGGCAAGCGGCCATCAAAACGATTTAGCACTTCGAATCTACGGCGACAAAGGTGGACTCGAGGTCAAGTGTTGGCGCGGCGGTCATCTGGTGGCCGATCCAAAGTATTCGAGCCTACGTGCCTGCAAAGAAGACGGCCTGACGACGGGTACATGGCGCGACGTTCCTTGCCGAACCGTTCCGCTCAACTACCAGCGCTTTGTCGACGCCATCTGTCACGGAGAAAACCTGGAACCGAGCTTTGCGACGGCGACCCGACTACAGCAGATCCTCGACACCAGCTTCGAGTCGCACGCTCAAAATGCCGCTTTGTCGGTCGTCAGCGGAGATCTCTGAAACTTGTTGAGCCTGGTGTCGATCGGTCGGACTTATGAGCGTTGAGAGTCGATCGCGGCAGACAGGTAATTTGCCCGCAATCTCTGTGACAGAACGGCATCAATTCGGAACATAGGATCGAAGACTGTGTTGACCGGTTGCCTCGCTACATCGACTGCATCATCCATAGCCAGCTCCAATGTCTTCTCAACAACGTAGGATACGCGATGCCATATCCCCATTACACGAGGTCTGAACGATTTGCTGATGCCGCGGTACATGTCACCGGAATCACATCAGGCATTGTCGGCATCGTTATTCTGACTGTCATCGCTACCCCTCGCATTGACGTGGCGGATCGTGCCAGCATCAGTCTCTATGCTGTTGGACTCATCACCATGCTCATCTGCTCAGCAGTCTACAACATGACGGGCGAGGGGATAATCAAGGAGTTGTTTCGTCGCTTGGATCATGCTGGGATCTTTTTAATGATCGCAGGCAGTTATACGCCTTTTGCGGTGATCTCGATTGGCGGGAATCTTGGCGCTAGCTTGCTTGTCTTTGTCTGGTCGATCGCCATCATCGGCATCATTCTGAAGCTGATCTATCCTACGCGTTGGCATGGCCTCTTCATCGCGATCTATTTGCTTCTGGGTTGGTCGATTGTCGCTGCCATCGGACCTCTATTGGAGACGATGTCGACATCAGGCTTCATGCTTCTTCTTGCTGGCGGCATTCTCTACAGCGTAGGCGTGATCTTTCACACATGGACGAACTTACCTTATCAAAACGCGATCTGGCATGTCTTCGTGCTGGTAGCAGCTTCTTGTCATTTCATGGCCGTGTGGACCGAATTTACCTTGGCCTATCCGAAGTCGGGATGACCGGCCAAACCGGATCGCTTCTTCAAATAGGATTTTGGCCAACGAAACTCGACAAAAGCGATCAGACTTGTCCGGGAACGTGGACGATCTTCTCTCAAACCAACAAGTTAATCCCTGCTTAGAGAGAGCCTCATAGGGGCTCTACGGAACGTATTTTACTCGGCGAGCATGATGCCATTGAGGCGGCGAGACGGGGTGCTTCACCAACCATCGGCCCGACCTATCGTGACGTTGCCACGTGCTTCGATCACCAAAGTGCACGGAAAGATGATGTAATCGTGATTGGCGACTGAGAAAGTCAAGGATCTATATTACAAACCAAGGCGCTCTGTTTCTTACGCGAAGCCAGGTCCTTTAGAACTGCGCGCCTTCGATTGCACATGCAAAATCTTTGACGGCTTGTGCAGGTGAGGAAGCAATTGGCACGCGAAAGGCTCTTCCATGGCATTAGTACTTAGCTCTCAACTCCGCGTCTTCTTAACAGCGTCACTGATAACACTCTCACTGTTTTGGATTGATTCTCTTCGCGCCCAGGATGCGTCGCCGCTACCGGATTATGTGATCGAACAGTTCGGTCAACCCCCTGCAGTCCCAGAAGGTCCCTTATCCGACGCCTTGCAGTCAGCTGTGGAGGTGGCCTTTGTCGAGAGTATGGCGCAATCAGCCTGGGGAAGGGACCAGACGATTGCTTTGGGGGAAGTCTCGCAATCGAACGATCCTCGGCTCGTCTGGATTGTCGCTGATCTGATGCGGTTCATCTCTCAGCGTCAACTAAATGAGGAACTCGCTGATACTGGCTACACGTTACTTGGCATTCAACAACAAGGTGAGAATCATTGGGGCGTGATTACCGATCATCTCATTGCTTGGGACATTCCAGCACCGCCTGATTATTTGCGGATCAAACGGGCAATTTTTACAAGTCTCGTGCCCGGCTGGGACAAGATCTTTGTCGAGGGTAATATTGACTGGCGGCATGTCTCTTGGGGAGGCGTTCTTATCGATGATCGCGCTTACGATACGACAGATGAGGCGTGTAATTGCATTCCTGCAGCCGATAATCCCGAGGTGAGCACTGCCGAAGAGGCAACGTGGTTAAAGGATGAGGACATCGTCTTTGGCATTGGAATCAACGGCGAATATCGTGCTTATCCGAGGAGGATTATGGAAGTTCGCGAGATGGTTAACGACACGTTAGGCGGCCGCCATCTTGGAATTCCGTATTGCACGTTATGTGGTGCTGCGCAGGCTTACTACACCGATCAACTCTCTGAAGACGTTGATCGACCCGTCCTGCGTACGTCAGGCCTGCTGATTCGTTCCAACAAAGTCATGTATGACGTCAATACGTTCTCGGTGTTTGACACATTCTTGGGTCATGCGGTCACAGGTCCGCTCGCTGAGAAGAACGTTCGATTGGAACAAGCCAGTGTCGTGACGACTGATTGGGGAACCTGGAAGAAGGCACATCCCGAGACAACGGTCCTGGTAGAAGCGTTGGCGCTTGGACGCGATTTTGATTTTCGCAATAACCGGGACGCCAATGGTCCGATCTTTCCGATCGGCGATGTCGATCCACGCCTGCCTGTGCATGAAGACATCATTGGCGTTGTCACAGCATCCGGCAAGCCGATCGCGTTTCAGCGCAGCAAGGCGTTTGTAGCCTTGAAGAATGGTGATGAGATCGCGTTTGAGAATATTCGTCTGGAACTCGATGCTGGTGGCATCAGGGCCGTCGATGCCGATGGTTCTGACCTCGGTAGCCATCAGGCGTTCTGGTTTGCCTGGTCACAGTTCTATCCAAAAACGGAGCTCTGGCCCGGCTGATACAAGCTTGATCGTCGCCAGGCAACGGCTTCATGCCAATCTACGCCGACGCCGATTGCCTGGCCCAACACGTCCTTCCTGATTCGCATCATTACGCTCATGGAAAGATTGATCTTGCGAAGAAAGACTATGACTTAGTCGAGATCACCGATCCGCTGGAGCCGAGCTGGCGATTTGGTTGGGTCAGCGAATGCAGCTTGTCGACAACTACCGATACTCGCTGACCAATTGAGATCATAAGAAGGCGCAGGACAGATAGGCCAATCGCAAAAAGGTCATTTTATTTCGACTAGTATTCAACTATAAGACGTCACAACGATCCATTGATGACGGCAGTTATCTCGCAATGTCCGACATAATCGAGCGCCGATTAACGACAACACCGCACTATCTCGAGCAAGAGTTGCGAGCGCTCTTGAGAACCGACCCCAAAGTGCTCGACTGGCTCGATACGGGATCGCTGGATGGAATTTGGTATTGGGACTTAGAGCAGCCCGAGAACGAATGGCTCAGCCCAGCTTTCAAACAGCTTTTCGGCTATGCCGAGGACGAGATGCCTCACTCACCGGAATGGTGGCAGGCGAATATCCATCCTGACGACCTGCCTGTAGCGCTTGAAAACTTCGAGCAGCATAAAGCTGATCCATCTCATCCCTACGATCAGATCGTCCGATATCGGCACAAAGATGGTTCGATGATTTGGGTTCGTTGCCGTGGCTTGATGGTTAGGAACGGAGACGGAACGCCCAAGCGGATGCTTGGCGCACATACGGACGTTACTGCGCTTAAGAAAACAGAAGAAGAGCTCCGGCGAAGCAACAAAGAGCTTGACGATTTTGCGAATATTGCCGCACACGATCTGAAGGAACCACTTCGGGCCTCATGCCAGCATGCGAGCTTTTTGCTCGAAGACTATGGAGATCAATTGAATGATGAAGTCCAAAGGCGTCTTCAAAGATTGATCGCACTTAATCAGCGCATGGAACGCCTGATCGCCGATCTCCATTACTTCTCACGGCTAGGCCGTAGTGACGAGATGGTCGAAGATCTAGGTGTCGAAGCAGCGATCGCGGAGCTTAGAGTAGACTTCGCCGAGGCTCTGCACGAGGGGAATGCGAAGATCGATGTATCGGGCCCTTTGCCGAGGATCGAAGGGCATAAACCCCACGTGATGACGATCTTTCGAAACCTCATCAGCAACGGCCTTAAGTATAACGACAATCGCGAGAAGCTCATCGAGATAGGACAGGTCGATAATCAATCTTGGGATTCAAAACACGCTCTCGTCACGCTTTATGTGAAGGATAATGGAATCGGAATTGACGAGGAATTCAAAGACGAGGTTTTCCAGATGTTCAAGCGATTGAATAGCGAGAAAGCTTACGGCGGAGGCACCGGTGCTGGGTTAAGCTTTGTCAAAAAAATCGTTGAACGCCAAGGTGGACAGATCTGGCTTACAACAGAACCTGGGAAAGGCACCACGTTCTTTTTTACTCTTCGTCGAAGCACCAAAGGCTGACTGTTAAACGTCGCTAAGAAGCCGGCTAAGGAAAACCAACATCATGCTGACTAATGCGACGCCAATGTCAGATGAGCGGCAAATCTCCACTGGCCGATGATTTTCTCGTTAAATCATTGATGTCTCGAGATGATGAAATCGGCGTGGTTTCATCTAATTATTAGCCATGGTTTCTGAAAGTTTCGAAGGTTCTAGTCCAATACTAGACTTAGCAGGTCACTCAGGACGCCATCTTTCGACCGTCGTGCCGGAGAAGTTCAGGCCTGCCGTCTTTGCCCGGTTTGACGTCGACCGACCAGAGCTGAGGGTGAGGGGGTGCATTGCGAGTTCTTTCGACCAAGGACAAATAGTCGGCTCTCGGGATGGGTCGGCAACCGAGACTGGCGAGATGATCGGTCGGCATTTGCATGTCGATACAGGGATAATCCCAGTGGCGAAGATGGGCGCAGAGATGGGCCAGCGCGATCTTGGAGGCATGATTGACCCTGGTAAACATGGATTCCACCGACAGCAATCGATTTGACACTAGGCCAAATACGCCGCCGGCCAAGGCGCCCTCCTTGTCCCAGGCTTCGACGGAAAAGGCACGATCTTGCCGGTGCAACGCCTTATAGGTTTCTGCGAGCGGAAGGACCCAGTTTTCCGGAGAATTCGGTCGGGGATAAGCGCAAGCGTCCACCACATCATCAAAGGCCTGATTGAAGGAAATAGCGAAGCGATCATTGCGGATGAGACGCTGCAGGGTCTTTTGGAGATACATATCTTCTGGAAACAGCACCATCCGGGGATTAGGCGACCACCATTTCGTTGGCTGATGCGCTTGATGGCAGACAAAAATACCGGCTTGAAACGCGGCGAACAACGAGACGTCGGTGACCTTCCCCCCGATAGCGAGGAGCCCTGGTGGGCTGGCGAGCGCTTGGTCCAACGCCGGAAAGGATGTGGGTTCGGCTCTTGGTGCGAACCAATGGGCTTCGAAGGCTGTGCGCTTTAGGCCCAGGAGGCCGCGTAGGTTGGACGGTTTTCGAAGCGCGCCCAGGCTATAGCTAGCAAGCCAATAGAGCCTTTCCGAAAGGTTCATATGAATCTGCCATTGATAAGCCGTGAGCGATAGCTCTCGACTACAGCACGGGATCCTTAATTCGCGATGAATGGGTGACTGATTGTGAACAAGAATCCCAACCAATCGGAATACAGTTCGACCAAAAGCCCCTGACGCTCGGCAGCCTTTAGTCTTTCTTAGTGATGAGATGCTCCAATGGCGACGACGAAGCGTCCGAATGCACATGTGACGCTTAAGCTATGTTGTAACAGCTTGGCATCGATGGCTCATGGGCGGGGCAGAAAAGGTTAACGGCGCTACTGTCGCAAGGGGCGTCATCTGGCGGGTAATGGAAGTTTCCGGTACCGAAGTCCTCGCCTTCGCAAGCTTCGTTCTTCTAGCGCGCCTTTTGACCCCTGACGACTTTGGTGTCGTCTCTCAAGCGTCGCTCTTCATCCTGACCGTCCAACTCGTTCTCCAGCAGGGCTTTCCCGAAGCGCTCGTGCAGATGGACGAGGTGGATGATAGTTATTTTGAAACCTCGATGTGGGCCAACATCACGCTCGGCGCCGCCGCAGCCTTACTCCTGGCGGCAGCGGCCCCTTTGTTAGCATCCATCTTGAGCGAACCAGCTCTTGCCCCGGTGCTTGTCGGCCTTGCGCCGACGCTCATTCTGCTTGCCGCCAACCGGATTTACTTAGCAAAGCTTCGCCGTTCCTTCTTCTTTCAGAAGTTCATGCTTCTCAATGTGGTCGCCACACTCGCCGGCGCGCTGGGTGCTACGACATTAGCGCTTAACGGTTTTGGTCTTTGGAGCCTCATCGCGCAGCAATGGCTCTATGCCCTCACTGGCCTCATCGTAGGTTTCGCTTGCACCGGCTGGCTTCCCGGCCTTCGTTTTCGAGTAGACCACATGCGTTCCATGTGGGCGTTTAGCAGCATGACCGTCTTGGAGGCCATGAGTGCCTTTTGTGCGAGGCGGCTCGACCTCCTCATTCTGGCCTGGTACTGGTCAGCGCGTGAGATTGGCTTTTACTTTCTAGCCAACCGGCTCTTATTTTCCGCCGGGATGCTCACCTACTATTCCGTCTCCCATCTGGCGTTGCCTTTCCTCTCGCGTCTCCAACATGACCCAATCGAATTCCGACTTGCGGTCTACCGGACCATGCAACTGGTCAGCCTCATTTGCCTGCCGACATTCGCCGGCCTCGCTTTAGTAGCCCCGGTTTTGATCCCGCTGCTGTTTGGAAACGAATGGGTATCAAGTATCCAGCCCTTCCAGGTTCTTGCTGCTCTTAGCCCATTCTATGCAATGACCCTGACATATGGGCAGATTCTGATTGCTGCCGGTCAAGCCAGGGACGCCATGATTCTAAGTGGTATTACAATGGTGCTGTTCCTGGCCGCAGTGGCGTTGGCGGCACCGTACGGAATTACTCAGGCGGCGGCGGCGGGCGGTCTCGCCAGCATTCTTGTCTTGCCCATCTACATCCAGTGTCTCAGTTATCGTTTCGGCATCGATCTGCTCCGCTGCCTGGAGGATCAGCTTCCTTGCTTCACTGCGACCGTCTCGATGGTATCCGTTGTGCATCTGATGGGCCTTTGGCTCGGTCCGCTTCTCCATCCCGTCATCCATCTTGCCGCCATTTGTCTTGTCGGCGCCTGCACTTTTCTGGCTGTGATGATTGTATTGGCTAAGGAGAGCCTCCTCGGCATCGTCGCCAGCTTTTCCGGCAATCGCAGCAGCGATCAGAACGCATTGGCCTAGAACGTGGCGCCGATGTCCGCTCACGGCACATCCGGCTTTACGATTTCTTGGGAGGTACGGGGCTAAACTTCTCCTTGCCAGCAACATCTTCGATAGGTGCGCCCTATGTCCGGTCCGCGACTTACGCATGCAGCATGGCCGCGTTTGTCGGCTAAGGGCGGGCGTAGCGCCAAGACGGCTTTTTTGTTGGAGTTCAAGCTCGGGCCTTACCGTATAACGTCAGCTGAGTTTGTTGTGATGACACTCGACTTCGGTCTGCTGACGGTCTCAGAACAAGCGGTCGACACCAGTTCTTTGTCTACTGATCAAGCGCTCTATCTACGATCCGTGCCCGACCATGCGAATCTCGCGGCATCACCGATCTTCAAGACGATGCTAGTCTACGAAGCCTATGGTTATGATCGAAGTTGGGTCGTCACCGAGGGGGGGTTCGATGCCTATCTCGCATCCTTTTCCAAGACATCCCGAAAGGGACTGAAGCGTCGCCAAAAGAAACTGATCGAACGTTCTGGAGGGCGCCTGGACATAAGGCGCTATGATCATGCCGATCAGATGGCAACCTTTCACCAAAATGCGCGCGTTGTCTCAGCCAAGACCTTCCAGGAAAAGCTGATGAACGATGGTCTTCCGGCCGATCCGTCTTTTTTGGACGAGATCAAGGCGAAGGCATCGGAGCACCAATGTTACGGCACCATTCTCTATTTGGACGAACAGCCCATAAGTTTCCTCTATTGCGAACGACAGGGGTCAGGATGGCTCGCGATTTTTGGCGGCTTCGATCCTGATTATGCAAATCTATCGCCGGGCACGGTGCACCTTCTGTCCGAACTCGAAGCTTCATTTGATAACCCTAACGCTACATTTTTCGACTTTGGTCCAGGACCAAGTGACTACAAGCAGTTCTTCTCGACCCATGATGTGCCTTGCAGCGACATGCTCATTTTGGACAAGACATGGCGCAATAGACTGGCCGTCGAAACCCACAAATTGCTCGGGATGATCTCCGAAAAGGGGGTTCAAATGGCGACGGCGCTTCGCTTAAAGGAGAGAATTCGACAGATGATCCGGGGTCGCTAGTACCAGCCAACCACAGAGGATTGTCTAACGTGGCAGGCGTTTGGGTGGTGCGTTCGTAGACTGATCCTCAAAAACGAAACAAGAAATGAGACTCACGTGGCTTGTCGCACGACGGCATTTCGTAAGGCATTGGCCATGGCCGCAGAGAGATCGGTGGGTGCTTCTTGGCCTATGAGGATGGCCCGCATGGACGATGACAGCAAGGGCATCTGTTCCTCATCCGAGAGTATCCGCATCTCTTCTGTAACGCTTCCCATCGGCAAGGCGCCGACCGCTAGACCTGCTCGAATGGCAGCACGTAGACTTGAGAAACTCTCGCTCTTGTAAGTGTACTTCCACACGCGCCCTGCTTGCTCCAATGCACGCGCCGGCATCGTTCGCCACCAGCAGTCTCGATCAAGAAGAGCAAGTGGCACTGGAGCATCGTGATCGCAAACAAAATTTGAGCTGCTCGCCCATACCGTGGGCTCAGGAGGTAACGGTGTTCCTGGCATCCTATCAGGCCCGGAACAGACCGCGACATCCAGTTCGCGCCGTTCAACGGCTTTAGCATAGCCGGAGGTACATCCAGAGACGGTGATGATCTCCACATCCGGATTACGTTCCGAGAATGCGGCAAGCGCAAATTCTAGAATCGTATCGTCAAAGTCATCGGGTATTCCGACCCGGATGCGCCCTATCAGTGGATGATCAAAAAGACTTGCTGTTCTTTGTAACTCGACGAGCGCACGGCGCGCAGCAGGCAAGAGCTTCTCACCACTTTCGCTTAGGGCCATACCACGCACATGCCGCTTGAAGAGAGAGACCTCTAGTGTGTCCTCTAACTTCCTGAGTTGCACGCTGACGGCTGACTGAGTTTTGTTAAGCCGCTCAGCCGCGTGGGTGAGGTTCCCACGTTCAGCAATAACGACAAAACTGCGGAGCCATTCGCTGTTGGGCGCGGATCGTTCGTTTTTGGTCATGATATTGTTCATATCAATTCATTTTTTCGATGGCAAATCCATTCTTACCATGGGCTGTCTCACATTGAAGGACGCCCCATGACACTCGATGTCGCTTTCATCCTTCTCGCAGTCGGCATGTTCGGCGGTGCCTGGAATGCTGTAGCCGGCGGTGCCACGCTCTTTACGTTTCCGCTGCTGATTGCCATAGGCTTGCCGCCAACCGTGGCCAATGCAACCAACTATCTTGCACTTCTGCCGTCGAACGCGGCAGCGCTGCCGGCCTATCGACAAGAGTTACGGGAGGTTGGCAGTGCGATATGGCCCTTGCTGATCATCTCCGGTCTCGGCGCGATCCTGGGCTCCATTCTTCTCACGATGTCGGATCCAGCCCTGTTCATGACGCTGGTGCCGTTCTTGATTTTCTTTGCGACGAGCCTCTTCGCGTTCGGCGATGTCTTGCGTCAGCATCTTTTGGCGATTGTCGGCGGACGGAGCAGCCGTATCGTTGCCTTTGTGGCCCTCTTTCTGTTTTCGATCTACGGCGGCTATTTCGGCGCGGGTCTAGGTATCATCCTGCTGGCGATTGCACAGATCCTAGGGTTTTCTGATTTCCACATCGCCAACAGCTTGAAAAACCTGCTAGCGACGAGCTTCACGATTCTGAGTATTCTAGTTTTTGGTGTTGGCGGTCTCATCGCTTGGCCCGAGGCCGCGCTGATGATGTGTGGAAGTGCTGTTGGAGGCTATCTAGGCGGACGCTACGCTAAACATATCAATGATCAATATCTCAGAGCCCTGGTCATTCTCTTCGGCCTAACCTTGGCCGCCGTCTACTTTGTTAAGACGATGACTGCCTAACGCCGACATGAGGCCGTCTCCGATACAGAAGCTAATTCGGACAATTCATGATGCGTTCAGATTAATGGCCTTAAAAAATTGAACACAAATCGCGACGGCTATCCCGAAGAGGCTCTCTAGGAAGACGACGCGAAACTAGACCGGGGGTTTGAAAGATGCTGATAACGCTTATAGCCATTCACTTCGTTTGCACCATCATCTTCGTGACGTTTGCGACATCAGATCAGTGACCCGCCGGGCGAGACCTAACGTCCGGTATATCGAGCCGACATCATTATCAGTCTTGAGCCAAGCATAACATACGCATTAGCCAATTCAGCTGACCGGTTTTCTCTGTGCTCCACGACTGCCATCGGGATCACCAGTGATTTGGGATACTGGGTACTAGATCAGCTTCGTCTACGCGTGTGGTAGGCTATGCGGCATTCTCGCTTCTGGACGCCTTAGGACTTTGCGGCCCATTTGCCGGCTTCTCGGCAAAGGGCTGATCGTCATTAGCCACCGGTGGCCGAGCCGGCAAATGCACGCGGAAGGTTGTGCCCTCTGCCACAACGCTTTCGACGTCGATCTTGCCACCATGTAACTGCACGAGATGCGACGCTAGGTGCAGACCAATCCCGGTACCAGCGATACCTGTTGATGTGCTCGCGCGAAAGAACCGATTGAAAAGCTTCTCCTGTTCCGATGCAGGGATGCCAACACCCTCATCACGCACCGCAACAACGACACCGCCATTGTCAACCGCATGACCTTCGATCCAAACGCGGCCTCCGTCGGGTGAGTACTTAACGGCATTGGAAATCAGGTTGGAAAACACCTGACGAAGCAGCTTGCCATCCGCAATAATGCGGTCTGAGGCTGGATCCACATTGAGTAGAATCTCGTGGTCTGGGTACAGCTCTCCATAATTCCCGGCAAGCTCAGCGATGATTTCCGGCAAAAGACAGTCACCCGGATTAAACTTGATGCGGCCGTCCTCCAGCCTTGCCGCTGCCAGTACGCTCTCCATAAGCTCAATCAGGCGTGCTACCGACCTCCGGATCTTGCTAATTCCCTCGACCGATCGATCCGGCAAGTCGTCCTTGGAACGCCGCAGAATACTATTTGCATGTCCGTCGATGATGGAGAGCGGCGTGCGGAACTCGTGGGAGACCATCGAGACAAATTGGCGTTGGAGGCCCGCGAGTTCGCGTTCTTGGTTCAGCGCTCGTTCAAGACGCTCCGCTTGTCGTTGTAGCGCCGATGTGCGCTCGCGAACCAGGTCTTCCAGTTGATCGCGGTGGCGGATCAAGGCCTGTTCCATGGCCCGTCTTTCGGTGATGTCGTGGGTGCAACCGACCAGTCCAATGATCGCGCCGTCGGCATCTCTAAAGGGTGCCTTGATCGAGGTGAGCCAGACAGATTCGCCATTTCGACCTTGGGCGAATTCCATCTCCTCGCCAATGAGCGTAGTGCCCTTATGAATGACTTCCATATCTTCTTCATAGAAAATGCTGGCCACATCATTGGCGTAATAGTCGAAGTCGGACTTGCCGATGGTCTCCTCAACCGTCTCGGCGCCCATAAGGTCTGCGTCGAAGCGGTTCTTGATGATGAATCGTGCGTCCCGATCTTTGGCAAAGATCGAGACGGGAATGTTATCGATGAGGGCTCGAAGAAGCGCCTGCTGGTTCGCAAGAGCTTGCTCCGTTTTGCGGCGCTCTGTGATATCGATCGAGCTCAACAGGATGCAGCCATCGGATAGGCGCCGTTCGCGGATCTCGTGCCATTGCCCACCTGGGGTCCGCAAGTCCCTGGGACCCCTTGTATTGCCGAAACTACGAAGGCGCTCTTCAAGCCATACGTCTTCGCGCCCAATGGCTTCCACAATCAATCCATGGCCGAGCCGTATACGAGCCGTCTCTTCGTAAGACATGCCCGGCTCTAAAACGCCGTCAAATTCAGGATAGATCTCAATGAAGCGGCGATTCCAGACCAACAGCCTACAATTCTCATCAAAGAGGGCGAAGCCTTCAGACGCTTCTTCAAGCGCTTGTAGAAATCTTTCGTTTGCGTGTTCTGCACGCCTTAGTCGTTCCGCGACAGCGTCATCTCGAGGGCGCGCATCGATCACTGTGCATTGGACCGCTGGTTCCCCACACCATTCCAAAACCTGCACATAGAGTTCGACCCATAATAGCTGGCCACTCTTTTGCACGATTTGATAATGATAGTGCGTTGGGGCAGGGCGATCCGCTAGGCGATCTCGGTTGTACGCGATCAGCCGATCTCTATCCTCAGGCGAGAGTAAATCTGTAACTGTCTCCATAGCCATGATCTCTTGGATCTCATAGCCATGGATCGCCGCCCACGCATGATTAACGTAGACAGGTTTGTGTCGCAGGTGGACCATAATGCCTTGAGGTGAGCCATCGAACACGGCAGAAAAGGCATTGAGATCAATATCTCTACTCGGCGCAGACGACGGATTGTCATTGAAGTAGCGGACTGCCATGAGATTTTCTTGCCGTTCTAACGAGGGGTTCCATTCGACACCCTGACAGCTTCTCCGAATCGATTTAAATTTTGATTATCTGCCAGAAGAAGACCCAATTCTTGGCGAAGGTGCTAAAGGGTAAAAGCGTTCATGGTGCCAGCTGCTGAGTGGACGACTTGAGCGCCAGACCTGGCCCTGATGGATAGTTCATAAAGAGCTTCATCAACGCAAAAGATGAACGTGTTGACGATCAGGTGATATTTCTCCATCAATACCGGCGCAATTCGAATTAAAGGCCTGTGACTTTTGGGGGATCCATTCAATGTTAGCGAAACCTCTATCGTTCTATGTCATGGCAGCGGGCGCGCTCATCATTTTCATGTCAACTGCCGGCGCAGAAGAGTTCGGAAGAACACCGATTCAAGAAGAGGAGAGGTGTCGGTTCGTTACAGACCTGGTCAAGGAATTTCAGGAGCCTTTGGACGAAAAAGTGGAGCCTGTTTCTGTAACGTCGCTTTGGAGAAAGATCTTTGCACGTGACGTGGCGAAGACCGATGAACTCGCTGCCTATCTCACTGAACTTGGCATCGGCGTTTACTCTGATGAACAGCTCCTCAGCCTCGATTTGAAGAAGGACCGTGTGTCCGTCTTCATCCTCAGGGGGGGCAGAATTCAGGTGAGCTGCGGATAAGTCCGCTTTTATCGGGAACAGCAAGCTCTTTTGAAGGCCGTTTCTGTTGAGCAACATTCTCTCGGCGCCCCTTCATCGACTTTCGTGTTAAGCGCTGGCCGAATGGCAAACAAAGGTAGATTGCATTTCTTTTTCGAACATGGGGCTGGTGATCACCAAACACACAATCAACTAGGCTCTGGCCCCGTTGATTGTGGTCGTTATGACCTTACTGGAGAGTTGAAAGCTCAGCCGGCCTTGTCGCTTTCTCCCGAGGTTCGGCGTCTTATCAATGTGTTGAGTAAAGAACAAAGCGACTATCTCAATCCTCACTATCCCATGGACCCAAGCCTGTGGAGGCAGGAGCGATGTCGTCGCTTCAATGACAACGTGGAGCAGTTGCTAAAGCTCCTGACGTTGGATTTGGCGGGAAGCTATAACATTATCGATCGACAAGAACGTTATGCAGAAGATCCGGATCTTGATGCGTATATGAAGGACCCGAAACGCTTGAGAAGGAGCTGAATTCGCTCTTTTCCTTTTCTACGCGATCAAGATCAAGCACCGGCATTTGAAAACGCCGCTGGTGTCAAAATCGATCATCGGTGGGCACAAAAGGAGCGAATTCGTATTTCTATCAAAAGTAGATCTCACCTATTGATATCAACCATTAAGTGATATAGATTGATCTCGGTGCTGGTGATCGACCAACACCTCGTTCTCCAACCGGTGGCACGTCTGCGGACCCTCGAGCTCAAGTACGGCTCGAGGGTTTGCATTGGTAGACTCTTTTGAGTGCCTACTAACATTGGATCATCCTAAGGCTTCCTTAGAGTTTTCAGGCGATAGTAACCGCTAATCTCGAGGCTTGAGATAGAGCGGGACCATGCGGGCGACATTATTCTACGCCATAGTTGCATCAACCTTGTCCGTGATGCGCTTAACAACGCCGGCGACGGCGGACGTCTTATCGCTTCGTGCGGATGAATGGTGCCCTTACAACTGCACGCCGGGCTCCGATCGACCGGGCTACATGATCGAAATTGCCCAGGAAGTCTTTGGTCGTGCTGGTTATCAGGTCGATTATCAGCTCTTGAATTGGATGCGCAGCATCGCCGAAACCCGAAGCGGTCGATATTCGGGAATTGTCGGTGCGATCACCGCTGAAGCACCGGACTTCGTCTTTCCTAGTGAAGCGTTGGGCATGATCTCCGATGGCTTTGCGATACGAAAAGGCGCAAACTTTCGCTACCGTGGTCAACAGTCACTCGAGGGCCACACGGTGGGTGTCATTCGTGGCTATGAGTACTACGAGGGCATCGACGCCTATATCAAGAAACACGCGGGCGATCGGACTCGCGTTCAAGTTACGTCGGGTGAGGATGCGCTTGAGCAAAATTTGAAGAAGCTTGCCGCTGGGCGTATCGACATCGTTATCGATGACCAGAATGTCCTGAACCTTGCCATTCAAGAACTGGGTCTAAACGATCGGCTGGAAGTTGCTGGCAATGACGGAGCACTTAAGCCTGCACATATTGCTTTCTCACCAGCTGACGACAAGGCCGCTGAGTACGCAGCGATCCTTGCCCATGGAATCAATGACCTCCGAGCCTCCGGGAGGCTGGACGAAATTCTAAGACGCTATGGTTTGGTGGACTGGCGCTGACGCCCCTCCCGAGCCGATAGGGTGCATCCCTCGATGCTCTCATCGGCACAAAGCGGTCCGTTGAGCAATACGTACAGCCAAAACGCCGCGACGCCTGAGCGTTCGCAAGCTGCTCCACCTCGACAAGTGCTGGACAATGCATCAACGGCTGAGGCGCAGCCGAAAGCGAGGCGTCTCAGGACCAAGGTGCTTGTTACGGTCAGCTTAGCAGTCGCAGCGCTCATCACCCTGGAAGCAGCATTCAGCATCAACGCGCACTATAAGGAAGGCTTTGCCGCTCTGCATGAACGCGGCCGTCTTCTAAGCTCCCTTCAAGCTGACGCTCTCGCCGTTCCCGTGTGGGATTTCGATAGTGAGCAAATCGATTCGATCTTGGACGCCCTTGCCCAGGATCCGGATTTCTTTGCGGTCACCATGTCCGACGCGACAGGGACAGTGATAGCCGAGCGGGGCGAGGCAGGATCTGCCGAGAACATTCTTAAGGTCGGCCAAGATATTGTTTACGCCCAAGGTGACGAGCGCCAGGTTCTTGGTCGTCTCGATCTCCAACTGTCTACGAGTCGCCTTGACGAAGCATTGTTGCGATCGGTTGGAATTCGCTTCGTCGCGCTAGCCTTGCTTCTGGTGGCAGTTTTGTCGTCGATCATCCTGGCGTTTCGACGAATCACCAATCCACTGGATCGTCTGACCAGCGTCATGTCTCAGCTTGCCGCAGGAAATCATAGTACGATCGTACCCGACCTTGAGCGAGACGACGAAATCGGCGGGATGGCACGGGCCGTGCAAGTCTTCAAGAATAACGCCATTGAACGTGAACGGGCTGAAGCCCGCATGCATCATATGGCACTGCACGATGCGCTGACTGATTTGCCCAATCGGATCTTGTTCCATGACCGATTGAAGCAAGCGATCGCGAATGCCCGTCGTCATCGCACTCTTGTTGCGCTGGTCTTAGTCGATCTCGATTGGTTCAAGGATGTTAACGACACGTTCGGTCATGCGGCCGGCGATCAGTTGCTCAAGACTGTTGCGAAGCGTCTGAACAGCATGGTGCGCGCTAGCGACGTTGTAGCAAGACTTGGAGGCGACGAATTTGCTCTTGTTCTCAGTGACCTGACCAGACCAGAAGATGCAGAAATCGTCACGAGAAAAGTCATCGCTGCTTTAGATCAGCCGATTGATCTTGGTGACAGCGAGGCGCATACACCTGCCAGTGTCGGGATAACGGTCTTTCCTAATGACGGCGATACGCCTGAGCAGCTGTTACAAAATGCGGATGTGGCGCTGTACCGAGCGAAAGCGATGGGCCGTAGTCTCTGCTGCCGCTTCGATGCTGCCATGGGACAACAAATCCAAACGCGCAAGTCCCTTGAGCAAGACTTGCGCCAGGCGCTTACAAGCAATCAATTTCAGCTCCATTATCAGCCACAACTTGATCTTGCATCAGGAGAGATCGTCGGTGTCGAAGCGCTCCTGCGCTGGCATCATCCCGAACGAGGTCCTGTCAGCCCAACAGAATTTATCCCGATCGCCGAAGAGACGGGTTTGATTGTCACCATCGGTGATTGGGTTCTCGAGCAAGCCTGTAGGCAGGCAAGCACTTGGCAAAAGGAACTTGATCGCACGATGACGATTGCAGTCAATCTTTCAGCCGTGCAGTTTAAGAGTGACATTGCAACAACGATGATCCGACTTCTGCATCGCTATCAATTGTCGCCGAAGCATATCGAGCTGGAGATTACGGAACGCATCTTGATGCGTGATACCGATGCCAACCTGGGTATTCTGCGTCAACTAAGCGATATCGGCATCTGTTTCTCGATGGATGACTTTGGCACAGGCTATGCGAGCCTAAGCTACCTTCGGCGGTTTCCCTTCAGTAAGATCAAGATCGACCAGTCTTTTGTACGTGACATCAACACCAATGCGGACGCCGCCGCGATCGTTCGTGCGGTCATCGGCTTGGGGAGTAGCCTGGAAATGGTCGTAACAGCCGAAGGCGTCGAAACCGAGGACCAGCTAAACTATCTGCAAACAGCAGGGTGCACTCAAGCTCAGGGTTATTTCATTGGCAAACCGGTTCCTGCCGACGTCATAGCTCGCTTGTTTTCCCAAAGGGCCAGCAGAGAAGCGTCATAATGCCTATCGGTCGAAACCGTTCGAGCCAAAAAACACGCCTGAAACTGCAATGATATCGTTAGCAAATCGGGGCGAATTTGACCAACTACGGGTACAGCTGCTGATCAGTCATTGAAAGACGTCGCTTGCTACTTTGCTCGATTTGTGGCGACGCTTTGACCACATTCGAGTATCGGTCAGCGGTTTTGGAAACCAACGAAAATCGAAAGCAAGTGCCCTGCTGCCCGTCCGAATCACACCAGATTTGGCCCCCATGCCGTTCAACGATTTTCTTACAAATGGCGAGACCAAGGCCGGTCCCTTCAAAGTCATCTTGGCCCCAAAGGCGCTTGAACGGCTCAAAGACATAGGATAGTCGATCAGGAGGGATGCCGATGCCGTTGTCGCGAACTTCGAAAACCCAAGAGTCGCTGGTTTTGTCCGACTGACAAGCTGAAATAGAGATGGTTGGTTCTTCCGAACGGCTATATTTGGTGGCATTGCTGATCAGGTTCTGAAACAATTGAATCAGCTGAGGACGGTGGCCCTCGATCAGAGGCAATTCACGGCAGTCAACTAGGACTCCACGCTCTTCGATCTTGTCCGCCAAATTCGACATGGCGGCCTCGACGGCATCGGTCATTGCGACAGTTTCGAAGATGACCGGCTTATCTAACAATGCGTAAGAGCGAAGAGTATCGATCAGATTTTGGACGCGTGTCGCTGCCTTAGCGATAGCAACACCTTGGTCTAAGACTTCGTCATAGTCACCAGCACGAATGTCAGCGACTAGCTGACTAGCAAAAGTTCTGATTTGCCTTAGTGGTGCACTCGCATCATGAATCAGGGTGTTGAGAAACAGTCTTTGTTCTTCCAATTGTTCTGCCATGCGCTGTTGCATCACCGAGCTATCGATCGACCTTGTAATTGACCGTCGAAGCATGTCGCTGGTGATTTGATTCTTCGCTACATAGTCGGCCGCGCCCATCTTAATCGCATCGGCTGCAATGCGTTCGTCGCCTTGCCCGGTGGTGATAATGATCGTCGCAAAGCGATCCAGGGCCTTCAGCCTGCGAAGGACCTCGATGCCATTTCGACCCGGCAGGTTATAATCGAGGAGCACACAATCAGGTCGATCCGCCTGATAGGCTTCGATGCCATCGTCTCCTGTCCCAGCCGTTTGGATGCGTCGAATGCTGGGATCAACATTCAACAAGCGTTGGAAGACTTCCAGATCGTCATCGCTATCATCGACTATCAACACCGTGCGCAACTCGGTCATTCTGCTTGCACTCCCATGCAGGCTGTCATCGCCAAGTCGCTGAGAGCGTGTAGCGCACGTTGGCGGCGTTTCAAATTTCTCGAGTCCTGGTTAGATCATGTCCTGTTCTTGCATACTGAAACATCGGCTGCGCGCGATAATAACGTGATCAAGCAATGCAATATCAAAGAGTTGCAAGGCACCTTTCGTTCGCATTGTCGCTTCTACGTCTTGCGGGCTCGGGGTCGGGTCGTCACCTAGATGATTGTGCGCTAAGATGACGGATGATGCGCAATAAGTCGCTGCTCGCTTCGCTACCTCTTTTGGGTAAATCGAGACGCAATCAACAGTGCCCCGCGCCATCTCCTCATCCTTGATGATCCTACTCTTGGTATCGAGATAAATGACACGCAGAATTTCCTGCTCAGCGCCGCGCAGGTCCAGTGTGACGTAATTCATGAGCGCAGCGTAGGATCGAAGCTCCTGTCGATCCGACAAGTCAGGAGTCAGGATGAACTTTAAGCTCGACTTTGCGATAGCGAGAAGCGCCGTCATGGAATGGTCCATGCCCAAGATCTCTCGCAGTTCTTTGCCAGGTCGCTGAAAAACTTTGGCAAGAGAACCATAGGTCTCGATTGCCGCCTCAGCGACACGTCGTGCGTCACGACGTCTTGAGCTCAGATAAAACAGCATTTCGAGACATTCGACTTCACTGAGCTGATCCGTATCAAAGTTCTCAACGGTGGCGAGGATGCGATTTAGCCCCTTATCTGGCCATGGCTCACTCGTTCCCAAAGAATAAGGCGCCATCTTCTTGGCTCCGGCCAGGGGGATAGTCTGGTTGTCGATCACGCTAAGCTTCGCGCTTTTGGTATGCTGATGCCCGACGGCATTGGTGTGTTCTTGCGCAGCAACCAGATTCATTGATTGAGCTCCCGTACACTGTGAGGACACGGCCACCCTTATAATCGAAATCAACTATTGATTGATAGTTTTTTCGTATCGGAATGAGGAAAATATTATTTCTTAAAATGTTAAAATTGCTGACTTTTTGTACATAAATAATTCTTTCTCGCAAAAGTTGATTTTGGTTCATTCGCAGTATATGCCTGCCGATGGTGAACGAAAATCTCGTAAGGAGATACCGATGGAACTAAGAGACGCACTCGTCCCTTTTCTTCCTGCAGGGATGCATGCTCAACAAGAAAAAATCGACACACCAACGCGTACGCGCGTCGCTTTCCTCACAAAACGCTTTGAGTTGAAGGCAAAGATGCGCTGGGCACTTCCTTCCTCGCGCTACGCACTTGCGCAGGTGTCCTCAAGTGCCTTGATTACCAAAGCCGTGAATAAACGTCTTTGTGACGTCGCCATAGTCGATATTGAACGACAAGACGAGTGGCCAGGAGCGGTTTTTTCTCGTTTTGACGAAGTAGCAGCCAGCTTTCCGGTCATCATTCTTTGTAAAGAACGGCATCAAATTCTGAACTATCTTTGGAAGGCACGGAACGTTACAGAAATCGTTGCTCATGAGACAATCAGCGATCCTCGTTTCTTAAGTCTTATTGAGGCAGCTGTGCTACGTGCCGAATTGGTGAAAGACATCGGCATCGGCGATGATTGGGATTGGAGTCCGCCACCAGCAGCTTGATCGAGCGAGGGGGGGCACCAGCGGCACAAAAAAAGCTAAGGTAGGCAGTTTAACGTTGTTGAATGAACAGTCGCGGCTTGCACTATTCATGCATACACTCTAGGTAGAATAGATATGACTTAAATATGCCTGAAAGGCTTGCCATGACTGGCTCAAACAATCACGGTGCTCCTCCGCCGCATCTCTCCGAAGATAGCTCACCCTTCCATGCAGAGGAGTCCGAACTTCGCGAGCCTGAACGAGAAATGCTGGTCATTGGGATTGGCGCCTCTGCCGGTGGTCTCGACGCACTAGAGAAGTTTTTTGAAGCGGTGCCAGCAAATACAAACTGTGCGTTTTTGGTGGTGCAGCACCTAGCGCCGCAATATCCCACACATATGGATGGCATCTTGCAGCGGAAGACTGCGATGCCAGTTCACATCGCTACTCATGACATGGTGCTTCGGAAGAACACAGTCTTTGTTGGTCCACCCGGTCAGGTCGTCGAAGTCAAAGGAAGTCGCATCGTTTTAAGGGACATTGATAGATCAACAATTCCCATTTCGACTATTAGCGCCTTGTTCAGGTCCATCGCCAGGTCTCATGGAAGAGATGCGGTCGCTGTCATCCTATCGGGGTCCGGGAGCGATGGCGCAGATGCGTTGACCGACGTCAGGCGCATGGGAGGCCATACCATAGTTCAAGACAGCGAAACGGCTGAATTTGATGGTATGCCCAAAGCCGCGCTGGCAACAGGTCTCTTCGACTATACTATGGCTCCCGATCAGATGCCGGCTGCAATCGGCGCGATTTTGGCGAAACGGAAAACGGATTATCAAACTTCCGACCTGCCGCCTGAAGCTGACCAACAGATACAGACTATCCTCGATCTCCTTGAAGATGCTTACCATGTCGATTTTGCACGTTACAAACAGTCGACGATAGTAAGGAGAATCCAGCGTCGTCTAGATCTCGACCACTCTATGACGCTAACGGACTACGTTGAGCGGCTAAAATCCGATGAAGATGAACTGGACCTCCTCTATCGGGACATGCTCATTGGCGTCACGAAATTTTTCCGGGACGCACGTCAATTCCAAATCCTTGAGGAAAATGTTCTTCCTGACTTGGTCGAAGCGGCGGCCGGTCGACAGGAGCTCCGCGTCTGGATCACAGCATGCGCCAGCGGTGAAGAAGCCTACTCGATTGCCATCCTCTTGGATGAGCAACTCTCAAAACTGCCCAAATCACCTACACTTCGTCTGTTTGCGACTGATCTCCACCCTGGTGCACTTAAATCAGCAACGCGTGGCGTTTATCCAAAGGAAGCTATTAGCACGTTATCAACTGAACGACTCAGTCGCTACTTCGTGCGTGACGGTGATGACTTTCAGGTTGCCCCCTGGATCCGTCAGAACATTCTCTTCAGCCAACATAATCTTCTACGCGACGCCCCCTTTACGCAAATCGATCTCGTCACCTGCCGCAATCTTCTCATCTATTTCGACAGAGAGACTCAGGACAATGTCGTTGCCCGCTTACACTTCAGTCTACGCAAAGGCGGTGTTATGTTCTTGGGCAATGGTGAACGGGTGGGTCGGCATGAGGATGAATTTGAAGCCATTGCGCCGGATGCCAGGATCTACAAGAAGAAGCGCGACGTTCGGCTCATCCGTATCACGGATACCAAACTTCCTGGCATAACCATCGAGCCGCGACGACCTTCAATTGCCCGAAAACCGCCTTCGGCAGCTATGCTGAAGTCCTATGAGATTTTGCTTCGGCGCCTCTCTTACAATGGATTCTTGATCACCGAGACCGGTCAAATCGAGCATACCTTTGGCAACGCTGGACGCTTGTTACAGATGTCAGGCATGGCGCAGCTCAACCTTTTTGAACTCATTCCGAACGATCTGCGTGCAGCTGTTCAAACCACACTTCTGCGGGCCAAATCGACGAATTCATCGCAGATGAGCGGAACGGTTGGTGTTCAGTTCCCTGGTGAAGATCCTCAACGACTGCGCGTGCAGGTCGAGCCGATGCCTGAGTGGTCCCCCGGCATTGGACTCTTCTTGATCCGCTTGACCGGAAACTTCAAGGAAACAACGCCTAGCGAGGCTGATAACGAACTCTTATCGGATGATGAGCGCAGCGAGAATAGCTGGCTTCGCGATGAATTGGAAATTGCCCAGGACGGATTAGAGCGGCTGATGGGCGAGTTGGGCGCACGTAACGAGGAGTTACAAGCGTCCAATGAAGAGCTCACCGCCTCAAACGAGGAGTTGCAGAGCACCAATGAAGAGCTGCAATCCGTGAATGAGGAGTTGCATACCGTCAATAATGAACATGAGCGGACGATCGCTGAACTTCAGAATTTGACCCACGATATGGAAACGACGTTAACTGGAATCGATGTTGGGGTTGTTTTCCTGGACAGAGATACTGTAATCCGCAGTTTAACCGAAAAAGCTAAACGTTTCTTCGATCTGACGGACGCCGATCTTGACCGTCCTATCGAAGATATCGGCTCGCGTTTCGGCATTGCCAATCTTACAACATTGATCAAAATGACGTCGACCGATTCCAGAGGCGAAGATCATCTCACCCAGAACCGAGCGGGTTCGCAATTTGTGATGCGAATCGTACCTAATTTGGGTATGCAAAATGGCCTTGTCGGCTATCTCTTAACATTCAAAAAACGGGAGGAGCCAACGGCATCTTTCTAGATCTCTAGTCTCAACCGAGGGGAATATCAGTCGGCATATTCCGTCAATTTTTTGCGCTTTGCTCATAAAATAACTATTTTAAATTGTATTAGATCCGACTAGAAAATGCATCTTGGTTGATTTTTGAACCTTCGGTGCACCATGACTAGTCAGAAGCCAAAGCAACTCGACGAAGAAAAAGCAGACTTCGAACCAGAACATCAACACAATCCGGTCAACGGCAGTGTGCCTGTTCCAAAGCGCATTGTCGCCATTGGCGCTTCGGCGGGTGGCCTGGATGCCCTGGATGCCTTTTTTGAGTCGATGGCCCTGGACAGCGGGGACGCCTTTGTAGTCATTCAACACCTGTCCAAAGACTTCGAAAGCCACATGGCCAGTCTCTTAGGACGGAAAACTAGTCTGCCAGTCGCGACAGCCGAACATGGCATGCAAGTCCAGGCCAATCACATTTACTTGATCCCACGAGGCAAACTGCTCGAAATCGAGGGGTATCATCTCAAACTTTCCGAGCTTGACCCCAAGATGATGCCGCCTTTGCCGATTACGGCGTTTTTTCGATCCCTCGCCCGATTCCATGGGGAAAATGCTGTAGCCATTGTTATGTCCGGCGGTGGAAGCGACGGCACAGACGGCGCTATGGCCATCCACAATGCAGGGGGGCGAGTTCTCGTACAAGATCCGAAGTCGGCACAATTCGACAGCATGCCAAAGAGTGTCATCAGTACCGGCATCTTCGATCTCATCCTGAGGCCCGAGCAGATGGCCGAGGCTATCGCCGAATTTGACCGAAGTTCAAGCACCAGCACCGTCGATGCACAAAGAGAAATGGATCAACCGGTTTTTGATCGGATAATGACGTTACTCAATGAGGCCTTTGCAGTCGATTTTTCAGTTTACAAGCCATCGACAATTGTCCGTCGAATTGAGCGACGTCTCCAGATCGACAATATCCCATCGATCGGTACCTACGCCGAGATGCTCGAATCCAGCGTCGAAGAATTGGACAAACTTTATGAGGATTTACTTATCGGGGTTACGCAATTCTTCCGTGACCCCCTTCAGTTCGCCTGTCTAGAAAGTAAAGTAGTTCCAGATCTCGTCGAACAGGGTATTGCTCATGGTGAGATCAGGATCTGGGTTGCCGGTTGCGCCAGCGGTGAGGAAGCGTATTCCATCGCCATGCTTCTGGATGAAGCAACACACCAGAGCGATCAGCCGATCAAAATCCGAATTTTTGCAACCGATATTCACGGAGCTTCATTGCATCGAGCGATGGTTGGACACTACAGCCATGAAGCGCTCGTCGATATGTCATCTGAGCGCATAACCCGTTACTTCGTGCCTGACAATGACGGTTTTCGGGTCTCGCCGCGTCTGAAAGAGATGGTGCTCTTTACACGGCATAATCTGGCTCAAGATCCTCCTTTCACCAACATGGACTTGGTCACTTGTCGCAATCTCCTGATCTATCTCGACAATGAAGCTCAGGAAAAAGTCATCGCCCGTCTCCATTTTGCTCTTCGCGACCAGGGGCATCTCTTTCTCGGGACCAGCGAGCGCGCCGGGCGCTATAAGGACGAATTTGACCAGGTGTCACCCCAGATTCAGCTGTTTCGGAAGCGCCGGAATGTTCGTCTCATTGAAGCCGCCAACCCCATCGAAAGCCGGCTACCAAAAGCTCTTGGGGAAAGACGCCGCCCAACAGTTGATATGCCAAGAGGGATGCCAGCCTCGTTGGGACGCGCCTATGATTTTCTTCTCAACAAGGTGGTTCAGAGAGGATTTCTGGTCGATGTCGACGGCAATATCCATCACACGTTTGGTGACGCCGGACGTTACACGATCCTCACAGGTTCGGTTCAAACGAATCTGCTTTCCTTGATTGATGATCGTCTAAAGCCAGCTGTTCATACCACGCTACTTCGTGCCATTCGGTCCGAGGAGAAAGAGCAGAGCGGTTTTGTCCAGATCGAGATTGCCGGGGCTGAGGAACGTTTTCGGATAGAGGCGCAAGCGATGCCGCCTGACCATCACGGGCGACGAATGTTTCTCATCTTGTTTAGTGCCGAAAATGCGCTCCCGAACAACGTCGAGAACCTGCTGGCCCATGACATTCAAAGTGATCCCGTCGATGAGGTTGCTTGGTTACGCCAGGAGCTAGTGATTGCGCGCCAGAGCCTCGAAAATCTTATGCAAGAAGTTGGCACGCGCAACGAGGAACTCCAAGCTGCCAATGAAGAATTGACGGCGGCGAATGAGGAGCTTCAAAGTACAAATGAGGAACTGCAGTCGGTCAACGAAGAACTTTACACGGTCAATAATGAATACCAGAAAAAGATCGGCGAACTTCAGGCTACGACAGACGATCTCAACAATCTGATCCGCTCGACCGAGATCGGTGTGATTTTCACAGATGGCAATCTAAAAATCCGACGGTTCACCCCGCGGGCCACCGACTTTCTCAACCTTATCGAAACTGATATTGGCCGCCCTCTAAAAGACATTAGCCCAAGACTTCAGGTTTCTGACTTGTCGGCAACGGCAAGTCAGATTGCCGCTGAGGGCCGAGTCCATGAAGAGGAAGTCAGAACCGAAAACGGCCACTGGTATTTGATGCGGATGCTACCTTTTCGCGGTAAAGGAAAAGCCGTCGAAGGCGTTGTCTTGGCGTTTTTTGATATCCATCAACAAAAAGAGACCGAGCTTGCTGCTCGGGTTGCTGAAGAGCGTTTTGGCCTTGCTGTTGAAAGATCAGGTCTCGGCATCTGGGACTGGCATGTCCAGACGGGTGAGCTTTTCTGGTCGGAACGCTTTCTAGAGATATTGGGGCTCGACTCGACCAGCTTCAAAAGTCGAATTGAAGATTTCAATGATCGCGTCCATCCAGATGATGCCGATCGCGTCGCCGCTGCGGTCGAAGCTCATCTCGAGCAAGGAGACCCTTATGACATTGAATTTAGGATGTTGCATCAAGATAGCTCAGAAGTATCAATTCATGCTCGAGGCGCTGCGATACGAAACGACCAGGGTTTGCCGATACGATTTGTCGGCTTTGTTGACGATGTCACGCAACGAAAGCATCAAGAGCGAGCATTGATGGACATCCAAACCTTTGCCGATCTGGCGAAGACATGGGTTTGGATTACAGATCAGGATCACCGACTGACTCACGTTTCGATGTCATCTGGCGAGGAGCGGATCTGGCATCCAAATGACATCGTCGTACCTGCTCAACCAAGCAAGCTGGCCGTCGGCAAGCGTAAGAACGACTCCAGACAATCGCTCTTATCAGCTATGAATGATCGCCGTGCCTTTAATGAATTGGGACTTCCGGAGAAAAACCGGAATGGTGAGGATCGATATATTGTCATCAGCGGCGAGCCTATCTGCGATCAAGACGGCACCTTTATGGGGTATCGAGGGGTAGGGCGAGATATTACACAAGCCCGTCAGCAACTGGAGCGAAGCTCCAAGACGGTTGATGAATTCGCCTATATTGCATCGCATGATCTCGGCGCTCCCCTTCGGGCCATATCGCAACATATCGATGTGCTCCTCGATGAGCATTCAGATAGCTTCAACAGCCGTGTTACAAAGAAGCTAGACCGGTTAGGTGAACTCTGTGGCCGTACTGAGAGGCTCGTCGCCGATCTCCTCTTTTATTCTCGTATCGGGCGCTACCAGCGAGTCACCGAGATCGTCGACTTAAACGCGGTCATTCATGACGTCGAACATGAACTTGCCGGAATCATCTCCGACAGGAATGCTGAGATCGTCAAAACCGAGCCTCTTCCCAAAATCCAGGGCAGCTTAATTGACCTTGAAAGCCTATTCTCACATCTCCTGAAAAATGCAGTGATGTATAATGAGTCCGCGAATATAAGGGTTGAGATTGGAAAAAAAGAGCGAGTTGAACACAATGGTTTGACGCAACAGGCCGTCTTGTATGTTCAAGATAATGGTATTGGTGTTGCGAAGGAGTATCACGACGATGTGTTCCGGATTTTCAGGCGTTTAAACTCAGAGAAAGACTACAGTGAAGGAACCGGCGCCGGTCTCGCCTTTGCAAAGAAAATCGTCGAGACTCATGGTGGAACGATTTGGCTTGATTCGGCAATCGGCAGCGGAACGACGATCTACTTTACGCTCGGACAATCGCCGGTTCAGTAAGCACGTCGTTCAGAGGCTGTTAGATTTGCTCTGACGCAAGTCACGTCAATTCATGACGATGGATGGCGCTCCCCGAGATCGCATTGTTGAGCAATGCAACTATGGCCGAGGTAGTACGGCGATCTCAAACCAATATTCCTTAAGGCGAGCGATCGCTTCAAGAAAATTTGGCCAACTTAGAGGTTTCCGGATATAGGTGTTTGCACCCATAGCGTAACAAGCACTGATATCTCGTTCGTCATCAGAGTTTGTCATGACAATCGTCGGAATGCTTCTCAAGTCGTCATTGGCCTTGATATCTGCTAGCACCCGACGACCATCAATGCCGGGCATATTGAGATCCAAAAGAATGATACCTGGCCGAGGTGACAGATTTGGATCGGCGAATCGCCCTCTTCGAAACAGGTAGTCCAAACTCTGCTTGCCATCCTCGCAACGGTGAATGGGATTTTTGAGGTTTGAGTTCCTAGTCAACGCTCGGACAGTGGCATCGTAGTCGTCGTCGCTGTCGTCGACGATGAGTATTGTCTGTGTCGATGTTACGCTTTTCACAGGCAAATATCCGATCTGTTCTGAAGCCTCAAGATATAAACGGCATAAAAGAAAAAAACAATCTAAAGTTGTCAAACACCAAGAGAGATGATGACCCAAAGAGGTGCGCAATGGCCAATAGCGTTACTGAAAATGTGACTTTAGAGCGATGCTCTATTGCCGTGTTCTATCCGGCTGTTCGTCGTGGCTTTAGCCTGTTCGCAATGTTCGTCGGATACTTGGTCATCAATGTCCGCCATTGTGCTTGTTGCCTCTGCCGACCCAGCCGATGCGTTGTTAATGTCCATTGCTTGCTCGCCTGCCGGAGAGCCTGTTCGGCATCAACGCGACCTTTAAGAACGGCCATGATTCCCTCACTCAGAGCACCAAAATACTCGCCCTGACCATTGAGGTAGAGATCAGGAATCGCTGAGCGCATGCAGCTTCGATGGGCAGCAAGAAACGGTTCGGTATAGGCTTCGATGATACGATCATCTTCATAATGCTCGGCTCGGTGAGGATCGAAGTAACCCTCGGGATCACTGACAGATCGCGTTGATTGCTCAGGGCTGCTTGCAAAGAGAGCGAAGAGATAAGCGATTTCAGGTTCCAGGCTTTGTTTGGTAACAACATAATCCCAACCCCAATTGAAGTAGGGCGTTACCAATTTTTCACCATCGACGATTCCGCCAGGCGGGTTGCTAAACGCAAGTTTTCCACGAAGCCTGGATGTCGGGCCATTTAGGTGCTTTTGGGTGCCTCCCCAACCGATGTTGCAGTAGATATCACCCCTTGCGTAAGCCTGCCAATTCTCAAACAGTCCGGCGGTTGGGGCCTTGGGGTAGAGTGATTGCGACGCCGTGACGAGCTCTTCGAGTGCGGTAACCCCGGCCTCACCGTCGATCATGGGGCTCATGTCGTCGTTGAAAGGCCAATACCCTTTCGCGTGAAAGCGAATCCACCATTCCCAAACGACATAGGAAGCCGTTCGGAAAAGTGCTCCTCCAAATTGGCCTTTGTCGGGTTCGTGAAAAAATGCCATCTGCTGATCGAGTTCTTGCCAAGTCTCGGGAATGCCCAGGGCATACCCGAATCGATCAGCATATCGACGTTGATTGTCCGCGTCGTCGAGCCAGGGCTTATTGTAAAACATTAGATACGCGTCGCCATCGGTTTGGTAACCGTAAATCCGCCCATCATAACTATCACCGATCGCGTAGAGCGACGTCTCCCTGAGTTCCTTGGGCTCGTAGCGTCTAACAAGCTCACTTAGGTCCTTTAAGACCCCAGCTTCAGCCAATTCGGGGATACCGAAGGTTGCCGGCAGCGCCAAATCATAGCTATTGGAGGCGGCCATATGGTCCAGCATGAGTTTGGTGTTAATGTCGTCGACAGCAGTGATGATGGTCTCGATGGTGATGCCGGTCATCTCTTCAAAGGCTGATACGACGGGCTGGACGTTTCCCTGCGAGCCGTTGGGGATGAGCAAGCGGAGCCCCACCTGTCGCTCCATTGCGAGGTTGCGTGCCTGTTCCGCCGACATGCGATCGAGGTTGGCCATCGGGAGCTTTGCATGCGCCAATAGCGGACAGGAGGCTGAGCCTAAAACTGCACCGACAGTACTCTGAAGGAATTGTCGGCGATCTAAGCCTGGGATACGCGCGCCTCTGATCATTCGTCGACCCCGATCCTTCCACAGAAAGCATTGATCTTATAACGTCATTATCTATAGGTAATAACTTGCCTTTAGCGAGAGAGCTATGCGGGTAGGGGTCTTGGTTGTCAATGTTCCAAAGTTCAAGCATCAAACGTCTTCGCTTCGCCTTTCTTGTGATGGTGGGCTTGACGCTTCTCGGTCTGGTGGCTGGCTCCATCACGTTTGCTTTTAACTATCGAACTCAGCAACGTTTTTTGACCGACACCACACCGTTCCTGGTGAATGTCGAGGAGGTTTCGAGAGCATCGGTTCGCTTTACGTCAACGATTGATGAACTTCGGGCAGTCGAGACATTGGAGCGTCTTGACCGCGTCTTAGTCGACCATCGTGTCGAGCTCGATGCTCTCAAGGCTGGAATCCTAAGGTTGCTTGAACAAAAATCTGATTTCCAATCTGCGGCTGACCTCGAAGATCTTGTCCAACACCTAGCAGCGCTTGAGACTCCCTACGGCAATGCCTTGCGCGTTCGCATCGATGCCAGCAATCGACTAGATCAATTACAGCGGGCCGTCAGCTCGGAAGTAAGACGGTTGCTCGATCAATTGAGCCCTCATTTGCTTGATGCATCGCTTGAAATGATCGACCTGATTCAATCGGACCAACGTGAGCACGATGCACGCCTCGAAAAACTGAATAGAACATGGAATGAAGTTCGGCTTCTTACTGAGATCAGCTCTGCTGCCGAGACGTTTCTTCAGGCGAACTTCGTGAGCCAGCTTGAATGGCAGGAAGCACCGACAACCTTAAGAGAGGCAATTGCACCTGAGTTGCGCCAATTAACACAACTTGCACTCAAGCTTGAGAATGCAGAGCAGCGAGAATTGCTTGCAACATCACTTATCGCATTCAACGATAAGTCTCTAGCCAGTAGCGGCATTGCAGATCAGTCACGGCGACTTGCAGATGCGATCTCGAAGCTTGAAAAACTCAGTGAAAGCCAAATTGGGCTGGTCACTGAAATGACCGAGATCGTCAATGATGTCGTTACAAACGCGCGCCGTGATTTCTTCAAAGCGGCAGAGAGCACCCAGCAGCAAAGCCTCATCGCCGTAACAGCCTTAGCGATACTCTTGATTACCGCTCTTGTTTGTGTGGTCTGGATCGGCTGGCGTATCATCAATCGTGATATCGCCCAGCGCCTCGAACGCCTCGCCATGTCGACGGTCTCACTCGCAGACGGTGATTTGGACGTTCAGATAGACCAATCCGGCAAAGATGAGCTCGCTAGCATGGCAAGGGCGGTCGAGACGTTTCGCCAGAATGCGCGAGCCTTGCGTCGTTCCCAAGACGAGCTTTTGGCCTATGCACAGGAGTTGGAACGGAGCAATGCTGAGTTAGATGACTTCGCCTACGTCGCCTCGCATGATTTGAAGGAACCGCTCCGTGCAGCCCAAAACCACGCAAGTTTTCTGATCGAGGACTATGACGATCGGCTCGACGAAGATGGACAACATCGCTTGCGTCGACTTATGGAGCTCAACCAGCGCATGGAAAAGCTGATCGCCGATCTCTTTTATTTCTCGCGACTGGGTCGCGGCGGAGAAGCGTTTGAGACGCTAGACGTCAATGCCCTTATTAGCCGCATTAAAGCCGATTTGGCTGAGCGAATTCAAAGGACCAACACAATGATCGCTGTGGCCGACAGCCTTCCTAAGGTCCAAGGCATAGAAACCCATCTCATGGTGCTCTTTCGAAACCTCATCAGCAACGGCATAAAATATAATGAGGCTGACGCAAAGCTCATCGAAATCGGCCCATTGCCTTCGCCGCCGAACGGAGCAAGTAAGGGGATGATCACCTTTTTTGTTCGGGATAATGGTATCGGTATCGAGGATGAGTTCAAAGATGAAATCTTCCGAATATTCAAACGATTGAATAGTGAAAAGGCGTATGGCGAGGGAACAGGTGCGGGCTTGAGCTTCGTCAAAAAGATTGTCGAGCGACAGGGCGGTAAAATCTGGTTCGAGTCGACGCCTGGGGAGGGTACGACCTTCATCTTCACACTTCCGGCAGCAAAAGACCGAGCCAATTCAAATGAACATCTCATAGCGGCCTAGCAGCATTAGAGGCCGACCTTCAAACGAACCGCAAGTCTTGACACCGGCACCGACGCATTACTTGGCGTTGACGATGCCCTGCTGCTTAACGGCGACCAGTCACAACCTTGGCAATCCAAATTGCTGCCATTGAGATAGATCAGGGCGAACGTCTTCAAATCGCCATGAAAGTCAACACGCTTCTTTGGTATCTCATATTTCTTAAAGGGCCTCTTACCCCGTTCTATTAGCGACGCGTCCGACTTATCCATATCTTCAACACTGTCCAAACAATGAGCATCAAATCCTATTAAAAGACGCCGCAAAAGCTATCGACTCAGATCGTATATCAGCGGCATCGGCTCCAACCAAAGAGGCAACAATGGACCACCAAGATGAGCGCTCACTGCAGCAGCGCCGTGAGGATTCGGAAAACATCGGCAATAACCGTTCCACCAACCCAACCATGGGCGACGTCATTGCAGCACGGTTTAACCGCCGCGATGTGATGCGCGGTTCGCTTGCCGTTGCGACCATCACGGCAACGATGGGACCACTTGCCCTTGCTTCAGCAAGAAAGGCTGTGGCGGCAACACCAAACTTCGGATTTAGCGAACTCGAAGCGGGTGTCGATGAGACCCACCACGTTGCCGATGGCTACAGCGCCAACGTTCTGATTCGCTGGGGTGATCCCGTGGTCAAAGGGGCACCTGAATTCGATCCGTTGAACCAGACAGCCGAGGCGCAAGCACAGCAGTTTGGTTACAATAATGACTTCATCGGTTTCATCCCCATCGACGGTGCAGATGATCACGCGTTTCTTTGCGTGAACCACGAATACACTAACGAAGAGATCATGTTCCCAGGCATGGAAGGCCGACAGGATAGGCAAGGCTTTTCCAAGATCACGCCTGAGCTGATCAACGTCGAGATGGCAGCCCATGGCGGTTCGGTCTTGGAGATCAAGAAGGTCGATGGTGCCTGGCAGGTCGTGAAGGACAGTGATCTCAATCGTCGCATTACGGCGGAGACCGACATGGAGATCACCGGCCCTGCCGCCGGTCATGATCGCCTTAAAACATCTGCCGACACGACTGGCACCAAAGTGCTCGGCATGATCAACAACTGTGCTGGTGGTACAACGCCTTGGGGGACTTGGCTCGCGGCCGAGGAGAATTTCCATGGTTACTTCTGGAGTGAGATCGATGACGAAGGGAAAGCGATCCTCCCCGAAGATCACCCCGAATTCGTCAACTATGATCGCTACGGCGTGCCAGGTGGCTGGTACAACTGGGGTACGGCCCATGACCGCTTCGACATCACCAAGGAGCCGAATGAGCCCAACCGCTTCGGTTATATGGTCGAAATCGATCCCGCCGATCCGACGTCGACACCGAAGAAGCGCACGGCCCTTGGCCGCTTCAAGCATGAAGGTGGCGAGACCATCCTCAACAAAGATGGCCGGGTCGTCGTCTATATGGGAGACGATCAGCGCTTCGACTACATCTATCGCTTTGTAACCGCGGGCAGCTACAATCCTGACGACCGTAGCGCCAATATGGACCTTCTTGATGAAGGCACACTTTCGGTGGCGCGTTATAACGACGATGGAACCATGGACTGGCTGCCGCTTATCCATGGCGAAGGTCCGCTTACTGCAGAGAATGGCTTTGAGAGCCAGGCCGATGTCGTGATCGAAACCCGTCGCGCGGCCGATCTGCTTGGTGCCACCAAGATGGACCGTCCGGAAGACGTGCAGCCGAGCCCGGTCGGTGGCAAGGTCTACGCGATGCTGACCAACAATACGCGGCGCAAGGCCGGCGATGAGAATATCGCCAACCCGCGCGCCGAAAACGCATTCGGTCATATCATTGAGATGACCGCACCAGATGAAGATCACGCAGCTGATCAGTTCAGCTGGGAGATTCTGGTCCAGTGCGGTGATCCGTCGGTCGCCAAGGTCGGCGCCGTTTGGAATCCTGCCACCAGCAAAGATGGTTGGTTCGGCATGCCCGACAACTGCGCGCTGGACAGCGAGGGGCGTCTTTGGATTGCGACGGACGGCAATGCGCTCGATAAGACGGGCCGAGCGGACGGTGTCTGGGCGTTGGAAACTGACGGCGATGCCCGTGGGACATCCAAGCACTTTTTCCGCGTACCGGTCGGCGCTGAGCTTTGCGGTCCGGTTTTCGATACCACGGACGAGACCATGTTTGTTGCCGTCCAGCATCCCGGTGAAGAGGATCTGGAGGGTAACGGCGCGACCTTTGAGAATCCGGGCACCCGCTGGCCGGACTTTGACGAGGCCTTGCCGGTTCGTCCCTCGGTCGTCGTGATCACCAAGGACGGTGGCGGCACGATCGGCACGTAACACAAAGTCAGGATTGACCATGCCAGACGCCAAAGATGTGTCTGGCCGTTGGAGACGGCTCGTCTATACGGGCCGTCTCCTTGATTTGTGGTGACGCAAAGCGTTGACCGCTTGTGGCGTCATTACGTCAAACGCTGAGGGTAAGCGCCAAGGGAAGAGGTCGATCATATTGAGCTGGTCGATCGATGAGTCCGTGATAGATGTCCGTTGGCGTGATCAGGGCACCACCGGCTGTACCAAAAACCTGGACTGAGCCACCCCCATCGAGATGAAGCGCTTCCCTTGCTCCCTGTTCGATCATCAATTGGCTTAGATCGTGGAGTGTCGCCCCTTTCGCTTGATCGGCATCTACAAGGAGGGATGATGTTCCTTCGACGGCACAAAAGAAGAGCGAACCGTCCGACGTAAGACCGGCTGCGAGTCGGGCAGCTCGAGTTTCGTCCCAATCCGCAGGCCAGCCAAAGGGCGAAAGGGCGCACATGTCCGGTAGGCCTTTATGGGCGACCATGGACTCCGCTTGAAAGACATTGTCGGTGCGCCGGGTGGTTTGACCTTCTCGAACAATCTGCGGACCCGTTTGCACCGCTTCGATTGGCTGGCCCGCCAATCCGTAGGTAAGTGGCCCGGCATTCGCCATGTCTTTGGCGTACGTCGCATCGGCAAACCTAATGACGCAGCCGGCGCGAGGGATCGGCATGCCGCCACCTCGCTTACCAGCAAGGGCATGGCGACCGAGATAAGCAACATCGAAACAGTCTTTCTCGACCGGGCTCAAACCTCCAACCGAACCGTAAAATAGAGAAAAGGCAAGGGGGGCGCCACCCTCCGCATCAGGCCGGCCGAATGGATGGGCCCGAACATCTGTGCCGTCAGGCAACTCGATTTTGCAATCGGCAAAGGCGATGCGACCGAAGCGATAGCCGTTCTCGCCTTTGATGAGACAGGTACGGCTCAGCTGGGGTGGCGTTTCGATGATACCGGCATGGGCGACCAAACCGATGGGATCGCCATAGGCGTCCCATGGCGCGGCCAATTCCTCTGTCGAGAACAGAAAGTAGTTGACGTTCAAGCTGAGAGCATCGTGTGGAAGATCGGCGCTTGCTAGGCGAAAGAGATGCAAGGGGGCGGCAGCGATGGCAGCGGTTGCGACGGCCCGTTTTGCTCGTTCGGCAAAAACCGTGACCTCCCCGACGTGATCAATCTCAAGGGTTTCAGGAGTAGCGAGACGCATGCTTGCTGGAACGACTGGAGTTAGCTGGCTTTTCAGCATGGCCTCACCAAGCCGCTGCGCCGTCGAACTCTCAAAAGGTGTAGCTCGTTGCAAAAACAGCGGCTGCACGGCGAAATCTTTGGCGTTGATCCGAAGGATTGTCGCTGGTTTTCCCGAAGCCAGTACCGTGGTGGATTTTTGAATGACGTCGGTCATTTGGTGCCACCACCCACGAAGCCTTGGAGGACATAGCGTTGCGCGATCATGTAGATCAGCGCCAGCGGAAGAATCGAGATGACGGAGGCCGCCATCAATTGGTGCCACGAAGCTTCATATTGAGTGAAGAAGGTCATCAGACCCAAGGGAACAGTGAAAAGGCTCTGCGTGTTCAAGAACAGCAGAGGTCTGAGTAGCTCGTCCCAATTATTGATGAAGGCGATGACGAAAACCGAGATCAAAGCAGGTCGCGCCAGGGGTAGGTAGACATACCAAAAGATCTGAAACGGGTTGGCACCGTCTAATCGGGCAGCCTCTGCATAGGTGTCAGGGAGGCTTCCGAAGTACTCGCGAAGCATGAACGTGCCAAAGGCCCCCACCAGAAAAGACGGCACGATCAGGGGCAGCCAAGTGTCAATCCAGCCGAGATGGCGCATCAGGAGATATTCGGGAATGACGGTAACCTCTGTCGGAACAAAGGCCGTGGCCAGGACAATGGCGAAGAGCGTGTTTTTACCAGGAAGCGTCATCTTGGCGAAGGCGTAACCAGCGAGCGCGCATGTCATCACCTGCCCAATCGCCGCCATAAACGAGATAAAGAAGGAATTTCGGAAATAGACGAAGAAATCCCGCTTGGTCCAGACGTCGACGTAATTCTTGAAAGGCTCGTCAGTAAAGAGCTGGCTTGGTTTGAATTCAGGGGGCAACCGGAACAGATCAGCCTGCTGCTTAAAACTGCTGAGCAGCATCCAAAAGAAGGGAAACAGTGCAAACACGGCGTACACGGTGAGAACGAGATAGAGTGCCCATAAGAGCCCGGATCGACTACTCATGGACCCACCTCTTACGGAAGTAAAAATTGATCAGCGTCAGTAGACCAAGAGCGACACAAAGGATGTAGGAGAGGGCTGCGGCGAAACCCATGTCGAAATTGACGAAGGCGCGCAGATAGATCGCAAATGCCAGCGTTGTCGTAGACCCGTTTGGCCCTCCTTGGGTTAGCGCATAGGTGATATCGAAGGTCTGGGTGGATCGGATAAGGGCGATAATGAGGACGAAGAACAGCGATCGCGACAATAGCGGCAGCGTAATGAGACGAAACTGCTGCCACGTCGTCGCTCCATCCATCTTTGCGGCGTCATAATACTCAGGATCGATGGTCTGAAGGCCGGCGAGAAGAAGGAGCATATAGAAGCCGCAATCGCGCCAAATGGAGACGATGGCGATCGCCGGTAGCGCATAGCTCGGATCAGCAAGCCACGCCGGATTCGCGTCAATGCCGACCCAATCAAATGCGTTGTTGAGGAGTCCGAACTTGGTGGAAAAGATCCAACGCCAGGTGAGCGTAATCGCGACTGTCGAGGTAATGAAGGGGAGAAAAAAAGCGCCGCGAAAAAACGCCATGCTGCGATGGGCCTGGTTCAGCGTAACGGCAAGTAAAAGGGCCAGCAGGATCACACCAGGCACATACATGATCGTGAACCAGGCGGTCGTTGCGAAGACGCGTAAGGTTGTCGGCGATGTGAAGATATTGACGTAGTTATCGAAGCCGACAAAGCGCGGCTTGTCGAAGATCTGCCATTCCGTAAAGGAGAGGCCGAATGACCAGACGATCGGCACGAGGCGAAAGATCAAGAGGCCAATGATCGTTGGCAGCAAAAATGCCAACGCCCAAAGATGCGCTGATTTGATCGTCGACCGCTCCATCAGGATAGCTGGCTCATCGGCTCGGGAGCTTGGGAATCATCGTCTTTCAAACGCTCCCGAGCCGACACCTTTAGCAGTTATCGCGATAGCACCTCATTTCCATAATCGGTAATGGCGATGATCGCCTCGTCCAAGGTCTTTCTGCCATTGAACACCTCATCCAATTCACCATTCATACCACCTGCACCTTCGGCGACGTAGCCACGCCAATCGCTCCACTTTCGCGAAAAGCCGGTGTAGACAGGCTGGGCGCCGATTTCGAGAATCACAGCCTTGTTGTCCGGCTGCTGGTCGTTTTCTAGCCAAGCGTCGGACTCGGCGATGGCGCGATAGGCCGGCACCTTGCCACCGAGGAAGTCTGCAGCGGAGCGCCCTTCGCCGACCATGTGCTGAATGAAGGCCCAAGCGACATCTTTGTGTTCACTACTGGCATTGACCGAGAGCATGTCCGCCCAGGCATAAGCTGCGGCAGTGTCCTCGGAGGCATCCGGACCCAAAGGCACCTGCGCGATGCCCCAAGCGAAATTGTCGCCGGCGACGTCGCGCGTATTGGCGATGTTCCAAGAGCCGTCAACCCACATAGCTGCCATGCCGAGCGGAAACACGTCCTGTTGACGTACGCCTTCCATCTCCTGTGGCATCGGCGCGGCCTTGTCGACCTGGATGAGATCATTGAGGAAGGTGAGGGCGCTTACAGCCTCGTCATTAATGTCGATAGCGGTCTCATCGGCATTCAGGTAGCGACCACCATTTCGAAACACCCAGGCATCGATATGAGCATAGCGGCCGTAGAGCCACATGCCCCACTGGTCGATAGTGCCATCGCTGTCCTTATCGAGGGTGAGCGCTTTGGCGGCCTCGCGGAACTGGTCCCACGTCCAATCGGCGGTCGGATACTGAAGCCCTGCGTCATCAAACATCGACTTGTTGTAATAGAGGACCGGGGCGACCCAGTTCTGCGGAAAGGCAACCCGCTCGTCACCGGCAAGGCCGACGGATAAAGCGCCATCAAAGTAGCTGCCGAGATCGGTCTCGGCGACGATCTCGCTAAGGTCAGCAAGATTGCCGGCAGCTGCCCATTCCTTGACGAAACCGGAAGACATGGCGAAGACGTCTGGCAGATCGCCAGAGGCGGCAAGAGACGACATCTTAGGCCAGTATTCCTTAGGTGCCATGGCCTGGACATCGACTTTAACGCCTGGGTTTGCGGCCTCGAATTCGGCAATGGCGGCGCGTTCGATCTCGAGCTGGTCGGGTTCCCACATCATATATTCGATCGACACATCATCGGCTTGGACGGATGTGGCGCTCAAGGCGATTGCCGCGATAAGAACGTTGTTTAGTCTCACAGGTGCCTCCCCAAAGCTGTTGGCATTGATTATCGGCTTTGAGTTTGTAATGAGACCGTGATGACACGAAGGCAGTCAACGATGTTTTTTAGGTTTGCGCGATTCCGCATTGCCCAACTGGACAACAATTAAGACGTTGATGAAGCGAACGGACGGTCAATTGGCCTTCGCTGGCGATGCACGAGGGGTCCTGTTAGGCCGGCGTGGCCCCTTTCTCCAGCTCCCTTTCGGCTTGCTCGAACCAGGCGATCACCTGATGTCGATGGGCGTCTCCCCAGACCTCTTCAAAACGCTTGGTCTGATAGGCCCGCTCATCCCGTAGCGATGAGAGCCTTTCCTTAACGAAGTCCAGTGTCAGGGGGATCCCGCATTGCACCTCAATGCAATGCCGCCAATCACGATAACTTCTGGGCGTCATCAATCCTTACCCCATTCGTCTTCCGAATCTGTGGCTACAACGGGCAGCCTATCGCTTTCTCCACCAGATATAATATGTAATAACATTACATCAACAAATTCCTACACCCCCTCTCGGGTGTCGTCCCGATATGTAAAGGATGTCGATACATGCAACAGTCGTTGGCCACGGGCCTTTCTGAAGAGCGCCACGTCGCCAATCCACCGGCAATGAACGATGCAAGTGACCGCCGTCTCGATGACACCATCATCGAAGCGACGTCATTGAACGGGCTCAAAGCCGCGAAACGCTCATCTTGTTCGCTGGCGCTTTATCCGCGCGAGATGTCACCAGACTTACCCGCTTGGCTCGACGGCTTGCCGGATGAAGACCTTCCAAACGGCCGTGTCCTGGTTCGCGTTGGCGATGCGCCCGCAGCTCTCGCTGAGATATTCGGCACCTCGTCGCGTCCGAAGGATGATCTGTTACGGGAATTGTACGATGACATGATCGAGCTGATCGATCTCTTCTCGTCAGTTGCGGACTCACCTGAGGTTGACGTTAGGGTGGAGCGTATTCGGCACGATGCCTGCAAGAAGTTTCATCGGGATCATGTCCGGATGAGACTGATCTGTTGCTATCGAGGCCCGACAACCGTCTGGGTTCCTGCGAGCCACGCCGATGAGGCCCTCGATCTTCAGCAAGACTATCAGGGGCCGCTTCGGCATTTCCCGCGGTTCGCCGTTTCAATCTTTAAGGGGCATCAGCAAGGCGTCGTCCATCGATCGCCACAAATTGTGGGCAGTGGCGAAACCAGGCTGCTGCTCTGCTTGAACGAGCGATCAGCGGCGTCGCCACCGCTTTGGCATCCTTTGTAGGTTTTAAAGCGCGACGAGGGACATGAGACGATTGTCGTTCGTCTTTTCGCGACTGCGGGCGCAACCCATGTCTCCTCCAAATAGGTAGAGACATGGGCGTGCCCTCAGTCTCGTTTGCGGCTTAACAAAGCCTGCAATACGCGTTCTTAGGTCCGACCAGCGCCTTGTGTAGCCGTATAGAGCGTGTAGACGGACTGGCTTCCGCATATGAAGAGACGGTTGCGGCGTTCGCCACAGAAGCAAAGATTGGCACATCCTTCAGGCATGAGGATTTGGCCGAGCTTGGTACCACCGGGTTCGTACACATGGACACCATCAACGCCTTCACCACCAAACGCCGTTGCTGCCCAGACATTGCCGTCAGTGTCGGTGCGGATGCCATCGTGAAACCCACCCTCGAGAACGGCAAAGTCGCGGCGATTGGTTAATTTTCTGCCGTTCTCCTCAACATCCCATGCGATGATCTTGGCCTTTTCACCGGGATGATGCGTTGGAGCGGTGTCCGCCGCATAGAGCGTCTTGTAGTCCGGCGAGAAGGCGAGCCCGTTGGGCTTAAAGATTTCATCGGTGATCCGGCTGAGCTGACCGTTACTGGGATCAAGGTGATAGATACTGGTCGGCAATTCGAGCTCGCGCACATTGCCCTCATACCACCAATGGCTGCCGTAGCCTGGATCCGTGAAGACGATGCCATCATCATCTGGATGAACTACAACATCGTTCGGCGCATTCAGCGGCTTGCCATCATAGCTGTCAGCGAGAACCTCCGGCCAAGGGCCCTCCCAATTGTAGCGGACTAAGCGAGCGGTCGAGTGCTCACATGAGAGCTGCCGGCCTTGCCAGTCGAAGGTGTTGCCATTGGAGAAGTTCGACGGGGAGCGCAGAAGGCTAACGGAACCTGTCACTTCGTCCCAACGCATCTGACGATTGTTGGGAATGTCACTGAAGACGACATAGCGACCCGTACCATTCCAAGCACAACCCTCGGCCCAGAGCGATCCGGTCCATTCGCGTCGAAGCGGTGTATTGAAGATGAGGTACTGACTAAAGCGGTCATCCAAGATCTTGAAAATATCTGGTGGATAGCGGATCGGATCCGGTCCGAGTGGGAAGCCTTGTTGTGTTTGAGCAAAGGCCTCGGGAAGCAGCGCGGTGCTGGCGGCGACGGCAGAAGCACCTGCTAGAAAGTTGCGTCGATTGACGCCGCCCTTGTCTTTTTCTGATGCCGGTTTGGTGGGATCGATTGAGTTTTGTTCTTGCACGCGACGCATGCTGAGTACCTCCCCGTTTGGCCGAGAGGCTTGACGCGCCTTCTCGGCGTTGATCATTTCTTGACTTGATGGCTCTCCAATAACCTAGGGCATGGTGTGATCAAGGAAAAGGGACAGGTCTTCCCGCCAAACGCATTAATGTCGACAATGTCCGTTCAACGCGAATGGACCAAAGAGCTTCAACAACGCGTTAGTCCAAGGTTGGTATGCCCTGAGATCCGGTGGCGATCACTTATCATCCTCAATGTTATAATCTAACATTCTATGAGATTGTTGTTTCGCTGGTTGCGATCAAGTCCTGCTCAGCGACTCAAGTCCTGACTCCAACGCGATCCAAGGAGACCTCATATGTGCCATCCCATCATCATGGAGTATGTTAAGGGCAAGGCGCTCGGCCGCCGCGATCTATTTCGGGGGTCAGCGGCTGCGGGCGCAGCCGTTATCGCGTCGACGGCGTTGACCTCGCGACCCGTTCTCGCGGAAGCCGCAAGCCGCGCGATCGACCTGACCTACACACTGACACACGACTTCCCCACCTATTTTGGAGAGCAACAGTTCTTTGACGAGGACGTGTTTACCTATGCTGAGAACAGCTTCAATCTGAAGACGCTTAAGGTCAACGAGCATACGGGCACCCATATCGATGCACCGCTGCACTTCACCGATGGCGGTACGGCGATCGATGAGGTTCCGGTCGAGACGCTGGTTTGTCCATTGGCCATCGTCGACATCAAGGAGAAGGCGGATGCCGATCCCGATGCTCAGGTCACACCCGACGATCTAAAGGCCTGGATTGACCAACATGGTCCGATTCCCAAGGGCGCTTGTGTGGTTCAAAACGCCGGCTGGCAGTCGAGGATGGGTTCACCCAAGTTTCGGAATGCCGACGATAACGGGAAGATGCATTTCCCTGCGTTCCATGTCGAAGCCGTGAAGATGTTGCTGGAGGAGGCAGAGGTCGCAGGTATAGGTGTCGACACCTTATCGATCGACTACGGACTGTCCGCGGATTTCATCACGCATTACACATGGTTGCCGGCGAACCGTTGGGCTCTTGAGAATATAGCCAATCTCGACATGCTGCCGGCCACCGGTGCCACTTTGATTGTTGGTGCACCCAAGCACCAGGCGGGGACAGGCGGGCCCTGCCGATTGATCGCGCTGGTCTGAGGCAAGTCGATTGGAACGTAAGGTCAAAGGCTGTGATCGAAGCCTTGTGCCTCGGCTTGCTCATCCTGCAGAAGTCTCGTTGAGCCGGTCGCAACCCTCTCGACAATGATCTCCAATGCCGGTGGCTGGATCAAAGGCTGGCTGCGGCGAGCATCAATCGACGACAGTTGATATGCAGACATCAGTCAGCTTAGAGTGATGGTATAACATTACACATACAGCTCAATGTCTCAGGTTGAATGAACGCAGCTGACACTACATACCCGTCGACGTCGGCAATTCGGCGTCGACAGAACAAGCAGGGACCGAGATTAGCGGCTCGGCGACTGGTCGATCTTGCTACGAAGCGTTGCAGGCAAAAGGGGCTTCGCATGACGCCTCTTCGGCGCGAATTGTTGGACATGCTAGAATCGCAACAAAAGCCGCTTGGTGCCTATAACATTGCTGAACGTCTCAGTGCACGGCTAAAGCGGCGCATTGCGCCGGCGGCGGCCTATCGTGGGCTTGATTTCTTGGTGGAAATGGGACTTGTCGCGCGTCTTGAATGCCGAAACGCATTTATCCTCAGCGCTTTTCCTGATTGTCTCCATGACTGTATCTTCCTAGTTTGCAAGACATGTGACCGGGTTGAAGAAATCGTCGATCATGATGTTGCAACTTTGCTCGAAGACGACGCCAAGAATGCAGGCTTCATAACCGAGCGCCGGGTCATTGAAATTCTAGGTCAGTGCAAGTCCTGCCTAACAGCAGAAAATGATCCCCCATCGGCGATGAACCATCGACAATGAACCGACAGCGTAACGCCTTGCTTAATCAGATCCCGGTAACGATCATTACCGGCTTTCTCGGCAGTGGTAAGACCACGTTGCTCAGCAAATTGCTGCGACATCCGAAGATGGGTCAAACCGCAGTGATCGTTAATGAGTTCGGCGAGATCGGTCTCGATCATGAGCTCATAGAGAGTAGCGACGAGACCGATGTCACGCTGATGGGCGGTTGTCTTTGCTGCACCGTTAAAAGCGATCTAATCGATACCATGCAGCGCCTTTACGAGAGGCGTTCCTCGGGCGACGTACCGTCTTTCGACCGCTTGGTGATCGAAACGACCGGCCTTGCCGATCCGGCACCGGTCTTACAAGCCATCATGGCCGATCGAATTCTTGAGCAGGTCTATCGTCTGGATGGCGTTGTGACCCTCATCGACGCTGTGAACGGCATGAAGACGCTCGAGAACCATCTTGAAGCGTTAAAGCAAGCCGCTGTTGCCGACCGCCTGGTCTTGACCAAAACCGACGTGGCGTCATCGGAGGATGTGGACACCCTCACCAAAAAGCTTGAGCAACTCAATCCAACAGCTAGCGTTCTAGAAGCGGCTTATGGTGATGTGTCACCAGAGCGGCTGCTTGACGTCGGAATCTTCGATCCAAGACGTAAGTCAACCGATGTCGAACGGTGGATCAACGAAGAAGCCTTTGCGCACCATCATGGCGAGCATGGTCATGATCACCACCATCATCATGAAGTGAACCGCCACGACGACCACATCTCGGCCTTTTGCATTCGCCATGAAGAACCCATTCCAAGTGCTGCAGCGGGCTTTTTTCTCGACGTCTTGATGGCCGAACGTGGATCGGATCTGCTGCGAATTAAAGGCATCCTCAACATTGCCGAGGTCCCGTCAAAACCGATGGTCATCCATGGCGTACAGCATGTCATCCATACACCAGCCTATCTCGACGCCTGGCCCTCAGACGATCACGATAGCCGACTGGTGTTTATCGTGAAGGATATGACGAAAGAATCGATCGAAAATCTGCTCAGGGTTCTTTTGGAAAACCGTCCCTATCATGAGATCTCCGACGCACTTCCAAAGAAGCCTTCGGGGAACATAGAAACCCTCTGACACCGAGAAACGGCCAAGGGGCAGATACCAACAGAACCAGCGTTCACAGGATCAGCGCAGGCTAACCCTGTTGGCAGATCATCAGCCTTCTTAGGGGCGCTCAATTTGATCCTTTGAAAGGATAACAGTCGTATCGAAGGGAACAACTTCAAGCTGATCAGCCAGGCTCAAATCACGGGCAAAGACAAAAAACCTTCCGAGCAAATGGCGAGTGTGTTTGATAAAGCAACTGCATTGGTGAGCCTGTCCTGGGCGGAGGACACGCTGTCATTGCTTTTGAGAGAGCGACATGAGCAATTGGCGAAGATGTCGAAGCCCGTCTTCGCCGATACGCGCTCTGCAGCTCAGCTCGATTCGCCGAATTTGTTCAGCTGCGAAACTGCGAAGCGTTTGACCCTTTTCCGTAACCGTCACGATTTTGTCGCGGCGGCTGTCTGGAGCAGAATCGACGCGAACGACACCATGCTCTAAGAGGCGCTGCACCGACTGCTGCGCCGCCTGCCGTGAGATACCGAGGGCACCGTGAACGTCTGAGAGTAGCGTTGGACGGCCACGCATATGTCCAAAAATGCGCATGTCGGAAGGCCTAATCCCCGAAAACTCCGTCAGCGACTGCGCCTGGTCCATTTCTCGGTTCCATTGGGCAACAAGGTCCATCATGAGGCCCTTTACATTGTGCCCGAGAAAGTCGTTATCACTTTTGTCAATCATGGTTGACATTATGCTGGCACATCTCTAAATGTCAATCATCAACCTTAGTTGACAAATGAAACAGGGCTACTCCATGACCTTGAATCGGCGGACATTTTTGACAGGTGCTGGTGCCGGCCTTCTGCTTGCGGGGTGTGACTTGCACGCCGATCAAGCCGCAAAAGGACCATTACCGGTTCTGCCGTTGTCCGATTTAACCGGTTTGGACCCTGATATCATACCGCTCAGGCTTGCCGCCTCCACTCATGATTTCGGCACGGGCGAACCCAGCAAGACGTTCGGGATTAACGCTGATTACCTCGGCCCCGTCCTCCGAGTAAAATCTGGTCAAACGCTGCCCTTCGCTGTCGAGAACGCGCTTGATGAGCCCGTCGCGTTGCACTGGCATGGCCTGCACATTCCGGGCCACGTCGATGGTGGGCCTCATCAAGAGATCGCCCCAGGTGACGTCTGGCGCCCAGACGTGCCAATTCGCCAGCGATCGTCGACGACCTGGTTCCATTCCCACACCCACGGCAGAACCGCGCGCCAGGTCTACCATGGGTTAGCAGGCGTTCTGCTGATCGAGGACGACGCCAGCCTCGCTGCTGACCTGCCTCAAACCTATGGAGTCGATGACTTCACGCTTATCCTTCAGGACAAGGCCTTCGACGAGGCAGGGCGACTGACTTACGAGTTGACTGGTGAAGTGTTCGAAGATGGCTTTGAGGCCGAGACACTCGTCGTCAACGGCGCCATCGCACCCGTCATGCAAAACGTCCCGGCTGGCCTGGTTCGTCTGCGCATCCTGAATGCCTGTAATGCACGGTTTCTTGATCTTTCGTTGTCCAACAACGATGCGCTCACCGTTATTGCCTCTGATGGTGGTTTCCTCGCCTCCGCGGTCGAGACTGCGACGCTGACGATCTCGCCGGGCGAACGTTACGAAGTTCTGATTGATCTGAGCACATCGGAGAACTTGACCTTGCAGGTGACGTTTTCCGAAGGTGAAGCTGAAGGGCTCGCGATTTTAACGCAGCCTATCTTTGGCGATCCGATGATGGCGGCGCTTATCCTCAATCGCGATCCATCTCTTGAGGCTTTTGATGGATCCTTGCCAAAGGCGCTCGCCAACCTTGCGCCTCCCCGTGCAACTGATGCACTTCGCTCGCGCGACTTCGAGCTCAACATGGGCGATGAGGGTCAGCTTGCCGCCCTTGCCGAGGCTTGGGGCAATTTCTGTGGTGAGGGAGGGATGGGCATTAATGGCCAGCCGATGCAGATGGAGCGGATCGATGTTGAGGCAACGATAGGGGAATTGGAGATCTGGCGTATCTCAGCGGACGACATGCAGCACCCGTTCCACATCCATGGTTGTTCGTTTCGTATTTTGAGGCAGTACGGCGACGAACCTCCGGCCTATGCGCAGGGCTGGAAGGACATGGTTGCCGTCCAAGAGGGTGTGTCAGAAGTGCTGGTGCGTTTCGATCACAAGGCCGATGAAACCACGCCCTTCATGTATCACTGTCACATCCTTGAACACGAGGATTGCGGCATGATGGGGCAGTTCACGGTTTCATAACATCGCGATACGACAATTTGCGACGGGGCTCTCCAAACACCACTCGTAACGTTGCTTATTGGCAAACAGACGGCTTGATTAGCACACCTGGTGACCATCTGGAGGGCCACCATCGTTCACCCGGACGTCGACGATCATCGATCGGTAAGCTCCCGAACTCATTGAGTATAACGTTCAGAAATTCCCGATGTGCAAAGAGGTCGGATATGGTGGGCCTAGCTGCCGTGAGCTAGCCTTTCTTTACTTTCGACCAGAAAGTAACCGACTTGACGTCAACCTGCCCCGAACGCGCGTCGAAAGTGCTGATTAGTTTTCAGATGCTTCCCCAAGCGGCGTCCCTGGGACGATGTACTCGTTATTGAACGGCCAAAGATCAGGCGCACTTGGCACCACACCACAACCTCCCAATAACAGCGATGTACAAAAAACGACGGAGAGCATGCGGAAACGTGCCATGGTACTTTCCTGAATTTGGGACGGTGGCTTAGCCATCGATCTTTGTTGGACGGGTGCTCTTTAGGCATGCGAACAAGAGACCGGCCATCAGCGATGGCCGGTCAAAGTCCTAAAGGGTAGGGGAGCGTGCTAATTCGGAAGGATGACCTGATCGATCACGTGGATCACACCATTCGAGGCTGCGATATCGGGCTTAATGACAGCGGCATGTTCCACTTTGGTCATGCGACCGGCCGAGTCGATTTCGATTGTACCGCCCTGCACGGTCTCGAGCTCCTTCATCTTGCCGGCCATATCCGTTGTGGTGATTTCGTCAGCGACAACATGGAAGGTCAAAATTTCGGCGAGTTCGTCCTTGTTTTCGGGCTGCAGCAACTCATCGAGCTTACCCTCGGGAAGCTGTGCGAACGCATCGTCGGTTGGCGCAAAAATGGTGAATGGCCCATCACCTTTCAGTGTATCCACTAGGCCAGCAGCTTCGGCAGCCTGCAATAACGTCGTGAACTGTCCGGCATCTTTCGCCGCGTCAACGATGGTCTTGCCGCTAGCATCGGTTCCGGCGTGCGCAGACAACCCGACAACCGCCAATGGTGCTGAGACAGCCAGGGCAAGTGCGACGCGCTTGGAGAGAAAAAACATTGTGATTTACTCCTGATTAGGTGCTTCTTTGCATGCAAGGCTCTTCGTGAGTCTGCAGCAGACGCTTGGGATCGTCTAAGCTACATCGTCAGGGTTTCGCCATGTTCCTGCTACCAGATGGGTGAGTCTTAAGATTGTTCTAATTAATTATACGATAATTTATGATCGTTATTATCTATTAGTCTGCTCATCGTCCTTTCCGACCTCCACTCGCGCTCGGCATCAGAGAGAGCTGTGCCGATCCACACCTAGCGATCCATAGATACCATCAGTCGAGATTGATTAGCTGCTACCTGACGAGTCAACCTGCATTGGTCACCATCAGGCTTATGTCCGTCAGCGTTATCGATACGTCCGAAGTCCATGAGACTGGGATTATTGCCGGGCAAATTGATTCGAGCTCAAACCTTGTAAGCCTGCGTTCTCGACATCGAGATCGTCATGTTCAGCCGAGTAGGCGCTAGCTTCGTCCATAGGTACGAAACCATGATGAAGACTTGGACCCATGGCCAGGAAGGCGACACTCGCGCTGAAGGCACCGACGAGTCTTCCTTCGCTCTTCGGCTACGTTCGAGTGTCCTCTGCATCATCTAGACTTGGCCTTTGCGGCTCACTTTCTACGAGCAAAAGTCTTTTGGCGACCTGCGCAGTCTGTGAACCAGCTCACATCATGTATGAGTTCCTGATGCTATGACAGATGAATGCACTGCTCGCACGTCTTGGGACTTGCAAACGTGAAGCATCATGCCAATTCGTCCCGCTTCTCAAAGGCTGTACGTGAGCCGAACGAGCTCTCCCTTTGGCAACAAACATCAGCTGGCCTTCTCAACCCGAGGAACGCCTTGTCTCGATGCTGAATGACGCAGCAAACAGATTGGATGCTTTCATGACAGATTGATGGCAATTCAATTTTTTGAACAATTAGTCAATATTAGTGATTTTCTATTTAACTTTTGCAATTGAAAATGCTACTTTTATAATATATTATAAATATACATTCATCATCTATATTAAAAAGGGTGCATTCGATGAAGCCGATACTTTTGAGCGCTTTGGTCATCGTTTGGCTGTCCGCACATGCTCATGCAGGCATGCTACCTCAAGAGGTTGAGGATGAAGATTACCGGCCGCTGAGCACGGATACCCAGGATGAAGACGCCAAGATCGAACTCGGCCAGCTTTTGTTCTTCGATCGCATTCTGAGCGGCAACAGAAACATTTCCTGCGCCACTTGCCATCATCCCCTGACGAGTACCGGCGACTCTCTGTCATTGCCAATCGGAGAGGGAGGTAACGGACTAGGACCGGGTCGGGATACCGGCATTGGCGACGATCGCGTCGAGGAGCGTGTACCTCGTAATTCGCCAGCACTCTTCAACCTGGGCGCCAAAGAGTTTCGCGTCATTTTTCATGACGGTCGCCTCGAGGAATGCCCATCCAGACCAAGTGGATTTTGCTCACCCGCCGGTGACCGCCTACCACTAGGCCTGGAGAATGCGCTCGCAGCACAAGCCATGTTTCCGGTAACGTCGGCGACAGAGATGGCTGGTCAGGAAGGCGAGAACGCCATCGCTGATTTGGCTGCAGCTGGCGATTTGCCGGGCTTGTGGGACGAACTCGCGATGCGGCTCCAAGCGATCCCTGAATACTGTGATCTGTTCGCTGATGCTTATGGCCTCTCTTGCGACGAGGTCACCTATGTCGACGCCGCCAATGCGATTGCCGCCTTCGAAGCTGCAAGTTGGCGCTCGGACGACTCCCCTTTCGACCGCTTCTTAAGAATGGAGCCAGAGGCGCTCGGAGATGAGCAAGCTGATACCTTCCAAGGTATGCGTTTGTTCTATGGCAAAGCCCGTTGTGCCCGCTGCCATGTCGGCAAGTTTCAGACTGATCATGCGTTCCACGCCATCGGCACACCACAAATAGGCCCGGGTAAAGGTGATGGTATGACAGGCCGAGAAGATTTTGGGCGCGAACGAGTTACAGGTGAGTGGAGAGACCGCTTCAAATTCCGTACGCCGACATTGCGCAATGTAGCCCTGACGGGTCCCTATGGACATGCTGGAGCTCACGCCACACTCTCAGCCATGATCCGGCATCACATCGACCCGGAAAGTGGCCTGTTTGACTACGATCGAACCCAAGTGGTTTTGCCATCGCGCCCCGATCTTGATGCGATTGACTTCAGCCTCTTTGACGAACCAGGTCAGCCCGCAATTGTCGATATCGCGAATGCTGTTCGACCAAGTCTGATGCCCAAAAACCTGACTGATCGTGAGATCAATCAACTTGTGGCGTTTCTCGAAGCACTTACCGGCGACGGAAGTCAGGATCTTCGTGATGACATCCCGGATCGTGTTCCAAGCGGCCTACCGGTCAGCGAAGAACCGGCCAGTGAATAGAGAGGGGTATGCAGAACTATCAGCGGGTTGCCCAGCCTGGTCACCATTGACGTTGACAAGTCCTGCCGACGCGCGTTTGGCGGCCAAAGAATCCGGCCTAAGCTAAGCGCGCGTTTTGTCTCGTGCCCGGTATCGGCACATACTTCAATGCCCTCACGCAAGCTTCGTTGGGATGGATCTTTTGCTTGGAGCAGCAGGCCATCAGTCGATTGCCTTTCTGCACCAATCATCTTGCAGAAACTCCATGCATTAGCGCCGCTCACACCACTTCATCTGGCGAAGGCAAGAATGCCGAGAATGCGCTCGACATCGGCGATGGTCACCCCTGCGTCATGGCCGTTCCAACCGACGAGGAGCGTGTCATTGCGCGCGCTTAGGTGTCTCATATTCGATAGCGTGCCCTGCAGCCTTATGTTGGGATGTCAAGGAAGCGATGTCATTGGTGAGCGCGCCATGCTTTTTCTGCCGAGACATTCGGTGCGCGTGAGCGAAGGAGGTGACGTTCAGGATTGACCAGCCCAAGCGGTCTTTGCACGTCGAGGCAGCGCTCATCCAAGATTCCTGGTTAGCTCAAGGCAGCAACGCCACAAGGCAATAGTTACTATGTTGGCCCAAGGCATCCTTCCCCTCCTAATATCGGCTGGCATCCTGCTTGGTGCCAATGGCCTCATCGGAACATTGGTTGCTGTGCGCGCGTCGATCGAGGGCTTTCCCGACGCCTCCATCGGTCTGATGGGCACGGCTTACTTCGTCGGTTTTTTCGGCGGCTGTGTTACGACGGCGAAGCTCATTGTCCGTGCGGGGCACATTCGCGTGTTTGCTGCACTTTGCGCGCTCGCTGCCATTGGATCACTTAGCTTCGTGCTGATTGTCGACGTCTATGCCTGGATTGCCATCCGCTGCTTGATCGGTTTTTGCTTTTCCGGTCTCTCGATGGTCGTCGAGAGCTGGTTGAATGAGAAAGCCGACAGCGGCGATCGGGCGCGTATTCTGAGCCTTTATCGAATTGTCGATTTAGGAGCTGTGACCGGCGGTCAATTTCTGATGCCATTGATTGGCGTCGACGGTTTTCAAATCTTTGCGGTAGCCGCCATTCTCTTTGCAGCCGCACTCATTCCGATCAGTCTCTCCCGCACCACATCGCCACCTCCACCGAGTACGTCCAAGCTTAGGCCGAGTTGGGTCTGGCGGCTTTCTCCCGTCGCGGCGGCCGGTTGCATTACGCTTGGTCTCACCAATGGCGCCTTTCGCACGGTCGGCCCGGTCTATGCTCAGCATATGGGCTTGAGTGTCGATCAAGTCGCGCTCTTCATGAGCCTCAGCATCGCCGCGGGGGCGCTTCTCCAATATCCGCTCGGCTGGCTTTCCGATCGCATGGATCGTCGCGTTGCTCTGTGCCTGGCAACGGGTGCGGCGGCCGCATCGAGCCTCTCGCTGGCCTTGACAGGGAGCGGAACGGTCTACGCGATCCTGATCGGCGGCTTCTTATTTGGCGGCTTTTCATTGCCGCTCTATTCACTGTCGGCTGCCCACGCCAACGATCATGCAAAAGGCGGCGAGTTCCTCGAACTTGCTGCTGGGCTTACGCTCTTTTATGCAATCGGCGCCTCCATCGGCCCGGCAGTCGCAGCATTAATCATCGAGCAGTTTGGAGCCCCGGCGTTCTTCGTCTACACGGCTTCGCTCCATGGCACTTTTGTGTTGTTTGTGCTCTATCGAATGACGAGACGAGCCAGTGTGCCAGTCGCTCTCCGTTCTCACTTCGTCGCCCTCTTGAGGACGTCACCGGCAATCTTTCGGCTTTCCCGCTCGGACAACAACGGCACATCGTCGACATGAGGGTCACCCACGCGATGTCGGGATGTCTCGCCATTGCGCCTGCCGCTCTTTTGGCGTCGTGTTGATAAGGCCCAAGACGATCCGCAGCTTGCCTCGCCGCTTTGACGCCACACCGTCAGATGCATCAAGTCAACCTATCGAATTGGAACATACCATGCGCGCAGGATTCCATAGCACCTTGCTTCCTGTCGTTGTTGCTCTCTTGAGCACAAGCGCATGGGCCGAAGGTGCAAACCTCATGGCGCTTCGAGAGCAGACTCATGAGCGTCTTAAAGAGGGCCACCAACGTATTGGCTATCGGGCCACCTACGACGCCTTAGCTGATCTCAACGAAGATCCCGATAACGCAGCTAATGTGGTGTTGTTCTATACCGGCAGGAGCCAGCCCAAAGAGCGACGGGTTAACGAGGACAGCCAAAATGGTTGGAACCGCGAGCATATTTGGCCGCGGTCGCATGGAACGCGCCAGTCACCGATGAAGAGCGACTTGCATAATCTGAAGCCAGCAGACTCGACGGTCAATTCGAGGCGCGGAAATCTCGATTTCGATGTTGGTGGCGATCCTGAGGGCGAGGCACCCGATACCTTTTTCGACTTCAACAGCTTTGAACCTCGTGACGACGTCAAAGGCGACGTTGCCCGAGCACTCTTCTATGTCGATCTAAGGTATGAGGGGACTGATGGGGAGCCAGATTTGGTCTTGGTTGAAGGATCAACGGGTTTCGGTACGGCAGCAGGCGATCTTTGCACAACGCTCGACTGGCATCTTTCTGACCCCGTAACCGAGGAAGAGCGCGTTCGCAATGGCATGATCGAACGTCTTCAGGGCAACCGTAACCTCTTCGTCGATGAGCCCGATCTAGCACTTCAGATCTTTGGCGTCTCATGCGGTCATGACGTGACCGTCCCCATCATGGGCGACGACGTTGACGAGCCTGCTGTTATCGACGAGCAACCGGGCCTCCGGCTCGCGACCTGGAACATCGCCAACTTTTGGCATGTTGATGGCGAACATCTTCGGCCGCGTCGCGATGGACGTCCCGGTTTGATCCGTGTCGCATCGGACTATCAGGCCATTCTAGACGTGATTGGTGCTCTTGATGCTGACATCATCGGTCTTCAGGAAATCGCCTCGCCTGAAGCGGCAAGACGCTTGTTCCCGGAGACTGAGTGGGACTTGGTGTTTTCCAGAAGGTTCAGCGATGATCTCGCGGCTGATCCTGATAGGCTTGGTTCGAGCCAGACGCGCGACATCTACACAGCACTTGTTGTTCGCCGGACTGTAGCCAAAGTCGAGGGCACTGAGCGTCTCGAACTCGACATTCTTCACGAGGATGGCCTTCCAGCCCGGGAAGGCATCGCGGCGTTGATTGATGTCGATGGTTTTCGCTTTTGGGCAGTGTCGTTACACATGAAGTCCGGATGTTTCATTGACAACGATCTGACCCGTCGCGATGACTGTCGGACCCTCGCTAAACAGATCCCCATCTTGGAAGGCTGGGTTGATGAAAAGTCAGCTGCGGGTTGGCCGGTCGCCTTGCTCGGGGACTTTAACCGTCGCCTTGACCGAGGGCATGATACGGTACGTGAGGATCTCGATGATCTCGATCCTGTCGATCTTTTCAAAATCCCGCACCGCCAGGAACTGATGTGTTCGACGTTTAGCAAACAACCTCGAACGTCGATCGACTATATCATCGTCAATCAAGCGCTTTGGGCATTCACGCACGTATCCGCGATACCAAACCTCGACATCGCTAATCCGATGATTAGCGATCATTGCCCAGTCTTCATCGATGTCAGGCTGCCGGATTGATGAGGGGAGGGAGGGTGGTTCTTTGATGATCGCTCTCGGTTGGAGATTGACATCCGCGACCCTTTTCGGGCGCCGTACCAAAAGCCTCCTTTGACGGCTATCGCAGCACACCAAGAGCTGCCGGAACCTGGTTATGGGCGTTACCACTGCAGATTCAGTTGCAGAAGCGCTCTTGACAGGTCAATCAATGGATATTAAAAATTTAAAACGTTTTAGAAAGAGAATCGACACAAACTAAAACGTTTCAGGGTCAGGCGTGTGGGCAAACGCAGAACGCTAAAGGAACTTGCAGAGTCGCTCGATTTGTCGGTCGCCACCGTCTCTCGAGCGCTAGGCGGCTATGAGGACATCGCGCTCAAGACTAGGGAGCGTGTGGCTGCTAAGGCGCGAGAGATTGGCTATGTTCCGAACAGTGCGGGGCGCATGCTGGTATCCGGCCGAAGCGGCTTCATTGGATTGACGGTCCCAGCCTCAGGCCCCGCGACCTTTGATAGCTTCATTGGTCAGTTTGTGCTCGGGCTCGGAGAAGGGCTTGCGGCAGAAGGCTGCGATCTCTTCGTATCGATCGTAAGCGAGGGACAAAGCGAGCTCGATATTCTTCGAAAGCTTGTCGACTCCGGCCGGGCAGACGCCTTCGTGCTGACCCGCATAGCCGAGAGCGACGAGCGCGTGAGCTTCTTAGCCGAACGTCGGGTTCCTTTTGTTGCGCATGGTCGGATGATCGATTCCGACTTCAGCTATGCATGGCTTGATACCGATGGTGCCGCGGCATTTCAGGATGCATTCGAGCGGGTCTACGCGCTTGGTCACCGGCGTTTCGCCTTGGTTTCTATTGCAGAGCCCATGAATGCCCGGCGCGAGCGCGAGGCAGGGCTAGAGCGGGCCATCAAGGCCGCAAACGATCCGGATATCAGCCTTCAGGTCGTCCGACGATCGCGAAACAATCTCGATGCCGTCCGAGATGACGTCGCTGCTCTCCTGAAACGCCCCGATAGGCCAACGGCTGTCTTTGGATTGTTCGATGACTTAGCTCTGGTCGTCATGCAAGAAGCCACACGGCTTGGTATCGCCATCCCAAGTGAGCTCACCGTTATCGGTTTCGATAATCTGACAGCAGCAGACCTCGCCAGTCCAGGTCTTTCCACATTCGACCAAGATGTACGCGGTAGCGCCCAAACCATTGCCAGCATGGTACAGCTCGTGATGAGCCAACCCCAAGAGGAACCTCCAACCCATCTCACCATTCCGACATTCGTTGCGCGCGGTAGCCATGGCCCTGCGCCCGAATTGTGAAGTAAGTAAGTCCATCACCAAGCAAGGGAGTATCAAAGTGAAAAGAACAACATGGATGAGCCGGACGGCGTTAGCTCTCGTAGCTGTCGCCATCCCGATGACAGCAAATGCCGAAACCCTGTTCTGGTCGACCCAAGCCAAGCCCGTTGAGGAAACGCAGGCGGTGCGGGAACAGGTCCTTTCAGGTTTTGACGGCGCTGTTGACTATCAGCCCTCAGACGGCGGCCCATGGCTGACGCGCATGCAGGCCGAGCTTGAAGCCGGCTCTGGAACCATTGGCGTGCTCGGCGGCCTTCACGGCGACTTCACGACGCTGGCGGACGATCTTGTTGATCTTTCCAGCATCGATGTCGGCGATGTGAAGTTCAAAGATCTTGGCATGCTTGAGACATCCGAGCAGAAATACATCCCGTGGATGCAAGCCACCTATGTGATGGCAGCTAACAAGAAGGCGCTTGAGCATCTGCCGGAAGGCGCTGATGTGATGGCCCTGACCTATGATCAGCTTATTGCCTGGGCGAAGAACGTCGCCGATGCGACCGGTAGCCCGAAGTTTGGATTCCCGGCTGGTCCCAAGGGACTTAAGCATCGTTTCTTCCAGGGCTATCTCTACCCGTCCTACACCAACTCCATGGTCACCAAGTTCCGTTCGGCAGAAGCTGAAACGGCCTGGAATGTCTTCAAGGATCTTTGGCAGTATACCCATCCGGGCTCGCCCAACTTCTCGTTCATGCAGGAACAGCTGTTGAGCGAGGACGTCTGGATTGCGTTTGATCACACCGCAAGGTTGGCTGATGCATTCAACCAGCGCCCCGATGACTTCATCGCCTTCCCAGCACCAGCCGGACCTACCGGTCGAGGCTTTATGCCTGTGGTCGCCGGCGTCGCCGTCCCGTCGACAGCGCCGGACATGAAGGAAGCGCAGGCACTTGTCGCTTACATGCTGAAGCCAGAGACGCAGATTGCAACGCTTAAGGCCACCAACTTCTTCCCGGTGGTCGATGTTGAGCTGCCGGATGACATGCCGGCCTCCGTCCGCGAGGCGGGCAAGGCGATTGCCGCCATGTCGGGTGCTGCCGATGCCAATCCGGGCCTTCTCCCGGTCGGCCTCGGTGAGCTCGGTGGCAAGTTCAGCCAGGTCTACAGCGATACCTTCGAGCGCATCATCCTTGCTGGCCAAGACGTCCGCGCTGTCCTCGACGATCAGTCGAACGCGCTGAGGGCAATCATGGAAGAGGCCGGTGCTCCTTGTTGGGCGCCAGATCCGGTATCCGACGGTCCTTGCCCCGTCGAGTAAGCCAAAAGCTGGGTCAACGATTCTAACCACCACCGGGGGCGGGGCACCGCTCCCGGCGGTGACAACCGCGCGGGGACGGTTATGAAGCAAGGCACCTTACCGTATTTGTTGTTGCTACCTGCGACGCTGTTCTTGGTCGTTTTCTTCCTCTATCCGTTTCTTCTTGTTGCAGTCCAAGCTTTCTCAACGGACGGCGGTTTTACCCTCAAGCATTTTCAAACCATGGCCTCGCATTGGAAATTTTGGCCTGGCTTTTGGAACACGATGATCTTGGCGCTTTGCGTTGTGCCGATCCAAACCTGCATCGCGCTTGCCATGGCCCGGCTGGTCACGAACATGACCACAGGCCGCGATATCTTCCTCTACATCTTCACCATTCCACTTGGCATCTCGGATCTTGCCGCGGGCATCATTTGGCTCGCCATTTTTGAGCAGAGCGGTTTTCTCAACACGATGATGCAGTCACTCGGCATCATTAAGGAGCCGACGATCCTGCTAGGCTATCAAAGCGTCTGGATTATCTTCCTCGCCGTCATTCTCGCGGAAATCTGGCGTGCCACCGCCATCATGCTCGTTATTCTGGTTGCTGGCATGGGCTTGATACCAAAGGAGTATGACGAGGCCGGGGAAGTCTTTGGCGCCAGTCCATGGCAACGCTTTGTCAGGATCACCTTGCCGCTGCTGAGACCAAGTCTGCAAACGGCACTGATCTTACGAACCATCCTGGCCTTCGAGGTCTTTGCTGTGGTCGCAGCACTTGGCGGGACCACGCTTCCTGTGTTGATGGGCGAAACCTATGTTTGGCAGTTTGATCTGCAGGACCGCAATGTAGCTGCTGCCTACGCCATGGTCATCTTGGCCATTTCCATTGCCTTCACTCTTGTCTTCCTGCGCGTGCTGCGCGTGCCGAAAGGAGCCCAGATATGAGCCCGCGCACGACCACGGCAGGTCGAACCGGTATTTGGACGGCAACGATCTTTCTCTGCCTTTGGGTCCTGGTTCCGATCTACTTCCTCCTGGTGAATACCCTGAGTTCACCTGAAGAAGTTACGGCCTTTCCGAAGGCGTACGTTCCCTCGTTCGACACCTCGAGCCTCGCCTTTTTCTGGGGGTTTGCCGGTGTCGGCAAGGCAATGCTGAATTCGGTGCTGGTCGCAATCATCACCATGATCCTCTCGATCTTGTTGGGTGCACCGGCTGGATATGCGCTGTCGCGTTTCGACTTTCGTGGCAAGGACGCCTTTCGCATCCTTGTCCTGATGACCCGAGCCTTCCCGCTACCGCTGTTGGCCTTGCCCTTGGCGGTTATGTTCATCCGCACCGGCTTGGACGACACGATTTTCGGCCTGGCTTTGGTGCACACCACCTTGGCACTTCCCTTCGCCGTGCTGATCACGTTTTCACTCTTCTCAGGCATTCCGGTTGAGCTAGAAGAGGCGGCGTGGACACTTGGATGCACGCGCGTGGAGGCGTTCATCAAGGTCGTGTTCCCTTTGGTGCTTCCTGGCATCGCCGCGTCGGCCGTGTTCGCCTTCGTTATCTCTTGGAATGAAGTCTTCGCCGCCTCAGTGCTCACAATCGAAAATCGAACACTGACGGCTTTCTTGCTGCAGAGCCTGGATGTGTCGCCACTGCATTTGAAGTTTGCAGGCGGTTTCGTCCTGGTTGTACCGGCACTGATCTTCATTTTCATGGTCCGTAAATATCTGTTCGCCATGTGGGGCATTGCCAACCGCTGAGCGTTGGAGGAGACAACAAGATGGCTGAAATCGAAATCAAGAACGTTGCTAAGGACTTCGGCGCTTTCACCGCCCTGCATTCGGTCGATCTGACGATCACAGATCAGGAGTTCATGGTGCTTTTGGGTGCATCCGGTTGTGGTAAGACCACGCTCTTGCGCATTATCGCCGGTCTGGAAACGCCAAGCCAAGGCGAAGTTTGGATTGGCGGTCGCCGGGTCGATCATCTACCGCCGCGTCAGCGCGGCATCGCCATGGTCTTTCAGAATTATGCCGTGTTCCCGCATCTCACTGTGTTTGAAAATATCGGCTTTGGTCTGCGCATGGCGAAGCACAACAACGCTGAAGTCGAACAGCGGGTCAAGCGAACGGCCGGGCTGATGCATATCGACCATCTCCTTGAGCGTTACTCAGGTCAACTTTCCGGCGGTCAGCGACAGCGCGTGGCGGTAGCACGAGCGCTTGCCATGGAACCCGAAGTGATCTTGATGGACGAGCCTTTGTCCAATCTTGATGCGCTGCTTCGTCTCGAAATGCGCGCTGAACTCAAGGGCATTCTGGCCGATAGTAAGACGACGACGATTTACGTCACCCATGACCAGGTCGAGGCGATGAGCCTCGCTGACAGGATCTCCGTGATGCATCAGGGGCGCATTATTCAGGCAGATTCTCCGATCCAGATCTACCGTAATCCGGCCGCCCACTTTGTCGGTTCCTTCATTGGCAATCCACCGATGAATTTCCTAGCCGCCGAGCGCGTTGATGGCGGACGGTACAAGGTGGCCGGCATCGACTATGCAGGCCCAGCCGACGGACCGGCAAAACTGCAGTTCGCCATTCGCCCGGAAGATGTTCATGTCGCAGAGACGGGCCTTGCCGCGACAGTACGCGTGGTGGAACCACTCGGCCCGCATCTGTTGTTGACCTGTAATGTTGATGGCCAGTCGTTCCGAGCTGTGTTGGAAAGCGATCTCAAGGTCGCGTCTGGCGACGTCATCAACCTACAGCCAATCGCTGACCGCATACGCTGGTTCGATCCCGAATCGACCCTAGCGCTCGCCGCTTAAGGGACTGAGCGATGAACACCGCCAATGCTTTGGACTTGCGCGAAAAAGCAACTGCGATCCTTCGAGAAAACGATCGTGGCCACTACACCGTGCCGACAAAAGGGCTATACCCCTTCCAATGGAACTGGGACTCCTGCCTTACAGCCCTTGGACTCGCTCAGATCGACGAGGCCCGTGGTTGGTTAGAGGTAGAAACGCTGTTCGCCCATCAATGGCCGGACGGCATGGTGCCGCATATCGTCTTTCACGTCGACGACGATGGTTACTTCCCTGGACCCGACATTTGGCAGACCAATCGACCCACGCCAACGTCGGGAATCACGCAGCCGGCCGTTGCGGGCTTCGCCGTTCGCCGACTTTATGAACGCGCACAAGACAAGTCGCTTGCCGAGCAGAAGGCCAAAGCACTTCTCCCGTTGATCGATCGCTGGCACCGGTGGTTCTTCACGAACCGCGATCCCCATAACGAAGGTCTGGTCGCAATCTTGCATCCATGGGAATCGGGCCGCGACAATGCGATCGATTGGGACGATGCTCTGGAGCGCGTACCGACCGAGGGCATCCAGCCTTACAGTCGCCGCGATCTGCTGCATGCGGACGCCACACATCGGCCGACGCAGGCCCAATATGATCGCTATCTATGGCTACTGGAGCATTTCCGTCGACTGAGTTGGGACAATAGCAAGCTGCATGAGGCCTCGCCGTTCAAGGTCGTTGATCCAGGGTTCAATGCTGTTCTCCTTCGGTCCTGCCAGGATTTGGCGGTCCTTGCCGAAGCCCTTGATGAGAAGGAGATCGCCCGCCGCAATCGAGACTTCGCCAAGCGTGGGCTTTTGGCAATGGAAGGCCTTTGGAGCGATGAGTACGGCCAGTATCTTTGTCGCGATCGTGTGACCGGTGATTTGGTCGAAAGCCTTTCCGTCGCAGGAATCCTCGCCGCCTTTGCCTCAATTCCCCCGTCCCGAGCGGAAGAACTCGTCCATCGAATTGAACAGCTCTCGACTCGAAGCCACTTCTTAGTCGCAAGCCATGATCCGGCCGATCCGCGTTTCGATGGAAAGCGGTATTGGCGAGGGCCCGCTTGGCTCATCATTAATTATCTAATCGCTGATGGTTTGACCCACGCCAACCAGATCGACATGGCGGCGCGGCTGCAGAAGACGAGCCTCGATTTGATCGAGAAGAGCGGGTTTGCAGAGTATTATGATCCCCTAAGCGGTGAGCCGCTGGGTGGGGGTAGCTTTACATGGACGGCGGCTATGGTGCTCCAGTTTCTCCGCGAGGAACATCCGGCGTGAAGCGCTCTGACATCAATCGGATCATGGCAGAAGCCGACGAGCTCATCCGCCGTCATGGCTTTGCCCTTCCGCCCTTTGCGTACTGGACGCCCGAGGCGTTCAAGTCCAAAGCGAGCGATGCAGGCCACATCGTCGATGCGCGCTGCGGCTGGGACATCACTGACTTCGGTGCTGGTAAGTTCGATGAGCTCGGCCTCTTTCTGTTCACTCTCAGAAATGGTCGACTTGCCGATCTCACCGCCGGCCGAGGCATGTGCTACGCCGAGAAACTACTGATTTCGCGCCGAGATCAAGTCACGCCGATGCACACCCATAGCATCAAGGCGGAGGACATCATTAACCGTGGCGGTGCCCGACTGGTGGTCGAGCTCTTTGGGTCCGACGACAATGATGGCTTTGCTCCAGACCGCGGGGTCACTGTTATGTGTGATGGAGTCAGCCGCGACGTCGAACCAGGTGGCAAGCTCAGCTTAGCACCGGGCCAAAGTGTCACCCTTATGCCAGGCGATTGGCACGCCTTTTGGGGGGAGGGCGGTGATGTTCTGGTCGGTGAGGTCTCAACAGTCAATGACGATGAGACAGACAATGTTTTTCGGGATCCGATCGGACGTTTCGCTAACATCGAGGAAAATGAAGCGCCAACGCATCTTTTGGTAAGCGACTACGGCACGTGGCTGACATAGGTCCGATCGAGATCACCAACGATCCTGAGGTGGTGAGGCAGATCGAACAGGGGCTTCTGGCATCTCTGTCTTCGATCAATCGGCAGGCCGCCAATCATCGCCGGACATTCTGCCTAAGAGACCAGGAAGAACACCCTATTGGAGGTGTAACCTCTGCAACCGCTTACGGATGGCTTCACATCGAGATCCTATGGGTTGCAGAGAACGCTCGCGGCCGCGGCCATGGTCGAGCGCTCTTGCGCGCTGCCGAGGCATTTGGACTTGAGAAGGGGTGCCACGGAGCATGGCTCGAAACCTCCAATGCCGGCGCTTACTCGTTCTATCGACGAATGGGCTATACCGTCTTCGGCCAACTCGCCAACGAGAGGGATCAATTCCCGCCTGAACATCAACGCTGGTTTTTGAGACATTCCCTTTAAAGGAACGGTTGCGCCGGTCATCGGCGACGATCGATGACTGCGACCGCCCGAGTCACCGACAGACAGCCACCAAGATACTAGACAAGCGGCTCTTCTTTGAACGCTTCGCGCAAAAAAGCGATGAAGGTATCCACTTTAATCGACTCGCCTGAACGGAATGGTGAAACTGCATAGAAGTCTACCGGCTCGGGCTCGTATTCTGGCAAGAGTCGAATGAGTTTATTCGCTGCAATCGCATCCGCGACTTCCCAAAGCGACTTTTGCGCAATGCCGCAATGCTGGAGCAGCCAAACGGTTAAGACCTCGTTGCTGCTGCTGGCCAACTTGGCTTCAAGTTCGATCTGATGCGCTTTGCCGTTGATTGAAAAACGCATCGTGCCTTTGTTTTGCTGGTGTTGATTGAGAATGAGCAGGGTGTGCTGCTTTAAGTCATCCAGCGATTCGAGTGGTGGCGCCTTGGCCAAGTATTCAGGGGATGCAACCAGCACTCGACGGTTTGAGGCGATCTTGCGCTGAATCAGATTGCTCGGATCATCAAAGCCTGCTCGGATCGCCACGTGAAACTGCTCGTCGACCACCGGTCGGAAACTGTCATCAATATCCAAGAAAACATCGAGATCGGGATACTGTGCTAGAAAACGATTCATCAGCGGCGCGATCTTGAGACGACCGATCGGCGCGCCGACCGTAACCCGCAGCTTTCCCTTTGGCTTTTCGCTGAACTCCGATGCGAGTTGATCAGCGACTTCGAGATCGTCGAGAATCGGTGTGACTTGGTCGAGATAGAGACGTCCCAGGTCCGTCAAGACGAGCTGACGGGTTGAGCGAATAAAGAGCTTCCCACCGAGATGGCTTTCAAGCGAATCGAGATGTGCACTCGCTGTCGCCGTTGAAATACTTAATCGCCGGGCCGCACCTGATAGCGATCCCGTCCCGGCAATGACCGAAAATGTCTGGATATGGGTCAGGCTGCTCAATGGTGAAATCCTATGTCCTTAAAGGGCCGTGATATTGCCTTCGATGTTGGCGTAGGCCGCTGCAAACTCAAGAACCCGAACATGACCTTTGTAAAAGTAACGTAAACGTGTAGTGGCGCACATTATAGTATGATTACGACTGTCTGCGATGGAAGCATTGATTTCGAAGTTTCTAGATAACACGAAATTGTGGAAGCTGCACAGACAACTGGGACTTGCCTCTGCGCAATAGAATGTCCGAACGATCATCAATTCCAGTGGTCAAAGAAACCGCCTTAAATCATGCGTTAGAAAAAGCGTCCACTGCCCAAGTGACTGGGCTTCATGATCCGCGTCGCATCGTGGTTGCCTCTCCCTCTTGAGAGTGTTCGGGTGCCGCACGACCGGTCAGAAAACCGGCCGCTGCTCCAAAATCCTTGTATGCTGGGGTTTGAACGAGGGGATGGGCGCCTGTTCCGCTATCTTTAGTTCATCGAGGGCCGGTTCGACTAAGACCTCTACACGCCTGTTTCGCGCTTCATAGGTCTGATCCGCAGTGACCACCCAAGGGGAGCGTTCGCCAAGCGCCTTCACGTCCCAGATCTGCGCCCCAATTTGTCTCGACTTGAGCTCGGCAAGAACGGCATTGGCGCGTCGCTCTGCCAATTTGAGATTGTAATCGGCATCGCCGCTCGTGTCAGTGTAACCGCCGACAGAGACAACGGGTTCCCTCAAGCTCCGCGCGAAGTTCTCGAGTTCGTCCAGTATGGCGAGACCGCCTTCTGAAATCGTAGCGTCATTGATGTCGAAGTAGATGGTGAAGGACTTCGCATCCTCAAAGGTCTCAGGTAACGCCAGAACTGGCAGGCGATCATCCTGCTCCTCGATACTGGCCTCTTCGTAATAGCGCAGCGCTCCCTCATGCAGGGGTAGACCAACCTCGATCAACGTTCGGCCTAAGGGCGTTTCTACGAGGGAACTATTGATGTTTTGCAAAAAATCGAGGTGCTTGAAAACGGCTTTGACAACTTCATAGACAGTCTCTGGGTCAATGTCCTGCCGCGCCAAGAGTTGCGTCGACTGCCCGCCTTCGTTCCATAGCGTCGCGACAGCCCTGATATTCTGAGGGGAGGTCTGTACACCGTCTGAGTTGGTATCTGTGGACAACAGATCGTCCCAGACGTCGCTTAGCAATGCAAAATCAGCCTCACCTTGATCGAGTAAATTCAACGCTTCTTCATTGCCGAAAGTCTCGATCGCGTCGAGATCGATCCCGATTTTTGGCAGGAGTTTAACCTTGATCAGTGAGGCGATACCGAGACCGACTGAATAGCTTTGATCAGCAGACCTGCCTACGACCATCTGATAACCCATAGGCTTCTTCGCCATAGCTGCATCGCTGGCCATCGCGAGAACAACGAGGGCGCTGACGAGCACGCTGACATGGCGCATGACCTTAGAACCCCGCCAAGCCGGCAGGCCAAATGGCGTTGGTTTCGTCGAACTATCGAGCGACACGAGTTGAACTCCTGAACTGCATGGTCTTGTGGAGACCGATCACCTCTGGCTTTTCCTCTTTCCCACGAGAGGTTCGGCTACGCGCATATGGCCAATCGATCCACTTCAACATTTAGAGGTATCGAGCGCGCGCTTCGACATAAGCCTGGTCGGAAATTTCGGTCCAAAGGCCATTTACCTCCCGGAAGTCGGAAAAACTTCGATAGACGGTACTTGAGAACGCATCGTTTCCAGCTGTCGAGGCGACGACCTCACGTGCGACCAGCGCTAGACCACGAAAGACAGCAGGATCGAGACGTCGGACTTCGACCCGATAATCATTGATCAGTGTTTTGAGCGCTTCCCCGTTACGCGCTTGAAACTCGGCATGGATAACGTCGTTCTCAGCGATCGCTGCACTACTAATAAGGGATCGGTCATCAGCTCCGAGCTCGTTCCAGAGCTTGAGGTTGATGCCTAGAGATTGCGCTGTGCCCGGTTCATGGATGCCGGGATAGTAGTAGTACCGAGCCACATTCTGTAGACCCAGTGCGAAATCGTTCCAAGGACCGTTCCACTCCGTTGCGTCTAGACCGCCCTCCTTAAGTGATCGGAGGATCTCATCCGCCGGCAGCGATACCGGCTTTGCGCCTAGTCGACGATAAGTTTCCCCACCAAGATGCGTGATGCGCATACGGAGGTTTTTGAGATCATCAAGGGCATTGATCTCACGATTGAACCAGCCGGCCATTTGTACACCGGTATTGCCGCAGAGAAAGGGCTTGATATTGAACTGCGCCGACAGCTGATCCCAAAGTGCCTGACCACCCCCGTGGTGAACCCATGCCTTCATCTCGTTAGCGGCGAGACCCAACGGCACTGACGAGAAAAAGCTGAACGTCGGCGACTTATCTGCCCAATAGCTTTCCGCTCCGTGATACATATCGGCGACACCGGATGACACAGCATCGAAAGCATCAAAGGCGGGCACAAGCTCTCCGGACGCAAAGAGTTTGACCCGAAGGCGTCCGCCAGATCCTTGTGTAATGCGATCTGCGAATCGCTGCGCGCCAGTTCCGAGACCTGGGAGGTCCCTCGGCCAAGTCGTCACCAGCTTAAGTTCTCTTCGTCCTTGAGCAATGGCCGGCGCTGCCAGCAAACTCGACGTTGTAGCCGCTCCTCCCGCGGCAGCTGCAAGCCGACTGATCGCTTTTCTACGTCGCATGGCGCCGGTCTTCCCTATTTTCTTCGACTTTGCGCTTCGGCTTCTTCGACATTCCGGGTGTCTTGATTCGACAATTGATCCAAGGATCCCGACTTTTCTTGCACGTCCGTCCAGCTATCTAGCGGCACAGGTACAGCTGCTTATCCGCCAGGCCGTGCCTTCCTTATCGTCAAGCCTGAGGATCCATGGTCGATACCAACGTCGCAAAGGATATCGTTGATTTATCGATCTTGGGTTTCATCAGATAGTTATGCTTGCTCTCATTTGTTTATTAATTCTCTTTTAAATTTTGTACTTTCCTGATCTAGCAAAATTATCCACAGACTCAATTCGAGGAATGCGAAAGTAGATTTCAGTTTTTTGGGCAAATTTGCAGTTTTTCATTGGGGCAATATTTCCCGCTATGCGTTTTTGACGTTGCCATGAGCTGCTCTTGGACTCGATCCTGATCTGGCGGCTTGTAACTTGACCTCGCGTCTCAGCTGGGTGAGCTCACCAGCCTTTCTGCTGACATTCGGTGTCAGCAAAGGCGTGATAGTCACGTCGACAAGGATCAAAGTCGACAAGGATAGAAAATGGACCAGATCACCACCTACTTGCCAGGGATCCTGCTTGCCTACTCGGCCTTTCTGCTTTCGATCATGAGTCCCGGTCCCAATGTGCTTGCGATTATGGGTACATCCATGAGCTCCGGCAGACGATCTGGCGTCGCCTTGGCCATGGGAGTGGCAAGTGGCTCGTTTGTCTGGGCGGTGCTTACCGCAGCTGGCCTTTCGGCGTTAATCAGCTCTTATGCGATCGTGCTGATGGCCATCAAGATTGTCGGCGGGCTCTTTCTTCTTTGGCTTGCTTACAAGTCATTCAAGTCAGCGGTATCAGAGCATGATATCGAGGCGAAGCAGCTTGAAGGCGGAGCGTTGAGCTGCATGGGCTTTCTGTTGCGTGGCTTTACAATTCAGATGACCAATCCCAAGGCTGCATTGGCATGGGTCGCGATCATCTCGCTTGGACTATCGTCAACAGCGCCGATTTGGGTTGCCATCGCTATTGTTCTCGGAACAACGATCTTTTCCGTCGTCATCCATCTACTCTACGCATTGGCATTCTCGACCCCACCAATGGTTCGCCTATATGCGAAGTCGCGTCGATGGGTTCAGAGCGCCTTAGGTGTCTTCTTTACGTTTGCCGGTCTAAAATTACTGACCAGTAGGGCCTAGCACATCGATCGGGGGGGAGGCTGATCGAATGTGTCTGATCGCTTATCCAGGTTCAAAAGAAGGGTGAGATGGCCGGCTATCATATCAAGCCTGGGTCGAAGTTCATTCACGTCCGCCAGCCCTCATGGATTGAGGATGGTCCTCAGAACCAAACCATCGATCATATCGGCATCCTACTCAGCGACAAACTTGGCCTTTCGCCATGATGGGCTGTTGATTGACTGAGCGAGGTGATCCGCAAAGGCGCGGACGCGGGTCGGTTGCCGACGGTTCGGCGGGAAGAGCATCTGCAACGGCGTTGGCGGCGCCTTGAATTCCTCCAGCAGCGAGACCAAACGGCCGGCATGAAGGTCATCCGAAATATCGAGTTCCGATTTTAGTGCAATACCCGCACCAGCAAGGCACCACATCCGTACCACATGACCGTCGTTCGACATGCGATAACCTTTGACAATGACCTTTCGCTTACGCGATCCCTTCAGAAAGACCCATTGATTGTCGAGAAGCTCGCCAAAGCGCATCAGGAGGCATTTATGGTCGAGCAGGTCTTCTGGGGATCCTGGCCTGCCGTTTCGCGTGATGTAGTCGGGCGATGCGCAAACGATTCTGGATCGTTCCCCAAGGGAACGCACGCGCAAGGAGCTGTCTGGAATCGGGCCGAAGCGAAGAGCAATATCAACCCCGTCGCCGACAATGTCGGTATAGCCGTCGAAGAGGTGGAGCTCGAACTGAACGCCAGGGTTCTTGATCTGGAAACGCTCGATCTCGATCGAAACTAGGTTGCGACCGAGATCGCTTGGAGCGCTGATGCGAATCGGCCCTGAAAGTGTTTCCGCACTATGACGAATCTTCGATTCGAGTGATGCCGTCTCCTCCAACAGCGGCTCGGCACCATGCCAAAGCGTTCGCCCTGCTTCGGTGAGGCTGATCGACCGCGTTGTGCGGTTCAGGAGCGCTACGCCCAAATGGTCTTCGAGAGACGCCAATCGCTCTGAGACCGTCGTTGCCGACAAACCAGTTTCACGCGCCGCAGCCGCCAGGCTTCCTAGCTCCACGATGCGCTGAAAGAGGCGGAGATGATCGAGATTCATTATACGTCTTTTCCGGATATTCATTTCTTCATTAGGGGATTTATCCGGAATATGCGAGCCCCTAAATTCCCATCATCCAGCAACTAGGAGGCCGACATGGCAAAACTGACCATCACCGGAAATGTGGTTGTAAAGGAAGACTATATCGACACTGTCCGTGGCGAACTGGAAAAGCTCATTCCCACGACACGAGCCGAGGAGGGGTGCATTCAGTACGATCTTCATCAGGACAACGAAGACCCGCGCTATTTCATGTTCTACGAGACTTGGGATAGCCGTGAACTCTGGCAACAACACATGCAAAACGACCATCTCAAGGCCTATCTGCAGGCGACTGACGGGATGGTCGAGAAGTTCTGGGTCCACGAACTGACGCGCATCGCGTGAGAAAACCCACGAGAAGCCGATCGCTGACGTCGCTGCTCATCGCAGCGACTTCAGCGCGATAACCCACGCATGGGTTCGTCGGTTCAGATCCCAAACAACCTCAGCTTGGCCCGCCTAGGGGCGATAGCCGAGCCTAACGCGGACACCTCAGCTGATGATCCGAATGACATAGGTGAAATGGGCTTCGCCAGGACTTGCGAATCAACAGGGCGAACAAAAGTTGGTGATCATGAAACAACTCTCAGTCAAATGAGGATCGCCAGCCATGCGAAAGCAGTATCATGCGCGCCAGGTCGGACCCGACCGACATGTCTGGGACGTTCACCGTCTCGTGCGTTTGGCAGCGTCGAGGCCATCGCAATTCGTGCCATTATCGAGGCTTCGCGAAGTCGACGAAAACTGGTGGTATCAAGACAACACCGTCGTGCCAACGCCTCGTTCGTTCGCCGACCACATGAGGCTGGTTCAATCGACAGATTTGAAACACCCGATCATTCTTTGCAGCGGTGGTCGGTTGATGGACGGCATGCATCGCATCGTTAAAGCTTTACTTGAAGAACGGGAAGCTATCCTCGCGGTTCAATTCGAAAAAACGCCTGATCCTGACTACATCAACCCAGCACCAGAAAATCTTTCGTATGACGATGAAGATTTATGAATGTGGAACATGAAAAACCACTACTAAACTATTATCAGAAGGCCATTATTGTTGTGATCTAGGACGTTCTTATCTTTGAGTAAACCTCGTAGCAAGGCCGCCTTGGGCCACCCACAATTCCCTTTGGCGATCCAGCCTTCGCTCATCGTAGTCCTTTCTGTTCGCGCTCGGAGATGACATCTTATGGGATCCCAACGTCTCTGCGATGATCGCCAGAATCGCAAAAGGGGCTCTGATCCAGGGAACCAGGATCTATTGCCGAGCAGAGGAGGTGATGGACATGGCGACCACCAGCCTCGAAACGAAACGAGCCAGCACAGCAAGGCGTGCACCCAGTCCGCCAGAGCGATGGCCCTTTGGCCATCTTGGTGAACTCAAGAAAGACCCCATCGGCTTGCTTCTAAAGGCGCGGTCAGCTCACGGCGATATCGTCCGCCTTAAGTTCTGGGCAATGACAGCCCATCTTCTGTCTCACCCCGACTTCATTCAGCATGTGCTGCAGCGAAAACAAACGGCGTACGACAAGGATTTGATGCCATTGCGCCGGCTCTACCCCGTGCTTGGCCAGGGCATGGTGACAGCAGATGGCGAGATTTGGCAGCGCCAGCGAGACGTAGCGCGCCCTGCGTTTCATCAACGAGAGATCCAATCCTTTGGGCCGGCCATTACATCAACAGCCGAGGCTCTCGTCGACCGATGGAAGCGGCTGGCAGCCTCGGCTGAGCCGATCGATGTTCATCAGGAGATGATGCATGTCGCGCTCAATATTGCAGGCCGTGCGCTATTTGGCGTGGATCTCAAGCAAGAGGCGATCGAAGCGAGTCGTGTTCTAAATGTTATCATGGAGGCGGGTCAGCGGCGCGTCCGCAACATGGTTGCGCTGCCGATGATCATCCCGACATCCACGAATCGTCAGATCAGCCGATCGCGCCGCGCGCTGGAGAAGATGATCGATCGAATGATCGATCAACGGCTGGCGGACACCAGCGACGACCACAAACGCGGTGTACCCGATCTTTTTACCAGGCTCCTGACCGAACATGACGCGCTCGAAGCCTCGAGACGAAGCACTCAATTCTATGACGAGGCCATTACGCTTTTGCTCGCGGGTCATGAGACTACCGCAAGTGCGCTTGTCTTTTCTCTTCACCTTCTTGGACGCCACCCCAGGGTGATGGGGATGTTGCGCGAGGAGGCGAGGGCGGTTCTTGGCGGTCGTGCGGCCGCGATCGAAGATCTTCCCCGCTTGCCGTTTACACGTATGGTGATTGACGAGTCGCTTCGCCTCTATCCTCCTGCTTGGATCATGGATCGAAATGCGGTCGATGATGACGAAATCGGTGGTTATCCCATCGCGAAGGGCAGTTTACTTCTGATGTCACCTTATGTGATGCATCGTCATCCCGCTTATTGGCCTGATCCAGAGCGTTTCGATCCGCGTCGCTTTGAGAAGGACGAGGCAACCAAGCGACCACGTCATGTCTACTTTCCCTTCAGCCTCGGGCCGAGAGTCTGCATCGGTGCAAGCTTCGCGCTTACTGAAGCGGTGATGGTGCTAGCGACCCTTGCAGCGCATGTCGACGTTCGTCTCGTCGACGGCCATGTCTTACAGCTGGATCCAAGCATCACCCTTCGCCCGAAAAACGGCCTGCCAATGTTCGTTCGACCACTCCAGTACGACTAGAGCGTTCGTGCATGCCAGCAGTGGCCCAAGAGAGCCCTGGGCCGATGTCGGATATTGAGATGACCTAACCGTCTGAATCAGACCCTGAGGTGCAGCATTGCTGCTAAGGTTGCTGGCCCCGTGGGGGCAGGCATCAGATCGAGGATCGAATTGGGAAACGCCTCATTCTAGCCTAAGGACCACGATCAACGTCCTGTTGTTCGTCGATCGACGACAACCTTCATCTCGTACCATGTTTGCAAACCTGAGAATCACGCCAGGCCGAGCCGTTCGGGAACCTGCGCTAGCTCGGCAATAGGCTCGGCTCCATGCGCTGCGAGTTTTGCCGCTGGCGTATCTCGAGCCAATCCCAGGCAGCGCATGCCGGCCGCCTCTGCAGCACGGACACCGCTAACACTGTCCTCAATGACGACTGCGCGTTCAGGAGACGTCCTCAACGCCTTGGCAGCATGAAGAAAAAGCCCTGGGTCGGGCTTGGCGACACCGACGTCGTGTGCCGAGAAGATGCGTCCCTCAACCCGAGGCCAAAGACCTGTGCGTGTGAGGGTGACATCCATTTTGCGCATCGGTCCATTGGAGGCGACGCAATAGTGAATGCCCGCTTTGTCGAACCGGTCCAATAAGGCGTGTGCTCCCTCAATGGCGACGACCTCATGGCCGAGGGTCTCGATCATTCGCTCATAGAAGCCTTCGACCCAGCCATCGGGCAGTGCAGCGCCTAGGGCCCGGGCTTGATCGAAGGCGCTTTTTACGGTGCCGCCAACAAAGAGATCCATTGCGTCCTCGGTGCTCAGGGGCAGCCCATGGCGGGTCATGTCTTCGGCAAGGATTCGATTTGTGATGGTCTCAGAATCGACAAGCACGCCATCGCAATCGAGAATCACCAGTTCGACGCTCATAACAATCCTTTGCACAGTGTCGTCAAAATCTCTCAGCTTCGTTGTGGTCACCCGAAGAAAAGAGTGACACCAATCAGGACAACCCTTGCTCCATCAATTATGTCGGCAGCTGAGATCGGGTAGAGCAGCTTTGGGTGCTCAAAATGGTGGTCTCAGTTGCGGCGCACGTCCACGTTGTATCGTTTGCGATATTGGGATGGCAACTAACGATAGGATTGAGGAAAGCTGGCGTTGAAGTGCCGAAGACTGCCACAACCAGCCTCTTGCGGACTGCCGCCGACATGTCTTTGAAAGAGAAGGGAAGGATGCCGGTCGTCGATACTAAGACCTTCAGGGAACTCCGTAACGTTTCCCCCCTCGAGCGCTTCTTGATCGATAAGCTTCCGTGCGCGCGGCACGATCGACGCCAGATTCCCGGATCAGTCTTGCGGCCACATACATCTCGAAAATCAGCATGATGTCATGCTAGTCGATCGATCCTTTGTTGCCGAAGGACTAGGATTTCCCTATCCGAAAAACGCCGAAATGAAAGGCTAGAGCATGCCAAGATACGCACATCGCCTGGCAGCTTGATCTCCATGGCGCCGCGTCTATGAGAACTCCAAGGACCGAGCATCTGGCAATGCTGGTCGTTGCGACGTCTGGTCTCGCATGGGGCATCTTTTGGATTCCGCTAAGAGCACTGGACGGAGCGGGGATCGCCGGTGTTTGGGCGATTGTGCTCTTTTATCTGCTGCCGGCCCTTGTCCTTGCACCCCTCTTTTGGTTCCGCCGTCGCCAAATGCAGGACGGTGGATGGTCACTCCATATTGCTGGAATGCTCGCTGGTACGGCCTTGGTTTTCTATGCGGGCGCGCTTGTGTTCACCGATGTGGTTCGCGCCTTGCTCCTGTTCTACCTGACACCGCTCTGGAGCACAGTGTTGGCTCGAATCGTAATCGGCGAGGTGATAACCGGGCGGCGCTGGGGTACGATCGGGCTCGCTCTCATGGGGCTTTTGGTGATTTTAAAGGTCGATACGGGGTTCAGTGGCTCGATCGGGCCGGGAGACTGGATGGGCTTCGCATCCGGGATTATCTGGGCCGTGGCTGCGGTTTGGATGAAATCCGACTCCAGCAGTAACGGGATCGACTTCACGTTGTCCTATTTCGCGTGGGGAAGTGTTGTGGCGCTGTTGCTCACGACCTTGCCACTCCAAGGCTCGCAATCGGCTCCTGATTGGGAGATCATAAGGGATACCCTACCGTGGATCTTACCGGTCGTTCTCTTTCTCGTCATTCCGCCGACGCTTGCCGTGATGTGGGGTGCGACTGTGCTCAGTCCCGGTCTACTTGGCATTTTGTTTATGACGGAGATCAGCGCTGGCACCATTACAGCTGCTATCTGGGCTAATGAACCGTTCGGCCTCCGGGAGGTCCTTGGCGTGATCTTGATCACGGCGGCTGGCCTCTTTGAGCCAGTCGTTGAGATCTATCGGGGTGAGCGCTAACGAGCAACAATGGATAGGCCGGAAAGACAAGGCTGCACCAACGACGTCTCGTTGCTGGCATCGGTCACAGATCCTCATTGCTTTGGAACACCGCAATGGTAACAGATATCGAAATCCGATCCGCAGTGCGCGCGGATCTACCGGTCATTGTCGCGTTGTTGAGGGACGACGAGTTTGGTAGAGCCCGCGAAACGATAGATCCAGAGGATCTCGAGCCGTATTCTGCTGCATTTCTGGAAATCCAACGCGACCTGAATAGCGACGTGCTGGTCGCGGTTGCTGACGGTGCCGTCGTCGGCTGCCTGCAAATCACCTGCATTCCCGGATTGTCATATCAGGGCGTCCGACGCGGCTTGATTGAAGATGTGAGGGTTGCACGGCACCTTCGGGGCTATGGTATTGGCAAGCGACTTGTAACAGCCGCGGAGCGGCATGCGCAGTCGGTTGGGTGCGCATTGCTTGAGCTATTCGTGCATCAAGAGCGAACGGAAGCGCAGTCATTTTATGAGAGTTTGGCCTTCGAGGGTCATCATCGTGGCTACAGAAAGTCACTCACGTTCTGACTGGGCCGACAATCGAGCTCAACCCGAGAGGCCCAACGTGTCCAATAGCAAAGCGCGTGTCCAATCCCTCGAGGCATGTGGCAATTATATTCAATTTACGAATTCTGATGTCCGTTTTTGCCACTTTATTCTAAATTAACGAATGGCATATGCATTGAGGAATGGCACCATGCATCGCCTTTAGGAGACCCGGCATGTCACGTGTTGCGACGGTCAACTATCATGTACACAGTCCAGAGCGGCAGGCTTTTCATATCGATGCCGGCGGCGTTGTCGGCAAGCTGATAGCGCCTGAGCTTGTTGCTCGAGACGTTCCGGTTCGCGACGTTCGAAGTGGCGAAGCGGTTACGTCGTTCACCAACGACAGTGTTGCTTTCCTCCATCGACCGACGTCCGTCACCTCATTCACGAACGGCGGCGCTTGGCGGGATATCTATGACCAAGAACTCAAAGCGCTCCTGATCCAGGCGCTTGATGCTCAAGAGGTCGTCATCTTCGATCACACGGTGCGTGTCGATGATCCATCGTCGGATCGCAAGCCGGCGCGCAATGTTCATAGCGACTATAGTCAGGAAGGTGCTGAGAGTCGCCTGATCGACATTTTAGGCCCCGATGATGCTGCCATATGGGCCGACGGCCATTACAGCTTTATCAATGTCTGGCGGCCGATCGATAGTCCGATTAACAGCGCACCACTTGGCTTCGTGCGTCCCTCCAGCGTTGAAGACACCGATTGGATCCTCATCGATCTCATCTATCCTGATCGGGTCGGGCACATCATGGGTCTCGCCGCCAATGAGCGTCATGAGTGGTTGTATCAAGCCAAGATGACACCGGATGAAGTGGCCTTCTTCAACATCTACGATAATCGCGGGCTGCCCTCGATCGGGCATAGCGCGCTGGACATGGTTGAGGACAATACAGTTCACTCAATCCGAAAAAGCATCGAAAGCCGAACACTCGTCCGCCTTTGAATTCAAGTGATGAAGGGATCCCTTGTTGCGATGCTCGACACGCCGTCAAGCCAATCGTTTCCTAACATCAACCGGGCATACAGGCAGGTGTTCCAACCTGAACGCTTGAGCCTCGGGCTGGTTGTCCCGATCGAAGCCTATCCGAGAGGTCCGGTTCCATCGATGGAGCGGCATCTTGAACGGGTGCAACTGGCTGAAGAGATGGGCTTTACCGCCGTCTGGCTGCGCGACGTGCCGTTCAATGTCCCATCATTTGGTGATGCGGGTCAGATCTTTGATCCGTTTGTGTATCTCGGCGCCCTTGCTGCTACGACCAGCGTGATTGCCCTAGGTGTTGCAAGCATCATCTTGCCGCTTCGTCATCCCGCCCATGTCGCAAAGGCAGCGGCGTCTGCCGATTCGTTGTCAGGTGGACGCTTGCTTCTTGGCGTTGCCTCGGGCGATCGGCCTGAGGAATACCCTGCTCTGAAGATGTCATTCCCGGATCGTGGGGCACGATTTCGCGATAGTGTTGCTTATATCCAGGCTGCGGCAACGGACTATCCGCAACTAGAGACCGCGCAGGGAATGCTTTCCGGTGAGATCGACATGCTGCCCAAACCGGCAGGCGGCCGGGTGCCGCTTCTCATCACGGGAGGGAGTCAACAAGCGCCGGACTGGATTGCGCAAAACGGCGATGGTTGGATGACCTATCCCCGAGATGCGATGACCCAAGGGCGATTGATCCGTGACTACCGCGATCGTATCGCTGACGGTGGCGGACCGAACAAACCGGTTATGCAATCGCTCTATATCGACCTGCTCGACGACGCCGAAGCGCCTCCGAGTCCAATCCACCTTGGTTTTCAGTCCGGCGTCTCTTTTCTGCGGACATACCTGCGAGACCTGCAGGCACTTGGGGTCAATCACGTCGCGCTGAACCTCCGGTTCAACCGCGCTGGTATCGAGGCCACCCTGCAACGCCTCGCCGACGAGGTGTTACCTGACTTCACGACCTGAGGCCCCAGAAAGCGTCCGACGTCTGCTAGCGGAACAGGCTTGAGATACTCGAGCCATCGTGAATCGCTAGGATCGCATCAGCGAATAATTGTGACACGGAGCAGACCTCGATCTTATCGATGCGTTTTTCCGGCGATAGTGGGATCGTGTCCGTAACCACAATGGAGGATAGCGGCGACGCCTCTATGCGCGCCGTCGCGCCCCCAGAAAGTACGGGATGGACTGCTGTAGCCTCGACGGAGACAGCACCGTGTTTTAGTACGAACCCTGCGGCCTCCATCAGCGTGCCGCCACTGGCGATCTCATCATCAACGATCAACGCTCGCTTGCCTTCGACGTCGCCGATGAGGTGGACGGCACGGGGTTTTTCATCGTCACCATCACGGCGCTTATCGACAATCGCGATCGGAAGGTTAAGCCGATTGGCATATCCGCCGATTTCCTTTGCCTCGCCGACATCACCGGCAACCAGGACATAGTCGTCGAGCGTACGCGTGTTGCTTAAGTGATCACAAATGATCGGTGCCGCTTTGAGCTGATCGACTGGAATCCGAAAGAAGCCTTGAACTTGCGGCGCATGAAGATCCATGGTGAGGACACGATGGGCTCCTGCAGTCTCGAGAAGATCCGCCATGAGACGAGCTGTGATCGAAATTCGCGGCTGATCCTTTTTGTCCGATCGAGCATAGGGAAAGTAGGGTAGGACCGCTGTAATTCTTCTTGCTGAGGCATGTCGAAGTGCGTCGATCGTAATCAGCAGTTCGAGAATCCCGTCTGAAACAGGGGGACATGAGGGCTGAATGACAAAGACATCGGCTTCACGCACGTTCTCCAAGATCTGAACCATCATGTTCTCATTAGAGAAACGAACAAGCCTGGTCTTGCAGAGTTCGACCCCGACATGGGCACAGATCTGTTCGGCGAATTCCGGATGGGCCGAACCACCAATGATACGGATGGAGTTGGTCATGGTCTCATTTCATCTAGCTGTCTGACGTCCAAAGACGCCGTTTTATACAAATTTGCCGAAACTCGCATCATCAGATGCGCCCCAAAAACACTTTGACAATCAACAGAGAAATCTTGAGCTCTATGAAGGCTAACGTCGCGCCTAAGCCGATTCGGTAGGATCTGCAGATCAATTGGCACGAGACAGCCGTTGTCATGCACCCCTCAGCAAGTCTTCCCAATCGCTTTCGGCTCAAAATAGGATGGCATCCCTTCCCATGCCGCCTGGAACCATGGCTCGCGCAATGTATTAGATCCCTAGTCCTTGAACCGAACCGGTAACCGTAAGATTTTTGCGGCGCACACGCGTTTGCCTATCGACATTTCCATTGGCCCGGACACCGAAGCGCGACGCGGGAGGGCTCAATGTCAGCCTAGGACCCACATGCGGGGTGACGAAGCATGGCTCTTCTCAGTGGAGATGTCATCTGACGTCGTCAAATGGGAGCCTCCCAGTCAGACAGGCCCGCAATCTCCAAACCTCGGCAACGTTTGAACGCGCCTCGCAGGACGAGACGGCGCTCGGAGACGGTTAAGCGTTTTTAAAGATTTCCATGCCAATCTCCAGGTTTCCAGAATTAAATGCCGAGGAGATCTTGGGTGCGCATTCCAAGTCTTGCCCTGTTGCTTATGCTGTCTGCGCCGACCGTAGCGCTGTCTGGTGTTCTTGATATCTATGGCCGCTCGGCAGGAACCGACATCGAAAAGATTGGCCGCGATGTGAGCGAGCTCGCCGCACTCGCCGAGGAGCACATTAACAATGTCGGCCTTGGAACGGCGGTAAGAGACTTTCGACAGGATCCCTGGATCCGCGAAGCCAACGGGCTTCATCTATGGGGTGTCACCGTCTCAGGCACGCACTGGTTCGACGCAGGTCATCCCGAATTCGTTGGATTGCAGGTTAACGAGATGAGCGACATCGAAGGTCGTCATTGGGCGAAAATGGCCATCGATTCGGCTACCGGCGACGGGCCCAAGCGCTTTGAAATTTTGTTCCCGCATCCACGAAGTGGCAAAGCTGCACGCGGCTTTCATGAGTGTTTCATGCTTTCGGACGGACAACGATCGCTTTGCGCTGGCGCTTATCAGGACATCGATTAGTCATCCATAGGCAAATGGACAATGTCGCAACGCGTCTTGACTTGGAAGCATCACCTTAACCCAACAAACTGGTCCATCAGCAGCAAGATTGCGGTACCCCCCGTTATTCTCCTAGCCCTGCTTGGCCTGATTGTTCTTCTTGGCTGGTCCATGGCGGACGAGCACCAGCGACTCTTGAGCAAAAGTTACCAAGAACATTCAACTCATGAGGAGGCGGCCCTTCGTTTACCTCATACGCTCGCGCGCATTCAACGCGATCTTTATAAGCTGACAATCTGGGCTCAGATCGATGTCGAGGGTGCCGAGGTGATGTCAACACTCCAGGCGATAGGCAACGACCTCGATGAGGTCAACTCGATGCTTTTGATGCTCAAAGACCAGCCCTACTACGATCGATTGGATCAGGCGATCGGACGCTACAACAGAGGGGTGGAGCAGGCCCTCATTCTGATCCAGCGTAGCCCCAACGTCGGAGCTACGGCAACGCGTGGCATGGAACGCGTTTATCTGGAGGCCGACCAAGCGGCGACGCTTCTGGCGACTGCAGCAAAGGAGCAGTTCCACGTAAGGTTACAAGAGACCCACGTCTCGTGGCAGGGTCTAGTGATTAAATTTATGATCATGTTCGCCGTGCTCGGCTCTTTGGTACCGTTACTTGCGTTGGGTTCGAGTCGGTTTATCGCTGTCCCGATCAAGAACCTTGCCCGCGTCGTCGATCGATTCCGACACAATCATTTTGACGTCGAGGTCCCGTGGACCACACGACGGGACGAGATCGGACTCGTTGCACGGGCCGTCGAAGCGTTCCGGGAAAACCTCATAAGAAATCAGATCCTGGAACGCGAGCGCAAACAGCTCAATCAAGAGCTTGAACGCAAAGTCGATGAGCGCACCCAACAACTCGCCGAACAAAAGGAACGCCTGGCAAAGGCATTGGACAAGGAACACCACCTAAACGGCTTGCAACGACAGTTCGTGTCCATGGTTTGCCATGAGTTTCGCACGCCCCTTGCTGTCATCGACGGCAATGCTCAGGGAATCATTAAGCGCCGTGAGACGATTTCTCCCGATAAACTCATGGGACGTTTAGGGAAAGTCCGCGTCTCTGTCAGGCGGCTGACCGAGCTCATGGAAAGCGTGCTCAGCGCCTCCAAATTGGAGGCCGGCTCCATAGCCATGAACCCAGCGCCCTGCAATTTGGCGTCAATGATCGACGAAGTCGCTGCGAACTACCGAGAGGTCAATCCGACTTATGACATAACCGTCGATACAGCCGATCTGCCCGAAAGCTTTGTCGTCGACGTGAAGCTGATCAGACAAGTTGTCTCCAACCTTCTTTCCAACGCCGTCAAGTATTCGCCAGATGGCGCGCATGTCTCAATTGATGCCCGTACAAACGATGATGGCGGTGTCGCAATCGCCGTTCGTGATGAGGGTGTGGGCATTCCGGAAGATGAGCTCAAGAAGCTGTTTCAACGCTTCTTTCGCGCCAGCACCTCGACAGGCATTGCGGGCACAGGGATCGGCCTTCACATGGTACAGGCCCTCGTGGATATGCATGGGGGACGGATCGATGTCGCCAGCGACGTGGGTGTCGGTACGACGTTTACTGTCTGTCTCCCGCGACGCGACCACGTTGTCGCGCCAGATTGTGACGACGTCGTCGACGCCGCATAAGCCGAGGCAAATGCTCGTCTCGACCTGGCAGGCACCATGTCCACCTTGGGTGATCCTTCCACTGACACCGCGCAATCCTAACACGCTCTCAGTATCGGTCAGTGTGACGGTCACCGGACAAATCAGTGATATTGATCGAGTGTGTCCTGCAGCAGACCTCCGAGGTCCGCAGACCAAAGCCGGCGTGATTCTTGGTTCGGGACTGGTCCAGATCACGGATCAAACAAACATCCGCGCGATCTCGGTTCCGCCTCTGGTCATTGATACGGGTCGTACCCCCCAATGTTTTCGCAGTCGCGATGGAAAGCCATATCCTCCCTCAAAACCTGCCCCCGTCGCTCGTTGGCTATGTCGAACCTGAACATCTTAGCCATCGGAATGCCTTGGGGTCTTTGCAATCCAAGGAGCGACGATGACGTCTTGAACAAGGCGCCGGACGTCGCCGCGATCAGCGACGCACCCAACATGCGTGGCTTGCCTCGTCGATCTTGGCATTTTTCGTTGAAATCGTACTCACCGCTCGTCGATATCAAAGTCGGGTGAACATCGTGATGACAAGTTCATGCAGGCTTCGAGCCACGCTCACCAAGCGGTCACAAAACTTCACAGAAGAGTCATGTACATGCGACATTTCTTCCATTAGTGGAGCACATCAGTACGTTCGCCTTCGGGTTGGAGAGACATGAATCCCCCGTCTTTCCAATCCACTCAGACAACACGGTTTGCTGTCTCAACGAAGACGAAAGAGCTCCAGCAAGAAGCAGGGATCGCGATTGGCACCATACAATCTTAGAAATCCATCGATCAGCATGCTGTGTCACGATTGAGCGACGCCGGTCGGTTCACGAGATCCTATTAGATTTTGGACATGCCGTCCTTGCCAAGGAGAGACCTTAACATTGATCTCCAAAGACACTATGCGCTACGAGAAGCGTCGCAAGAGACAAGGAAGAACTGATCATGACGACCTCATTTATACGAATCCCTTCGCTTCTTCTGCTTTGCAGCGCTCTGCTCGCGGCCTGTTCGACTTCGCCTGGGCCTACGGCAAGTCAAGCGGACGTATCCCCAACGCCACCGACCCCGAAATCCGTTCAGCCGGGGATTGTTGCAACCATCGATAATCCCGGCTTTGAAAACAAATGGGAAGCTTGGGATGAAATTCCCGATAGCGGTGACTTTACCGCAATTTCCGATGACTCCAATTCTGGTAATCATTCGGCAAAGATTACAGAAGATGGAGGTCGATTTGAACAAACAGTCGCTGTTCAGCCAAATACTGATTATGAGGTCTCGGCCTTCATTCAAGGTTCTGGTGAAATAGGGATCGAGCTGCCAGCTGAGACCATCAGCTCCAAACCTGAAGGTGCAGGGGAGGCATGGTTACCCCTGACGTTGTCATTCAACACAGGGGAGGCGACGGAAGTTGTGATCTACGGCGCCTACAAGAGCGGCGAAGCACGGATTGACGACTTCTCCATCGCGTCCATGGACGAAAGCTAACAGGCACTCCTCAATCAAGATCAAGCGGGTTGTAAACGGCGCTTTTGCACTGCCAGAGCCGCCTCGAGAGAGCTGCCCGGCAGCCTGTCTTGATTTCTTCGATGCTAGGCAGGAGCTTTCACCGTCGCGAGTTTGACACCGAAGCCAATAAAGACAGTGCCGGTGAGCGCCTTAAGCCAGCGTTGAAAACTTCCGTGCCGAGCCATCGCCGAGAGTCTGTCCAGGAGCATGACCATCGCGCCGAACCAAATGGCGTTGATCATTGAGTGGATGAACACCAAGACGAGGGACGACAGTGCCGACGTTTCTCCGACGGAAATGAACTGGGGAAACGCAGCAAGGTAGAACATCGAGACTTTGGGATTGAGTGCATTCGTTAAAAGGCCTTCAACGAAGGCCTTGGCCAAGGAGCGCCTCCGTCTGGCTGGAGTAACCTCCTTTGCCGTCTCAATTCCCCTGTAGGCGGCCATCAAGGCACTCACGCCAATCCAGCAAAGATAGGCCGCGCCTAGATACTTCACGATGGTGAAAGCGACGGCTGATTGCACCAGGATGAGTGAGAGCCCGAAGATGGCCAACGCGCCGTGGAGATAGAACGCTGCAACGAAGCCTAAGACGTTGGCGAAGCCAGCGCCCTTCCCCGAGGTGGGGACCGTCTTCGCAATGAGAACGCCATTGGGGCCGGGGGACATCACTAAGAGCGAAGCGACTAAAGTGAACGATAGAATGTCTGACCAAACCACCGGCATCCTCCTTTTCCTGAGCTGATCTGGAGGCTGTCAGGCGTTCGCACGGAATGCAAGCTTCGTCATTGGCTTTGCCAAGCCAAAGCGGGTGCATCGCCCTTCAACGTCTACCATGCCATAAGAGGAGTGTGCCCCGCTTCACGTTGCCGGCATTTGCTGGGTCGCGCAGTGAATGCCACCGCCCAATTCGCCAAGAGGGTCGACGTTCAGCATCACGATCTCTCGTCCGGGATAATGACGGGACAATGCTTCTCTCGCGAGAGCGTCGGTTCGTGCATCGCCAAACTCGGCTGCGATAATGGCACCGTTGCAGGCATAGTAGTTGGCATAAGACGCCACAAAGTCGACATGTCTGATCCGGCGCACAACAGGTTCCGGGATGACATCGACGTCGAGACCCGCCTCAAGTAGCCGGGTTTGGGTCTCCCGCGCAGCAAGATGAAACGGGTCATCCCTATGGGGATCTTCTGGCAGGTTCATCAGGACTTGTCCTGGCCCTGTGAAGCGAGCTAGCGAATCGATGTGATAATCGGTGATGTCTTCTCCGCGTACGCCATCTGACCAAACGATCGTTTCAGCGCCATAAGCCTTCAAAAGCAGGTCTTCGATGACATCACGCGATAGCCGCGGATTGCGGTTGGCAATCGCCCAAGAGCTTTCATGAGCCATGAGCCGCCCGTGACCATCATGTTCGACACCTCCGGCTTCACCCACGAGGCCACTGGGGATCATTGGGAGGTCCAGCCGCTTAGCGATACCAGCCGCTACGGCGGCGTCATGGCGATGTACCTGTTTTTCTCCCCAGCCATTGAACTGAATATGGCTAATGGCGAGGCTGCCGTTCTTGAGAACAGCGAACAACGGTCCCGCATCTCGACACCAGAGGTCCTCGGTCGGGATGTCCCAAAGCTCAACACGTCGGGACACAGTCTTTTGTATCGCTAGGTGGTACTGGCGTGCAGCCAGGAGCGTAACCGGTTCGAAGTCGGCGATGGTATTGGCGATGTCGGCGATGGATTGTTGAGTCGCTTCGAGAATGAGGGGGTCATCATAAACTTGCCGGCTTGTTGGCCACATCATGAACGTTCGTGCGTGAGGGGCTTCCTCTGCTGGAACAAAAAGCATGGGGTCCTCCGCCAGGGCCAAGCGCGCCCCTCCTAAGGCAGCAACCGAAGTCGTCGCCAGGATAAAGGACCGTCGATCAAAACCTGAATTGAACATGTCATATCACGATATCTTGGCTGGTGTTCACAGCAACAAAGGATAAAGGTATCGGGAGAAGCTGCGATGGAAGTATCCTACATGATCGTCATCGCAGAAGAATTCTTTGCCTTAATCAACGATGGTTCGCTACCCTGTACTGAGCTTGATTGGGAGGTTTCCATGCGCCGTCAGAGCTTTGAGCGGTATTATCTCGAGAAGATCGCTGTTGGAGAGGGATGCGGCTGCGCCGAACAGGCCCTTGGCATGCGGGACATGGACGCGCGTTCACAGGCATTGCGTCTGCAGGGACAGGACGACCCTCAAGCGGGTCACCGGTTCACCTGGCTCCGAAGGCTGTTGAGCTGGCGAAAGACAACACGCTCGAATCCCTAGAACGTCAGCGATCGCGAATCGGTTGGTCGATGCAGGTCGAGATCACGTTGCTAATTTCGCGGCATCGCTCGCCCTCAGGAGGGGCTAAATTTCGACAGAAAGGCTTCGACCGCTTGCCAATAATCTTCGGCATTGGGATTTCGACTGGGAATGAGCGAGGACGAGCCATGGACACCACCTTGCTGCGGTCGAAAGGCCGTTTTCGCCGATCCGGGGACGGCATGGTAGATGGCGGACCATTGACCTGTCTCTGACGCCGCAGAGGTTATGAAAATTGGTACCTCAATACTGGCAGCAGCCTCAGCAACGCTTTGTCCCGAAAGATATTCGCCAGGTGAGAAAGCTAGCGCGCCGTCGATGAGGCTTGGTTGTTGACCCGCAAGAACCAGGGCGAGCGCAGCGGAATAGGATGACCCCCAAATGAACACGGACGCACTCGTCTGCGATCTTGCATAGGTTAAACCGGCCACGATGTCAGGGAGGGCATCCATGTAGCTGGTTGAGAGGCCGGCATCGACGGCGCGTTGGGCCGTTTCGTTCGGCACATTCGCGAAGTCTCTTCCAGCACGTTGATCAAGTGAAAGGACATTGTAGCCGAGCTTTTGTAGCCGCGGTGCAATCTCGCGATATTCACCTCGGCTCGATCCTGCCTGGTGCGCGACAACAATCCAGGCAGCTTCATCATGCGCCGAGGCGTACATGTCAGCGGTAATCTCAAGTCCGTCATCGGCCTTGAGTACGAGAGTCTCTTGGGCAAAGACGGGCCATGCTCCGAGGCCGGCCGTTCCAAGAACAACAACGAACTGACAAAGAAGACGTCGCATACTGCAGGCCATCACCCATCCTCGCTTTGAATGTCGTCGCTTATCCAAACGACATCTTGGTTCATCAGCAAGGTCTCTGCTGAATACGAATATTCACATCGATGTGACCTTGTGCGCAGGAAGGGGCGTCTTTTGCCTCTTCAGCCAGGCATTAGCATCAACGTCGCCTTTCATCGCGAGACCGATGGAAGCGCCGGGCGACCCGCCAAAACGGGATCTGGCCTTCTCCAGCGGCCAGACAGCCATCAAGGCTTTGGTGGCTCAGGACGATCGCCGAGCAGATATCTTGGACCAGCACCGTGACGCCGGGCGTGGTCGTTCGGATTGTAGAGGGCGCATTTTCGCAGGGATAGACAGCCACAACCAATGCAGCCATCGAGATGGTCACGCAGTCGGCTCAACGTCTCAATCTTGGCATCAAGCTCTCGACGGAATTTCCGACTGATGCGGGCCCAGTCCTTTTTAGTGGGCGTGCGCCCCTCCGGCAGGTTCTGTAATTGGGTACGGATCTGTTCAATCGTAAACCCAAATTGCTGAGCAATCAGTACAAACGACAGCCGACGTATGTCTGATCGTAAGAATCGACGCTGCCCTCCTCGATTGCGTTCCGCGGCGACGAGACCTTCGGCTTCATAGAAGCGAATGGCTGACACGGACAATCCCGTCCGCTCGGCTAGCTGTCCAATTGACATTCGATCTGAAGACTGCATGCAGATACCCCTAAAAGAAAACCTTGACCTCAAGTTAACTTGAGGAATTAGGATACTGTCACTATGTGAGCAATCAACCCTGCCAAGGAAGGAAAGCAACATGCCAGAGGCCATGTTGGAGCATGTCAACGTCACCGTCAGCAGCCCTAGCAGGACAGCCGATCGCTTGTGTCGTCTCTTTGATTGGCGAATCCGCTGGGAGGGCGATGCTATTCACGGTGGACACACCGTTCATGTCGGTACGGAGGATCGTTATATCGCTCTGTACTCGCGTCCCGAGCCTGCCAATGCGGAGAGCGACAGTTACTCGACACGCGGAGGATTGAACCACATCGGTCTCATCGTCGACGATCTCGATGAGACCGAAAAGCGCATTCTCAGTGCCGGATACGAAACCCATTCGCACGCCGATTACGAGCCGGGGCGACGGTTCTATTTCCATGATGACGACGGTATCGAATTTGAGGTCGTGAGCTATCGATAGGTGATGGATCTCTCGGACGCGATCATGCTTCTACAGCCCTCCCGACATTCTGTTGGGAGGGTTTTTGATGACATCATGCGATGAAAGCCCAATTCGTGGATCTACCGGAGCATAGACAGAACAAAACTTCCGTTGGGATCATGCTGGCTTGTGTTGCGTTTGGCTTGTTCGCGATGAGCGACTCCGCGGCGAAGTCTCTGAGCAGCGACTACACTGTTTTGCAGATCCTTTTTTTGGGGTCAGTTTTTGCATTTGTGCCGATCCTCTTCTTCATTCAACGAACGGATGGCCTAACGTCGATAAGACCACGGCGAGCTGGTTTGTGTTTTCTTCGGGGTGGACTGACCGCTGTTAGTGTGTTGGCTATCGTGTGGTCGTTCACGAAATTACCGCTCGCCGATGGTTATACGTTGGCGTTCACAGCACCACTCATTGTCGGGGCCCTGTCCGCTTGGCTACTTCAGGAACCCGTAGCAGGGCGCCAATGGATTGGGATCTTCATTGGCTTTCTCGGCGTTCTCATCATCCTTCGACCGGGATTTTCGACGCTCAGTGCGGGTCATATCGCTGCCCTTGGCTCAGCGGCTATTTTCGCGCTTAGTCTCATCATCCTTCGACGGCTTGGTGACACGGAGACGCCCGGTTCTCTCCTCATGACCTACCTGCTGTCTACATTATTGATCTACGGTCCCGTTGTCGGGTTTGTGTGGATCACTCCCGATAGCTGGTTTGATTGGATTCTATTGGGTGGCCTTGGCTTGGCTTCTGGCTTTGGACAAATCGCCCTGGTTTTGGCCTTTCGCGCCGCACCGGCAGCGTTCGTTTCGCCTTTTCAGTACACGCAGTTGATCTGGGGCCTGATCTTTGGCGCTGTTATCTTCGGCGATCACCCCGAGCCTCTCATGTTGATCGGCGCTGCATTGATCATTGGAAGCAGTTGGTCATTGCTCCAACAATCGCCTTTGCCGCCCTCGCAAGGCGAAGGCTAATCAAGCAATCTTTTTGGGCTGGATAGACGCATCTGCTTTGGACGTGAGGCCAGCCTGCCTTTTCGGGGAATAGGTTGCAATCAAGACACCAATGGCTGCCAAGATCATACCTGCCCAGGCGAAGGGCGGCATGATTTCCCCAAGCATCACCCAAGCGGCCAAAGCTGCGAGCGGTGGCACCAGAAAGAACAGTGCTGATACGCTGCTGACGTCGCCAACTCTGATCATGGCGAGCAGCAAGCCCACGGCGATGAGGGAGTTGCCTAAGACCAGATAAGCTAGTGACGCAATGAAACCCCACGTCCATTGAACATGCATCGTTTCCAAGACAAGCATCAAGGGCAGGACTCCGATCAGACCTGCAGCATACCCAATCAGATTGGATGTGATGGGATGATGCGAGGCGCCGAATCGTTTTTCCCAAAGGGACCCTCCACTGATGCCAAAGAGGGCGACGCAAGCGAACATGAGGGCAAGAAGCGACGGCGTTTCGATGTCTGATCGGGCGATGATTACAATGGCCGCACCGATGAGACCAAGTGCCAAGCCTGTCCAACGCTGCCAGCCGACAGGCTCACCTGTCCAACACGGTGCTAGGAGGCCGACAAGGATCGGCTGCAGCGACAACAGAAGCGCCAACATTCCGACGGCAAGTCCGGCCCCGAGAGCCAAATAGCCCATACCGAAATACAAGGACTGTAAGAGAAAACCAACGACTGCAAGATGCACCCACTCCATAGGTCGTTGGGGCAGGGGAGGCCTTAGCACCAAGAAGAGTGCGAGCATGGCGACAACAACACATCCAAAGCGAAGCGTCAGCAACGTAAAGGGTTCAGCAAACGTGAGACCGAACTTGGCAGCGACGTAGCCACCAGACCAAAGCGCCAAGAAGGCTAGAGGCGCCACGATCAGCCATCCTGGTTTGTTGGCCTTCAATCTCTTTTGTCCGTCCAGCGCATCGGTGCGACCTGCCACTTCACTGACATCTCGCAAACGGCATATCAGCAATATGGGGTTGATCGGAAAAAATGCGTTAGATCATCGTGTAACGTGACTTTTTGGTTCGTCTTTCAGACGTGCGCGACATATCCAGTGAAGGAGCCGCCTTGTCTTCTGCTCTTTTATCGGATCAGCACGCTAGCTGCAGTGGGTTGTTTTGCGCTTTGACATGGCCTGAACACGATCGACAGGGAATGCCTTATTTGGATTCCGGAAACTCGATAGGTCCCGCCATCTTGGCCCAAGATGAAAAGCCATCCTTTAGATGGGCCGCATCAAATCCCATGTCGTTAAGCGTGGCCACGGTGAGCGCAGATCGCCAACCGGAAGCGCAGTGGAAGATAAATCTCTTGTCATCCGCAAAGATTGACTTGAAGTAGGGGCTCTCTGGATCAATCCAGAACTCCGCCATGCCTCGAGGACAGTGGAAGCTTCCCGGAATGAAGCCGGAGCGTTGACGCTCGCGAATGTCGCGTATGTCGACAAAGACGACATCGGGATCGTCGATCATGCCGATGGCGTCTACTGTTTCGACTTCTTGAATGCGCTGACGGGCGTTTGCGACCATGTCTGCGGAACTGATACGAAGTTTTTTCAATCTTTTGCTCCTTGATCTACGGCTACGTTGTGATGGGCGGTATCATTCAGCTAAGCGATTGGTGGACCATTGCAGCTCCGGTGATTGATCTTCAAGACGCGCTCCAACATCCCATTCAACGTCATCTGCACGATCCCCGTTTGAGCCCGAAGACATCCTTTGCTCACATGTTGAGACATCTTGGCGTTTGAGGAGTGATCGGATAACTGTCCAAGATCCGTTGAGACGGCGCTGCATCATCCTTGCTGCTGCCATGGCATCGCCATCGCCATCGCCATCGCGATCGCGATCGCGAAGACAGTCAATGATGGCTCGGTGCTCATCAAGTGCCTCTTGCGCGCGAAGAGGCTCGGCAGCGCTTAGATATCGAACGCGATCGAGTTCAGCATTTACGCACTGGATGATCTCTGCGACGTGCAAGAATCCGCTCATGTCCACAAGCCTACGACGAAAGCAATCGTCGGCCGCGATGAATGAACCGCTGTCTCTGAGCTCGACGGCTTTAGCCATCGCATCGGTCTCGAAAACAAGATCGGCAAGGCCACGATCCGTCATGTTCGAGGCGGCCCCGGCTGCCAAGCGAGGCTCGAGCGCGTCGCGGACCATCAAGCCCTCTATGTGACGCCTTTGCAGGGACCGCCAAAGGGCTAACCTCGATCGTCCGTTGCTTCAGTTGTGAAAACCTTTCCACCTTTCTTGTTCAACTCGGCGGGAGCGACGGATTTCCGCAGGAAGGCACTTTCATGGGACGCGTCGGAAAACTTAAGACCTGCTTCCTTAATCGCCTCGTTCGAGACCTTTTCCAAGGGTGTGTATCTTGGATGGTGGTGGTCGAGATACGGATCATTGCGTCTCGCGTTATAGCAACAGATCAATGTCCAGCGACGGTCATCGGAGCGATTCTGATCTGATCGATGGAGGGTGTTGCAGTGAAAAAACAGGACATCGCCCAATTCCATCTCGCAATAGACAAGGTCGAGATGCTTCTTCGCTTCGTCGACCCGCCTCAGATCCGCACCGACCTGCTCACCTTCAAGAAGGCCATGATCGATCCGCCCGAGATGATGTGATCCCCTTAGAACCTGCAGACAACCATTGGCCTTGGTGCACCTGTCCAACGCGACCATCGCCGAAGCCATATAGGGAAATAAGCAACCGTTATTGTACCAATAGCCATAGTCTTGGTGCCACTCCCATGCCCCTCCTTCGCATGGCTCCTTGGCAGTGATCTTTGAATGATAGTGATAGACCTCGCCGCCAAGAAGGTCCTCCATGGTGTCAACCATTTTTCTCGAACGAGCCGCATAGCCATAGACGCTATCGCCTGGATGGTTCCAGGTCGCCATCTTCGTGGTCATACCTTCAGCATCACCACGGTCGTAGAAGTGCCCCCTGATTGCTGGATCTTTCTCTATTGCTGTTTGTAAGAGTTTGGCTTCGTCTGCGTCGAAGAACGCTTTGACCAAGACATAACCGTCGCGCTCGAAGGCGGCTCGTTGGTCGTCGCTCAGCACACTCGGCATGTTGTCTCCCGTACCCAGGCATCATGACTTGATAGATGTACTAATATATCAATCTCGACGAAAGCAGCTCACGCTATCGAAAGATAGCGGCCCAAGCGAATCATGATGCAGCTCCAGAGTCCGGCAAGCCTACTCGTGGATCGACGTTAGGACCTTGGCCTAGCCATCCAGCAGTCGATGGATATCACTGGTTCAAGATGGCAACCTGCCGGCCGTATCGGATCATCGACATGACCTGCACTAAGCGATGAGATCACGTAGTCCTGGCAGCGCGCCTCCGGTCGGGAAGATGCCTTTCAGGATTTCCGCGGGCATCTCGAACTGATCTTGCAAGACCCCCTTTAAGACAGAGCGTAGATCAATCGTCGGCTTCAGATCCCTTTGATCGAGCAAGTCTGTCGATCGCAGCCCTGGCCAGTCAGCAATGATGCGACCACCATTCACCGCGCCACCGACGAGAATGGCAATCGTGCCATTCCCATGATCGGTACCGCCCGTACCATTGATCGCTGCGGTGCGACCGAATTCCGTAACAAAGGCGACCACCGTGTCCCGCCAGACTGGGCCGAGCCCCACTTTGAGCGTTGCAATCCCCTCGTCGAGCTGGCGAAGCAGTCTCGCCAAGCGGCCCGATGTCGGATTCTCACGCGCATGGGTATCCCACCCATCGGACGAGATTGCTGCGATTCGTGGACCTTCCGGGTCTGCAAGGAAGCGCGCGGCAGCTGCCATTTCTCTATTGAAGAGGCTCAATGGGGGCGTGCCGGCACCGTTACCTGCGGTTTCGTCTAGATCCAGGGCTGCTTCCATCGCTGCGGCAAGGTCGTCATCCAGCGCTTGATAAAGCTTCAGAACCCTAGCTGATGTATCTTCATTAGCTTCAGGGAAGCGGCTCTCCTGCCAGGAAAGCGTCTTTGCGGGGCCACGCATGATCAATGGGGCCGTTGGACCGATCGACAATCCCTGAAGTGGCTTGATTTGGCCCGCGGAAGGCATCCCGTGAACCGCACGATTCAGCCAGCCATCATGACCTCCGGGGCCTCCGAGACCCGTCTCCAAGACATCCTGGCCATCAAAATGAGACCTATCGCGATAGGGCGTCGCTACCGCATGGATGATAAGTGCTTCATCGGCCGCATAGAGGTTGGCCAAATTGCTGAGATGACGATTTAGGGCAAAGAAGCCATCAAGCATGATAATGGCGTCGCCTTGGAGAGAGAACGCTTGCCTTAATCGTTCGTAGTTCGGATCGCCAACAGGCGGCACAGCAGCTAGGCCATCGAGTGCGCCCCTTAAAACAACGCAGAGAAAACGCGGATCTCGGCTACTCAGCGAAACGGCAGTTTTCGGCATCATCGCCCAAGCCGCGGCCAGGCTACCGGCGCCTATGAGTCGACGGCGTGATAAGGTTGCATCCCGGCATTCAAAAGTTGGGCTTGTTTTGTCTGCTGCCCGAACCATGGTTATCTCCTCATCATTTCAGGTGCGAGCAGCATGATCTGAAAAGCTTGCTGCCTTGTTGCTGCACGCTGCATGGCGAGCGCCGTTTCGTCCGTCAACCTGTTGGCCAGCACTTGCTCGGCCACGTCCAGAGGTTCGCCTCTGGGCGCAAATCGATTGGTGAACGCTGCAGCCCAGTCCAGCCGAGCGTTCATCTGTGCGCCGCCGAGCCAGGCGTCAGCGCGGTCTTCATAACCTTCAGGCGACGGCGGAAACCAAAGTCGATGGCCCATGGCCGAAAGTGACTTGTTTGCAAACGGCGCCGGCATGTCGGCGTCAAAAGCTCGCAACGCAGCGGCCAGCCATTCCTGCGGCGTCCGTAGTTTTTTGTGGGATGGGGACCAGCTTAAGGGATGATCGAGCAGGGCCTCATAGACCTTGAGAAGATCGCCATTACTATCGAGAAATCTGTTTTTTAGGGCATCGACAAGCTCCTTGGGCGGATCATCGGCAACAAAATGCCGAGCTAATTTTGTGGCAATGTGTTGGGCGGTCGCGGGATGGCGTGCAAGCGCATCGCAAAGCGCGACAGCCTCCTCGTAGCCGGCGTCTTCGTAGCGCTCACCGAGAACGACTTTGGTGCCGGGCTCATGTTGATGATCAAGAAACCTATAGGTGAAAGGTTCATGCTTGGCCTTTGCACCCCGGAATGACCATCCCGTCAGGATCTTGGCCGTCTCGGTCACATCCTCCTGACTGTAGCCGCCGTTGACGCCCAGCGTGTGAAGTTCGAGGAGCTCTCTTGCAAGATTCTCGTTCAATCCTTGCTGCTTGCGTTGACCTAGCTGCGAATTCGGACCGACTGAGCGATTGTTATCGAGATAAAGGAGCATGGCCGGATGAGAGATAACCGCTCTCAGCAAGTCTGCAAAACGCCCTTTGAGATACGGGCGTATAGCTTCACGCTCGAAACTTCCGGCCACAACCCTTATCCGCTGTTCACGCGCTGAAACTGCGAAATGATTGGCCCAAAAAGACGTCAAACGCTCCAAGAGACCGACGTCGACTTCACGAATTCTCTTCAGCCGAGCATCGATCTCAGCGCGGTAGATCGCGACCGCCGGTGATTGTTTCCGTTTCATTTCGCGACCGCCACCAGCGCTGATCAATCCGTCAGCTTTTCCTTGCCGGCGCCGCGCTTGAAATTCGTAAAACGTCTTGAGGCCAGTCTGGGTTGAGCGAAGCGTTTTTGACTCGATCTGTAGATGTTCGTCACGAAGGGCTGCTCTGAGGACGGATCGCATATCCGTTGGCAGATCTCGTGGCTGACCTGGCTTAGCACCAAGCCCGAACCGATGGAGAGCAAATGTCGGATCATTCGTCATGACCAGGATCCCATCGCGTTCATCCAGGAGGGCTGTTCACTGCATGCTTGAATGGCCTCGCATGCCCAAAACACGGCAACTTTTGCCAGCGATTTGCTCCACCGGGATCTTCCCAGCCTCATACCATTAACACCTCATCAAGCGCCCCTCATCCAAAAGAGCGTGGCTTCGATTGGGAGGTCAGGGTGGAAGAATTCGGAAGAAAGTGGCGATATTGAAGGGAAGAGATCGTCCGAAACAGCTTCGAGATTCGCACCATGATAGCAACGGTCTCAACAGGCTGATCGTATCATCGGCCAATGAATGCTACGATCGACGCAAGTGCATCGACGCAAAGATAGGCGAAATTCGGTTGGCTTATTCGATGCGTCATATGTGAGACTCGAGATGAAGAGTAAGGCATCAAAGGGCATCGCCGGTATTGCGCTGTCGATCTTGTTGGGATTCTATACAGCCGGCACTCATGCCGCTGACTTCTGCTCGGACATCAACCATCTGATACAAGCAGCGCCTGGAAACTTCTCCGCAATCATTGTCGAATCAGGTGAAGGCTCAAAGGGCCGCGACATCACCCTGAAGCTCGAGGGATCCTCAGAGTGCACAGTGCGACTGATGATCAGAAGTAAATCCTATGGCTGCACGTGGACGTTTCGGCTGGGCGACCCGCGTGCTTATGCGAGATTTGACGCGCTTGGCCAAGCGCTCCAACGCTGCATCGGTGATCGCAGCACGTTGAACCAGGACCAAAACGTCAACCATCCCGATTTCTATGATTCGCTTATGTTCTTGTTGGATACCGCAAAGGTGTCTGTCTCCGTGAAAGACAAAAGCGCTCTAGAAAGCACCTTTGTCTTTCTCTTTGTGGAACCACGAACCAAGACGTAGTCTGCGTCTCGGAATACATAGACCGTCACGAAACGCTGAAAGTGGCGGGTTGGGAGCGCTCAATGGAGTCCGAGTACAAAGACGGGATCGCTTGGGTAGAGGGTGCGTTCTGCCCCATTAGTGAAGCCCGAATCCCCTTGCTCGATTGGGGTTTTCTCCGGTCTGACGCATGTCAGGACACCGTTTCTGTCTGGGACGGCGCATTCTTCAGGTTAGACGACCATCTCGAGCGTTTCGAGCGAAGCTTCAGCCGCCTTCGTATGATCTGTCCCTATGACCGGAACAGTCTGCGAAAACTGGCGATTGAGGCAGTACGCCTGACCGGGTTTCGCGCGGCGTATCTTCAGCTGATCATGACACGTGGCAGGCCACCTATCGGCAGCCGCGATCTACGCCTTGCCAACAACAGCTTTTTCCTATTTTGCGTGCCCTATATCTCAATTGCTACGCCTGAGCAGCAGGAGCAGGGCCTGCATCTCATTGTCAGCGACATCCAGCGTATTCCGTCAACCTCGGTTGACCCAACGATCAAGACCTATCATTGGCTAGACTTTGAGATGGGCCTGTTCGAGGCCTATGATCGAGGCGGCGACACGGTCATTCTGACTGATGGCAAAGGCGACGTCACCGAAGGGCCGGGCTTCAACCTCTTTGCCGTCAAGGAAGGCAAGCTGCTCACGCCAGAGGCAGGCTGCCTGGACGGCATGACCCGCGACACTGTTTTTGAACTCGCCACAGAGACCAATCTCGAATGCACCTTAACGTCGCTTTCAGCGCGCGATCTCTGCGCGATGGATGAGTTGTTCATCTCTAGCACAGCGGGGGGCTTGATGCCCGTCGCCAAAGTCGATGGTCAATCGCTGGGTACATCGCCCATAGGACCTGTTACGTCACGCCTTCGCGATCTCTACTGGGCGAAAAGGCGTGCTGGCTGGCACGCGACGCTTGTCGATTATACAACGACAGAAACAGCGACTTAGCGCCTGAAATTCGCGCAACATCGCTTTTGGTCGGGCCGGTCTGACGATCGATGAGAGAGGGTCTTCATCAGATTGGCCATCCGCATGGATGACCATAGCGAGGCGATGTTGAGGCGGGTTCTGCCCTCGCCAGTTGATGCAATGCCTCCGTTTTCCGGCATACGTTTTGAGAAGAAGAATGACAATAGGGCGACCGAACGAATTTCAATAATGCCGAGATGCATGTTCTCGAAACATTGAAACGATCGGCCGCCTGTAATGACAAATCTTAAGTCGTCTGCAGTCTAGGATCCTGCATATCAGAGGGATGATCTAGGAACCTCGGACACGAACAAGAACTCTGAGTCATCGGCCGTCTACAGGGAGACTGCTGGATTTCTTCAAGACGTCGGCAAACGAGGTCTCTCGCGGTCTGGTTCGGACACTTTTTCCATGACGTTGATTGAGACATGCGGCCAGCGAATCAGGCCCTCGACACCGTCCCGACGCGGAAAGAAGTCGAGGAAGACGGTTTGACTATATGCGAGCAAGACATCTGGTCCATCGGCTCCGTCTTCCATTTCGATGATCCAGAAGGTTGCCTGCATCTCAGAAGCATCGGCTTGCCGCTCAATGAAAGGAATGTTGTGGATCCCTGCATCGGCCAGTGTCGTGTCATAATGCAGAACAGTCGTCCGCTTGACTCCCTGTTGGGGTAAGGCTTTGAGGAGCTCATTCGGAATCGTCGGATCGAACAGATTTTGGAAAGGCGCGTCGTGAAACGTCTTGTAAGGCGCGAGGTAACGATTGTTTTCGAGGTCATCCGAAACGCCGATTGGCAAACCTGAGATCTCAGGAATCGTCGGACCTTGACCTTCAAGTACAACTGATGTGCCAACGCCGAGGGCAGAATTGCCATGGGGAATCGTCGCGAGGCGCGCGATATCAATCCCATCCGTTGTCTGATTTCGCATATACAGCAAGAGCCCTGGCTCGTGATGGATCGCTAGATCTGGTTCACCGGCGAGTGTGCTTTGGGGGCTGTCATCAGCGGCGATCTGCGCGATCATCTGCTCATAATCAAGTGTCAGCACGAACTGATCAGTATTGAAGCTGTCGTTTCTGGCATGCGGGTTGGCCTGGAAAATTCCTCTGTTGGGCACCCGCTTGTCAACCAGTGAGAATTTCAGAACCTCATTGTACTGGTTGACGAGAACACGGTAGTCGAGTGGCCCGTCGCCGCTCTTGAACGGTAGGGCGATCATGTTCCACCCGCGGCCATCTAGACGCTCGGTATTCTTCCAAGTACCCGGAAGAAGGCGAAGCGGCCCCAATTCCTCATCGTCTGCCCTCGCAACTTCGATCTCGCGGGCGTTTCGGCGGAACTCTTCTAGATTGCGGTCGCTATACATAGCTCAATTCCTTTTCTGCAAATAGCATGTGTTTGAACACTGATTGGCCGGGTTGACACGACACGGAATTGGTCGCGCGTTAGCGGCCGAGCCATAGGCGGTGATTGTGGCGATTGTCGCCTACGAATGATGTGAAACGGTTCACACATCGAATGAGATTTCCGCCGGCAGATATGTGTCGACGACCTCGTTTCGTCCTTTGAGATTGATCACATAGATGGACGGATCGAGTTCAATACAGTGAGCCTGGGTCCCGACTCCCAACATGACCTTGCAGCCGAAAGGTACTGACGAACGAGCGTCATGCGTCGTCATTCGATGGAACCTGATAGGATCCAGGTTCTGTCCCCGTTCAGAGGTGATCACTCAAATTGATAAGCATGATCAATGTGAAGGACCGATCGACGGAACTCTAATGAATTGACGAAGATCGCGTCCTGGGCGCCTCTGATATGGGCCAATGGCGCCGCGTAGAACGACGCACGCTGGCTGTGCGTCGTGTCCGCAAGGTTATCGACTCGCTCAGTTGCCTAGTCGAGCTTTCACAGCCCGATGTATCGCGCAACAAGCAGGTATGGCGTGTGTCACGATGGTTACGGCTTTTGTTGATCCGGCTCCCAAAGTTCCAATGGATTGCCTTCTGGATCATGGATTCGGGCGAAGCGTCCAATGCCGTCCATGGCTTCTTCACGGGTTACCTCAATACCCGCTGCCCGGAGTTGAGCAAGCATTGCATCTAGATCCTTGACCCTGAAGTTGAGCATGAAAATACGATCAGACGGGAAATAGTTAGTGTCGTCCGCAAAAGGCGCGAAGACGGTGACACCCTCTTCAGACACCCAAGGCTGCATCTCCATATCGGTAGGGGCCAGGTTTATCCCCAAATGCGCCTGGTACCATTGCGCCAAGGCCTTCGGATCTTTCGATCGGAAGAAAACGCCACCGATTCCCGATACTCGTTCCATTCGCGTTCCCTTTTGATCAAATTCAATCGTTAAGAGCGGCTCGCGACCTAGATAGACCTGCGAAGGCGTAAGCTCAACGGTCTTCAATCAGGCAATGGTTACCTCTGGGAGGTGATCAAGGATCGGGTCGAATGTACACTGACTGCCAGCCTGAAGACCCCAACAAGAATGGAGCATCAGGCATCGACATGCGCATTTGTTGTCTCATAGTCTTGTCAATGATCGACGAGAGCGGCTCTTTGGAGGGTATGACGTGGCGGTGAAACGAATTTGGCATGGCTGGACGACACCAGAGAACGCTGACCGCTATCAACGCCTCTTGCACAACGAGGTTTTTCCGGGAATCGAAGCCAAGAACATCTCAGGATATCAGGGCGTTCAATTGCTGCGCCGAGATCTTGAGGGGGAGGTCGAATTTGTCACTATTATGACGTTCGACTCCATTCAATGCGTGATTGCTTTCCAAGGCGAGGATTATGAGCGCTGTTACGTACCATCCACTGCGCAAAAGGTCTTGAAGCGTTGGGACCAGACCTGCAATCACTACTACGTCAAAGAAGAACGGAACCTCCGTCGTATCTAAAGCTCTCGAGATGACGTCTTGTTGCCTCGGATGGTCGATCGTTTTCGGGTTCAAAGAATCGTCATTGTCTCGGCGCCTACCACTGCGGCTTTTGACGCGTCGACACCATCATGACTGCCGCTGACATGGCGAACGGCAAGGCCGAGTTCGCATTTTCCGTGTTCGACGAGAGCAAGAGCTGTCCTGCCGAACCGACAAGACGCAGCTCCATAGCGGAATCCGGTGATTCGCCGAGATGCGCTTTCTTGAGTGTCGATGTATCATAAACCACGGTTTGGGCACACACGAGTACGTATCTAAGGCAGGATTGGCTGCCCGAACGCTGGCATTTAGCGCCAAAATAGGCCTGCCTATCCTCTGGGCGTTGCCGGCCCGGCATGCTCTCCCAATGCGTAGCCGGGCCGGTCTTTTACCTGCCCGATCCATGTCTTCGTTGACGACCGTCCTTATCAAATACCGGTTTGCGACAACAGCAGTTGCCACTCGTCGGGGAAAGACCGCTTCACGATCTGGAAGGGCAGGGACACCAGCAAACTACAGCAACAGGGTAGTCATTCCTGTCACTCAATGGCTTCGCAGTTGCCGGTGCTTATGTCTTGCCGATCTATCTGCAGGGTTGTAGGAAGGTCGTATGGTCAACGCGAGCGCCCTTTCAAAGGATTATTATACGCTGTCCACATAGGACGGCGCGCTTGATCATGAACTGACACACATGCGGCCGTTGGTCGGCGGCATGTGAAACGATGTTTGGTCTCCGGCCCTCGGCCTTCCGGAGATCAAGATGCCAAAACATATCGGTCATTCCTTATCACCTGCTAAATCTGACGTGATGCGAACGCTCTTAGAACGCGGCTTTCTGCATCAATGCACCGATCTCATCAAACTCGATGACCAGCTTCGACAAGGGCCAATCGTCGTTTACAGTGGGTTCGATCTCACGGCCAACAGCCTCCATGTCGGTCATCTCGTCCCGATCATGATGCTGCGTTGGTTTCAGCATTTCGGTCACAAGCCTATCGTTCTTCTCGGCGGTGCGACGTCACGCATCGGTGACCCAAGCCTTCGCAATACCATGCGTCCCATGCTCGATGAGGATGAGATCGCATTGAATGTCGACGGCATACGCGTTGTGTTTGAAAAACTGCTGACGTTCGGGATGGAACGAAACGATGCTCTCTTGGTGAGCAATACAGTTTGGCTTGATGATTTTCGTTATGTCGATTTCTTGCGCCACGTTGGGCGCCATTTTTCGGTGAATCGTATGCTTTCGTCCGAGACGGTACGGTCACGCCTAAGGCGCGAACAGTCCCTGTCACTGCTTGAGTTCAGCTACGCGGTCATTCAAGCGTACGATTTCGTGCATCTCGCGCGGCACCATGGTTGCGTCTTGCAACTCGGTGGCTCGGATCAGTGGGGCAACATTGTTGCGGGTGTTGAACTTGGCCGCCGCATCGATAATCGGCATTTGTTTGGCATCACGGCACCGCTCCTGACAACCGCGTCGGGTGCAAAAATGGGTAAGAGCAACGCCGGCGCCGTTTGGCTAAACTCAGATCGCCTATCACCCTATGGCTTTTGGCAGTTTTGGCGCAATACATCTGATGCTGATGTAGGACGCTTTCTTCGCCTGTTTACCGAACTGTCGATTGACGAAATTGAACGCTTAGAAGGATTGCGTGGTCAAGAAGTGAATGATGCCAAGAAGATATTGGCCGATGCGGTCACTGGGCTTTGCCACGGCGAGGCGGCTTCGTCTTCAGCTCGTGAGGCCGCTCATGCGGCGTTTGAGCGAGCATCGGCACCATCTGGCTTGCCAACGGTTCATGTTGAGCTTGTCGGTGCTGGAGTAGGCATGTCCATCGTCGATCTTTTTCTGGTCGCAAAACTGGTCGCCTCAAAGAGCGAAGCTAAGCGACTGATTCTGGGCAGAGGCGCCCGCATCAATGATGAGCTGGTCTTGGATCCAACGATGCAGCTCTTTGAAAGCGACGTGCAGGAGATCGACATCAAGCTCTCTGCTGGCAGAAAACGGCACGCCATCGTGCGGGTGATTGGACGGCAAGCCATGTGATGTCGCTTGAGAGACCTCGATGGAAGCCTAGTCAGGAGCTGAAGAGTAGCGGCATTCGACGGCCTCGATCGACTTGAGGCCTACCTCGCCATGAGCCGTAGACCATTTACGGCACATGGGACCTTAGGGACCTTTCAAACGATGCACATATGGCGACTGGCGTCGCTCATAGAAGAACTCCATGAAGTCCCGGGTGACATCTTGCTCGAGTTCCACAGCCTCTTTGGTTGGACAGAAAATGATGACGGTGAAGACACTTTTTGCAAGTTCGTTGGTCGTGACATAGACCTTCGGATCTGGACTGGGCACATCGATACCCGAGCGCTTCTCGATGAGGGCATTGTAGCGTCGAGCGACCTCGCGAAAGGGCTTGGTATAGGCTTCAAGTTTTTCAAGAATGAGATCCCTGGCTTCGACGACGTTGATCTCAGGCTCAAGACAGATTGAAAACTCATGAAAGACATAGTTCTTGAGAAAGTTCTGGTTCTTCACGTGATGCGTAAAGAAGGTACTGTTCGGCATGGTTATGGTCTTGCCGGTGAAATCGTAACGGTTGTGCTTTGAATCGATCTCGGCAAGCGTTGTCGCGAGCAGATTTTGATCGACGACTTCACCCTGTACGCCATTGACCTCAATCCAGTCTCCAACACGATAAGATTGGCTTCCCGTACGCAAGAGCGCGCCACTGATACAAAGAATAAGTTCCTTTGTTGCAATCACGATGGCCACGGCGACGGCCGTGATCGACAGAGCGAACGTATTGAGCTCGGGAAGCCAGATAAAGAGCAAGCCCATCAATACAAGCGTGACAGCACCATTTCTGATCCGCGATATCCAGCGGCGTTGCTCTTCGTGCAAGATATCGTCGTCACCCCTGACGAGTCGCACGAGGAACCAGCGTCCGAGCCCGATCGCTGAGATCAAAATAACGGTCGTAACGAGGCTGTTGGTTTGAAGTTGGTCTAGGAAAGAGGGCCAGTCCAACGCGTCGTCTCACCCAGATGTGCACCAATAACCGCCAGAACATGGCTCGACGGTTAGCATTCGTCGCCAACGTTACACGATATATCGGGAAATACGAACGTGCATGGTTGTTCGCCTGCTCTGTTGTCAAACAGCCAAAACCGAGGGGATGCCGGACGCCTCATCGGGCCAGCACGTGTCGTCAGGTGCTCGATGAAAACACCAAAGTGCTGGATAGGCGAATTATGATCCATCGACACGTTGGAACGCCGATCCACGGATCCAGATGGTCTCGAACGGATCTTCCCCTTCCTTAGTAACACCATCCCAAGCGATCGACGTACGCTCTTCGCGCCCGTCATTGAAACGAAGCATCAGCGTAAGCCCGTCAATCTGATAGGTTCCGGTCTCAGTCGCATCCTCTCGCCCCATGGCCATTGAGACGTTGGCCTCACTGCCTGATGCCATGGCCCCACCGCCCGTGGCGAAAGTGCCATCAATACGAAGCGTCACATCGCTCCAAACACCGCTGAAATATTGTGGGAATCCTGTCGTGACACCACCAAACGTGTCGATCGTCCGGTAGTCCGGTAGGTTCCTTGGCCTCGCCAGTCTTCCGGCAACGCTGCTGCATGGAGCGGCTTTTTGAGAAGTCTCCATTCATCCTTGCCGGGCTTTCTGATGCGATACCGTTCGCCATCAGCCTGCCATTCACCAATCTCGTTCACGTCACGCGTGGCGAGCGAGGCCGCGGCATCGTCAGGAGCAAGTTCTGTACAGCTGCAGACGCGACCATCGTCAAAGAGATAATGCGTCTTGACGCTGATCGACCCAACGCCATAGGCATAGGTCATCAGCATGGTCTCAAGGCCTTCAGGAATGGTACCCGGCTCAGACGGGCTGGACGTCTCGGCAACGTCAGCGTGCGCCTGGCCAGCGCCACCAAGCGCGGCCATGGCGAGTGCTGACATTTTCCGTTCTGTCTCGTCAAACCGCGCATCCAGACCATCGGCGCCAGTCGGCGCCACGTGGACCATAGTGAAAAAACTGCCTGGGGTTTCCTCGAAAGCATAGCTGCGGCCGATGAAGGTCTGATTATCGCCGCTCATTTTGAAAGTGTAGACCGCCATGCCACCGGCTGCCTGGTTGATGGTCCCATCCAGGTGGCCGTTCCAAGCTTTGGCGAGTGCAGCACTGGCGGCCTCAGCAATCGCCGTTGGACTGTTCGCTCCTTCAATCGAACGGAACATCATCAGCTCATTGCGATCCGGTGCACGATAAATCACATTCTCACCCTTAGAGATCAGAGACCAATCGGCGGGTGCAATATCGGCAGGATTCGCGACAGCGCTCGTCTGGGCTAGAACACCAAGTGTGACGCCAACAATGAGGCATCGCCAGAACGACTTGAGATCCATAGCACGACTTTCGGGTTTAAGGTTGATGAACTGGCTGCCTATCAAAGACAGTCCTAAATGTCGCCCCTTGGTGAGCGGACATGATGGCGCGATTTAGGTGAAGGACTGGCGACGTCGCACCTTCGGTTCCTGTCGCATTTCTTCAAGACAGCCCTCATGCCGTTGTGACAACGTCGCTGAAGTAGGAGCATTTGGGAGCTATCGATGAAGCTTAGATATACGATCCTTTATGTGGATGACGTGCCCGCAACGTTGGAATTCTATGAACGGGCTTTCAACTTACGCCGCAAGATGCTGCATGAAAGCGGCGACTATGGAGAGCTCGCCACCGGTACAACGTCACTCTCGTTCTCATCACGCACTTTGATGGCTGACTTGGGCAAGACTCCTTCGATCCCAGACCCTGGAAAGCCGACCTTCGAAATTGCTTTCGAGACAGAAGATGTGAAGGGTGCGCTTGAGCAAGCTTTGAAGATCGGTGCCAAGCTAGTTCAGGACGTTCGGGACGAGCCTTGGGGCCAGACGACAGCATATGTTGTCGATCCCAATGGCTTTCTCATCGAGATATGCTCTCCTGTAAGGGCTCAGGCATAGCCGGTCTGATCGAGCTGCCGCCAGAGCGTCTCGTCATGAAGAAGGCCCTTGGGTGTGACACCAAACCAGCGTTTGATGTCGCGGCAGAGATGAGCCTGATCGGCGTAACCGCATGAAATTGCGAGTTCTGCGGGGTTCGGATCGCCCCGGAGACGGCGCGCTGCGCGGCGGACCCTCGCCAAGGACATCCAGAAGAACGGCGACTCGCCGGTGCGTTTTTGGACCTCGCGCTGTAAGGTTCGTGTCGACACCCCAAGCCTAGCCGCAGCTCCACCAACGGACCCGAGTCCGGACTTTAGACAATCGAGAATTTCCTTCGTCGAGGCATGCAGCCGACAAAACTCATCCAAGACACTGCCGGCCATCAACGCTGAAGGACCGTTCTCACTGATCCAAGTCAAGAGCAGAGCATCATCGATCTGCACCCCGGGCTTTAGGCGAATACCCAGTGTTTCGGTGTCGCCGGACAACCACACGCGCTCACCGCGATGTCCCAGATCGGAGATAAACCAACGGCGAGATCGACCGGCCTGTTCGGACAAGATCAGATCGCGGCAACCGTCGGGAAGGATGACGGCATCATGCTCGAACGGCGATGAATAACGCCAAAAGTCGAGTGCGCTTTCCGCTGTGCATGTTGCGGCGCATTCTTCTGCTGATGTAGCGGCGATCTCCATAGAGATCTTGTAGCGAAGTGCATCGACCCCGTCAGCACCGTCAACTGGTGCGGAGCCAGTTTGAGATCGGAGAGAAAACAGCTTTAGCCTGCCGTTCCTGGCCAGACAGACGGCGAGCGCGCCCTCATTTCCCTGACCGGCGCTCGCCCGTCAAGCAAAGCGAACAGCGGGTTTGGGTCGGCAATGGCGCTTGGAAGGTCTAGGATCAACAGTATGGAACGCATCGACCATTGCAGTGACAGAGGTGAATGGACGCTTTGGCGGCAAAAGCCTTCAGCCGCTCTATCCCCTTATATCGCTGAAATCCAGGGCTTTCGAGAGGCCTGCGATGTCCAGGTAAAGCGCACGGAGTTGCCCACTGGAAGCGTGCCGATGATCATCGTTCTGGGTCAGGGCTTTGCTCTACGTGACGAGAGCCATAGGGGGGGTGTGCGGTCGCTCAACCGGACCTTCCTGGCTGGGCTGCATCAAGGACCGGCTACCGTAGGGTCGGCAGGACAATCAATTTGCATGCAGGTGGACTTTCTGCCGCTCGGGGCCAGGCGTTTTCTTCGGATGGATCTTGAACCGCTGAGGGACTGCGTCGTCGATCTTGCTGTCTTAGATCCGACTTTTGCTGATGAACTAGAAGGCCGTCTCATCGAGACGTGCTCATGGCAACGGCGATTTCGTATCCTCGAATATATGCTGGCCCAACGCATTCTCAGCGCACCTGCCGAAGATCCCCGTGTTGTCGCGGCCTGGAGAACCATTTCGGGCAAAGGCGGGCAGGTGCGCATCGATCAGTTGGCGCAATCGCTTGATCTCAGCCGCAAACATTTGAACGCGTTGTTCCGTCAGCAAATCGGTGCGACGCCAAAAGCGTTCGCTCGGCTTGTCCGCTTTTCAAAAGCGGTCAACGCCCTTCAAAGCGATCAGTTCGCTGCATGTGGATCGCTGGCCGATCTCGCTTTGCGTTGTGGCTATAGCGACCAATCGCATTTTAACCGCGAATTCAGCGCGTTCTCTAGTGAGACGCCGAGTGCCTTGATCGAGCGAATCCTGCCTGACGGCACCGGCATCATTGCGAGGTAACAAATCTCCAAGACGTCGCCTCGATCCTGCACCACCATGGTGAGCGACCATCAATTTGAGGACTGAGGCATGTCTGCAATCATCATACCCACTATGCGCTACCACGATGCCCCCAAGATGATCGAATGGCTTTGTGAAAACTTCGGTTTTTCGCGCCATTTGGTTGTTGAAGATGGCCAGGATGGCATAGCGCATGCCCAACTTGTTCTCGGCAACGCTATGGTCATGCTCGGTAGTGCTCGTGACGATGCATTTGGCTGCCATCAAAAGACAGCAACCGCCTTGGGCGGGAATTCGCAGAGCGCCTACATCGTCGTGGCCGACGTCGATCTCATCTGCACAAGGGCGAGAGCGGCTGGCGCAGAGATCGTCATGGAGCCCATGGACCAGAGCTATGGTGGTCGCGTGTTCTCCTGTCTTGACCCCGAAGGTCAGCTCTGGAGTTTCGGCAGCTATAATCCGTGGACCGCAGAACACTAGGCTATGTACTCATAAAATAGTGTACATGTTTCGCGATCTATGATTCAAGAGACCTCTAGTTTGGAGGTGTTTATGGATCGCCATGATTTGACAG
>JANQPX010000027.1 GCA_028285265.1 Geminicoccaceae bacterium
AAAGATCGCTCGGATATCCCGCCACCACCATTATGCCCTCCTGGTTATTTGAAGGCGATCACGATAATGAAAACGACGATCAATGGAACTTCTCACACATGGCGTAATTCGGGGCTGGGTCGGAGTCCGATCGATATCGGGCTTTGCTCTCCGTAACTTGGACGACCGGCCGATTCTGGTCGGCGAATGATGTAAGAAGGAGAGCATCGATGGAACAGTATGTCGGCTTGGACGTGTCCTTAAAGGAGACTGCGATTTGCGTGCTCGACAGCGACGGTCATATCTGTTGCGAAGGGGTCGTGATCTCGGATCCAGAAGCCATTGCGACCTTCATCAAAACGAATGCGGCGACCACGAAACGGATCGGTCTCGAAACTGGGCCGACCGCGACTTGGCTTTGGCACGAACTCAGAGCACTTGGCCTACCGGTGATTTGTATCGATGCCCGCCATGCCAAAGCGGCCTTATCGATGCAGATCAATAAGAGCGATCGAAACGATGCGGTAGGACTTGCTCGAATCATGCAATGCGGCTGGTACAAGGAGGTCCAGGTCAAAAGGCTCTCATGTCATGAGATACGCGCGGTCCTCAACAGCCGGGCCCATATGGTGAAGATCAAGGGTGACCTGGAGAACCAAATCCGCGGATTGCTGAAGAACCATGGCCTCATGATCGGCAAGGCGAGTGGGAATGTGTTCTATCGCCGTGTCGAAGACTTGCTTGACCAGCATAATCTGCTGCGGGCGGCGGCTTGGCCTCTCTTGGAGATCCGCGAGAAGGTCCGGCGCGAGATCGCCGTCCTTCATAAGAAGGCCCTGGCCTTGGCCCGCGAGAACGTCGACACGAGGCGATCAATGACCACGCCAGGTATTGGTCCGATCACCGCCTTGGCTTTTTACTCAGCCATCGACGACCCGACCCGCTTTCAGCGTTCCAGATCAGTCGGTGCGTATATTGGGTTGACGCCACGTCGCTACGCGTCGGGCGAGGTCGACTGGACCGGCCGCATCTCCAAATGTGGCGATAGCATGGTCGTGAGCTATCTTTTCGAGGCTGCCGGCGTCCTTCTTACCAGAGTTCAACACTGGTGCTCGCTCAAGGCTTGGGGTGTCAGGCTATGGAAACGCATTGGCTTCAAAAAGGCCAAGGTTGCTGTAGCACGAAAGCTCGCCGTGATTCTCCATCGCATGTGGTGCGATCAAACGGATTTCATCTGGTCAAGTAACGAGGCAGCAGTTTAGGAAACAACTTACGAAGAGATCCGCGTCAGCGGAAAGATGTCCCTGTCGGGACGGCGGCGGCGGTAAGATCGATAGAGCCTTTGCAAAGCCTCCTAAGGAGGCCAATGCGACTCACACATGGATCTACCGGCGTCCTCCAACGCCATAATGCGGACGGTACATCCCTACCGCGGAGAGAACGGTGAACCCGGCAGAAACACAAGGAGAGCTTGCCCCTCAGCCTCGAATTAGAGAACAAGCTCTAAAACGTCAGCCAGTTTGCATTCCCACTGGTGCACCGCATCATGACAAAACTCCAGCCCACGATCCAAAAACATCTCGGCCAAGTCACGCAGGCTCAGCTTGTAACGGAGCCGCCAGAGAACCACCAAGCAGACAACGTCGGTCGGATACTGGAGGCGGTTGAAGATCGTCCCGGTCCGCTCATTGAAGCCGCGTTTGCATGCTGAACACCGATATCGATGATAGCCTTGAGCTGTCAGGCCTGGGCGTTCGGTCGTCGCTGTCGTGCCGCAATGCGGGCAATCCATCAAATGCTCCTCCTCATTTCGGGGAGCGTAAGCTATCCAGGTAGGCGTGGTAGCAATGATCATGACGACCACGCCGACAGGCAGGTGAACTGCCCGCGATCCCCTTTTGCATCTGCGTGGAGATGTAACCCGATTGCTTTTTCATGAAGTCAGCATCATGAGCCCAGGCTTCGAGCAGTGCCTCTTCATCTGCGGGATCAATCGTGAATATGTTGACCAGGACGACCGGTCCTTCCTCGGTTTGCAATTGCTGCCCTAGGGTTACAGTCGCATCAAGCTCTTCAAGTCCTGCCATATCTCCACCTTCTTGATTGTTAGGATTGCTCTGTCGTTCTCTCTATCGCTTCGCATCGCTCACGAATGACGCGCATCGCTTGCACTGTGCGTTTGAGCGTTGTCTCGTCGATGCCATCGGCCAGTTTGTTGGCCCAACCCGCCTGGATCGCCTGGAGCTTCTCCAGCGTCCTCCGGCAGGACGGAGTCAGCACCACCAGCTTCGCCCGCTTGTGGTCGGGATTACCCTCAAAAGTCACGAAGCCAAGCTTCTCCAGCTCATTGGAGATCCGCTGAACGTTTTGGCAGGACAGGCCCGGCTCAAAGCCATGCGGGACAGACATCGCGAGATCGAAGAGAACTTAATCGGCATCCTTGGAGAAACGCTTGCTTTTCTATAGCTTAAGCGCGAAACATTGGCAGCGGGTGCGACGAGTAGGCTAAGCCGGTTGATTTTGCAAAAAAGTAGAAGCGATTTCTGATGGATGCTCAACGTTTGGAAAGCGGACTGCATCGGCTCGAAATTCCCGGCGCATTACTTGAACGGGGTTTCTGGCTCTATGTATGGCGCGTGTCTACACCCAAGGGTGAGCGCCTCTATGTCGGCAGAACCGGGGACAGTTCCTCACCGAATGCCTCGCCGCCATATATACGCCTGGGCCAACATTTGAGCCACCGCCACACCCAAAATGCTCTGCGAAAGCGCTTGGTGGCCGAAGGGATCGAGCCTGAAGCCTGCTCGAATTTTGAACTCTTGAGCTACGGCCCGATCTTTGAAGAACAACAGGATATGGCCAGTCATTGCCCGGTCAGAGATCAATTGGCCGCCTTGGAAAAGGCGCTGGCAGAAGGTCTTCTTAGAGGAGGCTATCGTGTCATGAACACGGTCAACAGCAAGAAGCCGTTGGATCCCGAACTCTGGCGCGACGTGGCCGCAGCCTTCCGCAAGTCGTTTCCTCGACTCGTCGAAGGCTAGGCGATGTCGCAGTTCGTCTTTCTGCAGCAGGAGTTTGCCGATATTTTCGGCCAACTACGGCCTCTCACGATGGGATGCCTTCACCTTGTTCCTGGACGATCCAGCCGTCGGCATCGACAATAATGCTGCAGAGCGAGCCATGCGCCCTTTGTGCACTGGTCGGAAGATGGATGTTTGCTGGCTCCGACCGTGGTGCTGAAAACGCTGCTACCATCATGACCACTATTGAGACCGCAAAGCTCTGTAACCTCAATCCCCAGACCTATATCGCAGATCCCCTGGACAGACTGCCCGATCATAAAATCAACCGGCTCGAAGACTTTGCTTCATGGAACTGGAAGCCGGCCCAATAAATCTCATTCGTCAAGGGCGGCCCTAATTCGGATGGGAAGAAGATTCGTGTAAAATTAGGCCACATATGTGGATGACTCGAGCTACGGCAGTCTCTTCGATTGCGGTGGGGGCTCGGTCTCGTGATGGGTCGGATAGTCTCCGAACCGTTTGAGATGCCGCGTGACATAGGGGCTGAGATAGGCAACATCCTTTGGTGCGATCTTTCGGCCTTCTCGATGCAGCTCGTGCAAAACTTGGGTCTGGTCTGCGACCGTCTGAAGCATGACTGCATTAGCGACAAGCTCATTGTAGACGATTGCCTTTGCCTGATCATCAGGGTCATTGGTTCGCAGGGTGCCACCGCTGCCAAACCTGAGATGCCCTGAGAACTCATGGAAGGTCTCGACCTTGTTGGTGCCCTCGGTCATCCAAGCCCTCGATGCGCAGTTAAAAAAGGGTGAGAAGACCCTGATCGGCAATAGCGCCTATCGGCGCTATCTCAAGCGGACGGCAAACGGCGATCAGAAAACCAAAGCGGCCTTCGAGATCGATGCTGGCAAGCTCGCCGATGAGGCCAGGTTTGATGGTGTCTTCGTTCTGCGCCTACCCAAGAAAGCCAAAATCACGCCCCTTCAGGCCGTGTTACGTTACCGCGATCTTCTCCAAGTCGAGGAGCTCTTTCGAAGTGCCAAGTCATTGCTCAAAACCCGACCCGTCTATCACTGCAGCGATGCGGCTATCCGCGGCCACGTCTTCTGCTCTTTCCTTGCGCTGGTTCTCAGAAAGGAACTTCAGGCCCGCTGCGAAAAGGCTGGTATCAAGCCTGAGTGGCAAGACATCCTGCGTGATCTCGATCGTTTGCAGGAAGTGACCATCGAACAGAATGGTGATCCCATCATCCTACGCACACAGACACAGGGCGCCGTCGGATCCATCTTCAAAGCCGCGGGTATTGCCCTGCCGAAAAACATCCGACCCGCTCAATCCTAAAGACTAAAACCATCGAAATGTGGTGCTAACAGACCGCGCCGCGCCTGCAACATGCTGAAAAGAAAGAACTCTTTAAATTGAGGTGTTCAAGTTGGGTCAAACTTGGCCGTTGCCATAGGTCAATCTGGAAAATCAGCTTCAAAATTGGACTTGTGAAACAGTTCACAGCTAACAGGCTTGCGTCATCTTACGGTCAGCAATGATCGTTATTGTTATTTTAACCAAATGCCTTGAGCGGCGCTTCTTATGAGGCAGCCAGGTCTACTTGTCAGGAGCATACATCATATCATGAAATCATCTGCCAATCTGTTGAGTCAATTCGCTCTCGCTGTCGACAGCGTTGAAGATCACGTTTGTGAAGTTGTCAGAAACCTTCTGATGCGACATCTAATTGAGCGCTGCGAGGCTCAACACTTCGAAGTTCTTATGGATGGTATAAGGGTGGATGGCCTGCACGGTCAAAAACCTGGGCTGCAGACGAAATGGACATCCGGTCAGTCCCGCTCGTTTCCATTATTCACGGATGATGGTGAATATAGAGGACAAACCGCCTTTGCCTATCATCGCAATACCAAGCTCTGGGTGACCTGCCAAAATGACAAATCACTCAATGACCCTGATGCCGACTATCTGGATCTCTGGTCCGAAGTAGAAGATCTCCCACCCTATATCGCTCCGAATGGTGCCTCCGCTCGAACGTCGATACTCATCCCGCTAAGCTATGGTGGTCGCGTGTTCGGGGTCGCCTTCATTGAGTTTGCGAAGAAGCTTTCATGCACAGCTGAATTACGGGCCGAACTTGATCTGATGTTCGCAGCTTTAGCGCGGATTATCTGGCTGAATCACACAACGAACAATCAGCTTGAAGACACCAAAGCCGCCATAGAAAAGCTTGAAACAAGCTTTGGTCAAGACCGATCCTTGTTCGACCAGCCGAGCTTATTCTTCGCCGCTTCAAGCCGCGCGGACAAAGATGTTATCGACGTCATTCATGATGTTCTAAAAGAAAAAACCGAAGATCGGGTGCAGCTAGTGATTTGGGATGAGATGCATAAATCTGGGCCAATCGGTCCCGAGATTATTCGCGCGATTTCCACAGCTCGTTACGGAGTCTGCTATCTATCAGAGCCACTAGATGGAGAGCATCGAAGCGAGCAGCGTTACGATGATAACGAAAACGTCCTGTTCGAAGCGGGGATGTTTGAGGCCTTGACTGCCGATCCCGATGCTGGTCTGAAAGGGTGGATTCCCATCCGAGAAGAATGGCCGAGCCTCACAGACGATCCACCGTTTGATATTGCGGGACATCGGATGGTAGTCGTGCCACGCGTGAGCACGGCTGCTGATGGCGAGGCCGTCTTAGTGGTTGACTCTGAAGCCCTACACGAACAGCTATCTCGTCAAATCGAAAGCCTCTTCGAAATAGGCGATTGATCTAGATCGGTCTTAGAGGCTGTGTGGAAAGGTCAGTTTGGCGCCAATTTGCTAATCATGATGCGTACGGTGGCGAGATCGATCATAGTCTCTGGAGTTTGCACGAGACGCTCATAATCTTTGAGGCTGTGTGGAAAGGTCAATTTGGCGCCAATTTGCTATTCATGATGCGTACGGTTGCGATATCGATCATGGTCTCTGAAGTTTGCACGAGACGCTCG
>JANQPX010000028.1 GCA_028285265.1 Geminicoccaceae bacterium
AAAGATCGCTCGGATATCCCGCCACCACCATTATGCCCTCCTGGTTATTTGAAGGCGATCACGATAATGAAAACGACGATCAATGGAACTTCTCACACAAGCTCTAAGAGGGTTTGACCATGAGCGAGACCAGGACGGCGACAAATCTCGATCGCTTGATGCAACAGCGAAAGGAGCAAGAAGCCGAGGCCGATCGCCTGCGCAAGTTCGTGTACCACAACCGCAAGATCGACCCGACAAATCCCCTTTATGATGGTGACGAACTTCGCAGGGCCGTCCGGCGCCTTAACCGGCTCTTTGAGGCCGGCTACGGCAAGCGGCCGGGCGTCTATCATGCGATCGATGGCGGGATCTATCTTGGTCATCCCGACAAGGAGCGAACGCCGCTCTTTGTCGATTGCTTCGGCGAGGTCTTCATTTGCGATGTCAACGACGCCGGGCAGCTCATCCGCACCGAAGGTGTGATCGACGACGACGACTTTTCAGAGTTCATCCAGGGATCAAAAGAAAGCCTCCGAGGCTGGCGGGAGTCTGAGCGTGAAAAGTCTTGGTGGCATCAGCCGCTTCCGTTTACAGCCGGTAACCTCATCATGGCCTCGGCGGTATTCTTCTTAGTGTCCTGGCTGGCCAGCTAAATATTCGTAGGAGGAATCGACGTGACAAAAGCTGGAGCAGCATTCGCACTCGCCGCCTTGGGGTCAATGGCACTGCCGACGGCGCACGCCATGACCGGGATCGACGACATACCGCGTCATGCTCAACTGACTCATGAGGTCGACGTGGGCAATTTCATGACAGTGCATTGCGTCTCGGAAACGGTGGGTCAGATCACCTGTACAATAGCGCAAGCGCAGTTGCGGAAGAGTGAGGTGCCGACCAGGGCGGACATCGAGGAAAGGCTCGCCGCGGAACCGTTCGACAAAGCGGCGATGTGCAAGGACGGGGCGCGCATGGCGGAATTTGCCGGCCTGGATGATGAGGCGATGGTCGCCCAGCTGGTGCAAGCGGCCGAGGAGAAGGGCGAACCAGTCCATCCCCATCACGTGCATCCGGTCGTGCTCGACCAGAGTCGGGTTGTCATAGGGGCCATGGCGAGCTTTTGCGAGGGACGATCGACGCCGGTGGACCTCGCCGCCACGATGGCGGCCGCGGAAGCGCGGGAGTGTAGGATCATGGTGTACCCGCCGGAGACAATGCATTTTACCTATGACGCCGCCGCCGAGGCCTGGACCAGTGTTGAGGCGACGCTGGAAGGGTGTGCTGCCCGCAATATCACGGTGCTGCGGCAAGAAGCGCCTTACGGTGGTGACTTCAAGACTTGGCGTTATGAGCAACAGCGCGTCATCGGCAATCCGTCCGGCACCACGTCGCTCGGTCAAAGCTGCGCCGAATGGGCCGATGATGGTCTTGCGGTATGGGCCTGGGAGCCGAAGCCGCGGGCCGTCCAGTGTGATTTCATCGGCACGCAATAGCTTGCCGGCTGGCATCCGGCCAGGGCCTTTTGGGCGTCCTGGTCTTGAAGATCCGCAAGCCATTCTTGAACCAATCGATCGCCGGCGTGGCCGTCGTCGCCGTCGATGTCGATCATTCGCAAAGGCATCCATCCTCCTGTAAAAGCAGGGATAAAGGCGTGAAGGAGGATGAGGAGCGCGCATGAGCAGCGTCAATAAGGTTATCTTGCTTGGCAACCTTGGCAGAGATCCCAAGGTTCGACAGACACAAGACGGCACCAAGATTGTGCATCTGGCGATCGCCACCTCGGAGCGATGGCTGGACAAGCGAAGCGGCGAGAAGCGCGAAAAGACCGAGTGGCACCGGGTGGTCATCTTCAATGAACGCCTGGCCGATGTTGCGCAGAAGTATCTGGCCAAGGGGCGACAGTGCTACATCGAAGGGCAGCTACAGAGCAGAAAATGGACCGATCGAGACGGGAATGAACGCTATGTGACGGAAGTGGTGCTTCAGCGCTTCCGGGGCGAGCTGACGTTGGTCGGTGGATCGAGAGATGGTGACGGCGGCGGTTCGGCGGGTGGAGATTTCGATGATGAAATCCCTTTCTAGGCTGGTGTTAGGCGGTCTTCTCGCCGCCTTGGTAACCGTCTCCCCTGCCCGCTCCGAGGCTTTGCCGGACCCTCAAGACCCGGCGGTGCGTGAGGCCTTCAAAGGGGATCGTCAAGTTGCTGAGGTAACCCTTGAAAGGGCCCCGAGCCTGAGAGGCTGTGTGGAAAGGTCAATTTGGCGCCAATTTGCTATTCATGATGCGTACGGTTGCGATATCGATCATGGTCTCTGAAGTTTGCACGAGACGCTCG